>JBGAND010000023.1:0-95045 GCA_044222485.1 Phycisphaerales bacterium | reverse complement strand
GACTTCCCTCCCCCGCCTGGACCGAACCCCTGTACCAACGTCGCCCCGTTGGATCGGGGTACTGAGTCGCGGGGGCGGTAGGGAAAGAAGGAGCGCCCGGCATGGCACGACCCCGCAAGCAGGAGCACGAACGACGCACGGCATCGGTCCGGGCCGACCTCACCGAAGCGGAGAAGGCGTACGTGCAGGAGCAGGCTGTCAAGGCCGGGCTGAGCGAGGCCGAATACACGCGGCGACGGGTGCTCGGGTTCGCGGTGGCTTCGACATCGGGAGCCCGTTGCAGCGACCCGGCCATCGTGACCGAACTCAACCGGATCGGCAACAACGTCAACCAGCTCACCCGGGCGGTCCACACCGACCGGGACTTCGCCAAGTTCTGGCGCGAGGTCGGCCAGGAACTTCGCAGGGTGCTCGCCAAGGTGGTCAAGATCGCGGAGGCGTAACCGATGGTGCCCAAACTCCATGCCAAGGGTCGGAGTTTCCGGGGGGCCGCAGCCTACCTCCTCCACGACAAGGGGCGGGCGAAATCCGCCGAGCGCGTGGAGTGGTCGGAGACCCGGAATCTGGCGACCGACGATCCCCACGTCGCGTGGCGGATCATGGCGGCGACCGCGATGGACCGGGCACGGCTCAAGGCCAAGGCTGGCGTCAAGAACACCGGGCGCAAATCGGATGATTCGGTCCTCCACCTTACCCTGTCCTGGCATCCCGACGAGAAGGCCGGGTTGAGCCGGGATGAGATGGTCCGGGCGGGCTTGGGGGCGCTCAGGGCGCTCGGGGCCGAGGACCGGCAGACCCTCCTTGTCTGCCACAATGACGAGCCCCAGCCGCACCTTCACCTGCTCATCAACCGCGTCTCAGCGGACGACGGCAGGATGCTTTCATCGTCCAAGGAGAAACTCGCCCTCTCACGTTGGGCCGAGGCGTACGAGAAAGAACGCGGGCAGGTGTTGTGCGAGGAACGGGTCGTCAACAACGCCGCACGCAAACGCGGCGAGTACGTCCGGGGCGAAGCCGACACGCCCAGGCACATCCACGAACTGGAAGCCAAGCACGCGAGCAAGCCGGGCATCGGCGAGGTAAAGCGGCAGCAGCGCAAAGCGGACGGCACGCTCGCCCGTGAGCGACGGCAACGATCCGAGCGCCGCCGCAAGGCGTGGGCCGAGATCAGCAAGCGGCAGAAGGAAACGCTGGCCGAGGTTCGGCGTCGGTATCGGCGCGACACCGAGCAGGCGCGTCAGACGGTGCGGGCCGAGTACAAGCCGCAGTGGAGCGCCCTCCTCCGTACTCAGCACGAGCAGGTTCAGGCGTTCGAGGCCAACGAGGAAAAATTCCTTGGGCGCATGAGCAACACACTCTCGGCGATCGACTTCCGGTCGATTATGCGGGCGGGCACCCGCCGCCGGGGGCTTGCCCAGGCGTTCGACGCTATCGCGTCCAAAGGCGCCAGGCTCCAAGCGCTTAAGCGTGTTCACGAGAAGATGCAGCGTGCGTTGCTCGCGCGCCAGCGGAAGGAAGAGCGACGGGTCGCCAAGGAACTCCGTGGCCAGCGGGATAAGGAGATCGCGGAGCGGCGTACTGCGTTCATCGCCGAGCGTTCCAGTCTTGTGCTGACGCACAACATGGAGGATGCCGCCCATCGCAAGGAGTGGCCGAAGCGGTCTGACGAAAGGCAAGCAGCCTACGAGAAGCATCGCGGCCAGCAGGAGGATGCGAAGGGCACCGAGGCCGATCAACTGTTGGAGCGATTGAAGCAGCGACGTGAGAACCGCGAGGACCGGGGGAACCGGCCACGTCGGGGGTGGTAGTCAAATTCCCCAACGGGCGCGGCGGCGATTGTCGAGGTACGCCACGACGCACACGAACGCTTGGTTGAGCGAGATGCGTTGCAGCGCCTCCTCCTCCGCGGCATAGCCCGCAAGTTCGCGCATGGTGTAGCCGTCGAGGGAAACGAGCGAGTCGGCCTTGCTCCACGCAAGGCGGATCACACTGACGGCCCGCGTCGTGCCGTTGGGCAGCGTCACTTCCCTCGTCTCTGATTCCAGCCAGTCTTCAATCTGTTTCTCGGTGTAGAACGGCATTGTGCCATGATGCCACAACACCATCGCAGAGCGCAAGCACGATCCGACGTGTTTCCGTATCGCCGTATCGACGTGTTTGATGAGCGTCGTGCCTGTGGATAGTCGGCAATCCGTGCTTGTGGTTCCACACAAAGCCTGATAGTCGTGAATCAGGAAGTCCGTGGAGGCGCATCGTCGCATCGCCGGATCTAGACACAAGCAAAGGAGGATCGGAAGAGATCATGATCGTGGGGTTTCTCAATCAGAAGGGCGGCGTGGGCAAGACCACGCTCGCCGTGCATGTTGCGGACGTGCTGGCACGCCGAGGAAAGCGTGTGCTGGTGGTGGATGCGGACCCGCAGGGGTCGGCCTTGGACTGGGCGGCGGCCCGGCAGGGTGATCCGCTTTTCGCGGTCGCCGGGCTTCCCAAAGCGTCCATCCACAAGGAACTGCCCGCACTGGCGGCGGGGTACGACGTGGTGGTGATCGACGGACCGCCGCGTGTCTACGACGTGGCCCGGTCGATCATCATGGCGAGCGACATCGTGGTGATTCCCGTGCAGCCGTCGCCTTACGACGTGTGGGCGGCCAAGGAGATTGTGGAACTCCTGCGGGAGGGGATGATCTACAAGCCCGAACTGAAAGCCGCATTTGCGATCAATCGCAAAATCGTAAACACGGCCCTTGGCCGCGATGTGGTGGAAGCGCTTGCGGAATACGCCATGCCCGTGTTGAGGACGGCGGTGTGCCAGAGGGTGGCTTTGGCCGAATCCGCAGCGGCAGGCCAGACGGTGTTCGAGACAAGCCCCGATCATCCGGCAGGGGCCGAGTTGTCTGCGCTCGTTGATGACATGCTGGAGTTAGCGGCATGAAGAAGAAGGTTTCATTCACGACAAAGCCGGGGGCAGGGGCTGGCGTTCGCTCGCCCGATCAATGGGTTTCGGAGCGGACGAACGCCACCGCCCCAACAGCCCCACCAATTCCGACAGCCACGAAGCGGCTCACCATCGACGTGTCCATCGATCTCCATCGCCGGATGAAGGTGCAGTGCGCCGCCCGCGACGAAGTAATGGCGGACGTGGTGCGGGAACTGCTTGAACGCCACTTCCCGCCGAGGTACGAAGAGAGCGGGGAAGCGATGCCTCAGAGCATTGAGCATGGCTCGGATTGAGCGAGAGACAGTGAGCACAGACAACGGAGCGGAGCAGGAGAGACGGACATCGGCTGAGTCCGGATCGTTTGTGCCGCGCCGCTTGAGCCGCATCGAGCGGCGGATCATTGACGCCAACGGGCTGATTTCGCAGGAACCGCCGGATCGCGCGGACTTTCTCCATACATGCCTCTGTCAGGTCGGGCTGCCGCGACGCCGTGTCGCAGGGCGTTCGTTCGAGCGGCACAGCGGTCACGTCAGCATCCGGCTTGACGCGGGCACACTCTTCAACGGCGTCGAGTTTGTTGAGCAGCCGTTGCCCTACGGCGTTACGCCGAGATTGGTGATGGTTCAGGTGAGTTCAGAAGCAGTGCGGACCCGCAGCCGAACCATCGGCGTCGGCGACAGCATGAGGCAGTTTCTCAACGTGCTCGGCATACAGACGAATGGTGGAGAGCGGGGCGGGTACACGGCCTTCAAGCGCCAGATGGAAGCGCTCGCCGCGTGCCGCCTGACGCTCGGGATGCAGTCCGAAGGGCGGGTTGTGACGGTCGATGCCAAGCCCATCGATCGGTTCGACGCATGGCTCCATATCGACGGCGGTCAGCGGACTCTGTGGCCCGGCACGATCGAGCTTTCCGAGCGGTTCTACACCACGCTCGCGGAACACGCGGTGCCGTTGGACTACCGGGCGTTGGCGGCACTCCGCCATTCATCGCTCGCGATCGACACCTACAGCTGGCTCGCCCATCGGCTTCGTCGCGTCGCCAAACCCCAAGGCGTCAAGGTCAGTTGGCACAATCTCCGAGAGCAGTTTGGTCAGGAATACGCGACGTCCAAGAACTTCAAGCGAGAGTTTCGGCGGCTTCTGGGGCAGGTCTGCCGCGTGTATCCGGACGCCAAGATTCAGGAAGTGCCGGGCGGGTTGATCCTGTACCCGTCAAAGCCACCGCTGGCCCCAACACGGGTTGCATTCTCGCTGCCGACGAGCGGTCATGTGCCTGTGGATAAACGGGTGGGCAGTTGAACTTGTCCACGCTGAATCGCCACCCCTCGCTGCGCTGAATCACCACCCCCTGAGTACCGAAAGTCGCGCTGAATCGCCACCCCAAACCTATAGAGACTCCTGTAGTTCTTTCCTGTAGTTGCCCGATGGTCGAACGGGGACATCCGAGGACTAGGGCAGTAGGGAAAGCAAAGACCCTGTCGCTACCGAGGCAGAACGGGCAATCGGGAAGCTTGGCTACAGTCGTCCTGTCCCATACCCCCGGTGCATTCACCCACCTCAGCGGTAAAAAAACACGTGGTTTCCGTCGAAGGATGGCGGTTTTCCAGTCTTGGGTCACCAGCGCACCCTAGAAAGACATGCTGTGCCTCAGAGTCAAGCATCGTCCGAACTAGAAGGCACGCCCCGACATGGGACGCGGTTGGCAGAGCCGGTCACCGGTTGGCGGGTGCGGCCCATCACCCACCGCGGTGCGGCGTTCGGTGGGATGGTCGGTGCCACTCTATCTCGCGAGTTTGGATAATCGGACCGTTCACAACTAGCGACGCTTTCGGATCTCTGCCACCCAGCGCTCCAGCGCCTCAATATCTTTCTTCAGATCATCGGGAGTTGGGAACGGTGCCCTTTCGACGGCTGCATGGTCATGGCCGCCTTCCCATTTCGAGCACTTCGTCATTCCAGCCTCGAGTTCATCGCAGTCCTTTTGAGTGATGTCCGAGAGCTTGAGCGCCTTCTGGGTTTGTATGCTGTTCCGCATCCGCTCCACCACGTCGTTGAGAAGAACCTCCTCGACCCCGCGTTCCCAAGCCTGGCGCAGGAGAGCATAGATTCGAGTCGCCAGAGGCTCGTATTCCTGAAGGTTGTTCTCCCGGTAGAGCTTGTCCGCCTTTTGCAGCGCTGTCTTGAGGTAGCCGATTCGCGCGCTGACCTTCATCGCGGTGAAGGGTAACCCCGGGGTTGTTACGCCGGCGGCAGTACCACCCCTGCGGAGCGTGCATTGCGAAGCCGGAATCCCCGCATCCTTCGCATGCTCAGCGAGGCTAACGAGGAAAACAATGTCGTGCGTAAAAACAATGACCTGGCGAGACTTCGCTTCTTGAACCAGCCGTGCTGCGACCCTCTCGCGCCAGATGTGGTCAAGAGACGAAACCGGGTCGTCGAAGAGGATGGCAGACTTGTCTGCGGCGGTACTGAGTTCGGCGAAAAACGACGCTATGGATAGGCACCGTGCTTCCCCTTCGCTAACCACCTTCGGCACAGACACACCCGGCGCACGTCGCAGTTGGAGCTTGTGGTAGAGGGCCCCACGCGACCCACCAGCGGCGACCATCTCCACCTCGACATGCTTGAATCCGAGAGCGTCAAGTTCAGTCTTGAAACTCTTAGTGAGTTGCTCCGTGACAGCAGCCTTTGTGACGTCACTGCTCTTCCGGGTGATCGCCGTGGTTTTGGTGTCATCCAGGCAAAGCTGATACGCGGCAATTCTCTTCTTCCGCTCGATCTCGCTGAGGACCGTGGCAAGATGCCGTCCTAGCACCTGTCGGGCATCGAGTTCGCGAAGCGGTTGTGCGACCTTTGCGATGGCTTCGGAGCGGTCCGTGCCACGCAACTCGTTTGCTCTGGCTCGGATACTCAGAATGTAGGTGCCCAAATCCGGCAAGGCAGGCAAGGGCGTTCGGAGGTTCTCAGTAATGCCGCCCTCTTCAGCGATCGCATTAACCACACCAAGCCTGCGATGCTCCGCGCCGTCTAGGTAGGCAGAGATCGCACCGCCCAGCGTCGGATTGTCAAGTTGCACCTCATCCAGTGCCTCTGTAGTTGCTGGATCGATCACGGCGAAGTCCACGAGCCGCTGTCGATAGCGATTGAACTCGGTCGCTGCTTCGTCGCGCTCTCGCTGGACCTGGGAATTCAGGAACTCGTGGAATTTCTGGAGCCGCTCGACCCCATCCTCACGCAGCTTCTGCTGGCACAGAACGCACCGCGAGTTTGCCCCCGTCACCGGGAACGTTTCTTCCGGATAGGCATCAGTTGTCGAGAACCGCTCGGCGGCGCTCCAAAGCGCCCTCCAAGCCTCTGAGCCAGTATTCGGGAGTGTTTGAGTCCCGAATGCGGCGGCACGGACAGTCTCGGAGGCTCTGGCTGACGCAATCATCCGATCTCTGGCAGCGAAGGCTCGGGTGATTGCGTCAGCGGAAAGAACGTCGGATGCCTCGCGCAGCTTCCTGAAAAGACCGTCCACCCGCTTTGCGCTGAGTTCGAGAGCGCGTGCAGTCTTGTGCGGGTCTTCGGACTCAAGATCCCGTAGTCGCGCCCGCAAATCCGCGACACTTGCGAGTTCCCCCTCCGAGAGGGTGCCGAGGCGGCGCACCTCATCTGGACTCGTCAGTGAGGTCAGGTGGGAGAAAAGGTCGAACACGGCGGTCCCTGGCTGGAGAGCAGGGAGTTGGCCCGCAGAGAGTTCAAGGTCTCGCTTCTCTTTATCCAGGACTCGGCGGACAGCCTCACAGGCATCGGAGAGTTTGTCGAAGAGGTCGAGTCCCATCGGGCGGAACGCGACGTCGGTTTCCTCGGCGATGTACACACTGGCACAATGCCTGTCGAATACGCTCACCTTAGCAAGAGACTTGTCGGCTGGCTTGTCGTCGTCCCATGTGAACTCCTGCGCGGTACCGTTGACGGTGAACTTGATGGAAGCCGATGGCCGTCCCGGCGCGGTGCCCGAGACGACGTTGCCGAGAATGTCCTCCGCCCCGCGGGCACGACAAGCCCTTTTTAGAATTCGCGTGTATCCTGACTTCCCGGCCGCGTTGTCCCCGTAGACAACGGTTATGCCTGGCGAAAAATCAATCGTCTGATCTTGGGCCAGCATGTTGACGCCCGACTTGTGTGTGATAGACGTGAGTGTCACCGGCACAACGCCATCGCCCGCCTGCGGGATGTGCTTCCCGTCTAGCGGCTCCACATCGGCCCTGGGAACCAGGCCGTGGCTCGCCTTACAGATTTCGGCCAGCACAGCGATGTCCTTGTCGGTTAACTGGCCTTGGGCGACGAGGCGACGAAGGGCGTCGCGCTGCCAAAGTGGTCGGTCGGGCGACCAGGCGAGAATCTCACGGTGAACGTTGACGGGTGCCACTTCGACCTCCTTTGACGAGTGGGCATGGTATTGACGTTTCCCGATAGCGGCGTCCCGACTTGCACCTATTACTCCTCCGAAGCCGCCTTGTCGCCCAGCAAACGACGAAATCCCGCCCCCCAGCCCCTAACGCCCTCCATGAACAGTTCAACTGGTGTACTGTCACCCTGATTATCAGCGGAAGGTGAACGGTGCAGGTTCCACGGCTCGCGCGTGCTCCGCGGCGACGGCCGCCATTGGCCGAGCCCGGTTAGAGTTTTTTCATGAGCGTTCCCGTGCACTCGTGGATTCCGGCCGTGGCTCTCGAAGGGCGCGTGGTTCGGCTGGAACTGCTGGAGGCGAGGCACGCACCGGACTTGCTGGCGGCATTCGACGCGGAACTCTACCGGCACATGGTCGGGGCCGCTCCCGAAATGACGCTCGCGGGATTCGAGCGAGACATCGAACGGATGCGGGCGCTTCCGACGGACATTCCGTACGCGATCGTGCTCAGGTCCACGGGGCGGGCGATCGGACGGACTGCGTTTCGGGAGGTTTCGCCCCTGCGGCGCGGGCTGGAGATCGGACGGACATGGGTCGGGCGGGCCTGGCACGGGAAAGGCGTGAATCCTGAAGCGAAGTACCTGATGTTGCGCCACGCCTTCGAGAGCGCTTCGCCGCCGGCGCATCGCGTGGCGTTCTGGACGAACGTGACCAATCAGCACAGCCAGGGGGCGATGACAAAGCTGGGGGCGACGCGTGAGGGCCTGTTGAGGCGGTTTGCTGCGGACCCGCAGCGGCCGGAGATGATCCCCAAGGACATCGTCGTCTACAGCATCATCGCCGAGGAGTGGCCGGGGGTGAAGGCGAGGCTTGAGGCTCGAATCGCGACGGTTGCATAGCGGCGTTGCCTCGCCACACTTTGCGGCTGTCCAATCTGCGATCACGAGAGCCGGATCGGTCGCACCGACCTTCACGGTTTCACGGCAAGCAAAACCCGGATTTCGGCCCCCCAGACCTGAATTCCCTATACGAAGAGTCCTATTGGCATACTGTCACCCCGATTGCGCGGCAAGCAGTTCGGACCATCCGGTTCGACGGATCGCTGCGCCCCAGCATCCCGAGAACGCCACGCTGCTCAGCATGGCTGACTTGGTTTCCGACGCACATTTGAACCAAATCGTGATCTCGGATGCAGCCGTTCAACGCTCGGAGATTGAGGACCCGTCTCAGGTCGTTCGGCTTCGATTCTGTGCCGGTTCGTTCGATTAACATGTGCACCCGCCCGCTTTCCCCATTTGGAGCCAACATGAGTGTCCCGCGTATCGCGCTGTTCGTTCTGCTGTCCGCCGTGCGTCTCACCGCCGCGGATGACACCATGGGCCATTCCAAGCACGGCAGCGCCTTTGATACGGGTCTGCGTCAGAAACCTTGGAGAATGGAAGGCATCGGCAAGGCCCACTTCCCCATCACCACCAAGGTCCCCGAGGTCCAAGAGTGGTTTGACCAGGGCAACGCGCTCCTGCAATCGTTCTGGTACGAAGAAGCCGAGCGGTCCTTCCGCTGGTGCCTGAAGCTCGATCCCGAGTGCGCCATGGCCTACTGGGGAATGGCCCGCACCGGTCTCAACTGGTCCACCGGACTCTCCGACTTCCCCGAGGTCAAGCGATTCAAGGACTTCCTGAAGGAAGCCGTCCGCCGCAAGGACACGGTGACCCCGCGTGAGCGGATGTACATCGAGGCCTGGGATGCCGCCATGCGCGCCGATGCGCCCGAGCGTGTGAAGACCCTCACCGCGAAAATGCAGGAACTGGTCCTGCAGTTCCCCGATGATGTGGAAGCCGAAGCGATCTTCGCGATGTCCTCAATCGGATCCGGCAACGCACTGGGAACCGAGATGATCGTCCGCGACATCCTGAAGAAAGACCCCGATCACCCCGGCGCCCATCACACCCGCATCCACAACTGGGACGGCGTGTTCGCCGAGCAGGCCATCGCCAGTTGCCAGGCCTACGGCCGGATTGCCCCGGGCATCGGCCATTCCAACCACATGCCCGGGCACAACTACTCCAAGATCGGGATGTGGCACGAGGCCGCCCGCTCGATGGATGCCGCCACCCGCGTTGAACTCCGCTATATGAACGAGAGGCTCGCCCTTCCCTTCGAAACCTGGAACTACGCCCACAACCGCAACTATCTCTGCTACATCCAGGAGCAGCTGGGCATGGCCGCTGCATCACTCCAAGGCGCCAGCGACCTGATCGCAGCGCCCCGCGAACCCAAGCGCGGCAAGGGTCCCGAGTACGGCACCTCCGACCAGGGCACTGCGGCGCAGATCCGCGCCCTCATCAAGTTTGAACGCTGGGATGACATCCTCAAGCCCGGCACCATCCAATGGCGCGACGGCGATGACGACAAGCTGTCCAAAGCGTTCGTAGAAACGCTCGCCTATATCGGGCAGGGCAAGACCGTCGATGCCCGCGCCCGCCTTGCCGAACTCAAGGATGCCCTCCACGAACACGCGGAAAAGGACAAGGCCAACCCCCCGCCCCCGGGCGGCGCTCCATTCGCCATCGAGCTCAACGTCGTCGAGGGCTTGCTCTCCGCCGCCGAAAACAACCTGCTCGACGCCACCCGCTTCCTCACCGAGGCCGCGGCCATCGAGAAGAAGCAACGCGATGCCGACCAATACCTCAACGACCCACCGGATGCGGCCTGGCCGGTCAACCGCCTGCTCGGCGATGTCTATCTCCACGCCGGGGAACACCGGCTGGCGATCGAAGCCTACGAGCGAGCCCTCAAGCAGGAACGCAACGACGCGTTCTCCCTCGCAGGTCTGGCTCAAGCCTACTTCAAGTCCGGAAATCGCGAGAAGGCAACTGAGTGCGCGGGCCGCTTCGCCTACATCTGGTCCGGCTGTGACTCCGGCCTGCGGTGGAAAGCAGAAGTGGATGCATTGGGGCTCAACGCAAAGCCGATCGCTCAAACTCCCGCGCCCGAACGCCCTTACTCCACCGATGCACAGGCAAAGATCGGCCCGCTGAACTGGGAGCCCTTCGCCGCGCCCCAACTGGACTGCATGGACACCGACGGCAAGACCGTCCGCCTCGAGGACTACCGCGGCAAGAACATCATCCTCGTGTTCTATCTCAGTGACGAATGTGTGCACTGCGTTGAGCAGTTGGGGGCAATCAACGGCCGCGCTTCGGATTGGGAGGCAGAGAACGCCGTCGTGCTCGCGGTCAGCAGCACAACCCCCGAAAAGAACAAGGACTCGGAAAAGCTGAAAAAGCTCTCTAGTCGCCTGCTCTCGGATCGCGACCACAACAACGCCCGCCGCTTCACCTCATACGATGACTTCGAGGAAATGGAGCTGCACTCAACGATCCTCATCGACACCAAGGGCCGCGTACACTGGAAGCGCACCGGTGGAGACCCGTTCACCGATATGGACTTCCTGCTTCAATCGCTGAAGCGGATGAACGGGAAGCCGGCCCAAACCGCAAAGTGATCGCGAGCCAAGGGGGAGTTCTACATGGCCCTCTACGACAGCATCGGCCTCGGTTATGCGGCGTTCCGTCGCCCGGATCATCGCATCGCATCAGCAATCGACGCGGCGCTCGCGGACGCTGTCAGCGTGGTGAACGTGGGTGCCGGTGCGGGCTCGTACGAACCGCGCGGCCGAACCGTTCTGGCCGTTGAACCATCCGAGGTGATGATCCGCCAGCGTGCGGCCGGAACCGCGCCCTGCGTGCAAGGCTCGGCCGAGGCCCTGCCTCTAGAGGCGGCCTCGTTCGATGCGGCGATGGCCATCCTCAGCGTGCACCATTGGACCGACCTTGATCGCGGCCTCCGTGAAATGGCCCGGGTCGCCCGCAAGCGTGTCGTTCTCCTCACCTGGGTTCCCGACGCCGCGCCGTTCTGGCTGACGGCGGATTACTTTCCAGAGATCATGGCCCACGACCGTACAATCTTCCCAAGCACCCCCACCCTCTCCGCAATACTGGAACGCACCATCGGGCCGGCACGTATCACGCCGCTCCTCATCCCGCACGATTGCATCGACGGCTTCCTCTGCGCCTATTGGCGCAGGCCCGAGCATTACCTCAGCCCCGAAAGAAGAAGCGTCATCTCCAGCTTCGCCCGGATCAACGCCGAGCCCGGTCTGGCCAAACTCCGCACCGATCTTTCAAGCGGGCTTTGGGCCCAGCGCAACCATCTCCTGATGGACATGGATGCGCTAGATGCCGGTTACCGCCTGGTCACCTGCGACATCCGCGGCCGCTGATTACACCAACCTCGCTGCTATCCTGTCGGCCATGAGCGACCAGAATCAGAAGCAGCCGCACTCGGCGGAGTTCTTCAATGAAATGCGGGAGTTCTGGTGGAACCTGGACTTCTTGAAACTCATGGCCGAACGCCTTGAGTTTGCCGCCATCACCAACGTGCTGGATGTCGGCTGCGGTGTCGGCCATTGGAGTCGAGCCCTGGCCCTCGTGCTGCCCACCACCGCAATGCTCACGGGTGTAGACCGCGAGGATAAGTGGGTAGAGGGTGCGGCACACAGAGCCGAACGCGCGGGCCTCGCCGGTAGGTCCCGGTTCGTCAAGGGTGACGCGATGGCCCTGCCGTTCGCCGACGACACGTTCGATTTGGTGACCTGCCAGACCGTGCTCATCCACCTACCCGATGCCCGCGCAGGCCTGCGCGAGATGTTTCGTGTCACCAAGCCGGGCGGCCTGGTCCTGGCGGTGGAACCCAGCAACATGGCCAGCATGGGCGTCTTCAGCAGCGTCACCGATACGTTCCCCACCGAGGTCATCGCTTCGACCATGCGCTTTCACCTCACCCTTCAGCGGGGCAAACGCTCACTGGGTCTTGGGTTTAACTCCATCGGCGACCTGCTCCCGGGATTGATGACCCAGCAAGCCGCCAAGGACATTCGCGTCTACATGTCGGACCGCGCGACGCCGATGTGTCCCCCCTACGACAAACCGCACCAGCGGGCGGAGCTGGCCCAGTTGAAAGACTGGCACAAGCGCGAGCACTGGGTGTGGGACCGGGCCACCACGCGGCAGTACTTCCTGGCCGGCGGTGGCGAAGACCACGAGTTCGAGAAACTATGGCAGCAGGCCGGCCGACAGATGGGCGCCGAAATCGCCGCGATGGAGGCCGGGACGTACCACTGCGGCAACGCCAGCATCACCTACCTCGTGTCCGGCCGCAAGCCTTAGGTTTCACCGCGTCGGATGCGGCGTCAGAGATACCTTCGCACTCCCATTACCCTGCCGCTCGACCACAAATCCCAGGTGCAACTTCGCCGGCAGCTCGGTCTCAAACGCTGCCGCCTGCTTCCACTCGGCACCCTGCTTCTGCCAGATCCGCACCGAGTTACCGGCCCGCGCGATGCGCAGCGTGCCGGTTCGATCTGTTACGGCCGGCACATCCACGGGCTCAGCCTTCGACGACGCGTTGATCACAATGTCCCCGAAGCCGCGCCCGCCATCCCCGCTGGTCCGCATGACCTGGATGAGTTCTCTGGATTCCGTGTGCGGCACCGGACTCAGAAACACACTCCAAGACAGCGACAACTCATCGCTGAACTTCCAATCGACGTGCTCGTAATCCACGCTGATGTCAAAGTCGCCCTCAAGCGGCGTTGCGGCGAAGCTCTCGGCCGCGCCGTCGGAGGCTTTGGGCACATCGCACACCAAATGGTCCCCCTCCACCTTAACACTCGCGCCCGCGCCGACCGACGTCCAGCCGTTCTTCGCGAAGTTGCCCGGGGTCAGGTCCAGAGTGCCCGGCTTGGGCTTCGCGCCGCCATCAACCGCTGGCTTGCCATCAACGGTAGTGACCGGCGTCGTGGGCTTAGCACCAATCGGATCTGGTACATTGGGTGAAGCTCCACCCGTCGTCACGCGCCGTCCCGTCCAGCCTCGCACCGGCGGCCCGTAGCTCGCCGACTGCGTCCACCCTCCCTCAAACTCTTCTCCCGAATCGTGCAGTATCCAGCGGCCATATCCCGTAAACGGTGACAGCGATCGCTCATCCATGCGCAAGGTCAGCACGCTCCCGGTCACCGTGCCGCTGATCACCCCGCCCTCATACGTGCCTTGCACAACATCACCCTGCTGAGTGAGCGACACCGCACCAAGGCTTGTCGCCCATCGGCCCGCAAAGTTCTTCGGCGGTCCCGAGGTGTCACCCTGCGGCCAGCCGCGCCCGATCGGAGGCGCCGGCGGCTTCGGTGGCGGTGTGGTCACAACCGGACCATTCCCCGGATCTTGTGGTTTCCGCGGCTTGGGCACCACATGCACCAGCAGCTTCAGTCGCTCAAACCCCGCCTTGTTCTGCCTCACGATGATCTCAATCTCAAAGTCGCCACCGGGCGCGGTCTCTCGGGCCGCGAAGAAGTAGCCATCGACATGCACGGGCCGCCCCATGTTCGCCGGGTCATAGGAGCCATTGCCGCCATTCACCACGATCTGCCCCGGCAGCGATGCCCAGTTGTCTGTCTTCTCCGGGAAGATCACCTCGACGCGGTCCACCGTATCCGTGCGGAAGTTCTCGATGTGGATATCCACGATCTTGCTCACCTCGCCCGCGAACAGCGTCAGCGCGGCTGGCTCCAGCCACGCGTGAATCGCCTTCTGCGGTTCGTCATCCGGATCCGTCGAGTTCAGGGTCGCACCTTTCTCTTCTTCCTCCCCACCCTTCACCGCCGGGTCCGCGCCCGCCTCAACCGTCGGCAGCGCATTCCACTCGTACGTATACGTGCAGGGGTCCCAGATGCCGCCATGACCCCATGCCAGCCCCCCTTGGGCCGCGGTCAGCGTGATCTTCCCGCCCGTGCCGACCTTGAACTTCGTAAAGCCATCCCCCGAGGAATAGAACTTTCCGTCTGATGCTCTCCCGATATAGAACTTCTTGCGCTCGATGACCTCGCAGTTCCCTTCTGCTCCCCACCCGCATCCAATGCCCATGGCGCCCAAGTCCTTGCCCGACTCGCTCCCCGAGCCCGAGCACTTCAGCTCAATCACCTCGCCGGGTTTCAGCACCGACTTGGGTGTGTCAAATGTCGCCTTGACTTCCCACTTTCCCTCGTAGGGTGGCTTCGTCGCGTAGTTAAAACTGCAAGCATTCTGGCTGATGTTTCCGGTCAGCACTCCATACTGACTATCTCCTGCTTCAGGCGCCCTTCCCACCACCTTCTTCACAAGCCCATACGTCCCCTGCGCGGCGTTCCCCTGCGGACTTGGCGGTGGATTCACCTGCCCCGTTGTCACCGGCTTCTCCACGGTGAACATCGCGCTGGTAGACCAGGTCGTGCACTTCTCTCCCGACACCCGCACCTTGACCGTGTATACACCCGGAACATCCGAACTCAAATCAAAGTTGTGCTTCGCCTGCTTTCCCTTCCGCAGGTCTACCCGCTTCTTGATCGACTTGGTGACATTCCCCTTCAGGTCAAGCAGCTCGAACACGGCATCGACATCTACCGCATCCGGCCCCCTGTCAAACCCGTACTGCACCGCCAGTGATGTCTTCCCCTTTGGCTTGATCGAAGCCGGCGCGATCACCGCCGTACCGCTGATCGCTGCCGGCTCCACGTTCGCCTCGCTGTCGCGCTTGGGCGTTTCCACAAAGAAGTGAATCACGCCGTTATACGTCTGCATCTGCGGCGACTCAACCTTCACCACCGCCGCGTACCCGCCCGGACTGAGGGTCTTCACCGCAAGCCGCAGCGTCGGCGCTGCCGCGGCCTCGGGAGGACACGGCAGCACCCGCTTGATAGGCTCGCACTTCACCACCTCCGCCGGCCGATCCATCGAAGTGATCGTCACGGTCTCTGTGACTTCCGCCCGGCCTCCCTGAACTCCCGAGAGAGAGTACTTCCAGCCAATGTCCCCCACATGATCCGACGAAACCTCGGTCGGACCATCCACCGAGAACATGCTCAGCACCACCGGCCGCGTCGCCGCTTCGACCTTGGCCGTCCCCCTCCATCGAACCTCCGTTGGCTCTGCCTCGGGCATCGCGGCGTTCACCCGCACCAGGATCGAATCCGCGCCGACCGGAATGGTCGCCGGCAAACGGGCTAGATCGATAACCTGCTCCCCAGCGCCCGAAAACTCCGCCACCGTCTCGACCAGCCCGGTGTTCTCATCCTTGCTCTGAACCGAGAGCCAGACCTGCGCGGCAGCGGAACCCTTCAGGTTCGTCGCGCTGAGCGTGATCCGCCCCTTAAGCAGCGCACCGGCCACCGGCGGCTCCAGGTCCACCGCCTTGATCTCAAGCTTCGGCGTGGTTGGGTCCGGTTCCCCGGCATCAAACTTCAACCTCAGATTTGGGCAACCGGGATAGCGGATGACAAACTCGCTCTGATCCGCCCGCCATTCGCCGTTCAGGTCGGCAACCGCAAACGCCCGGATCCCACCCACCGCGATGGGCATCCACTGCCCCTTGAAGCGGTTGTCTGACGTCGAATACACGCCACTGATCGGCACCTTGATCATCGCGCCCACCCAACCGCTCACCAGATACCGAGTCTGGACCTGCGGGTCCTGCGCGAAGTTCAGGACGCACACCTTCTTCCCGGCTTTATCAAAGGATGTGTAGTTCCCGGCCTGGAAGTCCGGACCGCCCGCCCGCGCGATCGCGGACCAGGCCAGAAGCGCCATCAGGCACACAATGGACGCCAGTGAACGCGGTGTAGCCATGCCGGTCTCCTTTGAACAACCGCATAATACTGACTCGCGGCGGAAATGGGCACGCTTCGAGCCCATCAAGCCATCCCGGCCCCACCGCCTCGTACCATGCTCTCAGAAACGCGGAGATCAGGCGTGGAAATCAAACGCGGCGGCTCTCAACCTTCAACCCAGGGTTCCCCGGACTACTTCACCGGCGCTGTCCGCATCGACCCGCTCTTTCAAGCCCCCGAGCCTGCCCGAATCGCCACCGCATCAGTCACTTTCGAGCCCGGCGCCCGCACCGCCTGGCATACCCATCCCCTCGGCCAGACCCTCATTGTGACCAGTGGCCGCGGCTGGGCCCAACGCCTCGGCGGACCGCGCGAAGAACTCCGACCCGGCGATATCGTCTGGTTCCCACCCGGTGAACAACACTGGCACGGCGCCACCGACATCACCGCCATGACGCACATCGCGATCCAGGAAAGGCTCGACGGCAAGGCGGTGGATTGGCTGGAGCAGGTGAGCGATGAGCATTACCGGGGCTAGTCGCGGTTACCATCCACTCTGATGCTCCACCACATCCGTCTGGATCGCGCCAATCTCCACGCCAACTTCGTCGCTGGCGCCGCGCCAGTGCTCACGGTGGATTCAGGCGACACCGTCATCCTCCGCGTGCCCGATGTCTCCTGGGGCTTAGAGCCTCCCACATCCCTCACGGCGCCCCGCCGAAAGTTTGAACCGCGCGACGCGGTCGTCAATCCCGCCCGAGACAGCGGCCCGTGTCTCGCCGGCCCCATCGCCATACGGGGCGCCAAGCCCGGTGACGCGATCCAGATCGATATCGAGCAAGTGACTCCGGGCCTATGGGGCTGGACCTACTCCGGCAAAGGACTGGCCACTCCCGACTGGAACGCGGCCATGCGCGTAGACGCTCTCACGCTCCTGCACTGGACACTGGACCCCACCGGCATCGCCACCTGCCACACCGGTCACACCGTTCCTCTCCGCCCCTTCCCCGGCACGATCGGCCTCGCGCCCGCGCCCATTGACGGACAGGCATTCGCCAGCGGCTGGATCCCGCGCCCGTCCGGCGGCAACATGGACTGCCGCGAACTCACTGCGGGCAGCACGCTCTTCCTCCCCGTCATGGTCGAGGGCGGACTCCTCTCGGCCGGGGACGGCCACGCCGCCCAAAGCGATGGCGAGGTTAGCGGCACCGCCATCGAGTGCATGCTCGAAGAACTGCGCCTGACCCTCACCCTCCGAAGCAACATGCCCCTCACCGCTCCCCGCATCCTCAGCGCCCCGGATGAACACAACACCCGCCGGTGGATCACCCTGGGCTTTGGACAAACGCTCGACGCCGCCGCGGCCATGGCCATGTCCGGCATGCTCGACCTGATGGAAGACCGCTATCACATTCCCCGCGCCGAGTGCCTTGCCCTGGCCAGCACCCGCGTAGACCTGCGCATCACCCAACTGGTCAATCCCCACAAGGGTGTGCACGCGATCTTGCTGGACTGATGCCGGTTCACCAGATTGAAACCTTGGTAAACTGCTCACGAACACCTCCCGTGCCCGCACCATCCGGAGGCAACATGTCCCACGACCCCCAACTCCCCGAAGACCCCCTCAACCTCGAATCCGTGGACCGCCAGATCCGCATCAACGAGCTGACCGAGCGAGCTAAAGACCTCGGAGCTTCCTCAGCGGGCTTCAGCGAAGACTGCCCGCCCGAAGCGCAAGAAGACTTCATGAGCAGCATCGAAGTCTTCGAATCCGCCCCCATAAGCACGCAGTTCGAACAGCTCACCAAAGACGGATGCGAACTTCCGCCTCCGGAATCCCTGGATGATGCCGAGGTCCACGCCAAGCTCCGGGAAATAGCCAACGCGCTGGCGGAGCGCGACGTTTATCTCGAACGCACCGACCATCTGAGCGACCGTGAGCTCTATGAAAACCTATGGCACGAATCCCTGCGAGAAGAAGTCAGGATGATGCCACGCGGTTCGGGCTGGATAAACCACATCGACATCCTCGGCGGTTGCAGCGAAGAAGACATCCAAATCAGTCTTCGCTACTACGACGATGAGGAAACTCGCCAGCACTGGGCCAGGGACTTTCCAGAAGATGTCATTCCACCGCACGAAGACCCTCCCTTCGACCGCGACCGCCACCTTCCCCAGCCGCCATCGCCGCCCCTCCACGAGTGTGAAGATGACTGCGACGAATCGTGCGAAGACGACTTCCAATGACCGCGCCATAAACCCCCACATGAACACCACGTTCGCACTCCTCTGCCGCGCCGTCATCATCGCGGTGTCGTTCTGCCTCCTCCCCTCCTGCGGCTCCCGCTTCCGCCACCCCGCCGTCCCCGTCGATCGCCAGAACCTCGCCTCCATCCCCGGATTCCCGTCGGTCCGCTGGTGGGGCGATGTCGGCGATGACCCGATCTTCCTCGAAGTCGCCAAGCAGACCATTATCCGCGAACGCGCCTACCGCGCTTCCATAGGCCAGCCCGGCCTGGCCCCTTCCATCGCGTACCTCGCCGTCTCCGGCGGCGGCGAAGATGGCGCCTTCGGGGCTGGCTTGCTCTGCGGCTGGACCGACACCGGCACACGCCCGGAGTTCAACGTCGTCACCGGCGTCAGCACCGGTGCGCTCATCGCTCCCTTCGCCTTCCTCGGGCCCGACTACGACCACGTGCTCCGCGAGGTCTATACCACCATCAAAACCAGCGACATCCTCGAAGACCGCGGCCTCCTCCAAGGCTTCTTCAGCGATGCCATGGCCGACACCAAGCCCCTCCGCAAACTCCTCGAACGGTTCGTCAACGATGACTTCGTCCGCCGCATCGCCGCCGAAGATGCCAAGGGCCGCCTCCTGCTCATCGGCACCACCAACCTCGACGCCGGCCGACCCGTCGTCTGGGACTTGGGCGCCATCGCCGCGGCCAACAAGCCCGAAAGCAAAACGCTCATCCTCGACCTGATGATCGCCTCTTCCGCGATCCCCGCTTTTTTCCCGCCGGTGCTCTTGGACATCCCCATCGAGGGAACCCCGTACCAGGAAATGCACGTGGATGGCGGCGCCGCTACGCAGGTCTTTATCTTCCCATCCGCCTTCCGGTTGCGTCCCTTCATCGAAGCCATGGATGCCCAGCGTGAACGCACCGCCTACGTGCTCCGCAACGGCCGCCTCGACCCCGAGTGGGCCGAGACCCGCCCCAAGACGCTCACCATCGCCCAGCGCGCTATCTCCAGCCTCATCCAGTCTCAGGGCCTGGGAGACCTTTACCGCATCTTCCTCAGTTGCCAGCGCGACGGCGTCGCCTATCGCCTCGCCTTCATCCCCCCCACCTTCCGCGAGCAATCCAAAGAAGCCTTTGACACCAACTACATGCACAAGCTCTTCGATGTCGGATACGCAAGGGGCAAAGACGGGGGCCAGTGGCTCGACGCCCCGCCCGGATTCAGGTCCGACGGAAAGTCGCTTCGAGGTCCGTAGCGCGATCTGCCAGCGCGGCCGTTGAATCGACGGCCGCACAACCGCGCAAAGCCGAAAGCACCGGCTCCACCACACCCGCGCCACTCTCGATTATGCTGACGCCATGCACGATGACCCCACCCGCCCTCTGGATCCGGGCGACCCCACCAAACCCCTCTCTCGAACCCCACCAGACGCGCACGATCCCTCCCGCCTCCCCCCCACACGCATTGGCCGCTACACCATCATCCGCATCCTCGGCGAGGGCGGAATGGGCGTCGTTTACGAAGCCCAGCAGGACAATCCCCACCGCACCGTCGCCCTCAAGGTCATCCGCGCCGGATACCTCTCCCCCGAACTCCTCCGCCGCTTCGATCAAGAGTCTCAGGTCCTGGGCCGCCTCCAGCACCCCGGCATCGCCCAGGTCTACGAAGCCGGCACCGTCGACGATGACCGCGGCCACTCGGTCCCCTTCTTCGCGATGGAGTTCATCAAGGGTGTCCCTCTCACCGACTACGCCGCGATCCACAACCTCGGCACCCGCGCCCGCCTTGATCTGATCGCCAAAGTCTGCGATGCCGTCTACCACGCCCACCAGAAGGGTGTCATCCACCGCGACCTCAAACCCGGCAACATCATCGTTGACGATTCCGGCCAGCCCAAGATCCTCGACTTCGGCGTCGCCCGCGCCACCGACAGCGACATGCAGACCACCACGCTGCAGACCGACATCGGCCAGCTCATCGGCACCGTTCCCTACATGTCCCCAGAGCAGGTCGGCGGCGATCCTAACGATCTCGACACTCGATCCGACGTCTACGCCCTGGGTGTCATCGCCTACGAACTCCTCGCCGGGCGCCTCCCCTACGACCTGCAACGCAAGGTCATCCACGAGGCCGCCAGGATCATCCGCGAGGAAGAGCCCACTCGCCTCTCCAGCGTCAACCGCACGCTCCGCGGCGATGTCGAAACCATCATCGCCCGCGCCCTGGAAAAGGACAAGGCCCGCCGCTACCAGTCCGCTGAATCCCTCGCTTCCGACATCCGCCGCTACCTCACCGACCAGCCCATCACCGCCCGCCCCGCCAGCACGTGGTACCAACTTGCCAAGTTCTCCAAGCGCAACCGCACCCTGGTGGGCGGCGTCGCCGCTTCGTTCCTCCTCCTCATCGCCGGCATCATCGCCACCAGCCTTTCTCTCAACCGCGCTCTGAAAGCCGAAACAAGCCTTTCCGGGCAACTCGTCAAGACCGAAGAAGCCCGCAAAGCCGAAGCAGCCGAACGCAAACGAGCCGTAACCGCCGAGCAGGAAACCGCCAAGCGCGCCGCCGAACTCGACAAGGTCGCCTTGTTTCAGGCGGCGATGCTGGCGCAGGTCAACCCCAACCAAGCCGGCAAGCTGTTGACCAAAAGTGTCAACGACAAGTTCGCCGCGGCCTTGGCCAAACTGGAAGGGGCGAGAGATGACTCCTCGCGAATCCGCCAGTTCGCCGACGATTGGGACAAGGTCAACGCCACCGATGCGGCGCGAGAACTGATCGAGCAGACCATCCTCAAGCCCGCCGTCGAGGCGATCGACACCCAGTTCAAGGACCAGCCGCTTGTCGATGCGGAGCTGCGCAAGGCCTTGGCCGAACTCTACAACGACCTGGGCTTCACCCAAAAAGCGATCACCCTTCAATCGGCCTCGCTCGACACCTACCGCCGCGAACTGGGTGACAACGACACCCGCACCGTCAGTGCGATGATGCTCATGGGAATCCTGTTGCAGGACAACGCCGACCTGGAAGGCGCCGAACGCTACATGCGCCCGGCGACCGAAGGCTTCCGCCGCCTTAAGGGTGAACGCCATCAAGACAGCATCCGCGCCGTCGGCAACCTGGGCAGACTGATGCTCAAGCGCGGCAACCTCGTCGAAGCAGAAAGATGCATTCGACAGTCTCTGGCGGACTTCCGTGCCACCCTGGGAGAAGACAACCCGGACACGCGCCAGGCCGTCATCGGCATCGGCACGGTGCTCGCCGAGCAAGGCAAGTACGTCGAGGCGGAGAAGTGCTTCCGCGACGGCCTTGAACACAACCTCCGCACCCTTGGGCCCGATCACCGCCAGACGCTGACCGACGGCAACAGCATCGCCACCTTGCTGATGTTTCAGGAAAAGAACGATGAGGCCCTCCAACTCATGCGCGAAACGCTGGCCAAGCAACGCCGCGCACTGGGGGATGAGGACAAGGACGTCCTCGAGACCCTGAGCCGCATGGGCAACCTGCTCCTGAAACTGGGCAACCCCAAAGAGGCCGAAACCTGCCTGCGTGAAGCGTCCAGCAAGCTGCCTCGCGTGATCGGCGAAAACCACCCCGCGGCCATTGAGTCCGTGATTTTCATGGGCAAACTGCTTGTGGCCCAGGGAAAGCTGGACCAGGCAGAGCCCCTCCTCCGCCAGGGCTTGGAGAAGCACCGCAAGTTCGTCGGCGAGTTCAACATCCGCACCATCACCACCGAGGCCGACCTGGCAGTCCTCCTGAACACGCAAGGCCGGTTTGCCGAGGCCGATCCCTACCTTCGACGGGCCATGGACGGCTACCTGCGCACGCAGGGGCCCGAACACTCCAACACGCTCCAGGCCACCGACAACCTGGCCAACAACTTGATTCAACTCGAACAGCACGCCGAAGCCGAACGCCTGCTGCGCATTTCCCTGAGCGAACGTCGCCGCATCTCCGGCAACGATCACCCCGCCACGCTGACCACGATTACGATGCTCGCCCACGCGCTGTACGTACAGAAGAGAGATGCCGAGGCTGAACAACTTTATCGAGAGGTCCTCGACGCGCAGCGCCGCACATTGGGAGAGGACAACCCCGCAACGCTCCGCGCCGCCGCGACCTTGGGGGAGGTGCTCCGCCGCACCGGCAAACTGGATGATGCCGAACCCATCCTCCGAAAGACCGCGGATGCGAGCCGACGGATTCTCGGAAGTGCCGACCCCACCACCCTGACGGCCGTCGACAATCTCAGCGAACTCCTGCAAACCCGCGGCAAGCTGGATGAGGCCGAGCCCCTCACGCTCGAGGCCCTGGAGATGAGCCGACGCCAACGGGGGGATGACCACCGTCTCACCCTCGCCATCGTCAACAACTTGAGCGTGAGCCTGCAACTCCAGGGCAAGCTCAAAGAGGCCAAGCCCTACGCCCTCGAAGCCCTCGAACGTCAGCGCCGGATCCTGGGAAAGGACCACCTCGACACCGTCACATCCCTGACCAACGTCGGGTCTCTCTTCCTCAGCCTGAACGACCCCACCAGCGCAGAGCCCTACTTCCGCGAAGCGCTGGACACCGACAGGCGGGTCTTCGGGAGCGAACACCCAAACACGGTTCGCGCTATCTCCGATATGGGCAGCCTGCTGATCGCACAGGGCAAGCCCGCTGATGCCGAGCCCTACTTGCGCGAGGCCTTCCAGACCAATCAGCGGATCTCGGGAATGGATGACGGGCGCACGCTTGCCGACCTCTTCTCTCTGGCGTCCTCGCTGCGGGACCAATCCAAGTTCGCCGACATGGTTCAGCTCCTCTCCGCGGCCGAGCCCGCCGTCCGGAAGGCCTTTCCCAACTCGCCGCGACTCGTATCGCTTCTTTCGCTTCTGGGTCGCGCCCGGACAGCCCTCGCCAAAGCCCCCGCCGAGTTCGCCGCGGCCGAAACCAGCCTGCTCGAAGCCCACAGCATCGCCACCTCTTCCCCTGGAGGCAATGTCCGACAAGCCCATAACTGCATCAAAGCGCTCGCCGACCTCTACACCGCCTGGCACCAGGCCGAACCCGACAAAGGGCACGACCACAGCGCTGCCGAATGGATGTCCAAGCTGCCGCCGGACGCCAAGAAGTAGCCGACGAATTCTCGACACGAGAGCGCGATTCTCGATTATCCTGCCGCCATGCACGAGGACCCAACCCGGCCCGCCAGCCCTGAACCCAGCAGCGTGCCGGGCCCGCTTCCTGAACTCAGCCCAGACCCGGCCCCGACCCGGGTAGGCCGCTACACCATCGTCCGCATTCTGGGTGAAGGCGGCATGGGCACCGTCTACGAAGCCCAGCAGGACAACCCCCATCGCACCGTCGCTCTGAAGGTCATCCGCCCCGGCTACCTCTCCCCCGAACTCCTCCGCCGCTTCGGTCAAGAGTCTCAACTTCTGGGCCGCCTGCAGCACCCCGGCATCGCCCAGATCTACGAAGCCGGCACCCTCAACGATGACCGCGGCCACTCGGTCCCCTTCTTCGCGATGGAGTTCATCCGTGGGATGCCGCTCACCGAATACGCCGACCAGAACAACTTGGGCACCCGCGGCCGCCTGGAGCTGCTCGCCAAAGTCTGCGATGCCGTCGATCACGCCCACCAGAAGGGCATCATCCACCGCGACATCAAGCCCGGCAACATCATCGTCGATGAATCCGGCCAGCCCAAGATCCTCGACTTCGGAATCGCCCGCGCCACCGACAGCGACATCCAGCAGACCATCCAGCACACTGACGTTGGCCAGCTTGTCGGCACCCTTCCCTACATGAGCCCCGAGCAAGTGAGCGGCGACCCCGGCGAGCTTGATACCCGATCCGACGTCTACGCCCTGGGAGTCATCGCCTTCCAGCTTCTCACCGGAAGGCTCCCCTACGACGTTCAGCGCAAGATGATCCACGAGGCCGCCCGCATCATCCGCGAGCAGGAAGCCACGCGGCTCTCCTCGATCAACCGGACCCTCCGCGGCGATGTGGAGACCATCGTGAGCCGCGCCCTCGAAAAGGACAAGACCCGAAGATACCAGTCCGCCGAATCTCTGGCCGCGGATATCCGCCGTTACCTTGGCGACCAACCCATCGCGGCCCGCCCCGCCAGCACGTGGTACCAACTCCAGAAGTTCAGTCGCCGCAACGCCGGGCTCGTCAGCGGCATCGCCATCGCGTTCGTGCTTCTGATCGCGGGCATCGTTGCCACGAGTGTGGCTCTTCGCCGCGCTCTGACGGCTGAGGCTGACCTCACCATCCAACTGGGTGAGACGGAGAAAGCCCGGCTCGCCGAAGCCACCCAACGAAAGACCGCCGATGAGCAGCGCGACCGTGCGATCAAGGCTGAGGCCCAGTCCAAGAAACGCGCCGATGAACTCCAGCAGGTCTCCGACTTCCAGTCCCACATGCTCGCCCAAGTGGACCCCACAGAAGCCGGCAAGCTCCTGACCAAAGACGTCATGGCCAAGTTCGAGGAAGCCCTCGCCAAAGATGGCGCGCACGATGCCGCGCAAGTGAAGGCCTTCGCTAGCCAGTGGAACCGCGTCAACGCCACCGATGCCGCCCGCGACCTCATCGACCGCACCATCCTCACCCCCGCCGTCGCGGCCATCGATGAGCAGTTCAAGGACCAACCCCTCATCGATGCCCAGCTTCGCCAAGCACTCGCCGAGCGATACGCCGATCTCGGCCTGCTTCAGGCCGCGCTCCCGCTTCAAGAACGAACCCTCGCCATCCGCCGCCGCGTGCTGGGTGAAGACCACCCCGACACGCTCTACTCGATCAACACGATGGGAACTCTGCTGACCGAACTCGGCGAGTTCACGGAGGCGGAGACCTACTTCCGCGAAGCCGTAGACAAGTACCGCAAGACCGTTGGCGAAGACCACGCTGAAACGATCTCCGCGATCGGCAACCTGGGTGAGGTCCTGCGCTCCCAAGGAAAGATGGAGGAGGCCGAACGCTACACCCGTGAAGGCCTCACTAAGAGTCGTCGGATAATGGGTGATGACCACCCCAGCACGCTCACCTCCATCAGCAACCTGGGGGTCCTGCTCCAGAAACTCGGCAAGCTCGATGAGGCCGAATCGCTCCATCGGGAGGCCCTGGCCAAGTCCCGTCGCGTTCTGGGTGAAGACCACCAGCGGACATCCATCGCGATCAACAACCTCGCCGTTCTGCTCGACTCCCGCGGCAAGCTTCCCGAAGCCGAATCGCTCAGCCGCGAGGCCCTCAACAAGTTCCGCATCACCCAGGGTGAGGAGCACCCCACCACCCTCACCGCGATGAACAGCCTCGCGTATCTCCTTCAGAAGCAGACCAAGTACGATCTGGCCGAGCCGCTCTTCCGCGAAGTGCTCGAGAAGCGTCGTCGCGTGCTGGGTCAGGAGCACCCGGCCACCATCTCGTCCATTCAGAACCTGGCCTCCTTCTTGCGTGCCCGCGGCAACCTCCCCGAAGCCGAGACGTTCTTTCGCGAGGCCGCCGAGAAGTTCCGCGATACGGTCGGGGAGAACCACCCCAGCACGCTCGCCAACTTCAGCATCCTCGGAGCGATCCAGCGTGCCCAGGGCAAGTTCGCCCAGTCCGTTATGACGCTGGCCCCCATCGAAGATGCCGCTCGCAAAGTCTTCACCGGCCCCGAAGCGCCCCGCGTGGCGACCCTGCTCCTCAACCTCGGCGCGGCCCGATCCAGCCTCAACACCTTCGCCGCCGCGGAGACCAACCTGCTCGAAGCCCACTCCCTCCTTCTGGCATCCCGCGGCCCGACCCACAAAGAAACGACCGACTGCACCAAGGCGCTCGCCGACCTGTACACCCGCTGGCATGCGGCCGAACCGGAAGCTCATCACGACACCAAGGCCGCGGAGTGGAAGGCAAGGCTCGAAAACCCTAAGTAGCGAGGCTGCACCCCGATATCGGACCACTCGAAACTCGCGTACTTCATGGCAGTCTTTCCCTTTGTGGGGTACGTTTCTTCGGACCTCGGAGATCGAGAAATGCGCCCTTCCCTTGTCTTGACCAGCCTCGCCGTGGCCGCGCTTACCCCGGTCGCCACGGCAGACATCCTCTTCTCGGACACCGAGTTCCCAACGGCGGGCTGGGGCGTCGAGTCGGTGCTCATCGGCGGCGGCGGCTCCGTCACGAACAGCCAAGTTCTCTCCGGCGGCAACCCCGGCGCCTTTCGCCGCGTGGACATGACTCCCGGCCCGACGGTCGGCGATGCCATCTACACGCTTCACCGCTACGGCGTCACCACGGCCACCCGTTACGACCCGGCCACACAGGGCGCCATTCTCTCCCTTGACTTCTCCATCGATGTCCGAGACGTTGTCGCCGCGGGCGCTGCCACGAACCAGAAAGTGTTCTTCGGCGCCAAGCAGGGCACTGTTGTATTCGCCGGCCCGGGCGTTCAGCAGAGTCAGACGGCGAACTTTGTTCCCTTGAGCTTCACCAACATCACCGCGGCCAGCTTTACTGCCGTCGGTACCACGGGCAATATCGATCTCTCCGCCGCGGGCGCGCCGATCCGGTTTGGGTTTATCACGTATGTCGCGAACACGAGCGGCTCCTTCCTTGGGCGCAGCGAATACGACAACTTCTCGGTCACGATCCATCAGGCCCCCGCCCCCGGCTCGCTTGCCCTTGCGGGCGTTGCTGGTCTTCTGGTTTCGCGGCGGCGTCGACGTTAACAGTTCGTTCTTTCGATAACGGCTCGCAGTTGTTTCAGGCTTTCTTCGATTTGGCTACCGACCACCGTCGCGTGGCCCAGTTTGCGTCCGGCTCTGGGGCGCTTTCCGTACATGTGCAGGTGCGCGCCGAGGCGCAGCGCTTCGGTTGCATCCGGAACGCCGCCGATGACGTTGATCATTCCGGCTTGGCCCGATCGCATTTCGGTGGATCCCAGGGGCCAACCGAGGATGGCCCGCAGATGGTTTTCGAACTGGCTTGTTCGTGAGCCTTCGATCGTCCAGTGGCCGGAGTTGTGAACCCGCGGCGCCATTTCATTGGCGACCACGCCCTCTTTGGTGCTGAAGAACTCGATGGCGAGGACTCCGACGTAGTTGAGCGTGCGGATCACGGTTTCGGCGTGTTTGCAGGCCGCGGCGACTTGGGCGGCGGGAACGCCGGGGGCGGGGGCGATCGACTGCCTCAGTATGCCGCCTGCGTGGATGTTCTCCACGGCGGGGTACACCGCGGTTTGGCCTGTCTTGGATCGCGCGGCGATGATCGAGAACTCTCTTTCGAACTTGACGAAGGACTCCAGGATCAGACCTTTGCCGCCCATCTGCTGCATCGCAGATGCTGCCTCTGCGTGCGACTTCACCACGGCTTGGCCCTTGCCGTCGTAGCCCATGCGGCGGGTTTTGAGGACGGCGGGGAAACCTACGGAGTTTTCGGCCGCTTTCAGGTCTTCGACGGAGTCGATTGCGGCGAACTTGGCGGTGGCGATTCCTAGGGATTTGAAGCACCGTTTTTCGCTGACGCGGTCTTGGGCGATGTCGAGGGCGGCGGCGGGTGGGTAGACGGCGATGCGCTGGGCGAGGTGGCGGACGGCGGCGACGGGGACGTTTTCGAACTCGTAGGTCACGACGTCCAGGCCGTCGGCGAAACGGTCGAGCGCGGCGTGGTCTTCGAACTTACCGACGACTAGAGGCGCGAGTTGGCCGGCGGGGGCGTCGGGGACTTCGTCGAAGAAGCGAAAGGAGAGGCCTAGCGGATAGCCGGCCAGTGCCAGCATTCGGCCGAGCTGTCCTGCGCCGAGGATTCCGATGTTCACTTCTTGGGTCCTCGAGGGTCCGGGTTGTCGAGGACTTTTTGGGTTTGGGTTTCGCGGAATTTGCGGACGGCTTCGCGGTAATGCGGGTGCTTGATGCCCAGGATGCTGGCGGCGAGGATCGCGGCGTTGATGGCGCCGGGTTTGCCGATGGCGAGGGTGCCGACGGGGATACCACCGGGCATTTGGGCGATGGAGAGGAGGGAATCCATGCCTTTCAAGGCCGCGGATTCGACGGGGACACCCAGGACGGGGAGAACGGTTTTGGAGGCGGCCATTCCGGGGAGGTGGGCCGCGCCGCCAGCACCGGCGATGAGGACTTCGAGGCCTCGCTTCTCGGCGGTGGAGGCGTATTCCATCAGGAGGTCAGGGGTGCGGTGGGCGGAGACGACTTTGGTCTCGTGCGGAACGCCGAGTTGTTCGAGCGTGGCCGCGGCGTGGGACATGGTTTCCCAGTCGGATTGAGAACCCATGATGATGCCGACGAGTGGGTGCATGGGGGTAGGGTAACGTGTTCGGGGAGGGGTTGTCGGAGCGCTGGTGGTGCGAATTGATTGGGCTTGAGGCTAAAGCCGGTATTCGGGTAAGCCCGTTGAAACGGGCTGGGGAATAACTGAGGCAACGTTCAGTGGGACTGCATTACACCACGGCTGAAGCCGTGGCCTAATAGCGAGCAAGGCCGTTGAAACGGCCTGAAGACAAGAAGACGAGTGCACGATCATGGCGCCACCAGTTTCAGGTGCATAAAGGCGGCGACGACGAAGGCGTGGTGGATGATGCCGCGGCGGATGAGGGTGTCGATTTCGGAGAGGGGGACGAGGCGAATGGCGATTTCTTCGTGTTCGTCGAGCTGGGTTTTTGATTTGATGGTGGCGTTGCGGATCAGGCCGGTGTGGACCCAGTTGTTTTGCAGGGCGGGGTTGGCGGAGACTTTGCCGATGAGTTCGACGGTGCCGCCGTAGCCGGTTTCTTCGAGCAGTTCGCGGGCCATAGAGATATCGGGCGACTCGCCGGGTTCGGCGATGCCGCCGGAGATTTCAAGCGTTACTTCCGCGAGGCCGTGGCGGTATTGCTCGATCATCACGACTTGTTTGTCGGGGGTGATCGCGATGACGTTGACCCACTGGGGGCAGGTGATTTCTACGAAGTCACCGGAGCGGGTGGGGTTCTGCGCCGACTGGCTCCGGCGTGAGTGGATGGTGAACATCCGGGTTTTCAGGAGTTCGCGGAGCGGGCCGGTGGTCCAGGGTTTCACGAGGGTCAGGTAGTTGGGCATGGGGCATTGTTGGGCCCTGGGCTGATGGGGATTCCGGTTCATGTCCACGGGGAGCAACCCCGGCCGCCGCTGCGAGGGATGAGGGACCGGTACTGAGGTTGAGTCGGTAGACAGGAATGGAGGTTTCGGATTTGCCGCGGTTGGGGTTGGCGGGGTGGCGGCGGGGGTCAGGAAGTGCTGAGGACTGAGTGCTGAGTGCTGAGGGGTGGGACTTCCGACGAGGTTCCTGGGGTTCATCGTCGGTGACCTTGTGGCGGAGCAGAGCGCGGGCGGCGGTGTTGGCGAGGGCTTGGCCGCGGGGGGTTTCGTGGAGGGAGAGGGCTTGTTCTTGGAGGACCTGGATGGCGCCTTGGCGGGCTTGGGTGGCCTTGGTGGTGGCGCGGCGGAGGGCGAGGGCGTTGAGCTCATCGAGGAGTTTTTGGACGGCGGGCTGGTTGTACCAGACCACGAGTTGCTCGGGGGTGAGCTTGTGGGTCATGGCGATCTGGAGGAGGGGTCGGTCGGATTCGAGGAGGTCGAGTAGGAGTTCCTTGGAGTTAACGGTGATGCCGTCGATCTGGTTGTCGATGGGGGTTTGGAAGGACGGGTGGTTGCGTGTGGTGAGCATGGTTGGAAATTAGCGGGTTGGTGGGCGCGTGCAAGGGGACCCTAACGGAAATTGGAGGGCAGAGTGACATGACGTTGTCACTGTTGAAACAGGTATGTGCAGATTTTTGGGGGGATGGGGAGTTTGAGGGTGTGCCTACCCAGAAGCGAGGGATTGCCGCCCACCGCATTCCGGACACGCGGAACTGCTCGGCAATCCGACCAGGTTGTATCCGCATGATGGACACGCGTCCTTTCGGTGGCGCCGACAGGAACGAACGATCCAGGGGGAGCTCAATACCACCATCCATCCGGAGCCGAAGACCGCAGTGTTGGCGATGAAGCCGCGCCAGATCGGAAGGTAGGGAAGCACGATTGATCGCGCGCGCGGCACGCCGCCGCTGGACGGGGGAATTTGCACGGGCAGTCGAATGCCTCCGTAGAACTCGACTGTCGATTGCAGCTTTGCGCGATCTCCGCAGTAGAGCGCCAAGCAGGGCCACCCTCGGGCATCCACGGTGCGGAATTCTTCATCGGTGGGCCTTGGCCAGTTCTCTCGGCCGCACGTCCATGGGAGCACGGCTGATGCGGCCCAACGCGGAACTGTTTGTTCTGGCGTGACACCGGTGAGTCTGCGGCGCAGAAAGAGTGCGGGTATTCCTCGGCCCTCGTCAACACCTGTGCCTATGGCTTCTCCGTTCAGTTTCATTGATCCGAATGTCTGTCGCTGGATCAGCGTGAGGGAACCGGGCGGATAGTTCGGATTGAGAGTGTGGGCGGCAGGGTCTGCAGGAAACACTTGTCGGACGACTTCGAATCCGTTGTCAGGGAAGTCGATGTATGCACACCGCCACGCAATGGCGACTGTGGTGACCGCTCCGAGGAAGAGAGACGCGAAGACGGTGAATAGGGTGCGTCGTCGGGTCGGCCGCTTCATGGGAGATGGTATTGAGGTCAGAATCGCGGGGGACCGTGACTCCTCCGCCCCTCCGGGGCGGCTTGTTGGGGACGGCGTTCCACGGGTTGCGCGTCGGCGGGCTGCGCCGCGCCGACGCTTCACCCGTGGCTACATTCCGCCGCCCCTGTCGGGGCGAAGAAGGGCAAGGAGCGGACGAAGTCAGAGAAGAAGAACATCGCCCGGAAGGGCGATGCCACGAAGGGTGATGCTGCACATGCCTACGCAGAGCCGTAGGCATGCCACACGCGCACAGACTTGATGACTACTCCGCGTCGTCCATCCGCAGGCGTTTGTGGAGCGTTCCTTTGCCAGGGCCGAAGCCATTGTCGAAGTCGAAGACGACTGCTTCGCCTGTGCGCATCTGGGCTTCGCGGGCGGGGAGGCCTTGCTCAAGGACCCAGACCAACTCTCCGAAGGTTGGGTTGTGGCCGACGACCATCACGCCCTGGGTTGCGGCGCGTTCGGCGATCAGGTTTATCGCTTCTGTTACGGAGTGGCCTGTTTCGAGGCCTTGGACGATTTCGAGTTCGCAGTTGAGGGCGGATTGGATGAGGCGGGCGGTGGTGATGGCGCGCTGCAGGCCGCTGGAGAAGATGATGGCGGGCTTGCGGTTTTTGGTGGCGATGGTTTGGCCGAGCCAGGTGGCTTGTTGTTGGCCGCGGGGGAGGAGGGGGCGGTCGAAGTCGCGGCCTGTGGGGGAGTGTTGGTCGGCTTTGCCGTGTCGGACGATCCAGAGTCGCATGGGGGGAGTTTAGCTGTAGGGGAAGAAGGAACACTGGGCAGCCTGCGGACAGGCTGAGCAGTGGCACCCGGAGAGAATGCCGGCGAAACTGAGGGCAGGATCAGGTTTGTGAGGATTTGGGGATCCATTGCTTTGCCGTACGGATGCCGGAACCAACCCGTGTTGTCGGGCGAACGTACGAGACGGCCGTTCCGGTGCGTCGCTCGTTCAAACACGTCAAGATTTCCCAGTGGAGGCTTTATGACTTCATGTCGCTCCGTGTGGTTGGCGGGGGGAATGGTGGCCGCGGTGTGTTCGGGGGTGGTGGCGCAGCCGAGCATCACAGGAGTTGGCACGGGCGGATCCATGAACTGGGCGTTTGCCGTTTCTGCGGATGGTCGGGTGGTCGTCGGTTCGGATGGCAGTGACCCATCGTTGTTCGGCAAGCCGTTTGTGTGGACGGCGTCGAGCGGTGAAGTGTTGCTTGATACCGTGTTTGGCAAGAGCGGCGCTTACGCCGTTTCCGCCGATGGGTCTGTTGTCGTCGGCCAGGCTCGCGGCAAACCGTTTCGTTGGACGTTGCTGGGGGGCCTCCAGAACTTGTCGGTGTCTAACGGAAACGCCTTGGCAGTGTCGGCGGATGGGTCCATTGTGGTCGGCTATCTGGGTAATGATCCGTCAACGTCAACTGCTGCCTTCAAGTGGACGCAGGCCACCGGCCTCCAGACCATCTCGCTTCCGGGCTATCTGGGCAACCCCGCGGCGACTGCGATCTCGGGCGATGGCACGGTCATCGCGATCAACGGTGTGTTCCCGGGCACGGGCAGCGTCCGCGTGACGTCGGGCGGGATCACGGATGTGCCGCGGCTGCCGGGCGGGAACCATCTGGTGTATGCGACGGGTCTGAACTTTGACGGAACGGTGATGGTGGGCTATCAGGAAAATGGTGGAGCGGCGGGGAATCAGATGGCGTATCGATGGCAGATCGGGCAGAATCCGATCAACATTGGTGTGCCCTCAGGAACCAACGAAGCGGTGCCGCAGGGGGTTTCCGCCGATGGCTCCACCATCGTCGGGTACGGTGACCAGCATCACACCACGCTGGGTCCTACGCCGTTTGTGTGGAAGCAGTTTGGAGGCATGTCGACTCTTTCGGCCCACCTTGCCAACGCGGGCGTTTCGATTCCGAGCGGCTCGACTCCGCGCATCTGTTACGGCGTTTCCGGGAACGGTTTGGTGATTGTGGGCAGTGGCACCATTCCGGGATTCACGCCCGGATCGTTCAGGTCTGAGACCGTTTGCTATGCCAACTGCGACGGGAGCACTGCAGCTCCGGTGCTTACGGCTAACGACTTTCAGTGCTTCCTGAACAAGTGGGCCGCGGGGGACTCGTATGCCAACTGCGACGGGAACTGCAATCCGATTTGCCTGACCGCGAATGACTTCCAGTGCTTCTTGAACTTCTACGCATTTGGCTGCCCTTAGCCCTTCCATCGCCCGTGGCTGAAGGGTTCGAGTTCGGCGGGGATGGATTTGAGGCCGCGGCGGCGGGCTTTTTGGACGGCGTAGTGGAGGGAGTCGTGCATGCGTTTGCGGACTCCGTCGGTGATGTTGAGGTTGAGCTTTTCCATTTGTTCGAGGGCGTAGGCCCAGGCGTAGTACTCCTCGCGGCAGCGAGGGCGGTAGGTGTTGAAGCCGATGGCGTGGTGGCCGATCTCGTGAAAGAAGATGGCGACGGACATGGGGCCCTTGGGCTTGGGGGCTTCGATGAGGCGTTTTACGGTGCCGTCGCGGTAGCGGAGTTCCCAGGCGATGCCGGACATGGCGGTGCGCCAGCGGCGGACCTTGATGTTGTATTGGGAGAGCATTTGACGCGTGACGGCGTCGTAGCGGTCTTGCATGGAGCCTGAAGGTGGGACGACCTGCGGCGGCGCGGAGGGTTCTGCTGCGGGGATGCGCTGGCGGGCGCGGGGCCGGTGAACCGGGGGTTTGCGTTTGATCGTCGGCCGACGCTTTGACCGCGACGGAAAGATCTGCTCGACAAGATCCCAAAGAGTCTGCATTTAGCGGGCCCCCCCACTTACTCCGGATTCGCCCGGTTTGCTTTCGCGGCCGATGAAGCGTTCGCCTTCGTTGAGGCGGTGGCCGCGGCAGAAGTCGGGCCAAGCCATGTTCTTGCGGCCGGCGGGGTGGACTTCGAGGAGTTTGAGTGTGGTGGCGTGGCCGCAGGAGATGAGGCCGGACTCGGCGTTCAGGATGGTGCCGGGGGCTTGGTCGGCTTCTTCGGGGATGGTGATGGCGCGGGTGAGTTTGAGGGGCAGGTCGCGGAACTGGACGGTGACGCCGGGCCAGGGTGTGAGGCCCTGGATGCGGCGGCGGCAGGATTCGGCATCTTGCGTGAAGTCGACCCAACCGTCGGCCTTGGAGAACTTGGGGGCGATGGTGACGAGGGACTCGTCTTGCGATTGGAGACGGACGGTGCCTTTGGCGTGTTCCTGGAGGACGGACTCGACGAGCTCGGGGCCGTCATCGGCGAGGAGGTCGTGGAGATCGCCGGCGGTGTCGGCGGGGTCGATGTCGCGGTGAGATTGGGCGAGGATGAGGCCGGCATCCATGCGGTCGGCGAGGGTGATGATGCTGTTGCCGGATTGGGTGTCGCCGGCGAGGATGGCGGCGTTGATGGGGGCGGCGCCGCGCCACCGGGGGAGGAGGGAGGCATGGAGATTGATGGCGAAGATGCCGTCGAGGAGTTTGGCACCGAGCTTTTGACCGAAGGCGATGACGACCCAGGCGTCGGCGTTGAGGGCGCGGATCTGGTCGGTGAGTTGGTTGACCTTTTCGGGTTTGAAGAGCGGGACGTCAGCGAGTTCGGTTGCGGCCCATTGGCCGATGGGTGTGGGTGTGAGAGAGCCGCCGCGACCGGAGGGGCGGTCGGGTTGGGTGATGATGGCGGCGATGTCGTGTTGATCTGCGAGCGACTGGAGAGTCGGCAGACCGAAGGCACCGGAACCGAAGAAGACAAGACGCATGTCGGGCAAGAGTAGCCGGGGGATTGGCCGCGGATGAACGCGGATGGCGCGGACAGGAGAAGGAGAAGAAGCCACGGATAGCACGGATGGACACGGATGGATACGGATGATCAGAACAACGTGCTTTGGGTTCTGTCCGTGTTCATCCGCGTTTGTCCGCGGCGAACTTGTGTCATCTGTCGCGTTCGAGGCGTTTGATGGAGGAGCGGTTTTTGAGGCGGGACATTTGGGACATGCGGTCGATGATGAGGACGCCTTCGAGGTGGTCGAACTCGTGCTGCCAGCAGCGGGCGAGGAGGCCGGAGGCGGTTTTGGTGAAGCGGGTTCCGTCGAGGCCTGTCGCGGTGATGGTGATGATTTCGGGGCGAAGGACATCGCCGGTGATTTCGGGGAGGCTCAGGCAGCCTTCTTCGTAGGTGGTGAGTTCACCTTGGGGGTTGGTGAGAACGGGGTTGATGAAGACGCCAGGGTCGGCGGTGGCTTGGAGGGGGTCGGATTCGGGGGAGCGATCTTCGCCCGGGGGGACGTGGGCGACGAAGAGTCGCCAGGGCAGGCCGACCTGGGGCGCGGCGAGACCGATGCCCTCGGCGTCGTACATGAGGCGGATCATCCGCTCGGCGACGGCCCGGACTTCGGGCGTCACTTCGGGAACCTCTTTGGCCCGTTGGCGTAGAACGGGCTTGGGGTAGTGCAGGATGTGGAGCGATTCGGGGTCCACGGGCATGGCCGATGGTATGGCTTTGAAACGAACGGTTACCGGGCGGGATTCAGCCGAATCATGCAACCGCGACCGGGGTCCGCGGGAACGGTTACAATGGATGCTCCGCGCTGCGGGGTGGATTCAGGACCTTAAGAAGGGGCTTCAGGCTTGGCATTTTTTGGCAAGAAGAAAGATGACGATTCCGACAAGCCCAAGGATGAGGGCAAGGGCGGGGATGGCGGCGCGGAGAAGTTCCAGGTCTCACCGGACAAGGCCGCGAAGTTCTTTGACTACGCCAAGACCGCTCACGACGCAACGAACTTCGAGTACGCGATGCACTCGTGGCTGAGCGGGCTTCGGCAGGAGCCTTCGAGCATGCGGGGGCTGGAAGGGTTCTGGACGTCGAGCCAGGCGTTCCTGAACGAGAGCGGAGGCAAACCGCCCAGCAAAGACACGATGAAGGAGTTCACGGGCAGGAGCGACCTGGAGAAGTATCTCGAGGGGTTGCTGGGGTGGGGAATCAAGCCGCTGGATGCGCTGATGGCGGTGAAGGCGGCGGAGGCCGCGGCCAAGCTGAATATGCCGGAGCCGACATATTGGATCGGGCATCGGGCGATGCACGTGGCGGCCAATGAGAAGAAGCCCCGCAAGGAACTGTTCCTGAAGCTGATGGAAGTGTTCGGGAAGGTTGGGGCGTTTGATAAGTCGGTGGAAGCGGGCGGGGCGGCGCTGAAGCTGGATCCGCTGGATGGAAAGCTTGCGGCGGAGGTGCGGAACCTGGCGGCGCAGGCGACGATGAACAAGGGTGGGTACGAACAGACGGGGCAGGCGGGCGGGTTCAAGGCGAACGTCCGCAATATGGATGCGCAGCGGAAGTTGGAAGAGGGGGAGCGGATTGTCAAGACCGAAGAGGTGATGGACCGCGTGGTGGCGGAAGCCAAGGCCGAGTACGAATCGCGGCCGGATGACATTCCCTCGGTCAGCAAGTACATCGACAGGCTGAAGGAGCGCGGGCGACCGGAGGATGAGAAGGCGGCGCGGGAGCTGGCACTCAAGACGTTTGAGACGACCAAGCAGTTCCGGTTCCGGCAGATCGCCGGCGAGCTCCGGCTGCGGATCGCGTCGCGCAACCTTAATGTGTACAAGACGAAGGCGGAGAAGGCGCCTACGGATCAGACTGCGCAGGCCCAGTATGCCCAGGCGCGGATGAAGTTTGCGGAGATGGAGATCGAGGAGCTGAAGCTGCGGGTTGAGGCGTACCCGACGGATCTGGGGCTGAAGTATCAGCTCGGCAAGCGGGACTATGACCTGGGCAACTTTGATGATGCGATCGGGTTGTTTCAGGAATCGCAGAGAGACGCCAAGCACCGGCTGGAGTCTTTGTACTTCATCGGGCTGGCGTTTGAGAAGAAGGAGTGGTTTGACGAGGCGATTCACAGCTTTCGTCAGGCCTTGGAAGCGCACAAGACGCACAGCGACGAGATGGGGATGGCGCTGCGGTACGCGTTGATGACCGCGCTCCAGAGCAAGTCGGGGTTGGACAAGGACTTGGCGCTGGCGGAAGAGGCGGACAAGATCGCTTCATCGATTGCCATTCAGCAGATCAACTTCCGGGATATCCGGGCGCGGCGGGATGCGATCAAGAAGTTGATGGTGGAGTTGAAGCGCACGCCGTGAGGGGTTCATGGCCGCGGAAGTTGTCATTATCATCCCCGCTCGCATGGCATCGACCCGGTTTCCGGGGAAAGTGCTGGCTGATAAGACGGGTAAGCCGTTGATTCAACATGTGTTTGAGGCGGCCTCGCGGGCGAAGTGCTCGCGGCGGGTTGTCATTGCTACGGATGATGCCCGGGTGGAGGCGGCGGCGAAGGGGTTTGGGGCTGAGAGTGTGATGACGCGGGCGGATCATCCCAATGGGACGAGCCGGCTGGCGGAGGCCGCGGCGAAGCTGGGGCTGGGGGCGGAAACGATTGTGGTGAATGCTCAGGGGGATGAGCCGGAGCTGGATGCGTCGTTGATCGATTCGGCGGTGGAGGTTTTGGAGAAGACCAAGGCGCCGGTTTCGACGGTGGCGACTCCGTTTCGGGAAGGGGAGCGGGCGGAGGATCCGAATATTGTGAAGGTCGTGGTGCGTGGGGATGGGACGGCCATGTACTTTTCGCGGGCGATGATTCCGTTTCCGCGGGATGGGGCTTCACACGTCAAGCCGCTCAAGCATGTCGGGTTGTATGTGTATCGGCGGGGGTTTTTGGATAGGTATTCATCGCTGATGGTGACGGAGCTCGAGAAGACCGAGCAGTTGGAGCAGTTGCGGATTTTGTATCACGGGTTTGCGATTGCGGTGGCGGTGAGGGAGACGAGCGGATTTGGGGGAGTGGATACGCCGGAGCAGTATGAGGAGTTTGTCAGAAGGCACGGAGGCACGAAGGCGCGGAGGCACGAAGGGGGATAAGAAGTCACCAGCGGATCTGGGTGTTGGGGAACTCGAGGTCGAACTCCCTAAAAGACTCGACGGGTGCGCCATCGAAGCTGAGCTTGGTGATGCGGATCACGATGGTGCCCGTGGTGGCGGGGCCGGTGGGGTTTGGGATCGACATGCTGTAGCGCTCGGGTCGGGGGCGGGGTCCAGAAGCGGTGCCCATGGAACTGTTGGAACCGCGATAGCCCGCTGTTGAGTAGCCGGAAGAGAATCCGAACCGGGAAATGTCCAGAGTGCCCTGCCCAACGCTGGTTTCGGTGCCCTGATAGCGCCAAAGGACTTCGAACTGAACGGACATCGGAACTGCGGGCGCAACGGCGAAAATTGTGCAGGAGTTGCCGCGGAGTCGGCCGCCGGGCTCCGGCTCGACGCTGCCGACGATGAACATGCGCGAGGCAAAATCACGGAGGGGTTCCACCGGCGTAGACGCGGCCACCTGGTAGGAGAAGTGCAGCTGCCACTCGAGCTCTGCTTCGGGCGTCGTGGTTGGCGGAAGCATGCGCGAGGAAATGCGGCGCTGGAGGGGATCCTGAGTGCCCAAAGAAGCGAGGATCGTTCCGTCAAACGTGTAGGAGCCGGGCTCCTGGGGCGCGGTGAGATTGCCGACGATTGCGATGCCAGGCGCGGGCAGTTGCATGCCCTCGCGCCCAATGATGGCGGAGCCCGAGAGGGCGCCGGGGTAACGAAGCCGAGCGCTGGAGTTCCCGCCGCGGGCGTTGAAGTTGAGCACGATGGGCGTGCTTTCGCCCGGACGAAGTGGCCGCTTGACGAGGGTTGAGAGCTGCGGCGAACAGGTCTGCTCCAGGAACCTGGTCATGAGTTCGGCGGGAAGGCGCTTGGCGAGGCACTCGGCCAGAAAGGCGTTGCCGAGTTCGGTGCTCCAGGGTTTGGTGGGGTCGGTCTGGAGTTTCAGGAGCCAGGTGATGAGTTGGTCTCTGGCGGATTCGCTCAGCGGGCCGCTGGTGAGGAGTTCGGAGAGTGCGTGGCCGTAGGGAGTTGGGTTTGGGAGGTGGGCGCTTTCGAGGGCACTCATGAGCGAGGATGAGATGGCGTCGCGATCGCCCTGGGTGAGCTTGTTGTTGTCGTTACGGGCGAGGAGTTCGTTGATGGCGTGGGTGACGGATTCCTGGGAGCCGTGCTTGGCTTCGAGTCTCAGCCACCATACGGGTTTGTAGGTGTACCAGTCGATCGTGCGGGTGGTGCCGTAGATGGAGAGGCCGGAGCCGGCGGCGCCGATGAGGAGGAGGAAGCAGGAGAAGAGAGCGAGGCGGCGGAGGCGTTGGCGGTTGCCGATGCGGATGGCTTTGGGGGCTTCGAGGTTGGCGCCGCATTCGGGGCAGATCGTTGAGGGGAGGTTGATGAGGTCGAACTTGCAGCGGCGGCAGGTGGGGTGGGTGTCGATGCGGCGGCCGCGGAGCGAGATCGCGAGGGTGAGGAGGGAGAGGAAGCAGAAGATGAGGAGGGGGATGAGCACGGGGCCACGCTGTGAGAACGTGAATGGCTTTGGGTGGGGTTTGAGGGTTCGGGTGGACGACCCCCGACTGCCGTCGGGGGCTCTGATAAGAGGGGAGGATGAACTAGGGCGCGGGCAATCGCTCGAGGGTTCATCAAAGTCGGAGGAGCCGCATGCTACTTCTTGGGTGTTGGTTTGGCCTTGAGCGCGGTGATCCAGTCTTGGAGCTGGGCGAGCACTTGGGGGTCTTTTTCGGTTTTGAGTTGGGATTCCCACGCGGGTAGGGCGGCCTCGGCGTGGAGGGTGATGAGGGCTTGGGCGGCCTGGTTGCGGGTTCGGGTTTCGCGGTCGGATTGGAGGGCGACCAGGGCTTTGATGGCCGCGGGTTGGTCGTGGTGGGCTAGTTTGGCGATGGCTTCGATGGCGACGGGGCGTGTGCGGGAGAAGTTGCCGAACTGGGCGTATTGGATAGCTAGAGGGAGGCCTTCGGGGGCGTCGAGGTCGCCGAGGCCTTCGAGGGCGCCTTGGCGGATTCGGTCGTGTTGGGATTCGATGGCTAAGGCGTCGGCGAGGATGGGGAACTTGTCTTGGAGTTTGAGTTTGCCCAGGCCGCGGAGGGCGGATTGGCGGTTGTGGGCGCTTTCATCCTTGGTAGCGGCGGTGGTGAGGTAGTCGATGAGGCGTTGGCGATCGCTAGGGGCGGCGGTGTTTTTGCTGAGGGCTTCGGCGATGCCGTCGATGAGAACCTCGCGGACATCGCGGTCGGTGATCGCGGTGCGCGAGAGCTTGGCGAGGGATGCGGCCTCGTGGCGGAAGACCAAGGCGTCGATGCACTCCCAGCGGACGCGGGAAGGGTTGGAGGATTCGGCGGCGATCTGGGTGAGGGAGGCGGCGCCGGTTGTGGTCGCTTCGGTGGCGAGGAAGCGGGCGGCGAGAATGCGGCTCATCGCGGTGGGGCCGCGGTCGAGTTGAGAGAGCCAGCGACGGAGGGGCTGCTTGACGGACTTGACGGCCAGGACGGTGAACTCGGGATCGACGATGACCATGGTGGGTTCGGAGTCGAGCTTGAAGCGAGCGACGGTTTCGCGGCCGTTGACCTCGATGGAGGGACGGGTGGAGGCGCCGGAGCGGGTTTGGACCCAGACGGGGAGGTTGAACTCGAAGGCGGGGTTGTAGCCGTCGATGGTTTGCTTCTGGTCAATGGAGACAACCAGCTCGCTGGATTCGGCTTTCCAGTCGCAGGCGATGTCGAGCTCGGGGATGCCGGGGTGATAGCACCACTGCCGGAAGAACTGGTCGAGGGCTTCGCCGGAGACTTCCTCGAAGGTGCGGCGGAGGTCGTTGGTCTCGACTTGCTTGAACTTGAAGCGGTCTACGTAGACGCCCAAGGCCTTGAAGAAGATCTCATCGCCGAGGCGCTGGCGGAGCATGTGGAGGATGACGCTGCCTTTGGGGTAGGGGTTGGCGGCGCGGCTGAAGGTCTCGCCGGGGTTTTTGTATTCCTTGCTGACCATCGCGGGTTGGTAGGGAGCATCGGCGCGGTCGCGGGCGGTGATGCGGTCGGTGTTGCTGAGGATCCAGCCGTAGTAGGCATCTTTGCCGTCGCGGTTTTCAAACCAGAGATTGGAGAAGTAGGTGGCGAAGCCTTCGTTGAGCCAGATGTGCTCCCAGCTTTTGCACGTGATGAGATCGCCGAACCATTGGTGGGCGAGCTCGTGAGCGATGAGGCCGTCGATGTCGCCATCGGCGAGGCCTTCTGGGGTGAGGATGGCGGTGTCGTAGAGAGTTGTGGCGGAGGTGTTTTCCATGCCGCCGCCGCCGAAGTTGTGGACGACGAGCTGGGCGTATTGGTCCCAGGGGTAGGGCTGGCTGGTGAGTTTCTCGAAGAGGGTGATCATCTGGGGCGTGTGGCCGTACGTTCGCTTGATATCGGGGCCGCGGCCCTGGGGGACGTAGACGGGCATGGGGAGCTTGGTGGTGGAGATGTTCTCGACGTCAAACTTTCCGACGATGAGGGAGACGAGGTAGTTGGCGTGGGGTTTGTCTTGGAGCCAGTGGAAGGTTTTGCGGCCCGCCGAGGGTTGAGTGGTTTCGACGAGCTTGCCGTTGGAGCTGACGATGAAGCCGTCGGGAACGGTGATGGTGATTTCGGACGAGAGGCGCACGTTCGGGAAGTCGTGGCAGGGGAACCAGTAGCTGTTCTGGTTGGACTGGCCCTGGGAGTGAAGTTGAGCGGGGCGGTTGGGCCATTCCTTGGATTGAGGCGTCCAGATGAGTCCGGCTCGGGGGTTGTTGACGGTGTAGGTGGTGAGGAGTTCGGTTTTTTCGCCCACCGGAAGCGGTGGGTCGAAGGCGAGGTTGAGCTTTTGGCCGTCGTGCTTGAAGGAGACCTTGGCTTTGGCGTTGGAGATTTTGACGCTGTGGATGTCGAAGAGCTTGGCGTCAAGTTGGAGAAAATCGAGAACATCGCCGACGGGGGTGAAGGTGAGGTGCTGCTCAGCTTCGAGCTTGGGAACGTTCATGTCGGCGATGTCGAGTTTGAGGGCCATGTGCTGGTAGGCGACGTGGGGATGGGGTGGGTAGTTGAGGAGATCGCGGCCGGTCTCGGGGTTGATGAACCCGGGGGTGCGGGTGTCGGCGGCGTACAGGGTGCGCGCGTGTTCGCATTCGTCGGCGGAGGAGTGGACGCCGTCGGGGCGGGCGAGGGCGGGGAAGGAGACGGCGAGAGATAGGAGGGTGATGGAGAGACTTGGGATTTGCATTTTGGGGCGATCCTGAAAGGCTTGACACTGAGGGGCAGATCAGGGAAGGGAGGCGGAGGCTTGGTTCATGAAAGTGAGGGATTCGGCCGCGGCGGTCCGAACCACTTCAAGATCGCTCTTGGCAAGCTCGGCTAGAGCTTGACGGGCCGCGGGATCGTCGAACAGGGCGAGGTGTTCGGCGGCCTGGAGTTGGGCGAAGACCGAATCGGTGTCGCGAGCCTGATGGAGCCACATGGCCAGGGGCTTCTTGATGCTGGTGGGAGCGATGACGCTCATCCCGGGATCGAGCTCGACATCCTCGGGCTTGGCTGAGAGTTTGACCTTGAGTTCTCCGGTTTTGGTGTCCAGGTCGAGCTGCTCGTACTCCGGCTTGCCGGCGATCGTGATGCGGACGGGAAGCGAGAGGGCGTAGGCGGGGTTGTCCAGGTCGATCTTCTGGGTTTGCTTCACGGAGATGATGAGCTCGCCGGGGCCGGTGGCCTTTTCTGCGTTGTCGGGCTTCCAGTCGATCTCGACATCGAGGCGAGGAGTGCCAGGGCGGTAGCACCATTGGTTGAAGAAACGCTCGAGGCTTTGGCCACTGGCTTCTTCGAGAGCGTAGCGGAAGTCGTCGGTTTCGACGTGGGTGAATTTGTGCTTCTGGATGTAGGCGTGGACACCTTTCCAGAAAGCGTCATCGCCGAGTCGCATGCGGAGCATGTGGAGGACGCAGGCGCCTTTGGAGTAGATGTTGTTGGGGCGGATGAAGGTCTGCATGGGATCGGTGTAGCGGTTGGAGACCATCGCGGGGCTGTTGGGTGCGGAGGTACGGTTTCCGCCGCGCTCTTGGCGGACGAAGGTGGCGATCATGCGCTGGTATTCGCGGCGCTCATTCCCGGCCGAGGCTTCTTTTTCTTTCCATAGAGCCTCGGCGAAACTGGCCCAGCCCTCGTTGAGCCATGCGTGTTCCCAGCCCTTGCAGGTCATGAGGTCGCCGAACCACTGGTGGGCGAGTTCGTGCGAGATGATGTCATCCTGGCTGCCAGCGGGCGCGGTGGCGGAGGAAGACTGCATGGTGGTGGCCGAAGTGTTTTCCATGCCGCCGGCCATGAAGTTGCGGACCAGGGCCTGGGAGTACTTGTCCCAGGCGTAAGGCTCGGCGAAGAGCTGGGAGAAGTGGGCGACCATGGCGGGCGTTTTGCCGTAGGCGGCGGCCGCGGTTTTTTCGGTGCCGGTTGGGGCGTAGAGATAGCAGGGGATGCGGGCTTCTTCGGGTGTCTTGGTGGGGAGGCCGACGATGGAGAAGCGGCCGACAACCATGGAGATGAGGTAGGTGGCGTGGGGCTTGTCCTGGAGCCAGTGCCAGGTCATGCGCGGGTCGCCGTTGGCGGATGGAGTGCCGAGTGTGGCTTCGATGAGGCGGCCGTTGGAGCCGACGATGTAGGGGTCCTCGACGGTGACGAAGAGCTCGGTGGTCAGGCGTTCATTTGGGAAGTCGTGACAAGGGAACCATTTTCGGTTGTGGTCGGGTTGGCCCTGGCTGTGGATCTGGGCGAACTTGTCGGTTTCACGAGAGGCTTCGGGGCGGCCCTTGGTCCAGGTGAGGGCGGTGCCGTCGGCCTTGGGCGTCGCGGAGTAGCGCATCACGACATCAACTTTTTCGCCGAGCTTGATGGCCGGGTTGAAGGTGATTTTGAGGAGACCATCCTTGTTGGTGAAGGCGAGGGGGTAGGGTGCGGTGGCGCCGTTGCCGGTGAGCGAGACGGAGTCGATCTTGAGGCCGACGGCATTGAGGATGAGTTCTTGCCGCGGCCTGGCGATGGGGGTGATGGTGAGGGTTTCGATACCGGAGAAGGCGGGGACCTTCATGTCCGGGATGTCGATGGCCAGCTTCATGTGGAGAAGGTCGATGTGGCGGGGAGGGGGGTAGTTGCCGACATCGCGGCCGGTGGCGTCGATACGGGGTCGTCGGGGGCGGGCGAGGGCGGGGTTAGGGCAGAGGAGGATGGCGAGGAGGCGGATGCGCATGGGGGGGTCTCGTGGGGAGGGCAGAGTGTAACGGGTGGGGAGAGAGGCGGTTGGATGCGGAGGTCGCAGTTCGCCGCAATAAGGCACCAAATGGGTGGTCGGCATCGAAGTCGGAGGAACCGATTGATGGCACGCATGCCTCCGGGAATGCTGCAATGATGTGGGCATGTCGCGAGGACTTGCTCAAGGGCGTTTTTCTAAGGATGCGGATCCCCTGTTTCGCGAGATCAATGACTCGCTGGGGTTTGACTATCGGTTGGTGAGGCAGGACATTCGGGGGTCTATCGCGTGGGCGGGGGCGATTGAGAAGGTGGGGGTTTTGACGGCGGAGGAGAGGGGGCGATTGGTTGAGGCTCTGCAGGAGCTCGATGCGGTGGTGCAGCGGGAGCCGCGGGTGCTGCTGGCGGTGAATGCTCAGGGCCACTTTCTGCAGGAGGATGTGCACTCCTGGGTTGAGGCGGAGTTGATTAAGCGGGTGGGGGATTTGGGGAAGAAGCTGCACACCGGCAGATCGCGGAATGATCAGGTGGCGACGGACTTGCGGCTTTGGGTTCGGGAGGAAATTGATGCTCGGGTGGGGGAGGTGCGGGCGGCGCAGCGGGCGTTTTTGGATTTGGCGGAGCGGGAGATCGGGACGTATTGGCCGGGGTATACGCACTTGCAGCGGGCTCAGCCGGTGCTGCTGGCTCACTGGTGCTTGGCGTATGTCGAGATGTTGGAGCGGGATGTGGGGAGGTTTGCAGATGCTCGTAGGCGCGTGAATGTTTGTCCGCTGGGGTCGGGGGCGCTGGCGGGGACGGCTTACTCGATTGATCGGGTGGCCCTGGCGAAGGAGTTGGGGTTTGACGCCCCGACTGCGAATAGTTTGGATGCGGTGGCGGATCGGGACTTTGTGGTGGAAACGCTGGCCGCGGCCTCGCTTTGTGCGGTGCACCTGTCGCGGTTTGCGGAGGAGTTGATTTTGTATTGCACGGCGGAGTTTGGGTTGGTGGAGTTGGATGATTCGGTAACGAGCGGGTCATCGCTGATGCCGCAGAAGAAGAATCCGGATGCGCTGGAGTTGATGCGCGGGAAGTGTGGGCGGATTCTGGGGGCTCAGGTGGGGTTGGCGATGACGCTGAAGGGGTTGCCGCTGGCGTACAACAAGGACATGCAGGAGGACAAGGAGCCGCTGTTTGATGCGATGGCTTCGTTGTCGTTGTGCTTGAGGATTGTGCCGCGCGTTGTGGGGACGATGAAGGTGGATCGGGAGAAGTGTCGGGAGGCCGCGGCGGGTGGGTATTCGAATGCGACGGAGTTGGCGGATTATCTGGTGGGGCGCGGCGTGGCGTTTCGGGATGCGCACCACTTCACGGGGGCGATTGTGAGGCGGGCGATTGAGTTGGGAGTGCCGCTGGAGAAGTTGGAGTTAGGGGAGATGCAGAGGGTTTGCCCGGCGATTGAGGGGCATGTGTTTACGGCATTGACGTTGGGAGCTTCGGTGGGGAGGAGGAATGTGCTCGGGGGGACGGGGCCGGGAGCGGTTTTGGAGGCTTTGAAGGTGGCGCGGGTGTGGGTGGACGGGGTTTAGGTCCTGCCGGATAAGCCAGGTACGGTGAGGCAGGGCGCTACCGACCAAACGAGTCCGCATCCCATTGAGAGTCGCTCATGGAAGCATGTCCACATTCTGGGCAAATGGAGCTTTTGAGCCCGAGCATGTCGTAACCGCAGTGCGGGCATTCGCGGCGCAGGCCCATAGCAGCGCGAATGCGATGTAGGTCGGCGGAATACTTCCGAACCGAAAGAACAGTTGCGATGCAGACGCTCACAGCAAGTACTGCCGAATTCGTCGCGGACTTCAAGAATGGTTCCCAACCGACGATTGGAGGCGCCATCAGTCCAGTACGGTTGACCCCGTAACAGGCAATGACAATGCGCGCGCCGCTCCAAGCCAGCACCACTGGTGTTAACCACCACGCTTGAACACAACTTGCCATCAACGCCCAGCGGCGCGGGTTTCTCGACCCGACCAACAGGTGGAGCGCGAAGATGGAGACCACCGCTGCGCCGATGGCCGACAGAATTGCGGTTCCCCGTATCCACGCGACCAGATAGAACGACTCGGTTTGACCGGGTGGCAGGGCCGCGGAGGCGAGGATGGAGGCGGGCAGGACAACAACGGCCCCGAGGGAGGCGAGCAGATGAAGCCGGCAAGGCGTTCGGAGCGGCGCAACCGACATGCGTTATCCTTGGCCACTGGTTGGCGCGGCGAGAGGCTTGACTTCTTTATGCACTGTGTGCATAATCATTCAATGACCACCAAGCCACGGCGGCAGCGCCTCATCCTGGAGTTGATCGAGAAGACAGGGGTTCCGAATCAGGAACGCCTGGCTGAGCTTCTGCGCGAGCGGGGGGTGGAGGTGACTCAGGCGACGCTGTCTCGGGACCTGCATGAGCTGGGGGTGGTGAAAGGCGGGGAGGGGTATTCGTTGCCTTCGCAGGTGAATGGGCACCATGATGCGGCTTCGCTGGAGCGGGCGCTCAAGGAGTTTTTGATCAGCGGAGATGCGGGGGGGAATCTGGCGGTGCTTCATACCGGGCCGGGGGGGGCTCCGCTGCTGGCTTTGGAGATTGACAAGGCCTCGATGAAGCCGGTGCTGGGGACGGTGGCGGGGGATGACACTGTTTTTGTGGCGACTCGGTCGGCGAAGGATGCGGGCAAGATACTGTCGCACTTCAAGGAGCTTGCGGGGTTGCGGTAGGCCCCCCACCACCACTGCTATGAAACGAATCAAGGTTGCTGTCATTGGTGCGGGTGGGTATTCCGGCGCGGAGCTGGTTTCGATTCTGCTGCGCCATCCTCGGGCGGAGATTGTCGGGCTGTTTGGGTCGGGGAAGTCGGACAAGCCGCAGAGCATGGGGGATCTGTATCCGCGACTGCGGGGACGTATTGACATGCCGGTGGCGGCGGCCGAGCTGGGGGCGTTGAAGGCGTCTGGGGCTGAGGCTGTATTTTTGGCGACACCGCACGAGGCGAGTATTCACTGGGCGGCGGACTTGGTGGGGCTCGGGGAAAGTGCGCCGAAGGTGTTTGATCTTTCGGGGGCGTTCCGGTTGAAGTCCGCTGCGATGTATCCCAAGTTCTATGGGTTTGAGCACCAGCAGCCGGACTTGTTGCTGAAGGCGGTGTATGGGCTGCCGGAACTGCATCGCAAGGAGATCGGGAAGGCGGAACTGATAGCGGTGCCGGGGTGCTATCCGACTTCGGCGATTCTGCCGCTGGCGCCGCTGGCGCGGGCGGGGGCGATTGATCGGCGGCGGCGGGCGATTGTGGATTCGACGAGTGGCGTGAGCGGGGCGGGGCGGTCGGCGACGGTGAAGTCGCTGTTCTGCGAGGTAAGCCTCCAGCCTTACAACGTGTTCAAGCACCGGCACAATCCGGAGATTGATCTGTATTCGGGGACGCCGGTGGTTTTCACGCCGCACCTGGGGCAGTTTGATCGGGGGATTCTTTCCACGATCCATATTGAGCTGGCGGATCGGTGGGATGGGGCGCGGGTGACGGAGACTTTGAAGGCGGCGTATTCGGATGAGGCGTTTGTGCGTTTGATGGCTCCCGATGTGTGGCCTTCGGTCGCGGCGGTGCGGGGGACGAACTTCTGCGACATCGGGTGGGCGGTGGATGAGGCGAATAAGCACCTGATCGTGGTGAGCGCGATTGACAATCTGGTGAAGGGGGCCGCGGGGCAGGCGGTGCAGTGCTATAACGTTCGATTTGGGTTTGATGAAGGGCTGGCGCTGGATGGCGGGGGGTCGCTCGCATGAGCTCCCCGACTTCACCATTGGTGATCAAGATTGGCGGGGCTGGGGTGGATGATCCGTTCAATGCGGGGCCGTTGTGGGCCGCGCTGAAGGAGGCTCACCGGATTCTGGGTGGGCAGCTTGTGTTGATTCACGGCGGTGGTCGGGCTGTGGATCAGCATTTGGACCGGCTGGGGATCACGACAGAGCGGCGCGAGGGGATTCGGATTACGCCCGTGGCGGTCATGCCGGAGATTGCGGCAGTGTTGGCGGGGCGGGTGAACAAGGCTTTGGTGGGGGCGATCCAGCGGACGGGGTTGGCGGCGGTGGGGTTGAGTCTCGGGGATGGGCTGGGGTCGATCAACTCGGCGAAGTCCGACGAATACTCGTTTGATCCTGGGGCGGTTGGGAAGGTCACGGGGGGCGATGGGCGGGTTTTGAAGACGTTGATTGGGGCGGGGTTCCTGCCGGTGCTTTCGACGATCGGACTGGACGCGAGTGGACAGATGTTGAATATCAATGCGGATGATGCGGCCGCGGGGGTGGCTCGGATTTTGAATGCCCGCGGGGTGGTGTTGCTGACGGATGTGGCGGGGGTCTTGGATGGCCAGAAGAAGCTGATTCCGCAGTTGGATGCCGCCGCGATTCATGAGTTGATTGAGCGGGGCGTGGTTTCTGGCGGGATGATTCCGAAGGTGAAGGCGGCGCTGGCCGCGGCGGATGCGGCTCAGGCTCCGGCGACGATTGCATCTTGGAATGACCCTCAGGACTTGATTCGGCTGGCACGGGGAGAGGCGGTCGGGACCCGGGTGGTTCCGACGCGACGACCCTGATCCCCCACTCCTCCACTGGAACTTCGCACCCCGTTTCACGTAATAACTAGCTCGCACCTTTTTGGGATTCACGTTTAATGACGAACACGACTGACGTACAACCTTTCTCTGATCTCTTGAACCTGGCGGACCTGGATGCTGGGCAGATTGAAGAGCTCTTCATCACCGCCGGGGCGACCAAGCGGAACATCCTGCCATATCGCAAGGCTCTGGATGGCAAGACAATCATCCTGATCTTTGAGAAGCCATCCCTGCGGACGCGGGTGACCTTTGAGGTGGGGCCGTCGAAGATGGGGGCGAGCACGATCTTCTTTGACCACTCGAAGGAGCGGATCGGGGCACGGGAAGCCGTTAAGGACTATGGGCGAAACCTGGAGCGCTGGGTGGACTGCATCGTCGCCCGGGTGTATTCACAGGAGGTCCTGGAAGAGCTCGCGGCCAACTGCAAGGTGCCCGTGATCAACGCTTTGAGCGATTCCTATCACCCATGCCAGGCGCTCGCGGACTACTTCACGCTGGCGGAGAAGCTGGGTGGGGTGAAGAGGCTTAAGGGCTTCAAGCTGGCGTATGTGGGTGATGGGAACAACGTCTGCACTTCATTGATGCACGGGGCGGGGAAGCTCGGCGTGCACATGACTGTCGTTTGCCCGAAGGGATTCCAGCCGGAAGCGTTCGCACTCGAAGAGTCGCGGCGATTTGCTGCGGAGTCCGGTGGCTCGATCACGATCTCACACGATCCCGCGGCTATCAAGGGCGCTCAGGCCGTCTACACCGATACTTGGGTGTCGATGGGTGATGAAGACCAGAAGATCAAACGGATGGCGGCGTTTGCGAAGTTTCGGGTGGATGAGAAACTTATGGAGCTCGCCGGCCCGAAGGCGTTCTTTATGCACTGCCTGCCGGCCCACCGCGGGGCGGAGGTGACCGATCAGGTCATCGACTCCCCCACTTCCATCGTTTACGATCAGGCGGAGAACCGCATGCACGTTCAGAATGCGTTGCTGCTGCATATGCTGGGCGGCGTTTAGGACAGCACACATCGCCACATGGCACACTTGGACGAGTTCTTCCCTCGGCACTCGGGACTTGGCACTCGGCACTTCTCTGGAACTGACCCATGGCAAAGCGCATCGCCCTTGCATATTCCGGCGGACTGGATACCTCCTGCATCGTCCCCTGGCTGAAGGAGAACATCCCTGGCGCTGAGGTTGTCTGCGTCGTGGGTGATGTGGGCCAGGGTTCGGACGAACTGGCCGGTGTGGAGAGAAAGGCGAAGGACTCGGGCGCGGTCGAGTGCCACGTCGTCGATCTCAAGCAGCGGTTCGTCGATGACTTCGTGATGCCGACGATGATCACCGGGGCGATCTACGAGGGCCGCTACTTGCTCGGCACGGCGATCGCGCGGCCGATTCTCGCTCAGGCTCAGGTCGAGGTCGCTCTCAAAACCCGGTGCACGGCGCTTTCGCACGGTTGCACGGGGAAGGGAAATGATCAGGTGCGGTTTGAGTCGGCGTACGCCGCGTTGGCGCCGGAGTTGGAGACGATCGTGCCGTGGCGGCACGATAAGTGGAACCTCTCTGGTCGCATCGCGATGCTGGACTATCTCAAGGCCCGGAACATCCCCACCACCGCTTCGGCGACCAAGATCTACTCACGCGATCGCAACTTGTGGCACATTTCCCACGAAGGCGGGACGATCGAAGACCCGGCGAACGCACCGCCGGAGGATGCGTGGATGCTCACCACATCGCCGGAGAAGGCACCAAGCCTCTTCGAGGATGTCGTCCTGACGTTTATCAAGGGTCGCCCCACCATGCTCAACGCCAAGGCGATGCCCGCGTGGAAGATCATTCAGGAACTCAACGACATCGCGGGCAAGCACGGAGTTGGCCGCGTGGATTTGGTTGAGAACCGGCGCGTCGGCATGAAGTCGCGCGGGCTGTATGAAACCCCGGGCGGAACGGTGATCGTCGAGGCCCTACGGGCGATCGAGGAACTGGTGCTTGATCGCGAGACGCGCCACTACCGCGAGCATCTGGGGCTCACCTTCGCCGAACTGGTGTACGACGGGCGGTGGTTCACACCCCTGCGCGAGGCTCTCTGGGCGTGCGCCGAGAAGATTGCCGAGCCGCTCTCTGGCACCATCACCGTGCGGCTCTTCAAGGGTCAGGCGACGTCGATCAAACGCCTCAGCCCCAACTCGCTGTACGCGGAGAAGATGGTCTCATTCGAGGGGGAAGAGATCTATAGCCAGAAGGATGCGGGTGGCTTTATCAAGCTGTTGAGCCTCGGCGAGCGGATCCGGGCGATGAAGGGCAAGGGCGGAGCGAAGTAAGCCGGAGAGGCCGCCTCATGCGACGATTCCTGAGACTCCGCACGACCCGATTGGTGGCTCTCGACGATACCCAACCCGAGCGCCCACCCAAGACAAAGTGCTTCATAGATATCAGGGTGCCGTACGTCTAGCGTGAATTAGCGAAACGGGCCCGCCCGGTCAGTGCCCGCCGTGGTTGATTCCTGAGCTCTCAGGACTCGTCAGGGCGGCGAGCAAACGACCTTACGCGAGACGCTTCTGAAAATGAGAAGAACCGGGCACAGGTGTGCCGCGGCATCTGGTTGGCGATGGTTGCTGGGAACCATGCTGATACAACGGCGCGCTGAAACATGCGGCGCGCCAAAGCCCGTTTGGAGGCGTCCTTTAAGGTCTTTGGGAGAACTCGCATGCCCACCATCCGCCCGCTGTTCCTTGCTACCTATCCACCTGAGGAGTGCGGGCTGGCGACGTTCACCCGCGATTCGGCGGATGCATTTGACTTGGCCGCGCGGGAACCGGTTTCATCACTGGCAGCGATTCAGCGGACGCGGGCTTTGGACTACGCCGATCCTCGCGTTGTACACGTGATTGACAACAACTGTCCGAGCGCGTACCGGCTCGCGGCCGAGGCCGTGAACGATGGGCCTTGCGATGTGGTGAGCCTGCAACATGAATTCGGCCTGTATCCAGGAGAATGGGGCCGGGACATCCTGAAGTTTGTGCGTGCCTGCCGCAAGCCGATCGTGACGACGTTTCACACGCTGATGACACGGCCGCAGGAAGTGCCCCGCGACCTGATCCGAGAGTTGGCCTCGCTCAGTCACGGAACTGTCGTGATGACGCGCGTCGCGGCGGGGTTGCTCAGCGGCGTGTACGACGTTCCGGACCGGAACGTGAGCATCATCCCGCACGGGGTTCCGATGGTTGGGAAGAAACGCGATGCCGAATGCAAGACCAAACTCAACCTGAACGGGCGACGGGTCATCTGCACGTTCGGGCTGATCAATGCCGGCAAAGGCCTGGAGCACGTGATCCAGGCGATGCCGCGGATCGTGGCCTCTTGCCCGGATGCTCTCTATCTGATCGTTGGGGTTACCCACCCTCTTGTGAAACGGCGGGAGGGTGAGGTCTATCGGGAATCTCTGGCGCAAATGGCCGAGTCACTGGGGGTTGGCGCGCACGTCGGGTTTGTGAACGAGTACCTGAGCTTGCCCGATCTTCTTGAGTATCTTCAGGCTTGCGATGTGTATGTCACGCCGTATCCCGGCAAGGACCAGATCGCCAGCGGCACGCTGGCGTATGCGATGGCCGCGGGACGTGCGATTGTCAGCACACCCTACCTGTATGCTGAAGAAGTGCTGGCCAATGGCCGCGGCCTGCTGGTGCCGTTTGCGGAAAGCAATCCGCTGGCGGATGCGACCGTCCGGTTCCTGTGCGATGAAGACTTGCGGGCAGCGACGTCTCGCCGGGCGTTTGCGTATGCAAAGCCGATGCGCTGGGCCAATGTCGGCAATGAGTACCTCAGGGCTTTCAACCGTGCAGTGCCGGCGAGCCATCCGCTAGTCCATCGCCCCGCCCGAACGCTTCTGCCGGGCTGGTCCGGCAGGGTTCTGCACGGAGGCGTGTGATGGACCATCCGATTGCACTGGGCCACCTGGACCGCATGACCGACTCGACGGGGCTGATTCAGCACGCCATTTACAGCGTTCCGCGTCGTTAGAGCGGATACACAATTGACGACAATGCTCGGGCGCTTCGGCTGTGCACGCGGCTGTGGTGCGAACGGCCGGACGAGCGGATGCTCAGTCGGATCACCACGTACTTGAGCTTGCTCGAATACTCCCGTCGCGCGGGTGGCGGCTTTCACAATCTCTTGAGTTATCAAAGACAATGGATGGACACGGACAGCGATGGCGACTGCCAGGGGCAGGCCGTGCGGGCGCTGGCGGAGGTGCTCGGAAGCACTCTGCCGATGGACATCCGAACGCTGGCGCGCGAAATGATCGAGGGGGTGTTGCCGACGCTCGCCGAGCTTCGGAGCATCCGAGCCCAGGCCTACGTCATTCTCGCGTGGGGGCACCTGAGGGCGGCGGGAGCGACGAATGTAAAGTCGCTCGATGCCCTCGCCAAGTCCGCATCCCATCGGCTGGCGGAGTGCTATCACCGATCCCAGCGACCGGATTGGCAGTGGTTTGAGTCTCGAATGACGTACGCCAACGCCGTGCTGCCGCACGCGTTGTTCGTCGCGGCACAATGCTGGCCCAAGGAATCGTTCCTCGAGGTTGCCAAGACCTCGTTCGCGTTCCTTGATCAGGAAACCACCCACGATGGCTTCTTCTGGCCTGTGGGGAACGCGGGTTGGTTCTCGCACGGCGAGGAGAAGGCGCCCTACGACCAGCAGCCGCTTGAGGCGGTCACGATGGCGGAAGCTGCGCTGGAGGCGTTCATTGCCTTTGACGGTGAGGATCATTTGGGCGCGTTCGGACGGGCTTGCGGCTGGTTTTTGGGCCGGAACAGCCTGGGGGTGTCCCTGGTTGATGTGCCGGCGGGGTCCTGCTGCGATGGTTTGATGGGTTCGGGGGTGAATCGGAATCAGGGTGCGGAATCAACCCTTGCGTTTCTTTGGGCGGAGGTGCTCCGCGCTCAGCTCTCGGCGGCGATGACTCACAAGGCTTCCGCGGCGTGCACGGCGTCAAAGAGCACGGATGGCTCGTTCGTTACACACAAGGATCTCCATGATACATCGGGAATCGAAACCGCCCTGCCTTTACCCAGTGCTTTTCCATAGGCATGAGGGCAATCCGATCATCACGGCGCAGGATTGGCCGTACCCCGCGCACACGGTGTTCAACGCCGGGGCGTGTCAGATGGGAGACGAAACGATCCTGCTTGTCCGCGTCGAAGATCGGCGCGGCCATTCGCATCTGACCGTGGCGCGTAGCAGGGACGGCGTGACAGACTGGCGCATCGACTCCAAGCCCAGCTTCGCGGCCGACCCCAAGAACTTCACGGAGGAGGCCTGGGGAGTGGAAGACCCGCGCCTAACCTGGATCGAAGAGCGCAAGGAATGGATCATCGCCTACACGGCCTATTCGGCCAGCGGGCCGCTGGTGTCGCTGGCCACCACCAAGGACTTCGTCAAGTACACGCGGCTTGGCGCGGTCATGCCGCCGGAAGACAAGGATGCCGCGATCTTCCCGCGTCGCTTCGGCGGGCGCTACGCGATGATCCACCGGCCGGTTTCCGCCGGTAGCTCAGGGGCGCACATCTGGATTTCGTATTCCCCCGACCTCATCCACTGGGGTGAGCACCGAATCCTGATGCACGCTCGCCGCGGAGCGTGGTGGGATGCTAACAAAATCGGCCTAAGCCCTCCACCGCTGGAAACGCCCGAAGGCTGGCTGATCCTGTATCACGGCGTCCGCCACACCGCGAGCGGATGCCTTTACCGTCTGGGACTGGCCCTTCTGGACCTGGAAGACCCGCGCAAAGTGCTTCGCCGGAGCGATGAGTGGATCTTCGCTCCTGAGGAGTCCTACGAACGGCATGGCGATGTGAACAACGTCGCGTTCCCCTGTGGCTGGATTCTGGACAAGCAGACTGGTCAGATCCGCATGTATTACGGTGGGGCGGACACATGCCTGGCCCTGGCGACTGCCCAGGTTTCGGATATTCTGGACTATCTGAGGAAGTGTCCGGAGCCGCCGGATGGGCGAGGCTGAGCGCACCTAAGTGCCCCCGGCGTATCCCGCCAGCGAACGGATCTGATCAACCGCTTGCTGGAGTTGGGTCACGATTTGAACCGCGCCCGTGATTTCGAGGCGCTCCCTGGCCACAGTGACGTTGACGTTCGGGTCCCACAGTCCGACCACGATCGCCAGATCCGGGAACTTGGCGCGGAGCCGCTTGCACAAAACGCGCGTATGCACGGCTGATCCTGGTGGCACCGCTGAGATGCACACGACGGCGGGCTGGCGTGTGGCGACTGCCTCCATCATTTCCCCCGTGAGCGCCTCGGCCGATGGCACCTCGGCCTGGACCCCGGCGTTGGACAACAGGCGGGCCAGCATTCGGGCGACCAGTTGGTCGGCGCTATCGCGTGCGGGAAGGCAGATCACCAAACCCCGTTCTGCGGGGTCGGAAGAACCCGCCGCGGGACCAGGAGCGCTCAGGTCACCCATATCCTCGATGACCACCGAGAGCATCTCCCGGACCGCAAGATCATGGTCCTCACTCAGCCCCCCGCGGTGTCGGACCGATTCAGCCAGCCGAATCGCGGGGACGACCAACCTGTCGTAGACCTCCGACAAGGGCTTGTCCTTGGCGAATGACTCGATGATGTCTCCGGCCTCTTCGGCATCACCGGCCAACACGCGCTGGTACAACCTCGCTTCCGGCGTCAGCACCGGTTCATCTCCCAGCAACACATCCAGAAATGCCAGGGGCGGGACGTGCCTGCCCGCTACTGCCAGGCACACCGTCAGCGGAGTCGCCAACAGCAGTCCCACCGGGCCCCACAGCCATGTCCAAAATACGGCCGCGGCCAGGATCGCCAGCGGCGACACCCCCGTGTGGGAGCCAAAGAGCAGGGGCTCAACGGCATTGCCAATCACCAGTTCAACAACCAGGATCAGGCCGATCACCATCAGCACCTGCGACCAGCCCGGAGATGCCGAGAGCGAAATCGCCACCGGCAGAGCCGCGGCGACCAGTATGCCCACGTAGGGGAGAAACCGCATGAACGCGATGAGCAGGCCCCACACCAGCGCACCCGGCACATGCAGGAAGTACAACCCCGCGCCAATCAACAGCCCCGCGCTCCCGTTGGTGATCGACTGCATCAGCAGGTACCGGCTGATCCGCTGCGCCGCATCGTCAAGCGCCGGAGTGGTCACGTGCATTTCGCTCTGTCCAACCAGGCGGATAAACCGGTTGCGCACATCCTCACGCTTGATGAGCATGAAGATCGAGAACACAACGACGATTCCGGCAGTCGCCAGCGGACTGATGATGGGCCCGATCAGGTTCTTCGCGTATACCAGGGGCGCGGTAGGCGGCTCGACTACTTTCACAGGTAGGGGCTTGGGTTCGGTCGGGGCCGCGGCGGCACTTGATGCCTCTGCCGAAGGTTCGCCCGCAACCTTGTGAGCCAACTCCGAAATGGCCTCTCCCGCCTGACCGAGCATCCCGCCGCTCGAAGGGCGAAGCTCATCGACTTTCTTGAGGAGGTTGGTCTTGAACTCGGGGAGGCGTTCGGCCAAGCCAACAACCTGCTCTTCCATGACCCATCCCATCCCGCCCAGGAAGAGGGTCGACAGGCCGACGGCAAGCAACACCGCCACGGGCCGCGGCATCCGCAGCCGCTCCAGCCGGCGCACGAGCGGAGCCAGCAGAAACGTCAACACCACCGCCAGTGCGATAGGGATGAGCACCTCGCGTGCCACGTAGAGGATCGTCGCTGCGACTAACACGGCGGTGAGGGCAGCGGCTGTCCGAATCGGCGTGGGAAGCGGGCTTGCGTTGGACATCGCTCTGCTCCAATGCCGGGTGCCGCCCCCGGAGAACCGGTTCATCCTATGAGTGACGGACCCGCGCCAAACTACATATTCCCTGCCTCGCCAAACCCCCGGGCGGTCTGATATTCTCCCGGCGATGCATCCCAACGACCCCTTTAACTACAACCCGGCTCGAACCCCGTTGGAGCGCCCGCCCACCAACGGCTTGGGCATCGCCGGCTTTGTCGTGTCGCTGTTGGGGCTGGGGTGTGGCTGTTTGTCGATCGTGGGCGTGATTCTCTCCGCCATCGCGATGGGTCGCCGACCGCGCGGGTTTGCAATCGCCGGGCTCATCATCGGATTGGTCGGCATGCTGCTCACCATCCTGGTCGTGGTCTTGCTGGTCGCCTTCGGTTTCTTTGCGATCATTCCGGTGACCATGGACGGGTACCAGGTCAACGAGGCAATCAAGACGTATCAGACATCTCACAACGGAGCGCTGCCACAGAACTGGTCGGAAGTTCCCGGCCTCGCCAACGGCATGGATGACCCTTGGGGGCATCCGTACGTGTACGTGGTTCACCCCGACGGCAAGGGCGTTGAACTCCTCAGCCGCGGCATGGACGGTATCGCGGGCAACGACGATGACTTGACGGTCGAAATCCGGAACGACCTGGTTGACGCCCGGATGGGTCCAACTCCGCCAACCAACCGGCCTTAGAGCCTCGCGCTACTTCGCCGTTCGAGCGGGACGGGCGCCACTCACGCGTTTGCGGGCCGCGGCCTTGTCTTTCCGCCCTTCTTCGACAGCCTCGCGATGCACCCTGGCCAGAGCGACCTGGGCCGCGACGACCCTGCGCCGGGCATCCACTTCTTTGGTTCTTCCTCGTAAACCTGCGTAACCCAACGCCACCAGGAACCCCGCAGCGTAGGACTCGCTCCAACCCGTGCGATGGGCCAGGTTGTTCACGACCAAGCCGACACGTTCGGGCAGGCGATAGGAGACCTTCTGAGTCGGGGGCTTGAGTGGAGCGGTCTTAGGTGTTGCCATGCGTCGGACTCCTGGTGCAGACTTCGTCTTGCGCGTGAATAGTAGGACAGTGTCGGACACACTGCCCATGATGCAACAACGGCGTGCAGCGCTGAGCCTTGCATCAAGGCGATGGTGGGTTCTGAAGCCCGCAGAGGGGTTATTGCGAGCCTCGGGCCCGCTGGGTTAAGTCGCGATCACGAAGCCGTGTTCATCGCCGCGACTGCCTTGGCCCGGTCAAAGGGTGTCGGCGAGAGCTCGAGCGTGGGGTTGCGTTCACCGAAGAAGCGTAGAGACCACTGATCGGGGAACATCACCATGGCGCGCCCGCTGTCATCGAAGGCGAGGCGTGCATCGTCGGGAGTGTTCGGCAACTCGGACATCTCGATGGTCGCCTTGTTCGGCGCAGGCTGGCCCTTGACCCGCCACCAGCGGACAGTGTTCCAGGGTGCAGGGTCCAAGCGCGACTCCGCACCGTACTCGTTCTGAAGCCGGTACTGGAGCACTTCAAACTGCAACGGCCCAACGGCCGCCAACAACACGACTTTTTGAGCGCCACCAACCAGGTCAAACTGGCGGGCAACACCCTCTTTCATGAGTTGCTCGACACCAAGATTGAACCGCTTGAAGTTGCCGGGCTGCGGGTTGTGCAGGAGCGCAAAGCACTCCGGCGTGAACTCGGGGATCTCGTCGTACACAATGGTGCGGTCATCCGTCAGCGTGTCGCCGATGCCGAAGAGGTCATTGCCAACCAGACCCACGACATCGCCCGCAACGGCTTCATCCACCGTCTCGCGCTGGTTGCCGAAGAGCTTGGTGGCGTTGCCAAGGCGCACACGCTTCCCCGTCTGCGCGTGGATGACAAACATGTCGCGTTCGAAAGATCCGGACACGACACGCACAAAAGCGATGCGGTCGCGGTGCCGCGGGTCCATATTCGCTTGGATCTTGAACACAAAACCGCTGAACCGCTTGTCATCCGGCTGGATCGGCCCGATGCTCGAGTTTCGCGGCGTCGGCGGGCTCGACCAGTTCAGGAAGTTGTCCAGCAGCAGCTTCACTCCGAAGTTGTTCATGGCGCTGCCGAAGAACACCGGGGTTGTCGTGCCCGCGAGGACGGCGTCACGGTCAAATCCCGCCCCGGCGCCATCCAGCATTCGGATTTCATCAATCGCCTCGGCGTGGGCCGGGCGGTCGAGTTTTTCCAGAAGGACCGGGTCATCCAACCCCATCACCTCAACGGGCGCCACAAACGCACCCCCGCCCGGCCTGCGTTCAAAGAGATGTACCTTCCTTTCCAGGCGGTCGTAAACACCCTTGAAATCCGGACCGGTGCCCAAGGGCCAGTTCACCGGATAGGCCGCGATGCCAAGCACCTTCTCAAGTTCATCGATCAGGTCCAGCGGCGGCCGCGTCGGTCGGTCGCACTTGTTCATGAACGTGAAGATGGGCACACCCCGCCGCTTGCACACCTCAAACAACTTCCGAGTCTGCGGCTCGACACCCTTACCCGCATCGATCACCATCACCGCGGCATCCACAGCCGTGAGCACGCGGTAGGTGTCTTCCGAGAAGTCTTTGTGCCCGGGGGTGTCGAGCAGATTGACGCGCTTACCGTCGTAGTCGAACTGCAGCAGCGTCGAGCTGATCGAAATTCCGCGCTGCTTTTCCAACTCCATCCAGTCGGATGCCGTGGTCCGCTGGTCCTTACGCGTCTTGACCGATCCGGCCAGGTCAATGGCACCGCCGTACAGCAGCAGTTTCTCAGTCAGGGTGGTCTTGCCGGCGTCCGGGTGCGAAATGATCGCGAACGTGCGGCGGCGAGCAATGTCTTGGGCGTGGCTCATGGTGATTCAATCGGTTGAGTTGCAGGGTAAGGGTCAAACCCTACCCCAAAGGGCGGGTTGCGTTCAAACGAGGTTGTGATGGAGTGCCCGAAGGGCACGGAGCGGGCGCATGGATCGCCGTCACGGCGGCGTGCACGCACGCAGCACATGGGCAATCGCAACGCTCAGAATGCAGGGCGATCCGGTCATTGGCGGATGATATGAGGGCAAACGCCCCAAAGCCGATTCCAAACCCGCAACCTACTATCTGTCGATAACCAAAGCGGCGCCAGCGAGTCCACCCGCCCGCCTTCGCTGGCTATCCGGAGCCGCTATTGCAACACCCGTCCACCGCCGCCATCGCCCGCCCGGTTCCCTCCGGCAAAGGCTACCAGATCATCTGGCACAACTGCCTGGCGATCGTGTTCACCCACGTCGGGTGCCTGCTCGCCCGATGGACGTTTTCCTGGTCCGGGCTCGGCGTGGCACTGGTGCTCTACTACCTTTGCCTGGGCTGGGGCATCTCCCTTTGCTATCACCGGCTCCTCACGCACCGCGGCTTCCGAATCAGCCGTCCGCTTGAGTATTTCATGACCGTGCTCGGTGCCCTGAACAGTCAGGGCGGTCCCCTCTGGTGGGTCGGCACTCACCGCCTCCATCACCGGACGCCCGACGATGTGAACGACCCCCATACCCCCAGGCACGGTTTCAACTGGGCCCACATCCTCTGGTCCCTCGGGCACGATAAGGGTGCACCCGACCCTCGATACGCCGCGGGCGACCTGGCCAAAGACCCCGTCATGGTCTGGATCGACCGCTACCACTGGACTTTCCAAATTCTCCTGGCCGGGGCACTCTTCGGCATCGGCGCGGCCATCGGGGGCCCTTCTCTGGGGCTTTCGTGGGTGATCTGGGGAGTTTGCATCCGAACCACCTTCAGCTTCCACGTGACCTGGCTGGTGAACTCCGCCGGCCACACCTGGGGATACCGCAACTACGACACCCCCGACGACTCCCGCAATAACTGGATCGTGTCTCTCTTCACCTTCGGCGAGGGTTGGCACAACAACCACCACGCCAGCCAGCGGTCCGTCGCCCACGGCGAGCGATGGTGGGAGTTTGACCTCTCTTACCAGACGATTCGCATACTTGAGAAGCTGGGATGGGTCACCCGCGTCATTCGAGCGGAATCCGTTCCCGCTACCGATGAACGCCCACCGACCTGATTCCGCTGGGTTTCTACGCGGTTGGGGTTTCCCTGCCCATCGCTCGCCTTCGCCGCGCCGAGAGATCCGCTCGCCAACGCGACCCCAATGCGTGTATTCTTGTCTCCCCGGGTACGTCCTTTCTGACCTCAGGAGACCACCGTTTGCTTCGCACACCTCTCTACAACTTTCACGTCGATGCCGGTGGCAAAATGGTAGACTTTGCCGGCTGGGAAATGCCCATGCTCTACACGGGCATCCATGAGGAGCACAACCAGGTCCGCACTTCGGGCGGTCTCTTTGACGTCTCCCACATGGGCCGCGTCAAGATCAGCGGCCGTCACGCCCGCCGCTTTCTTGAGAAACTCTGCACCCGCAAGATCAGCGATATGGATGCCGGCCAATGCCGCTACTCCCTGGTCTGCAACGACCGCGGCGGAGTTCGCGATGACGTCATCGTCTACCGCATGGATGATGACGAGTTCATGATGGTCGTGAACGCGTCCAACCGCGAGAAACTCCTGGGCCACTTCCAGGAGGTCAAGGGCGACATGGCCGTCAAGATCGAGGACCAGACGCTCAGCACCGCGATGGTCGCGCTCCAGGGACCCAAGGTGATGTCAGAGATGGTCGCCAAGTTCAGCAACGAGATCCCGACTCTGAAGCGATATCGCTTCCTGGTCAAGAACCTGATGGTGATGAAACTGACCGTGAGCAGAACCGGGTACACCGGCGAGGATGGAGTGGAGGTCATCCTGCCCTCGATGGCAGTGTCGATGGCAATGTCCCTCCTCCTCAAAGATGTGAATATGAAGGATGCCCAGGCGCTGGTGAAGCCCGCGGGCCTCGGCGCTCGCGACACACTGCGCATGGAAGCCGGTATGCCCCTCTACGGGCACGAGCTCGGAGAAGACATCAACGCCTTCTCCTGCGGTGTGGACTTTGCAATCTCTATGGACAAAGACCAGGGTGAACGCGGCGAGACGTTCGTCGGCATGGAAGCCCTCAAGAAGACGCAGGCCGCGGGCGGACCCAAGCGGAAGATGGTCGGGATTTCCATCGAGGGCAAACGGACAGCCCGCCAGGGGATGCCCATCAAGGCCGGGGGCAATGTCGTCGGCGAGGTCACCAGCGGCTGCCTCTCCCCCACCTTCGGGCACGCCATTTGCATGGGCTTTGTGGATGTCGCCCAGATGGCCGAGGGCACAGCCCTCACCATTGACACCGGCCGCGGCGAGCTTTCGGGCAAGGTCGTCAAACTCCCGTTCTACAAGCCGGCGAAGAAGGGCTGATCGCTGCCGGGTCAGCCGCGCGACGCACCGGACCACGAATGACCGCCGCCCTTCCCCATCTCCGAATCCTCGAAGCCGAATCCATTCACATCATGCGTGAAGTGGCCGCGGAGTTTGAACGTCCGGCCCTGCTGTTCTCCGGCGGCAAAGACTCGATCGTGATGGTGCACCTGGCTCTCAAGGCCTTCCGCCCAGCCAAACTCCCCTTCCCACTTCTGCACATCGACACCGGCCACAACTTCCCCGAAGCCATTGCCTTCCGCGACCAGATGGCGGCCAAGATCGGCGAGCGCCTGATCGTGCGGTATGTCGAAGATGCCATCAAGGCCGGCCGCGCCACCGAAGACCCCGGCCCAGGTCCCAGCCGAAACCGCGCCCAAATCCCAACCCTCCTTGACGCGATCGCCGAACTCCGTCTCGATGCCCTCTTCGGCGGGGCCCGCCGCGGCGAAGAAAAAGCCCGCGCCAAAGAACGCATCTTTTCCTTCCGCGACGACTTCGGCCAATGGGACCCGCGCAACCAGCGCCCCGAACTCTGGAACATCTACAACGGCCGAATCCGCCGCCCGGCAGACACCGGAACCGGCGGCGGTGAACACATCCGCGTCTTCCCCCTCTCCAACTGGACCGAAATGGATGTCTGGCAATACATCGCCGAAGAGAAACTGGAAATGCCCAGCATCTACTTCGCCCACCAGCGCGACATCGTGATCCGCTCGGGCCAGATCTGCCCCATCTCCGACTTCTTCCCCCTCCGCCCCGGCGAGGAGTCCATCCGCAAAACCGTCCGCTTCCGCACCGTCGGCGACATGACCTGCACCGCCGGTGTCGAATCAACCGCATCCACCCTCGAACAAATCGTCGCCGAAGTCGCCGCGGCCAACACCAGCGAACGCGGCGCCCGCCTCGATGACACCTTCAGCGACACCGCCATGGAAGACCGAAAAAAGGAGGGCTACTTCTAGTCAGGGGACGTACCCGTGCCATCGAAGTCGGTTCCTCCGACTTCGATGTTCTTCGGGAGCCAAACCCGTCCACTTGTAAACCCCATGGACCTCCTCCGCCTCATCACCTGCGGCTCCGTCGACGATGGCAAGTCCACGCTCATCGGCCGCCTCCTATTGGACACCAACAGCATCCACCAGGACCAATGGGATGATGTCCACCGCGTCAGCAAAAACCGCGGCGATGCCCGCATGGACCTGGCCCTCCTCACCGACGGCCTCAAAGCCGAACGCGAGCAGGGCATCACCATCGATGTCGCCTACCGCTACTTTGCCACACCTCGCCGCAAGTTCATCCTCGCCGACACCCCCGGCCACGTTCAATACACCCGAAACATGGTCACCGGCGCGACCACCGCCGACCTGGCCCTCATCCTGATCGATGCCCGCCAGGGAGTCCTCGAACAAACCCGCCGCCACGCCTACATCGCCGCCCTGCTCGGCATCTCGCGACTGGTCGTGTGCATCAACAAGATGGACCTGGTCGCCTGGGACCGCGGCACCTTCGACAAGATCCAATCCGACTTTGCGGCCTTCACCGCTTCGGATGAAGCCGGCGGAGTGTTCTCCCATACCGAAGTGACCTACATACCGGTCGCTGCCTTGCTCGGCGACAACATCGCCTCCCGCTCGACCAACACCCCGTGGTACAACGGCCCCCACCTCCTCGAACACATCGAAGCCGTCTCCCCACGCCCCTTAAACGAGTTCCCCCACGCCCGCTTCCCCGTCCAGTGGGTCATCCGCCCCCAAACCGACGAGTTCCACGACTACCGCGGCTACGGCGGCCAACTCGTCGCCGGCGAACTCCACGTCGGCGATGAAGTCATGGCCCTCCCCACCGGCCAACGCTCCCGCATCAAGCGCATCCACATCGGCCAGCGCGAACTCTCTTCCTGCCAACCACCCCAATCCGTCACCATCCTGCTCGAGGATGATGTAGACATCTCCCGCGGCGACACCATCATCCACACCGCCCCCGAAGTCCACCCCACCGTCAGCCGCGAGTTCGACGCCACCATCGTCTGGATGAGCGAACAACCACTCGCTAACTCCAAACGCTGCATCGTGAAGCACGGCACACGCTACATCCGCGCCATCATGGGCCCCATCCGCCACCGCCTCAACATCCACACGCTCAGGCCAGAGACAACCCCGCCACAGCTTGCACTTAACGAAATCGGCCTCGTCGGCATGCGCCTGGCCTCAACCATTGCCTACGACCCCTACAAGAAGTGCCGCGCCACCGGAGCTTTCGCGGTGATTGACGAAGCCACGAACAACACGATCGGTGCTGGAATGATCGGGTAACCCCACCAACCCCTACCATCTCCCATGCCCCGCCTCTACCTCGACAACGCCGCCACCTCCTTCCCAAAGCCCCCCGGCGTCTACGAAGCCATGCTCCGCTACGGCAAAGAAGTCGGCGGCACCGCCGGCCGCGGCATGTACTTCGAAGCCCGCGAGGGTGGTCGCCTCATCCGCCAGTGCCGCGACCGCATCAACACGCTCATCAACGGTGAAGACCCCGACCACATCATTTTCACCCTCAACACCACCGATGCCCTCAACCTCGCCATCAAGGGCATCGTCCGCCATCGCCTGGTCGCCGCCCCCGGCAAGCCCATCCACATCGTCGCCACCGAGATGGAGCACAACTCCGTCCTGCGCCCTCTCAACGCGCTCGCCGAAGAAACCCGCGGCCAAGTGAGCTGGACCTGCGTCGAGGCTGACCCCCAAACCGGCCGCTTCACCGCCGAAGCCGTCCTCGCCGCCGTCACCCCAGACACCGCCCTGGTCGCCATCCTCCACGCCAGTAACGTCACCGGCGCCATCCAGCCCGCCGCCGAAATCGGCGCCGCCTGCCGGGCCCGCAATATCCCCGTCCTCCTCGACGCGGCCCAATCCGTCGGCCACATCCCCTTCGACGCCCAACAACTCCAAGCCGACCTCATCGCCCTCCCCGGCCACAAAGGCCTCCTGGGCCCCCTGGGCACCGGCGCCCTCTACATCCGCCCCGGCATCGAAAAGATCCTTCGCCCCCAGCGCGAGGGTGGCACCGGCAGCAGTTCCGAATCCGAGCGCCAGCCCGACTCCCTCCCGGATAAGTACGAACCCGGCTCACAAAACGCCATCGGCACCGTCGGGCTCAGCGAAGCCGTCAAGTGGCTCAACGCCCGCGGCCCCGAAACCATGGCCAATCACGAACACGACCTCTGCCAAGCCATGCTCGAAGGCCTCGAAGAAATCGGCGCCCTCAGTGGCCGCGGCGGCCTGAAACTCCTGGGCCCCCACACCCCCACCAACCGAATCAACGTCTTCTCAATGACGCATGAATCCCTCTCCGCCCAAGAGATCGCCGCGATCATGGAACAAAAGTACGGCATCCTGGGCCGCGCCGGCCTCGCCTGCGCCCCCCGAGCCCACAAACTCCTGGGCACCACCAACGGCGCCTACCGCCTCAGCACCGGCCCCTTCAACACACTCGAAGATGTCCAGTACGCCTGCCGCTCACTCGGCGAACTCTGCCAGTCCATGACCGCCAACTGAACTCAAGCAAGATCAGCCAATAAAAAACGCCGACGCGCACGGACAGGTATTTCCTGTCCGTGTAATTCCGCGTTCATCCGCGGCCAATCTCTTCATCTCAACTCAAGCCGACCGCGGCACCTCAACCCACCCACCCTCCATGTGCCGCACAATCGCCCCCGTCACGCTGTAGATCACCTGCTCGCTGATGTTCGTGCAATGATCCGCGACCGTGCAGCACTCATTGGCGATCTGGTGCAGGCAGAAGGCAAAGTCCACCGTCATCTTGCCGCTGGCGATCTGGCGTTCGGCATCCTTCACGATCGCGACCATGAACGCCTCAACCGCATCCTCACTCTGCAAGACCACCTTGGCCAAGCGAGCATCCGATCGGTTGTAAGACTGCGTCGCGTCGCGGAGAATGCCCACGACTGAGTTCGCCATGACCCGGAACGTCTCCGGAATCTGACCGTTGTTCATCTTCAGCGATTCAGCCCGCTCCGCAATATCCACCGCGGCATCAGCAATCCGCTCCAGCTCGTTGTTGATCTTCACAATCGTCAGCACTTCACGAAGCTGCGACGCATCAAGCTTGGCATTCTCGTGCGTGGCATCCGTCAAAAGCGCCACCGCCGCCTTCTCCACCTCAACATCCACCCGGTCAATCACATCATCCTGGGCCTGCACCAACGCCGCCTTCGCAGGGTCCTTGGCAAACGCCGCCTCAAACGCCGCCTCCAGAATGTTCCGGACGCGATGCCCCTGCTCCGCAATGGCCGCGCGGAGGAGTTCGAGTCGCTTGGCAAAACCTTCAGTGGTGGTGGGCATGAATCGACCTGCGGCCGTGGGAGGAACCAGATACCAAAGTCTACCAGAGTCGAACCCCAATAGCACGGCAAAGGCGTATCATCGGCTCCCCGTACCGAAGTTCTTTGTTACCGGCCCCAGAACCCCCTTTCCCACTGCCCATTCCCCACTGCCTCAGGAGCACCCATGTTCGACATCGAGACCGTAATGGCCCGCCAAGTCCTCGACTCCCGCGGCAACCCGACCATCGAGGTCGACGTCGAGTTGTCCAGCGGCGTGCAGGGCCGAGCCATGGTCCCCTCAGGTGCCTCCACCGGCGAAAACGAAGCCGTCGAACTCCGCGATGGCGACAAAAAGGTCTATGGCGGCAAAGGCGTCATGAAGGCCGTGCAGAACGTCATCGACCGCATCGCGCCCGCTATCGAAGGCATGGACTCCCGCGACCAGCTCGAGGTCGACCAGACCCTCCTCATGATGGATGGCACCGAAAACAAGGCCGAGCTCGGGGCCAACGCGATCCTGGGTGTCTCGATGGCCGTCGCCAAGGCCGCGGCCGAGGCCTCCGGCCTCCCCCTCTGGCGCTATCTCGGCGGCTCCGGAGCCAAAACCCTCCCCGTCCCCATGTTCAACATCCTGAACGGCGGCAAGCACGCCGACAACACCGTGGACTTCCAGGAGTTCATGGTCCAACCTTGGGGCTTTGACACCTTCGCCGACGGCCTCCGAGCCGGCGTCGAAATCTACCACGCCCTGAAGAAGGTCCTCCACGACAAGGGCCTGTCCACCGCCGTCGGCGATGAAGGCGGCTTCGCCCCCAACCTCAAGAGCAACGAAGAAGCCCTCAAGATCATCGAAGAGGCCGTCGGCAAAACCGGCTACTCCTGGGGAGAACAAATCTTCGTCGCCCTCGACCCCGCCACCAGCGAGTGCTGGAACGAGGCCGAGAAGAAGGGCAAGAAGGGCTACCTCATGTTCAAGTCCACCAAGGAGGTCCTGTCCTCCAAGGACATGGTGGACATGTGGCAGGGATGGTGCAAGAAGTACCCGATCCGCTCCCTCGAAGATGGCCTGGCCGAAAACGACTGGGACGGCTGGAAGCTCCTCACCGAGAAACTCGGCGACAAGGTCCAGCTCGTCGGCGATGACCTGTTCGTCACCAACAAGAAGTTTCTGCAAAAGGGCCTGGACAAGGGCTGCGCCAACGCGATCCTCGTCAAGGTCAACCAGATCGGCACCCTCAGCGAAACCTTCGACGCAGTAAACCTGGCGATGCGAAACAAGTACGCGGCCGTCCTCTCCCACCGCTCCGGCGAAACCGAAGACTCCACCATCGCCGACATCGCGGTGGCCACCAACTGCGGCCAGATCAAGACGGGCGCGCCGTGCCGCTCCGACAGAAACGCCAAGTACAACCAGTTGATCCGCATCGCGGAGCAGTTGGGGGATACGGGGGTTTATGGTGGGGGGATGTGGAATCGGTAAAACCGGGTCAGCCACAGCGGCGCCGCTGGTGGCGCGGAGAAACCCCTTTTCGACTCATACTCGCCTCAGAGGAGAGAACGGGTCCTGCATAATTCGCCATGTACCCAGACAGTGAGGACATTCGCGCGAATCGTCTGGGCTCGGCGATACTCTCTTCAAGTCTGTCGCGCAGCTCGGGCAGTAGCCGCGATCGAGGAAAATGCGGGCGATGTCGTCCGGCTTGCTGGGCATGGGTCGAACCAAGAAGCCAAAGATGGCGAGCGGAAGAAAGAAAAACACCCAGAGCACCTGGAGGATTATCAGCGGGTCGGCGACAACCGACGAGATTGAGAACGAAGTCAACCGGGGCGCCAAGCTGAACGCCGGAAAGCTGAGAAGCAACGTCATCAGCACACGGCGGCCCAGTCCGAGCCAGCGGATGCTCTTCCGCATCGCTTCACGGTCTTCGGGCGCGACCTGATCCCAGCAGGGTGGCGGTTTCCAAGGGAACCTTGGAAAGAACACCGGCGCCAGTCGGCCACGGACATCCGTCATTGCGAGATTTCGGTAGCCAACTAGGCCGGCGAGGACGGTCCTAACCGAAAGCTGAACTCGCCTGTCATCCTCGGTGCCGTCTTTCGGAAGATTCAGACGCTCCACAGCCGCGGCATCGGCAAGAGCCAACCGGGTGTCCCATTGCGGATCGCGCTTCCAAGCGGCACCGCACTCGGGACAGGAGACGCAGCCATCGGACTCGGGGTTGAGCTTCGCGACGGGATAGGCACAGGAGCCGCAACGTCCGGCGGACAACAGGGTGGCGGAGATTTGAACGGCCTCTCCCCGGTGCTTACGGCGCATAAGCGAATGGGCAACCAAGGCCGAACACATGACGCCGAAGAGCACGAACATCGGCGACAATCCAAAGATTGCGACTACGGCCATCGTGACAATTATGGGGAGCATTCCCACCAACACCTGTTCGCGGCTGTCAGCGACGGCAGCGCCCGTGACGCGAAGAGCGAGTTCGCGTTCGAATGGGTCAGGGTCTTTTCCGGCCTGGGAAGGGGTCCACGCGGGAACTGAGCGGCCGCGGTCGTCAGGAATGAAGCGGGGTTTGGAAGGGATGAGAGGCATGAGGCCAAATTGCCGTCCGACACGATAACCGTCCATAACTCGCTGGTACTCTCAGCTTATGCGTTTCTTCTTCCCTCCGGAGCCAAAGCCCGCTCATCCGAATCCCTAACCAACTTTGAGTTCCCCAAATTCCCACACGACACGCTTTTTGCGCTATCTTCGTGTCCTCCGGAACCAACCCCCTCCGCGGCCCGTCATACTCATCGAACTCGGGGGCCCCTCCTCGCGCAAGCGTGCCCCGACATCAAAACCAGCGCGGACTCCGCGCTCTGAAATGGGGGGGTTATGAAATTCCAGTTCGATCTCAAGGCGTCCCGTCCTCGGTTCTCCGACCAGGAGCTTCTCTCCGATCTCCAGGCCTTCGCCGCCACCGTCGGCAACCGACCCTTTTCTTCCGTCGAGTATGAGAGCTGGCCCCTGCGCCAACACTCCGTCGCCACCATCACCAAACGCTTCCGCGGCTGGCCCGCGGCCCTAGACCGCATCGGAATCGCCGGATCTCGGCACGGCCACTATTCCGCCGAAGAAGCCATGAACCGCCTGGAAACCCTTTGGCTACGCCTGGGCCATCCCCCGGGAGCAAACCAACTCCGGCGCTGGGGCAACATCTCACTCTCACCCTTCGAGCGAATCTGGGGCGGCGTTCCGCAGGCCTGCAAGCAGCTCGCCCGCTACCACGCCGGCAACATAACGCGCACTCAACTCCTCGCCGGAATCCCAGAAGCCGACCGCCCGCCCCGCCGCTACCGCCCCACCATCAAGCCCGGCCTCCGCTGGAGCATCCTCGAGCGCGATCACCAACGCTGCACCGTCTGCGGCCGCGCGGCCAACATCCACACGGGCGTCTCCCTAGAAATCGACCACATCACCCCCGTCTCCAAAGGCGGCTCCGACCACCCCAGCAACCTCCGCACCCTGTGCAAAGACTGCAACCGCGGCAAAGGCTCGAAGCTGGACAAAGGAGCAAAGCCGTGAACAACCCCAACCCGGGTTCCCGCTTTGGTGGCACTGGTCATTGCTTTGAATGGCCAGTGGGAATGCGCCCGACCAACGCTCGCCCACCCCACTCACCCAAACCGCCCCGTCACATACTGCTCGGTCTCAGGCAACTTGGGCGTCTGAAACACACCCGCCGTCGGCCCATACTCAACCAGCCGCCCGAGGTACAAGAACGCCGTGTAGTCACTCACCCGCGCCGCCTGCTGCATGTTGTGCGTGACAATGACCACCGAATAGCGCTGGCTGATCTCGTGTATAAGCTCCTCAACGCGAAGGGTCGCAATGGGGTCCAGCGCCGAGCAAGGCTCATCCATCAGCAACACTTCAGGATCGGCCACGATCGCCCGGGCGATACAGAGGCGTTGCTGCTGGCCACCGGAGAGCCCCAGCGCGGAGGCCTTCAGCCGGTCCTTGACCTCTTCCCAAAGGGCCGCGCCCCGGAGGCTGCGTTCGACCGCCTGGTCAATCGTGGCGCGATTGCGTTCGCCGTGAATCCGCAACGGATAGGCGACGTTGTCGTAGATGGACATCGGGAAGGGATTTGGCTTCTGAAAGACCATCCCCATGCGTTTACGGAGATCGATGACATCAATACCCGAGCCGTAAATGTCGGCCCCGGAGCAAAGCATGCGGCCCGTTGTGCGGACACCCTCGATGAGGTCGTTGAGTCGATTCACCGAGCGAAGGAGCGTGGACTTTCCACAGCCGGAGGGACCGATCATTGCCGTGACCTTGCCCTTGGGGACCCGCATCGAAATGTCGTGGATCGCGTGGGTCTTGCCGTACCAGAGGTTGAAGTCGTGGACTTCCAGGATCGCCTCTTCCGCGGCCAACTCCGGGTGAACCGCAGGCTCATGCTTGCGGCCCTCGCGGATGGCGTCGATCACCGTGTAGCGCGGGGCCGCGGCCTGCTTGCGACCAAATCCAAGACGAACCCCGCCGGCCGGCGCGGCCTCGGGGACGACGGGTTCCTGGGCGGGCTTGTCGGGTGGGGGTGCGGAGTGAGGCATGGAGACGGGCATCGTAACCACCACGGGGCCAAGCCGTTGGGTGGATGTATTCATCGAGCCACCCCGCGCATCGTGCGAGCAGCGAAGAACCGGATACCCAGATTCAGAAGGAACAGCATAAAGATGAGCACGAGAATCCCGGCCCAGGCCAGGTTCTTCTGTTCGGCGTAAGGCCCGGTGGCGTAGGTGTAGATCTGCGCCGTGAGAGAGGGGAAAGGCTCCGAGGGGTTCAGAACCATGCGACTGCTACCCAAGGCCGTAAACAGAAGGGGCGCAGTCTCACCAGCGACTCGGGCCAGAGCAAGCATCACGCCGGTAACAAGGCTGCCGGTGGCCGCGGGGAGGACGACATGCAGAATGGTCTGAGACTTTGTAGCCCCCAGTGCCAGAGAACCCTCGCGGTACGATTTCGGAATGAGGCGGAGCATTTCTTCGGTGGTGCGGGCGACGATGGGAATGATTATGAAGGCCAGGGCAAGGGCGCCTGCCCAGCCGCTGTAGCCGCCCATGGGCACGACCAAGAGCTCGTAACCAAGGATGCCCACGACAATGCTCGGAACGCCGGTGAGGACATCCGCTACGAAGCGGACCGGGGTGACGAGCCAGCGTTCAGACTTGTATTCGCTGAGGTAAATCCCCGCCAGCATTCCGACGGGGACGCCGACGATCGCCGCAAGACCGACCAGAATGCCCGTGCCCACGATCGCGTGCGACATGCCGCCGGGATCCTCGACGACTCCCGTGGGCGGCTCTGTGAAGAACTTCCAACTGACCGATCCCAGGCCCTTGCCCGCGAGGTAAATCGTGACCCAACCGAGTATGGTGATGATGAGACCAGCGCAGCCCACCGCGAGATAGAACATCACGTTGCTGGTCTGGCGTCGGTAGATTTCGAACGAGGTGGATGCCATTGGAGAGATTCAGTGCGCGGCGGAGGTGTGGGAACTGGAACCAACGACCAACCAGCGGGCGATCACGTTAAAGGCAAGCGACATGACCAGGAGAATCAGGGCGACCTGGAGCAGTGCGGATCTGTGAAGGCCGGGGTCGGCTTCTGCGAACTCGTTGGCCAGGAGGCTGGACATGGTTTGGGCGGGGGCGAAAGGGGACGCTTTGATCTGGTTGTTATTTCCGATCACCATCGTGATCGCCATGGTTTCGCCGGCGGCCCGGGCCAGGCCCAGCATGATGGCTCCGAAAAGGCCGGAGCGGGCGTACGTGAGCATGCCGCGGCTGGATTGCCACCAGGTGGCGCCCAAGGCCTGAGTGCCTTCGATCTGGGCGCGGGGGACGGCTTTCAAGACGTCGCGGCTAACGGCGGTGATGATCGGAAGGACCATAATCGCCAGAACGACGCTGCCGGTGAACATGTCTTTGCCGGTGAGGGCGACGGGGTTGCCGTGGTCAAAGAACATCCAATGGAAGCCCGGGACATGCTGGAGGAAGGAGCGGAGGCCCGGCTCGACGTGGTTCTGCATGATCGGGGCGAGGACGAAGAGGCCCCAGATGCCGTAGGCGATGGAGGGGATGGCGGCCAGGAACTCGACGAGGAACGATACCGGGCCGGCGATTTTGAAGCGCGGGGCAATGCGGACAATGAAGAGGGCCGCTCCCAGACTCAGGGGCACGGCAAACACCAGCGCCAGGACCGAGCTCACGGCGGTGCCGTAAATGACCGGGAGGGCACCGAAACTCGGGGGGACCGTGTCGGACAAGACTTCACCATCTTCGATGATGACTTTGCCGTCCGGGGTGCGGCGAGGGACTTCGAGTTCGTTGGGACGCCAATCAGAGCTGACCAGGAAAGCGGGGCCAAAGGTGCGAGCGCTGGGGATGGCGGCGAACGCCAGAACCGCGACCAGGGAACCGAGCATGAGAAGGATGGCGATCGCGCTGCCGCGGGCGGCGATGCCCAGGAAGAGATCTCCGGAGCGCTGGCTGAAGGTGCGGCCCGGCGCGGGCGCAGCCCCTCCACCTTGGTCGGCGGGCATTGGTGCTGGCACCGAAATCTGAGTCATTTGGATTCCCGAGCAAACACAGGTCGTGGCACAGGCCCGTCGCCTGTGCCATCGCTCAGTTCATCCTGGGAATCACTTCTTGAGGACAGGCTTGCCGTCGAAGGTGATCTGGTCGATCGCTTCCTTGACGCTTTTCTGGACCGAGTCGGCCAGGGGGGCGTAGCTCATGGAGCCGGCGACCTTCTGACCGTCGGTGACTGCCCAGGTCAGGAAGTCGACCAAGGCCTCGGCTTGCTCATGCGTGGTGCCGGAGCGGGTCTTGAGTTCCTTGTACACGATGATGTACGTGAAGGAGGAGACGGGATAGGCCTCAGCGCCGGGCTGGTTCCAGATATCGGCTTGGAGGACGGTGCCCTCGAACTTGGCGGCCTTTCCCGCGGCGGAAACGGTGGCCGGAGTCGCCTTGACGAACTTGCCATCCTTGTTCTTGACGGAGCCGAAGGGGATCTTGTTGGCATCGGCGTAGTTGAGCTCAACGTACCCAATAGCGCCTTTGGTTTGCTGAACGACGGCCGCGACGCCCTCGTTACCCTTGCCGCCCTGGCCGGCCTTGAAGCTGACCTGCTTACCGGGTCCGATGGTTTCCTTGAACTTGTCGCTCTGGGTGCAGAGGTAGTTGGTCCAGACGAAGGTGGTGCCGCTGCCATCGGTGCGCCATGCGGGGGTGATGGCCAGGTCCGGGAGCTTGGCGTCGGGGTTCAGGGCGGTGAGGCGGGCATCGTTCCACTTGGTGATCGTGCCCAGGTAGATGTCGGCGAGGACATCGCCGGAGAACTTGATCTCGCCGGTAACGCCGGGGATGTTGTACGCCGGGACAACCGAGCCAGCGCAGGTCGGAATCTGGACAACTTTGGAGGACTTCTCGAGCTCGGCGCGTTCTTTCTTGTTCAGGGGCGCGTCGGAGCCGGCGAAGTCAACGGTCTTTTCGGTGATGCCCTTGATGCCGCCGCCGGAGCCGATGGACTGGTAGTCGATCTTGACGCTGGGGTGGGCCTTGGTGTATTCGGCGATCCAACGCTGGTACAAGGGATTGGGGAAGGTGGCCCCGGCACCCTGAAGTTTGACATCCGCCTGGGCCAAGGTGGCGGTTGCAAAGGCGCCGAGGGAGAGGGTCATTGCGGCTCGCTTGAGAAGGGTCATCATGGGGTTTGTTTCCTGCTGAGAGCGGGCCACCGGTCAGGGCGGACCTTGGTTTCTCGGATACCGATATCCGGAGGATGGGGGATTATCGCAAACTGTGAGGGTGGCCGGGTGGCCATAGCGCTAAGACTGCGCAAAGAACCGTTAACAATTGGGGTCAGCGAGCAGTTTCAATGGGGCCAATGAGGATGGGTGCGGAGGTTCGAGCGGTTACGGGGTCACCTTGGTCGGGCTTGAGGGTGACCACCATGGATGCCTCACCCTTGTTGATTCGGTCAGAAAAGCCGGTGACGGCGGACTGGCGCAGGTCGAGTTGGAAGACGCAGCCGGGGCCGGGGGGGAGGTTTCGGAGGGCGGCCTTGGTCTGCTCCTTGGAGAAGGACCAGGACGCGATGAGACCGCCGCGGTTGTCCTCGAGGCGGATCTGAAACTCACCTTGCGGGCGCATCGGGATCTGGTACTTGGCGGACTCGGCGAAGGTGTAGATCACGACCGTGGAGGAATCGCGGTAGAGGTTGCCGTCGGTGTCCTGAAAGGAGCCGGAGGCCGCGGGGATGAGTTTGCCGGGGCGGGAGTCGGCGGGGGCCTGAGCGGGGGCAGGAGTATCACGAGGAGTGTTGTCGGCGATGCAGGAGGGGAGGAAAAGAGGCAGGGAGAGCAGAAGGCTGACTAGGGCGCAGCGATTGGCATGAGCGAAGGCGTGGGACGTACACCAACCCACCCCCCAGCCCCCTCCCTCAGGGAGGGGGAGTACAGAGTTGGAGTTTGGACGCGAGCGGGAGAGTTTCACGGTTGCTTGCTTTCGGTGGGCTTGGCTTCGGTCGGCTTGGAGCCTTTGGGCGTGTTGCCATCCATGGGTGCAGGTTTGAGGTCGGGTCCGTCCCACTTGTCGGAAAGGCCGTTGCGCTTGAGAGAGTCACGGACGGAGCCGGGGTTGTCGAGGGCGTCGATTTTCTGCTCGGTGATGGAGCGGAGGCGCTCGATGCCTTCGGGGGCATCGTTGTAGATGACGCGGGGGGTGACGATCATGAGGAGCTCGGTCTTGGCGTTGCTCTTCTGGTAGGAGCGGAAGAGGGAGCCGAAGATGGGGAGGTCGCCAAGCAAGGGGACTTTCGTGCGGCGTTCATCCTCGGTTGTTTGCATGAGGCCGCCGAGGACGACGGTTTGGCCATCTTTGACCGTGACGGTCGTTTGAATCGTTCGCTTGTTGATGACGGGAGCGGAGAAGTCGGCGGTGATTTGCGTGGTTTTCTGGCTGAGGGTTTGGATCTCGGGGGTGAGGTCCATGCGGACGAATCCGTCGGGGCTGATGGAGGGAGTGACATCCAGCTTGATGCCCAGGTCCTCGCGTTTGACGTCGGCTTGCGTGCCGCCCTGGGGTGTGCGCTCGACGCTTTGGACGATGGCGATGTTGTCGCCGACGTTGATGGAGGCTTTTTCGTTGTTGCGGGCGACGATGTGGGGGCTGGAGAGGACTTGCAGTTTGCCCTGGGCTTCAAGGGCCCGGAGGATGAGTTCGAAGTCGTTGGAGGCGAAGGTGAGGTTGGGGACGCCGAGTGCGGAGGCGACTCCCGCGCCCGCGGCCAAGCCGGTAAAGCTGTAGCCGTTGCCGATGGGACCGATTTTGAGGTCCGCGCCCCAGTTGGCGGTGCTGTCCACGGTGACTTCGGCAAGGAGCACCTGAATGACCACCTGCGGCGGGGCGGTGTCGAGTTCGCGGACCATCTTCATCACCTCGGCGATGTTGCGGGGGGATGTCGAAACCAGGAGCTTGTTGGACTTCTCATCGCCGATGACGGTGACTTCCTGCTCGAGCTGACGCATGGCCGAGCCTGTGAGTTGCGGACCGAGCAGTGAGCGCTGGAGGCCGGATTCACCCTTGAAGTAGTTCTGGAGGGTGGCCTGGAGCTCCATGGCCTTGGCGTTTTTGACGGCGTAGATCTCTTGCGTGCGCTCCTGAGCCTGGATGCCGTCGATGTCGGTCACGAGTTGGCGGACGCGGTCGAGGTATTCCTCGGTGCCCGAGACGATGAGGGTGTTGGTGCGGGCATCGATGGCGATGGAGAGTTCCTGGCGCTCGTCGGGGACGGGGGTCATGGTTTGGGAGGCGACATCGACGGGGGGGCCGACTTCGTCGGACTTGGGGGCCGCGCCTCCTTGGGTGGGGACCAAGACGTACTTGTTGCCCTGCTGCTTGAGGGTGAAGATGTCGCGGAGGAGGTCGGACATCTGGCGGACATCCGCGTTCTTGAGCGTGAACTTTTCGATGCGGCGGGCGCCGGCGGAGGTGGTATCGAGGTCTTCGATGATGGACTTGATCACTTCCATGACCTGGGGTGGGGCCTTGACCATGATGGAGTTGGTGCGGAGGTCGGGGGTGAGGGAGACCTGCTCGCGGATCGCGCCATCGACCTGGGCCTCAGTGGGCTTTGACCCCGTGGCGCCTTCGACAGCCTGGGCTACACGGTCGCGGAAGAAGCGGATGTTGGTGGCCTGGCGCGAGGCGATGTCGGCCCCGCCGCCGACGTTGCGGCCCGCGAGAACGTTCTGCAGGAGCTGCTGAACTTCGAGGGCGTTGGCGGACTTGAGGCCGATGCGGCGGATGTCCTGGTCGGTCATGATGCCGGTGCCTTCGAGGCGGGCGACCAGGGCACGCATGGCTTCGATGTCTGAATCAGTGCCGGTGACGACCAGGGCGTTGAGGCGCTCGTTGGGCAGGACGGTGACGGCTTCCTTGCCGCGCTTGGTGTTTTCTTTATCGGCGTAGAGCTGTTTGATGGTGGTCGCGGCGTCGGCAGCGCGGCCGGACTTGATCTGGAGGACTTCGGTGCGGGCGGCGCCGGCGAGGGCGGCGCTGCCTTCGGAGAGGGTCTTGACGAGCTCGGTAATGATGGCGAGGTTTTCTTCGCTGCTGGCGACGATGAGGAGATTGGCCGCGGCGTCGGCTTCGATGCTGAAGGTGTCCATCGGGCTCTTGATTTCGCCGGAGCGCTGGGCGGCCGCGATCCGCTCTTTCATGAGCTTGTCGATCTTGGGGCCCAGGACGGTGGCGTCGGCACCTGTGACGGTGACGACGTGGAGACCGACGGTGTTGTTGGATTTTTCGGTGTCGAGGGTTTTGAGCATCGACTCGAGGATGGAGAAGCTGCGCGGGCTGGTGGAGACGATGAGGGAGTTGGTACGGGCATCGGCCGTCAGGATCAGGCGATCCTCGGGCTTTGCGGCGGGGTCTTGCTCACGTTGCCGGAAGAGAGAACTGAGCATTCCGGAGACTCGGTCGGCCGCGGCACGCTGGAGGGGGAAAATGCGGACGGTGTTGGAGGCCGAGGCGGCCTCGACATCGAGCATCGCGACGAGTTCTTTGACGACCTGCGTGTTGGAGGGAGAGCCGATGACGATGAGGGCGTTGAGCTGGGCTTCGGGGGCGATGACCAGGCCCGAGAGAGGCGCGAAGAGATCGGCCTCGACGCGGTTCTTGGGGTCGGAGAGATCGGCACCGGCCTTGGACATGCGGAGGCGGCCGACTTGCTTTTGGAGGCCGAGGGCTTCCGGGGTGAGGCTCAGACCCTGGACGAGGACTTGCCGGAGGGTTTGAGCGAGTGTGACGGCATCGGCGTTTTTGAGCTGGATGAGCGAAGGCTCGATCCACTTGGAGGCCTGGTCGCTGTCAAGGTCTTTGATGACGATCTCGACGAGGGCGACGGCTTCTTCGCGGCCGGCGACGACGAGGGTGTTGGTGCGGTCATCGACGGAGACGGCGATCTCGCCCGCGAGGGCGCGGCCGGTGGCCGTGGTTGGGAGACCCTGGCGACGGGTACCGGGCAGGCGGCGTAGAGCTTCGCCCTGCTTGAAGAGGTCATCGACGACGGTTTTGGCTCGCGTCGCGGAAGCGTTGGAGAGGGGGAAGATGCGGACGACGACGGCATCGCCGATGGGGAGCGTATCGAGGGTCTTGATGACTTCCTGGATCGAGGCGACGTTCTGCTCGGTCGAGCCGATGACGATGGAGTTTGTCTGGTCATCCGCGATGAGGCGGATGGGCTTGCTCATGTCGAGCACGAAGTCGCCCTTCCCGATGCCGTTGTTGGCGACGGAAAGGCGGCGGATTTGTTCGGCGAGGGCTTTGGCGGGGCCGGTCTGGGAGGACTGGGCCTCGGGCTTGAGCATGTCGTTCAGCGTTGCGACGACGCCCTGGGCCGCGGCCATCTTGAGGCCGACGATGGCGACTTTTTGCTCGGCGCTGACAGGCTCGGCGTCAATGGCTTTGACCAGAGTGCGGATTGCTTCGCCATCCTGAGGCCCGGCGACGACCGCGATGGCGCGACGGCTGTTGAGGGCGACGATCGTGACGGGTTCGCTGACGACACCGGGGCGGTCTGCGGGTTGGGGCTTGGTGACGCCGAGAGATTCGAGTTGCTTGCGGACATCCTCGGGGGAGTTGTTGAGGACATCGACGATGAAGACAGATTGGCCGATGGCGCTGGCGGGGCCGACGGGTTTGACGGCGGGATTGGCGGCGGCCGCGCCGTCGAGTTCTTTGACGACCTGGTCGATCTGGTCGTAGATGCGGCGACTGCAGGCGATGACCAGGGAGTTGGAGGTCCGGTCTACTTCGATGGAGAAGACCTCGCCTTGCTGCTTGGCGGTTTGGGCGAAGGTGGTTTCGAGAGTTTTGACAAGGCGGGCGGCGGGGACGTTTTTGAGCGCGAGAACTCGGACGGTGGCCTGAGAGATCGCTCCTTGCTGCTGGAGCACTTCTGCGAGGGCCTTGATCTGGGCGAAGTCCTGCTCTTCGGCGCGGATGATGAGGGAGTTGCTGTTGTCATCACCGACGATGACGGTGGCGCGGGGGCCAGGGCCATTGCCTTGCTTCTGGCCGACGAAGAGCTCGCGGACGCTGGCGGCGATGAGGGAGGCCTTTCCGGTCTGGAGAGGGACGACGTGGGCCTGGGCGTACTTGACGAAGTCGGGGACATCGATTTGGTCCACCATCGCCTTGATGCGCTGCGAATCCTTTCGGCCGGCGAATACGACCAGTGAGTTGGTCTGAGTTTCGGCGGAGACGGTGGGTGTGGGCTCGTTGTCTACGAGGACAGTCGGCTCGTTGGGTTCATCCTGACGGCGGTTGTTCTGGTTGTTGCGTTGGCCTTGCTCGCGACGGAGACGCTCGGCGGTTGGGGCGCGGAAGCCCTCGTTCAAGGCGCGGGCGACGCTGGTGGCGTCGGCGTGCTTGAGGGGCATGACGGTGAGCTGGCGGGTGGTGTCGTATTCCTCGGTGTCGAGGGTTTTCAGGAGCGAGCGGAGGCCTTCCCATTCGGATTCAGCGGCGCTTACGACCAGAGAGTTTGAGGCGGGGTCGGGGACGATGGCGACGTTCTGGGCTTCGGGCGTGCTGGCCGCGGGCGCGAAGCGGCCGTAGAAGACTTCCAGAGCCTTGGCGGTTTGCTCGGCCTTGGCGTACTTGAGTTTGACGAACTCGGTCTTGGGGCGGTTGGTGGCGGCAACATCCAGGGCCTCGATCATCTTCATGATGTCGCGGATCTGGTCGGGCGTGCCGGAGAAGGCCAGCGTGTTGTCGGAGCGGCTGTAGTCAATGGTGGGCTCGGGCTCGCCGGTGTTTCGGGGGCGGGCGCGGAGCATCTGGTCGAGGGTGTAGTTCACGTCGGAGGCGATGGCGTGCTTGAGCTGGACACGTTTGAACTCGACCGGGGAACGCTCGACATCGACGTCGATCTTCGAGATTTGCTCCATCACGACCTTGATGGTTTCATCCGAGCCGGTAAGAAGAAGCGTGTTGTTGCGGCGGATGGCGGTGACTTTGACCTTGAGGCCGGCGGGGAGAGCGGACTTCAAGGCAAGGGCGACATCGTCGGCTCGCGCGGCCTTGAGCAGGACGGTGGTGAGGCGGGAGGATTCTTCGGTTGGGGGTGTGTCGAGTTGCTTGATCAGGGCCTGGACCTGGGGCTGGTCATCGGCCAGGGCGGAGACGATGAGAGAGTTTGTGCTGGGTTGGGAGGTGACGATGACTTGGGCATCGGCGCGGCCGCTGCCGCTCTGTCCGCGGGGAAACTGGGCGCGGATGAGGTTGGCCAGTTCGTCGGACTCGCGGTTCTTGAGAACGTAGACATCGATCTGGCGGTCTTTGCCGAGTTCGGGTTGGTCGATGAGGGCGACCAGGTCTTTGGCGACCTTCATGGCGGCGGGGTCGGCGGAGATCATGAGGAGGTTGCCGTCGGCAGAGCCGATCACGGAGACGGCATCATCGGCCAAGCCTTCGGCTTCGGCTCGCTCTTTGAAGACGCGACGGAGCGTTTCGGCGGCACGCGCGGCCTGAGCGTGGCGGAGCGTGAGCGTCTCCATCGTGTTCTTGTCGCGGCCGGGGTTGGACTTCATTTCCTCGATGTAGGTGAGGGCTTGCTCGACCTTGGCGGCCTTGCCGACAAGGAGGAGAAGGCGGCGGGCTTGATCGACCTGGACGGCGACGGCTTCGGGATCCGGGCCGCGCCAGGAGCGCCAGTTGGGGGAGGCGGTGACTTGTTTGACCAGGTCGGCCATGGCGCGGAGGTCGCCGCGTTCGACTTTGACGGTTTTGACGACGAGCTTGGTTTTGTCGGACTCGGGGCGGTCGAGTTCGCCGATGACTTTGAGCATCGTGTCGAGCGTGTCGCCCTGGCCCATGAGGATGACGCTGTTGATGTGGTCGTTGGTCTGGACAAAGAGCTTGTCTTCGGCTTCGTCGCCGCCGCCGCGACCGCCCCAAGGGGACCAGCCGCCCATGCGCTCGTATTGCATTTCGGAGGCGATGCTCTCGACGGTGTCGGAGATGTCGGAGACGCGGGCGTTCTGCAGAGGCACGATTTTCATCTGCATCTGCTTGGCTTTGGCGGGCTGATCGAAGGTGGCGACGAGACTCTTGACCTGGGCGAAGTCTTCATCGGAGGCGGAGACGATGAGCGTGCCGCTGCGGCGGTCGCCGGCGACGGCGACTCGGTTGGTGGCGCGCTGGCCGGCCTTGGATGAGATTGCGGCCCGCTCCTGGAAGAACTTCTGGAGGGCGGTGGCGACGGTCTGGGCGTCGGCGCGTTCGAGCTTGACCGAGCGGACAGGGAGGCCGCTGACTTCCGCAGTGTCGACTTTCGCGACGATTTCCTTGATCTCGGCGAGCTGGTCGGCGGGGGCGCGGACGACCAGGACGTTGGATCCTTCCTGGGCGGAAATCTGGACGCGCTCTTTCAGGCCGGGGTTGCGGCCGACGACGATGTCGTTGACGACCTTGGAGACGCTGGAGGCGAGCGCGTTTTGGAGGGAGATGATCTCGAGTTTAAGGTCTTTGTCGGAGACTTCCGAGTCCATCGTTTGCAGGAGCTTCACGATGTCAGCGTGTTGAGGTTCGGAGGCGGTGACGAGGATGGAGTTGGTGCGCTGGTCGGGGAGGACTCGGGCTTTGGGGAGCTCTTCGGCGGCGGGGCCTTGGCGCTGCGCGTCGAGCATGGTCTGCATGGTTTGGGAGAGGTCTTGGGCGCGGGCGTTCTTGAGGTCGTAGCGGCGGATGGAGAGGCGGTCACCGATGGGGGTTTGGTCGATCAGTGAAACGAAGCGATCGATGAGGGGCATCATGTTGGCCGGGGCGGCGACGATGATGGAGGCGCCGGCGGGGTCGGCGGTCATTCTGACGAGGGCGGGGTCGATGGTGGCTTTGGTTTCTTTGCCATCGGGGCCCTTGATGGTGATGTCCATGGAGCCACGGATTCGGCGTGCTTGGGGGCCGCGGGGTTGGGGGGAGAGGAGGTCGGTTACGGCCTTGATGGCGTTGGCGGCGGTGACGGACGCCAACGGGAAGACTTTGACGGTGAGCGAGGCGCCGGGCTCGAGTTGCGTGACAGCGCGGATGAGATCGGCGACGGAGGTGAAGTCGGTGTCGTTGGCCCAGACGATGAGGGCAGCGCCGGCGGGGTCGGGGGAGACGGAGACCGGGCCCGTGAAACCGCCGGGGTTGGAGCCGCTGGAGCGGCCGAGTTGGGTAACGGTTTGACGAATGACGTCGGAGATGGCGTTGGCGTCGATGGCGGGGGGAAGGCCGACAATGCGAACCTTGGAGGGTTCCGCGGGCATTTGCCTTTCGAGCTCGGCGGCAAGGGCGGCAAGGCGGTCGGTGGCGCGGGGGGAGCCGACGATGATGAGGGAGTTGGTGGCGGGGTCGACGGCGATGGTGACGGCGGGGGATTCGAGTTGGGGTGGAGTCTTGGAAGGTGGGGTTGGGGGCTTGGGGTCGGGCTTGTCGGGCTGCGCGGGTGTTTGCGCCATTGCGGCCATGACCCAGGCTTGGGCGATCATGTCGTGCCATCGGAGACCGCTTCGGATTTCGATGTTGGGGGTGACGGACGCCGCGGCATCGAAGTCGGAGGAACCGACTTCGATGGCACGGGGGGCCATGCTGTGCGACTTGGGCTTCTCTTCTTCCTTGCGCAGCAACTGGTCGGCGGGGATGACTTCGACCTTGACGCCGCCCTGTTGTTCAAGGATTCGGCGGAGGGTTTGGGCCATGAGTTCGGCATCGGCGCGGGAACGATCGACGGGGATCATCCGCATCTGGCGGGAGCCGGAGAGCGTTGCGGAGTCGAGCTTCGAGGCGAGCTGCTCGATGCTGGCCATCTGAGACTCGCTGGCGCGGATGATGAGGGAGTTGCTGGACTTGTCTACACGGACGACGGCGGGTTCGGTGCCGGACTTTTCGTCGGCGAGGATGGCCGTGATGTTGTTTGAGAGTTCGGTGGCGTCGGCGTTTTGGAGGGTGATGATGCGGACAGGGCGATCGGCGCGGCCGACGACCGTGGCGGGATCGACGTCGAGCTCGGCGATGATTTGCTCGGCCGTGTCGAGGGCCGCGACGGGCGCGGTGATGATGATCGCGTTGATGGCCTTCTCGGCGGCGACCCGGACATCGGCTTCGGTCTTGTAGTCGGAGCGGGCGAGGTATTCGGCCTTCTGCCAGCCCGGGAGCATGTTGACGACCGAGTCCTTTTTGAGGAGCGTTTCTAGGACGGGGGCGATGGCTTCGGCTCGGGCGAACTTGAGCTTTATCGTGCGGGCGCCGACACCGTTCTTGTGCGTGGAGGCGTCGAGCTGCTCGATGAGCTTCTCGGCCTTCTGGATCTGGCGAGTCGTGCCGACGATGACGACGCTGTTGCTGGCGGGCTCGGGGGTGACGCTGGGGGCGGGGTCGCCACCTGCTCCGGTGGCCTCGGCGGCCAGGGCTTTGCTGAGGGCGGCGGAGGCGGTGGTGGCATCGCCGCGCTCGAGGCGGAAGACGCGGAGCTCGGTGGCGTTGGAGACACCCTGCTGGTCGAGGGTCTGGATGAGGGCATCCGCAACGACGAGCACGGATTCAGGGGCGGAGATGACCAGCGTGTTGGAACCGTTGTCGGCACCGACATCCACCAGGGAGGCAACATCCGTGCTCTTACCCGCGGCCTGTTGTTGCTCGCGGACTCGGCTGAGGATGATCTTCTGAACCAGGGGCTGAAGGCGCTCGGCGCGGGCGGACTTCAGAGCGTAGATCTTTACACCTGTGGTTGGGCGGTCCGGGGCTCCGTCAACCTTTTTGAGAACTTCTTCGACACCCTTGAAGACGTCGGAGGGGCCGCTGACGATGAGCGTGCGGCTGGTGGGTTCGACATCGACCGTGACGGTGGTCATCGCGCCGGGCTGGCCGCCGGCGTAGAGGGCGCCGTTGGCCGCGGCGGCCTTGATGGCGCTGGCCGCGGCGTTGAGGTCGGCACGTTCGACGTGATAGGTGCGGAGTTCGACGTTGGCAGAGAGCTTGGTGGCGTCGAGGCTCTTGACGATTTGCTCGAAGCCGGCGAGGCGTTTGCCGGGGGCATCGACGATGAGCGAGTTAGTGGCGCGGTCGGCGCGGACGACGACTTCTCTAGGACGCTGGAGGTCCGGACGGGGCTCGCGGGTGCGCGGATCGCGGGGGATCGGCGGCTCGGGGTACATCGCGTCGATGGTCTTGGCGAGGTCTTCGGCCCGGGCGATCTTGAGGGGGAAAATCCGGATTTCGCGGCCTTCAGCGTCGAAGGCCTGCTGCATGTTCAGGTCGTTGACGAGCGCTTCGATTTCGGGGAGGGCGTCGGGATGGGCGGAAACCAAGAGTGTGTTGGTCGCGGCGTCGGCCGTGATCTCGACGGGCTTCTTGGCCTTGATCTCGGTGGGGCGACGATCAAAGGACGCTTGTAGGACTGAGGCGATGTTGGCCGCGTCAGTGGCTTTGAGTTTCAGGATGCGAAGGGGCGGACGCTCGGCACCCAACTGGTTGTCCATGTTCTTGACGAGGACTTCGACGATGGCGAACTGACCGGGCTGGCAGGCGATGAGCAGAGAGTTGTTGGCCTCGATGGCTTCGATGACGGGATCGGCGCCGCCCTTGACGCGGAAGGTGGTGCTTGCCTTGACCAGGTCGTCGATGAACGCCTTGACAGTCGCGGCCTTGGCGAAGCGAAGTTCGATAAGGCGAACATCGCGGGGCTGGCCGGCCTGGCGGTTGAGCTCATCCATGACCTTCATGAAGCGGACCATGGCCTCACCGTCGGCGACGATCATGAGGGAGTTGCTGGACTCGTCGATGGTGACCTCGACGGGATTGGCGCCGGGGATCTGGGCGACCTGGGCATTGTAGATTTTAACGGCGCGATCGCGGAGGTCGGCCGCGCGGGCGTTGACGACGGGGACTATGCGGAGACCCTTCTCGACGGGCACCGCGGAGAGGTCTTTCAACATCTGCTCGACGCGCTCGAAGGTGACCGAGTCACCGGCGACGATGAGCGTGGAACTCTTGGGTTCGGTTTCGACGAGGACCTGAACCGTCGGCTTGCCGGGTTGGGCAGGGCCGACGAGGATGCCGCGGGTGGCCATGCCGTTCAGGGTGTGGGCGATGGCTTCGAGATTGCTGCCGGTGACGCGGTAGGTGCGGAGTTCGGCCTTGGGGGGGAGTTCGACGCGGTCGAGCTTTTCGGCCAGAGCGCGGATCGATTCCATGCGGTCCTTGGGGGCGTCGATGATCAGGATGTTGCTGGCGGCATCGGCGGAGACGGTGACTTCCTTGGGTTTCTGGGCCCAGGGCATGGGACGGTTGTTGCGGTCTACCGGCATGGGCGGAAGCGGGTAGAGCTTTTCCATGGCCGCGGCGACGTCTACGGCTTTGGCGACCTTGAGGGGGAAGGGCTCGGTGATGCGGGACTCGCCGTCGAGCTTTTCTTTGTTGAGTTCGGTGACGAAGGTTTTAATTTCTTCGAAGAGGTCGGGGTGGGCGGAGACGATCAGGGTGTTGGTGGCGGCATCGGCGCGGACTTCCACCGGCTTGGCGGCTCGTTCGGGCTGGGGACGCTTGCCGTATTGCTCGGTGAGCATCTGGGCAACGGCGATGGACTCGGCGGCGCGGAGTTGCAGGAGCTTGAGCGGAGGAAGAGAGACGTCGGACTTGTCGAGTCGAAGGACGTAATCGGAGATAAGTCTGTGCTGGGCATCCTCGGCCGTGACGAGCAGGGAGTTGGTGGCCGCGTTGACCTTGATGGTCGGGTCGGGCAGCTTGCGATTGGCATCGATGGAGTCGGCGGAGGCGAGGAACTCGGACAGAGGCTTGATGAGGTCCGCGGCCTTGGCGCGCTGAACCTCGACGATGCGAGTCGTGCGGGCAGGCGGGACGAGCTGCTGGACCTGGGTCAACACATCGGTGAAGAGTCTGATGCCCCCACTGCCGCCGGAGATGAGGAGGTTGCCCGTGGCCTTATCGATTTCGACGGCGACAGGGCCAGCCTGAGCGGCGGGGAGGCCTGAGGTTTCGGCTTTGTAGATCGCCTGGGCGCGTTCGACGAGCGCGGTGGCGTCAGCGCCCGAAGGAGATTTCACGACGCGGAACTGTCCGGGCTCATCCTGATCGAGTTGTTTCAGGACGCGCTCGATGACGGGGAGCTGCGCGGGAAGGGCTCGGACGATGAGCGTGCCCAGGTCGTCGATGCTCTCGAACTTCGGATCCACGTAGATGCCGCCATCCTCGGGAGTGAGCAGGGGCTTGACGATGCGTTCGAGTTTGCCGGCGAGCACCGTCGGTTTGCTCTTGGCGAGTTGGTAGCTGCGGGATTCCAGATCAACGACGGTGCCGACTTCGGCGGTCTTCAGGATTTCGGTGAAGCCTTCGACGCCGAGCTTGCCGCCGATGAGCGTGACCGTGCGCGAGGGGCCGTCGAGCGTCGCGGTGACAGGGTCGGACTTGTCGCGGCCGGTCGCGGTGAAAAGGGCCTGCGCCTTTTCAAGGATGATCTTGGCATCGCCGGTCGAGATACGGATCTGGCGGACTTCCTTGATGACCTGGGGTGGCACATCGAGGCTGGCGACCAGCTTCTCCATCGCGGTCACGTCCGCATCGGGGCCGGTGATGACCAGGCCCTTGCTGTCGGGCGTCGGTCCAAACTTCACGACCGCCTGCTGGCGCTGCGTGAGGAGGCGGGTGGCGAGTTGATCAAGGGATTGGGGTGTGATGTAGGTCAAACGCACGATGGCCGCGCGACGCTCGGTCGTGGGCTGGGAACCGCCCCGCAGCGAACCAGGATCGATCTCGCCGATGAGCGCAATCGCCTGAGCCATAAAGACTTCGGACGCGACGATCGTCAGCTTTCCCTGACCTTCGAGCGGGATCACGGTCGGCTTGCGAGCGGGCTCGACGGTTGCGAACAGTTTGTTGAGTTCTTCAGCGACCTTGGCGGGCGGGACCGTCTCCAAGACAAAGGTCTTGAGCGTGTTGTTGTTGGCCGCGCCTTCGGGGACATCCAGGAGCGCGATGAGTTCGTCAACGATGGTGATTCGCGCGGCGGGGCCGACAGCGATGATTGAGTTGGTCCGTGGATCGGGCTGAAGGTTTAGGCCCGCGATGTCAACTTCCTCAATGGTGCGTTGCTTGTTGTCCTTGTCGATGACGACCGTGGTCTTGCGCTGACCGACGAGTCCCTTGAGCGCGGTGAAGACCGTGTCAGCCTTGGCGTGCTTGAGGGGGAAGAGTTTGAACGATGAGTCGATTGGCTTGACCGAGTCGATCGCCTGGATGATCTGCTGAATGCGCCGGCACTGAGATGCCGTCTCGACGATGATCAGCATGTTCTGGGCGGGGACGGCCTGGACAGAGCCGTACTCGCCGATCAATGGTTTGATCTGATCAACGATCGTCTCAGCCTTCACGTTATTCAACGGGATCGTGAGGTTGAGGATCTGCTCGGGACGGGCGTCGGACGGTACGGTTCCGTGTGCAACCTCCGCGGCCTTGCGCGCGGAATCCTTCATCGTGCGCAGGTAGAGGTAGTTCTTCTCGCGGACAACCTGGACACCCCGCGCGGAGAGGTTGAGATTGAGGATCGTCAACGCTTCTTCGAAGGAGTAAGACTCCCCGCTGATGAAGGTCATCGCACCATCGGGCACGGCGACCTCGCGGATGGGAGGCAGACCGCTCTCGCGGGAGAAGAAGTCGAGAACCTGATCGAACGGCGCATCCTTGAAGTTGAACTTGATGCGCGGTGGTTCGGCGGGCTGGGCGGGCGCGGCCGGACCCGGAGGGGTCACAGGCGCTTGGGCCGCGGGAGGCGCAGTCACCGGTTGCTGCGGTGCTGGTGCCGGCGGGGTAGCTGCCGGCGTCTGAGCGGGTGGCGTGGCCGCGGGCTTATCGAGTTGCGCGCCGGGCGCCGGCGCGGCCGGGGCCGGTGAGGCGGGCGCAGGGGCCGCGGCCTCTTGTGCCATGAGGGGCACGGGCATTCCCGCCGCCGCCACAAGCGAAGCCACCACCAACCGCGAGTTCCGTCTCTTATCCATGTCTGGCGCTCCCTACGCAATCCCCGCGTAGTCCGGCTCAGCCGATACGCCGCGAGGGATGTTCCACATCCTGTTGTCGAACCCGAACAGTCTAACGATCCGTGGGCCGACGCTGCTCCAGCGTCTGCCCGTTGAACACTTCGTACTTCTGGCCGGCGATCTCGAATACGGCTTTTTCACCCTGTCCGGACAGGAACTTGGCCTCTGCGACGGCCGATCCGGCGGGAAGGGTCACGGTTTGCTTGTTTTTGGTGTTCACCAGCATGGCCAGGACGCCGGAACGGCCTTCGGTGATGCCGGTGAGCTTCCAGTCGTCGATCGCGGGGCGGGGCGGGGCAATGGTTGGGGGGTCCACGCGCGGGGGATCCACCTTGACGATGACCGGTGCGGGCTCTTTGAACACGTTCTTCTGGGAGATGCCCGCCCAAAGGGACTTGCCGCCATCCGGAACCGGGGTCACCTCGGCATCGGGCATGTTGGCGGGGGTCTGATCTGGGGTGAGCAGCGTCGCCAGGGCCAGGTGCAGTGTGTACTTCTGGCGGTCGCGGTCTTCGGGTTTGATGGAAAAGCTCTCGATGCGGTGGACCCAGGGCTGGGCCTTTACGACCGCCATGACGCGGAGGACGCTTTCGAGTGAGCCAACACCCGTGAGGTCACCCTTGATGACCGCAAAGTCCTGCTGTTTCTTGAGTTCATCCTTGAACTTGGCGTTGCGGAAGAGTTTGGCGGCGCCGCCCGGGTTGGTCACCCACTCGGGCTTGCTGGTGTTGATCTGGACGCTGCCGACAAAAAGGCCTCCATCGGCGGCGATGTCGCTCAGGAGCGAGCGGAAGCGGGCGTCGGCCTTGTCTACGGAAGCGGAAAGGGTTTTGGTGCCGAACCCCTTGAGCTGTTCTTTGACGCGGGAGCGGTCCTTGATCGCGTCGGCGATGTCGGCGTTGCTGGCGTTCATGGTCGCCAGGTCGGTCGATACGCGGCCCAGGGGGCGGGCGTACATGAGGTAGTACGCGGCGTAGGAGCCGGCGACGATGCAAACAGTGGCACCCGCGGGTTTGATCCAGGGGGGGATCTTCATGAGCCGCCTCCCGAACCGGTTTTGGGTGGCTCTTTGGTCTTGGCCTTGGGATCGGCGGGCTTGGCCTCCGGCTTGGCAGTGGCCGCGGGTTTGGCCTCGGGCACTGGCTTGGCCTTCGGGACTGCGGCCTCCGGGGTTGGCGCCTCGGTGGTCAGTTCCATTGAGAAGCGGTCGGCAAGATCAGCGCCCTTGGTCTCGACCTGGTACACGGATGAGGAGACGAGACGGTCGCGGAGCTCGTTTGAGACGTCGCGCTGCTTGGCACGCCCTTGAATCGAGAACTTGGCGACCTGACGCACGTGCCAGCCGTTGAGGTCGTATCGGCCATCCTCCGGAATGACATCCACGGCGATGCCCGCCCCGCCGCCCAGTGTGTCGAGTTGTGCCTCGCGCGGATCGGGCATGCGGTCGCTCAGCCAACTCGCGTGAGCGAGCCAGTCAAAGCCTGCGCCGGTCCACTTCTGGATATGGGTCAACCGAGCATGGTCTTTGAGATACGCCGAGTATTGCGTTCTGAGGTTGGTGTTCTTCTCGCGGGCTGCGGTGAGCTGGCGTTCAAGTTGGTTGACCTTGTAGCCGGAGTACACGTATCCGCCGCCGCCAACAACTATGATCCCGAGCAGGGCGACAAGAACACGCTGACGGCGGATCGCCGCCATGTCCGGTGCTTTGCGGGGGTTTGCGAAGTCGAGAGTGAGCTTCGTGAGGACTTCTTCGCCAAGCAGGCCGATCAGCGGCGCGGCCACGAGGCGGTCGGCCTCGGACATCAGCTCAGGCATCTCGATCACTTCGGGGAGCTTGGCGAGTTCCCAAGGCATGTCGAGGGCCTTGCCGCAGGCTTCGCCGACATCGCGAGCGAGCGGGCCATCGCCGGGGACCATGACGGCATCGACAGACGTTGCCTCATCACCTACTCGGTAGCTCATCCATGTTCGTTTGGCCTCGACGGCGATTCGCTGCCCCAGGGCGATTTCGCTTTCGGCGGTGGCGGCGCCGCCTGAGGTGGCGGAGAGGCCGACATCGGCGGCACGGGCGAAGACGAGTTGGCCGTTCTTGACGACAACGAACTCGATCGAGCTCCATCCGACTGCGACACCCAATACGGGGCCGTTGTGACGGGCCGACGCACTCGCGAGAACGGCGGCCGCGCCCGACGCTCTGAGGCCCATGCGCTCGACGGAACAGCCCGCGGCCGCGGCCATGTCCTGATACCACCTGAGTTTGTCGGCGGGGAGCGCGCCGGCAAGGACCGAGACGGTGGGTCCCGCTTCCGGTTCATCGATGGGCGAGTAGTCGATCGCCGTGCCTTCGATGGCCATCGTGAGCTGGCGGGCGAGTTGAAGGCGGACCATTCCGGCGAGTTCGGACTCGGCTGCGCCTTCGACGCGCGGGAGCTTGAGTTTCTTGAGGACCACCTCCCCGCGCGGCAGAGCGATGAGAAGCTTGCTGCCGTTGAGGCCGGCCTTGTCCAGTTCGATACGCAGCCATTCGCCGGCCTTCTTCGCATCCTTGAGGTCAATGCCGGCGGGGGCCGCGATCGATGCCCAAGTCTTGACCTTGACGCGCCCGCCCGAGACGGTACCGCCGACGGCCACGAGGCGGTCCTGGTCCAGACTGATGGCTGTCACCAGCCGTGCTCCACTCATGGCTGGCTCCCTGGTTCTGATGATCCGCCGGTTCGGCTGGTCCAACGGCCGATGCGGCGGTCGACACCTTCGGGCGGTGCGGCCGAAGCGATGGGCTCCGGCGCGACCGGTGCGGTTGCGATGGGCGGTTCATCCCCGTCGAAGTCCAGAACACCGGAGAGCTTCAGGTTGGCATCCATGTCCAGCTTCGCCGAAGTGGTCGTGGGTTTGGGCTCTGAAGGAGCAGTTTCCGCGGCCGCGAGGTCGTGTCTTTCGGCTTGCTGATCCAAGTCGGTGTTCATCGCGCGGGCGGTGTCCAGCAGCGTGACATCGCGAAGGTAGGCGATGCGGGGGCGCTCGGAGGCGATATCGATTACGGCTTCCAGGACGAGGCGATCCTCGAGCGGCGGTTCGCGGGCGGAGGTGGAATCGGATTCCACCGTGCCGACTTCGACGCGGATGCGCCACTGCATGGAGCGCGTGGTCATGAAGTCAACCGCATCGAGGAACTTGTCTTCTTTCAAGATGCCCTGCGTGAGAGGCCAAGTAACTGTGCGGCGTGCGGCGGCATCAAGGCCTGGCCGAGCCTTGACGAGTTGCTCGGCCGTTTCGGGAGTGAAGCCGGGAATGGCGGCGATAACCGTCGCCGGAGCGCGGTTGATGTCTACGCGCCCGCCAATGAAGGGGTCGGGAGTGCAAGTGAATGCGTCAAGCAGCGCGGGCCAGGCCGCGTTCGGAAGTTTTTGCTGTTGAAGCACGGTGCACAGGTCTTTGAGAGTTTTGAAGCTGGCACCCTTGTCAAAGAGCGACTTGGCACTGGTCGCAGCGCCTTGACCGAAGCGGTCCTTGATACCGGATTCGAGTTCATCGCTCCAGGGGGTGTTCAGGTTGAGTCGCAGCTTGCCGCGGCGTTCAGCACCACCGGGATCGATGCCGGCTTGCACATTGGGATCAAAGGCGAGCACGGAAAGAAAGGACTCGAGTGCTCCGCCGGGAGTCGTTGACTCGGCGGAAGCGCTCATGCCTCCATCCGAAATGCCCCAAAGGAGTTCTGGCTTCATCCCGGGAACGCGAACGAGTTCCTCGACGCTCGAAAAGCCCTGCTGGCGGGAGGAAACGATCGCCACGGCAAGTTCCTTGGTCACTCCCGGGACCTTCTCGAGCATGTCTGCGGTGGCGGAGTTGAGGTCGAGCTTGGTGGATTCGCTGAGAATCCACTGTTCTTGACTTGCGTCATCCTTTGCCAAAGCGACCAGGCGGACGATGCCCCGACGGCCGGATTCCTCGAAGAGCTGCCATTGATTTGTGATCTGGGGATTATCTCCGTCGAGGACTTTGTCTCGCTGGTCGGAGAGCTCGGCCATCACCGCCTGAACGCCCGACCACGCCATGGCGCGGGAACGGGTGCGCTTGAGAGACATCCGGGCGCCTTCGCCCGCGGCCTGGCCGAGGTACATCGCGGTCGTTGCAGCCAAAGCCGAAAGCGAGATGACCAGGAGAACGGCGAGCAGGATGGTGCCGCGGCGGGAGGAGTTCATCGCAGCTCCTTCCAGGCCGTGGTCGGGCCGTCGGGTACGACGATGATGCGGACGCGGTCGGCGGGCGTGGCGGGTCCCTTTTCGGCCGGAGGGTTCGCGGCGGGGGCTTGGGCGCGTGTCGGCTCGCGTTCTGGTGAACTGGAGGTGGTCTTGGACTCGGTCGTTTTGGCGGCGTCGGACGTTGCGGACGAGGATGGCGGCGGCGTACCAAACCAGAGAGAGACCTCGATCGCCACGGGCAGGGTCTTCAATTCCTTGCTGTCAAAAGATTCTGCCCAGTCCTGCCCATCGAAGTATCGCAGTTTCAGAGCACCGACGTGGTCGGAGACGATGTCGTCAGCGCTGGGCACACCGCCGGCTCTGGACTGGTGGACATCCCAGCGGCGGGCCTTGATCGCGCCGCTTTCAAATCTGAACTCGACGCCTTGCAGGTCGCTTGCTGACCAGGTGCGGTCTTCTTCCTTCATCGGCAGACTCACGCCGCGAGAAAGCACCTTGAGAATTGTGGAAGATCCCTGGATTCCCGCGCTGCCCGACGAGTCCGCGGCCACGGCGCCCGTGAACGCGTTCTCAAGACGTTCGATGACCGCGTCGGCGGATTGATCATCCATGGCACGCTGCGAGACCGCCGCCTTCTGCGCGGAGACCTGCCAGAGGAACGTGAACAGGCTGCCGCTGAGGATCCCGATCAGGCCGATCGCCAGAAGCACTTCCAGAAGAGTGAATGCGGAGCGTCTCATTTCAGGGGCGCTCCTTTCCCCGGCGGCGCGGGCTTGACGGGCGGAGGCGATTGCTTTTGGCGGGACAATCCCTGCTGGGCCTTCTCCGCCAAAGAGTCCTGTCCTCCGGCCTTGTCCTCCCCCTTGCCGCTGAGGCGGACGAGTTGGACCAGCTTGTACTGTGCTTGAAGGGCCTCGGCTGCGCCCTCGCCGCGTTTGATCGCTTCGATGCTGACCCGCGTCAGACCTCGGAACTGCGAGAGTTCGGTATCGATCCGCAGTTCCCATCCGCTGCGCATGGACTCTTCGCCGGGCTGGCGTTCGAGCGGTCCGTTGAGCGTCTGGGGCGTGTCGATTCCGGCTTCGATCTTGGCCATGGCAGATCTCGCCAGATCCGCAGCCCTCGCGGTCAGGCGGGATTGATCAAGGCCGGTCATGGTCTGCCGCACGAGGTTTAGTATGGCACCGCCCGCGATCACGAACACGGCCAGCGCGAGCACTGCCTCGAGCAGCATTGCTCCCCGACGCGTCGGATGGTGGCCGCGGCGGATGGTCAAGATTTCCCCCCCTTCGTTGGAGGTGGAGGACTCTCGTTTGACTTGGTTTCGCTCTGGTCACTGCTGGCCTTGTCGAGCGCGTCAGCGATGAACGGGGCAAACTTCACGCCGCCGATCCAGGGATTTACCGTGACGATCAGGACTGTTTCACCGTCGGTCAGGTAGACCGGGGAAGTGACAGCGCTGCCGTCGGGGCAGAAGATGGCAAGACGCACATCCAGAGCGATGGGAGCACCGGAGCCTCTGACGGCGTGCTCCGTCTTGTCTGTCGACGATGGCGGCTGAGGGTTGAACTTGATTGGGGCGCCGAGTGTCACCCACTTGGTTCCCTGTGAAGTGCTGTTGTATGCGCCGCCGGTCGTCTCGGATGATGGTCCCGCATTGGATGAAGCATCGGGCTTGGCCAACGGTGCGATCAACAACTCCACATCACCCCCGGCCGTCGGATGCGCATGGAGGGAAAGCGAGCGGCCTTGACGCATCGCATCGGCGCGCGTCGCCAGAGCCGCGGCCTGCAACTGGCCCTGCGCAGCTTCCAGCCTCGCCGCCGAGAGCCGGTTCTGAAGCGCTGGTAGCGCTAGCGCGGTAACGACCACCATGATCGAGATCGCCGCCAGCAACTCCACCAGCGTGACGCCGCGTGGGTTCATGGGAAAGCGCCCAGTTTCACACTTCGAACAAAGGAGAGGGAACACCCCTCATGAATCACTTCGGACTGCTCGACTTGCCCTTGGGAAGGGGACTCTCATCCATGGGACCCTCACCGCTGCCGGTGCCGGAGCTCCACGAGTTGATGTCGTCATCGGTGCCCTCTTGCTTGTCGGGCCCGAACGACCAGAGATCGTACTTTGACTCATCGCCGTGCTCGCTCTTCTGGCGATAGCCCCACGCGGAACCCCAGCGGTCGGTGACGAGCGGATCATTGAGGTAAGACTTCCACTTGGTAGGCTCAGCCTCGGAGTCCAGTGCCGTCTTGTCCCACAGGACTTTGACGCCCTCCTGGTCCGTAGGCCACCGGTCAAAGTCGTTCCGGAACAGCATCATGGCGTTCTTGATGGTGTTGAGCTCGATCTTGGCCGTGTCCTTCTTGGCCTCATCGCGGCGGCTAAAGACGGCGACCCCGATCAGGCCGGTCAGGGCCAGAACGATGGCGATCACGATCATGACCTCGATCAGCGTGAAACCCCCACGCCCCCCACGCACCCCTCTGCCGTATCTCTGATTCATCCCGCATCCTTTCTGTGGCCTAACTTGGACATCCATGTCCGCCCATTTCCTAACCCCGCCCTACGTAGAGACAACGATACCCAGCCGTCCGGATTTCGATTAGTCCACACTAGCGTGTTTGATCACCGGACGCAACCCTTCTTTGTTCGGGTTCGGATCGGTCAAAACCCTGCCTTCATCTTGGTCATCGGCAGTATGAGCCCCGCGGCAACGGTTGCGACGACCAGAGCGATGACCAACAGGAGCGCGGGCTCAACGAGGCGGATGGTGTTGGAGAGCAGCCGATCGACCCGGCTGTCGATGGTCGCTGAAATCGTGATCAGGACCTCATCCAGATTGTTGGCGGTTTCGGCGACGTTGATCATCTCGATGACGTCATCGCCGAACAGACCACTTTCCGACAATGGCCCGCTCAAGGGCTGACCGGCTCGGACGGCCTCGGTGGCCTTCTCGATGGCTTCCTCCATAAGGAGGTTGCCGGCGGCATCCTTGGCAATCTGCATGGCAGTGAGCATGGGAATGCCGTTGCCGAGCATGGTG
>JBGAND010000055.1:0-19003 GCA_044222485.1 Phycisphaerales bacterium | reverse complement strand
GGCGGGTGCGACCATGTCTGGAAGTTAACGTGGCCGCGGGGGAATGCAAGGGGGGGACGACACGAAGATTGCTGCTAAATGTGTGTCGAACTGATGGAAGAAATGCGCGGAGAGGCCTTGACGCCCAAGAGCTTTGATGCGCATCTCAAGTCTCGCCGTGTGGTACTTGCACGTCGGAATGTTCCTCTGCCCCTACCGGGGCAGCGCGGGATAAACACGACTTACCACGGGTTCCGCTTCGCTACACCCGTGGCCACATTCCGACGCCCCGATGGGGCGAAGAGGGGATGGCGAAAGAGGGTGCGGTCCTCGCGAGATTTGTGGGACGACACTCTGCTGTTAGTATTGGGGCGTGTTCAGACCGCTCACCAAAGTGCAACTTTCGCAGATCGTATTGGACTACCACGTTTCGTTTGCGGATTGGACGCTGTGGCCGGGCGTGGGATTTCATCGATCGGCAGGCCGGTTGCGGCAGCACATCGGATTTGAAGCCTTGAGAAGCGGGGCGTATCGACCTTCTTGCAGTGTCGAGTTGCCCATGGCTCCGGGGCTGTATGTGCTTCACCGGTTTTTGGATGTGCGTCATCGTCAGGTTGATTTGCGCGCGCACGAGCGGGTTCGGGCGGCGATGGTGACCGCCATGGAGGCACAGTTTCAGCCGCCGGTGCGGGGAGAGCTGACGTGTGCGTTGGTGTTGGCGTTGACAGAGGCGGAAATCGCAAGGGACAAGATCACTAACCCCAACTTGCTCGCGGGCGTGGCTGCATTGTCAGTAGAGGTGGGTGATTTGAGTCGGGCTCGTGATTGGAGTCGGAAGGCTTTGGAGCAGTTGCCGGAGGGGGAGGCGGTAGAGTGGAAGGAGACATTGAGGCGGTATGTTGTTCAGTTGCGAGAGTCGATTGGGTGAGGGTGGTGGATGGGATAATGGGAAGCTTCCTCTGCGCCTGTCGGGCTTACCACGGGTTCCTGTTCGCTTCACCTGTGGCCACATTCCGGCGCCCCGATGGGGCGAAAGGCTATGTGATCCGTTGTATGACTCGCGTCGGGCCTGCGCGAGTTTGCCAGGCTTCGACCCATGGCTCTGAATCATGGAGCGTGAGGATAAGCAAATGTTCGTCGATGAGATCGCGCCAATCGTCATCGGGCCACGGGAAGTGCCAGCCGCCGAGGATGGCGTAGATGTCGGGCTTGAGGTAGAGCGGGAACTCGTTCATCCAAACGTCCACGTAAGCATCGACCGTGTCGTCGCCCTTGGGGGTGTACGGCCAGTTGCGATTCCAACCAATGGACTTGAGCCATTCATCGACGGCGTTTGAGCCGCGGGCAAAGACGGCTTCGATGGGCGGGAGCACTGAGGCGGCGTGGGCGTAGAGCGGAGTGCCTTCGTGGGTGGGCAGAGAGGACACGGCCAGGATGCGGCCGCCTTGGAGGGTTTCTTCATCCGTTGAGAGTTCGAGGAACCTGGCATTCGGTTGAGAGAAAGCCGGGACGTGGCGGCAATCAACCGTGATCCAGCGTCGGAATCCGGTGGATTCGATGGCCTTCTTGTCTCGGGCGTGCCAGACTGCGGCGACTGGTCCGGTGCCGCGGGGACGCAGAAATACACAGGGGCGTTGGAGGTTGCGGCCTTCGGCGATGAGTTGGTCGGGGGTCATGGGGTGTGGAATGACGTTGTAGAGTACCACCGATGAGCGCATGCGGAGGACACTGGCCATGCAGAGCATGACCAGTGCCACCAAAGCGGGAAACGAGCGATTGAGGTGGGCGGCACTGCTGCGCCTGCGTTGGGGTAAATCTGCGCCTGGGATGATTGACGGCGAGCAGTGGCACCGTGGCGGCCCGAACTACCCGCAATCCGCACTCCAATGAACTGCCCCCTCAGACGTGATGAAGAAGTAGGCCGCGCCAAGGTCGCCGAGCATGAAGAGGTTGTGGTCGAGGTACTGCTCACCCTTGGAGTTAGTCGGGACGTTGAGGAGGGGCCAGGGGTTGCCGAAGGGGTTAAGTGAGCTGAGTGTGCAGAGGTGGCGGCCGGGGAGTTCGGGATCGCCTTGTTGGTAGGCGGGGGCGCCTCCGAACTTGGTGGCTTGGATGATGTTCAGCTCGTCATCGATGGTGGAGTCGGGGTAGTCGTGAGTTCGGTGGAGCTCGCACCACGTTGGGGTGAGGTTGAGGATATTGGGGGCGTCGGCGGCGAGTGTGAGTGAGGGGTCAAGGGAGTGCCACTCGAGGGCGCAGAGCTTCGGATCTTCCTCGAGCAAGCCCATGGTGTCGGAGATGTAGATCTGGAGGATGTCGCCGGGCAGTTTGTTCGGCGGCTTTGGGAGGATGTCGAGGGAGTCGGTGAAGTTGAACTGTGCGAGGAAGCCCATGGGGTTGCCGGGGTGGTCCAGAGGCCAGGGCTTGGTGGGAGGGCGGAGGGGGCGGCCGCCGATTTTGGTGGCCGCGGGGTTGTGCGGCTCGCCCAGACCCCAGACGCAGATGTCGGTGGGGATGGCGCGGCCGCGGAGGTGGAGGTTGCTGGCTTCGGCGCGGAGTTGCTCGAACGTGGTGATCTCGCGCGGACCGTAGATCATTTCAGCGTCAGGTGCGATGGTGGTAATGAGTTGCTGTTTGGCTTGTTCGGTTGGGAATCGCTTAGGGTCATTCTTCGCGATTTGCTCGGCTTTGGCACGTTTGGCTGCACGGAGTTGGGAGAGGGGGATCTCCTGTTTCCAGTGATCGGCGTTGAAACGCGGGTGGGTGGGCATAGGAGGAGAATAACGGGCGGGCTGGAGGAATGCGATTTGACGTACCTGATGCTCGCACACGAAGCACACTGGCCATGCAGAGCACGAACAGTGCTACGAAAGCAGATCACATGCGCGTGGGGTGGTCGGCACTGCTGCGCCTGGGTTGGGGTGGTAGAGAGATTGGGATAGGCGACGGCGAGCAGTGGCACCGGAATCTACCCGCGGCGCCTTTCGGCGCTGCGGGGAGCACGAGGAGGTTTCTGTACGCACGCCTGATCGGAGGCGGGAAGGCCGCGGTCGATTGAGGCTTTCGACCGCGTGGCTTCTACTTAGGACTTGGTGGGGGGCTGCTTCTGCGACGGGTTGCCGGTGGGCTGGCCCGTTTCTCTGCGGCCGCTGCCGGCGTTGGGCGAGCGCTGTTGATCGTTCTGCTTGCCCATGGACGTTTCGTTCTTGTTGCCGTTGTCATCTTCGTCGCCGTCTTCCTGCTCCATGTGGGCGGTGTATCCGGCGGTTTTGATGGCCGCGCACGCGGCTTTGCAGCCGGCATCATCGGCCTTGATGGTGGCTTCGCCGACGCTGACGGAGTCGGTCGTCACGCCCCGAACACCCTTGAGGGCGTCGGTGACTTTCTTGACGCAGACATCGCCGGTCATGCCATCGATCTCGAGCGTCTTGGTGTTGGCCGTTGTGGTTGACATGAGAGTCCCTTCTATACGAAACGTTTGTGAGAGGCTTCATCCTCTCTCGACGATGCGACTGTACCTTTCCGTGAGGTGGTGTCAAAGACATTCGCCCTGTGAAACGCCAACGTGGGAACTGTTCGCTCAGGGACATGACTCATGCGCGATGAAGAACTACTGCTGCATGGATCGGCAGCGCGTGGGGGCGCATTGTCTTCATGGTTCGTCAAGGTGAAACGAGACATCATGGTTTACAAGGAGCATCACGTGAAAGAGAATCTATTTACAGTCGCGTTGGTTGTGGCGAGTGTGGGGTTGTGCGTTGGGTTGTCGGGTGCTGCGCAGCAGGGGCAACCGGTTCAGCCGCCGCGGCCGTCGAACCCGACTCCGCATCCTGTGACGCCCAAGGGGCCTGAAGGGCCCGGGACTCCGATCCACCCCGCGCTCCCGCCGGGGCCGACGAACCCGACGACGCCGTTGAACCCGAAGGATCCTACAAACCCGAGCAACACCAACGGTCCCAACGGCCCGAACAAGGCGGTTCCCGGATCAGCCCGCAGTGCGCGGCCGTTTGTGTTTCAGAACCCAACGGATGAGGCGAGGTTCAACGAAGGCACGCAGAAGCTGTTGAGGATGGAGCAGCGATTTGATCAGTCGAACCAGACGCTGCTGAAGCGGCTGGGAGAGATCCGCCAGATGAGCCCTGAGAAGCAGTCGGCATCGACGATGGACCTGCTGCAGCAGATGCTCAAGTCGCAGACGGAGATGCAGCAGTATCTGGTGAGCTCGCGATCGCTGTGGACGGGGGATGTTGATGCGGCGGCGCAGGCGACGGAGGAGGCGGTGCCGGCGCAGCAGTTGGTGAATCCGCAGACTAATCCGCAACGGTGAGGAAGCGGGCTGAACGCAATACGCCGACTCGTCGCACCCGGTAAGTTACCCGGCGGCGAGTCGGCGTTTTACTACTTCCTCGGCTCCGCCGGCGACGACGAGTTCTTGGGCGACGGGGGAGAGGGGGGGGAAGGGGAAGGGTTTGCCGTTGAGGGTAAGGGTGGAGCGTTGGTAGTCGATTTCGATGTCGCCGGCGAGGCGGGATTTGTCGGGGGTTTTGGTGGCACGAAGGTGAGTGACGAGTTCGGGGCATTCGAAGACGACGAAGCCGTTGTTGAAGGCGTTGCGTTTGTAGGTTTCGGAGAAGCTGGCGGCGATGACGCAGGGGATGCCGAAGTGTTTGAGGGCGGTGGCGGCTTGCTCGCGCGAGGAGCCGGTGCCGAAGTTGAGGCCGCCGAGGATGATGTCGCCGGGTTTGGCTTTGGCGCGGAAGTCGGGGTCGTAGTTTTCGAAGATGAACTGGGCCATTTCGGTGGGGGAGAGGTTGTCGTTGTAGGTGTGTTTGCCGGCGTAGATGCCGTCGGTGTTGAGGTTGTCGCGGTCGAGGAACCAGAGGCGGCCGCGGAGTGTGGGGGGGAAGCCGGGGAGGATGGTGGTGCTGGGTGCTGAGTGCTGCGTGCTGCGGGTGGGGCGGTTGGTTTTGGTGATGGGTTTGGTGTTGTCGTAGTGGGTTGGGGAGCAGATGTGACCTGCGATGGCACTGGCGGCGACCACGGCGGGGGAGCCGAGGTAGACCAGGCCCGCGCGGTCACCCATGCGGCCTTCGAAGTTGCGGTTGGTGGCGGAGATGCCGACTTCGCCGGCTTTGATGGTGCCGGCGCCCAAGCCGATGCAGGTGCCGCAGCCGGGGGGGAGGGGGATGGCTCCGGCGTCGAGGAGGGATTGCCAGTGGCCTGCGGCTTCGGCTTTGGATTGGGTTTCGGCGCTGGCCGCGGCGAGGTAGAACTCGACGCCGGGGGCGACTTTCTTTCCTTTGACGATTGTCGCGGCGGCGGCGAGGTCTTCGAATCTTGCGTTGACGCAGGACATGAGCCAGGCCTTGTTGATCTTGACCTTTTTGGATTCGATCTCGGGGAGGGAGACCATGGTTTTGACGTCGTTGGGGCCGGAGATGTGGGGGACGACGGTGGAGAGGTCGAGTTCGAGTTCGATGGCGTAAGCAGCGCCGGCGTCGGGCGCGAGGTCGTTGCGTTTGGACCACAGGGTGTCGATGTCGGCGCGGGTGTAGGAGCCTTTGGATCCTGCGCGGCGGACTCCGGGGCGCTGGTTCTTGGCGAAGTAGTCGGCGCGGGAGTAGAGATAGTCGCGGCAGACTTCATCGAAGGGGAAGACTCCGGCGAGGGCGCCCCATTCGGTGGTCATGTTGGCGATGGACATGCGTTGGTCCATCGGGAGGGACTTGATGCCGTCGCCTGTGAACTCGACGGCGTGGTTGAGGACTTCGTCGTGGTTGAAGAGGCCGCAGAGGGCGACGATGACATCCTTGCCTACGACGCCGGGGCGGAGTTTGCCTTTCAGGATGACTTTGGCGATGGGGGGGCATTGCCACCAGGTGATGCCGGTGGCCCAGATGCTGGCCGCGTCGGTGCGGACGACGGGGGTGCCCAGGCAACAGAGGGCGCCGTAGAGGTTGGAGTGGGAGTCGGAGCCGACGACGACGGAGCCCGGGATGACATAGCCCTGCTCGACCATGACCTGGTGGCTGATGCCGGTGCCGGCGGGGTAGAAGTCGATTCCGTTGTCGTTGGCGAACTTTTCGATCTTGGCGTACTTGCCGAGGTTCTCGGGGGTCTTGTTCTGGATGTCGTGGTCGATGGCGAAGACGGGCTGGGAGGGGTCGTGGATTTTGGTGGCGCCGATCTGTTTGAACTTGGGGATGACGGCGCCGGTGTTGTCGTGGGTCATGATGTGCTTGGGGCGGATCATGACGAAGTCGCCGGAGTGGACGGGGTTTCCGTTGTTGTCGGCGTAGCGGGTGGCGAGTTTTTCGATGAGGGTGAGGGGGGTGGGCATGCGCGTATCGTACCGCATCGACAGGAGTGTTTGTTGTCGGTTGCAGCGACCGATCCAAACCCCGGCGTCGGGCTGCCATCCTTCACTTGGATGGTGGGGTCGCTGATTGCCGAATCTGGGCCTCAAGCATGTCCTGCTTGGCGCAGAGATTGTCCCAGTGTCTCATTCGGTCGAGCACAAGAATGTCGCGCGCAAACTTGGCGCGCTCTTTCATGACGTCATCCCGGGGCGCGTATCCAGCTTTGATGAGGTCGCTGCGTTCCATGGACTTCATGGCGATGATTGTCTTCAGGGCCGCGGCACTGCCCAGCCTAGCTGTGAAGTCTGCCAACACGTCCCGAGAAACCTGGACCCGCGAGTGCAATCTTCTCTGGTTCTTGTAAACCTGAAGCATGACTGCGTAGACGCGATCGTCGGGATAGGCAACGGCTAGTTGGGCAATCAAGCACGCGAGCATCACCTGTGGAGCGCCGTCTGCATTGATCAACCCGATGCAAGGTTCCAGCGCTTCCGGGTATCCCCAGCCCTCGGCGTCAAGAGGAGGCACGAGGTTCCAACGCAGAGATGGCGGCAAGTCATCGCGCTTCAACGCGGCTTCGAAGAGCAAGGGGTCGAAGGAATGATCCTGCAGCTTCAGTGATAGAACGTCGTAGCGGGCCGCGCCCGTGATTGAACCTCGATCGGGGTTTGCCAGGGCGAAGGCCACCCTGTCGTCGAACTCCCTGCTCACCCGGGGATCTCGGCGACGGAGGCTCAGGGCGTGTCCGATGATGTGCTCTGCGGGAGATGCCCCGGAGGCACTCAGTGGCAGTGACAATGACGCGAACTGCTCGTCGGAAAGCGCCAGCGCTTCACTGCGTGCGGCAAGGTAGGGCGTCCCTTGGCCCTTGATGAGGCGAGCCCGCAGAGCCGACTGCGATGAGCAGCCACTCATGATCGCTACCAACACGTACCACAACAGCAGCGCGGTCATCAATGAGCGAAGGGTGCGACAGCTGGTCATGACCATTGATGTCAGAATTGTAGCTGCGCCCTCTGGATGCAACGCCGAAGGGAGGGACGGCCTAGAGCTCTTCGAAGGTTGCCGTGAAGTGGCGGAGGACTTCGGGGGCTTCGAGGAACTTGAGGCCGCGGAGTTCTTTGCGGCGGGCAAAGAGTTCGGTGGCGGCCTCGGCGACGTAGTCGATGTGGCTTTGGGTGTACACGCGCCGTGGGATGGCGAGGCGCACGAGTTCCATGGGGGGCGCGGGGCGGCCGGTGCCGCCGAACATGACCGAGCCGATTTCACAGGCGCGGATGCCGCCGGTGCGGTATAGGCCGCAGACTACGGCCTGGCCGGGGAACTGTTCGACGGGGATGTGGGGGCAGAAGTGCTTGGCGTCGATGTAGATGGCGTGGCCGCCGGGGGGCTCGACGATCTGGATGCCAGCGGCGAGGAGCTTTTCGCCCAGGTATTCGGTGCTGCGGAGGCGGTAGTTGAGGTAGTCCTCGTGCAGGACTTCTTCGAAGCCCTGGGCCATGGCTTCGAGGTCGCGGCCGGCGAGGCCGCCGTAAGTGACGTAGCCCTCGGTGAGGATGAGGAGGTTGCTGGCGCGCTGGAAGAGGTCCTTGTTGCGGATCAGGAGGACGCCGCCGATGTTGACCATGCCATCCTTTTTGGCGGAGATGGTGGCGCCGTCGGCGAGGTCGAACATTTCGTGGACGATGTCGGCGATGGAGCGGTGGCTTTCAGAGGATTCGCGGCGCTTGATGAACATCGCGTTTTCGGCGAAGCGGCAGGCGTCCAGGAAGAAGGGGATGGCGTGCTTGGTGCAGACGGTGTGGATGGCGCGGATGTTCTCGAGGCTGACGGGTTGGCCGCCGCCGGAGTTGTTGGTGATGGTGCACATCACAACGGGAATGTTGTCGCGGCCGACGCGCTCGATGAGGGCTTCGAGGGCGGGGATGTCCATGTTGCCCTTGAAGGGGTGGCGGGAGCGGGGGTCCGCGGCTTCGCGGATGGGGAGATTTACGGTGGTGGCGCCGGAGTGCTCGATGTTGGCACGGGTGGTGTCGAAGTGGGCGTTGTTGGGGACCACCATGCCCTTGCCCTGAGGCGGGGAGCCGCACTTGAGCTCGAAGAGGATGCGTTCGCTGGCGCGGCCCTGGTGGGTGGGGAGGATGTTGTCAAAGCCGGTGATGGAGCGAAGGCGGTCGCGGAAGCGGAAGAAGGATTCGGCCCCGGCGTAGGACTCATCGGCGCGCATCATGCCGGCCCATTGCTCTGCGCTCATGGCGCCGGTGCCGGAGTCGGTGAGGAGGTCGATGAGGACATCGCGGGCGGGGATGAGGAAGGGGTTGAAGCCGGCGCTGCGGAGGATGCCCTCGCGCTCATCGCGCGTGGTCATGCGGATGGGTTCGACGGACTTGATGCGGAAGGGTTCGATGATGGTTTTCAACGGCGGGACTCCGGTGTGGAGACGGTAGCGAGACATGGAAGAAAGTTGGATCAGGGAACGATCCCTGATTGGAAGAGAGGAAGCCACAGATTGCACAGATGCGAAAGAAGATTGGCCGCGGATGGACACGGACAGGAGTGTTCTGTCCGTGCTCGTCCGCGTTTGTCCGTGGCGGATTAGGGTTTGGAGTTTTCGGCGATGGCTTGTTTGAGGCAGCGGGTGAGGAAGGGGGCGTTGATGTCGGCGGGTTTGGTGATTCGGATGCTGCGGAGGCGTTTGCCGTTGCCGCCCATGAGGCCGTCGGGGTCGGTGGTGCCCGCGGGTTGGTTGCTGAAGCCGAAGCGGAGCCACTTGGGGTAGGCGTGGATGTAGCAAAGCATGCCGTCTTGGCAATACATGGGGTGGCCCCACTTGAGTTCTTCGGTAGCTTTGGGGGCGTGCTTTTTGACCAGGGCGCGGAGTTTTTTGGCCGCGGCTTGGAGGGGGGCGGGGGAGATGTCTTTGAAGTAGGGGTCGGCGGAGGCGCCGAAGTCGGGGCGTTGGGCGTAGTGCTTGGTGGGTTTGGTGGTGGGGGGCTTGCGGGTGGACTTATTGGTGGTTTTCTTGGGCATGGGGACAGGATACCTACATCACTGGGCACCCGCCCATTCGAGCCCCTCCCGCTGGTCGGCGAACGTGCGCCAGTGAATGACTTTGCTGTTGCGGAAGGTGAAGACGTCGGCGAGATCGCCTTCGCGCCAATCGGTCTCGGACTTCAGTCTCACTCGTACGTGAACAAACACGATGATCCGGGCTCCCTCTGTGGAGGGGGTGACGATGAATCGTTCGGGGGTGCAGGCGCCTTCGGCCCATGTGGCGCGGGCCTTTGAGAAGTGGGCTGTCACGGCTGCGAGGCCGTGAAGGATGCAGGCTTGCGGGAGGCCGGCGAATTCGATCCGTTCGATTTGGGGGTCGAGGAGTTGGATGAATGCGGAGAGGTCGTTCCGGTTGAGGGCGGTATAGGCGTCGGTCAGGGCTTGTGATTCAGGTGATGACGGGGTTCCCATTTGTTTCCATCCATGGCAAGTGGCGTGATCGAGGTGCTCAGGCCGCATTCAGGGCAGGTCTGACCTGTGGAAGCCGAGAGGTCGTATCCGCAAGATTCACATAATCCATGCCGCCGACGGTGCGAGCGCTGCGCTGAACGAAGTTGCAAACGGACGACGACAAAAGAAGCCCACGCCGCGATAAAGGCCCACACCGGAATGACCAGTTTACCCGGAACGTACGAGTAGGAAAACACTTCTCGTTGACAGTGAGGAATCCAGATCCATTCAGGACGCCATGGCACTCGACCTACCCAGGTCTCTAAGTCAACTGGCCCTTCAAAGTTGTAGTTGGTGTGACAAACGATGGCGCCAGAACCAACACCAATGGTGTACTCCCCGACTCGGATTCCAACACCGATCCAGCCCGTGATGAGCCAAAGGGCGATTACGACGTACAGTCCGAGTAGCCGCTTCGCGGTGGACCTTTTGATACGGTACATGGCGCATGATACCTCGTGCGCTTGGCGACGGGACTGCGGTGGCTACTTCTTCAGCACCGTCGCCTGAATCTTCTCGGGAGACTCGTAGGCGAGGCCGAAGAGCGTCCTGTTGAAGTCGCTCAGGCTGACTTGCTCCTGGCGGATGAAGCCGGTTTGGGGCAGCTTTCCCAGGCGGTGGAGGTCGACCATGGCGCAAACCCCGGCCGCGGTGGTGAGTTCGATGGCGGGCCAGATTCGGCCGAACATTTCGGTGGCGTGGATGGCGCGTTTGAAGTTGATCTGCTCGCGGCGGCCTTCTCGCATGCCGATGCCGTTGATGAAGACGACGACGACGTCTTGAAGGGTGCGGGCGATGGCGTGGTCCATGAGGTCCATGGCCAGGCGGCGGTCGAAGACGCGGCCGCTGGGGGAGGGCTTGGCGTGCTCGACTCCGAGGCGCAGGTCCTGGAGGAGGAACTTCATGAGGTTGCGGTGGCCGGGGTAGCGGATGGTCTTGTAGGCGATCGTGCTTTCGCCGGTGGTTTTCTTTTCGCCCACGAGCGTGTCGATCAGGCTGCCGACGCCGCCGGAGGTGTAGAAGGCTTCGTACTCGACACCTTCGAAGGAGAAGTTCTCGAGGCCTTCGAGGGCGGGGAGCTTGGCCAGGGCGCCGTCGAGCATGACGTTGCAGGGCTCGCAGTATTCGTTGACGACGCCGGCGGTGGACCAGGTCACGTTGTAGTGGAGGGCGTTGGTGGGGTATTGGGGGAGGGCGCCGACGCGGAGCACCAGGTCGTGGATCTCGGAGAACTGGCGGGCGACGTCATAGCCGGCGATGGCGATGTAGCCGGGGGCCAGGCCGCACTGGGGAACCAGGGCGACCTTGGCTTTGCCGGAGGTGGCGATTTTCTTGACGGCGTCGGAGGCCTCGACATCTTCGGTGACGTCGAAGTAGTGGACACCCAGTTCGTTGGCCAGGTCCGCGATCCCGGTGACCAGGTCGAAGGGGAGCATGCAGATGAGGTAGTCGTGGCCCTTGAGGAGCGTGCGGACGGCCTCACGGTTGGAGGCGTCGATTCTCGTGGTTGAGAACTCGACGGCGTGAGGGAGGAGGGTCTTGAGGCGCGCGAGATTGGTGTGAGCCTCTTTGAGGTTGGACTCTTCGCGGTCGGCGAGTGTGACTTTGTAGGAGCCGGCGCCGAGAGCCAGCAGGAGTTCTGCTACGGACTTGCCGACTTTTCCGCCGCCGAGAATGAGGACGTTTTTCATGGGGGGCTCCGAGTGGGGTAGAGATGGTAGGGGGTTATCGGGTGGATTGCCGTGGAAGTAGAGTGGGAGTACGCGGAGGCGCGGAGGTGAAGACGCGGAGGGGCAGAGGTAGGAACGTGGCCCGCAAAGGTCCCGGCCCACCGGCCTTTAGCGCTCGGGCCGGCCCAGACGTTCAATCCGGGCTTCCTCAACCTGCCGTTCGGATTCCCGGAACATGCGCATGATCGGATCAATCGCGTGTGGGTTCACGGCCCGCCTGCGGCGCTGCGCTTCAAGCTTCGCGGCCAACTTCTTCGCGATCCGCTTCTTTGCCATCGGCCGGATCTTATTTGAGCTCGCTCAAAGAACGGGTGCGGAGGCGATAGGTAATAGTTGCTCGATTCGGCCGCACAATCCGCGGCAAACTGGCAATTGAATGCCTTTGCACTCTGCTAAGCTCACTCATGCGACTCTCCACATTTATCTTCGCGAACATGGAACCCATTCTCCAGGACTGGGAGGACTTCGCGCGCTCCCTGGGCTCCGTCACCTCGTCGATGGATGCGGTGGCCTTGCGAGACCACGCCGAACTGATGCTCAGGGCCGTCGCCGCCGACCTTGAGACTGCCCAGAGCCCCGCCCAGCAGGAGGCCAAGTCGGAGGGTGGCGCCCCCCCGCGAGCCGCGCATCTGCCGCCCAGCGCCGCCACCTCCCACGGCGTCGTGCGCGCCGAGGATGGCTTTAGTCTTGAAGAGATGGTTGCCGAGTACCGCGCCCTGCGCGCCAGCGTCCTGCGGCTGTGGGCGAAGATGCAGGCCCCGGGAAGTCCCGAGTCCTTTCAGGAGCTCATGCGCTTTAACGAGGCCATCGATGAAGCCCTGACCGATTCGATCAAGACTTACTCGCACGCCGTGGATCAGATGGCGGAAACCAAGGCTCGCCACCGGCTGCAGGGCTTAGGAACCCTTACGGCGGGGCTGGGCCACGACATGACCAACGTGCTCCTGCCCATGCGAGCGTGCCTGGGAAAGTTCACCAACGACGGGCTCACGCCCGCGACCGCCCCGCTGGTCGATGCACTTCGCCGCGCGGTCGAGCACCTGGACGGCCTCACCAAAGGCTTGCGTGCTCTGTCGATGGATGTGGACAACTCCGGCGCCTCATCTCCCTCTATTGTGCTGTCCGAATGGTGGGCGAGCGCGATATCTCCCTTCACTTGGGCGCTCCCCAGTGGAGTGCGACTGCACGCCGAGGGCTTAGGCAGCGGCGATAAGGCGCTGCCCCCCGTGTACATCCCCGCCCATGTGCTGATGCAGGCGGTCTTCAACCTCGTGCAGAACGCAGCCCAGGCCCTGGCCCAGCCGAACGGGGCTGACCCGCACGCCGAGCCCACCGGGAATATCTGGATCACCGCTCGGCTGGAGGGACCCAGCCCCGGCTGCTCTTCCGAGAGCGGCGCGGTATTCCTGACGGTCCGCGACGACGGGCCTGGGATGGATGCCAGCACGGCGGCGCGCTGTATGGACGCGTTCTTTACGACCAAGGCCAAGAACCATGGCACCGGCCTGGGGTTGTATCTGGTCCGCACCGTCGTGCAACGCCACGGCGGCGAACTACGAGTTGAATCCAAGCTGGGCGAGGGCGCCTCGTTCACGCTGGTATTGCCCATCGCAGCCGCCGAGGTTCCCACCACCACCACTCTCGCTTCTCCGCTCGCCGCTGCACGGTAGCGGTCGTAGTGCGTTCCTGTGAATATCAGGAAGCGGCGGGTGGCATCACCGTCGTGCCAACACCTTACTGTCCTCAGTAAGGTGGTGCTCCGCGGCCAACGACAACGGCTGAATCCTATCGATTGACGACTCGGGACGTCCCTTCACCACCTTCCCGAAGTCGGTAAGGTGGTGGCACGGCTTTTATGCCACCTCCGGATATCCTGAGCGGATGCCATCCTTTGTCACACATCTCGAGGCCGCGATTGATGGGTCGGTTTTGCCGGCTCGGACGGTTCAGACTTTGCATCAGGGGCGGCCGCTTTGGGTTCGGTATGACTTGAAGAAGGTGGGGGCGGCGGGGGGGGGGTCGCGCGCGGATCTGGATGCGAGGCCGCAGACGATGTGGCGGTATCGGGAGTTGTTGCCGGTGGAGTCGGAGGCGGACATCGTCTCGCTGGGGGAGACGGTGACGCCGCTGATTGAGTGTCCGCGGCTGGCCGCTCATTGTGGTGTGGCGCGGCTCGTGATCAAGGATGAATCGCGGTTGCCGACCGGGTCGTTCAAGGCTCGGGGGATGGCGATGGCGGTTTCGATGGCGAAGGGGTTTGGGATTCGGAGAGTGGCCGCGCCGACCGCCGGGAATGCGGGTGGGGCGCTGGCGGCGTATGCGGCTCGGGCGGGGATGGAGTGCTTCTTGTTCATGCCGGAGGACACGCCGGTGGTGAACCAGTATGAGGCGGCGGTGCTGGGGGCGCGGGTGTTTCTGGTGAATGGGCTGATCAACGACTGCGGGAAGATTGTGGGAGATGGGGCGGCTCGGATGGGGTGGTTTGATATGTCCACGCTGAAGGAGCCGTATCGGATTGAGGGGAAGAAGACGATGGGGCTGGAGTTGGCGGAGCAGATGGGGTGGGAGTTGCCGGATGTTGTTTTGTATCCGACGGGCGGAGGGACGGGGTTGATTGGGATGTGGAAGGCGTTTGCGGAGATGGGGGTTCTTGGATGGTTGGAAAGTGAGAAGAGGCCGCGGATGTTTGCTTGTCAGGCGGAGGGGTGTGCGCCGATTCCATTGGCGTTTGATAAGGGGGATCGATTTGCGGTGGCCCCGGAGCGGCCGCACACGATTGCGTCGGGGTTGCGGGTGCCCAAGGCGGTGGGGGACTTCATGATTCTGGATGCGGTGAGGGAGAGTGGGGGGAGGGCGATGGTGTGTGCGGAGGAGGAGATTGTGCCGTGGATGAGGAAGGCGTCGGCGATGGAGGGGGTTTCGTTGTGCCCGGAGTCGGCGGCTTGTTTGGGGGTTTTGGAGCGGGCGATTGAGGGGGGGTTTGTGAGGCGCGGTGAGACGGTGGTGTTGTTTAATACGGGGGCGGTGCAGAAGTATGTGGAGGCGATGAGGGTGGAGTTGCCGCGGATTAGGAAGGAGGAGGTGGAGTGGGGGAGGATTTCAGGAGGGTGATTGGGTGCGCAGGATTCAGCGCGATGGCGATTCCGCGTCTGTTGGCAACGAGCAGCCTTACAGGCTGCGGGGCAAGGGTGCCGCTTTCCGGGGGTTGCGCTCGAAGACTCGCTTAACCCCCGGCTACTGACGTGCAGCCCTTCGGGCTGAAGAAAGTGCTTGCGACACAATCGAGATTGAGGAGAGCTGCTACGCCTTCTCGGAAGCGCCGCTACGCCTTCACGGTCAACGCGACGAGTTCCTTGACATCCTTCAGCGTTTCCATGCTCATGATGGTCTTGGCGAGCTTGTCGGCCTGGCCGCGGCCGATGACTTCATCGCCCAGGGCATGGAACTTGACGCCGATTTCTTGTTCGGTCATGGGGTCGCGGGGGTCACCCTTGGGGACGTCCACCCGAGTTGAGTAAGACTTGCCGTTGGTGGACGTGATCGTGACTCGGCTGGGTTGGAACTTGGGGAAGAGGGCTTCGAACTCGGTGTTGGCGACGACTTTGACCTTGTCCATGACGGGGATGAGGGACTTGTCCATCACGCGCTCTTCTTTGAACTGGAGGGGCGTGACCATGCCGTCGACGAGGCCGACGGCCATGCAGTAGGGGAGGGAGTGGTCGGCGGTTTCTTTGCTGTCGGGGCGATACTTGTGGGGATCGCCGAGGATGTCGGCCGCGCGGGCGATGACTTCGACTTTGATTTCGGCGACGTCCGCGGCCTTAAGACCGTTGTCCTTCACGCACTTCATCATCGCGGTGAGGGGGGCGTGGCTGAGGGCTTCGATGGGGAAGGACTTCATGCCGCAGTCGATGATCTTGTAGTGGTCGGTGGCTTTGGTGGGGAGGGCGCCGATGAGTTTCTCGGTGTCGAACTTCGCGGCTTCGCCTTTGGATGCAGGCGGGTGGACGTGGGAGAAGACGGCGTAGAGGCCTTCCTTGCCGTCGATCATGTGTTCGGGGCCGCTGTAGCCGCGCTTGGCAAGGAGGGCGGATTCGACACCCATGCGCGTCGCCCAGGGGTCGACCGTGTTTTTCATGTTGGTGAGTTTGCCGGCGGTGACAGCGCCGGGGGTAAAGGTGCGCGATGCGGAGATGCCGATGGCCTGGACCATCTGATCGACGGTGAGATTCAGCACGCGGCCGGCGGCGATGGGCGCAGCGAAGGCGGTGAGCGTCGCGTGGTGCCAGCCGTATTCGCGGATGCCCGGGAGGCCGAACTCGCAGAGACGCATTTCGACTTCGTATGCGATGACGGTGGCGAGGATGAGGTCCTTGCCGGAGAGTTTCAAGTATTCACAAAGCGCGAGGGGACCGGCGATGATGTCGGAAGGGTGGCAGGGGTCGGCCTTCCAGTAGATGTCGTTGTAGTCCATCGCGCGGATCATGTGGTCGTTGATGAAGGCCGCATCGACGGGGTTGGTTTTGAAGCCGGAGACGAAGCAGGTGCATGGACCGCTGCCGGAGCCCGTCATTTCTTTGTGGTGAGCGAGCAGGATGTGGGCATCTTCCTGCTGGCTGCCGCCGAGGCCGCAGCCGAGAGAGTCGTACCAGAAGAGCTTGGCTTTCTGGATGGCATCCGCGGAGAGGTGCTCATACTTCAGGCCGCAGGCCCAGACGGCGAGGGTGTGGGAGAGGTACTTCTTGTTGGGGTCGATGGGGGCTTTGGCGGCCATGGGGGGTTCCTTGGTGAGGCGGAAGGATACGGGAAGGGTGGCAGCGGGAACAAGTTTGCGTGGCACGGGCTTCGGCGCTTCGCCGACGCCCGTCGGGAGTCATAGGAGGAGTCGGACGCAACTCGTATCCCACGCCGCAGCACGGCTGTGGCCCAGAGCGGCGAAAGCCGTGGCACGAGTTGGGGCGACTACATCGCAACCCGTGGCAGACCAAGTGCTCGCCGCCACGCGGAAAGTTGCCCGAGGTGGGCGGACTCGTGTTTGACCATCAGGGTGACGAGCATGTCGCCGGTGGTGGGATGGAGAGTCCGCCAGCGCTCAAGGGGAGTGGGGGCGGCGAGGGTTTGGTCTTTGACTTGAAGGAGCGCGGCCTCGGCATCGTCGTGGGCGGATTTGTAGAGGTCGATGAGTTTGGTGCGGGGTTCGTAGGCCGCGGGGTCGAGGAGGGGTTCGGATTTGGCGCCGTATTTGTGGTCGACTGGGTCGGCGAAGGGTTTAGCACGCAGCATGTCGGCGCAGATGGTGGTGTAGAGCGTGAGGTGGCTGAGAACCCACGCCGGGTGGTTGAGGATTCGGCCGGGGATGGGTTGGGCGAGCATCTGCTGGTCGGACAAATCACCGACCAGGCGAAGGGCATAGCCGGCGTTACGACGCCAGGTGATGAGGATCGCGGTGGCGAGCGGGTTCATGGGGCCTCGGTGCTCCGAGGGGCGGGCCGATCGATGGAGAGACCGCTGGCGGATTGGATGATGAGTTGGACATCTACCGCTTCGTCGCCGTCGGGCTTGAGGTGTATCTCGCCGCCGTTGCGGAGAGTCTGGGCGAATGAGGCGTGGCGAAGGGTGCGAATCTCAATGTTGCCCGAGGATTCGCGGATAGTGGCAATGACCGTGGCCGGTCCGGGGGCGTTGAGTTCAATCGTGGGGTGTGAGCCCATCACTTTCACCAAGGCATCCTGCTTGGGCTCCAGGTGGATGCCGCAGGTGTGCGTTGAGGTGGAGCAGCCGACGAGAGTGGTGGATGCGAGGGCCGCGGCGAGAGCGAGGATGAGGCGATCCATGGAGCATCTCCTTGAGGATCCGCTGAGAGAAGTGTATCAGATTGATGGGGGCAGGAGGCGGGAGAAGACATCTTGTGGGATCGCGTCGTAGCGGCCCAGCTCTTTGCAGTTGAAGCGGAGTAGATCGAAGTCGGCGGCGAGGAGGATGCGGGCCTGCAGCGGGTTGGTGTTGGGGGATTCGGAGGCGGCCGTGAGCGAACGGGAAATGGAGTTAATCAGGGCGGTTTCGGCGGCGGCGAAGTCGTAGGCACCCACGGCAGCTTCGGCCGCGGCGATGGCGTGGCCTACGGCGACGGTGATAGCGTGCATGGGGCCGGTGGGCTGAAAGCTGTTGGCGCGACGGAGGTCTTCGCGGACGGCGGGAATGACGTCGCCGGCGGCCGCGGCCTGATCGAGGGCTTCGCAGCCTTTGTTGAGGATTTCGACAGCGCGGGGTTCTGTGTTGGCGGGGGTTAAGGCGAGGATGCGGCGGGCAAAGCGGGAGGCGAGGAGGACCTGGGCCCAGAGGGGGAGTTGGGTGATTTGTTCGAGTTGGAAGATCGGGTGGGTCATGGGATGCGAGACCGGTTGGACTTGCGATTCGCCAATACCTTTCGCTTGCTCAGACGTTTCTTGATCACCTCGCCCAACCGCTCATCGGGCCACTTCTTCCAGCTTGTCTTTCGAATGCGTGCCGCTTTCGCGGGCACGACCACGCCGAACTCAGGATCGTTCAGCCCAGATTTCAGGGCGCGCCGGTACTTGCGGTTTCCCTTGGCGCGGCGGCGGGGGATGCCCTTTCTGGCGGACTTGTTGTTCTCGCCGTAGTTGTTTCGTCGGTCTTTGGCGAGGCTGAGGCGCTTCTTCTCCTGTGGAGATTTGCGTCGCATGATCACCCCGCGTACTTGGCGACTTCCTTTGCGACCTCGATCGTGGTGCTCTTACCGCCCATGTCGTAGGTGCGAACCTTGCCCTCTTTGATAACCTGGGCGATGGCGGATTCGAGGCGGACGGCCTTGTCGTTTTCCTTGAGCCACTCGAACATCATTCGGGCGGTCAGGAGCATGGCAATCGGATTGACCTTGTACTGGCCCGCGTACTTGGGGGCGCTGCCGTGGGTAGGCTCGAAGACGGCGTACTTGTCGCCCATGTTGGCGCTGGGCGCGAAACCCAGGCCGCCGACGAGGCCGGCGCAGAGGTCGCTGACGATGTCGCCGAACATGTTTTCGGCCACGAGCACGGAGTAGTCCTGCGGGTTCTTGAACATCCACATGCAGATGGCGTCGATGTTCGCTTCATCGGCCCAGATGCCGTCGTATCCCTTCGCGACTTCGCGGAAGATGCGGGTCATCAGGCCGCCGGTCTCGCGGAGGACGTTGGGCTTTTCGATGAGCGTGACGCGCTTACGGCCAGTTTTCTTGGCGTACTCAAAGGCCTGCTTGCAGATGTTGGTGCAACCCTGCTTGCTGACGATGCGGGTGGAAAGGGCGACGTTTTCCAGACCCTTGTCCTTCCAGGGCTTCATCTTTGGGTTGAGGCAGAGGGCGTTGTAGACCGATTCGGGCAGCGGAAAGAACTCAACGCCGCCGTACGAGCCTTCGGTGTTCTCGCGGAAGAC
>JBGAND010000022.1:0-100674 GCA_044222485.1 Phycisphaerales bacterium | reverse complement strand
GGACAGAACATCAAGAAGCAGCACGGTGATCCGACGTTCTTTGAGATCGTGACGGCGATTGGCCTCTGCTACTTCGCCGAACAGGCGGTGGATATCGCGGTCGTGGAGGTTGGGCTGGGTGGGCGGCTCGACGCAACCAACCTGATTCAGCCTGAGGTGACGGCGATCACGGCGATCCAACTTGAGCACACGCAGTTGCTGGGTGACACGCTCGAGAAGATCGCACGCGAGAAGGCGGGGATCTTCAAGCCGGGGGTTACTGCTTTGACGGTGCCGCAGACGCCGGGCGTGATGCAGGTATTCCGCGAGGTCGCGGCCACGGTTGGCGCTCCGCTGGAAGTGCTGGGAGAGGAGCTGGACTTTTCGTTCCGGTTTGAGGCCTCGCCGGAACTGGGGCCGCACGGTCGGGTGGTGTTGACCACGCCGCGGTCGAACTTCGAGCATCTGCCGGTGCCGCTCAAGGGTGAGCACCAGGCGCTCAACTGCGGGCTGGCCCTGGCGATCCTGGACAAGCTGCGTGATCGCGGGTTTGAGACGCCGGAGCGGCAGGTCGCTGAGGGCTTGGCCAAGACGCCGTGTAACGGCCGGATGGAGATGGCCTGGAACAGCCCGCGGATCATCGTGGATGGGGCCCACACGCCGGATTCGATCGGGTGCCTGGTCAAGTCGATCGGGGCGCACGTCAAGTATGACTCGATGGTGGCGATCTTCGGGTGCGCGGCCGACAAAGACGTCAAAGCGATGCTGGCCAAGCTCGCGATGGGTGCGGACAAGGTGATCTTTACCAAGGCCGCGGGGAACGCCCGGGCGATGGACCCGCGGGAGCTGCAGAAGAAGTTCGCCGAGGTGAGCTCGAAGATGTCACAGACCGCCAAGACGCTGCCGGATGCTCTGAATTTGGCGACGCGAGCGGTGGGGCGGGATGACCTGATCTGCGTGACCGGCTCCTTCTACCTCGTGGGTGAGGCGAAGAAGCACCTGGCGGATCTAGCGGCGAAGCGCGGGAACGCGGGGCACTAGGAAAGCAGCAAATTCTCAAATCAACAAAGCAGCAAATTCGAAATTTGCTGCTTTGAACATTTGCTGTTTTTCCGCTTTGGATTAGCCCTCGACGTCGATCATTCGGCCGGCATCGATAGCCGTGGCCGCGGCGTTCTTGTCGGCGGGGTGCCGGTACATCGGGATGGCCGCGCCGGTCGGTTGAGGCGTCGGGCCGGAGAAGTCGATCTTGCCCGGAACCATGCCCGCGACGATGCGGCGGGTGGCGGTGTTGGTGAGGGAGTTGGTGCCGCCGGACTTGCTCGTTTGCTTGAGCTGCTCGGCGGGTGTGACCAGGGCGCTGCGGGTGGAGCCCGGCACCTGATAGGCGCGAGAGATGTGGAAGGGGTTGGTGGGAGGGGTCGGGGCCGCGGCAGCGTTTACGGGACTCGACATGGCGGCAGTGTAGCGAGTGGTTGGGGATGGGCTACGACCGCATTGGGTTATCAGCGGATTTGGGGGCAGGTGTTGCGCGAGGGGGGAATCTCTCAGGAAAACTCAAGTTTTGGCGGAGGCGTTGCGGTTCCAACCGCACTCTGGGCAGCCAGAAGGCAGGTTGGCGCGTAGGTCGTAGCTGCAGCGTGGGCAATGGCCGCGGCGTAGGCGGAGGGCTCGTCGGACGGGCAGTTGGCCGAACCAGAGGATTGCCCAAAGGGCGGCATAGATGGAGGAGTTCGCGGCGAATCCCAGAGGAATCGGGATGACCGGGATGAGCCTGGGTGGCTTGGCGCGGGCCAACGCGATGATTCCCTGGCGTGCGGGCGTGGACTTCGATACACCGCCACGAAAGCTCAAGAACGGGAACCCGGCTGCGATTGCGGTTCGATGCGAATCGGTTGCGGTAAGCGCCGTTGCCCATTGGGTCCAATCTTGCCACAAACGTTGCTCACGACGCAACACCTCCGGATCGTGTGAGTAGAGAGAGGGGCTCGGGCCCAGGAGTCGGCCGCGGAATTCGTCGAACGTGAGCGTGCCTGGAAAGGACGGGGACCTGGATGTGATGGAAACGGATGCGCAGCCCGGAGCAAAGTCGCGAGAGACAAGAGCGATGACGGAGTGCCCTTGATGGTCGACGATGATCAGCACGGAGTCTCCCGGTCCTGTGAAGCGAGCGAAGCAAGCCAACACAAACGCGATCAGAGCATTTGTGACCATGCCTAGGAGAGCACTCGCGAGCAGTTGATGAAACAGGCGTCGCCGCGGCATAAGAGGATGCTACACGGTGACGGCCGGAGTTGATGTAGCGCCGGGGCGGTTCCAGCCGCATTCGGGGCACCCTGATGCGAAGTCGCCGCGGAGGTCGTAGTTGCAGCGTGGGCAGTGGCCACCGCGAAGGCGGAGAGAGCGACGCAGCGTTGGGAGGAACGCGAGGACCAGGAATGGGCAGGCGTAGAGGAGGGAGTTGACGGTGGCGCCCAGTGGAAGCGGCATGTAGACGACGGCCCGGATGGGGCTGTTGTCGTCGCGCCAGAGGAAGCCGTAGGCGCGGAAAGGCGCGGCGGGCTTAGGGGCACTGAACGACACTTGCGCACCAGTGTCGTATCCGGCGAAAGAGCGTAAGGGAAGGCCGGTGGCGTACATGCGGCGGGAGCCTTCTTCGGCGGTGACGTGGTAGGCCCAGTTGCCCCAGGGCGGGAAGAGGCGGGCGGCCCAGATGTCGAGTTGATCGGGCGTGAACGAGCCGTTGGGCTGGCCGAAGATGGATCGAAACCGAGCCTCGAGTTTGGCGGTAGTGGTTCCTTGCAGGCCGCGGCTCTCGCCGACGGAGACACGGTCGCGCCCGCGGTCGCCAGCCCAGTTGACGGTGGGGTTGAAAGAGCCGTCCACGAAGCCGAAGGCCATGGGGGCGGAGTTATGATCGGGGCGAGCGCCGAGGATGGCGGCGACGGTGAAGTTGAGGAGGAAGCCAAGGAAGAGGCATGCCGCGAGGGTAAGGGCTAGGCGGCGGCGCGACATGAACGCATGATACCGCTGCCTACTTCAACCCGTCCTCAACCTTCCCATGCAGTTCCTTCAGCTCTTCCGCCCGCTCCCGCGGCATGACCAGCGTCGCATCCGGGGTGTGGACCACGATCAGGTCCTTGCATCCCAAGAGCGCGACGGTGTGGCCGGCGACAGGGTTGACGATGAGGTTGCCGGTGCTGTTGACCTGGACGGCCTTACCGCCGGCCGCGCCGCCCGCGGTGCGATTCTTCTGGGCGTCGGCGTTGATGGTCTCGCCGAAGCTGGGCCAACTGCCGACGTCGAGCCACTTGAGGTCCATGAGGACGGTGCAGACGGAGAGCTGGCGGTCTTTGGACTTGCTGGCGGGTTCCATGAGGGCGTAGTCGACGCTGGTTTTCGGGAGCGTCGGGTAAACCTCGGCGAGGACGGATTGCTGGCGGTCGGTGCCCCAGGCGTCCTGAATTTTCTTGAGGCCTTCGTAGCTCTCGGGCTTGAAGCGTTTGAGCGCCTCCATCACGGTCGCGGCCTTCCAGACGAACATGCCGCTGTTCCAGCCGAAGACGCCGGACTGAACGTAGGCCGTGGCGCGCGGGAGGTCGGGCTTCTCCACGAACCGCGCGACTCGGAAGGCGAGGTTGTCGCTGCCGGGGATGGGAGGCAAGGGCATGCCGCGCTCGACGTAGCCGAAGCCGGTGGCGGGGTAGGTGGGCTTGATGGAGAAGGTGACCAGGCGCGAGGGGTCGGCCTCGACGAGGCGGAAGCCAAGGTCCATGAGGGACACGAACTTGTCCCGCGGCTCGATGATGTGATCGGCGGTGAGGACGGCGAAGATGGCTTCGGGGTTGAGCTTCTGAAAGACGGCCGCGGCCAGGCCGACGGCGTTCACGGTGTCGCGCCCCATGGGCTCGCCGAGGATGCGGTCGTCGGTGAACTCGGGGAGGGATTCGCGGATGGCGGAGCGGTAGGACTCGGCGGTGCAGATGAAGCGTTGTTCGGGGGGGATGAGACCCTCGAGGCGCATGGCGGCTATTTCAAGCAGCGAGCGGGGCGCGGCATCTCCGGGCTGCTCAATGAACTTGAGGAGCTGCTTGGGTCGGTCCTTGCGGCTCATAGGCCACAGACGGGTGCCGGCTCCGCCGGCCATGATCATGGCAAAACGCATAGGTGGGGAGTTTAGGGTGATCGGGGGCCGCGGGGGTCGATTCGACAAACATGGTCGCTGGTGGCCGTCCCACCCGCGATCTAGCCGCCGTACGCCGCGGCTATCAGTTGATCGGTTGTCTTGAGGGCTTTGTTTCTGGCCATGGCATTTCGGACCATGCGTTCAGCGTCGGGGCGGTCTTCGCCGAGTTGGACGATGGCGGCGATGGCTTCTTCGACGGGTCCGGTGGGGGCGGGCTGGCCCACGGCGGAGCGGTCCAGGCCCTTGACTTCTTCGGCGGTGAGGAAGGCGTCCACCTTGGTCTTGAGTTCGAGGATGACCTTCTCGGCGGACTTCTTGCCGACCTCGGGCAGCTTGGTGAGCCATGCGGCGTCAGCGCTCAGGATGGCGCGCGCTATTTGAGCGGGCTCTTGGGCCATTGCGCGCAATGCCTTCTTATTCCCAAATCCGTCGACCGAAACTAATAGCTCGAAAAACCTGCGGTCCTGAGAAGAGGTGAAGCCGAGGATTCGGGGGATGAAGCTGGAGCCGACGCCTTGGCCTTCGAGGTACTCTATTGTGTAAAGCGTAATGGGCTTACCGACGCGCTCGCGCAGCCTTTGCGCCTCGTAGGCCGGAACGAGGACTTGATACCAGATTCCCATCCCCTCTGGTTTGACCGTGGCCTCCAGGCCTTCGATCGCTTCGAGCATCCCTGCGAGGCGGTTGATCATGATGCACAGTAGACCAGATTTCCCGAGGGCTCACAGGGCCGCTGGCCCATCGTCGATCGATAGTTGTTCATCGAAAAATCGAGGTTGATTTGGTTGAAAGTCGAGTGCCTACGGCCAACCGCCGATAACTGCGGCATGTCACGCGTCCGTGTAACCCAACCTCGTGTTCCAGTGTCCGCCCCCCGTCCCGCGCACAGGGCTGTGCTCATCGGCACGCCCGAGACTGTGAGGCAGGCCCGGGAGCAGCTTGCACTGGTGGATCAGGCTCCGGAGCCGCTGGGATGCATATTGGTAGATAAGGCTCAGCCCCGGGCCGCGGGGGGGTTGCCGGTGTTTGGGGTGCTGGCGGACCTGGAGCTAGCGATCGAGCGGCAGGGGTTGAACCTGGCGATTGTCAGCCTTCCGATGGCCATGACGGACACGATCAATGCGGTCCGGGCGACGCTGCGGAAGGCCGGGATCGCCGAACGGTTCATTCCGCCGATTCAGGACTTGCTGTCGCACACGCCGCCGTTTTCGGTGGGGTTGGCGACCCCGGCAACTCAGGGGGCCGGGCCCAGCGCGACGCCTCGGATTGATATTTCGGAGCTGATCGGGCGTGCGCCGCATGCGATTGATCAGGCGAGCGTTGCCAAGATTCTGACCGGCAAGCGGGTGTTGATCACGGGTGCGGGCGGCTCGATTGGTTCCGAGATTGCCCGGATTGTGGCCTCGTTCAACCCGGAACAACTTCAGCTTCTTGAGCGGGCCGAGAATCCGCTGTTTGAGATCGACCGGCAGATTGCTCGGAAGTTCCCGAACATCGCCCGGCGGGCGATCATGCACGATGTCGTTGACTCGGAGCAGACGCTCCGGCTCATGGTGGACCTCAAGCCCCACGTGGTTTTCCACGCCGCGGCCCACAAACACGTGCCGTTGATGGAAGACCATCCGGCCCACGCGGTGAACAACAACCTGTTTGGAACGCGGTCGATCGCGGATGCCGCCCTGGCCGTCGGGACCGAGCGGTTCGTGATGGTTTCGTCGGACAAGGCCGTCAATCCCACGAGCGTGATGGGCGCGACTAAGCGGCTCGCAGAGCTTTACATCCAGTCCTTGCACGAGTCTTCGCAGCGGATGGCTGGGCGTGGACAGAGCACGCAGTTCAGCATGGTTCGTTTCGGCAACGTCATCGGGTCCGCGGCCAGCGTGCTGACGATCTGGTCGGCGCAGCTGGCGGAGGGTGGTCCGATCACGGTGACCGACCCGCGGATGACGCGGTTCTTTATGACGATTCCCGAGGCCGCGGCCTTGGTTATTCAGGCCGGGGCGATCGAGGGTGAGGAAGGATCGAAGGCGGGCGTCCATGTACTGGATATGGGTGAGCCGCTGCGAATTCTCGATCTTGCAAAACGCTTCGTGCGGGCCCACGGGTTTGAGCCGCGGGTTCTCGGATGGCCCAAGGATGCAGGCCCTGCGGAGGCCGAGCAGATCGACTCGCAGATGCCGACGATCGACATCGTGTTCACGGGCATCCGGCCCGGTGAGAAGCTGTACGAAGAACTGTGGTACAACGTCGAGGCGCTGCGGCCCACACCCTATTCGGGGATTAACGCCTGGACGGGCGCCGGGCTTTCGGCTCCGGACTTTGCGTCGATGGTCGCGGATCTCTCAACAGTGAGAATGGGGCGGGACCGCGAATCGGTGCTCGCGGCCATTCGCAGGCACGTTCCTGAGATGACTGGCTGAATTTTCTTGAGGCGAGTGCGGGCGGCGAGCCCGAAACTTCCCTAATCCTGTTATCACACGAATGTATCCGTTGAAGATGGGCGGCTGAGATTCCGATCATCCGTTCGCTATGCCAGTTGCTCAACCAAGCCAGCAGATCGTTCTAGAGACCACCGCGACGCGGGATCGCGCCGAGGCCCTGCTGCGAAGCCTGCTGGACTACAAGCTTCGGTCCGAGAAGAACTTGCTGGCCCTGCGGAAGCCCGTGCCGGGGGCTCGTTCGGCCCTCGATAGCGCCATCGCCTCGACGCAGCGCATGGTTGAGGCCTTGAACCGGGTCATTCAGCAGACCAATCGGGATCTGTCGGATGATGACCTGGCGATGATTGAAGAGATTGGGTGAATAAGGCAGAGTGCCAAGTGCCTAGTGCCGCGTCCCGAGTGGGATTCGGATTGGTAGCGGCTTAGTCTGTTTTTGGCTCGGCACTTGGGACTTGGCACTCGGCACTTCTCTCCCCCTACCCTGCCTTCATGCAGCCTCTCTTGAAGATCCACAAACTCGACCCGCGGGCGCCTCTTCCGAGCTATCAGACCGAGCAGGCGGCCGGGATGGACCTGCACGCGTTCTTGCCGGATGGGGAGTTCATCCTGGCGCCCGGGCGGATCGCGATGATCCCGACGGGGCTCTCGATGGCGGTGCCGGCGGGGCATGAGGCTCAGGTGCGGCCGCGGTCGGGGATTGCGAGCAAGCACGGGGTGACGCTGCCCAATAGTCCGGGAACGATCGATGCGGACTACCGGGGCGAGGTCATTGTGCCCTTGATTAACCACGGGCGTGAACCGTTCACGATCACCAACGGGCTGCGGATCGCGCAAATGGTGATCGCGCCGGTGACGCGGGTGCGGATCGAGGAAGCGACGAGTCTGGATGGCACCGCCCGGGGCAAGGGTGGGTTCGGGTCTACGGGGGCCTGAGAGATGCCCCGCATTGACACGATACACATGCGTGTCCTCCGGTGGTGGACGCGTCTACGACTGCCGCGCACGCCGCGGATGCTTGAGCGGGCCGGAGTCTGGAAACAGCCTCTCTGGACGGGCAGCCCGGTGCGGACCTGCCGTGGCCGCTGGCACGGTTACCGGATGCGTCTGGATACCAGCGACTATCACCAGCGTGGGGCGTACTTCTATGGCAGGCTGCTGGATGTGCCCGTGCAGTTGTGCATGCTGAGCGCTCTGCGTCCAGGGGACACGTTCATCGATGTCGGGGCGAACATCGGGATGCTCTCCATGCTCGCGGCGCACGCCGTCGGCCGCGGGGGGCGCGTGATTTCATTTGAACCTAACCCGGACGTGTATGAACGGCTCCTCTGGCATCTTTCCGAGAACGGGATCAAGCAGGTGGTTCCGAACCGCGCGGCATTAGGTGACAGAAACACCACGCTGGAACTCAAGGTGCCAGCGACCGGGAACACGGGTGCCGGGACGCTTGGTGTTCTGCCGGCAAGACACGGCGGAAGGGTGGGCGCGGCCTACCAGGTTCCTGTCCGCATTGGCGATGAGGTGCTCAAGGACCTCTGGGCTGTGCCGCTCTTCATCAAGCTGGATGTGGAGGGCTATGAGACCGCCGCGATTCGCGGGCTGGCGGAGACGATTCGGAGACATCTCCCCGCGATCCTGCTCGAGGCCAATGTCGAGATGCTCCCGGCCGCGGGGACCAGCACTGCGGAGCTGTTTGAACTTCTGGCGGGGATCCAGTACGAACCCTACGCGTTGGTCGTTTCGTGGCAGCGATGGCGACGGGATTGGCGGCTGACGCTGCGGCCCATGCCACAGTCCTGGAGGCCGGTTCGCACTCAAAACGTGCTGTTTCTCCGCCGCGATGGGTTGCACCGAGACAGGCTGGCCGGGCTGATGGAAGTCCCGGTTTGACGCGGATTCTGAGCCGAGTACGTCCGTCGGTCTTCTGACCCCCATCCGTCAGGACTTCCTATAGTGTCGCCCACTCCCGGGAGCCCCCATGCCCTTCACTCTCCGACCCGATCAAGGCTTCGACGTTGATGTCGAAACGACCAAGTACCTGGATGGCCACGTCGATACCGGTGACCGCTGGGTCCTGAACTTCGGTCCCCAGCATCCGGCGACGCACACCACGCTGCGTCTGGTGCTCGAGCTGGATGGGGAGCGGATCGCCCGGGTGACGCCGCACATCGGTTACCTGCACTCAGGGTTTGAGAAGCTGGGTGAGAACCTGGACTACAACCAGTACGTGACGATCGTGTCGCGGATGGACTACCTGGGGCCGATTTCCAACGACATCTGCTGGCACCACTGTGTGGAGAAGCTGTTCGGGATTGATCTGACGCCGCGATGCAAGGTGCTGCGGACGATCATGGCCGAGATGGCCCGCATTCAGAACCACCTGCTGTGCGTGGGTGCCGCCGGGTTGGACCTGGGAGCCTTCACGGCGTTCCTGTTCGCCTTCAACCCGCGCGAGAAGATCTACGACATCTGCGACTACATCAGCGGACAGCGCTTCCACCCGGATTGGACGCGCGTCGGCGGCCTGATGCAGGACCTTCCGGATGAGGAAGTCTTCAAGCGGATGGTCAAGAACTTCCTGCACAAGGACCTGGAGCCGTCGATCAAGGATGTCGAGGGCTTGGTCAACCGCAACCGCATCTTCATGGAGCGGACCCAGGGAATCGGCGTTTTGAGCAAAGAGGACGCCATCGCGTGGTCGGCGACAGGCCCCGTCGCCCGGGCCTCGGGTGTGAAGCGTGATGTTCGCAAGGATGAGCCATATCTCTGCTACAAGGACAACTGGGACGGCAATGGCGCTGAAGCCGTGAAGTTCCAGGTCCCGATCTGCGAGGAGGGTGACGTCTACGCCCGCTTCCTGGTCCGCATCGAAGAGATGAAGCAGTCGATCAAGATCATCGATCAACTGATCGACCGCATCCCGCAAGGGCCCATCGACGCGTTCGCCGATTCGAAAATGGTCAAGCCCAACAAGAAAGAGGTCTATGGGTCGATCGAGGGGCTGATCCAGCACTTTGAGCTCATCATGACCAACCGCGGCTGGACCCCGCCGATTGCCGAGTGCTACGGGGCCAATGAGACCGCCGGCGGGGAGCTGGGGTACTACATCGTGTCGGATGGTGGGCCGCGGCCCTGGCGCGTGAAGACCCGGCCGCCCTGCTTCATCAACTATCAGTTGATGGCCAAGCTGACCGAGGGGCACATGCTGGCGGATGTGGTGGCGGTGCTGGGGTCGCTGAACATTGTGGCAGCGGAGTTGGACCGGTAGACCGCTCTATCTGGGAAGGAAAACGACATTGAGAACGATGCAAGTCGCGGCGCTGATCGGGGCTTTCATGTCTCTTGGCGCGTGCTCACCCTCTTGGTATCACTTGGCTATGCGCAACAATGTTGCGGAGAACGTGCGGGTTGAGGTGAAGGCGCAGAAGAATGATGGGCAACCCGTTCTGATCGCGGAGGGACCCATCGGCGCCGGCCAGAGCTACAAGATGTCCGGCCAGGCGGACCACGACGCCAAGGTTCACGTGGAAGCCCGGATCCAGGGCGATGACCAGTCGCCGCCGGCGGTCCGAGAGATCTTCGTGGGTGAGACTGCCATTGTGTTCAATGTGAACCCTGAATCGGCCAAGGACAAGAACAAGCCCAAGCTGAAGATTGACAGGCCGAGGTAGCCGATGGCCCATCGTTAATCTGGGTGGTTTGCTGGTCTTTTGGCGGTTTGGGGCTAATTTCCGTTAGATGGTTCGAGAGTTACGAGATTTCGCGGCCTTTCTCGCGGGAGGCGTTGCTTGTGTCGTGCATTGCGCGGCCGGGGTGGCGCTCGCCCAAGGGCCCTTGGCCCCTCCGCCCCTGGTGACTTCGACATCATGGTTCACATGGTATCAGGCGCTGCTTAGCCAGAGACTGAGTGCGTGCCCACTGCAGCGCCGGCACACGTACTACTTCAGCCAGTCGGGTGACGATTCCAACGACGGCTCATTGGCCCATCCGCTGCGTTCGCTTGCCAAGGCGCAGGGTGTGCTCGATGGGCTGTCTGGCCGAGGGGATGTCGCGCTGCTCTTCAAGCGCGGCGATACGTGGCGCGAAGATGTGGGAATCGACACGGCGACGCCGGATGTGACTATCGCGGACTATGGCACGGGACCCAAGCCACTATTCACCGCGTTCAGACCGGTGTCGCCATCCGGCTGGTTTCCGGCCGCGGGATTACCGAATACCTACTACCGGTTCGAGCCCACGTACGTCAGTTGGGTGAAGGAGGATGACGACCTGGACCGCCCGTATTCCCGGCAGTCTGGTCCGGCGGCGGTCAGCGCCACGGAGGGGTCGTGGTGTCGGGACGGCGCCGGGTATCTCTTCATTCATCCGCGGCACGATGCGTCGGGCGATCCGACGGATCCGCGTACGGACGGGAAGCCGTACGAGGTTGCCCACCCCACGCTTTCGGGAGTGCTGGTGCGGGGAAGTGGTACCCGCGTCCAGAACATCCGGACGCAGGGGTGGGGGATCACGCAGGCCCTGGGGACGCAGCGGCACGGGATCGACGTTCGCGTGATGGGGACGGATCAGGCGGTGATCGTCGGTTGCGAATCGCACTATGGGCTGGCCCATGTGATGACGATGAACGCCGACGGCTTCGGCGGCATCGCGACGTTCATTGATTGCACAGCGGGGCTGACCACGCCCGCGGCCGGTGGCGGCGAGACGATGTTCAACACCTACTCGACGCTGGGTGGCACGCAGACCATCTTTCACAACTGCATCGCGAGCCACGGGACTTTACCTGATGGCTTCTGGGGCACGCTGCGCCGGGGCGGCCAGTCTTTTTATGGCCACACCAGTTCAAACCCCGGCGACCAACTGGGGTTAACGATCGTCTATGGATGCACCACGCGGGACACAAGGTATGGCTGCAGGACCCCGACGACGTTTGCCAACCTGACGCCGGCGGCAACGCTCGCGGATGTCCGGTGTTTCATCGTCAATGAGGTGTTCGAGGGCGGGCCGACGACAGGAGAAGGGTTCTACTTTGGTGTTGAGAACGCGGCGCGAGTGAACGGGCGATACGAGAGGCTTCACCCTCCACAAATCGGTTTGTCGGCCCTTGGCGGCCGCTCTGGCGGCTGGGTGATCAACTGCACGTTGGATGTGGATTGTGCCGATCAGCCGGTCAACTTCGCCCTTTTCAACGCGGACCCCGGGCAGAACTCGGCCGTTCACATCTGGAACTCGCACATTAGGGCGACCACCCCGCCGGGCATCCGGTTTTCGCTGGACTGGGACTTTCCCACCCAGTCGAGCGGGTCCACCTTTGTCAACTCCATCCTGGCCAACTCCGGCGGCGGGACTTGCCTGACCAACATTGGCTCATCGGGATCGCAAGTCGGCAATGCTTACTGCAGCGTGCTTCCGGCGGGCTACTCGGGCGATCCGTCGGCGGTGGTGGTCGGCGCGGAGCCTGCGCTGGGGGTCCAGCCGGCGTGCGCTTCTTCGCTGTCTTGTTCGGTGACGCCACTTCCGGGCGGGGTCGTGCTGCAGTATGACCAGCGCGGGGAGGTTCGGTTCCGCAACACCATCGGCCCGATTCAGTCCCTGCCCTGCGGTAACTGCGACCAGAGCACGGCCAGCCCCGTGTTCAACATCCTGGACTTCCAGTGCTTCGCCAACAAGTACGCGCTCGGCGATCCCGGCGCCAACTGCGATGGCTCGACATCCCCGCCGGTGCTGAACGTGGCGGACTTTCAGTGCTTCATGGCGAAGTTTGCGGGCGGGTGCAGGTGAGATTGCTACACAACACGGTCGCGTAACTCCTGTTTGCCATCCTCACTGGCAACCCCCCGCGTACGCGTTGAGGAAACACTGAAAGTCATTGGCATTGAGGAGGGGGGTCGCGGTGCTGCCGTCGCAGTTGGCGTAGCAGTTTGCTGGCGACAAGCAACCCGAAGCGTATGAGTTGAGGAAGCACTGGAAGTCCTCGGCATTGAGTATCGGAGGAGATGAGCTGCCGTCGCAGTTGGGATAGCAGGACATGATGACGTGCGTGGATGCCCGGAAGGTTGAGCCGCAGGAGTCGGTGACGATCGCGTCGTAGTCGCCGGCGTAGGAAATGTCGGTGGGGTCAATTGTAAGAGTCGGCGTGTGGGTTCCTGAGAATGAGCCGCCATCGGATAGGTTTTGCTGGTTCAGACGCCATTGATACGTGATCGTTCCAGTGCCCGTGGCGCTGACGGAGAGAGCGCCTGTCGGCCCGCCGAGTCGGATGTATACCGATCGAACGCCTTGGTTGAAGAGCGTCGGGCCCGGACGCGAATCAGATCGGCACAGCCATGTTTCACTCGAATCGAGCGGGCCTCCGACGGGGCGGCCGCCGAAGAGGAGCAGTTGTCCGCCCGCGGCGTCAAAGACCGGTGGGCGCCCTTCTGCAAGAGCCGGGCCGCTAGATGAGAGCAGTGTCCACACGCCGTTCCAGGCCCAGATACTGGTCTTGCCGCAGTAGGCCCCGTTGTCCACGAACAAGACCTGATTGAGAATCGGGTCAAAGACGGTGGCCGGGCCCGTGAGCGACATGGGGAGCGTGCCGTATTGTCGATAGGTCCAGGCTCCGCTGGCGTTGCGTTCAAAGGTGGCTTGGCCGAGATTGAGGTAACCCCCGTAGTACGGCACGACCAAGTTCATGAAGGATCGCGCCGGGTCGTACGTCAATGAGCTGTACCCGGGCAAGGCCGCCGGCGTGTTGTCGGTGAATACAGCCCACGTGATGCCGTCGTATTGCCAGGTGCGGCCCGCGCCCGTGCCGCTCAGAGTGGAAACCAGCACCGTGCGTTGACGCCCGGGGTCGTAGGCCATCACGCTCGCGTCCATCGCTGGAGGTGAAACGGGCGGCAAAACCTGGGTCCATGTGTTGCCATCCCACTCCCAAGTCTGGTTGCTGAGGCCGCTCGGGGTGTTTCCGCCAAACAAAACGGTCTTCTGGCGGACCGAGTCGAACGCCAGGCCGCAGTGGTCTCGGGGCGAGGGGCCGGTTGTGGATCGGAGCAACCATGAGCCCCCGCCACACGGGCCCGCGGCCGTCCATTCCCAGGTATCTCCCAAGTCAGTGCTGCCGTTCAGTCCGCCGAACAACACGACTTTGCCGCGGACCGAGTCGTAGGTCACGGCGTGGTGGCGACGGGCGGAGGGGCCGGCGGCCGGGCTTTGGCTCCACGGTGTGCCGCAGGGTTGGGCGAGAGCAGATGCGGCCAGACCGCAGGAGAGGGCGACGGCGAGAACGTGCGAGCCGTGCATCTGGGATTCCCTTGTTCAGTGGTCAAAAGCAACCGATCGCGTACTGATTGAAGTAACACTGGAAGTCATTGGCGGTGAGCAGCGGTGTCGCCGTGCTGCCGTCGCAGTTGGGGTAGCAGTTGGTAGGGTCCATGCAACCGGTGGCGTAAGCATTCAGGAAGCACTGGAAGTCCTGAGCGGTCAGTGTGGGTGTGGATGAACTCCCGTCGCAGTTGGGATAGCAGGTCATGGTGACACGGGTGGACGGCCGGATGGTGACGCCGCAGGAGTCGGTGACGACCGCGTCGTACTCACCGGCGTAGACGACGTCGGTTGGATTGACCGTGAGTGTCGGGGTGTGGACGCCCGAGAAGGAGCCGCCATCGAACAGTTCGACCTGGTTCAGTCGCCATTGATACGTCACGGTTCCGGTGCCGGTACCGAGCACGGACATGGTTCCCGAAGGCCCGCCGAGCCGGAGGTACTTTCCTCGCGTACCGAGGTTGGACAACGCAGGCCCGGATCGAGAATCGGAACGGCACAACCAGGTCTGGTCTAAGTCGCTCGACCCGCCGATCGGTCGGCCGCCAAAGAGCAGCAGTTGACCGCCGGCGATGTCGTACACAGGGGGACGCCCTTCCGCCAGCGCTGGGCCGTCGGAGGAAACCACGGACCAAGTTCCCGCGCCCCCGTTCCACGCCCAGATGCTGGTCTGGCTGCAATAGGCCTTGTTGTCCACGAACAGGACCTGATTTCGGACAGGATCAAAGGCCGCGGCGATGCCGGTGGAAGTGGTGGGCAGCGAACCGTATTCCCTTCCCACCCAGGCGGAAACGGCGGTGCGCTCTTTGACGGCCGGAGCATCGTTGAGGTAACCGCCGAAGACCACGGTTGACAAGACCATGCAGGAACGGGCCGCGTCGTAAGCCATCGAGCAATAGCCGGGAGAGGCGACGGGAGTCGCATCGGTGAACGATGTCCAGGTCGCCCCGTCGTATTGCCACGTGCGAAACGCACCCGTGCCGCCGAGTGTTGATACCAGCACCGTGCGTTGGCGTCCGGGGTCGTAAGCCATGAGGCTTGCATCCATGGGAGGGGGCGAGGCAGCCGGCAGGACCTGAGTCCAGGTGTTTCCGTCCCACTCCCAGGTCTGGTTGTTGTAGTTGTTCCCGGCCGCGCCGCCGAAGAGGACGGTCTTCTGGCGGACCGAGTCGTAGGCGAGGCCGCAGTGGTCGCGGGGAGATGGGCCGGTGGTGGATCGGAGCAACCACGACCCGCCGCCGCCGGGGCCCGCGGCGGTCCATTCCCATGTATCCCCTAGATTGGTGTTGCCGTTCAGTCCGCCGAAGAGCACGACCTTGCCGCGGGCAGTGTCGTAGGTCACGGCGTGGTGCCGACGGGCGGAGGGGCCGGCGGCGGGGCTCTGGCTCCATGGCGTGCCGCAGGGCTGGGCGAACGCGGATGTGGCCAGGCCGGAGAACAGGATGACGGGGAGAGTGTGCGAAAGGCGCATTTGGGATTTCCTTCATCAGTGGTTAATGGCAACCGATGGCGTACTGGTTGAAGAAACACTGAAAGTCATTGACGTTCAGAAAGGGGGCAGCGGTGCTTCTGTCGCAGTTGGCGTAGCAATTCAGAGGGTCCAGGCAGCCCACGGCGTACGAGTTGAGGAAGCACTGGAAGTCTTCGGCGGTCAGGACGGGGACAGCCGTGCCACCGGTGCAGTTGGCGTAACAGGTCACGGTAAGGCGAGTCGCGGGCCGGAACGTGGTGCCGCAAGAGTCAGTCACCAAGGCGTCATAGTCGCCGGCATATACCACATCGTTGGGATTAACGGTGAGCGTGGGTGTATGGACACCGGAGAACGATCCCCCGTCAAAGAGGTCAACGCCGTTGAGCCTCCACTGGTAGGTCAGCGTGCCGGAGCCGGTGGCGGCCACGGACATCGTGCCGGAAGAGCCGCCCAGCGGCAGGAACATGCTTCGGCGACCAGGGTTGGTGATCGTGGGACCATGGCGCGAGTCGGAGCGGAAGAGCCATGTTTGGTTCAGGTCGGAGCCGCCGGGTGGACGTCCGCCGAAGATGAGCAGTTGGGCTCCGGCAATGTCGTAAACGCACGCCCGGCCTTCTGCCGGTGGGGGGCCTCCGGAAGCAACGACCGTCCACGTGCGTGTGGTGCCGTTCCACACCCAGACCGTCGGTTGCCCGCCATACGCCTGGTTGTCCACGAACACCACGCGGCCACGCACCGGGTCGTACGCGGCCGAGGCGCCGGTGCTTGTGAGGTTGTAGGTGCCGATCTCCGCGAAGCTCCAGGTCGTCGCGGCCCGTTCAAACACACCGATGGAAGTGGTGTAGGCGCTTCCGAATGTGAGGGCCGTGGCGACCAAGCGCGAGCGGGCGGCGTCGTAGGCGATGGAGGAGTATCCCGGTGCGATCTGGGGCGCCGAACCCGCCTGCACCGACCACATCGCGCCGTCGTACTCCCAGGTGGCACCGAGTTGGGGTGTGCCGACCAGGACGACACGCTGACGCGCGGGGTCGTACGCCATCAGGCTCGCATCCATCGCGGGCGGGGAGTTCAGGGGTTGAACCTGAGTCCAGGAGGCACCGTCCCATTCCCATGTTTCGTTGTTGGAGCCAGGGCTGGTGAGGCCGCCGAAGAGCACGGTCTTCTGGCGGACAGAGTCGTACGCCAGGCCGCAGTGGTCTCGGGGCGATGGGCCCGTCGTGGATCGGAGTTGCCACGAGCCGCCACCGTTGAGGTCTGTGGCCGTCCATTCCCAGGTATCCCCGACGTTTGTGCTTCCTGATAGGCCCCCAAAGAGCACAACCTTGCCGCGGGCGGAGTCGTACGCCATGGCGTGGTGCCGCCGTGCAGAAGGTCCGGCGGATGGACTTTGGCTCCACGGGGTGCCGCAGGGTTGAGCGAGGGCGGAGGCGGCCAGTCCGCAAACGGAGAGCAAAGGGATCAGCGTTGATCGGTACATGGTGTTCTCCTTGGGGTCAAAGCAATCACGGGCAACCCGCGGCGTACTTGTTTAAGAAGCACTGGAAGTCATTGGCCGACAACCGGGGCAAAACAGTGCTGCCGTCACAGTTGGCATACGCGGTTCCCCCGGCGTACGCGTTGAGAAAGCACTGAAAGTCTTCGGCGTTGAGCCGCGGATTGGAGATGCTTCCGTCGCAGTTGGGGTAGCACACGATCCCGACAAATGTGGCGGGGCGGATCGCGGTGCCACACGAATCAGTGACCCAGGCGTCGTAGTTGCCCGAATACACACTGTCGATCGGATTGATCGTGAGGTGCGCCGTGGCCGTACCGGAGAAAGGACCGCTGTCGGAGAGTTCCACCCCGTTGAGTCGCCAACGGTATGAAACAGGCTCCGCGGCCGCGACATCCAACTGAAAGCTCGGGCCGCCGAGTTCATGGAAGACATCGCGAGGACCAATGTTTGTGAGTGTCGGGCCGTCGCGGGAGTCGGATCGGAAGAGCCACGTTTGAGCCAGGATCGTGCTGGTGCTGACGTTGGTGCCGCCGAAGAGCACAACTTGACCACCGGCGGCGTCGTAGCACGGACGGCGGTAATAGGTCAGTGGCGGTCCGTAGGTCGAGACCAGCGACCAGGACGCGAGCACGCCATCCCAGGCCCAGACGCCTGTAGAACCGGAGTATGCGTTGTTGTCAAAGAACAGGACCCGCTGCCGGACCGGGTCGAATACTGTGGTCGGCCCGGCCGGAAGATACTGCGGAAGGGAGTCGGTGCTCCGAAGCGTCCAACCGGTCGGCGTACGTTCCCACGTGGCCGAGATATACGAGCCGGACCAAACAGCGCCGCCGACGAGGACCATGCGAGATCGCGCGGCGTCGTAGCAGAGCGATGTCGCGTTGACGTTGTTCGCGGTCGGTGTTGATTCTGCGGTAAAGGGCGTCCATGTCGTTCCATCGAACTCCCAGGTGACACCTCCGCCGGATCCCTGGTTCAACGTGGATACCAATACGGTTCGCTGGCGCGATGCGTCAAATGCCATCAGGTAGCCGTTCATCGCCGGGGGTGAAACCAGCGGGGAGACTTGTGTCCAACTCGAGCCGTTCCATTCCCAAGTCTGGTTGTTGGCGATCTGATTGCTGGTCTGACCCCCGAACAGGACAGTTCGCTGTCGGGCCGAGTCGTAAGCCAGTCCCGCGAAGACACGTGCGGAAGGTCCAGAGTTGCTCCGCATCGTCCAGGAACCACCACCACCGGGACCCGCCGCGGCCCACTCCCAGGTGTCGGGCAGTCCAAAGCCGCCGCTGAAAAGCACAATCCGGGCGCGATCCGAGTCGAAGGCGACAGCCGCATTGCCGCGGGCGGAAGGTCCAGCGGATGGGATTTGGCTCCACGGCGTGCCGCAGGGTTGAGCGAGAGCGGCGGAAAGGGGAAGGCCGCAGACGATGGGGACCAATCGAGATCGATTCACGGCAGTCTCCTTTGGATGAGCGAGGTCACGAGCATCCGGCGGCAAACTTGTTCACAAAGCAGATCAGGTCGTTGACGTTCAGGATGGGCGGTGTTGTGCTTTGGTCGCAGTTGACGTAGCAGTCTTCGGGCGGGCCTGGGTCGCAGCCCGCGGCGAAAGTGTTAAGGAAACAAGTGAAGTCATTGGCGTTGAGCGCCGTAGTTCCGTCGCAGTTGGCGTAGCAGGCGGACGCCGCGAATCTGAATGGGGTTCTCGTCTGTCCGCAGGCATCGGTCAGGATCACGTCATAAACGCCTGAGACACCGATTCCGATGTTCGAAAGCGTGAGCTCGGGGGTGTTAGCGCCGGAGATGTTCGGGCCGTTCGCGAGATTCACGGACTGGCGGCGCCACTGGTACCAAACCGTCCCGTTCCCGGTGGCGCCCACCGAGAGCGTCATCGTCTGCCCCGGCTGTGTCGACCCGCCCTGGGTGATGGAATGAGTCATGGTCGGACCGGAACTTACGCCGGAGTTGTACCTCCAAGTGCGGAGCGCGGTCGATCCCGAGGGCGAGCTGAGCACCAGCAAGTGCGAACCGTCAAAGACCATGATGCCGGAATCCAGGAGAGGCCCTTGCGCGGTTCGCAACCACCACGTGTCGACGCCTGGTTCCAGTTGCCAGGTGTTGGGGCTCACCGACTGGTTGCTGGGGCCGGTGTCCATCATGGTCAGGCGGGCATTGGATGCGTCGTATGCCAATAGAGCGCCGCCGCTGGAAGCTCGCCCGGAGTTGGGGCGTGGCACCCAGCCCGAGCCATCCCATTCGAACAGCGGGCCAGGCGCGGAAACAAACGGAATGTACATCCCAACGCGACCACGCGCCGCGTCATAGGCCAACTGCGATGTTCCGTTCGGCGCATAAAGATTGGTCGCACGCTGCGACCATGTGTTTCCATCCCATTCCCACGTTTCTGTCACGGCCTGCGATGTCGTCCTGCCGCCAAATAGCACGATGCGCCCCCGCGATGCGTCGAATGCCGCCGCCGACCCGTAGCGTGGCGAAGGGCTGGTGGCTGGGGAGCGCTGAAGCCATGATGCGCCGTTCCACTCCCACGTATCTCCCAAAGGCGCACCGTTGTATATGCCAAACAGGATGGACCGTCCGCGTACCGCGTCGTATGCCAGCGCCGATCCCCACCGAGGAACCGGTCCGCCCGAGCTCCGCAGCGACCAACTGCCGCTCCCTGCCCCATCCCACTCCCACGTGTCGCCCAGTGGCGGCTGATTGAAGGCGGGCGACCCTGCAAAGAGCACGACTCGGTTTCGACCGGAGTCAAACGCCACCGCAGATCCGTTGCGAAATGATGGACCGGGGCCTACGAGTTCCGTCCAGGGTGTTCCGCACGGCTGTCCCGAAGCCGCGGCCATGAATGCCGTCTCCAGGATTGAGACGAGGATGACTCCGGTGTGGTTCACGTGCACCCCGCCGCGTACTTGTTCAGAAAACACTGAAAGTCATTGGCGGACAGCACGGGAAAGGTCGTGCTGTGGTCGCAGTTGATGTAGCAGGTCTGTGGGAACGGTTCAGGGCACCCCGCGGCGAACACGTTCATAAAGCAGGCGAAGTCGTTGACGTTGAGTATCGGCGAGGTGGTTGTTCCGTCGCAGTTGGCGTAGCAGCCAACATCGACAAAGGTGGTCGGACGAATAGTCGATCCACAGGCGTCGGTTACCACGCAGTCGAACCAGCCTGTCAGCGGGATAGAAAATTGGCTGATGGTGAGTTGGTCGGTGTGAGTGCCGGAATAGACGCCTCCGTCACTGAGCGGGACGTTGTTTCGCCGCCACTGAAAGCTCGCGGGTCCCAGAGAAGCAACACGAAGTTGGACCGGTTGGCCCGTGGTGGCCGCGACCTGAATCGGCCCGCAATCGCTCAGCACCGGTCCGGGCCGGGCGCCGGTGTTGTAGAGGAAGGTCTGGTTCGGGTGATAGATCAGGTCACTGGGAACGATGGTCCGCCCAGTTGCTGTGTCGTACACCGCCGCATCGCGAGGAGAGCTGTACGAGGCAGAATCGAGCAGGTGCCACTGATCCAGATCCGGTCTCCACCGCCACACCCTGCCGTACCCGAGCACGATGACGCTCTGCAGGCCGGAGTCAAAGACACCGGCATGACCCAGCACGCGGGGGCTGGCCGAGACCGCCGCAGTCCGCGCCCATGTGGTCCCGGTTCGTTCCCAGGTCTGGCCGCTGATGTCGCCCGGAAGTGGGTCCACCACCAGAATGACCATTCGAGCCCGCACCGGGTCAAAGGCCATGGGGGCAACCGAATCGTAAATCGCGGCGTTGGGAGCCTCCCCGGGAATCTGCACCCAGTTCACCCCGTCGTACTCCCAGGTGCCCGGCGAGGTGTAGATATTCGAAACCAGCACGACGCGTTGTCGCACAGAATCAAAGGCGATAGGCGCTCGGTCCATGTGCGGTGGAGAGACCGCCGTCTGCACCTGTGTCCACGTGTTCCCATCCCACTCCCAGGTCTGCGTGCTCACCAGAGGATTGTTGTTTCCGCCAAAGAGCACAGTGCGGTGACGCACCGAGTCGTACACCACGCAAGGGTTGGCCAGCGCCGGCGGACCAGAAGTTGCGCGCAGCAACCACACCCCGGGTCCGGAGCTGTCAAACTCCCAGGTGTTGGAGCTGTACCCGCCCGCGTTCATGGCGCCACCGTACACGACCGTGCGGGCGCGAAACGAGTCGTACGCCGCGCCGTAGTAATCGGTGTTGGGCCCGCCGGTACCCGGCCATTGCGAGAGTGGTGTGCCGCATGGCTGTCCGGCGACGGCTGCCACCAATGCGGCATGTGATGCCGCGGACCATAAGGTGCAAGATCGAATCATGGGCATCCAGTTGCATACGCGTTGAGGAAACACTGGAAGTCGTTGGCGGTCAGCAACGGGGCCACGGTGCTCCCGTCGCAGTTGGCATAGCAGTTCGGAGGATTCTGACACCCGGCGGCGAAGACATTCAAGAAGCACTGGAAGTCGTTGGGGTTGAGCACGGGCGCCACCACCGAGTTGTCGCAGTTGGCATAGCACTCAACGGCGAGGATCACCGGGGCGCGCGTGATCGTGCCGCAGCCGTTGGTCGCGGAAATCGCATAAAGACCCATATCGCCCGACATCGCCGGGTTGATGGTCAGCGTTTGAGAAGCAGCCCCGGAGACATGTCCACCGTCGGTCAGCGGTGTCCCATTCTTCAACCACTGGTAGGTCGCCCCCGCTGTCGCGGTCGCGTGGTAGACCACATTGGCTCCGCTGGGAACCAGTTGGTATGGCGTGAGCGGGGAGTCCGTCATCACCGGGCCCGGCGAGAGCGTGCTGCTCAGCCTCCATGTCTGGTAGCTGAACGTCGGTCCAAGGCCGGAGTTTGCGAGCAACATGCCCGAACCGTCGAACACGGTGGGTGAGCCAAAATCCAAGTGGGTCGGCGTCGGTGAGGACAGAAAGAAAGACCAGGCCAAGCCATCCCATTGCCAGAACTCGATCGGCGGGGAACCCGGCCCCAGGGGCCCGTAGTTAATCTGGGGCTTGCCGATTATGATGGTCCGGGCGCGAATCGGATCGAACCCGGCGTAGCCCAGAAACGTGGTGGGAAGTCCCCCGGTTCCTTCGCGAGTCCAGACCGCGCCGTCCCAGGTCCACACGCCATGGACGCTCGCGATGTCGCGCCCGACGAGCACAATCTTGCCGCGAGCGCTGTCGTACACGAGCGATGCGCCGCCGCCCGCACCCGGGCTGGTCGTCGCTATCTGCGTCCAAGTCGTGCCATCCCATTCCCAGGTGTCCGGCACCCAGGGGCCGCTCTGCGGCAGGCCGCCATAGCGGACGGTCTTGCCGCGTGCGACGTCGTACGCCATGACCGACCGGTATCGTGCGCCACCCGCGGTGGACTTGAGCGTCCAAGTCGGGGCTACGCCATCCCACTCCCAGGTTTCAGCGCTGACAACGGCCGAAGCGGTGCCCCCGTGCAGAATCACGACACCGCGGGCGCTGTCATAGGTCATCGCCGCATCAGACCGGCCGTTGAAACTGGTGACCGCCCGCTGCGTCCAGGTTCCGGCCCCCGAGCCGTCCCATTCCAACGTGAGAGCGGGCACGCCGGCGGAGATGAAGCCCAACAAGACCACTTTCTGTCGTACGCTGTCATAGGCCTGGGTTGGATATCCACTGGTGCCGAAGGCTGGCGTCTGCCCCGGCCATTGCGTCCAGGGATTCCCACACGGCTGCGCGCAGGCCGCGGCGACCACTGAACCGCAGCCAATCAACGTCAACGCTCTTTGCAAACTCATGGGCAACCTCGTGCGTACGCATTCAAGAAACACTGAAAGTCATTTGCGGTGAGATTCGGTGCGCCCGTGCTCCCATCGCAGTTCGAATAACAGTTCGGCTGCGAGCATCCCTGGGCGAACTTGCTGAGGAAGCACTGAAAGTCATTGGCGTTCAAGAACGGGGCCACCGCGGACCCGTCGCAGTTGGCGTAACACGCGACGGCCAGAGCGACCGCCCCCCTCGTGGTGGTGCCGCACGCGTTGGTCGCGCCGATGGTGTAAAGCCCGACATCCGCTCCCGAAGCCTGGCTGATGGTGAGCGTCGGAGAGGTCGCCCCGGCGATGTGTCCCCCGTCGATCAGCGGTATCCCGTTGCGGCTCCACTGGTAAGCCGCCGCAGTCCCGGCCTGCGCCGAGTAGACCACGGTCGAGCCTTCTGGGACGAGCTGATACGACTGAAGCGGCGCCAAGGTCAGCACCGGTCCCGCCGACAAGAGGCTGCTGTATCGCCAGGTCTGCGGAGTTGAGGGGGACAGCGAGCCAAACGCCAGCACGCCCGAGCCGTCGTACGAAGCCCACCAGTTCACGCCCGCGGTCATGTTCTGAACCGGAACCGTGGATGAATACCAGAGCGACCACGCGAACCCATCCCAGTGCCAGAACTCAAACGGGCCCGGGGCTCCGTTGAAGCCCATGGCCTTCCCGATCAACACGGTCTGGCCTCGAACAGGGTCGAAAGCGGCGTGCCCGGAAAACGAGTCGGGCAGGCCCCCGACGCCGGTGCGGCCCCACACCGCGCCGTTCCACTCCCAAACACCCCATTGCTGTAAGTTGTCCTTACCGATCAGCACCATCTTCGTCCGGGCGCTGTCGTAAACCATGGTCATCGGGATGAGCGAAGCCGTGGAAGGCGAAGCCAGCGACCAGGTCTGCCCATCCCATTCCCAGGTGTCAAACAGCGGTGTCCCCGCGTGCGCGTTTCCGAAGAGCACCGTCCTTCCCCGCGCCGCGTCGTAGTCCATCAGGCCGTTGAAGCGAGGCGACGGACCGGTGCTGGAGCGGAGAGTCCAGGCCGCGGCCACGCCGTCCCACTCCCAGGTCTCGCCACTGTTTACCGCACCGATCGCACCGCCGAAAAGGACAAACGTAGAGCGGGCGCTGTCGTAACTCAGCGCGGCCCCCGCGCGCCCCGAAGGCCCCGAAGTGCTTCGCTGCACCCATGTCCCCGCGCCGGCCCCATCCCATTCCCACGTATCACTCGACGGTGGAACGCCATAGCCCCCGAACGTGATCACCTTGTGCCGCGACGCGTCGTACGCCATCGATGGATTGAAGAAGTCGCTGCGTGGAGGCCCCGATCCCGTCCAGAGCGTCCAAGGAGTTCCGCACGGCTGCGCCGCCGCCGCGGCGACAAGCACTGCGTGGGTCATTGTTGAAATGACCGTCCTGAAGTTCATGTGCACCCCGCGGCGAACGCGATCAGGAAACACTGGAAGTCATTGGCGTTGAGGACCGGCGGCACCGTGCTGCCGTCGCAGTTGGCATAGGCGTAGCCGCCGGCGAACTCATTGAGAAAGCACTGGAAGTCGTTGCCGGTGAGCATGGGTGGGTAGTTGCTGCCGTCGCAGTTGGCGTAGCACGGCCCGTTGATCCGGACCAGGACGGTGTTTGTGTACACAGGGCCGCAGGCATCGCTTACCACCGCGTCGTAGACGCCCGCATCCGAGAGTGAGATCGAAGAAATCGAGAGTGATGGCGTGTTGGCCCCGGAGATCCGACCGTTGTCGACCAGGGGCACCGAATACCGACGCCATTGATAGCTCACGGTTCCGGCTCCCGTCGCGCTGGCGGAGAGTTGAAGCGTGCTGTCCACAGACAACGTGGTTTCGGTCGGGGGAAGTGCGGAGAAGATCAATCCCTGCTGCGTTGCCTCGGGGTTGTATTCCCAGGTCTGGCCGGTGCCGCCGACGTAGTGGTACCAGCCATACGCAGTGATTCGATGGCGAATCGGATCATAAGCCATCGCCGGCCCATCCAGGTCGTACGGCTCCCCGTTCGTCTTCATTGTCCACGCCGCGCCGTCCCATTCCCAAACATCTCGGAGTGAATCGCCAATGCTCGACAGCGGCGTACCGCCGAAGAAGACTGTCCGCCCGACACTTTCCGCAAAGGCCATGGCGTAGCTGTACCGGGCCGGCGGGGTAGAAGCGGTTCGAAACGCCCACGTCGTCCCGTCCCACTCCCAGGTCTGGAGTTGGTTGAACGGGCCGCCCACAGCGACAATGCGCGATCGGAGCGTATCGGTGGCCATGCGATACGAACCTGGCGTGGGTCCACCCGTGCTGCGCAACCCCCACGCCACCCCGTCCCATTCGTACATACTCGCCGCCGACCCGGGTGGGGTGCGGAGCAGCGCGATCCGGCCACGCGTCGGGTCAAGGGCAATGGAGGTGTAGGTGCTGGCACCGGGCCCCGTCGCGGCCGCCAGCGCCCAGGCCTGTCCATCCCACAGCCAGGTGTCATCACCAGGATTCGCGCCGATGCCGCCGGCGTACAGCAGCACCTTCTGCGTAACCGGATCAAAGCACATGTGGGCGCGGTACGTGTTAGCGTGCCCGCCCGTGGCGCGCCGAACCCAGGTGGCCCCATCCCATTCCCAGGTGTCGGTCGGTGAGAACCCGTTCCCGCCCCCACCAAAGAGAACGATGCGCGACCGGATGGGGTCAAAGCACATCGACGCCCCCGTGCGCGGCCCGGGAGCCGATGCGGCGCCGGCCTGCTCCCAGTAGCACTGCGCGGCACACCACGGGCTCAGCCCCGCAGCAGCGATAAGCACCGCGATGGCATTGGACCGACGACTTGATGGATTCATGTGCACCCCGCAGCGAACGCGTTCAAGAAACACTGAAAATCGTTGGCGTTGAGCACCGGTGAGCCTGTGCTTCCGTCGCAGTTGGCGTACGCATTTCCCGCCGCATACTTGTTCAAGAAGCACTGAAAGTCGTTGGCGCTCAGGAGCGGTGCCGCGGAACTGCCGTCGCAGTTGGCGTAGCACCCGCCCACTACGATCGTCGCGCCGGCCGATCCGCCGTCGATGAAGTCAACCAGGAACGCTGCGGGCGGCACAAGCACTGGCACATCCGGGTCTGCGCCCCAACGCGTCAGCGTGCCATCCGGCACGCAGTCGCCGCCCGTATCCAGCACGCCCGCCGCACCCGTCGAGAACGCCCCGCCCGAACCTCCACCCTCACGGCGCCACACGCAGGTCATATCCAGCAAGTACAGCGAGAAGACATCTCCGGCGTGCGTTCCCGAGAGATGAACATCCACGGTGAACACAGGCGCGACGGGCGCTGACGGAATCGGGCTCAGCGTGCCATTGGATTCGAGATACTGGAGTTCCGGACCGTCAAATCCCTTCTCCACAAGGTTGGTTACATAGTGGATGGAGTCGGGGACAATCGGCATCCCCACGTGTCCAGTGAGCGCCGTCAATGTGCCGGAGTTCGCAGAACTGGGCGTGTGCCCCAGCGCGATCCCACGATCCAGGCCCCCCAAATAGCCGATGCCCCGGATCGAATGCCCCCCCGCCGGGTCATAGATATAGACCGCCACACCCGGCACGACGGTCGTTCCCGTGGGAACGGTGATTGTCGGCTGAATCCCCGGAGCCGCGGCATCCATATCCAAGACCACCCGAATGGGCTGGGCGTACGCCACCGAGGCCAACGCGACGGCCATTCCGCCCCACCGTTGAAGGTGAAACATGCTGATCTCCTGTATTCCACGTTGCATCTTGGGCCGATCGGCCCATAACCGCGTCAAACTCACCCACGAGCGCCCGACACTTCGAACGCTCATACAGCCTCCGCGAGTCGATCAGGGACCCGGGGTACACCGACGGTTTGTCTGCCACCCGCTGCTCTAGATTTCTACCGTTCAGAATACCGTCCGTTTCCCCAATCCCAACCGCAGAACTTCAAATTGGAGTAATTTCACACTTCCGACCAGATTTCCCGATGCAAGACTTGTTAGTGTTCGTTATACTTAAGGACCGGGACCGGTTTTCTGAACCGACCCGATAACCCCGCTGGAACGTGGAATGCCAATGCGATTCAAACGCGTCCGCTTGCCCGCCATGGTCGTTATCGCCGCGGCCATGTCCGGGTGCACCTACTCAGCCGATGTACGCAACACCACGGGTCAGCCGGTCATGGTCAGGATGCTCCAACTGGATGCGGTCCAGCCAGACTGGGAGTTGGCCTCACAACGCATCGCCCCGGGTGAGTACGCCAAGCTTGGCCCTTCTCGCGTTCCGTTCCAAAGGGTCGTTGTGGAAGTCGGCAATCAGGTGGCGCATTCCGTGCCCGCCCGGTACAGCATCACCCCCGGCACGACGCGCCTGGATGTCGGCCAGACGGCTTCAACCGAGCCGGGCCGCCAGGAAACCGTGTTCACACTTCAAAAGAGGTCCGAATGATCGCACTTCTGCTTGCCCTCGCGTTGGCCCAACCCGAGCCAGCCGCGGCCGTCAAAAGCCCCGTGCCCTTCCCGCACCCGCTCATCACAGAGGTGCTCTACGCCGTTCCCTCGCGGGAGGCGGGCGATGCCAACAAAGATGGCAAACGCGATGTCAACGGCGATGAGTTCATCGAACTGGTGAACCCGCACGACAAGCCGATCCAACTCGCGGGCTACACCCTCACAGATCGCCCCCTGGCCGAAGGTGAGAAAGCAACCACCTCGATCCGATTCACGTTTCCCTCGCTTGAACTCAAGCCCGGCGAGGTCGTGGTCGTGTTCAACGGTCACGATCAGAAGTGGACCGGCCCGGTCGGCACCGCGGCCAAAGGGCCCGAGAAAGGCAACGAACTCTTCTCCGGCGCCCGCGTGTTCACGATGGGCATCACCTCCGAGAAAAAGGGCCTGGCCAACAAGGGTGACTGCGTGCAGCTGATCGCGCCCAGTACCAAGGTTGTGCACTGCATCCACTGGGGCGATGCCAAGCCAAACGCGGCCGCGGCCCTGAGTGAAGAGGCACCGTTGACTTCCAACCAGAGCATCCAGCGGACATCACTGGCCGGAACGCTCGAACCGCACCCGGCCGACGACAAGGGAATGCAGTTCAGCCCGGGTAAGTGGCCGCTGGGCGCAGAGCCAGCCAAGCCAACCGAGAAGCCCGCGGAAGTCATTCCCCCTTCCGAGCCCAAGCCGGTCAAAAAGCCCGCGGGAAAGAAGTAGCTTCCCGGGGCGGGAGAACAGCCGTGAAGGACCTCACACCTAGCCCGCTCACGAAGATACGTCGGACCGTTGTCGTTCTCATCCTCGTGGCGCCCCTGGGCGCGTGCGGATCACACTGGGACATGTCCTGTAATGAGAGCCGCCACCCATCGCGCCGCGCTGGTGGCTACAGCGAATATCGCTCAGCGCCGTGCGGCGATGATGCGCTGGGCGCCGCAGTCCTGATCGGTATCGTGGGAATCGCCTGGGGAATTGGAGAGTTGTTCGAAGCCATCGGAGGTCGCTAGTTCAGGAGACCCTCATGTGCGTTCGCAAGCGCAGGCCGTGGAAGTTCGCAACGTTTCTGTTGATGCTCGCACCCCTGGCGGGGTGCGGCGCTCACTGGAACGCGGACTGGGGCGGTTGCCACTCAGGGGGGCACATTCCGGCCCACGGCGATGGCGGGTCCGGCCTGCTGGTCCTGGGGATTGTCGGGATTGCCTGGGGTATCGAGGAACTGCTTGAAGCGATGAGCAGCCGCTAGGCAGGAGCGTGCCATGATCCCAAGACCGGTTCCCCGCCGGGCGATTGCCGTCGTGCTCGCGCTTGGCCTGCTGCTTTCCGGTTGCGCCGGAGAGAATGGGCTCGCGGGGGGTTGGAGCGAGGCACACGGGCCGTGCGCGCCGGGAGTGGGTGGCGTTCTGGCTACCACCGGCCTGGGCGTGGTCACGATTCTGGCCGTGCCCTTCTACGTGATGAAGGATGTCTTTGAGTTCTTCAGCGGCCCGCTTCCGTGGGACACCGATGAGCAGTAAACCCGATTCGCCCCCCCGCCCGGTTGGGGGTACGCTTCCCCCCTATGGCCTGGATCACCAAACAGTCGGGCACGATGCAGATCGCACGCCGGGATGAGCCCTATCTCACGCCCGCGATGAAGGATGAGCTCAAGAAGAAGATCATCCCGCGCTACGAGACGCGTCTGGGCTGCACCATGCCCGGACTCCACCTCATCCAGCACGCCTATGGATGGGTTCCGGCCCAGGCCATGGAAGAGCTCGCCACGTTCCTTGGCATTTCCCCCGCCGAGGTTCTCGACTGCGCCAGCTTCTACGAGGAATACTGGCTCAAGCCCAAGGGCCGCCACCTCATCAGCGTCTGCCGCTCCATCGCCTGCGAGTTCTGCGGCCAGCCGGGGCTGAGCCAGGCGATCAAGGACAAGCTCGGCATCGATGTCGGCGAAACCACCGACGATGGCAAGTTCACGTTCATCGAGCTCGAGTGCCTGGGAGCGTGCGGCGGCGGGCCGGCGATTCTCATCGATGAGAAGCTCCACGAGAACGTGAAGCCCGAAGCGGTGGGGGCGTTGATCGATGCGGTGAGGGATGTCGGGCATCACTGAGGCGCCACGCGAGGTACACTCCCGCACGGGAGATGTGCCTTATGCCGACCGCGGCGCTAGAGCCTGTGTTCCTGGCCAGCGGCCTGACAAAGCTGTACCGGATGGGCGAGGTCGAGGTACACGCGCTGCGTGGCGTCGATCTTGACCTGTTCCCCGGCGAGTTTGTCGTGCTGCTGGGTCCGTCCGGATCGGGCAAGTCCACACTACTGAATATTCTTGGCGGGCTGGATGCGCCCACCTCCGGTTCCGTGCGATATCTCGATCATGACCTCTCGCGATTGGATGACGCGGCACTAACCCGCTACCGGCGCGAACACGTGGGCTTTGTGTTCCAGTTCTACAACCTCATTCCCAGTCTTACGGCCGCGGAGAACGTGGCACTGGTTACCGATATCGCCCGGAACCCCTTGCCGGTGGAAGAGGCGCTCGACCTGGTCGGTCTGCGTGATCGGATGAACCACTTCCCATCGCAGCTTTCCGGCGGCGAGCAACAGCGCGTCGCCATAGCCCGTGCGATCGCCAAGCGTCCCCAGGTTCTCTTGTGCGATGAGCCCACCGGCGCGCTCGATGTTGCCACCGGCATCGTGGTCCTGGAGGCACTTGCCAGGGTGAACCGCGAGCTCGGCGCCATCACCGCGGTGATCACCCACAACGCCGTCATCGCAACCATGGCCGACCGGGTTATTCATCTGTCCGGCGGCCGCATCACTTCCGCTGCATCAAACCCGGCCCGCGCGGATCCCCACACCCTTGCCTGGTAACTCATGGCCGCCTTGGACCGAAAGCTGATTCGCGACCTTGCCCGTATGTGGGCCCAGTTTTCGGCGATCGCGTTGATCATGGCGTGCGGCGTCGCGACGCTGGTGATGTCGCTCAGCACGGTTTCTTCGCTCCGCCGGGCCCAGCAGGCCTACTACGAATCCTGCCGATTTCCTCAGAACTTCCTGCACCTCAAGCGAGCCCCGCTTTCCCTGGCCGCTCGCATGTCCGAGATCCCCGGGATCCAGCGCATCCAGACCCGGATCGTTGTCGATGTCAGCCTTGACGTGCCGGGGCTGCCCGAGCCGGCCACGGGCCGGCTCATTTCGATCCCTGATCGAGCTCCCTATGGCCTCAGCGAGCTTCACCTGAGGCGCGGCCGGCTGCCCGAACCGGGCCGCGCCGGCGAGGTTGTTGCCAGCGAGGCCTTTGTCGAGGCCCACCGCCTGGGCCCCGGAGCCTCGCTGCACACGGTGATCAACGGTCGGCGCGAGGCGATCACGATCGTGGGCGTTGCACTCTCTCCGGAGTACGTGTACCAGATTGGGCCCGGCGATGTGTTCCCCGACGATCGTCGCTTCGGCGTTTTCTGGATGCTCTATGACGAGCTCGCGCCCGCATTCGACCTGGACGGTGCGTTCAATGATGTCGTCGTCGCGTCGGCACCCGGTGCGTCAGAGCCCGACATCGTGGCGCGCCTGGATGACCTCACCGTTCCCTACGGCGGGCTCGGCGCCACGCCCCGCAAGGATCAGACTTCACATCGGTACGTGAGTGACGAAATCTCCCAACTCCGCACGATGGCGATGATCCCCCCGACCATCTTCCTATCCGTCGCATCGTTCATCATGAACATCGTGCTCTCCCGGATTGTCCGAACCCAGCGGGAGCAGATCGCGATCCTCAAGGCGTTCGGCTACACCAACGCAGAGATCGGCGGGCACTATTTGAAGATGGTCCTGGTGGTCGCGTTGTGCGGCGGTGTGATGGGGATCGGCGCCGGGGCGGAGCTCGGCTCCATGCTCACCGGGCTGTACAGGCAGTTCTTCCGCTTCCCAAACATCGAGTTCGCCCTGAACTGGAGGGTCGCAGCGCTCGGCGTGGGGATCAGTTTCAGCGCGGCCGCGGCCGGAGCCGTCAGCTCCGTCCGTCGCGCGGTACGCCTTCCCCCTGCGGAAGCGATGCAGCCCGAAGCGCCGGTGGACTATCGGCGCAGCTCGGTCGATCTGGCCCTGCTCCGGCGCATGCTCACACCCGCCGCGCGGATGACGCTCAGGCACCTCTCTCGCCAGCCGGTCCGCTCCACGATCACCTGTCTGGGAATCGCCACGGCCGTCGGCGTGCTCATCCTGGGCTCCTTTTCGCGCGACACCGTGAACTACCTGATCGACTTTGAGTTCAACCTGGCCCAGCGCCACGACATCATGGTCAGCTTCAACGAGCCGGCGGCCCCGAGGTCCGCCAACGAGCTTGGCGCCCTGCCCGGAGTCATCCGCGCCGAGCCATTTCGGGCCGTCGCCGCCCGGCTGAGGCACGGCAATGTCTCGCGCCGCGTCGCGATTCTCGGCCTGTGCGAGCGGCCCACCCTCGGACGCGTGCTCAGCACGGCCGGAAGCCCGGTTCCGATTCCGGGCGACGGCCTGCTCTTGACACGCTCGCTCGCCGATCTGCTCGGCTGCCGAGAAGGAGATACCGTCACCGTCGAGGCCTTGGAGGGGCAGCGTCCCATTCGGGAAGTTCGCGTCGCCAGCGTTGTGGAAGGGTATCTGCAGGCCGCGGCCTACATGGAGATCGCGTCGGTCAACCGACTCATGAACGAAAGCGGTCTGGTCTCTGGCGCGTTCCTTGACACCGACCCTGCCGCCACCGCCAAACTCTACAGCACGCTCAAGGAGACTCCGCGGGTCGCATCGGTCACGATCAAGCGAGCCGCCCTTGACAGTTTCCGCGGCACGATGGCGAAGAACCTGCTCCGCATGCGGCTTTTCAATATCGCGTTCGCGTGCATCATCGCCTTTGGAGTGGTCTACAACAGCGCCAGCATCTCGCTCGCGGAGCAATCGCACGAGCTGGCCACGCTGCGGGTGCTCGGGTTCTATCGCGGAGAGGTTGCCGCGATCCTGCTGGGCGAGCTGGCGATCATCACCTTGGCCGCGCTCCCGGTGGGCCTGCTCTTCGGGCGGGTGCTGGTGGGAATCGCCGCCTCCGCGCTTCAAACCGAGACCCAGCGGTTCCCCGTCATCGTCAACCCGTCAACGTACGCTGTTGCGGTTACAGTCATCATCGTCGCGAGTCTGGGTTCAGCGATGGCGGTGCGTCGCGGCCTTGACCGCCTCGACCTGATCGGGGTCCTCAAAACCAAGGGCTGATGTGAAACGCCTCCTTCAACGAACGATCACTTCTGTCGTCCTTCTCGCCGGAGCGGGTGCCCTGGTGTACGCCGTGCTGCCAGCGCCGGTCGAAGTGGAGTGCGCCGAGGTGACGCGTGGACCGCTCAGCGTGACCGTCGACGAAGACGGCCGCACCCAAATCAAGGAGCGCTATGCGGTGTCGGCACCGCTCTCGGGCCGTCTTGCACGCCAGACGCTCCATGCTGGCGACCCGGTCCAGGCCGGAACGACGGTAATCGCCGCGATCGAGCCCGTGGACCCTTCGTTGCTCGATGCACGGGCCCGAGCCGAGTCCAAGGCCCGGGTGGCCGCGGCCGAGGCGGCCGTCGAACGCGCTGACGCGACCCTCGCGGGCGCGGCCGCGGCGTTTGAACTCGCCCACAGCGAGAGTTCGCGCTACCGGGAACTTGCCGAGAAGAACGCCGCGAACCAGCAGGAGTTGGAGCGGGCGATCGCAACCGAATCCATTCGCTCAGCCGAGAAGCGGGCCGCGGACTTCCAGCGCCAGATCGCCCGCTTCGAACTCGATCTGGCCCGTGCCGCTGTCGTGCGCAGCGACCCGTCTCAACCCGGCAATCCCGACGATTGGCGCCTTGAAATCCGCTCCCCCGTCTCCGGCCGAGTTCTGCGCGTGCTCCAGGAAAGCGCGACGATCGTTTCCGCCGGCACTCCACTGGTCGAGGTGGGGGACCCGCAGGACCTGGAGGCACGCATTGATGTGCTCTCCACGGATGCCGTCGGAATCCGGCCCGGAGCACCGGTATCAATCGAGCACTGGGGCGGGCCATCCCCGCTCAAGGGGGTCGTTCGCACCATAGAGCCCGCCGCGTTCACGAAGGTCTCCGCCCTCGGCGTTGAGGAGCAACGGGTCTACGTCGTCATCGACTTTGTCGGGCCGCCTTCAAATCGCCCGGGCCTCGGAGACGGCTTCCGCGTCGAAGGCCGAATCGTGGTCGCGGAAACGCCCACCGCGCTCAAGCTGCCCACCGGCGCCTTGTTCAGAATCGGCGATTCCTGGGCGGTCTTCGCAATTGAGTCGGGGCGAGCACGCTCCCAACTCGTCCAACTGGGCCTGCGAAACTCGCTGGAAGTAGAGGTCGTCTCGGGCTTGAACTCCGGCCAGAAGGTCATCGTCTATCCCGGAGACCTTGTGCACCCTGGCGTAAAAGTGAAGGAACGGAGGCCATGACCGGTCACTTCCTGTTCAGGCGATTGCGCCTTAAGACCGGCGGTGGATGGAGTCCGGCGATCATCATCACCGCGCTCGTCTCGGTCGCCTGCACGCCGCAAAGCCACCTCGTTCAGCCCTTGGACGCCCCTTGCCTCGCTGAGAGTTGGTCTTCTTCCTTCACCCGCTCCTCCGGCTGGACCGGTGCCGACGGCGCCGCCACCGTCCCTCTCCCCAACAACAGAACCCTCTGGCTCTTCGGCGACACCTGGATCGGACCCGTCATCGACGGTCGCCACGCCGAGGGCTCCACGATGGTCAACAACACCATCGCCATCAGCCCCGCCGCGCCCACTCCCCCAGCGCACGACGACATCCACTTCTTGTGGGGGACCGCATCCGGCAAGCCCGCGGCCTGGGCTATCCCAACCCAACCCGGCGAATGGTTCTGGCCCGCCAGCGGCGGCCTGATCGCGCCCGGCCCGCGCGGCGACCGCCTGCTCCTGTTCATGGCCCGCATTTCACGCATCGACAACAGCGATAGCGTCTGGAACTTTCAAGGCCGCGGCAGCACGCTCCTGTCGATCGCCAATCCCACCGACGATCCCGCGGCGTGGAGGATTGAGCAGTTCCCACTGAACACCCTGGGCCCGGGTCGGCGCGTGATCACCTGGGGTGTTGCCGCGCTCGACGATCCCCGAGAAGCAAAGGGTGACCTGTTCGTGTACGGCGTGGACTCGGCCTCGAACCTGAACAAGCTGCTGGTGCTCGCCAAAGCGCCCGCGGGCACGGTGCAGGACTTTGCCACATGGCGATTCCGCGCCGCCTCCGGATGGTCAGACCAGGAGTCCGACGCGACCGCCGCGGTCGAAAACGTCTCCAGCGAAGTGTCGATCCACGCCTTCAAGGTCGGCGGCCGCGACACCTGGGTCATGGTGTACTCCGAGCCACCGCTGGGCGCGGGGATCCTGGTCCGAACGTCTTCCTCCGCACTGGGCCCCTGGTCTGAACCCACCCGTGTCTACACCTGCCCCGAACCCGAAACCGACCCCAAGCTCATGGTGTATTCCGCCAAAGCTCACCCCGAGTTGTCCATTCCGGGCGAGCTCCTCATCAGCTACTGCCTGAACTCCACCGATTTTTGGGATGTCGCCGCACATGCTGACAAGTACCGACCGAGGTTCGTGAGAATCCCCGAAAGGGCCCTCGCACGCCGGAAGTGAAGCCCGCCAGTCGATCCGGAACCGCCGGTCGAGGCAGGATTCAGACACATGCTCAAAAACAAGCATCGCAATTCCGGCGGCTTTCGGTACGCTGTAGCTCTACTCCGTTTCGCGGAGCCCACCGTTGCGTGGGCAGAGTTCGGTTGGCGGCCCGCCTCTGTTAGTCGGATCCGTCAGTTCGGGGGTTCCTTCCGCGGCGATCCAGCCGCTCCCCCAGTCCGGGCTTTGTAGATACAGCTAGGAGCGGAACATGAAATCAGCAGCGGTGATCGTTCTGGTGTGCGGAACAGCGGTGGCGGCCTGGGCGGGCCCGACCTTCACGAATGTCAAGAACGCGAAAGCGACTCAGTCTCGTCCGCCAACTTCCGGCAGCGGCGGCGCGACGGATTCGATGCCCTTCAGCGACAACTTTGACTCCTACGCCAACGGCTCGGCACTCACCGGCCAGGGGGGCTGGGTTCGTTGGGACCCTGCGGCCAGCGTGGATGGCGTAGTCAGCAACGCCCAGTCGGTTTCACCGTCCAACTCCTTGAAGTTGGTCCCGCAGACCGACCAGGTGCAAACCGGAACCGCCATCACCAGCGGCAAGTGGGAACTCAAGTGCAAGACCTATTACCCCTCTACGAACGTCGCCCCGGGCGTCAATGACGGCGCGTTCATCATCGGGCTGAATCGCTTCATCTCCGGCGGCGTCGGCATGGGCAACGACTACTGGTCCGCACAGGCCCAGTGGGTCGGCACAAACCCGCCCGTTGTCCGCAACTACGATCTCCAGACTCAGAGCACTCCCATGGTCCAGAACCAGTGGGTGGACTTCAAACTGGTCATCGACTTGGCCACGGACAAGTACGATGCGTACTACAACGGCGTCAACTTCATCACACAGCGTTCCTGGTCTCAGGGCACCGCGACGCCGGGCCAGATCTCCATCAGCGCGTTTGACTTCTACTGCGGAAATCTCGCCACCACCGTCCCCTTTGAGTTCTTCATCGACAATCTCAGCCTCACGCAGGTGACCTCCTGCTACCCCAACTGCGATGCCAGCACCTCCGTTCCGCTGCTGACCGCCAACGACTTCCAGTGCTTCCTCAACGAGTACGCCGCGGGCAGTTCCTACGCGAACTGCGACGCCAGCACGTCCGTCCCGCTCCTCACCGCCAACGACTTCCAGTGCTTCCTCAACGCCTTTGCCGGCGGTTGCTCCTGATCTTTCCGGGTCCCGTCACGCCGCGACCGATTTTGCTGTGTCACCCGGCACGCGCCGTTCCAGGGGGATGGCCTAGCCTTGTCCATGCCCCTTCCCTCGGAGCCCCACTGCACCTCGGCCCATCCTGTGGTGTCGCTCCCGGTGCTCCCCGACCCCAAGCACCACGTCCGCAAGTCCAAAATGGGCCCACGCCGGGCCGCGGTTTTGATCGCGGTTCACGTGCTCATGATCGCCCACATCGTCCACTGGTACCTCAAGGGCAGCACGCTCTCCCCCGTCGAGCCCTCCGAATCGATGTACACCATCAACAACGGCGACCTCAACGCCGGCTTTGTGTTCTTCGCCGTCGCCATACTCTCGACCGCCATTTTCGGCCGGTTTTTCTGCGGCTGGGGATGCCACATCGTCGCTGTGCAGGACCTATGCGGCTGGATGATGAAGCGCATCGGCATCCACCCCAAGCCGTTCCGCTCCCGCCTCCTGGTCTACGCCCCGGTCATACTCGCCATCTATATGTTCGCCTGGCCGACGATCAAGCGCGAGATCATCCGCCCCGTAGTGGGGGATGCGGCCTGGGCCTCGCTGGCTCCCTACATCGGTGAAGCCGGCACCCGCCCCGAAATCAAGGCCGCGTTCATCAAGAAGGACTTCTGGGAAACCTTTGCCCCCTGGTACGTCGCGATCCCCTTTGTCGGGGTGTGCGGCTTTGCGATCGTCTACTTTCTCGGTGCCAAAGGCTTCTGCACCTACGGTTGCCCTTACGGCGGCATCTTCGGCCCCGTCGATCGCCTTTCCCCCGGCCGCATCCGCGTCACCGATGCGTGCGAGCACTGTGGGCACTGCACCGCCGTCTGCACCAGCAACGTCCGCGTCCACGAAGAAGTCCGCGACTTTGGCATGGTCGTGGACCCCGGATGCATGAAGTGCATGGACTGCGTCAGCGTCTGCCCGAACCATGCGCTCTACTTCGGTTTCGGAGGCCCCGCCGTCGTCGCCAAACCAAAGGCCGCGGCCCTGCGCAAGCCTCGGATCTACGACCTGTCGTGGAAAGAAGAGGTCGCCTACACGATGGTATTTATCACCATGGTCTTCGGATTCCGAGGCATGCTCGGCATGGTGCCCCTTCTGATGGCCATGGGGATGGCGGGTATCGGTACCTTTCTGGTTTGGAAGCTCGCCTGCATGGTTCGCACTCCCAGCGTCCGGATTCACTCCTTTCAGCTCAAGCTCAAGGGAGAAGTACGGCCAGCCGGCTTGGCTTTCGCATCGTTTGCCATCGTGGCGCTTGGCGTCGGGCTCTGGGGCGCTGTGGCCAACGCGGCCCTCTGGCGCGGCACCGCTCTGGACTCGCTGATCATGGCCCCCATCGATCAGGTTCTGACGCGCGAGTATGTTTCCTCTGAAGCGGACAGAGCTATTGCCCGGCCGGCGATATCCATGCTCACGCTCTCCGGGCCCATCGCCAGGGGTGGCATCGGTTGGGACCGATCCGTGGACCGCTCCCTCAGGCTCGCTCGCCTTCACTCGCTGTTGCGGGACCTTCCCGAGGCCGAGGCTGAACTGCGCCAGGCCATCGCCGCGGCACCCACCCCGCCATCCGTCCTGGAGAGCGCTCTGATCCGCGTCATCCGCATGCGCAGCAACTCCGCGGACGATTTTTCCAAGTCCCTGACGGACCTGCTCAGCCAACATCCCAAGCTCGCCAGCGTTCGCATGATCCTCGCCCAACGCGCGCTGTCCCAAGGTCAAGAAGCCCAGGCCCTGTCGATGGTCCGCGCGGCCCTGGCCGATCGTCCCGAAGATGAACTCAACCGCATGTTCGCGATTGAGCTGCTCGGTGCGTCCGGAAAGCTCGATCTGGCGGAAGAGGTTGCCGCGGCCGGAGTCGCCTTGCTGCCCCGGAGCGTTTCGCTCAGAACCAAGCTGGGCCTGGTGCTCATCGCCAAGGATGAGGTCGACCGCGGGCTGGTCGAACTCACCGCCGCGGCCGACTTGGACCCCTCCAATCCCGATGCCCCGACCCATATTGCCGAAATTCTCAGCCGTGCGGGTCGCGAATCTGAAGCAACCCAATGGCGAGAAAGAGCGAATAAGGCATCTCGCGGCCCGCTTTCCCCCCCGCCATGACCGCGGTTATCAGGACTTTGTTAGGAATACATCAGAATTAGGGTTCTCAACCACCGGAATTGGTGGTATCTTGTCGGGTGCCCGCGTTGGGCACCCTGATTGTCACCGTATTGCATTTTGGAGGTGCTGATGCTCTCTCGCCCACACACGATCGCTCTTCTCGCCATGGCGTCCGGACTGGCTGTTTCTTCGACCGCCATGGCCCAGTTGCAAATCGACCCTTCGGACCCAGTGCTTCGGGCTGCGATGAAGCGGGTATATTACGTTCCTGGCGACCGCGGCGGAAGCGGCGGAGCGACGGATGCCGTGGCCCCCGATGTGATCGTGGGCGAGATTCAGAACTCCGGCAACTGCTGTCCAGACTCTGAGACGGTCGGCATTGCCCCTTCCGCCACGGTCGGTTCAACAGTCGCTTACGGCCTGGGCACCAGCTCGTGCAACATCGGCAACGTCAACCTGCTGTGGATCGCCAGCACCCCGTATCACCCGATCATCCCCCAGAACATGTACCGCCTGGAGACGGTCAACGGCTCGACGCGGCTCGAGCAGATCGGCCAGAGTTGGAGCAAGTACGCCTTCACGGCCCTGACCTTCAACGTGTGCTCCTCGTGCAACGGCAACGGGGGTTCGGTGCTGGGCGTCGGCTGCTCCGACCCGTACACGGCCGGTCGCAACGCCACGCAAAGCAGCGCGGGTCCTCGCTATCAGTGCAACCCCTTCACCGGCTCATTCCCGGACAACGGCGGATCGGTCCGCACCGCCTGGCCGGCGACAACCGACGCCACCTCGCGGCGCATCCGGGTGAACACCGCCGACATCAGCGCCGCCAACCACCCCGGCGCCCTGTTCTTCGGTGAGTGCCTCTACATCACCCGCGACGATGCTTGCTTTGGCATGTCCAAGAATAACGGTTCTTATCGGCGATTCGTGGTGAACGCGGGAAACAGCATCACCATGCAAGGAGCTATCGGCGGAGCCGGAACCCAGCGCACCAAACTGGCCATCAACGCGTGGAAAGACCACGGGCTGGGCCTGAACGTGTCCGATCCCAACGTCATGATCACCGAGGCCACCTGCGGCAACACCTTCGTGGCTCAGCCCGCCTTCCCTTACGGTCAAGGCACCACTCTGGCCTCACCGTTGGGTGACGGTTGGTTCTACGTCGCATCCAAGGCCACCAGCCTCGGTGGCGGCGTCTGGCACTACGAGTACGCTGTTGAGAACCTCAACTCCGATCGCGGTGTCGCAAGCTTCAGCGTTCCCTTCCCCGCCGGCACGATCATCTCCAACGTCCAGATGAAGCAGGTCCTCTGCCACTCCGGTCTGGCCGCCGAAGATGCCCAGCGCAACGCCGCCTGGACGCAGACGGTCGGCGCCACCAGCGTCAGCTGGGCCTCACCCAACGTGGGCATCGCTGGCGATCTGGGCAGCTACATCCGCTGGGGCACCATGTGCAACTTCCGGTTCGATGCAAACGTCGCCCCGGTCAACACGGCAACCGTCACCACCGGCTACTTCAAGCCCTTGGCCGGTTACGCCAACACGCTCAACGTCGCCGCCTGGGTTCCTGATCCCGCCGTCACGTCCTGCTACGCCAACTGCGACGGCAGTTCCAGCAACCCGGTCCTTACGGCCAACGACTTCCAGTGCTTCCTGAACGCCTACTCCGCAGGCCAGTCCTACGCCAACTGCGATGGCAGCACCAGCAACCCGATTCTCACGGCCAACGACTTCCAGTGCTTCCTGAACTCGTACTCTGTCGGCTGCCCCTGAGCCACATCCACTGACATCAGGTCGCTGATGTCTTGTTCCTGAAAATCAAGGGCCCGGCAGATCGGTTGGTCTGCCGGGCCTTTCTCAATTCAGGGTTTGTATTGACCCCCGCAGCGCGATAGCATGTTGCTGCGGCGGGACTTCTCCGGCCGGCTCGGCCCCACCCCGCCGCGAGCCTCCAAATCGGGGGTGTCTTATGGCAGCTTTCACTGAAAACCAGAAACGCCCGGTCGAGGTTCACTCGACCGTTCTGACGGCGCCGCCCGCCGCGCCCGATTCGGGCGCATGGTGCACCTACTTCGAGGACCTCTACCGCGACGCCGCGGGCGATGCCGCGCGCATCCCCTGGGCCGACGAAGTCCCCAACCCCGCTCTGGTCGCTTGGCTCAACCGGGAAGCCCCAAGTCTCATCCGCCCCGGCGCCAGCATCTCCGTCGTCGGGTGCGGGCTGGGTGAAGATGTCGTCGAGCTCGCCGCTCGTGGATACGACGTGCTCGGCTTTGATGTCTCGCCCACCGCCGTGAAGTGGGCCCAAAAACGCCACCCTGACCACGCCCAGCGGTTCACCACCGCCGACCTCTTCAACCTCCCCACCGGCCTGCTTCGACGCGCCGATCTGGTGGTCGAGATTGACACCATCCAGGCGGTGCATCCCTCACTCCGGGCCCGGGCCGCGGCCGCGATCGCCTCTCTGGCCCGTCCTCACGGCTCGATCCTGACCATCTGCCGTGGCCGCCACGAATCCGATCCGCAGGCCCACACCCCGCCCCACCCCCTCACCGAATCAGAGCTGCTGGGCCTTTTCGCTCCCCACGGGCTGATGCCGACGCGCTCTCCCGACAACTTCCTGGATGATCAAACCCCGCCCCAGCGCCGCCTGCGCTGCACTTTCCAACGGGGCAAGCCGCTCTAACTCTCAGTTCGAAGCCTTGTCCAGCGGCGAGCCCGGCCGAGGGTCCGGCAACGGCTTCACCGCGCCCTCCGATATCTGCCCGCCGCGCCTGAAGTGTTCCAGAATCGGCGCGGCATACTTCTCCATCATTTCATGCATCTGCGGCGTCCGGCTCGGGTTGTGCCCATACGCCTGCGCTTCCTTAAACCCCTCCTCCAAGGGCACATGCTGGAACTCGTTCTTGTAAAGCAGGCAGAGCAACCCCGTCCGCTCCGTCCCCGCGCCGCAGTGCACCAGCACCGGCTGATTCGCCGGGTCCGCGGCCAGCCGCAACGCCTGGATGTACTCGTTAGGATTCCCCGTCGAGTCGCCCTGCAGGTGGAACACGTACCGCTTGATCCCCAGGGCATCGGCCGCCCGCTGGTTGCGCCGCTCGCCCGCCGGGTCGCCGTGGATGGTGGACCCCAGGTCGATGATGGTGCGAATGCCGTACTTCTCATGAATCGAGTCCAAGGCCGCGACGCTCAGTTGCCCGGACCGATACACCTTCGCCTCTTCCACCACGCCGAATCGCTTGGGGAAGAGGTTGGGCTTGATGTTGAGGATGTACACCCGCCCGGCGATCGCCGCGGCCGCGAAAACCACCAGTAGAATCGTAAATCGTCGGCGAGTTTGCGGTGCCCAGGCCATCAGGCTCAATCCTATTCACGCGTACCATTGAGCGGTATGGATACGAAGCAACCCACTATGGATGGAGGGGGGGACGGAAACGGCGATTCCCGCCCGATCCGCCGCCAGGCCTACCCGGGCACGGTCGAGAAGCTCATCACCGAGTTCGCCCGTCTGCCGGGGATCGGCCGCCGCTCGGCCGAGCGGCTGGCGTTCTACATCTTGAAGTCCGACGCTCCTTCTGTGCTCTCACTCTCCCGCGCCATCCAGGACGTCAAAGAGCGCATCCGTCATTGCTCGGTCTGCTCCAATCTCACCGACGAAGACCCCTGCCACATTTGCGCTGACCCATCGCGCGACCGCTCGACGGTCCTCATCGTCGAGCAGCCCAAAGACCTCATCGCCCTTGAACAAACCGGCATGTTCCGCGGCCTCTACCACGTCCTCATGGGCCGCCTCAGCCCGTTGGATGGAATCGGCCCCAGCGAACTCACCGTCTCCGATCTGATCGCCCGAATCGACACCCCCGCGAAAAACCCGGGAGGCATTCCGATCAAAGAGGTGGTGTTGGGACTGAATCCCACGACCGAAGGCGACGGCACCGCGCTTTATCTCTCAGAGCAACTTCGCACAAAAGGAGTTCGGATAACGCGGCTCGCGCGGGGGTTGCCGACGGGCGGCCAGCTTGAATACGCGAACAAAGCAGTTTTGGCGGACGCCATCCAAGGCCGCCAGTCGATGGAGTAATAGACACTCGAATGCGTTTTGATACCTCACAGCACATGAAGCTCGGCCAGTCGATGAAGCTGGCCCCCAGGATGATCCAATCGATGGAGATCCTGCAGATGCCTCTCGCCGAGCTTGAGGAACGTATCGAACAGGAGTTGGAATCCAACGTCACGCTCGAAGTCGCCGAGGGCGCCTCCGATCGCCGCGAAGTTCAGGAGCAGCAAAAAACCGTCGAACGCGACGCCCGAGAAGGAGAGCGTTCCCTCTCCGTCGACGAGAAGCAGAACACCTCCGACTTCGAGCGCCTCGAATCCTTCGAGACCGCAAACCCCGAGGTCGCCGAAAACGAATATTCCAACGCCTCCGGCGATGCCGTCTCCACCCGCGATCAGGAAGAGACCTCCTTCTCCCGCGCCCGCACCGACGGTGAGCGTGACGGCAAGATGGACGCCATGGCCGCGGCCCCGGCCCGCTCGGCCTCTCTCACCGAGCAGCTCAACGACCAATGGGCCTTGGCCGATGTTCCCGACCAGATCCGCGAGGCCGGCAACCTCCTGCTCGCTTTCATCGAGGATGACGGCTTCCTCCGCACACCCCTGGAAACCATCGCCGACCGCGCGCCCGCCGACAAACCCAAGCCCACCGTCGAGTTCCTGCAGCTCGCGCTCAGCGAGCTCCAAGCCCAGCTCGATCCACCCGGAACTGCGGCCCGCGATGCCCGCGAATGCCTGCTCCTCCAGATCGATGCTCTCCAGCGCTCCGGCACCGGTTCCCCCGACGCCTTAGCCATCGCCCGGCGCATGATCGCCGACCACATCGATGACCTGACGCAGAACCGCCTCCCACGCATCGCCGAAAAAACCGGCTTCTCGATTGACCAGATCAAGATCGGCCTGGAGCTGATGAAGAAGCTCAGTCTCGCCCCCGCCCGCCGCCTGGTCGACGAGTCCCAGCCCCCGATCATGCCCGACGCGATCGTCGAGCACGATGAAGAGCAGGACCGCTACATCGCCTTCCTCAACGATGCCCGCCTCCCCAATCTCCAAATCAACAAGCAATACGCCGAAATGGCCCGCAACCGAGAGGTGCCCAAAAAGGACCGCGAGTTCCTCAAGACCAACCTGGGCAACGCCCAGTGGCTCATCGATGCGGTCGGCCAGCGCAAGCACACGCTCCTCCGCGTCATCGGCGTCGTCGTTGAGGCCCAGCGCGACTTCTTCGACTACGGCCCGCAGGCACTCAAACCCCTGCCCATGACGCAGGTCGCCGACCAGCTGGGCATCCACGTAGCGACCGTCTCCCGTGCCGTCGCCGACAAGTATCTCCAGACCCCCCGCGGCGTCGTTCCGCTCCGAAAGTTCTTCACCGGCGGCCTCTCCACCGACAGTGGCGAAGACATGAGCTACGACGCCGTCCGCGCCGCCCTCACCGAGGTCATCGCCGCCGAAGACAAGGCCAAACCACTTTCAGACGAAGCCATCGTCGAAGCCCTCAAGCAAAAGGGCATCGAAATCGCCCGCCGCACCGTCGCCAAGTACCGCGATCAACTCGGCATCCAGTCCGCCCGGCTGAGGAAGACGTTCTAGTTCCGTGATTTGATACTCGGGACTTGGCACTCGGGACTTGGCACGTTTCTACTTCACCCCCGCCAGCTTCCTCACCGTCATGTCGAAGTTCCGCACCATGTGCGCGTGAATGCCGTACACGATCGCCAGGTACGCCGGCGCTGCCAGCAGCGCCCCGACAAACAGCGAAACCCGCGCCATATCCAGCGTCCCGCCCGAGTTCGAAATCGTGTCCGCCATCCCGTCGCCAGACTCCACCAGACACCACATCAGCGATGCGGGGCTCATCGATGCCAGCGCCGGCCCGGCGTACTGCATGCCACTCCCCGCCTTGTATCCGCACAGCCCGACCACGCCCGAAACAATCCCTGCGATGGCCACCGTCGCCACCACCGAAGAAAGCGTCCCCTTGCTCTTGAGCGACCAGTTCAGCCCGATCATCACACAGAACGCCATGAACGGCACGATGACCAGCGCTGCCAGAAGCCCCGCCTCCGGCAGCACCAGCGGCTCCATCACCGTCGTCGCCGTCCCGGTCGGCGTGATCTTGAACTCTACCGCCGGCCCTCCCAAGCCTCCCGCCAGCACATACAGCCCCGCGATCGCCAGCGTCCCGATCGGTACCGCCAGCATCGGCAGCAGGTACGCGAGCAACCCACGCATCTTGCCCGTCAGATAGCTCCCGGGAGTGATCGGCGTCGTCAACAGCAGGTCCAGCGTCCCATCCTCGCGCTCGCGGCTCACCGCCGTCGCCGCCATGTTGATCGCTACCAGCGTCGTCACCGCCAGCTCACCCATAACCGTCGCCATCAGCGCCAGCTTGAACTCCGGCGCTCTCATGCTGCCCAGGTTGTACAACAGCACAAGCAAAAATCCCCACGCCGCACCCAACCCGACAAAGCTCCAGCGAGCCACGATCCGGCCAAACGTCCCGTTCCGCGCCGCCGCCTCTCGCCAGGCAATCGGGTTATGCCATACCGACCGCGGGGCCCGGTGCTCCGACCCCGGCTTGCCGAATCCAAACATCTTGCGATACCACGGCACGCCCCCCGAAGTCCGCCCCGTCAGCGTCGAAAGCCCACCCAGCCGCACCGTGATCGTGGACAATACGATCAGCACAAGGCTCAGCAACACCGACCCCACGACCCACGTCGATACCGGGTACGCAAAGAACCACGCCCGGATACCCGTCAACCCGCTTGCATCCGCATCCGCCGTTGGATACCCCGACGGGTTCAACAACGAACGCAAGCACAGGAACGGGTTGATCGCGGTCATCCAAGTGACGCCGGTTCCCGCCCAGCCCTTGAGCCCGTTCCTCAGGTACGCATCCACCGCGATCGTCACCGCGATGTAGCTCACCACCGCAACGTAAAACGCAAACACCGCCCGCTTGCCCACCAGCCGCGACACCGACAGTGCGATCGCGATCACACCCACCAGCAACGCCGCGGCCCCCGCAATCGCGTAACTGATGAAAATCGACCGCCCCGGAACCCCACCGAAGTACTGGGTGAGCGCAAACAGCGGCAGGCTCGAAACCAGCAGTGCCAAAATGAAGAACAACCGCCCGCTCAGGTTCCCCAGCACGATCTGCAGCGCCGACAGTGGGGTGGTCAGCAGTACCTCCCACGTCTGCGGGCTAGCCTCTTGGGCGATCGCCCCCGCCATGAACACCGGCGCCAGCACACAGATCAGTCCAATCTGCAGGTACGCAACCCACGCAAAGCTCGTCGCCCCGGCCTGGGCCAACTGGCTGTAGCTCATCGCACCCGAGCTGCCCGGGGCCAGCAAGGTCCACAACAGCACCAATATCAGCGCGGCCAGATACCCCGCCCGGATATACAAGTGCCGCACCCGGCGCGACCCGTTCTGAACCAGCCGCACCGTGATCGGGTTGGTCGCAGCGAGCCTCAAAAACCAACGGAGGATTGGGGGCATGTCTCTTGTATGGTAAGCGATCGCGCCGGGTTCACGTTTCGACGGCTTTGGTGGCACCGGTCATGGCTCTGCATGGCCGGTGCTCTCCTCACTTCCGATTCCGATACAGCTTCGGATCCACGGCCGCGGCCATCTTCCCCGCCATGTCCGCAATCCCCAGGAACTCCGCCACCCGGGCCGCCTCCCCCTTGGGGTCGGCGATCACTCGGTCATAGTGGACATCCAGCCGCTTGAAGTTGGAGTGGCTATCCAGCCACCGCCGGACCGACTCCATCTGGGAGTTGAAGACGTTCTTCAGGGCCGCGGCGGGAAGCTGGGCACCCTTCTTGCCGTTCCGGTCGAGCATCTTCTGCTGAGAGGCGACCACCTCATCTAGATTGCGATGGAGCATCACCACCCGGTAAGGATGGTTCAGCGGCAGGTCGGGCAGGAGGATGTGGACCAGCTTGACCACTTTCCCAGGTGCCCGATCCAACCATCCAGGGTCCTTTTTGGTTGTCTTGACGGCTTCAAGCTCAAAATAGCCCAACGGGTTGTCCTCATCCGCGGCCCGCAGACCGTCCGAGAGCGCAGGGATGCCCCCCGTGACGATCATCCTCATCATCATCGAGGTGCCGGACCGGGGTAGGCCGGAGACGATCGCGATTTCTTGGGCTTCCATCAGTGTTCCTCGCAGGCGACTCTATCGACAATCCGGACGTGTTGGACTTCCCCCCCCCAGCCTCCTTGGCCCAGGTTCGTAGCCTGCGTGGGATTGTGCATCGTTTCCTCTGCTCGTGTCTCCTCCGTGTTGTCCAGAATTCCAAAACACGGACCCTCAAATTCCGTACAAAATCCAACCAAAAAATGCGTTATTGCCATCAGGAACGCGTTATTTGCCGCTTCAAAAAGTTATTGTCCATTTTGGTTGACAAACTCAGCAATTTGAATTGACAAATTCTCGCCACGTGGTAATCTCCCTACACGTGAGGGGTTTCGTTCACCCTCGGACTTCATTCGTTTCACAGAAGAGAGAGAAACATGGCACAGGCAAGTAATCGTGGTTCCATTCTGGCCCAGGTCGACCAGCGCTGGCTGAGCATCGCGCTCGCGGCTGCGGGTGGCGTTGCGGTGGCTGATCAGGCGAATGCCGCGATCGTCTATCACGCTCCCGTGGGCGGCATCACCATCCCCAGCACGTTCGCTGGCGTTTACGTCAACCTCGAGACCGAGGCCTTCGGTAACAACACGACCGTCGGTTGGGACGTCAACCCCTACGGCTCGAGCTATCTGAACATCTTCAAGGCGACCGGCGCGGGCATCGCTGGCAGCGCCGCTGGTTTCCATAACCTCGCGCCCGGCACCCCGCTCTCCGTGGCAACCCTGGTTTCGGCCACCGGTAACGGTCCGAATCCCGCGTTCCCCGTGGTTGTCAACAGCTCCAGCAACCTCATCGGCTTCAAGTTCACGGACGCCGCCGCCGTCGTTCACGCTGGATGGATGCGGATCTCCCTGAGCGCCACCACCTCTAGCCAACCCCGTTCGATCGTCGAGTGGGCCTACGAGTCCGACACCAACGGCACGATCAACGCCGGCCAGATTCCCGCTCCCGGCACGCTGGCCCTCTTGGCCGCTGGCGGTCTCGGTCTGACGGGCCGTCGTCGCAAGACCGCCTAAGTCGTTTCTTTCCACTTGCCTTGACACACACAGACTGCGGCTTGCCGCAGTCTGTGTCTTTTTGGACCCGGCGTACCAGATCGACCTATCAATCTGCCGGCCTCTGCCCTCCGGTTCGCCGATCTACCTGCCATGAGTCAGCGCCTCGCCAAAAGAATCCTCCTCGTGGGCTGGGATGCCGCCGATTGGAAGATCCTCCGCCCCTTGCTCGATGCGGGTCAGATGCCCGCCTTGGCTTCGCTGATCAAGCGCGGCTGCTCCGGTAACATCGCGACGCTCAACCCCCCGCTTTCTCCGATCCTCTGGTCTTCCATCGTCACGGGAAAGTGGCCGTTCAAGCACGGCATCCAGGGCTTTTTGGAGCCGATCGAAGAGCCGCCTGGCGTGCGGCCCGTCAGCAGCACCTCTAGAACTTCCAAGGCGCTTTGGAACATCTGCCACCAGGCCGGGCTCCGCACGCACGCCATCGGATTCTGGGCCTCCCATCCCGCCGAGCCCATCCGCGGAGTCTGTATCTCCGACCAGTTTCCCGCGAACCCCCCTGAGGATCCCGCGGCCGATTGGCCTCTCCCCCCCGAAAGCGTGCACCCGGAGAATGCCCGAGAATCGTTCGGAGACCTGCGCGTCCACCCCGCAGACATCGGGGATGACAACCTGAGGTACTTCATCCCCGGCCTGGACTCGATCGACCGCACGTCGGATCCCCGCCCGGCTCAACTGGCCGAGGCCCTCGCCAAGGCGGGCAGCTACCAGGCCGCGCTCATGAAGGTGCTGAGCGAAGAGCCCTGGGACTTCCTCGCGGTTTACTTTGAACTGATCGACGTGGTGGGTCATCACTTCATGCCCTTTCATCCGCCCAGACTGCCATCAATCGACCAGCGCGACTTCCAGCTCTACCAGCACGTGGTTCGAAACGTCTACCTGTTTCAGGACATGATGCTCGCCAGTGTGCTCAAGGTTGTCGGTGAGGACACCACGGTGATCGTCGTGTCCGACCACGGTTTCCACAGCGACCATCAACGGCCGGTGCAGCCTCCGGCGCCCGAAGCCCAGGAAGGACAGATCGCCGCCGCGCCCGACTCGCTCTGGCACCGCCCCTTGGGCATGCTGTGCATGGCCGGTCCGCACATCAAAGTCCAAGACAGTGTCTACGGGGCAAGCCTTCTGGACATCACGCCGACGGTCTTGACCATGCTCGGTCTGCCCGTCGGAAAGGACATGGACGGCAAGGTGCTGGGCGCGGCCTTCACCGAGCCCCCTCAAATCGAGCGAATCGAAAGTTGGGACACCCTCGAGGGCGATGCGGGTCTGCACCCGGTGGACAAACGCCATCAGGCCTTTGACCACGCCGCATCCCTGGAACACCTGGTCGCCCTGGGCTACGTCGAACCTCTCCGCGAAGATGTCCGCAAGAACGCGGGCCTGGCGACCCGCGAGGGCAACTACAACATGGCGGTGAGCTACATGGAGGCGGGGCGCGCCGATGAGGCCATCAAGCTCTTGGAAGCGCTCAACGAGGCCAACCCCGGCCGTCCAAGGTTCGCCACCGCTCTGGCGCAATGCCTGTTCCTGCTGGAGCGCTTCGCGGAATCCGCGGAGGTCATCGAGCGGATGATCGCCGAGAACGGCACGACGCGCGACCGCGACCTGATCCTCGCGACGGTGCGATTCAACATGGGGCGCAAGCACGAGGCGCTGGAACTGGCCTCCAAGCTCGCGGCCCAGGACGCTGACAACCCGCGTGTCATGGTGTTGATGGGCCGCGTTCTCATGGACATGCGTCGATTCCCCGAAGCGATCGAAGCCTTGAATCGCGCCGTGGCGCTCGACGAGTCCAACGCGCGTTCGCACGACTATCTGGCGATGGCGTACCTCAAGACCAGGCGATATGAAGAAGCAGTGCAGGCAGCCCTCAACGCCGTGAGCCTTGTTCACCTGCTCCCCTCGGGACACTTGCACCTGGGAGTGGCGCTGGCCCACATGAAGGAATACCAGAGGGCCATCGGTCCCCTCGAGCTGGCGGCGCGGATGGACCCCAATCTCGTGGAGGCGCACCGCTATCTGGCGACGTCATATCGTGCGCTTCAGAACCTGGACATGGCCGCCGAGCACCGCAAACTCGCCGCCCAGGCGATCAAGCGCCGGGCGGCGCCCAAAACCTGAAGGACTGCCTTGCGTGCTTTCGTGCGCGGCAATTTGGGTGGTTTGGGAACCGTGGGTGCGAATCCCGCAGATATAGAAATGGGGACTCGTTCACCGCGCGCACCTCGTGTGCATGCACCCGTTGTCTACGATCTGCCGGAGCGTGAGAACCATGAAAAACAGTATTGCGATCATGATCGTCGCGGCCGCGGGAAGCGCGTGCAGTGTGTTTGCCCAGACGGGGTTCCCAGAACTCGAGCCCAACGAAACCAAGGCCCAGGCCACGCCGGTGGTCGGCATTGTCGCCGGTGACGCAATCACCGGGAACACCATCGGCGCACTGGCGACGCCGGGCCCCGACAGCCTCGACACGTTCCGCATCAAGACCGCGGCCCTGCCCGCGGGCATCTACCGCCATCGCCTCATGCTGACCACCAAAGGCACCGCCGGGCACACCGGCTCACTCCGCGGCCTCTCCCAGACTAACGGGATCATCAACGCGGGCACCGACATCGCGATTCAAACCACCAACGGCGGGACCAACCCGTCGCGGTTCAGCCAGTGGTACGGCTTCGGAAGGCAGGAAGAGGTTTACTACCGGGTGACGGGCGCGGCGACGACCACCGGCAACTACACCAGCACGCTCGAGACCGCGACGGTGACGCCGGTCGTCATGTCGACCCAGTTTCTTTCAGGCCCGATGACGATCACGACGGTCGGGCAGACCGGGGCGACGCAGGTTGATACGGACCTGGTTGTGTACGACGCCAACTTGGCGCCCGTCGCGGGGTTCTCAAACGACGATGAGCCCGCGCCCGGAACGACCCTGGGGTCCAAGCTGATGCGCTCGTTTGCCCCGGGCACCTATTACCTGGCGATTTCGAACTTCAACGTCTGCAACAACCGGAGCGCCCCGGCGGATGATTCCAACCGTCAGGCCCCCGTCATGGACTTCCCCGATGGGGTCGCCAACAGCTCCATCTCACCGGCCAACGTCTCGTTCCGGATCTCCGACAGCGCCATCGGGAACGTGTTGACCACGGTGACCAAGTCCAGCCCCTACGACGTCCTGTGGTACCAGTTTGTTGTGGTTGCGCCGGCCCTGCCGTGCTACGCCAACTGCGACGAGAGCACAGCCGCGCCGATCCTGAATGTGAACGATTTTCAGTGCTTCCTGAATGCGTACGCGGTCGGGACCAGCTACGCCAACTGCGACAACAGCACTTCCGAGCCGGTTCTGAACGTGAACGACTTCCAGTGCTTCCTGAACGCGTTTGCGGTGGGCTGTTCTTAGGGGCCAATTCCTGTAGCTCTGGGTGGACCCCCAGCCGATGCAAGGCGGTAGCGCCCTTGCGCGGGAGGCACCCATGATTCATCGAGGCCTGACTTGTATCGCGATTCTGGCCGCGGCCGGGGCTTGCCACGGCCGCCCCGATTACACGTATGCCGGGCCGACGGTGGACATCCCCGACGGAACGGGAACCGCAACGCCAGGCACGCCGGCATCCATATCCATCAATGTGGCGGATTCTGCCACGATCTCCCGTCTGACGTGCTCGGTGTACATCCCTCACGTGTTTCAGGGGGACCTGATTCTCACGTTGACCCACGTTGAGACAGGGCACTCAGCGACGCTGATCGATCGGCCTTATGTGCCGCAAACGGTCCTGGGGTTCCCGGCCAGCGACTATGGAACACCCGCGGCGATGCTGCTTTTGGATGACACCGCCGCGACCGTGTATGACGTTCCGCTGGTGCCGCCGCCTGGGATCTCGGGCTTGTCGGGGGCGTGGAAGCCGCAGAGTTCGCTCGCCGTGTTTAACGGGGAGTCGGTGTTGGGGACGTGGAAGTTGACGGCGACGGATAACGCCGGTGGCGATACGGGAACACTGGTGGGTTTCAAGCTCTCGGTCACGACGGCTGGCGTCGGGTGCTATGTGAACTGCGATGCCAGCACGACGGTGCCGATCCTGAACGTGAATGACTTTCAGTGCTTCCTGAACCGGTACGCGTCGGCTGAGTCGTATGCCAACTGCGATGCGAGCACATCTGTGCCGGTGCTGAACGTCAATGACTTTCAGTGTTACTTGAACAAGTTCGCCGCGGGATGCAGCTGAAAACGAAAGCACCCGCGACGGGTGCCGCGGGTGCTGGGGGTTTGACTTCGAGTTTGGGTCAGGTTGACTGCGAGCCGGCGCTTACGGGGCCGGGGGGCGCTTGTTCCTTGGGGGCATCGATCATCTCGAAGAAGAGATGGTCTTCACCCTTGCCATCGGCGTCATTCTTGCGAGTGACGATGATCTTGGCCTTGCCGACCGCATCGCCCGCCAGGAGCATCTCGGACAGCGGGTCCTCGATGTACTGACCGATGGCGCGGCGGAGGGGGCGGGCGCCGTAGTCGGGGTTGTAGCCCTTGTCGATCAGGAAGTCCTTGGCGAGCTGATCCAGCTCGAGCTTCACGCCCTGCTGTGCCAGACGCTTGGACACCTTGTTCACCTCGTACTCGATGATCTGGACCAGGTCATCCTTGGTCAGCGGACGGAAGACGATGATGTCATCCAGACGGTTGATGAACTCGGGGCGGAAGAACCGCTCGATCTCTTTCATCAGGATCGTCTTGATGTTGGTGTGGTCAACGTTGTCGGACCGCTTGGTGAAGCCGAAGCCGGCGCCACCCTTGATCAGGTCCGCACCGATGTTGCTGGTCATGATCAGCACGGTGTTCTTGAAGTCCACGTTGCGGCCGAAGGAGTCGGTCAGACGGCCTTCTTCCATGATCTGGAGGAGCATGTTGAAGACGTCGGGGTGGGCCTTCTCGACTTCGTCGAGCAGGATCACGGAGTAGGGACGCCGGCGGATGCGCTCGGTGAGCTGGCCGCCTTCTTCGTAGCCGACGTAGCCCGGGGGCGCGCCGACCAGGCGGGAGACGTTGTGCTTCTCCATGTACTCGCTCATGTCCAGGTGGACGAGGGCATCCTCATCACCGAACATGAACTCGGCCAGGGCCTTTGAGAGCAGCGTTTTGCCGACGCCGGAGGGTCCGACGAAGATGAACGAGCCCATGGGGCGCTTGGGGTCCTTGAGGCCGGCGCGGGCTCGGCGGATGGCCTTGGAGACGGCCTTGACGGCCTCTTCCTGGCTGATGACCTTCTTGTGCAGTTCCTTCTCGAGGTCGAGCAGGCGCTGGGCTTCTTCCTTCTCGAGGCGCTTGAGGGGGACGCCGGTCATCTTAGAGATGACCTCGGCGACGACATCCTCATCGACGGTGCCGTCGACTTCCTTGGCGCGCTCTTTCCAGGCGCGCTGCATGTCTTCCTTGGACTTCTTGAGCTGCTCGGCCTTGTCGCGGAGTTCGGCGGCACGCTCGTAGTCAGCGCCCTTGACGGCCTCATCCTTCTCGACAGAGAGCTTCTCAATCTGGCCTTCGAGTTCGGCCAGATTCGGGGGCTTGCTCATGCTCTTGATGCGGACGCGGGCGCCGGCTTCATCGATCACGTCGATCGACTTGTCGGGCTGGACGCGGCCGGTGATGTAGCGGCCTGAGAGGTCCACGGCCGCCTTGATCGCGGCATCGGTGATGTGGACGCGGTGGTGCTGTTCGTAGCGCTCCTTGAGACCCTTCAAGATCTCGACGGTCTGCTCGTTGTTGGGTGGATCGACGGTGATGGCCTGGAAGCGGCGGGCAAGGGCGGCATCCTTCTCGATGTACTTGCGGTACTCGTCGAAGGTGGTGGCGCCGATGCACTGGATCTCGCCACGGGCCAGCGCGGGCTTGAGCACGTTGGAGGCGTCGATGGCGCCTTCAGCGCCGCCGGCCCCGACCAGCGTGTGAAGCTCGTCGATGAAGAGAATGACGTTCTTGGCGCGCCGGACCTCGTTCATGACGGCCTTGATGCGCTCTTCGAACTGGCCCCGGTACTTGGTGCCGGCGACCATCATCGCAAGGTCGAGGACGACGATGCGGCGGTCGTGGAGGATCTCGGGGACATCGCCGGCGATGATGCGCTGGGCCATCCCCTCGACGATCGCGGTCTTGCCGACGCCGGCCTCACCCAGCAGGACGGGGTTGTTCTTGGTGCGCCGGCAGAGGACCTGCACAAGCCGCTCGATTTCGTTGGTGCGGCCGATGACGGGGTCGAGGCTGTTTTCCTTGGCCAGTTCGGTCAGGTCGCGGCCGAAGCTGTCGAGGGCGGGGGTCTTGCTGCGCGTGCCACCCTTCTTGCCCTCACCGGCCGCGGCACCGCCGCCACTGCTGGCTCCGGCCCCTTGGCCGGACTGACCACCTGCACCACCGCCACCAGCGCCTTCGGTCTCGCCACCTTCCTGGCTGGCGCCAAGCAGGTTGAGGACTTCCTCGCGGACCTCTTCGAGCTTCAGGCCCAGGTTGCGCAAAACTTGCGCGGCGACGCCATCGTGCTCGCGGAGCAGGCCGAGCAGCAGGTGCTCGGTGCCGACGTAGTTGTGATTGAGGTTCCGGGCCTCTTCAATGGCGTATTCAATGACCTTTTTTGCCCGGGGGGTCTGGGGCAGCTTGCCCATCGTGACCATCTCGGGGCCGGCTTTGACAAGCTTTTCGACCTCAAGACGGACCTTTCGCAGGTCTACATCGAGGTTTTTGAGCACGTTGGCACCCACGCCGGAGCCTTCCTTGACCAGGCCGAGCAGGATGTGCTCGGTCCCGATGTACTCGTGGTTAAAGCGCTGGGCTTCCTGGTTGGCCAGGGCCATGACCTTGCGGGCGCGATCTGTAAAGCGTTCGAACATGGGCTGAACCCTCCGGATCCGGCTTTTGGCGGGATCCTGAAACGAATCTCCCGGGGTGCTTGTGGTGTACGACCTAGGCACCCCAACGCTGACCGACCTCGTGCGATCCTAGGCGTAACCTGATATACGTTTGAACAGGTGACTTGGGTTCAAACGGCCCAGACGCCCAGACTTCGCGCGAGATTCACGAAGGGATATCGGTTGCGAGCGGCGTGCCAGTTACCCCCGAACGGATAATCCGGTCCTGAACGTGAAAAGGGGGGTGGGTTGGCTTGCTGTACGGGAGGAAGGCAGCGGCACACCGCGGCCTGCCGAATTGGCGTCCAGAGCGGTATAACCCCGGTGTCGGGCTCGTGGGTTGCGCCTAACTCTGTGGCGTATCAGGACTTGGATTCAGTCGTAGATCCGAGTTCCCGTGTCACTGGCCAGCGCCGGGTCGGCGACGACCTCAAAAGGGATGATCGCCTCAACTTCCTGGCCGCTGGTCTTGTCGCGGACGATCACTTTGAGCTTGTACGCCCCGATGCTCAGGGTGGGGGGCAGGGTGAGGCTTTCGACCAGGTAAAAGTCGTGCTTCTTGTTGCGGGAGGTTTCGATGATCGGCTGTTCGTTGTGCTGCCAGGCCTTGACGCCGTCGGCATCGTGGTAGAGCTGGAGTTCCTGGGAGAGTTCGACGGCGTACGCATCGCCGGCCTGCGCAGCGCCGCGGGCGGTGTCGCCCTCTTTGATTGGGCGGTGCTGGAAGCGGCTGACCTCGGTGTAGATGACGGCGCGGATGGGTTTGCCCTGCTGGTACTTGCCGTTGCCCAAGGGGATGTATTGGCCGAAGCCGGTGACCTTGGCGACCATGGCCGAGCGGATGCGCATCGGGCGGGTGCCGATGAAAATGTCGGCCAGTTCCGCGGCCCGATCACTCAGGAAGTCGGGCTTGGGTTTCTTCTCCTGGCTGGCGGCCATGAGGCCGGTGACCAGGTCTTTGAAGGCGGTGACGAGGGTGCGTTGCTCATCTGTCAGGGTGCCGCCATCGGTGGAGTCGGGCGTGATGACTTTGGCCGCGGAACCGGGGCGGACGGCCTCGAGCGCGGCCAGAGCCATGGCGCTGTGGAAGGCGTCTTCTCGTACGCCTCCTCCCACGGCATCCTGGCGGAGGAGGTCGATCAACTTGAGGGAAGCGTCATCGATCTGCTCGGCGAGGGTCTTGGGGGGAGCTTCGATGCTGACGATTTCGGGCTCGGGGCGGACGGGCACTTTGGGCTCTTCGACGGGTGCCGGCTCGGGCGGTGGGGGGGTGGCGCGGTCGAGGAGGGTCTGGATGTCGATGGGGTTGGCGTTGGCGAGGGCCGCGGTGGGCTCGGGGGGGACCGTGGTTGGGGCTGGAAGCTTGGGGGAGTTGTCGATGGTCGAAGCGAGCGAGCCCAAGCCGGTGTTGATGGCGGGGGGTTCGGTAGTCGCCTGCTGCTGAACGCAGCCGGTAAGGGTGAGCCCCACCGCGAGTCCGACGATTGAAAGAAGACGAATGGACATGAACCTGCTCCCAGTCCGGCGCGCAGCCATCGCGCACCAAAGGCGGATCCTCCGCTATGGGTCGGTATCGGCGTGAGGGGGCGGGGGGCTTTGGTTTAGCGTCGTTCTAAGACCTGGGAGAAGCGGAGCGCAAGAAGCTCCATGAGGCGGTCGGGGTCGCCGCCGCCGGACTTTTGCTTGTAGTCCATGGTGACCGCATCGCGGAGGAGGCCGGCGAGCTTGGCGGGGTCGGTCCGCTTGGCGGCGTTCAGGATGCCTTCTTTACGGGACTCGGGCCAGAGTTTGAGTTTGCCGCCCAGCGCCCAAGGGTTCATGCCTTGCTTGGTGCCTTGGGCGGCGGCATGGAGCTTGCGGGCCAGGTCGAGGCACGCCCAGGAGAGGGGGACATTGGCATCTTTGCGGCTGTTGTCGAGGATCATGCGGACGTGGCCGATGGAGGCCGCGGCGTTGCCGGAGAGGAGGGTGTCTTGGATGACCCAGGCCTCTTCTTCGCGGGTGAGTCCGACCATGTCGGCGACGGTCTGCATGGTGATGTGAGCGGGCTTGCCGGGTGCGGTGGTGACGGCGGCCGCGAGCTTGGCCAGTTCCATATCGAGGCGGGCAAGCTCGGAGCCGGTGCGGGACACCAGCGCCTCGGCGGCTGCCTTCTCGATCGTCGCGTTGTGGCGTTTCTCGCAACGCTTGACGGCCCAGGCCGCGGCCATGGCGGGGGACTGGGCTTCGCAGAGCTTGATCGCGCCGTGCTGAAGGATCATGTCATCGAGCTTGCCGGCGTGCCACTTCTCGCAGCGGAGGACCAGCGTGGCGGAATCGCAGGGGCTCTGGGCGTAGCGCTCCATCAGGGGGCGGTTGTCATCCTTGACGATCTGGTCGGCCTGATCGACGATGACGAGTTTGTACTGGGCCATGAGGCCGAAGGTGCGGCACTCATCCAGGACGTCGGCGAGCTGGGCGGTGGCGCCGTCGAAGCGGAAGACGGCGACTTCGCCGTGGGCTTTTTCGAGGATGTCTTTGAGCTGATTGGTGTATTCGGTTTGGAGGAAAAGCTCTTTGCCGACAAGGGCCGCGATGCGGGTGTCTTTGGTGAGCTCGCCTTGGGATTGGGACTTTTTGGCCACGGGGAGAGGGTAGCAGAGAATGGTCTGGGAAATCAGCCGCCGGACCGTGCGGACGCGTGGGCGTTCTGGTTTGCCCGGAACCACTCGATGGTCCGCTTCATGCCCTCTTCGAATCCGACCTTGGCCTTGAAACCGATGGCCTTCTGGGCTTTTTGCGTGTCCAGGCAGCGGCGGGGTTGGCCGTCGGGTTTGGTGGCATCCCACTGGATCCCGCCCTTGAAGCCGGTGAGTTTCACGACCAGTTCGACCAGGTTCTTGATCGTGATTTCCATGTTGGTGCCGAGGTTGAGAGGGTCGGGGTCATCCTTCCGCTCTGCGGCCAGCACGATGCCTTCGGCGGCATCTTCCACGTAGAGGAACTCGCGCGAAGCTGAGCCGGTGCCCCAGCAGGTGATGTTTTTGTCGCCGCGGTCCTGGGCTTCGACGCACTTGCGGATGAGGGCGGGGATGACGTGGGAGCTGAAGAGATCGAAGTTGTCCCAGGGCCCGTAGAGGTTCACGGGAAGCAGATAGGCGCTCTTCATCTTGTACTGGAGTTTGTACGCGTCGAGCATCTGCCACGCGGCCTTCTTTGCGACGCCGTAGGGCGCGTTGGTCTCTTCGGGGTACCCGTTCCAGAGGTTGTCTTCGTTGAAGGGGACGGGTGTGAACTTGGGGTAGGCGCAGATGGTTCCGACCTGCACGAACTTGCCGTCGCGCTCGACCAGGCCGTCGAGGCGTGCCTGCTCGATGAGGTGCAGGGCCATGGCCATGTTGGCGTAGAAGTAGCGGCCGGGGTTGGCCAGGTTGGCGCCAATGCCCCCGACTTCGGCCGCCAGGTGCAGGACCACGTCGGCCTTGGATCCCGGGAAGGCCTCGCGGTAGAGGCGCTGGCAATCGGCCATGTTGGTGAGGTCAAAGTCTTTGCGCCGGGGGATGAAGATTTGCTTGTCGGTGACGCCGCGGTCGTGAAGGAGTCGGACGATCTGGCGGCCCAGGAAGCCGGCGCCGCCGGTGATGATGATGCGTTTGTTTTTCAGGTCGGTGGTCATGGCTCTCCCGCTTTTAGAGGACACAGAGGGTAGACGGCGGGGAGGCAGAAGGCGGCGATTCAGCGGCCGCGCCGGGCTACAAACGTGGTTACAGGAACTACACTCGGGGCCATGGCGGTCTACGCATATCCCGATGTCGGGCGGGCGGGTCTGGGGAACATGCTCTTTGCGTGGGCCCGGGCCGAGGTGTTCGCCGACCGCTACAAGGTGCCCATCCTGGCCCCGCGCTGGGTTCAGCCGAAGATTGGCCCGCTGCTGCGGCGTGAGAAGGACCTGCGGTACTACACCGGGCTCTTTGATAACGCCCGGGGTGGGTACATCCGTGGCCTGCGTCGCGCGTTGATTCTCAACCGTGCCCACGTGGTGGATCAGGAAGAGGCTCCGGGATTCATGGGGGGGACCCAGGCCGCGGGGGGCACGCATGTGGTGAAGTTCAGCGGGTGGAAGGGTTGGTTTGAAGGGCTGCTGCCTCACCGAGACCTGATCGCGCGGCGGCTGGAGGCGATTCTGTCGGATGCGACGCGGCGGCGCTTGCACCTGTCGGGGGACCGGCCGGAAATCGCGGTGCACATCCGACGGGGTGACAAAGTGCCGATCGCGTTTGGTCAGGCGCTGTCGGGGGATGCGGCGGAGACGTTGCCGGATCAGTGGTATCTCAACACCATCCGGGCTGTCCGCGGCGCGATGGGCGGGCAGGTGAGCGTTCGCATCTTCAGCGATGCCAAGGCGGGGCAGATCGAAGAGATCCTGCGCGAGCCGGGTGTGACGCGTTCGCCGGACAACCCTTCGATCGTGGACATCCTGCTCTTGTCGCGGGCGAAGGTGCTGATCGGCACGGGAGGTTCGAGCTTTTCGGCGTGGGCTTCGTACCTGGGAGGGATGCCGACGGTGTGGTATCCGAGGTCGGGAATGCCGCTGATTGAGGGGAGGCCGGAGTTGTCGGTGGAAGCGGATCTCGAAGGGAACCTGGATGCCCGGGGGATAGCGGGCATCCGCGCTGCGGGGCGATAAGCAACGGAGAACGTGCATGGGAATGGGTGGTCGATTGGCCTCGGCGATGAGCCTTTTCGGTGTTGACCCGGTGAAGATGGTCCGGAGTGTTCGGGGCCTGGGGCCGTACCTGCGCAATCGGTCGGCGCTGCGCAAGCAGATGGGGCCGGACTTTCCGATGGGCAAGCTCTATCCGTGCCTGTCGGATCGCTACGAAGAGAGCGGCCTGGCGAACGGGCACTACTTTCATCAGGATCTGCACGTTGCCCAGCTGGTTTTCAGGAACAACCCGCGCCGGCACGTGGATGTCGGTTCGCGCGTGGACGGCTTCGTCGCCCATGTCGCTGCGTTCCGCGAGATCGAGGTGTTCGACATCCGAGATCTGAAAGTGTCGGTGAAGAACATCACCTTTCGCCAGCGCGACATCATGCAGGAGCGGCCGGACCTGGATCACTGCACCGACTCGCTCTCGTGCCTGCACACGCTGGAGCACTTCGGACTGGGACGCTACGGCGACCCGGTGGACTTCATGGGGTACAAGAAGGGTTGGGACAACCTGGGGCGGATGCTCGCGCCCGGCGGGAAGTTCTACTTTGCGACTCCGATCGGGCCGCAGCGGATCGAGTTTGATGCCCACCGTGTGTTCGCGGTGTCGTTCCTGGTGGAGATGATGCGGGGCCAGTATCACATTGACAGCTTTGCGTACGTCAACGATGCGGGGGATATCGTGAAGAACGCTGACCCGACCGGGACCGAAGCCCAGAAGAGCTTCGGTTGCAACTACGGGTGCGGGATCTTTGAGCTTACGAAGTTGTAGGGGACGGCTGAGCTTGGGCCGCGGCACGTCCGAGCGGAAGCAGGCGGCCGATGAGCGGCCGGACGCGTCCGGGCGCCGTCGCGGTGATGCGGATGACCAGTTGGTTCCAATCCGCCGGGGCGAGTCTACGAATCAGCGAGATGTACAGCACCGCGCACGCCGCCGAACCGATGATGAGTGTTGACGCATCGCCGATGTGGGTCCGTGGCATGAACAGCACCAGACCGAGGGCCGGGGAAGTGCTCACGACGGTGCACACCAGCGGCCAGCGGTAGAGTCGCAGAATTCCGGGCCAGCCGGTGCCTCCAGAGGCAATCGCCAATCGGAGCGAGCAGGGGCCCATGATCATGAGGCACAGGCCACCGGCCGCTGCTGTCCACGAAGCTGCTCCTGCCACCGGGGCCAAACTTGCGGTCAGGGTTACGGCGCCAAGGAAAACGACTCCATAGCAACAAGCGAGCGACATATAGGCGCGGAAGCGCCCCTGGGCTAAAAGCATGCTCTCGGACGGACCGAAGGCCAGGCGCCCGATCGCGGAGGCGCTCATGGCCGCGAAGCAGCCGATTGCCGGGAGCCACTTATCGGAGAAGAAAAGGCGGATGAGCGGCGCAGCCAGCGTCGCTTGAAGCGCGCACATGGGCATGCCGATGAGCAGGACAAGCCCGGTCGCATTGAGGAATGCCCTGGAAAGCCGCGCTGGATCATCCTGGAGCCTTGAAAGCGCCGGAAGCAGCACTCCGCCCAAGTTGTTGACCAGGACGCGTACCGACTGGTCGGCAAGGACCACGCAGAAGTAGTAGATGCCGGCGTCGGCAGAATCCGGGTGCATTCGACCCAGAACGATCTGCCCGCCTTGGTATGTGAACATGAACGCGACGGAGCCCAGCAGCATGGCGGAGCTGTCACCAACCAGGAATCGCCATCGGCGCGGGCGGGGGCCGTGTCGGATGCGTGGCCGTGCGGCCTGCCAATAAATGACCAGACGCGCGAGCGCGAGTATTGGTTGCGGCAGGATGATGCTCATGGCGCCGAAGCCCAAGAGGGCAAAGGCGATAGACAGGATCATCTGTCCGACCAGAACCAGAGATCCCGCCAGCGCGATCGTGCGGAATCGCATGCGGCTGCGCAGCATCACCTCGGGCACGATGCCGAGAGAGTTGAGTGGCAGCATGATGGCCGATACCAGTAGCAGCGGCTGAATCCGTGCATCGCTGTAGAACGCGGCGGCCCACGGCGTTGTCAGGACGATCAGGAGCGCCGCCGCGAGTCCCAGTGTCAGGGAGAGCCAGAACCCAGGCGTACACCAGACGTCCAGTCGCCGCTGTCTTTGCTGGAGCACTTCTCGAAGCCCTGCCGACTGCATGATGCTGGCGAACACCGTGATGGTGTAGGTCAGGCCCACCAGTTTGAACGCGCCGGGTTCCAGGAGCCACGCCAGCGCCACCTGACCGATTCCTGAGGCGACTTTCTCGACTGCACTCTGCACTCCCAGCCAGGCGAACCCACGCGCGGCGTGCCCGCCCAGTTCCCCGGGTGGGTGGCGAGACTTGGGGAGTTGCGTTGCGGTCATGATAATTGTGGTGGCTGGCGGTAGTTATGGAACTCGAGGAGTCCGATGCCTTCTAGACTTATCGGCCTTCGGGCAGTTTATCGGACTGGCTCAAGCGGGAGAATGTCATGATTGAAACCATCCTTCGTGGACTTCGCTTCGGTCCGTTGGCGCCACTGTATGAGCGGCATTCGGTTTCGAAGTGGAAGAAGAACGGGTGCCCCGTTCCGCCTCCCTATACGGTCAAACGAGAGATGATCCTGGAGTTTGCCCATCGGTTTGACTGCCGGACATTGGTGGAGACCGGGACTTTTCGAGGCGACACGATCTGGACGCTGCGGTATGAGTTCGACCGGCTCTATTCGATCGAACTGGACCAGGCGCTGTACGAAGCGGCTGTACGCCGGTTCGCCGGTGTGGAGGAAGTGACGTTGGTTCAAGGTGACAGTGGGGAGAAGATCAAGGGGGTAGTTTCGGAGCTTACCTCCCGGGCCTTGTTCTGGTTGGATGGACACTATTGCGGGGAAGGGACCGGGCTCGGAGTGGAAGAAGCGCCGGTCATGAACGAACTGCAGACCGTCTTTGACCATCCCATCAAGGATCACATCATCCTTCTCGATGATGCAAGGCTTTTCATTGGACGGTCGGGGTATCCGAGCGTTGAAGATCTCAGGTCCTGGGTGTTTGCTCGTCGACCGGACTGGATCGTTGAGGTTGTGCACGATGTGATTCGCATCTATCCCCGCCGTTGATGACCTCAATGCCAGCGGGCGTCGGGAGCGTTGGGCGTGGGTCGACTGTTGCGGGTCGCTTCGATCGTTAGTTTCCTGTCGTGCGTGCTGGTGCTGTCCGGCTGGACGATTGGCAAGATTGTCTCCGACCGCTGGGTCTGGTCGCAGTACTTGTCGTGGCTGCCCTCGGTGCTGGTTGTGCCCGCCGCGGCGTTGCTTTGGCTCCAGGGGTTGGCCGCGCTCAAGTTGTCGGGTCGGCGCGTGCGCGGCGACCGGGTATTGAGGGTGGGTGTAGAGGTGTGGGTTTTGCTGGCCGCGGCGTACTGGGGGCTCTTTGAGTGCCGCGTGTACCGCATTTCGAACCCGGCGCGCCCGACGGGCCCGCATCTTCGCGTGCTGAACTGGAACGTGAGCGCGATCCTGAAGATGGAGCAGATCACGGTGCCGGTGCTCGCGCAGAGACCGGATGTTGCGATCCTGGTGAATCCCAACAGCTATGCGGGGTGGTCGCAGGCGCCGGCGGCGTTCGGGCCTGAGTACAGCTACACCAACGTGGGCGGGATTGTGATCCTGACCCGCGTGCCGCTGCTGCGATATGGGCTGGCGTGGTTGGGCATGGAGGGTTTGGCTCCGGAGACCGAGGGAGCGGACAAGCGCAAAGCCAGGGCCGATCCGGGTCGTGCGATGTTCATCGAACTCGACACGACAGCGCAGTTGGGGCGCCCCTGCATCATGTGGGTCATTGATCTTCCGTCGGAGCCGGATTTATCCCGGGTGCAGCTGGTTTCACGGACGGCGGAGAAAATTCGGGCATGGACGGGCGTGGGGGCGGCCGAACCGAGCGGGTTTCCGGCCGCGGACCTGATCATGGGAGACTTCAATATCCCGCGAGGGTCCGCATCTCTTTCGAGGATCGCGCCCGGAATGAAGAACGCGTTTGACGAGGCGGGCACGGGATATGGGGCGACCTGGCCGCGGCACGGGTATCGCACACCGATCCCGCTCTTGCAGATTGATCAGACCTTTGTGGGTGCGCGGCTGCGCACGGCGCGGTACGAGGTGGTCGAACCGGGGTTCGGGTATCACCGGATGCAGGTGGGGGACTATGTGGCGCGCCCTTGATCGCGGAGAAGATACTTCACCACGGAGAACACTGAGGGCACGGAGAGAGAAGGCAGCGGACCGGCAATGACGAAACCGGGAATGGGAGGATTGGAAACAGAACTCCCCTTCCTTCCTTTCCTTCTCTGTGGCTCTCCGTGATCTCTGTGGTGAAAACTCTTACTGATCGTGCCCGCGCATCTCGGACAGCTTGTGGCCCGCATCCCGAAGGGTCTTCTCGCGACGGGCGCGTTCGAGGTCACCCTCGACCATCATGGCCGCGAGCTGCTCGACGGTGGTCTTGGGCTTCCAGCCGAGCTTCTTCATGGCCTTGGTGGGGTCACCCAGCAGGAGGTCAACTTCCGCGGGGCGGAGATAACGCGGGTCAAACTCGACGAAGTCCTTGAAGTCCAGCCCCGCGTGGTTGAAGGCCATTTCGGCGAACTCGCGGACGCTGATGGTGCGGCCGGTGGCGATGACGTAATCGTCCGCCTTGTCCTGCTGCATCATGAGCCACATGGCTTCGACGTAGTCGCCGGCAAAGCCCCAGTCGCGCTTGGAGTCGAGGTTGCCCAGGAAGACCTTCTTCTGGAGGCCCATCTTGATGCGGCCGACGGCCCGCGTGATCTTGCGGGTGACGAAGGTTTCGCCGCGGCGGGGAGATTCGTGGTTGAACAGGATGCCGCACGAGGCGTGCATGTTGTAGCTCTCGCGATAGTTGACGGTGGCCCAGTGCCCCATCATCTTGGCGACTGCGTAGGGAGAGCGCGGGTAGAAGGGGGTCGTCTCTTTCTGAGGGACTTCCATGACCTTGCCGAACTGCTCCGAAGAAGAGGCCTGGTAGAAGCGAACGGTCTCGCCGGTGTCCTGCTGATAAGCGCGGATGGCTTCCAGGAGTTTCATGGCGCCCATGCCGACGGTCTCGGCGGTATAGATGGGCATGTCGAAGCTGACGCGGACGTGCGACTGAGCGCCCAGGTTGTAAACCTCCTGGGGGCGGACTTCCTGCATGAGCTTGCTGAGACAACCGGCATCGCAGAGGTCGCCGTAGTGCAGACGAAGCGCCTTGCCCGACCAGTGGGGGTCCTCGTAGATGTGATCGATTCGGTTGGTATTGAAGGTTGAGGCACGCCGGACGATCCCGTGGACCTCGTAGCCCTTGGAGAGCAGGAGTTCGGCGAGATAGGAGCCGTCCTGGCCTGTGATGCCGGTGATGAGAGCGCGTCGTTGGGTCGCCAAGGGGAGCCTCCGGTTATCGGGCGTTTCGCGACTTGGCGCGTTTCGCCCGGTTTGAGTCGGCCATCTTAGGGCTTGGGATAAGCGTTACCGGGGTCGGCAACGGGGTTTTGAAAGGGAATCGGGTTGGGAAAGGCAAGGGGCGCGGTACCATCAAGTCATGAGTGGGCTGCGAGCGAGCGTTACGGCGTGGATGGCGGCGGGGTTCGTGGCTGCATCCGCAACGATGGCACAGCCCGGTCGGACCCTAAGCCGGGCCGACTACGCCGACCGCCTCCGGGCCATGTGGCTGGGCGAGTGCATCGCCAACTGGACGGGCCTCAGGACTGAGGGAGCCCGGATCGCGCCTCCGTTTTTCACGGATACCGACTGGGGGACAACCCCACCCGGCGGGCAGCACATCGACTTTGTCCTCAACCAGGACCCTTGGTTGTCGGATGACGACACGGATGTCGAGTACGTGTACCTGCACAAGATGAGCAAGGCCGGGCACGTGCTGCTCACGCCGGATGAGATCCGGGATGCCTGGTTGCTGCACATGGATACCACTTTTCTGTGGGTCTCCAACCTGAGGGCGTGGACATTGATGGGCCGCGGCGTGAGGCCGCCGATGACTGGCCAGCCGGTGGCCAACGACCTGTGGGCGTTCATCGATGCGCAGCTGACCACTGAGTTCTTCGGGGCGTTCTGCCCGGGGATGCCCGAGGAGGCGCTGCGGCTGAGCGATCTGCCCATGCGCACGACCTCGTTCACGTTCTCTCAGCACGCGTCGCAGTTTTACGCGGTGCTTTATGCGATGGCGCTCCGGGTTGATCCGGCACTTTCCGGACGCGAGAAGGCGCTCTGGCTGGTGCGTGAGGCACGCCGGTGGATCCCGGACACGTCGAAGAGCGCGGACATCGTGGACTTTGTGCTCAACGACTTTCTGAACAACGCGGACGTCAACAACTGGGAATCGACGCGGGACAAGATATACGACCGGTACATGCTGCACGCCGCGGAACACGGGTTTCAATACCACGCGTGGACCGAGTCGTCGGTGAACTTCGCCAACGGGGTGATGTGCCTGCTGTACGGACAATGTGATTACAAGCGGACGGTGCAGATCGGGACGCTGGGCGGCTGGGATTCGGATAACTGCACGGCGACCATGGGCGGGCTGCTGGGGCTGATGCTGGGGTACAACCAGATGGCTGCGCAGTTCCCGGGACAGCCGTTTTCGGATCGGTTCGACATCAATCGCACGCGGAACAACCTGCCGGACTACCTACCCGCGGACCCGCAAGCGGATGACACGTTCACGTTGATGGCGCAGCGGATGATGCCTTTGGTGGAGCAGAACATCGTGGCCGCGGGAGGATCGGTGGATGTCGCGAACGACCGGTGGGTGCTGCCCTCATCGGTGGTGGGGTCGCGGGTGGAGTTCAACCCTGGTCGGATGCTGGAGCGGAGGAGCGCCAACAACCGGGTGCGGGCACAAGGTGGGGTGGTCACGTGCTCTGCGTCGGTGCCGGGTGTGGGCGTTTCGATTCCGCCTTGGACGTTTGGGGTGGGTGATGTCTCCATGATCGGGAATGGGTATGAGTGCGACTTTGCGGGGCGCGACCTGGATGATGGGAGGCGGTACTTCTACTCGACTCAAGGTTCAGGGCAGCCACCGGGCACCGTGCAGACCTTGACGGTGACCTATGACCGGCCGGTTGAGGCTTTGTGCGTCCGGTTCATCGAGGGGGACCACATGTCTTTGCCCGGGATCACAGGGGGGTGGTTCCAATCGGCGACCGTTGAACTGCGGATCAACGGCCAGTGGATGGCGGTTCAGACGACCGCGACAGACGAGTTGACCCCAAAGCGGCCTTTCCAGATGGTTGACTATGTGCTGGCTACCCCTGTCCAGGCGACGGGGGTGCGTATTTCCGGTCCATCTGGGGGTGCCAATGGCTTTGTGACCTGCTCGGAGCTGGACATCCTGTCGCGTCCGATCGCGGTGAACCGACTGAACGCCCGCCGGACTCCATGACCGAAGTTTGCAAGTCCGTGCCGCCGTGGGTCGATCCTTTCCCGGTGGAGGGCGTATTCCCTCCAGACCCCCTGATAACCGGGAATGACCACACTGGACACCATCTCCGCCCATCCCGCCGCGCGCCCGGGTCTTATCCCGAGCCTGATCAAACTTGCGCGTCCGCACCAGTGGGTGAAGGGGGCGTTTGTGATCGTGGGGCCGGCGTACGGCATCGCGACAGGCACAGCGCATCTCACTGTGGGGCTTGGGGTTGCGATTTTGGGGGCGTTCCTGGCCTTTGGATTTGCGTCCAGCAGTTGCTACGTTGTGAATGACATCCGGGACCGGGAGGCCGACAAGCTGCACCCCCGGAAACGGAACCGGCCCGTCGCGTCTGGGGCGGTGCCTTTGGGTACCGCCCGGCTGTTTTCGTTCGCCTTGCTTGGCTGCTCGGCCGGAGCGATGCTGCTGGCGTTGGCTAACGAGAGCCGCGGGGCGTGGATCGCCATGTCGCCTGTGCTGTGGTTGGCGGCATTTGTCGCCGGATATGTGGTCAACACAACGCTTTACAGCCTGAAGTTCAAACAGGCGGTGGTGCTGGACGTCATCAGCCTGGCGACAGGGTTTGTTATTAGGGTTTTGGGCGGGTGTGCCGCGGCCGGAGTTACGCCCAGCACGTTCCTTTTGAACTGCACGTTCTTCGTTTCGATGTTCCTGGCCTTCGGAAAGCGGCTGGGGGAACGTCGGACGATGGGGGACCAGGCCGGAGCGGCCCGGGCGGTTCAGCAGAAGTACACCGATGACCTGCTTCGGATGGCCGTGATGGTGAGCGGCGTCGTGTCCTTGGTGAGCTACGCGGGGTACATCCAGGATTCCAAGGACAAGTACACGTTAGGGTTCAACCTGCTGTGGTTGACCATCCTGCCGGCGACCTATGGGCTCCTGCGATGTATCGTTCTCTTGGAGCGGGGCCAGTACGATGATCCGACCGAGCTGGCCTCCAAAGACCGGCCTTTTCAGGGTGCCTTGGTGCTTTTCGGGATCATCACCTTTGCGGTGATGTACGGGCTGCACAAGTGATGCCGGGAACACGCCGGAATCAGGGTGATTGAGCGTCTATTCAGTAGTCCCCGAGTCGAAAGTTGACCGAAACTTAGACCTAGCCGCTGTGGACGGTGCTCCGTCGTGGGCGGTTGGGCTAGATGCGTGATTTCCGGGCCGGAGGGTCCGGAGAAGGAGACCTGTAGATGGGTAGCAAGAGCATGGCGTCGCGTCTGATGCGCGTGTGCGGATTGGTGGCGGCGTTCACAGCGCCCGTGCTGGCTCAGGATGGGCCTCCGGCACCCGGCAAGGACAAGCCCGACTTCCCGCCGTTCAAGGAAGTCTCGGAGGGATACGAGAAGGTTGTGTCCACGGCGGATGGCGAGGGCCTCTACACGCTGTGGAAGCGCGAGAAGGACGGCCAGCTGCTCGCGGAGCTGCCACGGGGCTACCAGAGTCAGAAGCACTTCTTCGCGATGACTATGCCCACGGGCGAGTTGTTCGCCGGGCTGCAGACAGGCGCGCAGTATGTGTACTGGAAGCGGTTTGACAAGCGGATGGCGCTGATCGCCCCGAACACGGATGTGCGTTCCACGGGCGACACCGAGAGCAAGGATTCACTCGCCAACCACTTCACGGATCGCGTGCTGGTGGATGTCCCGATCGTGTGCATGGGCCCCAACGGCCAGCCGGTGATCGATATGGATGAGCTGCTGGTCGGACGGGCCAACGTGTTCTACGGCGGCCTGGCGGCGGGCGCCAACCAGAAACTGGCCATGTTCGCCAAGTCCCCCAAGTCTTTCCCCGAGAACGTGGAAATTGAATACCAGTTCCCGGTGGGTGGCGGGCAGATCAAGAGCTTCCACTATTCGATCAGCCAGATCAAAGAGGACCCGAGCTATCGGCCGCGGAAAGGCGATGAGCGCGTCGGGTACTTCATGACCAGTTGGCGCGACTTGGGCAAGTTCAAGGATGATGAGGTCTGGACGCGGTATATCGAGCGGTGGAACCTGCAGAAGAAGGACCCGTCGCGCAAGCTGAGCCCGCCTGAGAAGCCGATTGTGTACTACATCGAGCACACGGTGCCAGCGCGGTATCGGCGTCACGTGAAGGATGGCATCCTGTGGTGGAACAGGGCATTTGAAAAAGTCGGCATTGTCGATGCCGTCGAGGTGTACTACCAGGACAAAGAGACCGGGGCCCACATGGACAAGGACCCCGAGGATGTGCGGTACAACTTCGTCCGGTGGCTCTCCAACGACATCGGCACGGCGATCGGGCCGTCGCGTGCGCACCCGATCACAGGTCAGATCCTGGATGCGGACATCGTTCTGACCGACGGCTGGATCCGGCACTTCTGGTATCAATCCAATGACCTGATCCCGCAGGCGGCGATGGAGGGATTCAGCGCTGAGACGATGTCATGGCTGGACCGTAACCCGCGATGGGACCCCCGAATCCGCTTGGCGGCACCGGAGGACCGCGACCAGATGCTCTCGATGAGGGCGCGTCAGGGTGTGCTTGGGTACGGCGGCACGCCGATCGCGGGTTCCTCGGATTCCGCGATGATGGGCAACGATGAACTTAGAAAGCTAGCGATCTATGTCGGGCCGCAGAACAACTTGTGCATGGCCAGCCAAGGCATGGCGCGCAACATGGCGCTCATGGGCCTGTCCATGGAGGTTCTGGACATGCTGCCGGAGTCGGCACTCGGCGGCGATGACAAGGACAAGAAAGATGACAAGAAGGACGGCAAGAAGGATGACAAGCCCAAGGATGACCTGATCGACGGCATCCCGGATTGGTTCGTCGGGCCGGCCTTGGCGCACCTGACCGTCCATGAAGTTGGACACACCTTGGGACTGCGGCACAACTTCCGGTCTTCGAGCCTTTACACACTGGCGCAGATCAACTCGCCAGAAATGAAGGGCAAGTGCACGGTGGGTTCGGTGATGGACTACACGCCGGTCAACATCAACATGGAAGATGGTCCGGTGCAGGGCGACTGGAACCCCATTGGTGTGGGTCCCTATGACATGTGGGCCATCGAGTATGGGTACACCTCCGAGGATCCCAAGGAGGTGCTGAAGCGCACGGCCGAGCCCGAGCTCACCTATGCGACCGATGAAGATACCGGCGGCCCGGACCCTCTGGCCCGTCGTTACGACTTTACGGCCAATCCGCTGGATTACGCCAAGAGCCGTATGAAGCTGGCCAAAACGCTTCGCGAGCACATCTTGGACAAGTTCGTCAAAGATGGTCAGAGCTGGGCCCGGTCGCGGCGTGGATATCAGATCACTCTATCAACGCAGATGGATGCGGTGAACATCATGTCTACCTGGGTGGGCGGGTCGTTCGTGAGCCGCGCACACAAGGGTGATCCCAATGCCAAGGACCCCATCACGCCGGTTCCGCTGGCGCAGCAGCGTGCAGCGTTGAAGTTTGTAATCGAGAACGCGTTCCATGACGAGTCGTTCGGGCTTACCGCCGAACTTCTCCGCAAAATGACCGTGGACAAGTGGTCCGATGGCGGCACGGTCCGCGGCGAATCCACATGGCCCATTCATGATCAGATCTCCGGGATTCAGGCATCGGCCCTGACGATGCTGATGAACCCGACCACGCTCCGGCGGGTGTATGACAACGAGTTCATGGTCCCTGCCAATGAGGATGCGGTGACGCTGCCAGAGCTGATGGACACCGTTTCCACGGCCATCTGGACCGAAACCGAGAAAAGTCCTGAGAAGAAGTACTCGGCGCGCGAGCCGATGATCTCCAGCCTCCGCCGCATCCTGCAGCGGGAGCACATGGATCGGCTCATCGACCTCTCGATCAGCGACGGCTATGGCGCGGCCAGCAAGCCGATCTCCAACTTGGCGACGGCCAAGCTCCGCGAGCTCCAGACCCGCCTGGGTGACCTGACGGGCAAGAACGGCTCGAAGCTCGATGCCTACACCTCGGCGCACCTGGCTGAGTGCAAGCTGCGGATCGACAAGGCCCTGGAAGCCCAGTACATTCGCAACTCGGGTGGCGGAGGCTTTGGCGGGTTCGGCGGCATGTTCTTCGGTCAGCCGGCTCCGGAGACGGGTCCGGAAGTCAAGTGATCCAGTGACGAGTTGACATCATCCAGCGTTCAAAGAAGGAGAGCCTCGGCTCTCCTTTTTCATTGGGGATGCGGGGTCGACCTGGGAGCGGTCCACTGGTCCGCACCGGTCACACATCTCATTCGTCTCCGTCTCTGCTCCTGAGAACATCTCTGCAAGTCTCCGCGGTCGCCGGCACAAAGGTGTGGGTCTGATGCCGGCGATCATCAACGAACAATCGGCCACAATGCTTGCACTGATAGATGAGGCGGGACGCCGTTCCCAGAGTACTGCGGATCTTCATGCAAGCCGCCTCTGCGTTCAGACGCCCGGCTGCCACCTCATCAATCACCAAGTCGATGCCGTCGAAAGCAAGAAACCACTCTTGGTCAGAGATGAGATGTCCCTTGTGTGGCAGGGCGTCTATCTGGTCACGGACGAGTGCGCCGCAATGGCAGGCAATCTTCACCGGGTTTTCCCATTTGGTTTTCCGCCCGTCACCGCCGCGGGCTGTCGATGACGAGTCTACCGCGCCATTGTGATCTCCGGACTTCCGTGTCCAAGCGCTATCTCACAAAGCCAGAAAGCAAGGGCCGTCTGGGAAACCCGGGGTTCGCTGGCACGGCTTTACGCACCGGAACTGGTCAGCGGATCAAGGTCCACCGACAGACTCACCCCATGTACATCAGGTTGGAGCCCCAGCCCTTCCACATTTGGCGGTAGGCCGCTTCGAGCTTGCGGGTGAAGGCCGGGCCATCGCAGAGCGGGGAGTTGCGGGTGCGGGCACGTAAGCCGGTGCGGAGCGAGGCCAGGCGGCCGGTGTCCGCTGAAAGTTGGGTGGCCAGGCGGATGTAGTCCTCGGTGGAGTTGGCGGTGGTGCCCTCGAGGTCGGCGCACTTGAGGATGCTGGCCCCGACACGTCCGGCGTGGGTCTGGCCGCGGAGCGTGACGACGGGCACACCCATGTCCAGGGCTTCGCAGGTCGTGCTGGTACCGTTGTAGGGGAAGGTGTCCAGAGCCAGATCAACGCGGGAGTAGGTGGCCAAGTGCTCGCGCTCGGACTCGATGCGGGTCATGAACTCAACGCGATCGGCGGTGATTCCAAGGCCGGCGAAACGGGAGCGGATACGTTCAACGGTCGCGTTGTCGACAAAGCCGGCATCCTTCAAGAGCAGGCGCGAGCCCGCCTTGCTTCGGAGGATCGCGGCCCAGGCTTCGATGACGATCTCGACCATCTTCTGGGGGTTGTTGAAACTGCCGAATGTGAAGGGCTGGCCACGTTCAGAAGAGGGCAGCGGGGCGACTTCCGGGGCGACCGCTGAGGGCTGGAAGCAGACGAAGCACCCATCGATGCGGGAGAGTTTTTCCGTGGAGAACGCCTCGGAACCATCGGGGTCGGTCGTGTTGTCCACGATGCGGTAGCCGATGGTCTTGAGGCCCGTCGTGTTGGCGTAGCCGAGCCAGGTTGCTTGAACGGGAGCACCGCGGCCCGCGAATACGCCGATGCGCGACCCAGCGGTGTGGCCTCCGAGGTCTACCAGGATATCGATTCGGTCCGCGCCGATCTGCTGGATGATGGCCTGGTCGGGAAAGCGACCGACATCCCGCCACTCTGGGGCCAGGGCGCGAAGGCGTTCGGTCGTGGCATCCGGGTTCTGAACCGTCGAATAGCAATAGGGGCGGTAGTTGACGCGGTCGTGCGCGGCCAGCACCGGCGCGATGAAGCTCGCGACCGGGTGGTCCTTGAAGTCCGCGGAGACGTAACCGATCCGCAGGGGGCGATCGGGGTTGGGGTCGTTGTTGAATGAACGGATGCCTCCGCCGTAGGCGTTCGCCAGGACACGACCCAGATTCACATGGGCTTCGAAAACGTGTTGCGGGGTCGCCTCGGGCCGGTAGTTGAGGGCCGCGGCCAGGTTGGTGTGCAGGAGAATCTCGCTGGGCATGAGGCCAATCGCCTCTTCGAGGACCTTGACGGCCTCAGCGCCCTGGCCGCTGCGGCTGAGGGCGATGCTGAGGTTGACCCAGCCTTCGGGGCGCATGGAGGCGATTTTGGTCGCTGCGCGGGCGGCCTCGATCGCCGGCTCAAAGTCGCGGACCCCGATCAGGGCGCTGGAAAGCCCGAGCTGCGCCGGGAAGCTCTTGGCGTCGAGCGAGACCGCCTTGCGGAAGGGTTCCACGGCGTCGGCGGGCTTTCCCTGCATGTTGATAGCGGTGGCGTAGTTGCTGTGCATGTCGGAGCGGTTGGGCTCCAGGTGCCGGGCCTTGTCGAAGTGGAAGGCGGCCTGGTCGAGCGCGCCGATGCGGAACTGGAGGAGGCCGATGGCCTCGTGCAGTTGCGCGTTTTGCCCGTGCGTGGGGAGCATGGAGCGGAGGGAGGAGATCGCGTCGGTGACGCCGCCGCGGTCGGCGAGGAACATGGCGTTGCGGATGGAGTCGGTGATGTTGGACACGGGACGGCGCCTTTCGGTAGTGGGGTACATCGTACGGCCATCGGCCGGCACTTACCCGGGGCTATTGGGTGCACCAGGCCGACCACATGGCCCGCAGGCCAGAGTCGAAGCGGCGGGCGTAACCGGTGCCGTCGCAGAGGATTGACTGCAGGATTCGGGCCCGGAGGGAGGCCCGGAGGGTTGCCCGGCGCCCGGGGTCGGTCGCCAGTTGGCTCGCGAGAGAGACGAACTGGTCAGGGTCGGCCGCGGCCAGCTCGTCCAGGCCTACCGCGTGCAGCAAAGTTGCGCCGACCCGTGAAGCGTGGGCCCTGCCCACGAGCGTGACCACGGGCACGCCCATGTAGAGGGCTTCGCAGGTTGTCGTGGTGCCGTTGTAAGGGGTGGTGTCCAGGGCGATGTCTACCCGGCCATAGAGTCGCAGGTGGTCGGTCAGCGATGCGGTGCGGGAGAGCAGGTCGATTCGAGAGGAGTCGATGCCTTGGCCTCTGAAGTGTTCGAGCAGTCGTGTGCGGGTGGATTCGCGATCCAGGGCCGCGGCCTTGAGGATGAGGCGAGAGCCAGGAGTTGTGCTGAGCACCCGCGACCAGAGGGCGACGGTTTCGGGCCCGATCTTGCTGAGCACGTTGAACGAACCGAACGTGATCACGGCGGAGGGTGATGAGACGTCCGGCGCGTCAGCGGGCGGGCGATAGCAGAGAAAGCAGGGGTCGAGTCGGAGCAGGTGTTCGGTCGAGAGGTGCTCGGACCCCGGCGGATCGGTGATGGAGTCGACGATCCGCCAGTCGATGGTGGGGACACCGGTGGTGGTCGGCCAGCCTAGGAACGTGGCTTGGACCGGCGCGGGGCGTCGCGCCATGACGGCCAGGCGCCCGCCGCGGGAGTAGCCGCAAAGCTCTATGAGGATGTCGATGCGGTCGGCGCGGATGCGTTGGGCGAGGGCGGCGGCGTTGAGGCGTGAGGCATCGACCCATGAATCGGAGAGGGATCGCAGCCGATTTGTGAAGTCATCCTTTTCTTCTGAGGTCATGTAGCAAACGGTGTGGATGGCGGCGCGGTCGTGGTGTTCGAGGATTGGCTCGAGGAAGAAGGCGACAGAGTGCCGGCGCAGGTCTGAGGAAAGGAAACCGACGCGGAGGGAGCGGCCAGGATCACGCGGATAGTCGAAGGGGGCGGGTTGCCCGGCGTCGGCCATCAGGAGTTTGCCAGTGGTGCGGCATTGGTCCACAAACTGCGGGGTTTCAACTTCGGGCGTATAGGCGAGGAGTCCGGTGAGATTGCGATGGATGGAAGAGTCCGCGGGCAGGGCTTCGGCCCCGCGACGGGCGAGCGCGACGGCTTCCTGAATGCGTCCGGCGTTGGCCAGGGCGAGTGCGCCGTTGTTGTACCCGTCGGCCAGGTCCGGGCGGAGGGTTACCAGTTGCGCGGCCGCGTCGGCGGCGCGGTCAAAGTCGTGAATGTCGGCCAGGCCTTGAGCGAGGCCGGCCCAGCCCGGAGCGTGCGAGGGGTCGAGCTCGATGGAGCGGCGAAACCACGGCAGGGCTTCGGTCCACTTGCGGTCCGTGGCGAGTGTGGCGCCCATGTTGCTGTGGAGGCCGGCACGATTGGGGGCACCCCTGATCGCGCGTTCGAGGTAGAAGCGTGCCTGGGCCGCTTGCCCGGACTTGAGCAGCAGGATGCCCAAGGTGTGGTTGAGTTCAACATCGGCGGGATGGCGCTGCACGAGACGCTGAATCGAAGCGACGGCTTGCGACATCTTTCCGGACGCGGCCAGTGAGAGCGCGGCGGTGATAGTGGCGGCGTGCCCGCTCATCGTGCACCCTGAGTGCAGCGCTCGCGCCACGCGGATCGGAAGGCGGCTTCGACGCGCAGGGCGTAGGGCGCGGCCTGGCACAACGGCGATTTCAACATTTGAGCTCTCAGGGAAGTCCGGAGCGCCGCCCGGCGTGGTGCATCTGCGGCCAGTCGCGATGCGATGGCTACGTAGTCGGCTTCATCTCGGGCGATCAGGTCCGGGAGCCCGACGGTCGTGAGCAGACTGATCCCGACGCGGGATGCGTGGGTCTTTCCAGCGAGCGTGATGACGGGTATGCCCATGTGCATCGCCTCGCACGTGGTGGTTGTACCGCAGTACGGGGAAGGATCCAGGGCGATGTCCATCCGTGAGTAGGCTTCCAGATGCTCGCGGGTGGATTGCGTGTGACCGAGGAGATCGACGCGGTCGGATCGGATGCCGGCCTTGGAAAGTAACGAAAAGAGTCGGTCGCGAACGGAATCATCGTTCAGGCCCTTGCCCTTTAAAAGCAGCGTCGAGCCGGGAACTTGTGCCAGGACGCGTGCCCATAGATTGACCGTGGCCGCCGAGAGTTTCGCGAGATTGTTGAAGGAGCCGAACGTGATTCGATCGGCGGGCGCGGGTGTCACGTCCGGAGCAGCGTCGGATGGGCGGTAGCAGAGGAAGCAGCCCGGGAGGCGGATGAGGCGTTCGGTGGCGAAGGCGTCGGATCCGGATGGGTCGGTGTGCTCATCGATCAGCCGGAAGCCGATCGCGGGGACGCCGGTGGTGTTGGGATAACCGATGAACGTGAAACAGACCGGGGCCGGAGCGCGGGCGACCGCTGTCAATCGGTTGCCTTGGGCGTGCCCTGCCAGCTCGATCAGGATGTCAATGTTGTCGTCGGCGATGGCTCGGGCGAGGTTGTCATCGCTTACGGGGAACAAGTGCCGCCAGGCGTCCGACTTGGCCTTGAGCCGTGGTGTCACCCGGTCATCCGGCGGGCCTACGTGGTAGCACGTGATGTGGAAGTTGGCGCGATCGTGATGCTCGAGGAGGGGCTCGAGGAAGTACGCGACGGAGTGCTCGCGGAGGTCGCCCGAGAGGTACGCGATCCGGAGCTTGCGATCCGACGCAAAGTCGCGGACTTTGTGAGTGGCCGCGGGATTGCCGAGCATCGTGCCGAACTTGAGGTGTTCCTTGAAGGCGAGTTCCGGCGGAACCGCGGCGATGTAGTTCAGCAGCGTGCAGACCTTGTCTTGAAGAGAGAGGTCATTTGGAGCGTGCTTTTGGGCCGCGCGAATGATCGCGAGGGCCTCATCGGTTCGGGCGGTGTCGGAGAGAATGCGGGAATAGGCGTGGGCGACATCCACGCGCGTGGGGGCAAGATCCAGGGCCCGCCGGAATAGAGAGTCGGCATCGCCGGTGCGTTGCTGATTGGCCAGTAGGATTCCCAGGCACAGGAGGCCATCTACGTGCCGCGGGTTGAGGTCGATAGCGTGTCGGAGAGCATCCTCAGCGCCTTGCAGGTCGGCGATCGTCGAACGCATCATTCCGAGGTTGACCCAGATCGCCGCATCGTTCGGTGAGTTGGCCGCGGCGATCTCCATGCAGGCCGCGGCCTGGGGGAAGCGGCCGCTTTGGGCATGGATCGAACCCAGAACCTGATTCGCAAGGGGATGATTGGGATCGGCTCGGAGGGCCTCTTCAAGCAGCCGCTGCGCGGGCTCACGTTGCCCAGATGGCATCTGGCGCATGGCTTCCTGGATGAGACGCTCGACAGACATGGGTCCATTCTACGAGTTCATGGCTTCGCGCAATGCGCCTGCCAGATGGAACGGAGAGCCTCACCGACACGCCGGGCGTAATCCGGACCGTCGCACAGGACAGAAGACACCATCCTGGAACGCATGCCGCGGCGAAGGTCTGTGAGTCGCGCGGGGTCTTTGGCGAGAGCGGCGGCTCGTTGAACAAACTGCTCGACATCGGTGGCGCAGAGGTCTGGAAGGCCGATGGCCGTGAGCAGGCTGGCACCGACACGGCCCGGGTGCATGGATCCTCTCAGAGTGACTACGGGGACTCCCATGTAGAGGGCTTCGCACGTGGTCGTCGTGCCGTTGTAGGGGAAGGTGTCCAGGCCGATGTCGATGCGGTCGTAGATCGACAGATGGCTGGACTTATCGCGGACGGTGGCAAGAAGTTCTAGGCGAGCGGGGTCCAGTCCGGCCGCGGCGAACTTGGCTGTGAAACGCGAGCGAACCATGGGGCAGGAGAACTGGGCTGCCTTGAGCAGCAATTTGGAACCCGGCACCTGATTGACGATGCGGGCCCAAGCGTCGATCACGGGGGGCACGATCTTCTGCGCGGTGTTGAAGGAGCCGAAGGTGAGGTGGCCGGTCTTTGCGCAGGGAGGCTCGGGGTTGAGCGCGGGGGCACTCGCGGGCGGCTGGTAGCAGAGGAAGCACCCAGGGAGTCGTATGAGTTGTTCGGTTGCGAGAGACTCGGGCGGATCGGTCAGGGCATCGACCAGGCGGAAGCCCACGGCGGGGATGCCGGTCGTGTTGGGGTAACCGATCGCCGTGACCTGCACCGGAGTTGGCTTCGCGGCCAGTACGGAGACGACTCGACCCGTGGTGAGCCCAGCGAGATCGACGAGGATGTCGATGCGGTCGGCGCTGATGTGCGTTGCGACGGCGGGCTCATCCAGACCCGCGGTGTCGCGCCACGTGTCGGTGAGTGATTGCAGGCGGCGGGTCGTGTCGTCGGGGAAGGCGCGAGAGGAATAACAGAAGACTTCGAAGGCCGCGCGGTCGAGATGGCGGATGAGAGGCTCAGCGAAGAAGGCGACAGAGTGGGAGTAGAAGTCGGGGGACATCAGGCCGACGCGGATACGGCGGTGGGGGTCCTTGGTGTTGCCGGGCGACCGCGCAAACGGCGCGGGCTGGATAGCGGCGCCGAATCGCTTGTGCAACTCGAACACCTCGCGAGGGTCCGTGTCGGGCTGGTAGTTCAGAGCGAGAATCAGGGCCGAGAGCACCTCGAGGTCACCGGGATCGCGTTCGAGCTCACCGCGGAGGAAAGTGACCGCGGCGTCGACCTCACCGATGTTGGCCAGGACGGTGGCGTACGAGCCACGAGCGCGGACGCGGTCGATCGCCAGGGCCCGCTCGGCCGCGGCGAGCGCTTTGGAGTGATCCCCCGCTGACCACGCCATTGGGAGCAGGTTGAGCGGATGGTCGGCGTTGTGGGGTTCCAGGTCGCAGGCTTTCTGCATCGCGGCGATCGCCTCGGAGGTTCGCTCCATCGCGTGCAGGATGTTGGCAAGGGTTGACTGGTAGTCGGCTGTGGCCGGGGCCGCTGCGGCCGCGCGCTGCGCGTAGAAAAGGGCTTGCGGCCGTTGCCCTGACTGAAACAGGATCGCCGCCATGGAGTGGTTGGCCTCGGCGTGCGTAGGGTCGCGCTGCAGAAATCGCTGCACGAGCATGCGTGCCTGTTCGAGTCGCCCCGCTCGGAAGTGCTGTCGCGCCTGGATCAGAGCCGGAGGGTGAGATGCCATTCCCGCTGGGTCTCCTGTCGGTCAGCGGGAGCAATATGAGGTCCACATCTGTCGGAGCGCCCCCCCGAATCTCGACGCGAAGGCAACGCGGTCGCAAAGCGGGGATCCGGTCATGCGCTGACGGAGTGTGGTCCGAAGATCGTGAAGCCTTCGGGCATCACCGGAGAGTTCGGTTGCGATTCGAATGTACTCATCGGGGGTGTTCGCGGCCAAGTCCTTGAGCCCGATTGCGTTGAGCAGACTCAGGCCGACCCGCGCGGCGTGGAGGTTTCCCACGAGGCTGATGACAGGCACACCCATCCACAGCGCTTCGCAGGTGGTGGTGGTGCCGTTATAGGGGAACGTGTCGAGCGCGATATCCATCGCGCCGTACGCTGCGAGGTGGTCATTCTTGCCGTCGAGCTTCTCCCAGAGATCGACGCGGACCTCGGGGATGCCTTCATTCTTCAGAGTTGTCAGGATCGTGGCGCGAGCCCGCGAGCTGTTGAGCCCGTCAGACTTGATGACCAACCGAGCACGTGGCACGGCGTGGAGCAGCCGCGCCCACAGCGCCAGGACCTGCGGGGTGAGTTTCTTGATGGAGTTGAAAGACCCGAACGTGATGAATCCGGCTCGCTCGCTCGGCGGCGGCTCCGGGGGCGGGGCGCTCTCGGGCGGCGAGAAGCAGAGGAAGCAAGGGTCCAGACGCACAAGTTTCTCGACCGCCATGGCGTCCGCCCCAGCCGGATCGGTGAGGGAATCGATGACCCGGTAGTCGATGGTCTGAATGCCCGTGGTGTTCGGATAGCCGCAGTATGTGACTTGAACCGGGGCGCCGCGCAGCCGGAGGGCCGGCATCCGGTTGCCCTGGGTCAGGCCCGAAAGCTCGATCAGGATGTCAACCTGGTCGGCGCGGATGGCGTCGAGAAGCTGCTGGTCATTCGCACGCGGCAGGTCACGCCACACGTCCGCGGCCTGTTGCAGCCGACGCGTCATGTTGTCAGGGCGGCCACCGACGGAATAGACGAACACCTGGAAGTTCTTGCGATCCAGCCCCTCGATCAGCGGTCGCACGAAAAATGACACGGAGTGTTCGAACAGGTCCGGAGACACAAACCCGATCTTGAGCTTGCGGGCCGGATCCAGTGAGTTGGGCCACTGCGTTTTGACCTGACCCGGCAACGCCGCCAGAACGCGGCCGTAGTGCTGGTGCGCGAGCTGGATCTCTTTGGCCTCCACGCTATCGGCGTAGTTCAGGGCCACGCAGTAGTTGATCATGAGACCCGGGTGGTTGGGATGGTCACGGGCGCCGTCTCGGAGGATCTGCACCGCCTCTGCCTGACGGGCAGTCATGGTCATGAGCGTTCCGAGATTGGTGCGGGCCTCCGCGAACGCGGGGTTGCTGGCGATCGCTTCACGGTAATGGTGTTCGGCCCCATCCAGCTCCTTCTGTTGCAGCAGAAGGGTCGCGAGCAATCCGTGTGTGGGCGCCGATCGCGGATCAAGCGTGACGGCGTGCTCGAGGACCTCAATGGCCTGATCAACTTGCCCAAGCCACGAATACATCGAACCCAGCGTCGAGTGCAGGTCGGGCCGGTTGGGAGCGCTCTGGATCGCCCGTTGAATGTGCGCGAGCGCTTTCTGCGGCTGGCCGCTCTGGAGCATCGCCAGCCCCATGATCCGGTTGCCCTCGACGTGGCCAGGTTCTTGTTTCAGGGCCGCGTCGAGCAACGGGATCGCCAGATCCATCCGCCCACCTTGGGCCTGCATTCCCGCGGCCTTCACTTGTTCATCAACCGTTGGCACGTGAGCCTCCGGAGCACAGTGTAGTGGACCGGCTACTTGGGCAAGGCACACCAAGTCCGCCACATGTCTCTCAGGGCACCTTGCATCCGTCGGGCATACGCCGGGCCGTCGCAGAGCGGTGACCCCGCCATCCGCCCACGAAGGCTCTGGCGGTATTCCGCCATTCGAGGAGGGTCCGAAGCCAAGGAGTTCGCAATCTTGATGTAGCTTTCGATGTCGGGGGCGATCAGCTCAGTCAGGCCTAGGTTCTGCAGGATCATCGTGCTCACCCGCGCGACGTGGCGGTCGCCGGTTACCGTCACCACGGGCACTCCCATCCACAGAGCCTCGCATGTGGTCGTCGTTCCGTTGTAGGGGAACGGGTCCAGCGCGATGTCGATGTGCTGGTAGAGCTCCAGGTGGTCAACGAATCCGGTCTTCAGGCCGAACATCTTGACGCGATCTGCCGATATGCCTTCCTTCTCGAAACGCGAATGCACATCCTTCGCCAGGAGAGGGTCCTCATATTCCAAGGCCTTGAGTATCAGGCCCGAGCCATGAACACTCTTGAGAATGCGAGCCCACGCCGCGATCACGGGTTGGTTGATCTTGGGTAGCGAGTTGAACGATCCAAACGTGATCGTCCACGCGCCGTTGACTTCGCTGTGAGTCCGCGAGACCACCTCTGGCGCGTCAAAGGCTGCCTGATAGCACAGGAATGCAGGGTCGATCCGCGTGAGTCTCTCGCTCGAGTAGGCCTCATGCCCGGCCGGGTCGGTGACTCCATCCACGATTCGGTGCCCGATGGTCGCAAGACCGGTCGTGCACGGGTACCCCAGGTAGTCCACCTGGACGGGCGCGGGCTGCATGGCCATCACGGGCATGTTGTGGTTGGCCGCCAGTCCGGCAAGTTCGACCAGGACATCCACACCATCCTTGTAGATCTCGTCGGCAATCTTGGTGTATTGCGTCACCGGCAGGTGCTTCCACCCATCGGCAAGGGGCTTAAGCCGCGTGGTGATGTCATCGCCGTAAGGACCTGTGAAGTAGCAGACGATCTCGAACGACTGGCGGTCGTGATGCCGAAGCAGCGGCTCGATGAAGTACGCAATGGGGTGACGATAGAAGTCGTGTGAAAGCAGCCCGATGCGGAGGCGACGCTCCGGATCTGGTCGATTCGGATACGTGCTCCAGCGCCGCGGGTAAGTCTCCATGACGCGCTTCCCGAAGGCCATGTGGGCCCGCAGCACGCGAGGACCGGTTCCCGACGCGGCGTAGTTGAGCGCGTGCGCGAGGGCAACGGTACAACCGTGATCACCGGGGTGAAACGACAGTCCCTGTTCGGCAACGGCCGCGGCCTCATCGGCCCGTCCCATTTTCACGAGCAGAAAGGCGATGCTCGAGACCATCTCGGTGTCGTTTGGCGCCAATCGTTGAGCCACGTAGAGCGGCTCGAGGGCTTCTGTGAAGCGGTGCCCCATCCGCAGCATGTGCGAGGTCCCCAGCAATGCCGCAATGGATTCGGGCTGGACCGCCAAGACCCGCTTGTACGCATCCAGAGCCTTGGAGTGCTTGCCCACCTGTGCCAGCGCGTTGCCCAGGTTGGTGAGAAAGCCGGGGTCTTTGGGGCGTCCTTCCACCGCGCGCTCGGCGTTGTACAGGGCCAGATCCAGTTGCCCCATCGCGAGCAGCACCAGCGACATCGCGTTGCAGAGGTCCGGATGGCCCGGGTTCTGCTGCAAAGCTCGCGCGAGAAACGCCCGGGCTTGCTCTTGCTTGCCAGACTCAAAGTACTGCCGGGCCTGCTGGATTTTTGCTCTCACGTCGATCATGCTCGGCCGCACCAATCCTGCCACATCATGCGAAGGACCTTCTCAAATCGGTCTGCCATCTTCGGGCCGTCGCAGAGCGGCGACGTCCGCGACTGCTGAACAAGCCGCTGCTGGAGATTATCGAGCCTCTGCCGGTCTTGGGCCAGTCCCGCGGCGATCTGAACGAACTGCTCCGTTGTCTCGGCGACCAACTCGGGCAGTCCGACCGTGCGGAGGATACTCGCCCCAACCCGTCCCGCGTGCGATTGTCCGCAGAGAGCCACCACGGGTGTGCCCATCCAGAGCGCCTCGCACGTTGTGGTAGTCCCGTTGTATGGGAACGTATCCAGAGCGATGTCGATCGTGTGATACGAGCCCAGGTGTTCCCACTTGTCGTTGACCACCTCGCGCAGGTCCAGTCGCTCGCCTTCGATGCCGTGGGATGCGAACGCGCTGGTGAAGTTCCGACGGGCCGCCGGAGTTCCGATGCCGCGGGTCTTGATGACCAGCCGCGATCCTGGCACAGCCTTCAAGACCCAAGCCCAGGTCTTTACCACCTCAGGACCCAGCTTGCGGATGGAGTTGAAAGACCCAAAGGTGATAGGCCGATCTGCCCGCAGCGTCGCCCGGGGCGCTACCGCCCACTCCCCAAAGTCCTGGCCGGGTCCGCCGTAGCAGACAAAGCACCCGTCGATTCGCGCCAGTCTTTCCGTGTGGAACTTCTCCGCCCCCGCGGGATCGGTCACCGCATCCACGATCCGCCAGTCGATCGTCGCCAGGCCGGTGGTGTTCGGATATCCCAGGTACGCCGCGTGAACGGGTGCGGCCCGGCGCTTCAACGCCGCGAGCGGGCCGTTGCCCGTGTGACCGCTCAGTTCAAGCAGGACATCCAGGCCATCGGCGCGAATGGTGTCCACCAGCGAGCGTTCGCTGCAAGTCGAAACATCTCTCCATCCGTCGGCCGCGGCACGGAGTTCGGCCGTCATCCAGTCGGCCTTGGCAACCGTCGAGTAGCAGATGAACTCAAGCTTGGCTTTGTCGCGGTGGGTCAGCAGCGGCCGCAGGAAGTACGCAACAGAGTGCTCCCACAGATCCGTCGAGAGCAAGCCGACGCGGATTCGTTTCTGAGCATCGCGCTGATTGGCGGATTTCCATTCGGGCTCGCCGCCGACGATGGCCAGTCGGCCCCACCGCGCGTGCGCGTCAAAGACCTCTTCGGCCGTGGCATCGTCGGCGTAGTTCAGCGCTGACAACAGCTTGCCCTGCACACCCATATCCCCCGGGTGATCCCGACCGGCGATCCTGAAGAGCTGCACCGCATCCTTCTGACGCCCCGACGCCATGAGCATCCCCGCCAGTCCACACGTGGCGTCCGCGTTTCTCGGGTCCACCGCCAGGGCCCGACGGTAGATCCCTTCGGAGCGGTCAAAGTCGCCGACACCCTGGAGGGCCCGCGCAAAGCCGAGCAATCCCGGGACCCATGATCCATCCAGGTCGACCGCTCGCTGCATGTATGGCAGCCCACGCAGAGGCTCACCGGCCGCGACCAGGATCGCACCGAGCTGAAAGGCAACCGGCGCCACATTCGGCGCCAGTTCCGATGCCCGCTGGAGATGAACAATGGCGTCTGACGTTCGCCCCACGCTGTTCAGGATGGTGCCGAGCAGCCCGCGGATCTGGGCGCTCTGAGGATGCTCCCGCAAAGCGGCTTCAAGTTTGACGATGGCATCGGCGACACGCCCACCTTGGGCGAGGGCGATGGCTTCCTGGATGTACGCATTGACTTCCATGATCACCCGGAGTTGACGACGGCGCGGGCCAGTCGATCCGCGTCAAGAACATCCTCAACGCTGGAAACGGCGCGAACGGGAACGGTGTCCATCGCCCGGCGCGCGAGTTCGGCGATCCTGCCAAAGCTGATGCGCCCCTCGAGGAACGCCAAAACCGCGGCCTCGTTGGCCGCGTTCAGCACCGCTCCACTGTTGCCCCCTTCGGCGATCGCGCAATACGCCAGCTTGAGCGCCGGGAACCTCGTAACATCGGGCTCTTCAAAGTCCAACCGCGTCAGGCTGTCGATCCGCTTGGAACACCCATGAGCCCGCCCCGGCCACGTCAGGGCGTGCTGGATCGGAGTCCGCATGTCCGGCGCACCCATCTGAGTCACCACCGACCCGTCAGCAAACTCGACCATCGCGTGCACGATCGACTGCGGGTGGATCATCGCCTGAATCTTGTCCCCCGAAAGTCCGAACAACCAGTGCGCCTCGATGATTTCCAGCGCTTTGTTCATCAGCGATGCCGAGTCGATCGTGACCTTCTTCCCCATGCTCCACGTCGGGTGGTTCAGGGCTTCCTTCACGGTCGCATTGTCAATCCTGTCCTTAGTCCACGTTCGAAACGGCCCGCCGGACGCTGTCAGGATGATCCGCGTGACCTCGCGATCCAGCGCCAGCGCCAGCGGCGGCGGCGCGCCGGCCTCCCGGTTCCCCAAGCACTGCCAAACCCCTGAGTGCTCGCTATCTACCGGGAGCAGCTTGGAGCCGCTGCGACGGGCCGCGGGAACGATCAGCGATCCCGCGGCGACGAGCGTTTCCTTGTTTGCCAGGGCGATGTCCCGTCCGAGTTCCACCGCCGCGAGCGTCGCGGGAAGCCCCGCGACCCCCGTGATGGCCGCGACGACAATGTCGCAGTCCACTTGCTGGACCAATTTGGTCGCGGCCTCATCGCCACGCCTGGTAGACCAATCGTCGCCCGCGCCCGAACAGCTTTCCTGAAGAAGAGAAAGCTGGTCACTTTCCAGCATGTGCAGCGAGGTTTGCCGCACGCCAAACCGCCGGGCCTGCGCTTCAAGCAACTCCGCGTTGCGTCCCGCCGCCAAACCAACAACCTGAAATCGGTCGGCAAACTCCCCGCGCGCGTGCAGGGCGTTGAGGTGCTCGATCACCTCCAGCGTCTGGGTGCCGATCGACCCGGTCGATCCCAGCACGATCACTCGGCGCGTCCTGGCCATCGCTTATTCCCGCGGTCGCTTGGCCGCCTCGCCCGGGGCGAGTTTGCGTCGGCTGGTGTACAAGAGCCGCTTGGGCTTGACCTCACCCTCAGACGCCTGAGGCTTGGGCTCGACCGACAGCGGCCTGGGCGGTGGCGATGCGGGTGCTGCCGGGCCCGCGGGTGCGCCTTCAGCCGTGCGCCTCTGATAGCCGCCGCCTATCCGCGGCTGCGCGGGCGGAGCCGGTGCCCGCGGAGCCGGTGCGGGCGGCCGCGGCTCGTTTCGATTCCCGCCTTGCAGCTGATTGCGCTGATCCGGACGCGGACCACGATCAGGTCCACCCTGCCGCGGAGCGCCTGGCGGTGGCCCTTGCCGCTGTACCTGCTGTGGCCGCGGCTGATTCTGAGGTTGGTTGCGAGGTTGCTGCGGAGCCTGTGCTTGCGCCTGGCCTTCGGGTCCGACGGCCCCCTCAGGTCCCCCGACTCCGCCAACTCCCCCTCTTCCACGCCCGCCACGCCGACGCCGACGACGCTTCCGAGGCCCACCCTCTTGGCCCGGCTCGCCGGGACTGCCCGGCGGCTGCGTTCCATCCTCCGACCCTTCCGCATCGGGCCCGTCATCTTGCACATCGGTCGGAGCCTGATTGCCGGTTTGCACCACCGGTTCGCGCACCACTTGAGGTTCCGGCCTCCGCTGTGGAGGTCGGGGTGGCGGCGGACGAGAAGTCAGCGCGGGCACCGCAGCCGGCTCCGTATCCCAAGAGTCACCCCGCGGCCCCTCATCAGCCAGCGGGATCGCCTGATCCGGTTGCTGTTGTACGTCCTGAGGCTGCTCCGCCATGTGCGCGCCTGGCTGCCCGTCCATGTGGCCATCGATCGGCGCACCATCAGGGCCGCGACCGCGCCCACGACGACGCCGCCGGCGGCGACGACGACCGCCCTCTCCACCTTCGATGGGCTGGCCATCCGGCCCCAGTTGCGGAGGGCCATCGTGCATCGATTGTGCTGTGCTGCCATCGACCGGCGGCTGCCCTGCATGCGGCACGGCAACTGGTCGCTCCGGCCGCGGCCCACGAGGAAGTGGGGGAGGCCCCTGGCGACCGTTTCCCGGTTGGGCGCTGCTCTGAGGAGCGCCAGACTGCTGGCCGTTCTGTTCGCCACCCTCACCACGCCCGCGACCGCGACGTCCGCGACGGCGCCGTCCACGCTTCTGCGTGCCATCAGCGTTGGTCTCAAACGAGGGAGCCGCGTCCGAGTCCGCATCCTCAATCTCGATCGGATGCGCCGGCATCTCCGCGATCTCGGCTTGCTCGGCCTCGGTGAGCTCGGGCTCATTGGCTTCGACTTCTTTGGTGTCGCTCCAATCCTCGATTTCATCCTTGCCGCTGACCTCCCAGACCTTCAGGTCCTTGGGCGGCCTGGGCCGCGGCAGTGCTTCGATGTCGATGTCAGCACCTTGCGCGTCATACGCGTAAAAGCTGATGCGGTCCACGGGCACCGTCTCGCTTACGCGCACATCCACGTGCCGCCCGCTGGTGCGTTCCAACTTGTTGAGCGTCTTGCGACGGCCCGAGAGCAGTTCGCTGGCCACGCGCGGTGCGACCACCATCTCCACGCGGGCCACGTTGACGTGGTCCAGCAACGCCGCCAGATTGCGGAGCGCATCGGCCGCCACTGAATCCGGCTTCTGCACCATCCCGCGGCCGCGGCACGTCGGGCAATCCACAAAGTGCACGCTCTCGTGGCTGCCGCGCATCCGCTGGCGGGTCATCTCAAGAATGCCAAAGTTGCTGATCGGCAGCGTGGTGGACTTGGCCCGGTCGCGCTTCATCCGATCCCGGAACCGCTGCTCGATGTCCTTGCGGTGGCTGGCATGCCTCATGTCGATCAAGTCGTTGATGACGATGCCGCCCAGGTCGCGGAGCTTGAGCTGCCGGCAGATTTCTTCCACCGCCTCGACGTTGGTCTTGTACGCGTTGGTCTCCGCATCCTTGGCATCACGCATCTTGCCGCTGTTGACGTCGATGGCAACCAGGGCCTCGGTCTCGTCGATCACAAGCCGCCCGCCGCCGGGCAGGGGCACCTCGCGAGCGTGCATGATCGCGATCTGCTGCTCGATTCCGAATGCGTGGAACAGCGGGGTCTGTCCCTGGTATTGCAGCAGCTTGACCTTGGATCGAGGCGAAACGATCTTCAGGAACCGGGCCGCGCGGGCCAGGGCAAGCTCGTTGTCGATGATGATCTCGCTGATTTCCCCCGAAACCATGTCACGCAGCGCCCGCACCAAGAGGTCGCTCTCGCTATACAGCAGCCGCGGCTTGTTCCCGACCTTCTTCCGCGCCTCCATGTCCTTCCAGAGGCGTGAGAGGTACGACAAGTCGCGCTTGAGTTCCGTCTTGTTCCGATCCATCCCCGCCGTGCGGAGAATGAACCCGAATCCTTCGGGCAGCTCGAGCTGATCCAGAATCTGCCGCATCTCGCGGCGTTGTTCCTCATCCTCAACCTTGCGCGACACACCGACCTTGTCCATCTGCGGCATCATCACGAGGAACCGCCCGGGGATGGACAAGTACGAAGTCAGCGTCGGCCCCTTGGTGCCGACACCTTCCTTCAGAACCTGCACTTCGATCTGATCGCCACGCTTAAAGCACCGCTGAATCGGCGGCCGATCCCGCCGCGGCGTCTTGCGTCCGATGGATTCGGTGGTGTCCTCTTCATCCTCCCCAGGGAAGTACCGCGGGTGAACGTCGGACACGTGCAGGAACCCGTGATGCTCCACGCCAAAGTCGATGAACGCCGCCTGGATCGACGGCTCGACGTTGGTCACCGTCCCGATGTAGATGTTGCCCACCCGGCTGATGCTCGCGGCTCGCTCGACATGAAACTCTTCGAGCTTCCCGTTCTCAACCACCGCCACACGGCACTCTTCGCCGGGTGTATAGCTGATGAGCATCTGCGTTTCGATTTCGACCTTCGGATCAACTTTGATTTCTGGCTTGCTGTCTGTCACTGATAGAACCCTCTAGCGTGAGGGTGTGCCGGTCACGAAGGCGCATCGCATTGCCCCAAGGCGCAGAGCCTTGGTGAGTAAGTGCATTTGAAGATGAAGCGCTCGCGTAGAAACCGCCGCACACCCGTCTGGTGGGCGCCCGCGTGGCGAAGCCTCGAATCAGCCTTGGACTCTGGAAGATCCTTCCAACCGTCCTGTTCCGCGTTTACCCGGGCAAAGCCTCAGGTCTCTCGCGGAACGATCCGTCCTCTGCAAACCACCCTTGAAGGGAGGTGGGGGGTCGAACCAGCCGTCCGGGCGCCGCCGCAAAGGCGTCGCACCGATTTTCTGTCCCAAGGTGCCGGGCTGGTGTTGCGGGTACACCCCGCTCGCCGTTACGCCCGTTCCTCAACGCTCCGTCCGTCGAACGCCTCGGGAATGATCTTTCGCGTCTGGAGCCGCAGCGATGCGGGGATTCAGACGTCGGAATCGGATCGGTCCGCCTGTCGGCGACTCGTCCAAGGACACAATAACTATATCGTCGTTACGGCGCAACGACTTTTGGCGGAAACGGCCGTGAAACTGTCGGTTGGCCGAAAACGCACCATTTTGCGGACAACTGTCGGGCTTCAAGCTCGTCAATCAATCCCGAATACGCCGTCAAGCCCAACCGGATCCGCTGCCTTTTTCATATCCGTCGGCCACGCAAACTTGCTGCGCCACGTTGAAAACAACAAAAGGGTCTGCGCGTCCATGAGGCGCGTCGCGATAGTGGCCATGGCCAGGTGAACGAACGCACGCTGGTCTTGCGGTGGCGCTCCGCCCACGACATCAACTGAAACCCAGGCTTGGTGCGATGAGAACACCGCTTGCGCACGGGAGTCCTTGATGGCGCTGACGGTTCGTTCCATGTCCGACGTGTAGGTCCGATGAGCATTGATCACGTAGAACATTGGAGCGCCGTTCACGGTCACCGCGAATCCCCCCGCCAATCCAGGTGGAAGACCCTCACTCGGCAGCACTGTTACCCCGCCCGCCTCTTGAAACACTGCCTTCGCAGCCGCTCGGATCTTCTCCTCCGAGATCGTCGCGGGCGATGACCGAAGCAACACAATCGATGTGAGTGTTCCCGTTGAACGCCTGCGGAGCACGATGATCAAACCGATCATCACGATCGCGGCAATTCCCCCGATTATCCAGTAAACCATGGCACTTCTCCCGTGTGCCACCATGTTACAAATCGATCGAGGGGTGAGCCAAATCCCTGGAGACGCCCCTACGCCCTCTCCTCCACACTCCGCCCATCAAATGCCTCAGGAATGATCTTCCTGGTCTGATCCCTCAAAAACGCGGCCACCGAAACATCCGAATCCAGCGACAACGCCTTCCTCGCGATCTTCTCGCACTGCTCTATCGTGACGCTCCGCACCAGCCGCTTGAGTTGCGGAATCGACGCCGCGGTTGCGGACAGCGTCCGTAACCCCAGCCCAATCAGCAACACCGCGAACTCCGGGTCTCCCGCCGACTCCCCGCAGCAACTCACCGGTATCCCCCTCCGCCGCGAAACCCGAGCCACATCCTTAATCAGGTGGATCACCGCCGGATGGGCCTGATTAAACATGGCCGCGACCTTCTCGTTGGTCCGGTCCACCGCCAGCGTGTACTGGATCAGGTCGTTGGTCCCGATCGAGAAGAAGTCCACCTCGCGTGCAAACAGGTCCGCCATGATCGCGGCCGACGGCACCTCCACCATCATCCCCACCTGCACCTTGGGGTCGTAGGCGACTCCCTCTTCGCCCAAGTCCTCCATCACCTCGCGCAGCACCCACTTGGCCTGCCGCAGTTCCTGCGTGCTAGTCACCAGCGGGAACATGATCTTGATGGGCCCCAATGCCGAAGCCCGCAAAATCGCTCGAAGCTGCGTCTTGAACATCGGCAGGTTTTTCAGACAATACCGAATCGACCGCAACCCCAGGAACGGGTTCCGCTCCGGCTGCTCCTTCTGCCGCTGTGTGTACTTGTCCGCTCCCAGGTCCACCGTGCGGATGGTCAAAACCTTGCCCGCACACAGCTTCACGCACTCGCTGTATGCCGCGAAGTGCTCCTCCTCCGTCGGCTCAGTTTCGCGCGTCAGGTACAGAAACTCAGTCCGATACAGCCCGACACCCGAACCACCGCACTGGAAAATAATGGGTATTTCCTGCGGAAACTCGATGTTTCCCAAGAGCTCAATGCTCGCCCCATCCCGCGTAACGCTCTCCAGCGTCGCCAGTTCATCCAGCGAAAGCTGAAACACCTTTCGCTGCTCGATGTACGCGTGATACTCGCTGAGCTGCGCCGGGTCCGGGTCGATGATGACCAGCCCGCGGTCTCCATCCACAATTACCGGCGTGCCGTCCGTCGCGTACGTCGTCAGGTCACCGCACCCGACCACAGCCGGAATCCCCAGAGCCCGCGCCACGATCGACGTGTGCCCCGTTCGACCACCCAGGTCCGTCGCGAACGCAACCACCTTCTCCCGATCAAACCCCGCGGCCTGCGAGGGCGTCAAATCCGGAGCGATCACCACGGCCTCATGATGCAACTCATTGAGCCGCGTCTTGTGCTCGCCAATCAGGTGCCGCAGCACCCGCGAACTCAGGTCCTCCAGGTCATTGGCCTTGGTGGTGTACGCCGAGTTCTTCATCTGGCGAAAGCGGTTGGCCCACTCTGCAAATGTGGAGAACGCCGCGTACTCCGCAACCACCAGATCGCGCGAGATCTTCTCCCGCATGGGGCCGATCAGCGCCTTGTCCGCCAGCATCCCGATGTGGAACTGGAAGATGTTGGCCGTGTCCGCCCCCATCGCCTTCTCGGCATCGACCCGCACCTGCACCAGTTCCGCGACGGACGCTTTGATCGCGTCATCCAGTCGTTTTTGCTCCCCCGCCGCCGCCGTCGCCACGATCGCCCGCTTGGCGATCCTCTGCCGCTCATCATCGAGCGCAAAGATGCGTCCTATAACGACGCCAGGCGAAACCGGGATTCCCTTAATCAGTTGCATCGTGCGGTTAACCGAGCCGGAGCGCAGCGGGGGGACATCGGCGGTCTTGCTCTACCGGTTCAGCCACTCGCTGGTTCGCGGGAGACCCCCCCATGCGTCCCCATCCTACCGACTCACCCACCTGCATACCCGTGAACTTCCGGGGCCCGAAAGCCGATACTCATCCCAGAACGAGGCCGCGGCCGATCATTCTTCTGGAACATCCGTGCCCGTTCAACCGTAGGACTACTTGACTTCTGCCCCAGACTTTGCTCTAGTACCCCTGAGCAGCTCGCTTTTCGGAAACTGCTCGTTTGCCCCGAACTGATCGTGGGGCTCCCGAGCCGCGGGCTCGCCTGATAGATTTTCGATTCGATTCTTTGAGGACGCTGGCCGGCATGATGGACTTGCCGCAGCGCGCACCGTTCGGAACATTCCGGACCTCGCGCATCGCAATATGGACCGTTGTAGGGTCCGCCCTCCTCCGCTTTTCGCGGTTCGGGTTTGGTTGCGCCCAGTATCTTCGCAGTGGTTGGAGGTTCGTGTGAGAGTTGGCTCAAGAAGGCGGCGTCGCCGCGGCGGTGGGGGCGGGGGTCCGGGTGGTGGCCAGTTTAATGGCCAGCCCAACGGTCAACCCCAGAACCATGGTCAGAACAATGGACACGGGCAGCAGCAACAGCGCCCGCAGCCTCAGGGTGGGGGCCAGGTTTCCAGCGCGCTGGCCGCGTTCGGCGTGACCGTTGCGCCCACGCCCGTTGTGAACAAGCCCTTCGAAGACCTCACCTCGATCGACCCCCAGCCACGCCTCACGCTCGAGTATCCGGGTTGTCCCCCGGCATGCCGACTTATCGATCTCTTCTGTCCCATCGGCCGCGGCCAGCGCGGCCTCATCGTCTCGCCACCCAAAGCCGGTAAGACGACCCTCTTGAAGGACATTGGGACCTCCATTATCCGAAATCACCCGGATGTCGAGCTCATCCTCCTGCTCGTCGATGAGCGCCCCGAAGAGGTCACCGACTTCCGCCGCACCTTCGCTCAGGTCATCGCTGATCTGGCTCCGCCCCCCGTCGGCAACATCCCCGGGATTACCCAGGTTGGCGAACCCACTCCATCGACCCCCATGCCCCGGGGCGGCTCCGGTCCCTGGGTTCAGACCGTCAGCAACCGCTGCCGCGTCGTCGCCTCCAGCAACGACCACGATGTCGAGCGCCACATCGGCGTCGCCATTCAAACCATCGAGTACGCCAAGACCATGGTCATGGCCGGTAAGCACGTGGTCGTCCTCATGGACTCCCTGACCCGCCTGGGCCGCGCCTTCAACCGCTCCCGCAAACACTCCAGCTCCGGCCGCACCCTCAGCGGCGGAATCGACAGCCGCGCGCTCGAGGTCCCCAAGCAGATTTTCGGCGCCGCCCGCAACACCGAAGAAGCCGGCAGCCTGACGATCATCGCGAGCTGCCTGGTAGATACCGGCAGCCAGGGCGATCAGGTCATCTTCGAAGAGTTCAAGGGCACCGGCAACATGGAGTTGATCCTGGATCGCAAGATCGCCGAACGCCGTCTCTTCCCCGCGATCAACCTCGCGGCCAGCGGCACCCGCAAAGAAAACCTGCTCATGCCCGACCAGGAACTCAAAACCATGACGGCTCTCCGCCGCCGCCTCATGAACATGCCCCCGCCTCAGCAGGTGGAGCAGCTGCTGGCCGCCGTCCAGCGGTTCCCGACCAACTCGGCACTAGTAGGTTCGCCGGCCTGAGTTTGCGGCGCGCTTGCTTGAGTCGCTCCAGGCGACCTGCATAAATTCGGCGTTGCGGCCGCATCCCAAATGAGCCGCCGCCGTATTGTCCTGCTCAAGTCCGGGATTCCTCTAGGCGGAGCAAGCCATGAAGCGGATCCCTCGGTTCTTCCTGTTTGTTCTTGTTTTATTCCAACTGATTTCACCCCGAGCACAGAGCCAATGCGCTCCCCAGTGGCTACCTGGCCGCGGATACCCGGGCATGGGTGGCAGCGTCATCTCTCTAGCAATCTGGGAGCCCGATGGGCGCCCGCAGATTGTGCTTGGTGGGCGGTTCCTGAGTGGTGGGCCGACTACAACGCCCGGAATCGCTACCTTTGATGGCGCTTCATGGCGTGGCGTTGCCTCGGGCCTCTTGGCCGACGTTGACGCAGTGCTCCCCGCATTCGATGGCTCACTCATTGCGACGGCCGACAACCGCGTCTTCAGTCCAAACCCAAGGTGCTGGGTGTCGCGATGGGATGGCTCAACGTGGTCCCAGTTGGGAGGAGACTTTGACAGGACGGCGACTTCGCTCGCGCAGTTGCCCAACGGCGACATCATTGTGGGTGGCCACTTCACCGTCATCAACGGCCAGCCCATTCGACACATTGCTCGTTGGGATGGACAATCCTGGCAGTCAATGGGTGCTTGGTTCGATGGGCCCGTTCGTTGTCTGACGGTGCTCAATGGTGGCCGGTTGGTAGCAGGCGGAACTTTCGTCCACTCAGGAGCGGAGGTGGTCAACGGCATCGCGTCCTGGGATGGCAGCGCCTGGCATGCGGTCGGCGGCGGGGTTGAAGCGTCGGTGTCCCTTGGCCGCGGTGTCTACAGGATCGCACAATTCGGCAACGAAAACCTCCTCGTGACAGGGCTTTTTTCAACCGCGGGCGGAGGGCCCGCGACATCGGTTGCGCGCTGGGACGGGGCTGGTTGGACGAATCTGGGAATCTCGCCACCACCGACCATTCCAGTTCACGCCGCTGAAATCCTGGCCAATGACGACCCGGTGATCGGAGTCTCCGCCACTACCTCCGGACCGAACGGCGCGGGATACATCGCGCGCTGGGATGGAACCCAGTGGCAAGAAATTGGTTCCGGCCTCAACTCTCAGTTCAACGCGATGATGCGTCTTCCCTCGGGGGAACTGCTCGTCGGCGGCCAGTTTTCCAACGGTGCGGGAACGATGGCTTATGGGATCGTGAAGTGGAACGGTGCCGAGTGGTCCGAACTGACTCAAGGGCAAGTCGGTACGGTGTACGCACTGCAGACCTTGAACGATGGCGATCTGATTGCCGGCGGTATCTTTCAAGTGTCGGATGCGCCGCTTTCACCGAACGTCGCCCGCTTGAGCAATGGCACCTGGCATGGCATGGCGGGCGGGCTTGGCGGCACTGTGTTCGCGCTGGGCCGGGCCAGCGATGGAAGCCTTATCGCCGGTGGATCGCAGTTTGCCAATCTCAACCCATCCTGGGCCAGATTGGCGCGATGGGACGGTTCAGCATGGATTCCCTTCGCCACCAACTTCAATGGGGCCATCTACGCACTCGCAACCATGCCCAACGGTGACATCATCGCGGGCGGGACGTTTGCCTACGCGGACTCCCTGCGCGTGAACTACATCGCCCGTTGGGACGGGACAAGGTGGAACTCCATGGCTGGCGGCATGGGACCCATGTATGGCTACGTTCAGGCACTTTCCGTTACTCCCGCTGGAGAGCTGATCGCCGCCGGAAACTTCACGACCGCCGGAGGCGTCACGGTCAACCACGTCGCGCGATGGGACGGTACCACGTGGCATTCACTAGGTTCCGGGACTTTCGGTTCGATTTACGCCCTGGCTCGACAGCTCAACGGGGACCTGGTCGCCGGCGGAGACTTCCTGTCTGCCGGCGGATCGCCCGCGAACTTCATTGCAACATGGGACGGTGCCGCCTGGCACGCGATGGGCCCGGGGCTAGCGGGGCCCGGGTATCAAGGCTACGTTGCCGCCATCTGCGTTCAGCCTTCGGGCGACGTGATCGCCGGAGGGTGGTTCAACAACTCCGGCGGCCTTCCCATGAGCAACTTCGCCCGCTGGGACGGTGTCTCCTGGCACTCGTTGAACAACGAGCCGTCCAATGACTCCGAGCAGGTCTACGCGCTCGCCACGCGGCCCAACGGGACCGTCGCGGCTGGTGTTTCCACCCTCTTTGTCGCGGGGCGCACGCTGAACTGTGTCGCAGAATGGGGTTGCTCCCCCTGCTACGCCAACTGCGATGGCTCATCCACCCCTCCCATCCTCTCCGCCTCGGACTTTCAGTGCTTCCTGAGTCAGTTCTCCGCCTCCCTTGGCGCGTCGCACCAGCAACAGGTCACCAGCTACGCCAACTGCGATGGGTCGCTCTCGGACCCGGTGTTAAACGTCGGCGACTTCATGTGTTTCTTGAACAAGTTCGCCGCAAGGTGCCAATAGAGATGCCCCCTTCCGCCTCATGAACATGCCCCCGCCTCAGCAGGTGGAACAGCTGCTGGCCGCGGTCCAGCGTTTCCCGACCAACTCGGCGCTGGTGGGGTCGCCGGCCTGACCCAGCTCGCCCGCCTTCGTATCCCCCCCATTTTCACACGTCGACCGCCCCGACCTGCAGAGCACACTTTCCCCATCGTGGGATCGTCGCGATTCTGCATTGCGAGATCCCCTTTACGTGGTAGAGTGGCTTTGCACCCGGCATGCTCGATCGAGTTTGCTGAACCACCAAGGAGTCCATCATGCGCTCAACTCACACGCTCACGCTCGTGGTCGGATTGTCGGCTTCTCTCGCCGGCCACGCCGCCGCCCAGTCTTTCACCAACGGCAACTTCGAGACCAACGACCTCTCGGGTTGGACGGTTGTCAACACCGCCAATGGCGCAGGCGCTCCGGGTGCTGTCACAACCATCGACATCGACGGCCCCGGCGCCCTGACCGACTCGCTCGCGGCCGTATTCGGCGTGGGAAACGCGGTCTCTATGCCCGGCAACCAGGCCGGCATTGAGATGACTCAGTCCCTCAACCTCACCGCCGGTGTCCAGTACACGTTTGACTTCGATTGGTCCGCTCAGCGCACCAGCGCTACCAACAACGCCGAGGGAGGAGTGTTCTCCCTCATCGTGGATGGCAACATCGTAGCGACAGCCTCCGCCGGCGGAACCAGTTCCACCACGCCGCACTATGGCCATATCAACGCCATATTCACGCCAACGGCAACCGGCCCGGCCGTCGTCGGTGTGCGTATCACTCGACCCTTCACGGTCGCGGGTTTGCTTTCCCAATATGTTGACAACGTGACCGTCGCCGCCGGAGGCGGGCCAACCCCCTGCTACGCCAACTGCGACGGCAGCACCAACAACCCTCTGCTCACCGCCAACGACTTCCAGTGCTTCCTCAACGAGTACGCCGGAGGATCGTCGTATGCCAACTGCGACGCCAGCACCAGCAACCCTCTGCTGACCGCCAACGACTTCCAGTGCTTCCTGAACGCCTACGCGGGCGGGTGTAGTTGAGATCTCGATTGGGACCGGGCTGCTGACATAGCCTTGTGAGCACGTACCGAGTGTCGGCTTTGTGACCAGCCCTCTGGCCACTGGCGATGGTCGCGCTTGTCGTCCCGCGCTGGCTGACCAATGCAGGCTCGCCACCCATCTTGTGCCGTCTATCCCTGGCCCAGAACATCCGCTCAGGAGCAACCCGATGCGTACAACACTGTGCATCACCGCCTTGGCTTCCCTGGTGAACTCGGCCGCGGCCCAGTTGTTTGTGGGACAGGATGCCGGCGGCGGGCCCATCAAGGTTGGCAATGTCACCGGCTTTCCGGCAGTGCAATACACCGACCTCATCACCTTCGAGGTCAACGGCGCTGCGGCGCGGCCCGAGGGCGGCGTCTATCTCTGCAGCGGCTGGAACGGTGACCTCTACCTCTACGACTTGGTCAATCCGCCGCAGTTTCTCGTCACCGCGCAGGTTGCCGGCCTGGGCGGACTGGGTTACACCAACGGCAAGCTCTACGGCTTTGGCAACTTCGCCACGCCCAAGGGCATCTACGAAATTAACACCACGACCGGGGCCGCGACGCCGAAGGTCGATCTTACCGCCAGCGGCCTGCTGTTCTTCGCCCTCGATGGCGACCCGGCTACCGGCATGCTGTACGGTTTCTCCGAATACGGCAACAGCGGCCTGTACTCGATCAACCCCGAAACCGGCGTGATGGTCCGTCTGGCGGGGACGCCCCCCGGCTCGTACGGAATGTTCCGCGGCATGGCCGTCGGCAACAACACGGCGTACCTGGTCGATGCCCACCCGACGGACACGTACTGGGCCTATGACCTCTCCCAAGGTGTCGGCGGCACGTACACGCCTTTTCTTAATCCCTATCCGGATTCTGTCAACGGTGGGGGCGCGTGGATCGGGCCGCCACCCGCCAACATGGGTGCTTGCTGCCGTCACGATGGAGTTTGCGTTCTTGCAACCGCGGCCAACTGCGCCTCAGTGAGCGGCATCTATCGCGGTGATGGCACCGGCTGCGCGACAGCCAACTGCCCGCCCGCTCCCTCCGGGGCCTGCTGCCTTGATACCGGTTGCGCCGTCCTGACCCAGGCCGCCTGTGCGCTCCAGAATGGCGCGTACCACGGCGATGAATCCACCTGCGCCGCCGCGAACTGCCCCCCGCCCAGCCGCTGGCAGGAGCAAGGCGATGCCGGGGACCTCCCCGCCACCGCGCAAGTGGTGCTGGGCACCGCGGGCGCAGCGCTCACCGGCATTCGTGGTGAGGTCACCGCGGGCAACCAGCCGGACATGTATCAGATCCAGATCTGCAACCCCGCAGCCTTTCACGCCACTCTGATCAACGGCGGAGCGACCTTTGACTCTCGGTTGTATCTCTTTGACTCGACTGGGCACGGGGTCGCGTTTAACGACGACTCCGTCGGAACGCAGTCCACGTTGACCTCTCAGTTTGGCACAACTCCCGGACTCTATTACATCGCCGTCTCCGGCTATGCCAACGGCCCGCTGGGGTCGACGACACAAGGGCAGATCTGGCTCGATACGCCCTGGAATGTAGAGCGCCAGCCTGACGGTCCCGCCGCCGCAGAAACTCCGGGAAGCTGGAGCGGCGGGGGCGCCTCGGGTCCCTACACGATCACCCTGCTGGGAACGTGCTTTGTACCGGGCGCCCCGGCCTGCTACGCAAACTGCGACGGGTCAACCGTGCCCCCGATCCTCAATGCCAACGACTTCCAGTGCTTTCTCAACGCGTACGCATCCGGGAGCACCGCGGCCAACTGCGATGCGAGCACAGTCCCGCCGGTGCTGAACGCCAATGACTTCCAGTGCTTTCTGAACAAGTTCGCCGCCGGGTGCTTGTAACTCGGTGCCCAACAATGGGAAGAACTCAGGCACTCTGGTCACCGGGACCCTTTTTCCCCCAGGTTCCAATCAGCCTATCGAGGTATCACTTGCATCCCGGTGGCGGGCTGGGCCGCGGATGATGGTCTTGGGCCCACCTCAATTGGACCATCCAGCTTGCTCCAAGGAATGGAATACAGATGACCCACCGTCTTCCCAGGAATCGAGTTCCGATGTCAATCCGCGTTCGACTCCGGCGTTCCTTTCTCCCTTCTGCGTTAGGACTTGTCGCAGTTGCCGCCCCATGGACCCTCGCGGATAACGGCCTCCCCCGACCCGATCACATCGTCATCGTGGTCGAGGAAAACCACGCCTATACCCAAATCATGGGGTCCGCGAGTGCGCCCTACATCAACTCGCTGGCCGTGGGCGGCGTGCTGATGACGCAGTCCTACGGCATTACCCACCCCAGCCAACCCAACTACATCGCGCTCTTTTCAGGTGCAACCCAGGGCGTCATCAATGACAGCGTGTATCCGCACTCCCAGTTCACAGCTCCCAACCTTGGCGCCAAGCTCCTGGCCGCGGGCCTCACATTCGGCGGATATTCCCAGACCATGCCCTCGATCGGATACGACGGAGCAAACTTCGGCACCGCCCCCGCGACCTATCAGCGCAAGCACAACCCATGGGTGAACTGGCAGGACCCCACTGTGCCACTGCCCGCCAACAAGCTCCCCGCATCCGTCAACATGCCGTTTGACGGGTTCTTTCCGTCGAACTTCGATAACCTGCCCACTATCTCCATCGTCGCGCCCAACCAGTTGTGCGACATGCACGACGGCACGATTCAACAGGGAGATGCCTGGCTTCAGCAGAACCTGAGCGCATACGCGGCGTGGTGTCAGTCCCACAACACGTTGCTCATCGTGACCTTCGACGAAGATGACTCCCTGCACTCAAACCGCATCGCCACGATCTTCTATGGGCAGCTGGTGAACACCGGGCAGGCCTCGGCGCAGGCGGTCAACCACTACAGCATCCTGCGTACGCTCGAGGACATGTACAGCCTGCCACACGATGCCGGATCGGTAACGGCGCTTCCCGTCACCGGGATCTGGTCAACCCCATCCTGTTATCCCAACTGCGACGCATCCACCACGACCCCGGTCCTCACAGCCAATGACTTCCAGTGCTTTCTGAACTCATTTGCGTTGGGGAGTTCCGCGGCCAACTGCGATGGCAGTACCACGCCTCCGGTTTTGACCGCCAATGACTTTCAGTGCTTCCTCATCACATTTGCCGCTGGTTGCACCTGAAACAACCCTGGGATTTGCTCCGAAGGCCCGCCCGCACTGGGGCGGTTTTTCGCCTTTGCACAAGCGGAAGATCACCACCGGGTTCTGCGGACCGAGCGACAAGTTTGCAACCTCTCAAGACCGATAGCTGTCAATGTGAGCGTCTACTCGCGGGAATTCCCCCGAACTGGACCAGTTCGCATTCCGGATGGTGCCGCGAATGTCTGAAAATTCTTGACGGTTTCCGGAGATTCTGCCACAATGCCCTGCATCCCTAACGGAAGCAGAGACGTAAGGGCGGTACAGGGATTCGGCTAACGCGATGCGGTTCTCGCTTCGTTCGCCGAACGGAACACAGGAGTTGCGAGCATCGTCGTGCCGGCCGCGTGGGCCAGCATGGATGCCGCGAATCAACGGCGTGGCCGTTGCAGCAGGAGATACACACTTGAAGATTTCGTCATGTCTCACAATCGCAGCGCTCGCTGGCACGGTGCTCGCCACCGACACGTTCGCACAGAAGGGTGTGCTCGCGCTGCCCCAAGAACGCCACCGTCCGACGGCTTCGTTGATGGCCCGACCGGAGGCTCGGTATCCTGAGCAGTATCGGCGGGTCGCGATGGTGAACAACCAACTGGTGCCCATTGGCCCTTGGATGAACTACACCCGCCCCTCGAGCGATGCCGGTACCCCGACGATTTGCTGGGATGCCTATCACGATCAGGGTGGGCACGCTCCGAACACCCCTCCGGAGACTGGTCGCTGGCTCTTTAGTTGGACGACCGTTCCCACTCCGCAATACGACTATGCCGAGGCTGGCATGGCCATCCCCGTGAACTCCATCCTCCCCGGCTCGCTTTCAATCGGCGCAAAATACGTCGATTGGCTGGCCTACGACAAAGCGGGCGGCCTGCAGTTCACCACGGTCTTCACGACGGAAAACTACTTTGACACCGTCGCTCCCGATGCGACTTGGGGCGCGTTCCCAGGCTGGCAGTTCGCTTACGCTGCCGCGCCACCAAACTCTTTCTTCTACTACCCCTCGGCCCTGACCGACCCCAACATCTGGCAGCTGCCTGTCGACGGCAACGGCGGCTTGATTATCAAGACCACGCGCGACGCCGCGGGAACTCTCCCAGCTCAGGGCTATCAGTTCGCCATGTGGGGTACGCAAGAGAATACAACCCCCGCGCCCGTCCCGGCCAAGGTCGGCACTTCGGGTCTGAATCAGTGGGACGATGAGAGCACGGGCGCCACCTGCGCCGGCGGCCTGGCCACCAACATCCCGGACGGCATCTTCCAGCTCGCTTGCGAAAACGCCACTTGGGCCTTCGCCGTTCAGCCCAGCCCCCTCATCTTCTGCGTGGCCATCGGCTATGACGCTCCCGCCACCACGGGCTGCTACGCC
>JBGAND010000054.1:0-20272 GCA_044222485.1 Phycisphaerales bacterium | reverse complement strand
GGTTGACAGTCACCTCGGACGGCAAAGTGGGGATCCGAACCACCGCACCTTCCGCGCCCCTCACCGTCGGCGGCGACGCGATTGTCACGGGCACGCTTTCGAAGGGCGGCGGCTCCTTCCAGATCGACCACCCCCTCGACCCCGCCAACAAGTTTCTCTTCCACTCCTTCGTCGAATCCCCTGACATGATGAACATCTACAACGGCAACGTCCGCACCGATAGCGCCGGCTTCGCCACGATCACGCTCCCCGAGTGGTTCAGCGCCCTCAACCGCGACTTCCGCTACCAGCTCACCGTCATCGACGAAGCCGCACCCGACGCCCACTTCGCCCGCATCGTCCGAAAGATTGGCCCGGACAACACCTTCATCATCAAGTCCGTCCCCGGCAACCTCGAAGTCTCCTGGCAAGTCACCGGCATTCGCAAGGATGCCTTCGCCAACGCCAATCGCATCCCGATCGAGGTCGAAAAGTCCGCCGCGGACAAGGGCCACTACCTCCACCCGGAAGCCTTCGGCCTCACACCCTCGTTGGGAATCTACAACCGCACCAATGCCGTCGCACCGACAATCTCCGACCCCTCCATCCATCGTCACTGACCCGTTTTGGATATACGCCGCATCAGTGCTCTTAGGAGATTTGCAATGCGCTCACTGCATTCCCTCGCGGCCGCGGCCCTGTTCGCCGCGACCGCCTCCGCTCTCGCTCAACCCCTCACCACGGCCTTCACCTACCAGGGCGAACTCAAGCAGTCGGGCTCTCCCGCCACCGGCACCTTCGATCTCCAGTTCAAACTCTTCGACGCGCCCTCCGCCGGCAATCAGATCGGCACCACCCTCTGCTCGAACAACGTCAATATCGCCGCCGGATGCTTCACCACCGTCCTCGACTTCGGCTCCGTATTCAACGGCCAAAAGCGCTTCCTCGAAGTCGCCGTCCGCGCCGATGCGACCGGCTCCACTCCCTGTGCCACCGCCACCGGCTACACCACCCTCGCGCCCCGCCAAGAACTCTCCGCCGCCCCCAACGCCACTTTCGCCCTCACCGCCGCCGCGGCCTCCACCGCAACCACCGCCGCCCTCGCCTCCGACTCTTCTCAACTCAACGGCAAAGTTGCCTCGTACTACCTCAACGCCTCCAATCTCTCCACCGGCACCATCCCCAGTGGCCTCCTCGGCGGCATCTACACCGCCTCACTGACTTTTTCAAACCCCTCCAATACGTTCATCGGAATCGGCACCGGCCTCACACAGCTCAACGCCTCCAATCTCGTCGGCGGCACCGTTAGCGATTCGCTCCTCACCCCCAACATCCCGCGTCTCAACGTCCCCAACATCTTCACAGACACCAACAAGTTCTCCGGCATCATCCACTCCACCGTCTCCGGCTACCGCTTCCCCGACGACTCCGTCCAAAGGTCCGCGGCCCTGGATCCCGGCCGCCTGGGCTTTTCCTCCGGCTACCCCGCAGGCACCACCGTTGCCATCACCATTCACAACACCAGTTTCCCCACCGCGCGCATGGTCGGCTCCTGGCGTATCAACCGCCCGACCACCGGCAGCGCGCAATGGAGCATCCCCCCAACCCTCCGCCGCCCACGCACCTCCGACAACACCTGGTTCAGCTGGGTCCAGAGCGGCACATCCCTTTCCGGTCTTCGCATCGCCGTCATGCTCTCCGGCGGCCAATACAACTATGACTTCCCCACCGGCCGACTCTCCTCGTACCGACTCCTCACCGGCGATGACGGCCTCCCCTTCGAAGAAATCACCTACATCACCTCCACCCCCAACATCCCAACCAACATCTCCCAGCTTCAAGGCAGCCCCACCGGCGTGCTTGAGCCCGGCGTCGCCCCGCGCCTCGGCGATGCCACCGGAATCGCATCAACCACCTACCGAACCGTCTGGAGCAGCGGCCGAAGCGATGTCGTCCGCGTCGTCGGCGATCCCACCTTCATCGTTCCCATCGATCCAGCCAGCGGCCAGCAGTCCGGTCAAATCGGTTCCGCCACCGTCACCATCCGCGCCAACTCCCTGGCCGCTTCGCTCAATCTGGACTTTGCGCCCCAGGGCCGCCCCTTCCGCCTCGTGCTCCACCCCGCCGCCGGGACCGACATCGACCTCACCAACGCCGTCACCGGCTTCCTGGTTTCCACCAGCCTCCGCATCGCCGACGACGGCCTCCCCGTCGAGGAATACGAAGTCAACTTCCCCTTCAATCCGCCGCCCTGACCCCCGAATTACCCACCCGCGGGCACCTACCATCCCCTCCAATGCCCGTCCCCCGCGAAAACATCCGTAACTTCTCCATCGTCGCCCACGTTGACCACGGCAAGTCCACCCTCGCCGACCGTCTCCTCCAGGCCACCAACGCCGTCTCCGAACGCGAAGCCAAGGAGCAGATCCTCGACTCCATGGACATCGAGCGCGAGCGCGGCATCACCATCAAAGCCTCCGCCGTCACCGTCCATCACCACCACACCCCCGGCCAAAAGACCGACGCCCTCGAATCCGAAACCGAGCCGCCCCCCGGCTCCACCGAGGGTGAGATCGCCAAGTGGCTCGAGTCCCACAAACAGGATGCCGCTTCCGCATCCCTGCGTAACTCCGTCTCCGAATCTCCCCTCTACATGCTCAACTTCATCGACACTCCCGGCCACGTCGACTTCAACTACGAAGTCTCCCGCGCCCTCAAAGCATGCGAAGGCGCCATCCTCGTCGTTGACGCCACCCAGGGCGTCCAGGCCCAAACCGTCGTCAACGCCTACCTCGCCATCAACGAAAACCTCAAGATCATCCCCGTCGTCAACAAGATCGACCTCCCCTCCGCCCGGCCCGACGACATCGCGATGGAAATCGAGCAGGTCCTGGGCATCGACACGACAGACGTCATCTACGTCTCCGCCAAAACCGGCCAGGGCATTCCCGAGCTTCTCGCGGCCATCTGCGACAAGTTCCCGCCACCGCGCCCGCCCGAAATCCCCCAGCTCCGCGCCCTCATCTTCGACGCCCAATATGACGACCACCGCGGCGTCATCGTCTACTTCCGAATCTTCGACGGCCAACTGAAAGTCGGCGACAAGATCCGCATGATCGGCACCGGCCGCACCTTCGGCGTGTCCGACATCATGAAGTACACGCCAAAGCCCGGCCGCGTCCTCGACGCGCAAGGCAAACCCATCCCGCTGGGAGTGGGGGAGACCGGCGCCCTGGTCGCCGCCATCCGCACCCTCGCCGATGTCCGCATCGGCGACACCATCACCCTCGACTCCGACCCCGCGCAGACTCCCCTCCCCGGCTACCAGCCCCCGCGCCAAATGGTCTTCTGCGACTTCTACCCCTCAACCGCCGAAGAGGGTGAGCAAGCCACCGAGTTCGATGAGTTGCGGGACGCGGTGGGGAAACTCTCGTTAAACGATTCATCGTTCACCTTCCTCCCCGTCCACTCCGACGCCCTGGGCTTCGGCTTCCGCTGCGGCTTCCTCGGCCTCCTCCACATGGACATCATCCAGGAACGCCTCGAACGCGAGGGCCACGTCGAGGTCGTCCAGACCGCTCCCACCGTCTCCTACCAGGTCAAAGTCCGCGGCGACAAGCCCGACCTCCACAAAGAAGGCGGCGGCCAGAAATCCATCGAAATCGTCGCCGTCGAAGACCGCCCCAAAGGCTCCGAAACCGGCGGCAACGCCATCCTCGAAGTCCACAACCCCGCCGACCTCCCCAACCCCTCAAACATCCTCGAAGTCCGCGAGCCCATCTGCCGCGTAGACATCATGCTCCCTAAAAAGGACATCGGCGCGATCATGAAGCTCTGCCTGGACCGCCGCGGCCTCTACAAGTCCCAAACCTTCGTCTCCGAAGCCCGCGACCTGCTCTCCTTCGAAATCCCCCTGGCCGAAATCATCTACGACTTCTACGACAAGCTCAAAGGCATGACCGCCGGCTACGGAACCATGGACTACGAAGTCACCGGCTACAAGGCCGACGAACTGGTCAAGATGGACATCCTCGTCAACGGCGACCCCGTCGAAGCCCTCTCCGTCATCGTCCACCGCGACAAAGCCGAGCAGCGCGGCCGCGCCCTCATCTCCCGCCTCAAAGAACAGATCCCCAAGCACCAGTTCGAAATCCCCCTCCAGTGCGCCATCGGCGGCAAAATCATCGCCCGCGAAACCATCAAAGCCTTCCGCAAAAACGTCCTCGCCAAGTGCTACGGCGGCGACGTCTCCCGCAAACGCAAGCTCCTCGAAAAGCAGAAGAAGGGCAAGAAGCGGATGAAGTCGATCGGGTCAGTCAACATCCCCCAAGAAGCCTTCATGGCCGTCCTCGACACCGGCGAATAATCAGAGCCCCCTGCGGCAGCAGGGGGTCCCCACGAGCCCGAAGCGCAAGCGATGGATCTTCTGTTCTTATTCCAACGGAGACCCAAGCGCCAGCGCCGGGTTCATGGTGCTTGAGGGCACGAGGTAGGTTTATGAGCGTCGGAAAGCGAATCGAAGACACGATCGAAAAGATGCAGAAGGGTGACCCGGAAGCCGCGCTATTCCAAATCTGCAGTGCCGTTGAAGCGACCGCAGTGGCCGAGGCGGGCAAGCGCGGGAAGCTTGCTTTCAAACAGTTCCTGAAGGCCAACGCGATTCTAATCACCCGAGTGGCCTTTGGCGGACCCGCGGTAGAGAACCTTCATTTGGGATACTCGCACCCAGATGTTCCGGCAGATTCTCAGGGGTGTTGCAGGATTGAAGACATCTACTACCACGCCGTTCGATGTGGCCTGTACCACGAGGCAAAGCTACCTGCCAATCTCAAATTCGAAATGAAACCGGAAATTCGCTTTGACAACGCCACGCTGTACCTTCCGGGTAGCTTGATCTATGGGCTTATCACAGCCGTCGTTGTGTCGAAGGCGAACGTGAATGAACGCGTCGCCGATACGTACGGGATTAACCTTCCCACTGTGTCCGTCCCGATCAACTGCATGTGGGGGCGAAGACAAGAATTCGAGTGGTTGCTCGATGTGTCGTTTCATGTGGCGCGGATGCAAGCGGCTGCTGTCCCACAAGCGCCATAGGCGGCGGGTGGCCTGTTTGTTCGTGTGGCATGCCTGAGCGTCAGCACGGCATGGTAAGACGAAGAGAAACTAGCGACGTACTTGCGTGTCTCCCACTGGAGCTCGGAAAGTCTCCCCGGAAACGACCTAGGCCTGTATGGCTATCCCACTGAATTGCGCCACTTTGTCAATCGCTCGCCGCACCATGCCTGTGCTGACGCACGGGCATGCCAAATGCGATTGCGCCGGAAAGTCACCGGGCTATTCAGTTCTAGACAACGGCAACAACTGGCAGCCACTGTCCACCGTTCCAACAAAGTACATTCGTTTCTTGGCGCCGTATTTCAAGAACGAACGCGAGATCTCAAGCGCACGGTAGGCGGCATTTGCGTAGTGATACTCCGGTGTATTTCGCAATATCATTCCTGGGCCAAAGACCTCTTCGGCTTCGTTGGCATCAATCACGAATCCATGATCTTTGTAGTCGTAGACGAGACGCCTTGACACCTCCGTTGCGCTCTTTTTCAACGGCGTGCGTCTTCCCATCAGCAAACGCTCTCCGTACTGAACAGCAGACTCGGCAACGCGCTCGTAGTAACCAAGTTGTGGCAACCGAAGCGATCGTGAAAGGTAGCTCGCGAACATTTCCGAAGCCGACGGGTTCTTTTTGACCAGATCAGCGAGATGCTCAATGGCGTTCTTTAGACCCAGTGTGGGCATTCCGTCGATTTGTGGATCAATCGGACCAAGTTCACTGACTATGCCCATGTGAATTGCGTCGGCTCCGCAACATATGAGTGTCGCGGCGGATTTGGCCTTACGGGGCACGGCTACGACAAAGGCTTGCTTGGCGTATTGGCGACAAATCTTGCTGACGAAATAGGCTGGGGCGATTTCGCCTCCCGGCGAGTGAAGAATCAAAAGCACGGGCTTGTCACGGTCTAGGGTTTGGGCGGCCGCATAAATGTGATCGGCGTCCGATTCGACCAGTCTGCCCTCATCAAACAAATACAACACGTTGTACTGACTGGTGATAGGTGAGTCGTCCGGAAGGGCCGCCCGAACGTGTTCAGAGACCGCCTTAGCCAACTCCAGATCATCTGCGTTCGTGGTCGCCAGGCGAATTAACTTCGCTGCGGAAGACTCTGCTTGGGCAGTCGGCTCATTCACGGAAGGCGAAGCTGGAGCGGGTGGCGTCGATGTTGCATGAGGCGATGACGATTGTCCGTTGACGCATGCCGTATCGGTCGTCTCGCGACCGGCACTCATCGGAATTACTCGATCGGCTTTCTCGGGGGTAGCGTTGGGAGAAGATGTCCGGCGGCGCGCCATGTTGTCTCCAAACGTCAAAGTCTTAGTCAGGGCTCTCTTTGCGCGTTCGTGTCAGAGCTACAGGTGTCTCCTCAAGCAAATCGGAAATGCTTCGAGAGAGCGCTTGGCAAACAGCCCGGACGGTTGAAAACTTGACGCTTCCCGGATTGTTCTCTAAGCGGGAAATATCGCTTTGCGACAACCTGTGTTTCTCGGGCAAAAAGCCGGATGCCTGTTCTGCAACATCCTCTTGGGACAAATCCGCGAGCTTTCGCAGAGCTCGCACCCGTGCACCGACCTCAGCAGTCGGCAAATTGCTCAGGGTGAAAAAGACCGCAAAGTCGTTAGTCTCTTGAGGTGAATCACTCTTCGGCGAAGAACCAAGAATGTTAATAATAGAATGCATTACTATAACTCCAAGAATCGGCAGATGTTTGTGGCCCCCTGTGACGGGATTCGACCCGTCAATGGTGCTACAACAGATCTGAAATGTTCAACTGCAGTGCAGTGCAAAGCGCTGCAAGCTCTGATGTCTTAGCCCTACCAGGCTTCTCTTCGATAGCTCGAATGCGAGAAAGCGTCAACCCACTGCTGGCAGCCAGTTGATGCTCGGAGCAACCGAGATGTTGCCGTCGCTCAACAAGGCGCTGTCCGGTCGCAGATCCGCCGAGCGATGCACCGTCAAGAAATGTGACGGTGGAGCGCTCGCAAGCGGCGTCATCCTTTGGATTGTTGAATGGAAACATAATTAACCTGGTATCCTTGTGCTCTTCCATGACGATCTCCTTCATCCCTCTTGCCCTCTCGAGTCCACACTAAACGCGTAGAGTGCCAGCCTCCTGCCAGCCAAGAACAAACGGGAGGCAAATCTGGTGAAACTCCTTGCGCAACTTGATCCTGCAACCCAAATACCGTTCGATCTCTGACGGCCATCCCCAGACCACGAAGAGCAGGTAGCCTTCATAAGAAACCTGCTGAACCAGAAACTTGCGATGCCTCCAAGTCGTGCGCCGCACGGCCTGCGCCGTCGCGGCCGTTCCATCTTTGTTCCGTACGTACTCTCCGCGCTGCATGCGCACGCATTCGAGTACCTCGTCGATTGTGAGTTCAAAATCCGGATCTGTTAACGAGCGCGGAGAAGCGCCGTTAATGTACAAATCGTCGATCGTCGCGACGACCCGGTCCTCCTGTGGCCACTTGATCGAATGCCGGTGAATCACTTGCACACCTCCTTGTCGTCCAGTCTCCGGATCCTCCATCCCGGAGCACTGACGCAAAGAGTACTCCCATTTCGGCGAACCTCAAGCTCAAATATGCAAATATGCTTGAAAATGTTTGGAATCGCGACTGTGGAATAGGCAAAAACCCTCATAGATAGCTGCGTCTGCTACTACGAGCACCCAGGGGTTCAAAATCCGCCCCGAAGTAATGCTTGACAGATACCGAACAATCTGATATTCTGGCCGCCTGTGGACCTCCCCCCTCGGTGAGCCTCGGCTCAAGGTCCTGAACGTCCCCGTCGCTACGCGGGGATCAGTGTTGTGGTCTTTTTCGAGGGGGTTGACCATGGACAAGCACGTAGCGGATTCTTTTGAGTTTCGGTTTGATGGCAGCCGGCCGCTGGTGAGCGATGCGATTCTGCTGGCGTCGGTGCGCGCTTATGGCGAGCTGGTGGGTGGCCGGCCATTTGGGATGGTGGAGTTTTCGGCGTGGAAGGACCGGGCCGCGGGAGCGAACACGATTTCGAGACGATTCGGGTCGTGGCGAAAGGCGCTGTTGAAAGCGGGGATTCACGGGGTGAAGGGGAGGGATTATGACCCGGACGAACTGGTCGAACACTTGGAGCAGGTGTGGCGGAAGGTGGGCCGGGCGCCGGGCGTCAGGAGCCTGCGGCGGCATGGGCACATTGGGAACGGTCCATACGTGAGGCGGTGGGGGAGTCTGCAGCGCGCGTGCGCTGCGTTTGCGAAGTTCAAGAAGGGAGAGATGTCGAGAGAAGAGCTGCTTGCTGTGGCGGAGAAGGGACTAAAGGGAGTGTGGAGGGGTGGAAGGGCCGCGATCAAGCCGTCGGTGCGGTGGCGCGTTCTGGAGCGGGATGGCCAGAAGTGCACGGTGTGCGGGCGGACGGCCGCGGACGGTGCGAAGCTGGAGGTGGATCACATCGTCGCGGTGGCGGACGGCGGCGGGGATGAGGAGTCGAATCTGCGGGTTCTGTGCTGGAGTTGCAATCGGGGGAAGGGTGGGGGGAAGGGTGGGAGAAAGAAGAAGGTGCTCACGCAGACCGTCCCCCCAACAATCCCCCATGCTCCACCCCCTAGACGCCCTCACCGCCTCCCCCGCCCACCCTCCTCCTCGAAAACGCCCAGGTCCGCGTCCTGGAAACCATCATCAACCCCGGCGAAACCACCGCCCTCCCACCAGTGGCCCGCCGCCCGTCCTGGCCTGGAGCCACTTCATCCGCCGCGATGACCGCGGCCAAATCACCCTCGAAACCCGCGAATCCAGTCCCCACGCCCGCGCAGGCCAAGCCACCTGGTCCGGCCCACTACCCCCGCACTCCCTCGAAAACGTAGGAACCACACCCCTCCACGTAATCTCCGTAGAAGTGAAGCCCGCGCCATAACCGTGTCGCAGCAATGGCGTGAAAGCAGGCAAGGAGATAGAGACATAGGGGGATGAAGAGAGAAAAATCCCCCATCTCCTCACTCCCTACTCACCACTGCCTACTCCCTACTGCCCGCTCCGCCCCCTCACCCCTCCACAATCACCTCAAACCCACCATACCCCATCTTCTTGCAATCAAACGGCATCTTCTCCCCCGGCGCGATCATCTTCCCCATCCGCGGGTCCGCCATCACCTTCTTGTTCACGGCATCGCGATGCTTCTTCGACTTGTAGACGATCCACGCAAACACCACCGTCTCCGTCGGCTTGCACTTGGCCATATCCGAGAGCGTCATGCACCACGGCGCCTTCATGTCATCCCCGATCGCCTCGCGATACTCCACCGCCCCATGATCCATCCACACCTGGCTGGCCTTCTGCGCCATCTTCTTGTACGCGGCCAGATTCTTCTTGGGCAACGGCAACACAAACCCATCAACATACGCCATGTGAAACTCCTTTGAACGGTTGCCAACAGCCTAGCCAAAAACCAGATTCACCGCAGAGACGCAGATGCCGCAGAGAAAAAAGCCCATGCCTTGAACTCTGCGTTCTCTGCGGCTCTGCGGTGAAGATTCTTCAGGCCTCGTGCCGACGACTGCCCCTCAGATCGCCAGCAACCGCACCGCATCCCCCGGCTTCAAAACCCCCTCCGCAACCAGGGCCGCCACGTGCCGCTTCCGCGCCTCCGGACACTCCGCACCCGCGATCGCCTCCGCCGTCTCGATGCTCATCGTGCTCTCACTCACGTACGCCGCCAGTTGCATGAGCGTCACCTCACGATCCGCGGCCACCTTCCCCCCAGGCACCCCCGGCGCGCCCGCCGGCTCCGAAATCAGAAACTTCATCTCATCACAAACAGTGCACCGCCCGAGCACCCGCGTCGGCGCCCCACCCACCCTCAACCGCAAGATCACACCCTCCTTCTTGTCCGGATGAACAGAGCCACAAGTCGGGCAGCGCAGCGAAGTTCCCATGGTCTTGGTGGTAGGCATTCCAATCCTTTCGGATTACGCCGCGCCGCATTTCAGCCGCCAAAAAAGCCCATTTTCCCGCTTGCAACGCCCCGGCGTTTTCCAATCAGAAGCCGTACAAGTGTCCATTCCATCCCGTCCACATTGGCCGCGGCCGCGCCGTTTCTTCGCGCGGCTCGACTTTCCGGACTCCCAACCCCCCGCGCCGTCGAACAACTTGACATGCTCACCTGGGTTCAAGACCACATCATCCTCCTGTCAATCTCCTTTGGCTTCGGCCTGGTGTTCTTCGCGGGCATGGGCGTTTATCTCGTTCGCATGCCCCCCGATGCACTGATCAAGAAACGCAGGTCCTCCCGCCCCTGGATTCGCATCGGCCGCAGCGTGCTCGGCTGGATCTTTATCGTCGGCGGCGCCGCCATGGTCTTCCTCCCCGGCCCGGGCTTTCTGGTCCTCCTCCTGGGCATCACCATGGCCGACTTCCCCGGCAAGAAGCGGGTCCAAACCTGGCTCCTCCACCGCAAGGCCATCGTCGGCCCCATCAACCGCCTCAGAAAGCACTTCAAGCAACCCAAACTCAAAGTCACCGCGGCCGCCTGATGCTAAACCCCACTCTGCCAAGCCTTTACAAAACCTATCAAAATCCGTACGATTTGTCTTGACAACCCATCCATAAACCGTACATTGGGTGGGTGTCCACAACGGCTCCAACTCCCGCGGCCTCTCCTACCCGCAATTCCGCGGGTCTTACGCCCTTGGAATCCACCATCCTCCTCGCCCAACTCAAGGGTGCCTCCGTCTCCCAACTCGCCGAAAAGCACGGCCTCTCAACCCTTCAAGTCCAGGATCTGCTCTCCCAGCCCCACATCCAATCCGCGGCCGCCAAATACGGCCCCATCTTCGCAGCCTCCGAAGCCCACGCCCGCCAGGAGCAAGCCCTCCAAACCCTCGAGCACTACCTAACCCACGGAACCACCCAAGAACGCCTCAAAGCCGCCCAGGCCCTGCTCTACTACTTCAACCGCCGTCCCGGTCCCCCTCTGGCTTCCCACTCGGCACGGGGCACTCGGCACTCAGCACTTTCCTCTCCCCCCGTGGTAGTCTCCCCCATCCCGGAGCCCCACACATGCGCACCCTCCTCCTTCTCGCCGCCCTCTCCCTCACCGGCTGCGCCTCCCACGAACTCGTCGTCACCAACACCACCAACAAAGACGCGACCCTCTCCCAAACCATCCCCGGCGGTGAGCACTCCATCAAGCTCCGCCCCGGCGCCAGCGTCTCCTTCCCCGCCTCCACTCCCCTCATTCTCGAAGGCCTCCGCGTGGACTATCACTAGATTGCTTGCCATGCCTCCGCGTTCGCGTAGGCATGTGCCTTTGCTTCACACTGCCCACACCCGCGCCCCACCCCATGAACTTCCCATCCCATCTCGACGCGCTCATCGCCGCGCCAGAGCATCACAAGCTCCTCCTCGAAAACGACTCCGTCCGAGTGCTCGAGACCAAAATCGAGCCCGGTGATACCACGCGCCTCCACACCCACCAGTGGCCCGCGACCTTCTACATCCTGGCCTTCAGCGACTTCATCCGCCGCGATGAGCACAACCAGGTCACCCTCGACACCCGCCAATCTCCCACCAAACCTCAACCCGGCCAGGCCACCTGGTCCCCACCCCTTGGCCCCCACACCCTTGAGAACGTCGGAACAACTCCCCTCCACGTCATCAGCGTCGAAATCAAATAAAAGAAGCGGGCCGTTTCCGGCCCGCTTCTGAGGTGAATCGCTAAGGGCTCGCAGGGCGGGAAGTTGGGAGACCCACCCGCAAACAGCTCGCGATTGGAGGGTCTTAAGCGCGCCGACGCTTGGTGAAGAGCAACCCAGCGAGGCTCAAGAGAGCAACCGAACCAGGGGCCGGTGCCAGAGCGGAGTTGCCGCTGTACGAGGCATTGGCGTCAAAGGAGTTGAACACGCCCGCACCGTTGGTGATGGGTGCCCCGTTATTCACCCGGACGTCCGTCAGCGTGAAGACCGCTTCCTGAGGATTGGTCATCGGACCAGCCGTCCCAAGAATCGTCTGCAAGCGGGGGCCGGCCGTGTAAACCAAGCCCTGGCTGCTGCTGAACAGGATCGCGTTCGTGTTGCCGATCCGGACATACGAGCCGTTGGGAACGGTCGCCAGCAGGATGTTCACGCGGGTGTTGCCCGTGAAGTCATAGAACGCAAACGAACCCGAAACCGGGGCCGTCGTAATGCCGTTGACCGTCTGGGCTGAGCCCAGGTGCAGGTTGGTCATCTCAAGCCGGGCGTTGGTAAAGGTCGTCGTGCCGATGGCCTCCGACGTCCCGTCCACGATCAGCGAAATCGCCTGGGTGGTGTTGTAGCTGAGCAATCCAATGCCGGCCCCGCCGCCGTTAGCGACATTGGTCAACTGGTGCCCAGGCCCCGGACTCGCAAAGCTGAATGCCAGCGACCCATGAGCCACCACAGGACACAACGCAAGCAGACCCGCGCACATCAACCCACGAATAGTGGTCATCTTCATCTCCAACAGAGTGTGATTCCACCCCGGCACCGGACTTTCGAGTCCGGCGATCCTGCGGGTGATCAGCTTGGAACATGACCCATAACCGCCCGGTTCCCAGCAAACACAGAAGAAATGGGCAGATTTTGGTGCCTGATGGGGAGCAACAATTCTCTAGAGCAACCCACAAGGAACCCTCGACCCGCTCTTCCGAATGACCTCACCGTGAAAATCACGTTCCAAACCCCCGACCGCATCGAGCTCCGCGGCATCCCCCAGGGCCGCGGTCTGCTGTTTGGCGTCCTCTGCTGCCTGGCCATCATGTTGGTCGCCGCGTTCTTCACCTACTTTGAGCTGGTCAAGGCCAAGTCCCCGTGGGCCGCCGTGCCGCCCGCGATCGGCGTTGTTTTCATGCTCTTTCTGATGGGCATCCTCATCCTCCTCTCGTTCAAACGCGAACGCCTGATTCTCGACAAGGTCACCAAGACCGCCGAGCACGAAACCTGGAGCCTCCTAATCGGCACCCGAAAAACCAAGTCCTACCCCTTCGATCGCCTCGCCGGAGTCGCGGTCGAAAAGTCGCTCCAAGCCCGAGGCGGCGGCCGCGGATTCGCCGTTCAGGTCACCAAAGCCCGCCTCCTGATCACCAAACCCCGACGCGCGATAGACCTGGATGAAGTCCAAAGCGGCAACCCCGAACCCGTCATCGCCCTGGCCACCGAGATTTCTCAGTTCCTCGGCACACCGCTCAAAGCACTAGGTTCCCACGACGAACCCCCGAGGAAACGCAAAAAGCAGGACTAGCAACCAACGCTGCGGCCCTCGGTATCCTGTTTGCAACCGGAGCCCCCCCATGACCACCCGCCGCGCGTTTACGCTCATCGATCTGGCCGGAATCCTCGCCGCGGTCGGAGTCATCATCCCCCTGATCTGCGGCCAGCAGGAAGCCGCCCGCGAAGCCGCCCGCCGCAAGAAGGATGAAACCCAGGTCCGCGGCATCCACCAAGGCTTCGTCGTCTGGGCCCAGAACAACAAGGACAGCTACCCCCTGCCCTCCAAGATTGACACCAAGGACTACACCGTCACCGAGCTGGGCGCCGACAAGGACACGACCTCCAACATCTACTCGATGATGGTGTACAACGGAACCGTTTCGACCGAGATTTTCATCAGCCCCGTCGAGGCCAGCAAGAGCATCGAGGTCTTTGACAAGTACGAGTTCGATCAGCCCAGAAAGTCCGCCAAGCCCGACAAAGCGATCTGGGACCCGGCCTTCAGCGTGGACTTTACAGGCGGGAAAAAAGGCGCCGCCAGCTACGCCCACCTTCAACCCTCCGGCGGCCGCATCAAGCGCTGGTCAAACACCTTCAAGGCTGAAGAGAAGATCCTGAGCATGCGCGGCCCGGAAGTTGCCAGCGTCGTCAAGAACGAAGACGGCTCCATCAAGGTCACGCTCGCCAATCCCAAGTCCGTCACCATCGGCATGTACGAGGTCAGCACAAGCTGGTCCGGCAACACCGCCTTCAATGACAACCACGTTCAGTTCATGAAGAACGTGGTCGCCAACGGCAAGACGATTTCGCCCGATTCCAAGCTCACCACGTACAAAGATGCCGACGGCAAGTCCTGGCCCGACATTTTCTGCCATGATGAGCAGGATGACCCCAAGAGCACAAACGACTACCTGGGCCTGTTCATCAAGGCTGGCAGCAAGCCCGCCGACTTCAAGGCGATCTGGGACTGATCAGTTGCAGCCCGCGGCGAACAGGTTCAAGAAGCACTGAAAGTCGTTGGCGGTCAGCACCGGGCTGGTGGTGCTCTGGTCGCAGTTGGCGTAGGGCGCCCCGGAAGCGAAGCTGTTGAGGAAGCACTGGAAGTCATTGGCGGTGAGCATCGGGGCCGAGGTGCTGCCGTCGCAGTTGGGGTAGCAGAGTGACAGTGCGACGGGCTCGCTGGTGAGCGAGCCGCACGCGTTGAACACGATGGCGTCGTAGGTGCCCGTATCGCTGGTAGAGATGTTGGTGATCGTGAGCGAGCCAGTGGAAGCGCCGGAGATGATCGACCCCCAGGCGGTAGGGCCGTTGGCGAGTGTGGAGCCGTTATGCCGCCAGGCGATGCCGGAGGGATCGGTCGCGTTGGTCGTCGCGATGAAGGTGGCCGCAGCTCCCGGAAGGGGTGTGCCGGCCGGGCCCTGCACGGAAAGGGCCAGGGGTGTGCCGCGGACGACTCGCATGTTGTTGACGGCGTTGAAGAAGTTGCCGCGCGCTTCGAAGCCGACGCGGGAAACCGGCGTGGTCAATGAGACGGCGATGGGGCCGAAGTGGTTGCCCCCGATGGTGCCGGAAGCCTGGGAGAGCGCCGGGTCGTAGGAGAGCTCGATCGGTAGCCAGCCGGATTCGAGGGAATGGGTGTAGTCGCCTTGTCCGGAGGCGATGAAGGTGGAACCGTTGGCGAAGAGCTGCCAGGCTCCGAATGCATCGACGGCGAGCCACAGTACCCCGGAGGTCTGGAAGTTGTCGGTGAGCGCGCCGCTGGCTGAGTACCCGATGTGGATCGCGGGGCTCACGAGTTGCCCCATGGCGATCTCGAGTGAGAGTGTGTAGCGCGAAGTGGGAGGGGTGAAGGGGAGCAGCGCGGCGGTGTTCAGGTCGGCGTTGACAAAGGCGACGCCGTTGAACGGATCCAGCGGATCGACTTCGAGAGGGTCTAGAGATGCAGCGGCGAAGATCCAGCCCTGCTCTTGTGCTTCCCAGATCGCCGCGGCCGGGATTTGTGGCCAATAGCCAGCCAATCCGTCTCCGACGTCGGGTTCACGCAACTGTCCATTTCCACCGTGTTGCCGCGGGCCGAAGCGAAAGGTCTCTTGCAAGAGAATTTCGCATTGAGCGAGGGCGACCGAGTGGCCGCAGGCGAGCATGAGGAACGTGGCGCGAACGAAGTGCCGCATCAGAAATCTCCGTGGGAGAGATACCTGTTGCAACTGGGATGCCACGGCTTGCGCCCGCGTGGCGTGTACCGGCGGGGCCAGGCTTGGCCCGCTTCGGCTAGGGCGATTGGCCACTTCTCAATTGTGAGAAAGGGTTCAGCGACAATGGCCGCCGCCGTGCCCGCCTCGGTGTCCGCCGCCACCGCTGAAGCAGAAGCACCCGCTGAGTGTGCTGACCAGGCAGAGCGCGGCGATAGCGGCCAGGATGTTCCTGAGTTTCATTTCCAAGCTCCTTGTATGCCGCGGCCGACCCGGCTCGCGGTGGGTGATTTCCCGGCAAGTCAGACGCCTGAACTCCAGATATGTTCCCAGGCACTAACTTGCGAATTGGGCGAAAAATGGGCCCAATCAGGAGTTCAGATCACGGAAGGGGTACTTGGGGCGATGGTGATTTCAACAGACCAAAAGACCCGTTAGTCGGCAGCGGCTGCAGGGGCGTTCAGGGTCGAAGGCCTGATCGCGCAGCGTCCGCGATATTCGGTATGATCCCGTCCTCAAATAGGAGACTTCATCATGCGTCGCGTTTTTACACTTGCAGCGTCCTTGGCCCTTGTCACCCTGGTCGGTTGCTCGAGTTCGCCGGTTGTGGGCACGTGGAGCGGCCGCGGCGCCGCCAACGCGCCGTTCACATTCGGCAGCGTGTCGTTCGTGGGAGATCAGACTTTCACGGCCGAGGCGAAGTACTCGGGCAACACCCGCGTGCAGAGCGGGACCTGGGCGACCACGGGCGATGAGCTTTCACTCAACGCCGGTGACAGCAAGCGGAACTACAAGTACAAGGTCGAAGGCTCGACGCTGGTGGTGACGGACCCCAAGTCCGGGCATGCCATCACGCTGGACCGGATGCCCAAGTAACCCGTCCGAAGTCTGCGAATGCGAACACGCCCCGCTCTTAGGCGGGGCTTTTTGTTTTGCCACACCAGGTCTGAAAAAGAAAGCCGGCCGCGCGAGGTGCGCGGCCGGCTGAATGGGCTGGCACGAACTGCGGGTTACGAGCAACCGGCGGCGTAGGCGTTGAGGAAGCACTGGAAGTCGTTGGCGGTGAGGAGTGGGTTGGAGGTGCTGCCGTCGCAGTTGGCGTAGGAGTGGCCCGCGGCGTATTCGTTGAGGAAGCACTGGAAGTCGTTGGCGGTGAGCAGCGGGTTAGAGGTGCTGCCGTCGCAGTTGGGGTAGCAAGTCGCGGCCGGGAACGTGCCCAGGAGGTCGAAGGCCAGGTCCTGGTTGACGGCGACCGGGGCGCAGCCCTGACCCGCGTCAACGCAGGCGACCCAGGCGGCGTTGAACTGCAGGGCGTTGCTGTTAGCGGGATTGCACTGACGCCCGATCGCGTCGGCCTGACCGTTGGGCGGTGAGAACGAAGCGCCGGTGTAGTTGAAGTCGATCCAGTACGTTCCGGCGGGGAGGAACTGGTTGACCGCGATGTAGACGTACTGCAAGTGGCGGTTCTGATCCGGCAATGTGGCGGCACCGGCGCACGTGGGCGCTGCGATCGTGTTAAAGCAGCGGTAGAGCGGCGAGAAGATGTTTGCGGCCAAGCGGTTGGTCGTCTGATCGCCGAAGACGACGTTGGGCGTGCCGGTTGGGGGGCCATCGAGGATGCGGAGCGTGGCCGCGGTCACGCCGGGTGTGGTGGCGCCGGTGAGGTAGGCGTAGACGCGGACATAACCCAGGTTCATACCGCCGGCGGGGACCACGAAGTCGTCGGCGAGGCGCAGAGCGCCGGTCCCGGTGAAGCCTGCGGTGGTGTTGGCGGTTGTGAGATCGGTTTCATCGCGTGCGACCTCAGACCATTGAGACCCGACGGGAAGGCCGCCGACGCCGCTGAGGGTCGTCGTGCCGGTTGCGAGGTTGCAGTTGGTGTAGATGACGGGCGGGGGAGTCGGGCAGGAGCCGCAGACAGAGTTGTTGCCCTGGTAGGTGCCGCCGGAGGCGGTGCAGGCGGCGGGGGTGAGGATGGAGCAGGAGCCGTCAAACTTGCAGCAGGCGCCTGAGGGGGGCGGGGGGCAGTTGGCGGCGGCGCAGGTGACGTTGTCACCGGCGTAGGTTCCGCCCGCGCTGGCGCACCCGGCGGCGGTATTGATGGCGCAGCCGAAGTTGGGCGCGCCCAGGCAGCAGGCGCCTGTCACGCCGAGGGGCGCGTACGTGAACTCAACGCGCGAGATCGCGGTGCTGGTTGGTTCGGCCCACAGGTCGTGCATTCCGGCGGGCGAGGTGGCGCTGCCAAGGTGGAACTGCATACCCGAGCGGTTGAGGTTGACGGAGTTTCCGAGGATCGTCGTTGTGGCCTGCGTCAGGGTTGCGGTGTAGGAGTTGACGCCGGTGGTAGTCCCGGACGTGGCTGCCGTGTTGCCATACACGCCGATCACATCACCAGCGTTGACGACGATGGATGTGGGCGCGTACGCGTTGGCGGGCTGGTTGAGGCCAAGACCGAGTTGCTGGAACGCGTTGGTAACGGTGGCAAAGGTCGGCGGCGGGGTGTTGCCGTCGAACTTGACAATGGCCCAGTTCTGGAACGCGTTCGAGCCCGGGTTGGCGATCTGCATGACCTGAACACCCGTGATCGTGAATCCGACGGGCGCTGTGAACCAGTACCCGCGGGTGTTGCCGGTGAATCCGGCGGCGTGAGGCGGCATGGTGGCCGTCTGGGCGCTCACGAGAGATGCCGCGGTTCCCGCGGTGAGCGCGACAATAATCGCGAGGCCTTTACGCTTCGACATGGAGTTCCTCCTGCACTGTGCCTGGCGAGGAATCCTGCCCACGAGAGTGGACCAGGACGAATCCTGTCGAAGACAAGAATCGACAGGCGTGTCGGAAGCCAAGCCGTGTTCCGGCGTATGACAAGATACCAAAGCCTGCCACTGCGTCAATTGCGAGTCCGCTGCCCGAGGAGATTTGCAAGTTCGCGCTGGGAGTTCTTATTTATTGCGAGCGACCGGTTCCCCCTGATCCGCCAAACAAAGAGGGCACCCGAATGGATGCCCTCGTGTGATCTGAGATTAGCCGACGGAATCAGCTGCAACCGGCGGCGTAGGAGTTGAGGAAGCACTGGAAGTCGTTGGCGGTGAGCACGGGCGTGGCGGTGCTGCCGTCGCAGTTGGCGTAGGAATCGCCGGAGGCGTACTTGTTGAGGAAGCACTGGAAGTCGTTGGCGGTGAGCAGCGGGGTGGAGGTGCTGGCGTCGCAGTTGGCGTAGCAGGAGACGGCGGCGGGCGTGTTGAAGCAGGCGCCGGTCAGGGCGATGCTGTAGGAGCCTGCAGCGCCACTGATATGGTCGAAGCTAGCCCAGGCGTTGGCCGCGGCGGGGCCGTTGGGAGCCCACTCAGGGCCGTAGGCGGGCGTGGCGTTCTGGTCACCCCAGATGTAGGCTGCGGCGGAGTCCATGGGGTCGCTGTCGTAGCCGGAAACGGCCAGGTAGTAGGAGCCGTTGGCGGTGACGAACTGGGTGGTGATTCGGGACTGGAGGGTGCCGGAGGCGCCGACATCGTCGTCATCCATCACCAGGCCGAAGCCGTTGGAATCGAACAGGAAGAGCTGGGTGTCGAGCGTGGTGCCGCCGACGGTGGTGGCGAGGAAGTTGGCTTCATCGCAGATCTTGATCTTGTAAACGTCAGCATCACCGGTGCCCGTGGTGTTGCCGCGGATTTGCAGCAGTGTTCCGCTGCCGACGGTGTCCTGAGCGGTGCCGGGGGTATCGCCGGCATCGCCGGTTTCAAGCCAAGCGGTGATGGGGCAGGGGGTGACGCCGCAAGCGACGTTGTTGCCGCCGTAGACGCCGCCGGCGGTGGTGCAGGCGAGTTGGGTGGTGACGGAGCAGCCGGTGGCGGAGTTGCAGCAAGCGCCCGTGGGGGGCGGGGGGCAGTTGGCCGCGGCGCAGGTGATGTTGTCACCGGCGTAGGTGCCGCCCGCGCCGGCGCAGCCGGCGGAGGTGGTTACGACACAGGAGTAGGACGGAGCGCCCAGGCAGCAGGCGCCGGTGGTACCACCGAGGGTGTAGTGAACGGTTCCGTTCCAAACGCGGGGTGTGAAGGGTGCGCCGGTGAAGGGAACGTTCTGAGCGGCGCCGAGGTTGATGGTGAGGTCGGCGTTGGAGTAGGTCTGGTTGGTGCCGTTGCCGTTGGTGTAATAGTGGGATGCGGAGGTCTGCCCGGTGGCCGCCAGAACCAGGCCGACGCCGTAGGTGGTGTTCGCGGCAAGGACAACGGCCGAGCCGAACGTGGCGGGGCTGGGCGTGTTGGTCACGCCGGTGCCGGCGATGGTGCCGGTGGTGGCAACGGTCCACGCGGCGGCGTTTTGCTCGCTGCCGAGGTAGGTGCCGTTCTTGGTGTACATGGTGAAGCCGTACGTGGCGGCAGCCTGCACACCCAGGTTGCAATCAACACTGGAGATGGTGATCGGGCTGGGACCGACGACAAGGTCGAAGAAGATGATCCCGCCTGCGCTGCCGTTGTTGCCGGTTGCATAAAGCGTGGACAACGTCTGAGCTGAAGCCGCCGACGTCAAACCGCCTGCAACCAAGGCCATAGCGATAGCCCTACTGATCTGCTTTTTCATGATACCCCTCACTGATATTCGGTGACCATTTGCTGCAACGGCAACTACACAATGCCGCTTCGGGACAACACATGGGGTTACCGATTGAGTTGCTACCGAACCGCCCGAGCGACCGAACGACACGAGAGAAGCCGTTCAGTCCTGAGAGCTACAAGCTACCAGATGGTGCGGTATTGTCAAGGGTTATCCCGCCCACCGCGGATTTGGGGT
>JBGAND010000053.1:0-22228 GCA_044222485.1 Phycisphaerales bacterium | reverse complement strand
TGACGGCGCCTGGGAAGTAGAATATGTGGCTGAATGATGTCGCAGGTAGCAGAAAGTCCGATCCGATGGAAGCTCGCCAAATCATCGCCAAGTCTCCGACGCGAGTGCTGTGCGTCGATGACAGCTCGGACATCACCGCGGTGATGCGGATGGTGATTGATACGGACGAAACGCTGCAGTGCGTGGGGTGCCTTGGGTCGGCCGACCGGTTGGTAGAGAAGGTTCGCCGCATGAATCCGCCGCCGGATGTTGTGCTGCTGGATGCGACGATGCCGGGGGCGAGCCCGCTGGAAGCGATGAGCGGGTTGGCGGCGGCGTTTCCGGATGTCAGGACGATCATTTACAGCGGGCATGGCGGTGAAGAGTTCCTTGATCGGATCAAGCACGCCGGGGCGTGGGGATACGTTTCAAAGAACGATGCGGCAGATGCGATCCTGCGGGCTGTGCACGCGGTGGCCGCGGGGAATGTGTATTGGCCGCGGATGAAGCGGTGAGGCGCTTTAGGGCGAGCCCGGTCCTGCTTCCGTGATACCACCAAGCTCTATGAGCGGTGATTCTCATAAGTTACGAGAACAAGTTCTCTACGCGCGGGGTCCGCGATGGAGGAACTCTCCGCCCTAGTCGGTGGTCAAGCGACAGCCATGATGAATCCATCGCGTCTCCGAGCCTGAATAAGGAAGGGGAATGACGCCCGCAGCATCACGGTGTTTCCCGCCCGATCCGATCGGCGCAAAGAAAGTAGGGTTCCTATGAGAAATCGCACGTCCGTTCCCGTCCTTACCGCTGTCATGGTGGCGTTTGCCGCGGGCGCATCGGTCAGCGCTCAGCCTTCCAACACTCCCGCGCCGGGGGCGACCGCGGTCGCTTCGACGGTGGACTTCCGGTCTTCGAAGTGGCTCAGCGATCGCAAGGTCGTAAACACCAAGGAAGAGGAGATCGCGAGCGTATCGGAACTGATCATGAACCGCGGCTCTGGGCGGATTGAATATGTGATTGTCAAGACTGGCACGACGCTGGGCATGGGTGGTCGAGCCGTGGCGATTCCTTACGCATCCTTCAGGTGGGAGGCGGCGGGGAAGGATCGGTTTGTGCTGGCATCCACGGAGGAGCAGCTCAAGCAGTTCCCGGAGTTCTCGGCGGAGAGCTGGAAGGCCGTGAAGCAGTCGAAGGTTGATGACAAGAACGCGCTGCACCAGAGACTGGCCGCGGATGCGGCTTCGCCGAGTGATCCGTATGCGGGGAACTTGGACACCGCCAAGAAGGCCCGCATTGAAGGAGAAGTGACAAAGGTCGATCGAGTGCGCACGGGCACGTTTGGCGAACAAGTTGAGGTGACGGTGAAGACGACCGATGGTGCGGCCAAGCGGGTCGCCCTGGGGCCTTCCTGGTACATCAACGGAGCCAGCGCGGCACCGATGCGGGGCGACAAGGTTGTGGTTGACACGCTGGTTCTTCCCCGGGATCCGAATCAGCTGTTGGCGGGCACGCACCTGAAGACGGGTGATCGCGAGCTGCACCTGCGTGACAGCGATGGCAGCCCGGCGTGGGCGCTCAAGACAGTGGAGTCGGGCGGGGCGAGTTACAGCACGCCGTTCTCGCGATACCTGTTGCTCAGCGATCTGCCCGGGAAGAAGATTGTGTGCCGCGGCGACGATTGCGGCAAGGTGCAGGATGTCATCATCGACCGGAACTCAGGTGAGATCGGGTTCCTGTCGATCGACCCGAATCAGAACTTCCTGGGTGTGGGTGATACCAAGCGGCTGGTGCCGTGGTCGGTCGCGACGGTGACGCTTGATGGCAATGTTCGTATCGATGCGTCCAAGGAGATGGTGCTGGCGAGCCCCGAGACTCCGTCTGACTTGAAGACGCTGAACAGCGGGACGCACGCGGAGCAGGCGTACAAGGCCTTTAACGTGCCGGCTCCGAAGTTTGAGGCTCCCAAGCCGATTTCGGGTTTGAACCCGGACAACAACAGCGCGTGGTCCGCTCGCGGGCCGATCATCGGCGCGATTGAGCGGAACTCATCCAAGACGTTTGCGGGCAAGGTGACGGACATGACTGAGGTCAAGTTCGGGAACGGCGTTCAGTCCGCCAAAGCATTGAAAATGAAGGTTGATTCGGGGAGCGAGGAAGTCGTTCTGCTCGGACCCGCGTCATACATGGAGCACCAGAAGGCCAGTTGCAAGACCGGCGATTCGGTCAAAGTGGATGTGGTGCGCACGACCGTGGACGGGCACCAGTACTGGATCGCCAAGTCGATCGATTGCAAGGACTCGCGCGTGGTGCTGCTCGATGGAAGCAATGACCCGGTGTGGGCGCGGCCTTGATCTTTCGGAAGAAGCTACAAGGCGGTCAGTGGTAACGCATTGTGATGTGGAGGCATGGCGGCTGCCAGGAAAGCCGGCACTCTCGGCCCGGATCTGCTTGAGCGACCGGACCACATTTCAGGAGATATGTCATGAACGACTACAAGAAACCGACGGCCGGGAAAGACGCGAACAAAGACCCGATCACTGGTGCACCGGGGTCGCACCCGATCGGCACGGGACTGGGTGCGATCGGCGTTGGAGCGGCCACAGGCGCTGCCGGCGGCGCGGTTGCGGGTCCAATCGGTATGGTTGCGGGCGCTGCGATTGGGGCGGTGGCCGGCGGTATCGCCGGGAAGGCCGCGGCCGAGGCGGTGAATCCGACCGTCGAGACCAAGTACTGGGTTGAGAACCACGCGTCCAGGCCGTATGCCGAGAGCGCGGTTGCCTACGAGGACTATGCCCCGGCGTATCGGTACGGCTGGGAGAGCTACAGCCGTCGCTCGAGCGACGGGATGACGTTTGAGAATTCTGAAGGTGACCTGAGCCGTGGCTGGGACAAGGCGAAGGGTTCATCGAAGCTGGGCTGGGAGAAGGCCAAGCAGGCGAGCCGCGAGGCTTGGAATCGGGTTGAGGCGGCCGCGCACGCCATCGTGACGCCCGCTGCCCGCTGAATGAGGCGCGAGTCCTGTGCTTATTCCGGGACACCCCCAAGGAAGCGTTTGGTGAAAGCCGGCGCTTCCGATTGCAGAGTGCGTTGCGGGACAGTGGTGACGGCGGCCGGAACGGCGATCGGAGGATGCACGGTCGTGCGACTTCGGGGCGGCCGCGGGGCGGTCGGGTTCCGGCCATCGCGCGGGCGCGATCGTTGTGCTTTGGCAGTTGGGTCCAAAAGGAGTTGCGATCATGTTTGTTCAACGAACTACGTCACAGCCCGCCACGCCCGGCACGGATGCCGGACGATCTGGGGATCGCGTGGAGGTTGACCGCGGACAGGCAGCACTGGATGGGAACGGTTCGCGCTCCAATGTGCGAGACATGATTCGCGCGGTGGTGCTGACGGCCGAGGAAGAGAAGGAGCTGGGATGGCTGGTTGTCCATGAGGGCTGCCAGGCGAGCCGGGAGCGGCTGATCAGGGGTCATCTGCGGCTGGCCGCGGCCATCGCTGAGAACTACCTCGATCGGGGGCTGTCACTGGAGGAACTGACCGAAGCGGCGAACGCGGGGCTGGTCCGCGCGACGGGGAGCATTGACCCGAGCCAGGGAGGCCGCTTCAGCACACACGCGAGCTGGCACATTAAGCACGCGATTAGGCAGGCGCTGGCCACGGTTCGTTCACCCGTGTATTTCCGTAGCTAACGGACTGAGCGGCTCAGGCCGGGTTGTGCCATGCGCGGCCGTCTCGGGCGAGGATGGCGTCGGCGTTTGCGGGGCCCCAGGAGCCGGCTTGATAGGTTTCGATACCGTCGCGGAGGGCTTTGCTATCGAGGAGGGGTTGGCACATGCGCCAGCTTCCTTCGATTTCGTCGCGGTGTTTGTAGAGGGTGCGGTCGCCGCGCATGGCGTCGAGGATGAGGGGGCCGTAGGCCTCGACCTTTTCGCCGCCGAAGCGTTCGAGATAGTCCAGGCCGAGGTTGGCCGAGTCGATTTTCAGGCCCGAGCCGGGGACCTTGCCCTGGATGTGGAGTTCCATGCCCTCACTGGGTGCGATGTTGATGACCAGGCGGTTGGCGGGGTGGCGTTCCACAGCATCCCCGAAACGCTTGAACATATTGGTGGGGGTGCGCTTGAACTGGATGACGACCTCGGTGAGTTTGGAGGCCATTTTCTTGCCGCTTCGGAGGTAGAAGGGGACACCGGCCCAACGCCAGTTGTCGAACTCGACGCGCATCGCGGCGTAGGTTTCGGTTTTGCGAGAGGAGTCGACGCCTTGCTCTTCGGTGTAGCCGGGTTCGGCTTGTTTGTTGTTCTTGGCTGGAGTGGCACCGTACCGGCCGAAGGCGGCGCAGAGCGGGGCATCTTCGACGGAGATGGGTTTGGCGCAGTTGAAGAGCTTGATCTTCTCCCGCATGATGGCGGGAGCTTCGTAGGCGCTGGGGGATTCGATGGCGACGAAGGCGAGAACCTGGAGGAGGTGGCTTTGAACCATGTCGCGGAGGGCGCCGGCGGTGTCGTAGAAGTTGGCCGCGCGGCTGCCGACGCCGAGGGTTTCGTGGGCGGTGACCTGGATGTGGTCAACGTAGCTGCGGTTCCAGAGAGGTTCGAAGAGAGTGTTGGCAAAGCGCATGACCAGGATGTTCTGGACGAGTTCTTTACCGAGATAGTGGTCGATGCGATAGATGGCATCTTCTTCGAAGACGCGGCCGAGGGCTTGATTGAGTGAGATGGCAGAGTTGAGATCGCTGCCGAAGGGTTTCTCGACGATGATGCGCTGCCAGGGAGTTTCGGCGGGGTTGAGAGAGCACCAACGCTTGCCCTCTTCGACCAGGCCGGCAGCGCCGATGTTGGCGATGATGGGTTCGTAGAGGTTGGGAGACACGGACAAATAGAAGAGGATGTTGGGCATGCCGTTAGAGCGTGTGAGGCCGTGCTCGTGCCCGAGTTTCTTGCAGCGCTCGATGAGGGAGGGGTAGGCTTCGTGGCTGGCGCCATCGCCGGCGTGGTAGTGGAGGCACTTGGAAAAGGCGTCCCAAGACTTGGCATCAAAGGAAGGGACGAACTTGGCCGCAGATTCGCGCATCTTGTCGCGGAACTGCTGGTCGGTCATGGGTGTGCGGGAGACGCCGACGATGGCGAAGTTCTTGGGGAGTGTGCCGTGAGCGCCGCCGCGGGATAGCTCGTACATGGCGGGGATGAGCTTGCGGTGGGTGAGGTCGCCCGAGGCGCCGAAAATGACGAGGAGGCAGGGGTCTGGGGAGGCGATGGGGGTCATATGGGAGGGTGCTCGGGGGTTGGGAAACGCAGGGTGCGGGTGGCCGGAGCATCGAAGTCGGAGGAACCGACTTCGATGGCACGAGAGATATCGACCTGTTCCGAGGGGGGGAATCAGCTTTCGAGCTAACCCGGGGCTCGGAAGAGGTAGAGGCCGAATCCAAGGGTGTCGCGACCCCCGTTCATGACGGTGTTTCGCCAGTTGCGGGAGCGGGTGAGCATGGCGGGGGCGTCGGGGTCGGTGGGGTGGTCGCGGATGAAGTTTTCGATGTTTCGGGAGTAGGTCCACTCGTACTCATCCCATTCGTCATCGGTGACGGTGGTGCACCACAGGGGGGTGAGGCCGCGGTCGATGCCTGATTGGATGTTGGCGGCGTGGGAGGTGAGTTCGGACTCTTCGCCACCGAGGAGTTTGAGGTAGGCGGGGTCCGGCCTCTTTTTCCAGTAGCCTTCACCGAGGATGAGAGTGCCGCCTGGTTTGGTGTGTTTGATGAGGGCATCGAGTGTCTTGTGGTAGGTCTCGAAAGCGTGGGAGGAGCCGATGCAGAGGGTGGTGTCGAAGGTGGTGGTGGGGTGGGAGGCGAGGTAGTCGGAGGCGGTGGATTCAATGATGGTGAGGAGGCCAAAGGCGACTTGCGCGGCGTGAAGTTCGCGGGCTTCCTGGGCGAAGGGGTGGGCGGGTTCGATGGCGGTGCAGTGGGCTTGGTAGCGGGTGGCGATTCGGTTGAGCCATTCGCACTTGCCCGCGCCGATGTCGAGGGCTGTGGCGTTGGGGGGAGTTGGAGGAGTTGGATGGCGGGTCAACGCGGGGCGAGCCGGCGGGGTTGCAGAGGAGCAGGCCGCCGTGGGCGATGTGGAGAAACGGGTACGGTCCATGGGGGGAGGATAACCGTGGTAGGATTGGGGGGTACGGAAGGAGTTCATGGGATATCGCCGCGGGCATCGCAGGTTTGCGTGGTCACCGATCGTTGCGATCGTGTGTCTGGTTGCGCAGCTGGCGGTGATGGGGGCGGGGTTCTGGCACCATCACCATGAGGAAGGGCAGCCGGAGAGCTGCGCGGTCTGCGTGGCGGTGGCCGCGGAGAAGACGGATGGACTGCCGCCACAGTCGTTTGTGGCGGTGGCGGAACCGTTTGTCGGGATGGTTGTGGAAGTGGTTGAGCGGGATGCCGTGACGGTGCGGCCGTCGCAGGGGCATCCGCGCGGGCCTCCGGCGGTCTGAAGTTCTTTCGGATTCGTCGCGCTTTGAGATTCAAACCAACTTGACGTGGAGGCATTTATGCTTCAGGGAACTCCTGGGCGCGCGTGTGCGCGCCGTGGCTTTACGCTCATTGAGCTGCTGGTTGTGATTGCGGTGATTGCGCTCTTGATCGCGATCGTGTTGCCTGCGCTGGGCCATGCCCGGACGGCGGGAAGGCAGGCGGTAGTGCTGGCGCGGCTGCACGACATGGGCCTGGGCAACGTCGCGTACATGAACGACTACAAGGACAAGCTGCCGGCCCTGGTGGACTACGAAGAGAAGCCGGTGCTGTCGCTGAGTGTGCTGGCTCGGACCAACGGCGTGCCGAATCAGTCGTTTATCAATCCCAATACACAGGACACCGTGGCGACGGCCCAGTCAACGGATGGCCGGCCGGTGTTGGCGGACTTGGGAGGGGTGGAGATCGATTCGGGGACGGTGATTGACCCGGGGAATATCGGGCAAGTCGGGTTTCACTGCTCGTTTTCCTATGACAACGACGTGAAACCGCACGGGGTTTGGAAGCCGATCGTCTACGCGGGCGATCGGGCGGACTATGTCCTGGGGAGGACGCTTTCGCCGAACTGGAAGGGGAAGGGGATGTGCCTGCTGTGGACCGACAATCACGCGGCGTTTGTAACGTCGCGGGCGATTCGTGATCAGAGCGATCCGAACATGTACCACCACAACGAGTTCAATGGCGAGGGTGGGGCTGAGGTGAGGGAGGGAGTGGCTGTGACGCCCAAGACGCTGGATACGCACATGCGGTTTTTCAGCGAGGAGGAGGATGATGTGTTGCTGCCGGATGCCCCGTAGGGCTCATGGCTCGATCTACAATGGTCCGTGAACGAGTTGTACCGGATCATCGATGCGAATGCGAACCGTGCGCGCGAGGGGCTGCGCGTCATGGAGGATGTGGCTCGGTTTGCGTTGGATGATTCGACGCTCATCGAGATCATCAAAGACCTGCGGCATTCGCTGAAGAAGGCGCTGGATCAGCCGGCCATCGACCGTGGGTTGATGTTGACCAGCCGCGAGTCGATTCACGATGAGGGGCGGGGGATCAAGACGGAAGCAGAGCTTAAGAGGCAGGGTGTTCGGGATATTGCGGCGGCCGCGGGGTCGCGGGTGGCGGAGGCGCTGCGGTCACTTGAAGAATGTGTGAAGGCTGTGGGTGGAGACTCGCGGCCGATTGAAGTTGTGCGGTACCGGTCGTATGACGCGGACAAACAGTTGATGCTGGCACTGCCGACGGGGAAGGCGCGTCAGTGGAAGTTGTGCGTGCTGGTGACCGAGGCGCTGTGCAAGAGGCCGTGGTTGGAAGTGGTGCAGGGTGCTATTGAGGGTGGGGCGGATTGCATTCAACTTCGGGAGAAGGAGTTAGAATCTCGCGAGTTGCTGGAGCGGGCGAGAGAGTTGGTGTCGGTGGTGGGGGATCGGGCGAGTGTGATTGTGAATGATCGGCCGGATGTGGCGATGCTGGCGGGAGCGCATGGCGTGCATCTGGGGCAGACGGACATGAGCGTGGAAGAGGTGCGGGGGCTTGTGGGGTTTGGGCTGATGGTGGGGGTTTCGACGTCGAATGTCGAAGAAGCACGCGAGGCGGTTGCGGCGGGGGCGGACTATTGCGGCGTGGGGCCGATGTTCGCGACGACCACCAAGCACAAGCCCGAGCTGAGCGGGCCCGATTATCTGAAGGAGTACTTGGCAGACCCGATTCTGGCGCAGCGACCGCATCTGGCGATTGGTGGGATAACGCCAGAGAATATTGGGGAACTTCGGGCTGTGGGGTGCCGCGGGGTGGCGGTTTCGTCGGTGGTTTGTGGGGCAGGGGGGGCGGGGGATGTGGTTGGGGTTTGTCGGAAGTTGATTGCGGGCCTGGCTCAGGGCGGATGAGAACTCACCTACGATGGTGTAGTGGCCGCAATGGCCCAGGAGTGTCTCATGCCCGAAGCGACCGAATCACCCTCTCATACTTCTTCACAGCCCAAGCGGGCGTTCATCCGCGACATGCTCAATCCGGCGAACGTGCCCATGCGCGTCGTGGGGGCGTACTCAATCTCCAATGCGCAGCTTGGCAAGACCCGGTCGGACAAGTTGTACCTGCGGTGCCTGATCGGCGATTGCTCCGGGAGCCTGCCGGGGCGGATGTGGACGATCGATGAGGCGAAGTTCCGGGAACTGCCGACGGACGGGTTTGTGTGGCTGGATGGGACAACGCAGGTCTTCGACGGTGGTGTGCAACTGGTCGTTCAGATGATCAAGGCTACGGAACCGACGGCCGAGCAGTTGCGGGACTTGATGCCGTGCTCGGTGCGGCCGCCAGAAGAGATGTTCGCGGAGCTGGCGAAGTTGCTGGGCACGCTCAAGCATCCTGCGATGCGCGACCTGGCCGGGGCGTTCATGGCCGATGAGATCCTCATGGATCAGTTCAAGCGCTGCCCTGCCGCGAAGAGCATGCACCATGCCTATATCGGCGGGCTGCTCGAGCACACGCTGAGCCTGGTGAACCTGGCGGACAAGATTTGTCCGCTGTATCCGAAAATCAGCCGCGATCTGGTGATGATGGGGTTGTTCCTGCATGACCTGGGCAAGACGCGCGAGCTGATCTATGACCGGACGTTCAGCTACTCGGATCGTGGCGAGTTGATCGGCCACGTCGTCGAGGGCGCGATGATGCTACGGGATAAAGCCCAACACGTGATGCGCGAGAAGGGCATGCGGTTCCCGGCAGGGGCGATCGGCGTGCTGGAGCACATCATCCTCTCGCACCACGGCGTGCCGGAGTTTGGCGCGGCCAAGATTCCCGCCACACCCGAGGCCATCATGGTGTCGATCCTGGACAACCTGGATGCGAAGATGAACATGTCGCTGACGGCGACGCGGCCGGATCATGACCTGCCCGAGGGTGGGAACTTCACGGAGAAGTTGTGGGCGCTGGATACGAAGTTGTATCGGCCGGATCCGTTGGCCTGAGAGGTTTCACCACGGAGGACACAGAGAGGCACGGAGGGAGAGAAGGGAACCTAGGATTTTGCCATGTCCGAGGAATCTTCCATTCAGGTGAACTTCGGTCGGCCGATCCCCGTGTTTCCGTTGGATTCGGCTTCGCTGTTGCCGCAGCAGATTCTGCCGCTGCATATTTTCGAGCCGCGCTATCGGCAGATGGTGGAGCACGCGCTGGATAAGTCGGGACAGATCGCCATGGCCGTGTTTGATGGGGGGCATTGGAAGAAGGAATATCACGGGCGGCCGCCGCTGCGGCCGGCGGTGTGCATAGGCCAGATCATGCAGCACGAGAAGCTGGTGGATGGGTGTTACAACATCCTTGTGCAGGGTGTATGCCGGGCCCGGATCATCGAGGAGAGCAAGCCGTCGCAGGAACGGCTATACCGCGAGGCGCGGCTGGAGCCGGTGGGTGTGGATGTAGATGAAGAAAAGAAGCTGTACGGGGTGCGGGAAAGGCTGACGGAGTTGCTCACCGATGGGCCGCTGGCGAAGCTGGCGCACGCGGAGTGGGTGGTGAAGCGGATCAAGGATGAGGGGATTCCGACGGCGGTGATCCTTGAACTGGTCTCCTTCGCGTTGCCGACGGCGCGGGAGGTTCGGTATTGCCTGCTTGCCGAGGGGGATGCGGGGGAGCGGGCGGATCTGATTGAGCATGAGCTGCTGGACTTGCAGCACCTGATTCGGCGGGCCGTGGAGCAAAGGCCGGAGGCATGGCCGAAGGGTTGTAGTTGGAACTGAGCGGGGGTTGAGTGGCATCGAGTTCCTGCTCGATGCTGGGGTCCCACACAGGCCATGCAAAGCCATGACCTGTGCCACCAAAGCCCGAAGCTCTTGAGTCAGAACGCGTATTCGAGTTCGATGTCGTCGCGCATCGGGATGTTGTAGTGACCTAGCTCGGGGATCGCGGGGTTGTGCCTGCGCGCGTGGTCCATCGCGCCTTGGTGGAAGGCGGCGATTCTCATGCCGCGGCGTTGGTAGAAGCGAAGGGCGTCGAGGTTGTCGTTAGTGGTGGTGAGGAACAGGCGGCGGGCGCCGAGTTGCTTCGCGAGTTGGCGGGTTGATTCGAGCAGGACCGAGCCGGTGCCTTGTTGGTGCGTTGCGGCGACGAGGCAGAGGAGTTCGACTTCAGGATGATCGTGGCGGAAAACGGAAAGGCCGATGGGTGTGCCGCGGTCTTCGGCGATGAGGGCGGGGAGGTCCATCGCTTCGAACTTCTGGCGGCGGGACCAGATTTGGGTTGAGGTGAACTCGTGGATGAGGGTTTGGGAGATGAAGGGGCGGTCGGCGGGTGTGGAGGGGCGGATGAGAGGGGGCACGGGGAAAGTTAGGTTTGGATTGAAGGCGTTGCGGGTGTCGCGGGTCGATTCCATCCGCATTCCGGGCAGGTGGTGGGTGAGGCGGAGAGGTCGTAGTTGCAACGGGGGCAGTGGTTTCGATAGAAGCGGATCACGCGGCGGAGTCGGGATGCGGACAAAGCAATCGTCCATCCGACCAATCCCCAGAAGATAGAGTTGAGCCCAAACTCCCGCCAGATCGGCCGGAAGGGCAGAGCGTGCCAGCGGCCGACGGTCTTGAATGGATTGGCCGTCGGCGGCTTGATGAGCGAGGACCCGCCGCGGATTGCGATCAGGCCGGTGGCGACCGGCTCAAACTCGTACCAGAGGGCGCAGAAGGGCCACCCGGTCGCGTGCTCGCAGCCTCCTCGTGGGAATGATTCCGGGAAGTCGTCGAGGCTTTGCAGGCGGCCCCATGGTGATTTCCATGGTTCAACCGCGATTCCCGAGATCTGCCCGATTCGCGATGAGTCAACACACGCGGCGAAAGAGTCTCGTTTGATGCCAACCTCGGCCGCCGCGGTTACTTCCCACCACTTTCTGGACCAGCCGATTCCTCGATACTCCATGACAGCCACGAAGTCGCCAGTCTTCAGTTGAGAGGCACAGTCGGCGCGGCAGGATGTGGCGACCAATGGCATCCACGCGGCGATGGCCCACGAGGTGGCGAGGGTGATCGCGGCTCCGATTGCAAGCCAGAACGGGATTGCGAGAATGACCCGGCGGAGCATGGGTGCCTCGGAATCAGCTTATCCGATGGAGGGATGTGGGCGGTGGTTCCAGCCGCATTCGGGGCAGCCGGGACCAAAGTCGCCTTTGAGTTCATATCCGCAACTCGGGCATTTGCCTTCTTCTCGGCGGTTTGTGGCGCGGACCCTTCGAATGCAGTAGGGCAAGGCGATCCACGCGAATCCGAAAAAGACAATGTTGCCGAGGAGTCCAGGAATCAAGGGCTGCAAGGCGATGGCTTTCCATCGAGTACCGATCGTCCGCGACGAAGGTGACAGAGGAAGGCCCCAGTGAAGAGGACTTGGACGGGGTGTGGTACTGGCTGAGACTACCGGTGTGTTGCAGGTGAACGCCAGGAAAGGGAATCCTCGCGCATCGCGGGCTTGACCCTCATCCAATGCGAGACCTGTCGCGACGGCGCGGCCGGAGGGCATTCTTGCCCACCGCGGCCACGCGGACGGATGAAAAAAGGTCTCCCTCGGGATCTCGTAGCGAATGAGCATGTGGCGGGACTCTTCGAGCATTGCCTCGCCTTCTTCGGATCGCGACTTCCACAGGGAGTAGATGCTGTCAAAGTCGGTGTCTGGCTTGAGCGGTGTCAGCGGAGCCCATTCGTACCGGGCAGCGCCGAATCCGATGGACTCGCATACCTGGATGGTTTTCAACGGGTCGTTTGAGTCGGGATCGATGTGCAGCCCGATGGGACCTTTACTTGATAGAGGAACGAACGCGAGCAATACCGACGTTGATGCTGAGGCTAAGAAGCCGAAGAGGGCCGCGCCGACAATCCTGCGGACTTTCTGGCGAAGGGGTGTCATGAGGGTGGGTCAGCTAACTGCGCACTTTGTGGCGTGATGGCAGTTGGAGCGGGGCGGTTCCATCCGCATTCGGGGCAGGTGGTGGGGGAGGCGGAGAGGTCGTAATTGCAGCGGGGGCAGTGGTTCCGGCGAAGGCGGAGCAAGCGCCGGAGGGTTCGTGCCCCGACGGCGATGAGCCAAATGCACAGGCCCCATATCAGTGAATCGAGCAGAAGACCGTACCAGATGGGGCGATAGGGAAGCGCGTGCCAACGGTCCACGCCGATGGGGCCGGAAGGAGCGGCGCCAAGCGAATATCCGCCGCGGACTACGCGTGCCCGAGCCGTGGTTCGGGAGGCGGGTTCGACCGCGAACTCATACCAAAGAGCAACAAACGGCCAGCCTGTGGCGTGCTCGCAACCGTCGCTGCGCGTCGAGGCTTGTGCAATCTCCGGACTGGCAAAGCGACCCCAGTTTGCGAAGCCGTCGATCAGTTCATCTCTAAGAACCATCTGCCTCTGCGGGCCTTTTTCGGTGCAGATCATGAACGGAGGAAACCGATCGCTGCCGAAGAACTCGACATTCCACGAACGTCTGAGCCATCCGAATCCGCGGTGTGCACTGCCGAACGTGGCGCCGTTGGAGGTAGAACCCAGGGTACCGCCAAGACTGACGGTGGGGCGGAGCGGCACCCATGCGGCGATGGACCATGCAATCGCGACAGTGACTATGGCGCCGAATGCGAGCCAGAGCATGATCGCGAAGATGGCGCGGCGGATCCGGTGCACGTCGCGACAGCTTAGCTTGGGGTGGCGGGCAGGGGGCGATTCCATCCGCATTCGGGGCAGCCGGACGGGAAGTCGCCGCGGAGGTCGTAGGCGCACTTGGGGCAAAGGCCGCGGCGGGTGCGGAGCGTTTGCCGGGTGAGCCACACGCGGGCGAGAAGAGCCCAAACGACTGAGCCCCAGATCACCGAGTCGAGAGCGAGCCCGAACCAGACAGGTCTGTAGGGCAATGCTCGAATCGAGCCCAACGGGGCGTTGTTGATGCCCATGGGCTCTTGCAGCGGGATCCCGCCCGCCACACCCACCACGCCGCCCTTGGGGGAATCCAGTTCGTACCAGAGTGCGCGGAAGGGCCAACCTGTGGCGTGCTCACAACCGCTCCACTTGGTCATCGACGCGGCGGACCACTGTGATTCCAGGGTTCCCCATGTTGGCCAGGACTTGGGCGATGCGGTCGTTTGCAAGAATGCCGTTGACGGGCCTGGTATGCGAGTCGGGCGAACGTCCGTCCACTGCACAAGGGCTTCAGGCGGTCGCCCGAACATGCGCAGACGCTCCCATCCTCGTCGTGTCCATCCGAACCCTTCGAATGTTTCGGCGCATGCGCGTTCGGCCGCAATTGTAAAGTACTTGTTGTATGTAGTTCGCCGCGTCTCGCGCATGGGGGCCCAAGCGGCGATGGACCAAGAAATCAGGACCGATACGAAAACACCGAGGGCCAGCGATGGGAGCACCAGGCGCAGGCGGGATTTCGGTGGCGTCGATTTCATCTGATCAGCTCGCCGGATACTCCCACGGCTTCCCCGGCGTGTACTGAATCAGGTCGTAGAGATCCTTGCGGGACTGCATCTGGTCGAGGAGGGGCTCCACGGTGCCCTCTTGCTTGAGGACTTCGAGGGCTCGCGTGACGGCGCCCATGGCGACTCGGAGCATGGTCACGGGGTAGATGACGCAGGAGTAGCCCATTGCGGCGAAGCGGGAGAGCGGGATCATCGGCGTCTTGCCGAACTCGGTCATGTTGGCGAGGAGGAGAGACGAAGGCGCGGAGGCACGGAGGGATGAGGCGAAGCGGGCAAACTCGTCTTCGGTGGCGAGGCCTTCGGGAAAGATCATGTCGGCGCCGGCTTGGAGGTAGGCCTTGGCGCGGCCGAGCGCGGCGTCGAAGCCTTCGACACCCTTTGCGTCGGTGCGGGCGCAGATGATGAAGTCGGTGTGACCCTCGCCTCGGGCTCGGGTGGCCCATTGGATCTTCTCGACCATGTGGTCGGTGGGGACGAGTTCCTTGCCGTCGAGGTGGCCGCAGCGTTTGGGGAACTTCTGGTCTTCCAGGTGGAGCCCCGCGGCCCCGGCTCGGGCGTAGTCGATGACTGTGCGGCGGACCATTTCGGCTTCGCCGAAGCCGGTGTCGGCATCGGCCAGGACCGGCAGGCCGGAGGCGTCGGCGGCTTCGCGAATCTCGCGGCAGAAGTGTTCGAGGGTGAGCAGGCCCACATCCGGGACGCCGGCGGAGACGCTGGTGGCCGCGCCGGAGATGTAGCAGGCCTGGAAGCCCGCTTTGGCGATGGCGCGGGCGACCAGGGCGTTGAAGGCGCCGGGAATGGGGACGCAGCCCTTGGCCATGGCGGCGCGGAGGCGGGAGGCGGGGAGGTGGTGGGCATAGGCACATCTTAGTGAGCCGGGGCGTCCTGGCCCCGGTTGTTCGCGGCGGGTGGCCGAATCGGGGCGAGGACGCCCCGGCTCACTGGTACACTGGGGCGATGATGATCATTCCCCTTGCGTGCCTGTTGATGACGGCTCCTCCGACTGCCAAGGAGGTGATGGCGGGGATTGACGCGGCGTACGTAAAGCAGACGGACATGAAGCTGGCCTCATTCGGGACGCGGCACTCGTTGTCGGATGCGACGTCGCCGACTCGGGGGATCGGCGCGGCCAGGAACTGGATCAAGTCCGAGATGGAGTCGTTCAATGCCCACGGCGGAGAGCTGCAGGTAGCGTTTGAGGAGTTCGAGGCACCCAAGGGGCCGCGGATTCCCAAGCCGACTCCATTTGTGAATGTCGTCGCAGTGTTGCCGGGGACGATGCCCGAAGCGTCGGGGCGGCGGTACTACGTGGTCGGACACTATGACACGATGCCGTCGGATGTGATGGACCCGAACACCGATGCGCCCGGGGCGAACGATGATGGGTCGGGAACGACGGCGGTGATCGCGATCGCGCGGGCGATGGCCAAGCACCCGTGCGAAGCGACGATTGTCTTCCTGTGCACGGCGGGTGAGGAGCAGGGGCTGATCGGGGCGAAGTACCACGCAGATCAGGCCGCGGCACGGAAAGAGGACATTCGGGCGGTGCTCAGCAATGACATCGTGGGAGATTCGATGGGGCCGGGCGGGGACCCGAAGAAGGCGACCCCCGGGTTGATCCGCGTGTTTTCGGAGCCTTTTCCGCGGAACGCTAGCAGCGAGAAGATGGCAACGATCCGGAACCTGGGGATGGAGAACGACTCAACGAGCCGGCAGTTGGCAAGGTATGTGGTGGATGTCGCGGAGAAGGAGAAGACGGTGGTGCGGCCGATGCTGGTGTTCCGGCAGGACCGGTTTCTGAGGGGTGGAGATCACAGCGCGTTCAACGAGGCGGGTTTCACCGCGGTGCGGTTTACGGAGGTTCACGAGGACTATCGGCACCAGCACCAGACGCCGCGGATTGAGAAGGTGGAAGGGAAGGATGTGCAGTACGGCGATTTGCCGGAGTTTGTGGATGTTGAGTTTTTGGTGAATGTCGCGAAGTTGAACGCCGCGACGCTTGTGCATCTGGCGAACGCGCCTTCGACGCCGGCCAACGCGCGGATTATCACGGCGAAGCTGGAATATTCGACGACGTTGCGGTGGACCAAGTCGCCGGAGCCGGATGTGGCGGGGTATGAGGTGGTGTGGAGGGACACCACCTCACCCAAGTGGGAGCACGTGAAGGATGTGGGCAACGTGACCGAGGTCACGATCGATGAGAGTAAGGACAACGTGTTCTTTGGCGTACGGGCGTATGACAAGGATGGGTATCGGAGCCCGGTGGCGTTTCCGGCGGCGGCGAAAGAGTAGAGGGATCGGCTCTGATCGCGTGCGGGATCACGGCCTATCTGAACGGCCTGGGGCCGGCCGCTGTCGCGGGCTTCGGTAGCGCGGGGAGACGCTGGCGTTCCTTCCAGACCGGACCGGCATCGATCATCGTCTGAATATTTTCTTCGAGGACCATGGGGAGGCTTGAACGCGGCAGTACCGCAAAACCGTAGTCGGTGGTGTTGAACTTCGAGGTGTCGCCGCCGGAAGACTCGGACTGAAAACCCATCCGGTCATAGCGGATGAGCGTGTGGTCGGCCAGGTCCTGGGTAGAGATGACGTGCCAGCCCGAACCATTGATGGTGATGCCTGAGAACATCGCGACGACCATGCAGCGGGAGAAGTCCACGTAGGGGACGACGGGGCGATCGGTTGCATCCATTTCGAGTTTGTCGCCCTTGTGGTCCTTCCAGACCTGCTGCCAGCGTGCCTCATCGCCGATCACTTCGATGCTCGGTTTCTTGACGTTGCTGTAGGAACCGGAGAGCTCGAACAATGGGCCGACCTCTTTGGCGGGCGGGTCGCCGGCGCCCAGGATGAGCGCGGAAGTGAGGATCGCGGCCGCGATGACGAGTCGTTTCATGCGGAGTCTCCGATTGAAGTGTCAGCGCGAGTGTACCCGTGGGGTGAGAAGTGTTGGGTCACGCGTTTGTAACAATCACTTCATGGCCGCGACGATGCGAGGGAGGATGTCGCCGGACTTGCCGCGGAGGGAATGGTCTACCAGGCGGGAGATTGGGGTGGCCTCGGGGTTGATTTCGACGGTGTGGGCGCCATTGGACGAGGCGACTTGGATGAAGCTGGCCGCGGGGTGGACGACGGAACTGGTGCCGATGGAGAGGAAGAGGTCGCAGGATTGGAGGGCTTCATCGGCGGCGCGGAGAGCTTCGAAGGGGAGTTGCTCGCCGAACCAGACGACATCGGGGCGCAAGATGGCGGTGGAGTCGTCGGGGCAGCACGAGGCGCCCAGAGGGAAGTTGGGCATGGGTTCTGCCGCAGGTGTGATCTTGGTGTCGCATTCGGTGCAGCGCCATTGGATGATCGAGCCGTGGAGTTCGACGACATTCTGGCTACCGGCCTTCTGGTGGAGGCGGTCGACGTTCTGGGTGAGGAGCGTGAAGCGAGAGCTTCCGCGGCGTTGTTCGATGTCGGCCAGAGCGAAGTGGCCGGGGTTGGGGTCGGCAGCGAGGCAGCCCAGGCGTCGCCAGTCGTACCACTTTGAGACGGCCGCGGGGTCCGCATCGAAGGCCTCGGGAGTCGCGAGCTTCATGGGGTCGAACTCCTTCCAGAGCGCGGCCATGTTGGGCGGGAGATCAGCGGCCGTTGCGCCGCGAAAGGTGCGGAGGCCGGATTCGGCGGAAATGCCGGCGCCGGTGAGGACGACGATGCCTTGAGCGTTGGAGAGAAGATCAGCGATGTGACGGATGGTGTCGTCCATGATCAGGTCGTGCGCTTGGCGGTTCGGGGGTTTCGAACCGGGGCGGGGACGCCCCGGCTCACCGGCTTTGTACGGTCGGCCAGGCGGATGACAAATCGCAGCCCCGACCACGTGTCGTCGATCGCGCACACTTTGTTGTCAACAAGCCCCGCGGCCAGGCCGAGGTTGCGGATGACGTTCTCGTTCAGGTCTGTTTCAATGCCTGAGGACTTTTTGGGCCACGCGACCCAGAGGCCACCGGCTTGGTCGAGGCGGTCGTGCGCTTTGGGAAAGCGATCGGCCAGGTCCTTCTGCGAGTTGCAGAAGATGACGATGACGTCGAAGGGCTTGCCGGCGCTGAGCTTGAGTTCGACGGGCCCGGTCGCGGCGATTTCGGCGAGTGTTGGTCCGGCGTTTCGGGGCGCGCCGACGATGCCGACGCGGTGGTCGGGTTTGATGCCGAGCTTCTTGGGGAGGGGAGTTCCGGAATAGCCAGCCATGAGACTGATCCTACCAGAGGGGACTCAAAAACGTAACGAGCGGAACGGGCCCGTGGGCCGATTCCGCTCGTCGTGAGTTCAGGTGGATGGACGGATTACTTGGAGGAGTGCTTTTTGGCCGAGTGCTTTTTGGTGTGCTTTACGGACTTCTTGGCCGCCTTCTTGGTGTGCTTCTTTGCTTTGTGGTGCCCGGCCTTGACGGAAGTCTTGGTGTGGCCGTCCGGTCGAGCTATGGCGGGGGAAGCCAGGCCGATGGTCAGGGCGGTAGCGATGACGGCGAGGGTGGCGATCTTCATGGGGGGCAGTCCTTTGTTCTCTTTCGCCCGTGAACCCCTGGGGTGCCCTCCATGAGCAGCGCGGATTCCGAGACATGATGGATATCGGCGCGGTTGGCGTGGAAACCGCAATCTTCGGTTCACTTGCCTCGCGCGAGCTCGGCTTCGGCGGCGATGTAGCCGAAGGCTGCCCAGTTGGGGCCGGCGAGGATGCGTTCAAAGTCGGTCTTGGCCGCGACGGCCTCGCCCCGCAGGACCCTTCGAATGGCCAAGCCGTAGGCGATCGTCGGGTTGGCCAGCGTGTCGTCCCCCTGAACCACTTCGCCGGGCTTGATCGCACCCTTGAAGCACAACAGGAGACGGTGGTACGACTGGTTTTCGATGACGTCCATGTCGGGGCGGATGTCTTGCAGGATGGCGGCCGCGCCGGCCTGATCGCCGGTGCGCATGCGAGAGAGATAAAGCCAGTAAGAAGTGGAAACGAGTTTGTCATCGTTGTCGCGGGAGAAGTCCAGGCACATGCCAAAGGCCATCGCCGCGTGCTCGTACGAGCCTTTGAGGTAATGAGCAAGACCGAGGTGATACCAGATGTTGGAGTTCAGGGTTGAGCGGGGGAGGTTGCGGGCGTTGGGTGCGCCGTCAGGCTCGATCTCGTCGGGGCGGTTTCGGATCTTGTCTGTCGCCCAGCCCAAGTCGTGGATGGCGTCGTCGAAGCGCCGGATGGTGATGTAGCGATGGCCGCGGTGGCGGAGGAGTTTGGCGCTATCGGGGTAGCGTTCGAGGGCTTGGGTGAAGACGTCGATGGCTTCTTTGTAGTGACCGAGATAGGCCAGGCGTCGGCCCAGCCACACGGCATTGTCTTCAGAAGGATCGCTGTGGAACGCGACCTGTGCCGCGGCCAAATTGGCGTCGAGCTTTGCCCGCTGGTCACCCGGGACTTCGGGTGAGAAGAGCGGCTTGCCCAAAAGCGAGGTTGCCTGAGCATTGGACGGCATGGGCTTTCTGGAAGCGCAACCGACCAGGCAAACGACAATCAGGCAGAAAACAAGTGCGCAGCGCATGAGCGTGAGTTTATGGGATTTCTCGCGGGTGCGTAGACCGCCGCTCATTCGAACGTGCCGCGGCTGAGGACCTCGAAGTCGTAGAGGCCGGCCACATCCTTGGCGGACTTGGCTTGGAGGGCGGAAATCTGCTTGATGACCGCCTCCGGCTTCTCGACGGCGAGGGCTCCCAGCTTCTTCCACTTGTGGTTGAGGATGTCCTTGAGGTCAGCGGTGATGTTGCGGGCGTGGCCGGCTGGGTACATGACCAGGCCCGAGTCGGCCGTGGTGCCAGAGTCGTCGGTGATGACGATCGAGGTGGGGATGCCGTCGGGGTACTTGGAATCGTATTCGGGGCCGCCCCATTCAAAGGTCATTTTCTCCATGAGGTTGCGGGTGACCGGGTGGAAAATGGCTGACTTGTCAAAGTCGTGGGGCAGGAGCATGAGCTCCTTCCAGTCCAGGCGGTGGCCGAGTTGCTGCTCGCCGTGCACGCGGTGGAGTTCGAGGGCCTTGCGGAGCTTGGTACAAACCAGGTAAAGCATGGAGTGGTCGGCAGACTGGCGGGTATGCGGGTCGCGCTTGTGTGGGTCGCCGATAATGCCGAAAGCGGGCTCGTAGGCGCGGACGACCATCTTCTGGATTCGGTCGCCGGGCTCGCCGCGGCTGGAGAGAAGCGAGGGGTGCTTGCGGAGGAGATCGATAAGGCCCTGCAGGGCTCCCGCGGACTGGTGCTCGTAGAGGCCGAGCTTGAAGTGCATTCCCATCACGGTGAAGTGGTTGCCGGCGCGGCTCAGAATCAGATCAAACGGCGACTTCTTACCTTTCTTGATTGCCTCATCGTTCTTGGCCTTGCCTTCGAAGAGACACCAAATCGCCTCGGGGTTGCGGAAGATGTCTTTGGGTCCAATGAAGCCGGCCATGGAGCGCTTCATCGCGACGATGGCGAACTCGGTCGAGATCGCGGCCGAAGCACCCTTGGAGTCCGAGAGCTGGTGGCCGGCGCGGATGGCTCGGAACGGGATCGCGTGGGCGACGACCATGCCGATGGCGGATTCGATTTGCGCGGGGGTTGCGCCCATCATCGCGCCGAATGTGGCGGCAGAGGCGATGGCACCGTGGACGACGTGGTCGATCTTGTAGGTCTTGAGGCTGAATACTTCGGCGAGACGGCCACGGATTTCGTCGAGGAGAACCATGCCGCGTAGGGCGTATTCGCCGTCACGCCCCATCAGCTGGGCGGCAGCGACGGGGACGCTGTAGAAGTCGTTGTGCCCAAACTCACCGGCGCGGTGGTGGGGCCGCTCGGCGGAGTAGCCGAAGTTGGTGCCGTTGGAGTCCCACTCGCGGACAGCGCAGCAGTTGGCAAGGATGGCTTTTTCGACGGCGACGTCGAGGTTGGACCCGAAGACGGGCGCGCCGCCGCGCTTGGCGGGTGAGTTGGCAGAACCCATGACCCCGCCCATCGTCCCGTGTCCGGCAGGGCCGACGCGGTATTGGAGGGCTTCATTGCGGAGGACGGTGGGGGCGTTGGTTCCCAGCGCGATTGCGGAGATGCCGCAAAGCACCGCGTCGGTGTGGAACATGTTGGTGCGTTCGAGGACGGTCGCGTCCGGTTCGCCGCGGCCGGGGCCGGAGGACATGAAGTCAACGGCGAACTGGCCGAGGCCGAGGGCCTGGTTAGAGTCGGCGGGGAGGGTGATGCGGTCGGACATGAGGGGGCTCCGGGAGGGGGCGGAAGGGTAGGAGCCACCCGTCAAAAGGTCCTACTGCACCATCCCCTTGGTCAACCTCATAAACGCCGTCTCCAGGTTCACCGCTTCCTCACCAAACTTGGTGATTCGGAACCCGCCGTTGATGAGAATGTTGGGAAGGTCGGTGTACGTGCGTCCGCCTGCCGCGGCATCCTCGAAGGTGACGTGGATGATCTGGCTGCGGGTGGTGCCGTTGGGTGTGCCGGTGGTGTCGGCATCCACGACGGCGACCTTCTTGACCCCAGGGACTTTGGCAAGGAGCTCGGCCGCGGCGGGGGCTCGGTCGGCGACGCCCACGTGGATGATGTGGCCGAGTTTGGCGCGGGCGAGGGCTTCCTTCACGGTACCCGAGAAGAGGAGCTTGCCGCGCTCGATGATGCCCACGACGTTGCAGAGCTCGGCCAGCTCGTGGAGGATGTGGCTGGAGATGAGGATGGTCTTGCCCATCCGCTTGAGCTCTTTGAGGAGTTCGCGGATCTCGATGCGGGCCCGGGGGTCCAGGCCCGAAGCGGGCTCATCCATCAAAAGGACTTTGGGATCGTGCAGGAGAACGCGGGCGATGGAGAGCCGCTGCTGCATGCCGCGAGAGAGGCCGTTGACTTCGGCGGTGGCTTTGTAGGTGAGATCGGTGAGTTCCAGCACATCCTGCACGACCTTCTTCCGTTGCTGGCCGTGGATGTTGTACGCGCTGGCGAAGAACTCGAGGTATTCAGTGACGACCATGTCTTCGTACGCGCCCATGAAGTCCGGGACGTAGCCGATGAGCGGTCGGATCTGGCGGTTCTGGTAGCCGATGGTCAAGCCGTTGATCTGGGCCTGGCCGCTGGAGGGTTTCAGGAGGGTGGCGAGGATCTTGATCGTGGTGGTCTTGCCTGCTCCGTTGGGTCCGATGAAGCCGTAGCAGGAGCCCTCATCGATGGAGAGGTTGAGGTTATCGAGCGCGATGAGTTCACCGTATCGCTTGGTAAGGTTGATCGTTTCGACCATCGGCACGGGGGATG
>JBGAND010000021.1:0-108833 GCA_044222485.1 Phycisphaerales bacterium | reverse complement strand
TCACGCTCTTTGCAGAGCTCCTCCCCGCCCGCGGAGACCCCGGGTCTCGCATCCTTTGGAAGGGGAGGGGTTCGGCCTTGCGGGAGTGCGAAAGGCCGAACCCCTCCCCTTCCAAAGAAGGATGTGTGGGGTTGGTGGTTGCGGCGGTGGAGGAGGAATCGGAGCGTCGGTGGAGGGTTGCGGCCTGGACTCCCCGACGTGTTTGAGTGTGACGAAACAACGAGAGGAACATGAACCGATTGAGAGTGGAACTGGGACCGGAGATTCCGAAACTGGGGGCGACTGAGAACGACCCGAATCCGACCGCGTACGTTCGCTTCTACGAGATGCGGGCGGGATGGGTGTGGTATGTGATCGAGTACGACGGAGATGATTCGCTATACGGATACGTCGTCGGGTTCGAACGCGAGTACGGGTGCTTCAACCTGAGCGAGCTGGAATCGATTGATTGGCCGGTGGGGCCGGGGGTTCGCTGCGACCGGACGTTTACACCGACGCCGATGCGGGAGGTGGTGGCACACGAGACGATGACGGACCTCGTGTCGCCGGGGCAACTCTGGCGGGACCCCGGACGCGAATGAGCGGGCATCGGCACCGGCGTGACCTTCGCGAACCCGAGCCCGTGCACGGGGATGCGACGATGTCGCTCGACTTCGGCCGCGTCGAACTGTGGCGGAACCGGAGCGGAGGCCTCGACCTTCGGGTGGTGATGTATCGCTTCTTCGACGGAGGGATCGTGGGCACGATGCGGGCGGCGAGGGTGCTCGCCGCCTCGCCCGACTCGCGGAGGTCGAGGTACCTGAGATGGTGGGAACGCGGGCTGTGCGTCGTGGTCCGGGCGTGGCGGTATGTGCGCCCGACCATCGCGTGGTTCGTGTACCTGAACGGTGTGTTGAACATCGTCCGGGTCGTGCGAGCGGTGATGTAGAGCGGGAGCGGTGAACGGTGAGTGAGCCCGGTCGGGGCGAGGGGGGCGTGTCCCCCCCGGACCCCCCCCTCGACATGGACTCGGCCCTGCGGGCCGATCCGATGACCGCGGCCCTTCGCGCCGCGACTGGGCGGGGAACGCCCCGCCGCGTCGCGTCGCGGCGCTGGCCGCGCGACCGCCTCGATTCCCCACCTTCGGGGAGATCGCGAGCAGGTCTGCTCCCCGCAGAGCTCCGCATTCCGCTCCGCGGGAGATGCGGAGGTCGGCCGCAAGGGTTCCCCGCTCGCCGCCCGCCCGCGTTGCCGCGTCGGCGAGCGGAACATCCCCGCACTCCGGTCGCTGGACGCTCCCTGCGTGCTCCTATGCTCGCTGACGCCGAGCGGGCCTCTGGACGGGGCCCTCGTCGAGCCCTGGACGGGCTCGACCCGCCGCTGGCGGGCGGCGGGGAGCGGCCGTCAGCCGGTGGACGCCCGGCCTCCGCTGGACGCTCCACCCCCCACGGGTTCCCGTGGGGTCCCCCGCGGTGGCCGCGCCGCCGACTTCTCAATGGGGCCTCCCTGCGGGTGGCCCCATTAGGTGGGGTCTCGGGTGGGACCCGAGACCCGCGTTCGCACGGAAAACGCCGACGCGCACGCACGACGGTTTCCGGTACTCTGTCACTGTGGGTTGCCGCGTCCGACCGGGCGGCCAAACCCCGGTGGAACACTCCGCAGATGAGCCACGCGACGCCGCCAGCCCGCTTGACCTGGACCGAGCGCGACCGGGAGGTCGTCGAATCGCTCACCCTCCGCGTGCGCATCATCTCGCCGGACCAGGCGGCCCGCACGTGGTGGCCCACCACGGCGACGGGGCCGCGATTGGCCCGCCGACGGTTGGATGCGCTGGGCGCGGCCGGGTTCCTCCGGCGGATGACGGTGCACACCCATCCCGAACTGGACTTGACCGGACCGGTCGTCGACTGGCGGCCGGGCGACCCATCGCCCGCGTTCGGGAGCGTCGCCTATCGGCTCCAGAAGCGATGGACCCAGCCCATCGTGCAGAGGGCGGTCTATGCCGCGACCCCCCGGGCCGCCCGCCTCTTTGGTGGGCGGGCGCCGGGACTCAAGCGCCCGTCCCAGGCCACGCACGACCTGCACGTGACCACGGTGTACCTGAAGGCGCTCGCGGAGCGGCCCGCCGTGGCCGCGGAATGGGTGTCCGAGGACATCCTCGCCCCTTTGCGTCGCGGCGAGAAACTCCCCGATGCGCTGGTGGTCCGGTTCGGAAAGCCGACTCTGGTCGTCGAGTTTGGCGGCGCGTACGACGCCGAGCGGGTGGAGCGTGTGCATCGAGACTGTGCGGATCGCCGTCTCCCGTACGAGTTGTGGTGAACCCATGAGCCCCCCATGAGCCCTGTTCAACTCCAACCCCGTGACCGACTGCTCCTGGAGCACGTGGCCCGATACCGGCTGACCACGGTCGAAGTGGTGCACAAACTGTTCTTTGCGGGCAAGGATGTCGAGACGGCCAAGTCTGTGCTCAAGCGGATGAACGCCGGGTACCTGCGGTCCCAGCCGCTCTTTGGCCGGCGGCGGTACTACCAACTCTCCAGTGTGTCGGCCTCGATGCTCGGTGAGCCGGACGAGGCCACCCGACCCTTTGGGCCTAGTGCGTTACCGACGCGCTTCGGGGTGGTGTCCTTTTGCTGCCTTGGGCCCGGCCCGGAGCGGGTGCGCCTCCGTCAGTTGGAGTTCGAGGAGGCGTTCCCGGAATTGGCCGACCTGCGATTCAACGACACGTACCTGGAGCGGGCAGGAACAACCCCCAAGCTCGGACGCATCCTGCTGGACCTGGGCGGAGACCACCTTCGGTTCCTCCGCAAGGTGCACGAATACGCCCGGCGCGACATGGCCCACCGCCACTTCCGCCAGATGGTCGAGGCCGGCGCCTTCGTGCTCACGCTCATCACCGCCGAAGAGACCAAGCGGGCGGCGATTGTCGAGGCACTCTCCCGACGGCCGCTCCCGATGACCTGCCGCGTCGAAACCGTTCCTGAGCTGATCAACTTCCTGAGGAGTGATGGTCCATGAAGAAGTCGGAAATTGCTCTCAACTACCCGCGGCTTCCCAGCTTCACCGGCACCCAGCTCAACTACCGCCCGGCCGGCCCGGGGGAGGCGGCTCAACGGGCGTTTGTGCTCACGGTCTTCATCGGGACCGTGATCGGTGCGCTCGGACTCACCGTGCTCTTCCGCGTCACCGAGTGGTCGCTGGCCGGTCCCTCGGCCATCATCGTCGTCGGCCTCTTGTGCGTCGTGGTCGGTGCGGCCCACGGATTTGCCCGAAAGGACCTCCGCGTCTTCCTCTATTGGGTACTGGTGGGCGTGCTGGTGGGACCCGTCACCGGGCTGCTCGCCAGTGTGCTCGCTCTGTGGTACCTCGTTGTTCCGGCCGCGGTCGCTGCGACGGTGGGCCTGGCCTGGCTGGTAGACCGTATGACGGCCCACCACCTGGGATGGACACGTGCCGACCCTCTCTATGCTGGACTCTTCGACGAGGAGCGCACAGCGGCCTGGAGTTCGCGCTTCGCGATTCACCGTCGTTTCGACGTCACGGCCCTCCGAGCGAAGTGCACCGCACTTCTCGAACGCGAGTCAAAGCATATTATTTACGTCTCCTCGGTGATCAACGAACATGAACATCCGAGACGATACGTGGTCGCCCTGATCAGTCCGATGGTGTTCCTGGTCGCCGCGGTCGCTCCGAACACGGTCACACTTTCGCTCGCCTGCCTCGGGCCGCTCGTGGCCCTCGCCTGGTGGTGCAACAGCGCTCGCCGCGAGAACGTCATCACGGTCAGGCAGCTCATCGCGCTGACCTATCGGGTCCTCGGCGGGTGGTTCACCTACGCACGAGGGGTTCCTGATGCGCCGGGCTTGTATCGAAGTCCGCTCGGAAGCCCGAAACGACGGGCCGTGACGGCCATTGGCGTCTACGCCCTCTTCGTGTTGACGCTGCTCCCCGCGGTCCGCTACATGCCCCTGGCCTTGGCATCGCCCACACCCCCGGCCCAGGCTCGTCCGACTCACGCCAGCGCAAGCCTTCTGGGCTGGGCTGACGTGTCGGTTCCAGAGACCCCCGGGCTGCTCTCGACCCGCACACCGGAGGCGTGGCTGCAACAGGCGTACGCGCGGAACTTCCGCGGGCCGTCTGACGGTCTTTCCGTTTTGCTCGCCATCGTGGCGTGCCTGTTATACCCGCCGGTGCTCTTTTTCACCGCACTGCTGGGAGCAACTCGGGCCACGCTTCTCACGCTGCACCAGGGCGTGGAACTCCCAAAGGGTCCCGACCGAACCAAGCCGCCCGATGACGTGCCGTGGCCCACGTACGAACGCCGCCTCCGAACGTCCGCGGATGCCATGGAGCGTGAGCACCTCTGGGTGGGCACTCACTACCTCCAGGACTACCCGGTGCTCGTCCACCGCGACATCCTCAAGGAACACGCCTACATCGTCGGGGACTCCGGGAGCGGCAAGACGGCGCTGGGGCTGCTCAACCTGGTCCCGCAACTCATCCGGCGCCGGGACACCGCCGTGGTCATTCTCGACCTCAAGGGCGACAACGCGCTCTTTCAGACGGTGCGGGAAGAGTGCTCAGTCACCGGGGCGCCGTTCCGTTTCTTCACCAACGAACTGGGGCGACGCACCCACGCGTTCAATCCGTTCGTGCAGGCGGATGCGTCGAAGCTCACCGTCAACCAGGTCTGCGAGACGATGCTGGAGGCCCTCAACCTCAACCACGGCGAGGGATACGGCCGGTCCTACTACTCACGCATCGCTCGTCGGTGGCTCCACTCGATGCTGCGGCAATACCCCACGCTCGACTCGTTCGAGGAGCTGTACGAGCTCAGCGACAATCCGGACAACTTCCGCGACGAGAAGGAACGCCAGGACGCCTTTGAGTTGGTGTCCGTGATCGAGTCCCTCGCATCGTTTGAACAGATCAACATCACCCCCAAACGACCCGACGTTCCCTCCGACGTCGTGGCAGAGTCCATTTACATGCCCCGGGTGATCGACAAACAGGAAGTCGTGTACTTCTGGTTGCCCGCCGCCGTCGAGACTGCGACGGTCCGGGAAGTCGCCAAGCTCGCCCTCTACTCGCTGCTCCGCGCCGCCCATCTCCACAACCGGGACAAGTCGAAGCCCGACCAGACGTTCCTGGTGATCGACGAGTTCCAGCGGATCGCGTCGGGCAACTTCAAGATTGTCCTGGAGCAGGCCCGGAGCATGGGAGTTGGCGCCATCCTCGCCAACCAGACCCCGGCGGACCTTGTCACGACGGACGCCGACCTGCGAGCCACGGTGCAGACCAATACGCGGTTCAAACAATGCTTTGCGGCATCCGACCTCACGCAGCAAGACGACCTCATGAAGGCGTCCGGCGAGGCGAGCTATTGGCTTCGCTCGTTCAGCACCACGAAAGACTCCGAGTCATCGGGCATCCACGAGACCATCCTGCCCCGCATCCTCCGCAACGATGTCATCGCTCTCAGCGACGACCCGATGGGGTGCGTGGCGCATATCGGACGCGGCGAGGGCTATTCGCAGTACAAGGGGTGGTCGCTCCCGGTCTCCACCATGTTCACGATGAGCAAGAAGCGGTACGGCGAGCTGCGTGCCCGTCCGTGGCCCGAGCAGGCTCCGGGCACGTTCCTCACTACGCGGCGAGCGCTCGACCCGGAAGCGTTCATGAACTCCGCACAGCGTCGGCGGGCCGTGGACCTGTTCTTGAATGAAGACGCCCCACGAAAGGGCTCGCTGGTCGATCCTTCCGGACGGGTTGTCGATGAGGATGAGACGGGTGGCGATCCGCCGCCGTCCGCGGCAGGCTCTACTGATACGGCACACGTCGAACCGGGAGAGGGGTCAACAGGACGCAAGGCCCGGACGAAAGGCAAGAAACCTCGCAAGGAACCCAACTCGGCCGTCGATGCGGCTCGTGAAAGCAAGGGCTCATCCGTGGGCGGGACGGGCTCCCAGAACTGGGTCGAGCGGATCTGGGCGGCGCAAGACCTGATCAATCAGCGACGGGATGCGATCGCTCCGGAGGCCGAGCCGAAGTGAGCGAGCGCGGCCACAGCCGCAGGACGGACCCCGACGTCACCACCACCCGCGTCTGCGCGCGTAGAGCGTCAGGAGCACCACCCCCACCCATCGCCCGGCGGTCGGGCTGTTCGCCAGCAATACCAGGATGAACACCGACAGCACGTACATCATGGCGTGAGCGTGCCATACCCGCATTCCGGTGTCACTCTCCGCGGCTACCCACCGAATCCTGGCATCGCCGGGGTGGGTGAGCCCGGGAGACGCGACGGACTTGCACGCTTGCCGTCTCTGTGGCATCGTCCCCCGGTCCATTGACACGACCTCCCGGGCAGAAGTACCCCCGGTGCGGTGAACCGGACTGAATTCTCTGTCCGTTCGTTTCGCCGCCCTGTCGCACAGCGAAAGGTTTTCTCACGCGACCCGTGCCGCGCTCCGCGGTCGGCGGCTTCCACGTCCCACACCCAGGCCCCTACGCCTGCGGCGTGTGGCCGCGGATGTAGCCCCGCCGATCCCGGAGTTCCCAGCATGGTGTCCGCAGCTCCCAAACTTGCCAGGCCCAAGTACACGCTTCGTTTGCTCCCAACCGACAAGCTCGTACCGACCGAGGACAACACGCGTCGTCCCATCACGCAGGCGTCAGTCGAGTCGCTCGCAAGGTCGATGGCCCGTGACGGTGTCCTCCAGCCGATCGTGGTTCGTCCGCACCCGGAGCGGGAAGGACGATGGGAAATCCGCGCCGGCGAACGCCGGTGGCGGGCGGCCCAGCTTGCGGGACTGAAGGAGATGCCCGCGATCGTGCGTCCGCTCGACGACGAATCTGCGCTCACGGTCACGATTGCCGAGAACCTACTCCGGCTCAATCTCCATCCGCTGGAAGAGGCCGCAGGCATCCAGCAGGCGCTGGACAAGGGCCATGACCCCAAGAAGCTGGCCGCACGGCTCGGAAAGAGCATGCCATTCGTGCTCCGCAGGGCGTCGCTGACCCGCCTGTCCAAGACCTGGCAGGTCGAGGTGCTTCGTTCCGACTCCGACGCGAGTCGGCTCTCGGTGGCGCACCTTGAGCTGATCGCACGCTTGCCCGAGGAGACTCAGGATGTCCTTGCCGAAAACGGTCTCCATCGTGTCTTTGCTCGTGGGTTCCCGACCGTGGATGAACTCCGCCGCGTCATCGAAGATGGGCTCCGCACGCTGGTGTCGATGCCATGGAAGCTGGACGATGAGACGCTCGACCCCAAATCGGGGGCGTGCCTCAACTGTCCGAAGCGGTCCGGCATGCAGCCGGCCCTCTTCGACAATGATGATGCCCCCAAGGACGGGAAGGTCTCCAAGACCGACCGCTGCCTGGACCCGGCGTGCTTCGACCGCAAACAGACGGCGTTCGTGCTCCAACGCGAGAACGAACTCCGTCAAGAGCATCCGGATCTCCGCTTGGTGCAGATCGGCTTTGATGGAGTGGGACCGGCCGCCGCGGCCGCCTTCGGCGACCGCGTCACACGCTTGTACAGCCCACGCATCGTCAAGAATGGCAACCCGTCCGGAACTCCCGCCATGCAAGTGGCGGGTCCGAAGGCCGGTACGCTCATCCGCATCGACTTCGACGATGGCCATGCCAACGGGCAGAGTCGAAAGACATCGCGCCCCAAGGATGCAGACGGCAAACCGATACCGATGCCGTTGGAGGAACGGAAGGCCAGGCTCCAGAAACGCCGCGATGCGTTCCTGGTTTCCAAGGTGCTGGATTCGATTCGCGCACTCACGCCCGAGACGCTCACCACGACCATCGCGGAACTGAGCAAGCGATCCGACGAAGCCGCCAAGCACTTCAATCCCTTGGCGCTGGTGCTCGCCTTTGGGACCAGCACGCGGGCCAATCGTGACCACGGCGATGAGCCGTGGACGCGGTACGAGCAGCTCCGCCTCCGCAAGGGCTCGCTGCCTGTCACAACCGCGTTGCACGAAGTCGTCCAGGTCTGGGCTTCTCGGCTGGGCGGCTCGCACACGCACCACATCACGGAGCAAGCGGCCGATGCACGACGTATCTGCGCGATCCTTGGGATCGACGCCGCGGCGATCGAGACGGATGCGGCCGTGGAGATTCCCACGCCCGCAAGTTGGGCGGCTTTGGATGGAACAGCAACGGCACAGTCCAACGAGCCCGCGGAGCCGGAGTTATCCCAGGCCAAGGACCGCACGCCGCCGGTCACACCCAAGGCGTCACCGCGGCCTCGGCCATCTCCCAGAGGTCGCTTCGAAAAGCGCCCGAACCAGAAGAACCGGTCCAAGCGTCCGCGCCATCAGTAACCCCTTCGGCGACATGCTCGCATGCGCCGTCGGTGCCCGTCCTGTCGAGGTTGTTCAACGAGGTTGTGTAACCCCGTGCGACAGGCGGCACCGTGTTAGAGTCTCCCTTCTCCACACTGAACGATTGCGACCCGACCGAGACGTCACGTTGGCGTCACGTCCTACACTAGATTTTTGCTTTCAAACCTTGATGACGCAACGTGCGTTCCGCAGGCCACCACCAACCGTCACCGCGCGCACCTCCGACCACGGCCCCTTTTCCCCGCGCGTGCTCACCCACCGCAGGGCGTAGTACGCCGCCTTGCCCGCTTCGGCGCTGGGGAAGTCGGTTTGCAGGTTGCCGCGTGAGTTGCCCCACAAAGCCGGCACCCATCCGCCGGCGACCGGGCCGGCTCGTTTGACTCGGCGTCTTGCTCGACGGTTGACACGTCCGCGCCTATGCTCGTCACGATCCGTGCTGGGGAGTAGCCTCCCGCACCCCGTCTGCTATCCAGATTGGGCACAAGCGGGCGGAACGGGCCGTCACTACGGGGCGTCTTATCCACGCCCCCGGTCGTTCCTTGCGTCTAGGCGCAACGTGCGAGACCAACACAAGCTTGAGGCCGTGCGCGCGACGCGGCCCGTGGCTTGGTTGTCTTCGCGCCGCAAGGGCTTCCGCGGATGGATCATCTCCTAAACAGCGCAGCCGTTCTTACGCTGGCCGACACCGGCCAGACCGGCATCATCTGGTTCTACGCCGGGTTCATCGCCTTGGTGCTCGTCTTCCTCGCGCTGGACCTGGGCGTGTTCCACCGCAACGCCCACGTCGTTTCGGTGAAGGAGGCCGCGACGTGGTCGGCGATCTGGACCACTTGTGCTCTGGCCTTCACCGCCTTCGTGTATTTCGGCTACGAGGCGCATTGGCTGGGCCTCGGCCTGAACGTGCCTGTCGTCGGGAAACCCGGGGAGACGATGGTGCTCGACGGCCTGACCGCCGCCGAGCAGTACCTTACGGGGTACATCATCGAGTGGTCCTTGTCGGTGGACAACCTCTTTGTGATCGCCGTGATCTTCTCGTACTTCGCGGTGCCGCCCAAGTACCAGCACCGGGTGCTCTTCTGGGGCATCCTCGGCGCGCTGGTGATGCGGGGCGCGATGATCGCGCTGGGCGCGGTGCTGATCCAGCGGTTCGGCTGGATCACCTACGTCTTCGGGGCGTTCCTGATCCTGACGGCCGTCAAAATGGCCTTCGCGGGCGGCGAGGGCGTCCACCCGGACAAGAACATCCTCGTGCGCGCCGTGCGCCGGATCTGGCCGGTCACGTCTCATTACGACGGGCAGAAGTTCTTCACCAAGGTTCCCGGCCCTGACGGCAGGCTTGTCCGAGCCGCGACGCCGCTCTTTCTGGCCCTGCTCGTGGTTGAGTTCACCGACCTGGTCTTCGCGGTGGACTCCGTGCCCGCGATCTTTGCGATCACGGGCGACCCCTTCATCGTGCTCACCTCCAACGTGTTCGCCATTCTGGGCCTGCGCTCCCTGTACTTCCTCCTCGCCAACATGCTCGGCAAGTTCCGGTACGTCAAGCCCGCGCTGGTCCTGATCCTCGTGTTCGTGGGGGTCAAGATGCTGCTGGTCCACAGCACGTTCAAGATCGACACGGCGGTCTCGCTCGCGGTCGTGGTCGGCCTGCTCGGGCTGGGCGTCGCCGCGTCGCTTCTCATACGCCCCAAGGCCCAAGCGTGATGACGCAAACCACCGAACAAGTTGCCCGGGCGCGTCTCCGCGGGCTCGTCGAGTCCGCGCGGTTCAACGCCTTCATCATCGCCGTCATCGTGCTCAACGCGGTGCTCATCGGTCTGAGCACCTATGTGTCCGAGCCGACGGCTCTGCGTGCGATCGGGCTGATCGAGACACTGTGCGTCGGCATCTTCCTCGTTGAGATCGTTCTGCGTTTCCTAGCCCGCGACTCCACCGCGGCCTTCTTCCGCGACGGGTGGAATGTCTTCGACCTCGTGATTGTCGTCGCGGCGCTCGTGCCCGCATCCAACGGCATCGGGCCTGTCCTCCGCATCCTGCGCGTCTTCCGCGTGCTGCGACTGGTGAAAACCATCCCCGAGCTGCGGCTCATCGTCAATGTGCTGGTGCGGTCCGTCGCCAGCATGAAGTACGTCGCTCTCCTGGCATTGATCCTCTTCTACGTGTACGCAGTCATCGGCGTGAAACTCTTTGGGTTGGACGGCCACCCGATGCAGCCCCACTTCGCCAGCATCCACGAGGCGTGCTTCACGCTCTTCCGCATCCTGACCGGCGACGACTGGACCCAGATGCGCTACGAACTCGCTCAATCCGGCCGGTCCGTCGCGTCCTTCACGGCGTTCCAGGTCTCGTGGATCCTGATCGCGACGTTCCTCTTGGTCAACCTCATCGTCGGCGCGGTCATCAACAACTACCAGAAGGTTCAGGAGATCGAGCAGCACCGCTCACTCGCGCCCGACACGAGTGAAGCCCGGTTGCGTGGACTGGTCCGCGAGCTTGACGCGATCCTCAATGCACGGGCCGAAGAGAGATTCCACCCGCGAGAGAGGTCGCCATGAAGGTCCGTGGACCAGCGAAAGCTCTTGACCCCTCTGCACGCAGCAAGCCAAGGAACCACCGATGAACTACGAGAGCAGAGTCGAGTACGACAAGGCCCGTATCCACGCCGCCGCGATCTATTGCTCGGACGGCCGTGTCGGGGCGCACTTCGATGACTTCCTCTTCAACGGCCTCAACCTGCCACGATACGACCGGGTCACGCTCCCCGGCGGCCCAGCGTGCCTCGCGGGACACCCGCAGGCGCACCTGGAGGAGCAGGGGGTCGTGGACGAGCTCAAATTCCTGGTGGAGGTGCATGGTCTCAAGCGCGTGGTGCTGATCGCGCACCAGGGGTGTGCTTTTTACGCATCACGGCTCGAACTCGCGGAGCCGCGGCTGGAACTCATGCAGCGGGCCGACCTCGTGCGGGCGGCGGCGTTCGTCCACCGCGTCACCGGGCTGGACGCCATCGACGCCTTCTTCGCGCGGCTGGTGGAGGGGCGGGTGCGTTTTGAGCAAGTGAACGTATAAGGGCGACCCGCAGCGAACACGGCGCTTCACGCCGCCACAGTCACCGCGCACACCTCCGACCACGGCCCCTTTCCCCCCGCGGGTGCTCACCCACCGCAGGGGGTAGCTCGCCGTCTTGCCTGCTTGGGCGCGAGGGAAGTCGGTTTGCAGGTTGCCGCGTGAACTCACGGAAAAGGACGGTCGCACGACAGGTCATGCCTGACGGGGCGTCGCCTACGCCGGGTATGACCTCCCACCCGTATCCGATCCCGCGCGTTTCCCGCGGCGTGTGCCTACTTCTCCAGGTCGCTCAGATTGGCCCCGAAATTGATGTGGTAGGGTTGCCCGTCGATCACCAGCGCGGGGACGGACTTCACGCCCGCCTGCCTTGCCGCCGCGATCCGATCCTTAGACTTTCCAAGATGCACCACCTCTACGTCAAACCGCCCCTTGTCCAGCGCCGCGGCGACCGACTGTTCCGCACTGACGCACACCGGGCAGCCCGCGTGGTAGAAAGTTGCCTTGTTTTTCATCGCGTACACTCCTTGAAGTGAGCGTGTACGCGGCGTGCGCACACCGACCCACGCACGGAGACTAGCCCGCCGCGCGGACCGATCAACCGGGCACTTTTTGGTGCGGGGGGCACATTCCCGTCGAAGTTGCGATGAAAGCCGAGAACAAAAACACGAGGCTCGCAGGACAGGCAACGACGACGGCCCCCGGTGCCTCCACGCGCCCGCCGCCCGCATCCGGCGCGGCGCAGGCCCCGGATGTCGCCGCGATGGTCGAGTCCATCATCGGGTGCAAGTGGTCGCTGCATGTGCTCGCGCAGATCCGATGCGGCGTGAACCGTCCGGGTGTGCTGGCCCGCTCGGCCCCGGGCCTGACCACCAAGGTCCTCAGCGAGCGACTGGACAAGATGCTCCGGTTCGGCATCATCGCGCGGCACGCCTACGCCGAGGTGCCGCCGCGGGTCGAGTACACGCTCACGCCCTTCGGCGAGCGGTTCGCGGTAATCCTCGACGCGGTCGAGCGCCTGAAACACGATGCCGCCGCCGGCGCGCTCGACGATGATGCCGCGAACGCGGTCGCCCGGTGACTGGAGCGTTGGCGACGACGAATATCGCGCCCCGAGATCGCCACGAGCGCGGCGAGCCCTACTCCGCCACCGCCGCGACTTCCGACCACGACTTTGTTTCCCCGCGCGTGCTTACCCACCGCAGGGCTTAGTACGCCACGTTCCCCACCTCGGCGCTCGGGAATGCCGTTTGCACGCCCGGCCGGTCGATGCCCTGGCCGGGCAAACGTGCGCTTGACCCCGACGGATAAAGGATGTTATCGAGCACGAAGAGGGGCATGGACCACGATGAACACCTGACCGATTGGTTGCCGGTTTCCGCGTCAGAATCCCGCGGCCTCGACCGTCTCAATCTGCCCGCAGTGGTCAGTGCCGGTGGCGCCAATGCCCGCCTTGCCTACGAAGAGTTCCTGTCGGGCCTCTCCAGTCCGCACACGGCGCGGGCGTACGGGCACGCCGTCCACCGCTTCATGCTCCACATCGAGAACCGCGGACTCTCTCTTCACACGATCACGCCCGGTGTCGTATCAGCCTACATCGCGGGATTGTGCGAGTCGCAGGTTTCCGCGAACGCCCAGGTTCGTCCGCTCGCAACACCGAGTCGAAAGCTCCACCTCGCGGCGCTCCGCCACTTCTTCGACAAGGCGGTTGAACGTCACGCCATCATCCTGAATCCCGCCGCGGCCGTGCGGGGCCCGCGATACAGCGTCACCGAGGGAAAGACGCCAGCGATCGAGCCACGCGATGCACGCCGGATCATCGAGTCGATCGAGGCGACCTCGCCCCGGGGCCTGCGCGACCGGGCCGTGGTCGCCACCCTGATATTCACTGCCGCGAGAGTGGGCGCAGTCGCGGGACTCCGACGCGAGGACTTCTTCACCGATGGCCGACAGTTCTTTCTCCGGCTCGCCGAGAAGGGTGGCAAGCAACGGACCATCCCGGCGCGTCACGACCTACAGGCGTTCATCGAGGACTACCTGTCCACCGCTCCGTGCCTGTCGTCTTCAGGTCCGCTGTTCCTCACCAGCCCCGGTCGAAGCGGACGACTCTCCCCCTTGCAAATGTCGACCAACGACATGCTCCGCATGGTCCAACGCCGGTTTCGGGCGACGGACCTCCCGGTTCGGGAAGTCTGCTGTCATTCCTTTCGGGCCGGGACCGCAACCAATCTCCTGGAACAAGGCGTTGACCCCGCGGAAGTCCAGTTCCTCTTGGGACACTCGGACCCACGCACCACGCGGCTCTACGACCGCCGCCAACTGAGCGTCAGCCGCAACATCGTGGAGCGGATCGCCGTCTGACCACCGCAAAGAGCACACACCGGCTCGCCCTCTGCACAACGGCAGAGGACCGGTGGCAATCACGGTTTTTCCAAGGTTCCCAAACCCCGTATCGAAAGGAGTTCACGATGAAACAGGCACTTACCCGTGCCAACCAGGAGCTGTTCCGCCGCACGCCCGACGAGAGTTTCGCAACCCTCGACGATCTGTGGCAGAACTGCCAGACCCAACAGGAGCGATCGCGCGACCTGTGGGAGATGCCCGACGACCTCGAAGCGTTCGCCGACGGTGGAAGGCTCAACCTTCGCATCGGCGATGACCGCACGTTCCGACTCAACGGTTGGAGCTTTGGTCAACTCTGCGGCCTCGCCGGCGTCAACCGCGAGACCGTCAACCGGCTTTCGGGCCCGACGGCGTCGTCGGTGTTCGCCGAAACGTTGCCGCGGGGCACCAAGCCGTTGCAGGTGTACGCGGCGGACGACCTCGTTCGCTCCGTCCACGGCGTCAGCTACACCCGTTTGCACGACATCGAGTTGCTCTCGATCGTGCGCGAGTTCGCTACGGACTTCCAGCCTCCGCAGCAAGCGGGCGGTGCCGGCGGACCGGCGACCCGCGGCAGCACGGGCCTGTATCGGGGCGAGCAGGACATGTTCTGCTTCCTGATCGACCCGACGGGCTGGACGGAGATCAACGGCGAGGCATTCGCGCCGGGGTTCTTCCTCTGGAACTCGGAGGTGGGCAAGCGGTCGGTCGGCATCCAGACGTTTTGGTTCCAGGCCGTGTGCCAGAATCACATCGTCTGGGATGCGGTCGAGGTCATCGACTTCAGCCGCAAGCACACGGCCAACGTCCGCGATGCTCTCCGCGAAATCCGGGTGCTCATCAACCGGCTTGTGGAACGTCGCGACGAACGCCGCGACCGCTTCGTCGAGGTGATCAAGAAAGCGATGAACACATCGCTGGGGCACGACGAGGAGGAGGTGCTGAAGTCACTCGCCAAGCACGGCGTGGGAAAGGCGCTCGCAAAAGAGGCTCTCGAAGTCGCTCGTCGTCAGGGTCGGTTCACCATCTTCGCTCTGGTGGATGCGATCACCCGCATCGGCGGAAAGTGTTCCAATGCCGGCGACCGCACAGAGATCGACGCCAGCGCATCCCCGCTTCTGGCTCTGATCGCCTGAGATTCGATGAGAAAGGACCTGCCACCGGTCCTCTCTTCCAGACCTGGACCGGACAAGCGGACAGGCTGTGAAAGCCTGTTGCCTCGGGATCAGATACGATTCTGGCTGTTAGCCCTGTGCTAGGGAGGCGGCCTGAGCGAAGCTGAATGGCAAACCCGAAAACATCGCATCGACTCTCGGCTTACTGAGCTGGGCTGGCGTCTGGTCCCTTATCGCCCCGAGCTTTCAGTGGCGGCACTCACGCACCACGCCGTCACAGAGCTGGAAACCGCCAATGGTCCAGCCGACTACGCCTTCGTAGTGGATGGCCAGATTGTTGGAATCCTTGAAGCGAAGCGGAGGGACGTCGACCCTCAGAACGTGCTGTCTCAGGCGGAACGCTACGCGCGAGGACTTGAGGGCAGCCCGTTCAACTTTGAAGGCCTTCGGGTTCCGTTCCTGTGGTCGAGCAATGGAACGGAAGTCTTCTTCCGGGACTGCCGCCACCCGCTGAATCTCAGCCGGCAGGTGGCCGACTACTTGACGCCAGGGGGCATCCGAGAGCGTTTGTCTCACGACTTTTCGGCCGCCCTGTCTCGGCTCCGTTTGGCGCCAAACGATCACCCAAGAGTCCGCCCCTATCAACGCGACGCCAACATTGCGGTCGAAGCATCGATCGCTGAACGCCGCCGCGAGATGCTGGTCGCGATGGCGACGGGCACCGGGAAGACGTTCACCACGGTGAACCAGATCTACCGGATGCTCAAGTCGGGAGTAGCCCGTCGCGTGCTGTTCCTCGTGGACAGACGCGCCCTCGCGGCCCAAGCTGTCCAGGCTTTCAACGCGTTTCGACCCGACGCCGACGGGTAGAGGCCCTCTGATCGTCGGAGCCGGTGAGGCGAGACTCTTCTGAGGCTCATGCCGAGCGGCGTCGAAATCGCTTGTAGATCGGAACGCCGAAAATGCTCTCCTCCAGCGCCTTCCACTTGACGTTGGTTGTGGTCCCCGGCGGCATGTATCCCAGCCGCTCGGCCCGTTTCACCAGTCCCGCGTAGCTCAGCGTGGTCTTGCTGTCCCGCTTGAGTCGCACCAGCGTCTCAGCGACGCACGCGCCCAGAGCTATGCCCATCGCGCCCATCGACTGCACGAAGTCTGCCTCGGGAAACAAGAACTCGGCCGCAAAGACCTCCGCTCCGATCTCTACGACCGCAGACTGATTCCCGGCCAAGCACAGCGCCACCCCATCAGAACGATCCACGAGGTGGTGCTTGAGTTCGTGCGCCATCGTGAACACCAACGGGTCGGTCGGGAGTTTCTTGGCCAGCAGCACACTCGGTCCAAGCTCATCGTTGAAGTAGGCCCCGCGCACCCCCTTCAACGGATACGGCCAGAGGTCGATCTTCAGGCCGTGAGCCTTGTACACGCGGCGCATGTCGGAGCGGGTCACGCACGGGCCCGTGATCTCGTGCGCTGCACGCTGATCCCGGGCTAACTGCTGCATGGACTGGTAATACTCCGACCGGGTCAACTCATGCCTCCCCTTGTGGCTTTGGACGATTGAGCGCGCCTCGCATCTTGCGGAACTCGGCGTATCGGCGCAGTTCCTCCAGATCGGTCTGCCCAAGGCCGTCGGCGGCTCGAAGCAGCGCGTTCACCGGCTCGTCCGCGGCTTGGGTCTCCCCCGGGAAGAACTTGGTGATCGACACTCCAAAAAACCGGGCGAGACGCTCCAGGTCTTCGATGCTGGGCTTGTACACCCCTGTCTCCCAGCGGGAAATCGTGTTGGCCGTGGTGTCCACGGCCTTCGCCAGATCCTCTTGCGAAACACCAACACCTCCGCCGTACTCCGTCCGCATTTCGCGTATCCGAAGTCCGATGTTTCGAACAAGATGCGAACCCTTGGGCATGACGAGTTGTCCTGTCATAGGAAGTATTTTGTCCTCCTGACGTTGACTCTGGTTCGGGGGCCTCCAAGCATCCCGTGTGAGGAATCGTTCTCACCACAAACAGGATACCCGCAATGACCGATCGAAACCACCCCAACCCCGAACATCACGAGCCGCCAGCTCCCTCGCATCCCGCCGATCCCCGCCCTGATCCCGAGCATTCGGGACATCACGGAGGGCACGGCCATCACCACGAACACGGCTTGGTCACGATCACCGTGAACAACCATGAGTTCCGCATCCGTCCCGGCCGCCATTCCGTGGCAGAGATCAAGACGGTTGGGCACGTGCCTCTCGCGGACGACCTCGAACAGATCGTGGACGGCAACCAGCTCAAGTTGCTGCCCGACGAGGGTCACGTCGAGATTCACGGGTGCGAGCGTTTCGTCAGCCACCCAAAGAGCGCAAGTTCCTCGTGACCGTACCTGTCATGCTTCTCCCCGCAGACCAGGTCGCCGAACTGAAGTCCCTCTGTCCGCGTTTCCAGTACTTTGAAGAATCGCGACGCGGATACGTGCTTCTCCCAGGTTCAACGCTGCCGAACGGCACGACGCCGGCAGCGTGCGATTTGTTCTTGTGCCCGCACGAACGCGACGGCTACCCGTCGCGGCTCTTCTTCTCCACTCGCGTGACGCGGTCGCCGACCGCGACCACGAAAGACGCCCTCAACTGGAACGCCGAGGTGCGGCTGATAGAACGCACGTGGTACGCGTTCTCGTGGAAAACGACCGGCGGGCCGTACACGCTGGTGCAGCTTGTCGCTCTCCATCTAAGGGCCTTGCAATGACATGGACAGTTCGAATCCTCGCGTCGATGGTGCGCGACATGCGCGCCGACCTCGAACGTCGTCATCCGTTCGCCGCAGAGCGCGTCGGATTCGTGTTCGCTCGGATGGGCAACCAGGGTGCGGGTGAACTTCAGGTTCTGCCCACGTCCTATGCACCCGTGCCCGATGCCAACTACATCGAGGACTCCGAGGTCGGGGCCAGGATCGACTCCACAGCGATCCGCGCCGCGATGCAAACCGTGCTGGGACAGCAGCTCGGCGCCTTCCACGTTCACATGCACGACCATCGGGGGCAGCCTCGGTTCAGCCGAGTGGATCTGGCCGACTATCCCGCCCTCGTGAGATCATTCCAAAACGTCGCTCCCGGGCTTGCGCACGGTGCCCTGTTGCTCAGCGAGGATTCCTGCGAGTGCCTCGTCTGGCTTCCCGGAGGGAGCAGGCCAAGCCCCAGAGGTCGCATCATCATCGTGGGGAACCCGATGGGAGTCTTTCCGGAGGCCGGACTCTATGGATAACCTCGACCACAGTCGCCAGAGTTTTCTAGAGCCACGTCTGTCGGTTGCGACTCGGCACGTTCGGGTCGCCATCATCGGGCTGAGCGGAGGAGGTAGCCAGATCGTTCAGCAACTCGCTCATATCGGCTTCCACCGTTTCTGGCTGTTCGATCCGGACAACATTGAGCTGTCCAACCTCACTCGATTGGTGGGCGCGACGCTTGACGATGTCCGAGCCAAGCGGCCCAAAGTAGAGATCGCTTCGCGCGTCATCCGCGGAGTCTGCCCTGATCCTGAGATTCACGCGTATCGATCGACCTGGCAGGAACAGGCCGCCGACCTCCGTTGTTGTGACCTGGTGTTTGGGTGCTTGGACACTTTTTTGGCGCGACGCGACTTGGAGGTGTTCTGCCGGCGGTACCGAATCCCATTGATCGACATCGGCATGGACGTATCAGGGAACACGTCAGAGAGCTTTCGGATGTACGGCCAAGCCGTCCTTTCGATGCCGGGCGGACCCTGCATGTTCTGTCAGCGGTATTTGACGGAAGAGGCTCTCGCTCGCGAAGGCACCCGGTACGGCGCCGTCGGCGGGCGTCCCCAGGTTGTTTGGGCGAACGGCGTGCTCGCTTCGACTGCCGTTGGAATGGCCCTCGACCTTCTCACTGGCTGGACCAGTCACACCGTGACACCCTTCGCCTCATTTGACGGGAATCGGGGAACGGTCGGCGAAGATGCCCGACTTGGCTTTGCACCGTCCGTGTGCTGTCACTACTCGGCCAATGACGTAGGTGATCCGCGACCGATCGCTGTGTGAACGACGGACAAGGTTTTCGGGAACGATTCCAAGGCATGCGCCACACTTGGCCTCCACATCCTTGTGGGCAACGTGTACTGCCTCGGATCATCAAACGGCAGCGCTGGCGAGTGATAGCTAGCCAGCACAAGTTCCCGCCGCGGGGCGCTGAAGGTGTGCAGCACGCCTCGATTGAACACGACGACATCGCCAGCCCGAACCGGCACTGACTCGATTCCGGTTTCATCAAAGGTCCGCCAGTCGGAAGGGCTCACGTGGAAGCTCCCCTCGCCTTCCAGGACGAAGAGACAGCGGTCGGAGTGCTCGTGAACGTGGGCGGGCAGATCGTTTGTCCCGGCGGCGAAGCGGAGCTTGGCGAGGCCATCCTCGCGGCGAGCGCCGAAGACCTCCTCGGCAGTCCAGAGTCCGCCGGCGATGGTCTCGCAATCCTCGAACGGCGACCGCATTTCGATGGGCCGTGACCACTCGGCCAGCTCTATCGCGTGGAGCAGCGGCGGAGTGTCAACATGGGCCATGAGTCGGCCAATGGCGAAGGGTGCCTTCATGCGCCCCCGACGAACCAGCCGGTCCGCTTCGTCGATCGCCTGCTGCCCAAGGTCCATGAGCACCCGCAGCACGGCGACCCCCTCGTCGCTCCCGGATGAGGTCCAGAGCCCGACGGTCTCTCTCACACCCTCCGCCACCTCCAGCCGCACGCTGAATCCAGGCATCGTCGCTCCCTTCTGCCCCCTGGCCGCGGTTCGTGGTTGTTGGCGAACCGGCCAGCCAGCCAAGACATCATAGTTTGGTACTTGTACGGTACCCGAGGGACGATTTCCACTGGGCCGAATCAGGAATCTTGGAGGGGCATGGACGGCGACCAGAACACACTGTCTCGTCACAAGGGCATCGACATCCTGCTCGATGAGTACCGGGCGTTGTATTCGCTTCTCGCCTTCCGCCTGACAGCGATCGAGAAGCGGGTGCCGATCACCGGCGCTGCGCTCTACACGGTGGTGGGGTCAGTTCCCTCGCTCGAACCCATCGCCCGCACCCTGCTGCTCCTGGCCATGCCCCCGGCGGCCGTTTGGTTTCTCCGGACCACCATCAGCCATGCCAGAGCCAAGCAGGACATCAAGCTGCGTCTCGTCGAGGTTGAGCGTCAGGTGAACGCCCTCGTCGGGGCAGAGTTGCTCACATTCCAGTCGGCCCATCCCAGCACCGGTCGGGAAGTAGCTGGACGCAGTGGGCAGGACTCAGTCCGCGCCGTCTACTTCGGGACCATCGGGCTGCTCGCCGCGTGCGCGTTCCTGGTCGCCACCGTCGGCGTCATCGACCTGGTCCCAGCCCGGTTCTACTTCGGCATCCTCGGCGCCTCGGCCGGGATGCTGACCTTCGACCTGCTCTTCATTCGCCACTACCGAGCACCCACGGCCAAGGCGCCGCCCGTCTGACGGTGAGATCGTCACGGTTGGCTCATCCCCGAACGGCCTGACGATTTGCCGGCGCATCCGAATGCACTCCACCGGCACAAGTTCGAGTCCGGCGGCGTTGCGTACGCGATTGACAGCCCGCCAGACGGCGAGCAGTTGGCGCCGGACAGGTGCGTAGGGCTCGAACCGACTGAACCTGAGGACTTGGCCGAGCGTATCGGCATCCGCCCGGATCGCCCGATCGAGCAACTGTCCCTTCAGGTCCAAGTACGCATCGCGGTCGATTCGGACATGGGGGTGCCCGCCGCGATAGCTCACGGCGTATCCCGCGAACCGGATGGGTGTTCGCCGCGCATCCCGCAGCACGGACCGTTCCGCCGAGAAGATCTCGTGTTGCCCGTGCGTGGCGAGCAAGACAAAGAATCGTTCGTGGCGAAGGTACTGGACGCTGGCGAGCCCTGCCCGCTTCCGTCGTGCCCTCGCCCACTTCGAGATGTCCACGCGATACCGTTCGATCAGCTTGCGGTCGATGCTCGCCGGATCCTTGTGCTCGGGCACGGTGCCGGTCACGTAGAACCAGTACCCCCGCCCTACCAGGCACACGGCGAGCTGTTGAACGAAGCCCTCAGCACTGATCGCGACGCAGCGGTACATGCCCACTGGTCCCGCATTGCTCCGGGGCTGCTTCACCACCAGAGGGCGGTTGTTTCAGGCACAACCGCCAAAGCCGTGTCGTCATTCACCTTTCATGCCGGCATGACCTCGCCCGTTTCACGCAGGACGAACCGTATCAGCTAGCTCATCGGCAGCTCCTTTCTCTGGCCGCTCCACGGACCGTTGCACGTCGTGCAACTCGCTTCCCGAGTTGTGCGTGCTCACTCCATGGCAGTAGCGGCTATCAACCGTTTCAGCGTGCACCCCGTGCATTCGATACACGTCGAGTGCTCGCCGTCATTGCGCCGCCACAGGGAACCCGCCCGCCAAGGCGGGTCCCCTGTAGCCGCATGGACATCTGTCACGAACCGGAGCGGTCAGAGACCGCACCGGCACGCCATCGAGACGGGCAATCGCCCGTCACCGCTTTCGTGTTCGCCATGTGCATCCGGCACCACCCGTAATGCGGCGAACGAGTCCGCCACTGCCTTGCAGCGGCCTCGCCGGGCTCCCGCCCGTTCCTACTTGCGGCACTCTCCCAGACTGCTGGCTTTGAATCACCCTGCCGACCAGGCAGGGCACCGGGAACCATCCCTTGTGAGGGCCCGGCACCAGCAGCCCTTCCCGAATTAGTGATGCGCTCCATCCGAACGGTCACGTCGCCTGGAGGTAGTCCTCCGGCTTGTCGTCGTATGTCCACGCTCCCGCGTGGCATAGTTTCCGCGAGGACGATGCCGTGGCATCGGTCGCGATTTCAGCGGGCAGAAACGAGAAGCTCCCGCTTACCCATCGACCACAAGCTTGAGCGGTTCGGCACCGTCTCCGTTCGTACTTACCGGCAAGCCCTTGTTTCCCTCGCGGGGTTTCGGGCCTTTCGTGGTTGAGCTCTTCGCCGTCGGGCGGCTTCCGCCCGATCGCCGAGTCTGGTCAAAGACTCGGTCGCGTGTGTCACCACACGCGAACTCCCCACGCCGGCTCAGGTTGAACGGACCATGCCAGAGCATGGCCCGGACCCCCTGGGGGGATTTACACCCTCTTCGCGCACCACGACCCGCGGCATCGGCGAACCGATACGCGGGTGTGTCTTCGTCGCCCCTCTTCCTCAGCAACGAATCGGATAGAACGCCGGGATTGGACCTTGCGGAGAGAACATCCCTCCGAACAACAAGGCTTTGATCCGACGAGCCTCCGTCGAACCGGACAAGCACCTCTCGGCGCATCCGGCTCTACGGGCACACACCGTTGCGGATGGTTGGTCCGCACCCTTCGGCCGCTGGTGAGGCGGCCTTGGCGGGTGGTGTGCCCCGTCTCGATGGCGTCAGTACAGCGTTGAGCGTCTCTGACAGCCGCGGCGGTTGCCCGCCGCTGAAGGACCTAGGGGTACCGTACCGCGGTGGGAAAATCCACGCGGATGGCGCTTGCTTTTCCGGGTGTCTATCGTTAGCATAGATGCTAAGGACTACCCCGATGGCCGCCAAGCGAACACCTGTGCCGCCTCAACCCTTCGGAGAAACACTCCGTCGCCGCCGGGTGGACGGCATGCGCAAGGGCCTGTGCGAAACAGCCCGCCTCCTCTCCATCGCCCCGCCGCACCTCACCGACATCGAGAAGGGACGCCGGACGCCGTCCGAGGACTTGATGCTCCGCATCGCAACGGTCTACGGGATACCCGAAGCAGAACTCCGCTCCGGTTGGGGGCGGGCCGAATCGGATGCCGTGGACCTCATGACCTCGACACCGACCAATGCCGAGAAGGCTCCGGCGTTCCTCCGTGCCGCTGGCGAACTGTCATCGGCCGAATGGGACATCCTGATCCGCCAGGCCGAAAAGCTCAGCGCATCCAAACGACGGGGAGGATCGTCATGACCTCTCTCTTGGAGTGGCCGAGGTCAATCCTTCCGTTCACAGCCCACCAGCGCGCGGTGGAGGAGAAGGCCGCCGCCCACCTCATGCTGGCGTGCGAACGAATGAACGTCCGCGATGTTCCGCTGCCGGTGCCGGTCGAGGAGTGGATTGAACTGGCCTTCGGTTTCGAGTTTGGGGAGGAAGACTTCCGTAAACAGTACGGTGTCGACGCACTGGGCGGGTGCTGGCCACCAAGAGAGGACAACGGTCACCGCGGCCGGATCGCGATCGATTGTCGCCTGAGCCACTCTGGCCGCCGCCGCTTCACCTGCGCTCACGAGCTCGGGCACATGATGCTGCATGCGAAGGTCCGACGGGAGTTCATCGACCAGTACATCGAGCAGCAACTCGGCTCCGACCGGCATGAGCGTCAAGCCAATCAGTTCGCAACCGGGTTCCTCATGCCTGCGATGCTGGTCAAAAAGGAACTGCTGGCGGCGTTGTCTGAGACCACACTCGGGGCAAGCGGCGGAATGCACTGTGCTCACACGATGTCCGAACACTCCCTGACACTCTGGCGCGAGGAGCTTGTCCCACAGCTCACCAAGAAGTTCGACGTATCCGTTCAGGCGATGCTCCGCCGACTGACAGAGCTCTACTTGACCGATCGGGAGCCCATCATGCCGCTCGCGGTCCGGGAGCACATCGAAACTGACACGGACAAAGGCGGCGAGCGTTCCGCCAAGCCCCGGGTTCGACGGCCCAACTGATTTTTTTCCAGACACTATTAGCATCTTTGCTAAGACACGAAGGATGTTCACATGAGCGACGCGCAAATCGGGATGCAGGGTGGCCGCGGCATTTCCTCGGGCCCGTGTGCTCCCCGGGCGTCGGACGCAGGCACCGACGCCGTTGAGGTCGCTGCGCTCCCGCCGGACAGCCCGGGCCAGTCCCTTCTGTTCTGTCAGCGGTGTGGGTTTGGGTTGAGCGGGGACCGCCGTCAGTGCCCACGGTGTGGTGCTCCCTGCTGCATCGGCTGCGGGGAATCGTAAGGCACAGGAGGCTGCGTCAATGCTCGGCCCCAGTGAATGGCTTCCCACCGACCCGCCCCGCGTGGCGCCGACGCTCATGACGGCGGAAGAGGCGGCCATCTACCTTCGTCTTTCCGATGGCGGCCGTGATGTAGCTGATGCGCTCACGAGTCTTCACTACCTCGTGCGTGAGGGTCGCATCCGTCCCTGCCGCGTGGGCCGGGCCAACCGCTATGCCCGAGCCGAGCTGGACCGTTTCATTCAAGAGCAGACCGAGCGATACGGACGAGAATCCGCGAACGTCCGATCGACTTTCGACTCCAACGCGGGATGATCCACCGGAGACCACCATGTCGTACCACGTTGAACTCGATAAACGCCGCGTCAAGCTGAAAGATGGCGGCATCGTCCATTACTGGACGCTCCGCTGGCTCGGCTCAAGCGGCAAGGATCACTCCGAGTCGGTCGGCAAGGTCGGCGAGATGACCAAAGCCCAAGCCGAGACGTGCCGTCGGGAGAAAGAGGCGGCGATGACCGCTGGGACCCTCCGCCGTGACAAGCCGAAGCCCACAACCATTGACGAGTTCCTCAAGCTTGACCACGAGCGGATCAAGCCCGACGTGAAGCGAAACACGCTTGAGAGCCACCGGCATGCGGGCTCGCACGCAAAGAAGGCGTGGGGAGCGGCGGCGAAGCTCGCGTCGATTGGGCCTGGGCACGTGGCACAACTGAAGACCTTTCTCCTGGAAGAGCAGAAGGTGTCACCCGCCACTGTGGCGAAGACCCTTCGAACGCTCAAGGCCGCGTTCTACCGGGCACTCCGTGAGGGACTCGTCAACGAGAACCCCTTCAAGGGTGTTCGAATGCCGAAGACTCAATCGCGAGCAAAGCGGATCTTCTCCGCTGACGAGACGAGAGCCATGCGGGAGGCCGTCCCGAACAGCTGGTGGAAGTGCTTCGTTGTCCTCGCAGAGTCAACAGGCTTTCGGAAGAGCGAGCTCTTGAGTCTTCAGTGGCGAGACATCGACTTTGATCGAAAGACCGCACGGGTCACCGGAAAGAGAGTGGGAACATTCAAGGGGCCAGACGGAACCGAGTACCCCGTCCTCCCCTTCTCGACAAAGTCGTACGAAGACCGCACCGTGCCCCTTCCTGAACACTCGGTGACCCTCCTCACCAATCTCTTTGGAGAGAGCGACGGCTCCCCCTACCTGTTCCTCCCGCTTGAGCGCCTAGCCGCGATCGCGGGAGAGCTCGCGAATGGCCCGCTTGGGCCGAACTACGAGTTGGTGAACAACTTGAACCGCCACTTCGACTACGTGCAGCGGCAAGCCCGAGAGGTCCTGGCCACGGAGCGGGAGGTACCGACCGAGAAGGTGGCTTGGGAGAGGGGCACCATTCACGACCTCCGCCGCACCTACGGCACGCGGATGTCGCGAATCGTTCCCATCCACGTGCTCAAGGAGTACATGGGCCACGCCAAGATCCAGACGACTCAGGAGTATTACCTGGCCGCCGAGGCTGAGGACGCGGACAAGGCTCGGCTCGGGCTCGAAGCCATCCTCTCAAAGCGGGCCCCGTCAGCGCGCAATACGCGCGCAATGGAGGTTCCAGAGACCAAAGTGGCGAAAGCCAAAAACGACGGAAGTCCCGGCAAAACCGGGACTTCCATAAGCGAGGCGGACGGGACTCGAACCCGCAACCACCGGATCGACAGTCCGGTACTCTAACCAATTGAGCTACCGCCCCAATCGTTCAGGACAGAGTTGTAGGACGTTTCTCCGCCGTGTCAAGGACGCCGTCGCCCTCAACGATCGACGCTTGCCTGGCAGGCGGGATTCGGCCGCAGAATCGCGGCCTTACTTCTTGGGCGGCAGCTTGATCTTGCCGTTCCCAACTTCCTGGATTTTGAAGGGATTGCCCGGATCCGGTGACACGCTCTTGGCGGCCATCCACATGAATCCGCTGGCCACGCCCATCGCGACCACCGCGCAGAACAGCAGCCCCGTGTACACATTCATTGATGATGAACGCCGGGCTCGTCCGCCGGGCATTTGCATTCCAAACTGGCTCATGTGCTTCCTTCACTCGCACGCGCCGCCGCGGCGTCAGTGCCTGCTTGACTTCACTTGGCCGCGATCGAACGGACCTCATCACCCGGCTGGACCGCCACGACTTCCTTCTGATTCAAGTAATCGATGGTGCCGATCGACTGCTGGAGGTCGGTCCGGAAGATGATCAGGTTGGCGATGAACTTGCCATCGCGAACGATCGAGAGCTTCATCTTCTCGCTGACACGGTTGTTGCTGCCCAAGTTGATCGTCGCCGTCGAACTCCCGTTGACATCCTTGCCGGTGCTCGTCACCTTGCCGGTGAGCGTGAACGACGGACGATACGGATCGGCGCTGGTCGCGGTGTCGCCAGTGCGAACGTTACCCTGGGCGTCCACGGTCCGGCGGAGCTCAACCAACTGCTCTTGCAGGGCCCGCGTTCCGGCCTGGCTCACTTCGAGCTGGCTCTCGACATCGTTCAGGTGATCGACGAGCTGGATCTCACGCTGGCGAGAGGTCAGCTCGTTCTCCCGCAGCTTGGTCACTTCATCGCGATAGGTCTTGATGAGGGCCGCTTGCGTCTGGCTCGTCGCCGCGAGCTGATCGATCATCGCGCGGATCGCGTCGCGATCCTGGGTAATGGACTGGATCTGGGCTTCCTTAGCCGCGGTCGCCTGCTCCAGAGCGCGCTTCTCGTTTTCGAGCTGCGTGGTCTGGTTCTTCAGGGCTTCCTTCTGAAGGTTCAGCTGCGTGGTTTCTTCCTTCCACATCGTTTGATCGATGTTGCGGGAAGTGTCGGCGCTCGCGGCCTTGTCCATCGCCCAGCGGTACTGCTCGGTGATCCGCGAGGCATTGACCGAATACGCCATGGTGAGCGCTCCGAGCAACACGGCCAGAACAGCGGCGAAGACAACGAGAATCTTGGTAACGGTGTGCACGAGCTACTCCTGCATCTGCCTGACTGGGTTTCATACCCAGCCGATGGTGTTTCTATGTCCGAACTTCCATGCGATGACGCCGCGAATCAAGCGAGACACGGCGTCCTAGCCGGACTCCTTTCCGACCTCAGGAACGTGTTTAATACCTTACCGACCCCCCACCTGTCAACAGGTCCCCGTTTTTGACGGTTCCTGTTCACATGCCGGCCATTGCCGGGGCCGCTGCCCCTGGGGCCCCACTATACGCCCTATACCTCCCCCTTGATCCACTTTCAGAGGCTTCGACCCGCCTCACCGAGGCTCTTGTTGCTGGGCCAGAATCGAGCCAGCCCGCAGGACCCCTCCAGCGGCAGAAACCCTGATCAGTCCCTCGGAATCAGCCATCATCTTCTCGAGTTTGGGAAGGTTCTCGGAACGCCCCACCTGGCCGTAAACGAACGCAGACTGGGCCCTGAGCACGGGAATTGGGCTTCCTGCGTATTCATCCGCGATAAAGGTCCCTTGATCCAGCCCCATCCGAGCCAGGGCAATGGCCGAGCCCAGCCTGACTTCGGCGGGCATTTGGCCTCCCTTGGAGTCTCGATAGGCTGTCAAGTAGATCAACTGGTCGATCGCTCCACGATCACGGATCTGTCCCAGGATTTGAACTGCCAGGGCGACACCCTCGAGGTCTTCCGGCCTCGACGGATAAAGCGCCGCCCGGATTACTTCGACCTCCGAATCCACCCCGAGTTTCACCATGGCCTCGGCAATCTGAAGCTGCATGAGCCGAATTTCCGACGGCGAAGACTTGATCAACTTCGCCTTCCCCGCCTCTTTCAACAGCGGGATCGCGGAAGGCTCCCCCAACTCCCCGATCAGAAACGCGGCGTGAGATCGAATGCGTGGTGATGGGTCGTTCAGCACCAAGTCCGCCAGCGGGCTCTGATCGACCCTTTGCCCGCACCGGGCCAACGCGTAGATCGCAGAGGCTCGCACAAACGCGGAAGGATCCTTGAGAAGGGGCATCAGCCCGGAGACCTGGGAGGCAAGTTGCGCGCGACCGATCATCATGGCCGCGGTCGAACGAACCCCCGAGTTCGGATCGATGAGGCCTTTGGCCGCTTCCGGCTCTAGCTTTCCGGGGGTTTCGAGCAGGGCTTCGATCGCATTGGCTCTGATCTGCGGGCTGGGGTCTGCGGCCAGGCGCAAGAGCAACTCCGTCGCGCGGTCTTTCAAGTCCGCAACTGCTGCCGGGTCCTTGAACTTTGCGATTTCCCGCGGCGTGGCCTGCGGCGGTGGAGCCGACTTGGTCGCCGCAGATTGCCCCTTGCGTGCCATGCAACCGCCGGCGGCCAGCACTACCAACAGCGTTGCACCCACAGCCACTGCTCGCAAATACCGGTTCTGCATATGAATCTCCGAAGCAGCCTACTGACGGTCACGATCTTAAGTTCGACCGGCGACCCACAAACGTGGCGATGACGGCCAGCGACCCGACAGCCAGCACGACCCATCCAAATACATCGCCAATCCGGGAGTAAACAGTGCTGGAAATCGATGGGGTAACGGTCGCCAAAAGGATCCCGTCCTGATTCCAGGCTCCCAGAACACCCTCCACCCCGGACTTGATCAGCATCCCGTTCGCGTCGATCACGGCCGAAATACCGGTGTTGGCCGCCCGCACCATGGGCACACCCAACTCAACACAGCGCCACCGAGCGATCTGCATGTGCTGAAGCCGCCCGCCGCGGAACGACCCGAACCAGCCATCGTTGGTCGCGTTCACGATGACGACGGGCTTGGCCCCCGCCGCCCGGACCAGCTTCCGGCACAGACCCGGCTTGGTGGCCTCAAAGCAGATGGGAGTGACCACGGAAACATCTCGAATGGTAAACGCCTGAGGCCCGGGACCCGCGGCCAGGTCAAACTGCATCCCATTGGCCCCAATGCCCAGCATCACACTCTGAAGCCACGGCCAGTGGTTGATGTAGGGCATCATCTCGCCAAACGGGGTCAACTCCAGCTTGCTGTAAGTGGTTGGATCGACCGCACCGCTCGACACGAGGAACACACTATTGAACCTCGACTTGAAGTCGAAGGTGATGTTCCGGGTCTTGGGATCGGTACCGATCTTCAGGTTGTCAAACCCCAGCGCTCCGACCAGCATGGGCGTTTTTAGTTCCCTGGACAGCGCCATCAACCGATCAAAAAACACACTGTCCTCTACCCGTTCACCGGACTCGAGTGTGAAGCTCAGCCCCGCATCCTTCACTTCTGCAGCGCCCTGCGGTGACAGCGTAATTCCCGGAAACATGGTCTCTGGCCACACAATGACATCGGGATTCACGGCCGCGGCCAGCCGGGTGAGATTGCAGAATCGGTTGAAGTCCACGAGTCGACGGGCCATCTCCCACACCGACTTGTTGGACTGGGGAACATTGGTTTGAACGACACCGACGCGAAGCGGGGTTGATGATCCGGCCTTCGATGGACCACCCCAGACGGTGACGACCACGCCAACAACGACCACGCCGGCTCCGGCCCACGCGAATCGTCGGTTCCACATAGCCTCGACCATGGCTCCGGCGCACGCCACGATCAGAAACCCGGCGAAGTAGGTCCCCAGCAGGTTCGCTACACCCGGAAAGTGCGGGGCATCGATCATCGGATGGGCAATAAGAATCCACGGGTAGCCCGTCATCGCGATCTCGCCGCGGAAGACCTCTAGTGCCGTCCACATCATGGGAGCGACAACGACCAGGCCGACCCGCGGCCACCGCCAGCAGGCCCGGGCGACCATCCAGACAAAGATCCCGCTGAACAGCGACATCAGAACCACCATCGGCGGGTAACCGAACTCCGAGACGTCAAAGACCCATTGGTGGACGTAGGCGTGGAGCGGAATACAGCCCAGACTTACCAAAACAGGGCCCGAGATGCGCTGCCAAGCCCACCGAATCGCACGCCTCGCCCGGCCGATTCGATTCGCACTGACGGGGGCGATGATCCGAAGTCGCCGTCCCCAGGCCTGCCCCGCCCAGATCAACGGCACGGGCGCCAGAATTGCACACGGCCACACTCCGACGGGTGGAAATGCGATCAACATCATGGCCGCGTGAAGCAGCCCTGCGAGAAAGTAGCGGTGAGGCTTGGTGACACCCGCCGGCTTACTTGCCGGCATAGTCGATGATCCGCGCCAGTTCGCTGCGGAGGTCTTGGCGTTTCACGATGCGGTCCACGAGCCCAGACTGAACCAGGAACTCGGAACGCTGGAAGCCCTCGGGAAGTTCCTGGCGAATGGTCTGCTGGATGACGCGAGGGCCGGCGAAACCGATGAGGGCCTTGGGCTCGGCGATGATGACATCGCCAAGCATCGCGAAGCTGGCCGTAACGCCGCCCGTGGTCGGGTCAGTCAGGACGGAGATGAACAGGCCCTTGGCGTCATCGAACCGGGCGAGGGCCGCGGAGGTCTTGGCCATCTGCATGAGCGAAAGGCCAGATTCCTGCATGCGGGCGCCGCCGGAGCAGCTCACGATGACAAGGGGCAGGGATTCTTTGGTGGCGTGCTCGATGGTGCGGGTGATGGTTTCGCCCACCACGCTGCCCATCGAACCCATCATGAAGGTCAGGTCCAGGCAGCAGAGCATCGCGGGGCGGCCCTTGACGAACGCCTGTCCAGCGAGGACCGCATCGGTCTGGCCGGTCTTGACTTGTTCAGCCAGCAGTCGCTCGGCATAGGACTTCAGATCCCGGAACTGAAGTGGGTCGGTCGGCGAGAGGCCCGTGAACATGGGCTGGAAGGTGTCGGTGTCGGCCAGTTGCTTAACGCGCTCCACAGCCCCGATTCGGAAGTGATGTTGGCATTCCGGACACACATGGAGGTTGGCCTCCATCTGTTTGCGGTAGATCATTTGGCCGCAGCTAGGACAGCGGAGCCATAGACCTTCCGGGATGACCGACTTACGGCTCTGTCTCACTTCCGTCCATGTGCGGGTCGCAACCTGCGTCATAAGGGTCTACATCCTGCTGCTCGCCGAGTCATGAAACGCGGCGGCGGGAACTCAGGCTTCTGCGGCGGCTTTGGATCTTACGGGGTTTCCCCGGGAGATGGTCCGCCATTCGAAAGCCGGGCCAGATTCGATCATCGACCAAAGGCGGCTCGTTGCGATACCAGAGAGCGAGCATGCTACCAGCCCTAGTGCTACGGGGCGGAGCACCACCCCTACCCCTCCGGTATCCGCCTTGGCCCGCTCCAAATTGCGGGTCAGGGCCTTCATTAGTCGGGCTTGAGCATCCTCAAACCCTTCCCCTTCAGGCACTTGCACCGCGGCCGGGTCTTCAGCCCACTGGCGGTAAGCCCGAGGGCACTTCTCCTCGAGTTCAGACTCCAGCATGCCTTCCCAAAGGCCCAAGTGCACCTCAGCAAAATCATCGATGACTTTCACCTTCGCACCCGTCACTTTGGCGAGTTCGAGCGCGACGGCCTGGCTGGTCTCGTCCGGACCGCAGAAGACCGTGTTCAGGCGGACGCCCGAAAGGTCCTGGATGCCCTTACGGACCTGTTCCCAGCCGGCGGGCGTGATCGGAACGTCCGTGGAACCAGCGATACGACCGGCGCGTTGCCACTCGGTTTCACCGGTCCGCACAAACATCACTCGAATGTCAGTGGTTTTCGCCATACGTGCTTGCAGGCTGCGCTCCACGCTTCCTGCGACCCCCCGAAACACCCCAACGGCTTCCTGCCCGGGCTTCGAACGAGGTGAGCATAGCATCGGCCTACCCACGGACACAAGGGGGGAGTGAACCCCCAAAATGGGTGTTTGTTAGGATTTGGATCGGTAAATGCGGCGCGACTGGGGTCAGTTTGAGCCCCGCAAGGCTCCGATAACTCGGGCGCGATCGGCCGGTGGCTTTCCGAAAATCGCAGTCGCGGCCACCATCACATCGCACCCGGCATCGCGGACCTGGCCGCTATTGGCCTCTCCGATGCCGCCATCCATTTCGAGGCGCTGGTTTGGCTGGAGAATCGACTTCACGCGTCGTGTCTTGGACAGGACTTCGCCAATGAACTTCTGGCCGCTGAAGCCGGGGTTCACGGACATGACCAAAACCATGTCGAACTCGGGAATGAGGTCGAGCGAGGGGTCGATGGGAGTTGGGGGGTTGATGGCCAGGCCGGCGGTGAGGCCCATATCGCGGATTCTCCGGGCCAGGTCGCGCACCTTGAAGGGGGGCATGACCTCTGTATGGAAGGTGATGTGATTGGCACCGGCCTCGGCGAAGGGGGTGACGAACTCGGCGGGGTCGGTGACCATGAGGTGGACGTCGAGGAAGGCCTTGGGCATCCCGGCCCGGAGGCTCTTGCAGAGAGCCGGGCCCATGGTCAGGTTGGGGACGAAGTGGCCATCCATGACATCCAGGTGAAGCAGGTCGGCACCGGCGTTGAGGACCTGCTGGCATTCTTCTCCCATCTTGAAGAAGTCCGCCGACAGGATGGATGGCGCGATGAGGGGAAGGCGGGGCGGATTGGTGAGGAGGTTGGGCATTGGCGCAGTCTAAGCAGAGAGTACCATCTGGCATCATGACGAAGGCGGACACGGCGGATATTCGGCAGCTCTCGCGGACTCTTGAGGCCGTGGGGCAGCAGCATGTGCTCAAGTTCTGGGGGGACTTGTCGGGGGAGTCGCGGGCCAGCCTGGTGAGCCAGATCGAGGCGTTGGACCTAGATGGTCTGCCGGGGTTGATCAACGAGTATGTCAAGAACAAACCGGCCGCGGCGATCCCAAACAAGATCGACCCTGCGCCGTACTTCCCATACGACCCGCTTTCGAAGTTCAGGCACTGGGATAAGGCGAGTTACAAGGCCGCGGGAGAGTCGTTGCTGAGGCGTGGGAAAGTCGCGGCGTTCACGGTGGCGGGTGGGCAGGGGAGTCGGCTGGGCTTTGAAGGGCCCAAGGGGATGTTCCCTGCGGGGGCGGTGACGGGGAAGACTCTGTTTGCGTTCTTTGCTGAGGGGATTTTGGCCGCGACGCGACGGTACGGGGCAATCGTTCCGTGGTACATCATGACCAGCCCGCTGAACCATGAGGCGACGGTTGAGTACTTTGAGAAGAACCGGTTTTTTGGGTTGGATCCGCAGGATGTGATGTTCTTCCCGCAGGGGGTGATGCCGTCGTTTGAGATGGGAAGTGGGCGGATCCTGCTGGCGGCGAAGGATGAGCTGGCGACAAACCCGGATGGGCACGGCGGGTCGCTGAAAGCGCTGTTCACATCCGGCGCGATCGATGACATGCGTGAGCGCGAGGTGCAGCACATCAGCTACTTCCAGGTGGACAACCCGTTGGTGAAGGTTGTGGACCCGGTGTTCCTGGGGCTGCACGCTTCGGCGCCGGAATCTTCGGCTGAGATGTCGAGCAAGATGATCCCAAAGACTGGGCCGGAGGAGAAACTCGGTGTGTTCTGCTCCGTGAACGGGCGGGTTGAGGTGATTGAGTATTCGGATCTGCCGGTGGAACTCTCCAAGCAGCGGTTGCCGGATGGGTCGCTGAAGTTCCTGGCGGGCTCGATCGCGGTGCACGCGTTGTCGGTTGAGTTTGTGGCGCGGCTGAATACCGATTCCCAGTTCTCGCTGCCGTATCACCGGGCGGAGAAGAAGATCCCGCACATCGACTTGGCGACGGGCCGGCTTGTTCAGCCGGATGCGAACAACGGGATCAAGCTGGAGCGGTTTGTGTTTGATGCGTTGCCGATGTGCCGGGCATCGATCGTGTATGAGACATCGCGGGCTGATGAGTTCGCCCCGATCAAGAATGCGACGGGTGTGGACAGCGTGGAGAGCAGCAAGAAGATTCAGACGGTCCGGGCCGCGGCGTGGTTAGAGGCGGCGGGGGTGAAGGTGCCGCGGGATGCGAAGGGGGAGCCGGAGTGCGTGGTGGAGTTGAGCCCGTTGACAGCGATGGAGCCGGCGGACCTCAAGGGTGCGAAGCTGCCGGGGAAGGTCGAACGCGGGGCGAAGGTGGCGATCTAGTTTGTGGCCCATTGGCTCGATCACTCTCCCTGGTGTTCCGTTGCGGCGTGCTGAGCGTTGACCGGACGCGGACATTCCTACTCTGTCGTTGTGATCGAACGATTCGCGAGATTCCCTTCGCACCTGGCCGAGCGGTCCCGGGCCGTCCGTCTGGCTGGAGACATACCAGCTTTGCTGGGGCATCCGGACTGGTCCACCCCCACACCCGTTGTCATCTGGATGCACGGACGCACCGCCAACAAGGAGCTGGATCCGGGCCGGTATCTGCGGTGGATCCGAGCCGGTTTTGCCGCGTGCGCGATTGACCTTCCGGGGCATGGAGAGCGATTCGATGCGGGCATGCAAGGACCGGAGCGAACGCTGGATCTGCTCGAACAGGGTGTCAAAGAAGTGGACTTGGTTGTCGCGGCGTTATCCGAAACACAATGGAACGGTGTCTTTGATACGAGTCGGCTCGGCATTGGAGGCATGTCCGCCGGGGGGATGGTGACGCTGCGTCGACTTTGCGAACCTCATCCGTTCCGGTGTGCAGCGGTTGAGGCGACGTCGGGCAACTTGGCCGTGCTGTATCACCCGGAGACGGGGCGGCCGTGGCCGGTGAATCATCCGAGGGAGCGCATCGCCGTGCTGGATCCGATGGAACACCTGTCGGAGTGGAAGCCGATCCCGCTCCTCGCGCTGCATTCGGAGGCGGATCGGCTGGTGCCGTTTGAAGGGCAGCGACTGTTTGTTGAGGCATTGCACGCCCACTACGCCGCGGCGGGAGCGGACCCGACGCTGATCCAATGGATGACTTGGCCGCAGACCGGCGCGCCGGATGAGCACATTGGCTTTGGGCGGTTCTCGAACGATGCCAAGAACGCTCAGACGGATTTCTTCAAGCGGTGGTTGGTATCAACAGAGCCCCGAGGGTAGTCGGGGGTTGATTGCACGCACGATTCCTTCAACCCCCTGCTGCCGCAGGGGGCTCTGATCAGATCTAATCCAAGCTTGTCGCCGCTCGCGCGGTGTCGGCGGCGAGGTAGCGGGCACCCCAGAGCCATAGCCCGGCCGCGAGCAGGATCATCACGGAGACGACCATGAATCCAGCGTTCATGTTGCCGCCGGCAATGCCGTTGATCTTTCCGATCAGCGGCGGGCTGAAGGCGTCACCAAAGAGGTGAATGAACAGGATCAGGATCGCGTAGGCAGAGGCCCGGATCGACGGATGGGTGACGTTCGCCGGGATCGTGTTGATGGGGCCGATGTGCAGGAAGATGAAGAAGATGGCGGGGAACACCAGTCCCCACGCGTAGGGGAACGGTACGAAGAGCGCGGCCACGAAGAACGGGAATCCCAAGAGGGCCCCTAAGCCCGACACAAGGAAGTACGAGCCTGGATAACGCTTCTTGAGTTTGTCGGATGCGTAACCGCCTGCGAGAGTGGCGGTCAAGCCCGCGACGGCGGTGATGCCTCCGAAAATCAGGCCGACATGCGAAAGTATGTCCCTGCCATCCTGGGTTGCCAGGTCGGCACCCATGCGGAACTTGGCGACATACCGCGGCATCCAGAACGAGATCCCCCCCACTGCGAAAGTCGAGGCTGTGTAGCCGGCGGTCGCGAGCAGGTAAGACGGAGTCTTGAGCAGCACCTTGCAGTCCGCCAGTTTCATTTTCCGTTTTGTTGCGCCGCTCTTGAGGTCAAGTTGGCCGCGGGCGGGCTCGGGGCGGAGGAAGGCGATGACACCGAGGATGATGCCGGGAATGACGACGGCGTAGAAGGAAGCCCGCCAGTCGAACATTTTGGCCATCAGGCCGCCGAAGCCGTAGCCGATGGCGCTGCCAACGGGGATCGCGAGGTAGAACCAAGCCATGACGCTGCCGCGCTTGCTGACGGGGAAGAGATCGGAGATGACGGTCGGCGCTGTGGGGCCATACGCCGCTTCGCCGATTCCGACGAACACCCGCGTAGCGAGCATGACCCAAAACACCTGAGCGAGCCCCGATGCTCCGGAGGCCAGGCTCCAGAGGATCACGCCGACGGCCATGATCGCCCATCGCCGGGTCCGGTCCGCCAGCCAGCCGAAGATCGGAGCGGTGACCATGTACGAGACCATGAACGCTGTGGCCAGCAGGCCCATATAGAAATCGGTGTTGGCGTTTTCCTCGGGGAAGAGGTCTCGGGCGATGAGGGGCTCGTTAACGGACAGGATGTACCGGTCAACGTAGTTGAAGAGGTTGATGGCGATGAGCACGGCCAGCGACGCCCGGGCTCCCTTGGCGATGGGACGCTCCGGTTCGCTCGAGGCCGCGGCTGGAAGTACGACGCTCACTTGACCCCTTTCTCCTGACTTGGGACCGGCGAAAGGAACGGGCCCGGACCAAGCGCGGCCGGAGCCTTGTTGAGGGGGTAGTTGCGCTGGTTCCAATCCTCAAGGCCGCCGGCGAAGAACCGGACTTTGTCGTAGCCGACTTCGATCAGTCGTTTGGTCATGCCGCGAGCGGTCGCGGAAGCGGGGTCGTTGCCGTACACAATTAGAAACGTGTATTCCATCAATCGCGGGTCGGGTTTGGACTTGGGCTTCACCTGCGGAAGCGTCAGATTGCGGGCGCCCGGGATGTGCGAGGCCGCGAACTCCTTGGCCGGTCGCGGGTCGATAAACATCGCCGCGGTGGCATCTCCGCGGCTGATCCGATCAAAGAGGTTCTTGGCCTCGGAGACGGACATAAACTTGATGTCGGTGTCGCGGGTGGTTCGCTCGCACGCGGGGGGCGTGGCCGCGAACGCACCAAGCAGCAGTAGAAGACGAAATCCCTGCAACGAACTTGTCCGAATGAAGACCTGTAGAAACGCCATATGCGGACTATACCGCACCGGAGCCGGATCATGGGAGTGAGCGCGATGAGAGCGTTGGTTGTGGGAATCGTGGGGACCCTTGCGGCGTGCGCGAGCCCTTCTCAAGGCCAGCCTCCGAAAGAGCACGCCAAGGCCCGGCTGGTCGCTGAGTTTGCGAGAGTGATGCCGGGCAGCACGGTGTGGTTCGGGCTGGATTATGAGATTGAGGCTGGATGGCACCTGTATTGGGATGGGGTCAATGACAGCGGGTTTGCGACGAAGTTGAATGCAACGGGATCGCCGGGTGTCAAGGTGGGTTCGGTCGTGTGGCCTGCGCCACGCCGGTTGGTCAGCCCGGGGAACATTCTGGATCACATCTACGAGAAGCACGTCACGCTGCTGTTTCCTGTGGAAGTGCCGAAGGATGCCAAGCCCGGGCAAGAGTTGACCATTCACGCGACGCCGGAATGGCTCGTGTGCCACGATGTGTGCCTGCCTGGGAGTGCGGACCTGACGCTGAAGGTGTCGGTTGCCGAAACGGGAGAGAAGCCTGCGCGTACTTCGGAAGCGCCCCTGTTCGCCACCGCGCGGCAACGCGTTCCCAAGCCCCTGCCCAAGGACAACTCGCCGGTGAGCTTCACCGTGACAAAGGACCGAGTTACGGTGACGGCGAACAATGCCGCTGAAGTGGCCTTCTACCCATTTTCGGATTGCGTTTCACTGCCTGAACTGATCAAAGAGGGACAGAGGAAGGGCGACCGGCTGACGCTGACGTTTGAAGCTCAGCCGGGAAAGCACCCGATGCTCAAGGGCGTCATTGAGGCGAAACCCTCGGAATCCGGGTTGCCTATGCTTTGGTCCCTGGAGTTTGACCTGTCCGGCGTGAACAAACCGGCCCCTGAACCGTCAGACAAGAAGGCCCCCGTTCGTGGGGATTGAACGAAGGAATCAACGTCCCAATGACCCCGGCGTGTGGCCGGCGGTGTTGCGGGCGAGTGCCCAAGTTGGCACCCAAGGAGATTGAATGATGATGAACCTTTCCAAGCGGCACATTCTGAGCCTCGTCGGCGGCATCGCGGTTTTCGGCGTCGCCACCAGCACGATGGCCCAGTCTGATGCCCACGCTCCCAAGGGCAAGGTCCCGGCGACCACCCAGCCCGAGAAGGAGCACAAGGACCACAAGGACAAGGACCACAACAAGGACGCTCAGCAGGGCAACAAGGTCGTGAACATCGGCCAGGCCGCCCCGGCGTTCGAGCTCAAGGACACCGACGGCAAGACCGTCAAGCTTGCCGACTTCAAGGGCAAGATTGTCGTCATTGAATGGTTCAACCCCCAGTGCCCCTACGTCGTGAAGCATCACGAGAAGAACTCGACGATGGCGGACACGGCCAACAAGTTCAAGGACAAGGGCGTGGTTTGGCTGGCGATCAACTCCGGCGCTCCGGGCAAGGAAGGCGCGGGTCTTGAGGCCAGCGCCAAGGCCAAGAAGGACTGGAAGATCAACTTCCCGATCCTGCTCGATGAGTCCGGCAAGGTCGGCAAGGCCTACGGATCTAAGAACACCCCCGGCATGTTCGTGATCGATGCGGCGGGCAACCTGGCGTACATGGGCGCCATCGACAACGATGACAGCCCCAGCAAGGCCGGTTCGATCAACTATGTTGATCAGGCCGTGACCCAACTGCTGGCCAAGGAGACGGTCTCTACGCCCGTCACCAAGCCCTACGGCTGCGGCGTGAAGTACGGCGGTTCGTAAGTCTCGATCGGTTTGAGTCAATCAAAGGGGCCCGGGCATCATGCTCGGGCCCTTTGTCTTTGTTGTGTAACGAGCCGATCTAGTAGGAACGCCACCCGTAGGATTGCCCAATGGACCAACTTCTCGGACTTGCCGGATCCGCGTTTGACCTCATGCTCGTCGTGCTGGGCTTTGGCTTCATCGTGTTCATACACGAGTTGGGGCACTTCCTGGCCGCCAAGTGGGCGGGTATCCGCGTGCTGGCCTTTGCAATCGGTTTTGGGCCGGCGGTCGCGTCGTATCGGAAGGGAATGGGTTGGCGGCGGGGTACCTCTGAGCCGGAGTACCTGGAGCAACTCAAAGGCCAGAAGGACGGGAAGTCCGATGCGATCAGCCCGACCGAGTATCGTCTGAACTGGCTACCGCTGGGCGGCTACGTGAAGATGCTGGGCCAGGATGACGCGAACCCCGCGGCGGTGAGCGATGCCCCGGATGGTTACCAGCGGTGTAAGCCGTGGAAGCGGATGGTGGTGATTTCCGCGGGCGTCGTGATGAACATGATCCTGGCGTCGATGCTGTTTGTGACCGTGTTCATGAGCGGGCTCAAGACCGAGCCCGCAAAGGTTGGTGCGGTGCGTCCGGGATCGCCGGCCGCGCGTGCGGTGGCGCTGGCCGGGTCTGTCGAGCCGGGGCTTAAGACCGGCGACGTGATCGTCGGGGTGAACGGCAGAAAGCCCAACTCGTTCAACGATCTGATCCTCGCGACGGCGATGACCTCCAAAGGCGGCCTGCTCCGGGTGGTGGTGCGCAGGCCGGGCGAGGCGCACCCGATCGACTTTGATATTCGACCCGAAATCGGCGACATCAGCGGTTTGCAGGAAATCGGCGTGTTCCCGTCGCAGACGACGCAGATCCTCCCTGTCAAGAATGAGAGTGAAAAGCAGCTTGGGCGGGACATTCTGGGCAAGCGTGAGCTGGCGGGGGTCGATCCCGGGATGCGGCTGATCGAGGTTGGCGGCCGGGCGATTGTGAATACGGAGGATGCGCTGGCGGTGATTCAGGCCAGTGACGGCAAACCTGTGGAAGCGGTGTTCTCGGATAGCAAGGGGGCAACCGCGCGGGTCACGCTCAAGCCCCAGGCTGCGTTGCAGTCCGGGCGGGTCGCGATCGAGAAGAACTCGTACGCGGTGGTCGAGCACTTGCTCGGTTTGACGCCGGTGATGAAGGTCGTCCCGAGCGCGGACCCCAAGGACAGCAGGCAGGGTCTTAAGGACAACGACATTTTCGCCCGCGTCGGCTCGGTCGAGTTCCCGAGCATCCAGAGCGGCAAGTCGGAAATCAAGGCGCACTCGGGTCGCAAGATCGAAGTTTCCGTGCTTCGGCAAACCGGCGCGGGTTCTCTCTCGTTGGTGCCCATCGATCCAGCACCCAAGGTCAAGGGCAAAGGCATCATCGGGTTTATCGCTGGAGACACGGAGGCGGATGAAACCATCCTGGCCCTCCCGCCCGCGAGGATCATCGACGCCCGGCACCCCAACCAGGGCGCAGCGCCCGCGGCAACGCGGCTGATCACCCGCCCCGGAACGCGGATCGTGGCGGTTGCCGGTACGCCGGTCACCAACTTCACCGAAATCCGGGCTGCCCTGCGGGCCGCGACCAAATCGGCATTCCTGAGCAGCGCCCCGAACGTCTCGGTACCAATGACCCTGCTGCCCCCGTTTGCCGGCACGGACCACCGGCCCGAAACTGTTGACTGGACGCTCACCCGCGATGACCTTCAGTCCCTCTTTGCGCTGGGCTGGACGAGCCAACTTTCACCAGACCTGTTCGAAACAGAAGCGTTCATTCTTCAGGCCACCGGGCCCGTCGATGCGCTTCGTATGGGGCTTAATGAGACCCACCGTGTGATGATGTCCACTTACATCACCTTCGCGCGGCTGTTCGAGGGCACCGTCAAGGTCGAGCACTTGAAGGGACCGGTCGGTATCGCCCACATGGGAACGGTGATCGCCAGCCGCGGCCCCATTTGGCTGCTGTTCTTCATGGCCTTGATCAGCGTGAACCTGGCGGTCATCAACTTTCTGCCGCTGCCCATTGTGGACGGTGGGCAGTTCCTGTTCCTGGTGATCGAGCAGATTCGAGGCAAGCCTGTGCCCCTGGCCATACAGAACATCGCCACGATCGCCGGATTGCTGCTGATCGGCACGATGTTCATAGTGGTGACGTTCCACGACATCGCCAACCTCTTTGGCTGAGTTGCCAATCCAGGTCCCAGCCGCGAGCATGTGCCAGTGACCGGCCTTCTCATTCTCCTGCTCACCGGCCTGGCGACACTTTGGCTCGCCGGTGTAGCGTTTGTCGCCTGGATACTGACGCATCCGGTGCGGCGGACGTATGCGGGCGCGGTTTCGCGCGGCCGGCCCGGGGATCCGTCGGAGCTTCCGGGTTCGCCCCGCAAGTTCGAAAGTTGGACGCTGGAATCGCGCGGTCTGAGATTGCCGGTATGGGAGGTCACCGGCGACCAGCCTTCGGGGCCCGTCGTCATTCTGACGCACGGGTGGGGAGACTCGCGGGTCGGCGGACTGATTCGGCTGGAGCCGTTTCTGCTGGGAGCGTCGAGGGTCATCCTGTGGGACCTGCCGGGGCACGGTGAGGCTGAGGGCTTCAGCAAGCTCGGCACCGCCGAGGTTGATGATCTGTTGGCCCTGATCGAACGGGTCGGGCCCGAACGACTGCTCCTGTATGGCTGGTCGCTTGGAGCGGGCATCGCGCTGGCCGCGGCACCGCGTGTTGTCGCTCCCGTTCAACTTGCGGGGATCATCGCGGAGTCGCCGTATGCACTGGCACAAACCCCGGCACTGCGTGTGGCACGGGCCAGGGGTCTTCCGGCAAGCACGCTGATTGCTCCCGCGTTCCTGGTATTGAGGATGGTGTTAGGAAGCGGGCTCTCGTCGCGGGCGTTTGACCGTCGCGGTGCTGCGGCCAAGGTCCGCGCGCCTGTACTTGTCATCCACGGCGAAGCGGATGAGATCAGCCCCGTCGAGGATGGCCGCCAGATCGCCGCCGCCTGCAACGGAACGTTGCTGGAGCTTCCCGGCGGAGGGCACAACGACCTCTGGAGCATCCCACTGTTCTCCAATCCGTGCATCGCGGGTATTGAGGGATTCATGGCCTCGCTGAACCGTGGAAGGGCTGGATAGACTTCCGCACCGAGCGATGCCCCCCACTTCGTCACCATCCTGGAACCCGCCGCACCGCACCGTGGATCGTGTGATGATCGAGGCGCGGGCCGCTTCATTCACGAAACGCTCGATCAAGGCGTCGGCCAAGATGCAGGGCTTGATGCTGGCGATGTCAATGATCGACCTGACGACACTGGAGGGGAAGGATTCTCCCGAGAAGGTGCGTTCTTTGTGCCGCAAGGCGATCCGGCCGTGCGACAATGATGAAGAGGTGCTGGGATTCCGCATTCCTTCGGTCGCGGCCGTGTGCGTGTATCCATCGCTGGTCGCCATAGCAAGGGAAGAACTCGAAGGCAGCGGCGTGAAGGTCGCGTCGGTCGCCACGGGCTTTCCGAGCGGTCAGTACCCCTTGACGGTTCGACTCGATGACACCCGCCGCGCCGTCGATGCCGGGGCCGATGAAATCGACATGGTCATCAGCCGGGGTTCGTTCCTGTCGGGGCGATACAGCGAAGTGTTCGGCGAGATCGCCCAGATCAAGGAAGCGTGCGGACAAGCCCATCTCAAGGTGATCCTCGAAACCGGCGAACTCGAAACGTACGACAACATCCGGCGCGCCAGCGACCTGGCCATCGCCGCGGGTGGAGACTTCATCAAGACCAGCACCGGCAAGGTTCAGCCCGCGGCCACACTTCCGGTCACGCTCATCATGCTTGAAGCGGTTCGCGACCACTTCTTGAGCACGGGCAAAATCGTCGGCGTCAAACCCGCGGGTGGCATTCGCACCGCCAAGCAATCGCTCCACTACCTGGTCATGATCCAAGAGACTTTGGGCAATCTGCCGGGTCTGAATGGGTGCCCGTGGATGACACCGGAGTGGTTCCGTATCGGCGCGTCGGCGCTAGCCAATGACATCCTGCGTCAGGCGTTTAAGCTCAAAGCGGGGCGCTACATGGCCGCGTACGACTTTTCAGAGGCCTAGTCCCGACACGTCCTCAATGTTCGTGCGACTGACGCGGAAACTTCCGCTTCAAACGGGTAATGGGCATTGTTGAAATCGGCCATTTCGATTAGACTCCCCGGTTCATGGGCCATGCCCGCCCGTTTCGAATGGAAGCCCGCTTCGTCCGGAGGTGTCGGTGAAAACACGGATCTGTATCGTCTGCGCTGCAACTCTGGCAACCGCGGCCGGCCTGGCCCAGGGACAAGTCACCAACGGCAACTTCGAGACCGGGAACTTCTCGGGTTGGACCCAGTTCGGCGATACGTCGTACACAGGCGTTCAGGCCGGCACGGTGCACTCCGGCACATGGGCGACCGAAGCCGGTCCAACGGGAGCCATAGGCGGGATCCAGCAGGTTCTCAGTGCGACGCCGGGCCAACAGATGCTCATTGAGTTCTGGTACCAGGCGCTGGGCGATGAAAACTCGTTTACGGCCTCTGTCGGCGGCCAGGTGCTGGTCAGTTTCATCAACGACACCGCCCACACAAGCTGGACGCACTTTTCGTACGGCATTGCCGCGCCGACAGCGAACCCGATCCTGAAGTTCGAGTTTTTCAATCCGCCAAGCTACGACTATCTCGATGACGTCACCGTGGTGATCGGCGCGCTGGGCGCTTGCTGCCTGCCCGACGGCTCCTGCATTGTTCAGTCCGCCGGAGGATGCGCCTCCGTGAGCGGGCTGTATCGTGGCGACGGCGTCCAGTGCGCCAACGCGAACTGTCCACAGCCGCCTTCGGGCGCTTGCTGCAAGGTAGACGGATCGTGCTCATTCATCACGCAGGGGCAGTGCACGGCGATCCCCTCAGCGGTGTACCGTGGTGACAATGTGCTTTGCGCATCGGTCACCTGCCTCCCCAGCGGGTATACCGAGCAAGGCGATGCGGGTGACCTTCCGGCCAACGCCGCGGTCATCAGTGGCCCGGGCGGCGCCCCGATGACCCAGATCCAGGGAACGATCGGGGGCCCTGCCGATGTCGATATGTTCAAGATTCAGATTTGCAATCACGGGACGTTCGCGGCGAGCCTGGTCGGGCACGCGAGCTTCGACACGCAGATCTGGCTGTTTAGTGGCGCGGGCAAGGGCGTGACTTGCAATGACGATGCCAACGCAACGTCGACGCAATCGGCGATCGGACACCAGTTCGTCAATACAGATGGCGCGTACTTCGTCGCGGTCTCGGCCTATAACCGGGACGCGCGCGACGCGAGCGGGCAGCTTCTGTGGCAAAACGCGCCGTTCACGGTCGAGCACGCCGCGGACGGCCCGGGTGCTCAGAACCCGATCACGGTGTGGGACACGGGAACCACCGATCCGGGTGGCGTCTACCAGATGACGCTCGTTGGCGCCTGCTTTGTCCCCACCGCTGCGGCGTGTTACGCCAACTGCGATAACAGCACGGCGGCGCCGATTCTGAACGCCAACGACTTCCAGTGCTTTCTCAACCAGTTTGCCTCGAGCGACCCGCGGGCGAACTGCGATGGCAGCACCGCGGTCCCGACACTCAACGCCAACGACTTCCAGTGCTTCCTCAACGCGTTCGCTTCGGGTTGCAGTTGACCACGGCCTCTGAACTTTCGACATGAGCCGGGTGCGCTACCGAGGGTGTTTGCAGGGTCCAAAAGCCGTAAATTGAGGGATATTCGTCGTTGTCAGGGGAGTGGGGTCTGGTAGAATGGGCGGACTTGTGGGCCGGGAAAGCCCCGTGGCGTTTCTGCGCACCAACCGGAGGATCTGGGTGAATCGTCAAAGTCACACGATTGCCGTTGCCGCGCTCTTGGCCGCCGTGGGATTGATGCAGGCCGGGTCGGACTTCGAGATTTGTGACAGCGCCGCGTGCTTCCGGATCGGCCAAGCTCCACTTCAACCTTTCGCCGGGCACCACGGGCGGTTGTCCAACGGGAAGCACCCGGCCCCATGAAGATGAGAGATCGCGATTCTTTGAGTTCAAACCCGGTCACCCGACCGGCGGGTCGTTCATGCGTGAAGCGCCACGTCACGGCATACGCGGGAGTTGCGATGTTACTGGCCGCGGCAGCCCGGGGGCAGTACATCCACGCCGACTTTGACAGCGTGTCATCGCTGGCCGCGGAGGGTTGGGTGTTCAAGAACGCCAGCGTCCCGGCGGGCACCACGGGATGGTACCAGGGAAACCTCAACAGCTTTCCGCCCCAGGCGACGACCGGGTTCATTGAAACGGATTACTTGTGCGGCTCTGGGGTCGCCGTGCAGAACAACTGGATGCTCCTGCCCACGCGCCCGATGCAGAACGGTGAAGTGCTCCAGTTCTGGACGCGCACGCTGTTCAATCCGGCGCCGTATCCAGATCGACTTCAGGTTCGTCTGAGCCAGGCGGAAGACAGCACCAACGTCGGCACGCCAGGAGTACCGACCTCCGTGGGCGACTTCACGACATTGCTCTTAGATATCAACCCGCTCTATTCGACGACGGCGTTTCCGGGGACCTGGACGAAGTACACCATTGTCCTTTCGGGCCTGCCCTCGTCGGGGGTGACCGGCCGTCTGGCGTTCCGTTACTTCGTGGAAAACGGCGGCCCGTTGGGCGTCAACGGCGCGTTCATCGGAATCGACACCTTGGACTACGTCCGGGGCGGAGTGGCGTCGGGGGCCTGTTGCCTTCCGGACGGATCCTGCGTGATTCAAACCTCACCCGGCTGCGACGGCATCGGCGGAACTTACAGCGGTGACAACACGGATTGCCAGACCGTCCAATGCCCGGTCCCGCCCTCGGGCGCATGTTGCCTGCCGGACGGGAGCTGCGACGTCCTGTCCGCGGCTTCGTGCGCAACCAGCTTCGGGGTGTACGGCGGCGACAATACCGTTTGCGCGACCTGCCAACCGTTCGGCTTTGTGGAGACCGTCGATGCCGGTGGCCTCCCCGGAACCGCGGCCGACATCGCCGGCCCCGGCACCATTCTGATGACCAAGATCTTTGGGCACATGAATGCCAGCGACACCGACATGTTTCGATTCCGCATCTGTGATCGCGCCGCGTTCACCGCGTCGACGCTGACCGGTACGTTGGATACTCAACTGTTTCTGTTCGATCAGTTTGGACGCGGAATCACGATGGACGATGACGGCCCGAGCGGGGAGCCAGGCTCGATCATCACCGGGGCGTTGGTGCCCTCCAACGGCACGTACCTGCTGACTCTGACGCTCTATAACCGCGATCCGGTTGATGGCTCATCCCATCTGCTCTGGAACGACACCAATCCATCAGGCGGGTTCTATCCGGAGTGGGCACCCAGCGGTGCGAGCGCTGGAAGCGCTGTCCGGGGCTGGGTGGGAGGAAACCAGGTCACCGGGGACTACACGGTAACCCTCACGGGCGCCTGCTTCCTGGGAGCCGCCGCGTGCTATCCGAACTGCGATAACAGTTCATCACCTCCCATCCTCAATGCCAACGATTTTCAGTGTTATCTGAACAAGTTTGGCGGGCTTGACCCATACGCCAACTGCGATGGCAGCACAACCACGCCGATTTTGAGCGCGAACGACTTTCAGTGCTTCCTGAACTCGTTTGCTTCGGGGTGCACTTGAGGGGTCCCGATTGGACGGCGTCGCGCCCAAGGCGATTTCGCAGGCCCGATTACCCCGACCAGACCGGCCTGATAACCAGAGTTTCCCCTAAGGTTGACCCGCCGCACCGCAGCCAGAGAATTTCTGCTTGGCAATTCCGCAGATGCGAGTACACTCGAAGAGTCGGGTAAGGCTTTCTGAAAGGCGACCAGTTCCCATTCATTGAATGGGGTCGTTACACCGTCAGAGAACCGAATTGGTTTTTTGGCATCGGATTGTCAGGACCCTTTACCAGTCAGGAGTGAATCAATGAAGAGTCGCAGAATGTTCCCGATCACGGCCGCCGCGTTGCTTTGCACCGCGGGTTTGGCCCAGGCGCAGATCAACGAGAACTTTGACACCGTGGCCACCGGACCGATCTTGGCCGGTTGGTCGTTCCAGAACAACGCCGTCGCGATCGGGCTGACGCCCGGTTACTTCCCCGGCAACACGGCCGTCTTCCTGCCGTTCGCCAGCGCCGGGTACATGGCCGCGAACTACAACAACTGCACGGGCACGAACACCATCAGCACCTTTGGCGTCACGCCGCAAGTCCTGCTGGAAAACGGCAAGGTCCTCTCGTTCTACGCGCGCACGGTTGACAACGTTGCGTTCCCCGATCGCCTTCAGGTCCGCATGAGCACCGCTGGCGCGAGCACGAACGTGGGCGCCTTGGCCGATCCGACAGCCGTGGGCGACTTCACGACGCTGCTCTTGGACATCAACCCGACCTACACCCTCACGGGCTTCCCCAATGCCTGGACACAGTACAACCTCACGCTGTCGGGCCTTCCGGCCGGCGGCGTTCAGGGCCGCTTTGCGTTCCGGTACTTCGTCGAGGGCGGCGGACCGACCGGAGCCAACTCCGACTTCATCGGCCTGGATGAAGTCGTCTATCCGTCGTCGACGACGACCGGCGCGTGCTGCTTCCCGGACGGATCCTGCACCTTGCAGACTTCCGCGGCCTGCGCCAGCGGCGGCGGCACCTACGCCGGCGACAACGTGACCTGCGTGGCCGCTAACTGCCCGCAGCCCCCGACCGGCGCTTGCTGCACCGATACGGGCACGTGCTCGCTGCTCACATCGTTCGCCTGCGCCGCTTCGGGCGGCACCTGGGCGGGCGCCAACGTAACCTGCGCCGCTGCCAACTGCCAGCCGGGCTGGGTTGAAGTCGGTGAAGCCGGTGACACGCTCGGCACGGCTCAGGTCGTCGCTGGTCCGGGAAACGCTCTGGTTCCGTTCATCTCGGGCAGCTCGGCCGCCACGGGTGATGCCGACCTCTACAAGATCAACATCTGCAACGAAGCCGCGTTCCTCGCGACGACTGCCAACGCGCAGACAACGTCCGACACGCAGTTGTTCCTCTTCAACTCGACCGGATTCGGCATCGCCATGGATGACGACGATGTCGGTGTATCCAACACCCTCCAGTCGCGTATCACTTCGCAGTTCGTCACCGCCAACGGCGACTACTACCTGGGCATCGCCTTCTACAACACCGATCCTCAGGATGCGGCCGCGGCTTTGATCTGGAACAACCAGAACAACGGCGCAGCCTTTGGCCCCGAGTGGGCTCCGAACGGCCCCGGCGCGGCCAACGCTCTGGCGTCTTGGAACGGTGGCGCTTCGGGCACCGGCACCTATCGCATCAGCCTGTCGGGCACCTGCTTCGTGGCGACCGCGGTGGCTTGCTACCCCAACTGCGATCAGAGCACCTCTAACCCACTGCTGACGGCCAACGACTTCCAGTGCTTCCTCAACGCCTACGCCGCGAACTCTTCTTACGCCAACTGCGACGGCAGCACCAACAACCCAGTGCTGACAGCCAACGACTTCCAGTGCTTCCTGAACTCCTACGCTGGCGGATGCAGCTGATCTTGATCTGAATGTCCTGTGAACCCCGAGGCCCGCACACCCGTGCGGGCCTCTTTATTTTTGGCCCTTTGCACTCGATCTACCAGAATATTGCTGCTTTTGGACCCAATTCCGTTGTCGTTTCTCTGGCAGGCACTACACTTTCCGCTGACCAAGCACGAGTTTGGCGCATCCTGCCGATGAAAGAGAGAAGTGAGCACGACCCGAACGATGACCTGGGCATCGGTCTGCGGCCTCGCTACGGCCGCCGGTGTGGTTGCGCAACCGATCAACGAATCGTTTGATGCCGTCGGCGCGCTTTCCGGCGCCGGCTGGTTCACCCGGAACAACAGCTCGCCGGCGGGCCCGGTCAGCTGGTTCCAGGGCAATCCGTCGATGTTCCCGGCGCACGCGTCTGCCGGCTACCTGGCGGCGGACTACCGAAGCGTGGACACGCTGGGGACGATCAGCAACTGGCAGATCATGCCGTCGCGCACACTCAACAATGGGGATGTGCTGCGGTTCTGGACGCGCACGGTATCGCCCGCCGCGTATGCCGACCGGCTCCAGGTGCGATTGAGCACCGCTGGCCCGAGTACCGAGGTCGGAGCCCTCCCAACAGATGTCGGCGACTTTTCGACGCTCCTGCTCGACCTGAATCCAAACTACTTCCTTGAGGGCACCGGAAGCTATCCGACGACATGGACGCCGTTCACTATCACGCTCTCGGGCCTGCCGGGCCCTACCCAGGGCAGGCTCGCGTTCCGGTATTACGTTGAACACGGCGGTTCCAGCGGGTCGCACTCGGATTACATCGGCATCGATTCTCTTGAGTTCGCTCCGGCCGGCCTGCAACTGGGTCGGTGTTGTATGACCGGTTCGGGCCTGTGCGTGATCGACAGCGCCGTGGGGTGCGCGGCACAAGGGGGTGTCTTCGGAGGGGCAGGAACGGTTTGCACGGGGTTCACATGTCCCCAGCCAGCCACGGGTGCATGCTGCACGGCCACTGGTTCGTGCGCGATCCTTACCACCGCCGCGTGCGGTTCTGTCGGCGGGCTCTATCGCGGCGACAATACAGCATGTGCCGGCGCGGCATGCCCGACCAGCTTCGCCTATCTCGGAACTCCAATCGGAATTCAGGACGGTTTCGGCAGTGTCGGCTGCGGCCCGGTCGCCACATCCTCGATCTCCGTCACGGCCAACTTCACGATCGCCAAGGCCGAAGCCGCCTTTGTGATCCAGCATCCCTGGCAGGGCGATCTCAAGATCAACCTCGTCAAAGTCGGAGGACCCTCTGCGATTCTGGTGGACCGACCGGGCGTTCCCGCGACGACATACGGCTTTTCCACCCATGACTTTGGAGCGCCTGCCAGTCCGGGTTACTTCCGGGCCAGCGACACCGCGGCGGCGGCTTACGACATGCCTGCGGTTTCCGCTCCGGGCATCGGACAGCCTGTGGGTTCCTGGAAGTCAGAGGGTTCGCTCGCGGCGTTCAATGGCGTAACCAGCGCCGGCGACTGGGAACTCCACGTGACCGACTGCGCCGGCGGCGAATACGGCAACATCAATGCCTTTGTTCTTATACTCACGCCGCAATCCGGCCCGGCAAGCTGTTACGCCAACTGTGATGGCAGCACCGCGTCTCCCGTGTTGACGGCCAACGACTTCCAGTGCTTCCTCAACCACGTCGCGACACAAGATCCCTCCGCCAACTGTGATGAGAGCACCGTGGCCCCCCTCTTCACCGCGAATGACTTCCAGTGCTTCCTGAACAAGTTCGCCGCGGGCTGCTCATAACCGCCCTCACACGGCGATCCTCGCGGCATCCGCGCGATCGGCCGCCTCCCCGACGCTCGACGCCATGCGTCCGGCGAGTTCCCGCTTGACGGCTTCAAAGGAAGGGCACGCGATCCCCTGCCGAGCTGCCTCGTCTGCCAGACACGTGACCGGGCGACCCGCCAGTCCACAGGGCACGATCAGCCGAAAGTGCTCCATTTTCGGGGCAACGTTGAGCGCCAAACCGTGCGTGGTCACCCAGCGGCTGACCCGGACACCCATGGCGCAGATTTTGGCCGGTTCATCGGGTCTCTGTGCCCAGACGCCAGTCGCGGCCGGATCACGCCCGCATGAAACGCCAAACGCCCCGCATGTCTCTATCACCACCTGCTCCAGCAGTCTCATGTACGCGTGCAAGCCAAGGTTCAATCGATTCAGGTCCAGTATCGGGTAGACCACCAGCTGCCCCGGCCCGTGATAGGTGATGTCGCCGCCGCGGTCAGTTTCCGCGACTTCCACACCCGCAGACTTCAACATATCGGGCGACGCAAGCAAGTGGTCCCGCGCCGAAGCCCGGCGTGACACCGTGATGACCGGATCATGCTCGACCAATAGCAGCCGGCCTTGCTCCGGACGCCCGCAGTCGCGTACCGCCAGCACCTCCATCGCCATCGCCCGCTGCCGCTGGTAGGCCGTGGCATAGTTCATTCGGCCAAGGTCGATGACGGGAAGGGAAGCAGACACTTGAGGCATGGTAGGGCCGCGGTTCGGGGTATTTCGCCCGCTACCATACGGGCATGAGCGTGATCCACCCAACGGCAACGATATCCAAAGAATGCACTCTCGACAGTGACGTCCAGATCGGCCCGGGCTGCATGATCAGCGGCAAGGTCCACATCGGGCGCGGCGTCCAGATGATCGGTAACGTGCACGTGTCCGGCCCGGCCACCATCGGTGAAGGGACGACGTTGTACCCCTTCGCTTGCATCGGGTTCCCGGCCCAGGACTTCAAGTTCAAGATCGGGGACCCGACGGCGGGCGTCGTCATCGGCAAGAACGCAATTCTCCGCGAATATGTCACTGTGCACGCGGCGACCAAACCCGACAAGCCGACGATGGTCGGTGACGGAGTGCTGATGATGTGCTCCTCGCACGTGGGTCATGACGCCCGCGTGGACAACCGGGCGATCATGGTGAACGGCTCGGCACTCGGCGGACATTCGTACGTCGGTGAGGCGGCCATCTTGAGCGCGTACACCTGCCTGCATCAGTTCGGTCGGGTCGGGCGGATGGCGATGGCGTCTTCCCACGTTGCAATCACCATGGATGTGCCGCCGTTCTGCCTGATCGCCGAGCGCGGTCGGATGGTGGGTCTGAACCTCATAGGACTGCGCCGCGCGGGTACCCCCCGCGACCAGATCACCCAACTTCGGCGCGTGTATCGCGAAGTGTTCAGATCTCGCCGCACTCGGGAAGAGATGCTCAACATTCTGGCCGTCGAGATGAAGGGCCACCCGATGGTCGGAGAATGGCACAAGTTCATACTCGAGCAGGTTCGCCCGATTTGTCCCGGCCGACCCCGCCGCTTCCGAACGGCCCACGAAATCGCGGACGAAGAGGCCCAGCAGCACGCCTGAATCGCCGCGCCGCGGCAGGAGAAGCCATGGATGGTTCGGCGGGGCTGGATCTGGGGAGGGTGAAGTCGGAGGCGCAAGGCAGCCAAGAGGTTGCTCGGCTCCGCGTGCTCGCCAGTGGCTCCGGGGGAAACTGCTCGATTCTGGAATATGGGCCCCCAACGCGCCGGCGCGCATGCCTGATCGATGCCGGCCTGTCTCCCCGTCGGACGTATCGGCTCCTGGATGAATGCCGGATCGACCGTGATGCCGTGGACATGGTCCTGCTTACGCATCTGGATCACGACCACTGGAGTTCGGGTTGGCGGGGCCATTGGCCGCGGAGCTGGCAACTGCTTTTGAGCAGCGATCACCTCGCAGCCGGAAGACGCCAGCGGATGCTCCCGCAGGATCACGTCAGCACGCTTGAGCAGGTCCCCGCCGAAGTGATGCCGGGCCTGCGACTGACGACGATCGACGCCGCGCATGATGACCAGGGCGTGTCGAGTTTCCGGTTCGATATCACCCTGAACAACGCCACCGGATCGCTGGGATTCGCGACGGACCTGGGGCGCGTTCCCGAACGCCTTGTAGCGTGTTTCAAGGGTGTTGATGTCCTGGCGATCGAGTCCAACTACTGCCCGGACATGCAGATGGCCTCCGACCGCCCGGATTACCTCAAACGCCGGATCATGGGCGGCGCGGGGCACTTGAGCAATCAACAGGCTTCTGAAGCGATTACCTCGATCGGACCTCGCGACCACGTGGTGCTCTTGCACCTTTCCCGGCAATGCAACGACCCAAGCTTGGTGGCGTCTCTGCACGCCGGCGCGGATTACGCGCTGACCATCACCGGACAGGACAGCCCGTCCCGCTGGGTGAACATTCCTGCTCGCGCCGGCACTCCCGCACGACGCGAGGGTGAGCAACTGATGATGTTCTCGGGCAGCTCTCGGCAAGCAGACGGGCTATGAGTCCTGATCGTGCTCATATCCAGCCCGGTGCCGCCCCACGCGGCGTCTACCCGGGATCAGATTCCAGGCGCGGCCTGGCACGGCGGCTCCGCAGCGTCTTTGGCATCCGGCGCAGCTTCAACGTGGATGGCATCCGCTATCGCGAGACCACCACCGAACCGCTGCGATTCGCCCTTTCTCGCCGCGGCGCAGGGTTCAAGGAGTATGAAGTCAGCTTTCGAACGGGTGGCCGCATGCGGATCCGCTGCACCCACGAACGCGTGTTCGCCGATCTGGTGCCGCCGCCGAATCTCCCGGTGTGCCTGCGCGCTGAGCGGCTCCTACGGCCGGGCATGCGAGTCGCGGTCTGGCCCTGCGGGACCGGATACGCCGCGGCCGTGGTATCCGGTCGGGTCGCGCCTTCTGGCGCGGTGGTCGCCCTGGACCCCGATGAGCAGTCGATCGAGTTTGCGAGGCTGCGATACCCGATCCAAAACGTGTCTTTCGAGTGCGGAGGCATGGAGAACCTGGCCGGCGAAACCGATGGGGCTTTCGACGCCGTCATCGCCGCACTACCCAACGTCTCGGACGAAGCCCGGATCAGCGAACTCTGGCGTCTTACAAGGTCCGGCGGATGGCTCCTGATCGCATCGCCCGTCGTCCAGACCGGAGGCTCCCTGGCCGCCCGCAACGTGCCCCGGCCCGAAGCCAAGACGCTCATGGACCTTCTCGCTCGCATCTGCTCTCCTTCCAATGCTCTGGATGCCCGACCACCCAGCACCGCGAATATCGGCTTGCTCGGAGACGGAATCGACGGCTGGGTGGTCGCCATCGCCCGACGCGATGAGCCGCTCTAACCGTCCCCCCACCCGCTAGACTCGGGCCATGAGGGTCGTGATTGATGGCGTCGTATTTGAGAGCCCGCATCAGCGGGGTATCCAGCGCTATTACCGCGAACTCGTGGACCGCTTTCCTCCCCAAATCCAGGTTGACCTGCTGCTGGCCAACGAGCCCCGCTCCACGTTGCCGACCCGTTGCCGCACCATCAACCTGCTCCCCGCGCCGTTCGGGGCTATACCACGAAAGTGGAGGCGGTCGCTTACCCGCTCACTTACCCGCGGCCCACGAACGCGGCACGAATCCACCGCCGACGTGTTCCACTCCAGCCACTTCACGCTCCCAACCGCGAACATCCCCACTGTGCTCACCGTCCACGACATGATCGTGGAACGCTACATCGAGTTCATGAACACCAAGTGGGCGGATGAAGAGACGCGCCGCAAGAAGGCCGCGATCGAGTCGGCGGATCACATCATCGCCGGCTCCTCCGCCACGGCGGATGAACTGCGGGCGTTCTTTCCGCAGACGGCGGGGCGGATCAGCGTCGTGTACTACGGCTGCGACCACATCCCGGAATCCAAAGCCGCACCCGGCACAGCGCCGGCCTACGCCCTCTTCGTGGGTGATCGCGGCGGATACAAGAACTTCCGCTGCCTGCTGGAAGCCACGGGCTCGCAAGCGTGGCCGAGGGGTTGCACGCTCAAAGTTGTCGGCCCCGCCCCGCGGGACAACGAAGCGATGCTCGCTCAGCGCATGGGGAACCGGGCGGAGTTCCTGGGGCGCGTGGATGATGAAAAGCTTTCACGGCTCTACCGAGAGGCGGCGGCCACCGTTGTGCCTTCGCTGGTCGAAGGATTTGGGTTCCCGATCGTCGAATCTCAGCGGGCGGCGTGCCCCGTGGTGTGCAGCGATATTCCCGTGTTTCGAGAACTGGGCGGTACGTCTGTGCTCTACTTTGATCCGGGTCGTCCTGACCAACTGGCCGCGGCGATGGCCAAAGCCTGCGAGGCCCCTGAATCAACGCGGCTTCGCGAAGCAGGCCCGGTGAATGCTCGAAGGTTCACGTGGCAGGCCTGCGTGGATCAAACGGTCGCGGCCTATTCCGAGGCAATCGCCGCTCGAAAGAGCGCTAAGCCCACCCCAGTTCCCGCTTGATCCACTCGACCATCCTGAGCTCACCCATCACACGTTGGCGGGCCGCGGCGATGGCCGGAAGCCGCTTCAAGTACAGGTCCGGCGAAGAGACGGCTTCACGCAACATCCGCAGACCTGCTTCACCCAGGTCGGGCAGCCGCAAGAATGCCTCGGGCGGAATCATCGCGTCCGCCGCGCGCGACCCAAAGTACACAGGCAGGCACCAGCACATGAGCGCATCCCAGAGCTTTTCGGTCACGTACTGATCACCGTCCGCGTAGTTCTCTATGACCAACGCGAAGCGGGCGGGCCGCAAGACGCTGGCCTTGGAAGCAAGCGATCCGCCCGGGTTAAGCGATCGCGGCATCCCGCGACCGAACACCTCAAGCGGCAGCCCTGCCGCCTTCACCCCGTGGAAGAAACTCAACCTCGCGTCGTGACCGGGCAACAGCACTTTTCCGCTGGGCTTCCCGGAACTGATTGCCACCAGCGGCACGGGCTTGGGCGGAGCGGGCATCGAACGCAGCGCGACCAGGTCATCATCGAATGTCCACATGGATGGGAGCGCGATCGGGTGGGTCGCCCGCGGATCAGGCGCGTACACCCTTGAACAGTGCTTCAGGGCCTCCTCCATCATGCAATCGGAAATCAGCGGCGGCGGCTCATACAGCAGCGCCCAAGTCGTCTCGCGGCTGCGACCGAGCCACTCGTACCCACTCTTGATCCGCAAAGGAGTCGTGGATCGGTGCGCGGCTTTGTACACGTACCGTTTCCAGCCCCCGGCCCGGCGCGATCCGCCCGGCGGCACCGGCCAGTTGATCACAAGGGCATGGTCCGCCGTGCGATCCCCAGACCGCACCAGGACGTCGCCGCTCTGACCCAGCGGACCATCACACTGGTTCCACAGGAAGTCCGCCGAAAGGTGTAACTCGTGAAAGACGCCCAAGGTCCGTGGCATGCGCCGCATGATACTCGGTCGCCACGCTCTCATTTCCAAGGCGCTTTCTGTGCTTCTTTGACTCTCCCGCCCCCTATGCTTCAAGGCTCTATGACCAAACAAGAATCCGTTTCAACCTCAACCGAAAATCGCCGTTCCAAGATGCTCGGACCCAAGCGTGAGCCCTCGGCCGCGGCCCTGAAGTTTGCCATCGACGCCGCACGCCTGTTCGTTGATGACAAGTGCGAAGAAGTGGTGATCCTGGACGTCTCGGCCATCAGCCACGTGTCCGACTACATCGTGATCGGCTCGGGCACATCCGAGCGGCAAATGCGGAGCGTCTTGAAAGATGTCGAAGACCACGGGGCCACCTGCGGCTTCCAGGTCTTCAGGTCCAGCACCGACGACCGGGCCACTTGGCTTCTGGCCGATTTCGTAGATGTCGTCTGCCACGTCTTCGAGCCCAACGTCCGAGCCCACTACGACCTGGAAATGCTGTGGGGCGATGCACCTCGGGTGGACTGGGAACGCAAAACCGAACGCACCCGTGACCGGGCCGGTCTCCGCCGCAAAAAGTCCGACTAATCTCTTCACATGAGCACTCCCCCACCTTCGCCCGCCACTCGAACCGTCCGAGTCGCATTCGGGGATGGACGCGGGTATGACGTGGTGATTGGGTCGGGCATTCTTCGCGAGGTGCCGGATCGTGTCGGCCGCGTGATTTCAGGATCAAGCCACTGGTTTCTGATCGTCGATGACGGGGTTCCTGATTCCCAACGGAACGTCTTGACCGATGCAATAGCGGCCAATCGCCTCAATTGTGGCCGTGTCGCTTGGAACCCGCGCGAGGAACGGAAACTGCTAGAACAGGCCGCGACTTTCATCGACGAGATGGCCAAGGAACGGATTGAACGTGGAAGCCCCGTGGTCGCTCTGGGCGGCGGAATCACTGGAGACGTCGCCGGGTTCGCCGCGGCCATCTATCAACGGGGAACGCCATGGGTGAACTGCCCCACCACCCTACTGGCGATGGTGGATGCTTCGGTCGGCGGCAAAACGGGCGTCAATCTCCAGTTCGATCGCGAACGGGCCACCTACAAGAACCTGATCGGCGCCTTTCACCAGCCCTCGCTCGTGGTTGCCGATGTGGCCACGCTGGCATCACTTCCTGAACGAGCATTCCGAGCCGGCCTGGCTGAGTGCGTGAAGCATGCCCTGATCGGCGGCGATTGGGGTGATCCAACCCTGCTCGATTGGACCAGGGCCAACCTCAAATCGATCCTGAATCGCGACCCAACGACCCTGGTAGAACTGCTTGCTCGAAACATCGCCATCAAGGCGACGGTCGTGGTGGCAGATGAAAGGGAAACCGGGCGGGGCCCTGGGGGCGGACGGATGGCCCTGAACCTGGGACACACCTTCGCCCATGCCATCGAGACTCTCTGGACCTTGTCTCCCGATGCGAATCCCGCCAACGCACCCTTGCAGCATGGCGAAGCGGTCGGCTTGGGCCTCGTCGCGGCCGTCACGTGCGCTGAGGTGGCGGGAGTTTGCCCTCCGGGCCAGGCTTCCGAAGTAACGGATCTGGTCACCTCCTGTGGCCTGCCCGTCCGGGTTTCCGGTTTGCCGGGCGCGGAAGAACTCTACATCCGCATGCAACGCGATAAGAAGGTGGAGGCCAGCAAGGTGCGGCTCATCCTGCCGACCAAGCGAGGAAGTGTTGAACTGTTCACTTGCGAAGGCTCCGTCGGCAAGGGCGTCTTTGCGGGTTGGAAGGCCATTGGGGCACCCTGATTCCCCTGCTTGGCTTCTCTTCACAATTCGAGCACCACGGGAACCTCTCAAGCAGGCTTTGCGCTCCATCCGATAACTGTCTTCGGAAAGGGTTCGGGCTTCCCGCATGGATGGCGGGGGCTGAACCCTCCCGCTGCGGGCCGGAGCGTCCGGCCCAGACGCGAGAACACCGTGCGGATCATCTCGATCATCAATCAGAAGGGTGGATGTGGCAAAACCACCTCTGCCATCAACTTGGCCGGTATCACCGCCCGCAAGGGGTTCAGGACCTTGCTGGTAGATCTGGACCCCCAGTCCCACTGCGCGGCCGGACTGGCTATTCCCGAGCAACGCATTGACTTAGACATCGGCGACGCCATGCTGGCAGCGCCGGAGCAACAGATCGATCCCTCGCGTCTCTTCTGGCGGGCCAGCCGGAACCTGGACTTGGCACCCAGCCGGATGAAACTGGCTGGCCTCGAATCGAGTCGCGGCGGAATGGCCGACAAGCCCGACAAGGAACGCCGCCTCGCCAACGTCCTTTCTCGCTTCTCCCGCAACTACGACATCTGTTTCATCGACTGTTCCCCTTCGATCGGGCTGCTCACGTTCAACGCTCTGGCTGCCGCGACGGACGTGCTCATCCCCGTCGAGACCAGCTTCTTTGCCCTCCAAGGTGCGACCAAGCAAGTCAGCACGATCAAGTCGCTTTCCAAACGCCTCGGTTCCGCCGCTCCGTACTGGCTGGTCGCGACGATCCATGATGAGGCGAGCGTCTTAGCGTGCGATCTCCTGGATGAACTCCGCCGCCGCTTTGCCAAGCGGGTTGTTCCGCACGTCGTCCGTCGGGATTCGACGCTGAAGGAAGCCGCTTCGTTCGGCCAGCCCATCGTCGAATACGCCCCGAACTCAACCGGTGCCAAGGACTACACCGCCCTCGCCGACTGGCTGATCGAGACCATCGCACTCGGGCACGACAGTCGTCCCCGGGTTCCCGAAACGATCACCTCCGATTCCGGCACCGGCGCAGGCGATCCACCCAGTGTAGAGGTCGTCGGTGCGATGGAGGCCAAACTCGCCCTGGGCCGCAGGCTCGTCGCGTACGACAAAGACCCTCGGAACGATGGGTCCGGATCGGATCTCCTCTCTTCTCCTATCACCCAGCAATCTCCGGAACCTATGGATGGCGGAACTGACGGCGGCGGCGGCTTCTCTGAGCCCGGCCAATCCTTCAGTTCGGGTTTCACCAGTGCCCCCACGATGGATCTGCCCTCCAAGTCCGGCCCCTCAAACTCAAACGGTGCCGTCGCTCTGGCCCCTTCTGAAACCAAGACCGACCCTCGCGAGGTCGTCATCGCCTTCGAGCACGAAGCGACCGAGGCCGCGGCAATCACTCGGGCCGAGGACATGGCCCAGCGTGCCCGCGTCATGCTGCTCAAGCGAGCCGATGATCGTTTGCGTCAAATGCTCAGCGCCAACGATGGCACCGTCCCGGACACCATCGAAGAAGTGAAGCCCGTGCTTTCACTTGAAATCTCCGCACGGGCCAAGGCCGACTCGATTCGCGGCCTCTTTGGCGTCCGCCAAACCCGGAGCGGCATCCTGTTTGTCCAGCCTGTTTCGACGGGTCTGCGGGTTGCCGTTGCGGGTGACTTCAACGGCTGGTCGGCGACCGCTTCCCTCCTGAAACGAAACGAGCAACTCGGCGTCTTTGAACTGTGCATCGGGATGCGCCCCGGTCGCTACCGCTACCGGCTCGTGATCGACGGCCGCTGGGCCGCGGACCCGTTCAACAACAACTCAGAGCCCAACGAGTTTAACGAGCTCAACAGCGTTGTCGAAGTCGAATGAGTCAGCCCGGGCGGAGCCCGGAGCCGGAGAGCAGGATGAGCAGCATGGCGCCGCCTGGAGTGGGCAAGGTCATGACGACCGAGTTTGGGGAAGACGATCGGCTCCGGGATGCCGGCACGGACGATTACGACGTGCTGCGGGATTTGTTTCTCGGCGCTGAGGAATCTCGCACCGTTGAGGCGGCCCAGCCCCCGTCAGACGTTGCCGATTCGCTGGAGCCCGCTGCGGCCACGGTTCGGGCAACCCCGTTTATCGACGCCCTCGTGCTCGGTCACCTTCCGGTTCTGCAATCTGCCTGGGTCATGCAATACGCCCGAGACACCGCCTCTCAGCGTGCCGGCCCGATAGCTTTGCTTCGCGTCCGAGCCGACGAAACCACGATCGACCTGGTCGGCCTGGGCTCCGCCAAGGCCCCCAGCCAACGGACCTCCTTTGACGAAGCCGTTTCCGCGGCCGCGGCCATGGTCGCCGGCATCATCATTCGCGTGGATGCCACCAGCGAGCCGGCTCTGGCTCGGCTCGACACCATCGATACGCTCACGCTTCTTACGGGCGCAGATGAAGTCGCGATCCTGGCCTCGTATCAGACTGTGAAGAAGCTCTTCCCCGCATCCGACGATTCTGGCCCTGAAGCTCGCCTGGCCATCATGGGAGCATCGCCCGAGAAAGCGATGGAGGCCGCCAGCAAGCTTGAGAAGACCGCCGCGGCTTTCCTTGAGCGGCAGGTCAGCATCTCCGCCTGCGTCGCCAAGATCGGTCCTGGCAAGTCCAGCCTGCTCTACCGCGGCAAGGTGGATGGTGCGGTCGCGGACGTTGTAGCACGGGTACGCAAGGCAATGCTGACCAAGTCCGCGCTTGTCGCGCCCGCGAAGCCTCCCGAACCGCTGCCAGTCGAGTGGACACCTTCGGCCCCGGCACCCTTGCCGACGGTCGAACCCGCGGCCCCCGCCACCTCGGTCGTCTCCCGGCTTGGGCATATCCAGCATGAAGCTCACACGCAGCAAGCCGTGGCGTCGGCTGCCCCCTCGGCTGATCCACGCCCGCTCTCCGCCCATCTCAAGCAACTTACCCCGACGTCCATCCACTGCCCCTACGAGGCGGGCGTGGAACTCGCCCTTGACCCCCGCGGCGGCCTCCACCTTCTGGTTCACGCCGAATCCACACCCTCCGCCGTCGCTTCGCTGATGTCCGCTGGCGGGTGGACCAAGTCGCACCTGTCCCTCATCGTGATGGCGATCAAGAGTCAAGGTCTTCACCTCGACGAACGAACCGCACCGACAATGCACGTCTTTGCGCCCACCGTCAAAGAGCACCGCGGCCTGAGTGACGCCGGGGTTCATCTCCACTTGCTGGCGAGAGTTGAGGTTGAGGGCCGCAAGGGCTGGTTCTGCACCGAAGTTGGCTAAAAAAAACGGCACGGGTTTGACGTCGTGCCGTTGGGTACTCAGTTTCGCGGTGGCCTTACGCCGACTCTTTCCGCTTAATCCGCAGATCACCCAGCCGGCTCTTCCCGCGGACCGCGCCCTCATCGATGACGAACTCGGCGCCCTTGTTGTCCTGGTCGGGCAACTCGAACATCAGGTTCACCATGATCTCTTCCATCACGGCTCGCAGGCCGCGGGCGCCCGTGTCGCGTTTGGTGGCCTTCTCGGCGATGGCCCGGAGGGCCCCATCCGTAAAGGTGAGCTTGGCGTCTTCCAGGGCGAAGAGGTGCTGGTATTGACGAACGATGGCGTTCTTGGGTTCGGTGAGGATGTTCACCATCGCGTCGGCCGTCAGCGGCATGAGCGGCGCGATGACCGGCAGACGCCCGACGAACTCGGGGATCATGCCGAACTCGATTAGATCCTCAGGGGCGACCTGACCCAGGAGCTCTTCGCGCTGCGTCGTCGCATCGCCGCCCGTGGCCTCGGTGGTGAAACCGATCCGGGCCTTGCCGACGCGGCGGCGGATGACATCTTCGATCCCGACGAACGTGCCGCCGCAGATGAAGAGGATGTGAGTTGTGTCCACCTGGATGTACTGCTGCTCGGGGTGCTTTCGCCCGCCCTGCGGGGGCACGTTGCTGACGGTGCCTTCGAGCATCTTCAGCAGGCTTTGCTGGACACCCTCGCCCGACACGTCACGCGTGATGCTGACGTTGTTGGACGTCTTGCCGATCTTGTCGATTTCGTCGATGTAGATGATGCCGCGCTGGGCTGCTTCGAGGTCGTAGTCCGCCGCCTGCAGAAGCTTCAAGAGCAGGTTCTCAACGTCCTCACCGACGTAGCCGGCCTCGGTCAGCGTGGTCGCATCGCCGATGGCAAACGGAACCCTGAGCATCTTGGCCAAGGTCTTGGCCAGCAATGTCTTGCCCGAACCCGTGGGGCCCATCATCAGGATGTTGGACTTGTCGAGCTCGACGCTCGTGTTATCGCTCTCGGCGTGGAGCAGCCGCTTGTAGTGAGCATGCACGGCGACGGCCAAAGACCGCTTGGCGTGCTGCTGGCCGATCACGTATTGATCCAGGTGCTCGGTGATTTGGCGGGGCGTCGGAATGTCGCTCAGGACTGAACTGACCGAGCCGACCTTGCGACGCTCTTGCCTGAAAATGTTCTGGCAGAGGTCCACGCAGTTGGAGCAGATGTAGACCTCGTTGGGGCCTTCCACCATCGGGCCTACTTCGCGGCTGGTTTTCCCGCAGAACGAGCAGGTGGTGACCCGTAGGCCACGGAAGCTGCCTGAATCGCCGGGCCCGCCTCCGCCACCCCCACCGCCGCCTCCGGTCAATCCGGCCGTGGCGGGAGCAGGCTGGTCAGGTCCATCTTGGCGATTTTTGGCCATTCGTCCCTCGCGTCCGGTAACACAACAACACCGGGTCGATCCCCGGATTCTCCGTCCGCCTGGCTCCCAGACGCCTCCGGAGTTCTTTGGAGTGTATCGACCGTCTTCACGGATGTCTGCAACCTGTCCGGCCGCTAGGGCACGTCAGAAGCGTGTTACACCCCGGGAGGTGTTCGGGGCGGCAAAGGGGCGCCGGTGAGGTCAAAGCCCGGCTTAGCGACCAGCTCCGCGGGAACCGGCTTGGGGTGCGGCACAGAGGGCTTGCCGGAGAGCTTCCCGACCATGGCCGCTTTGGCCGCCTCGTACTCCTCCATGGACATCTCCCCTCGGTCTCGCATCGTTCGGAGCTGGTCAAATAGACTCGCCTGGGCCTGCTGCGCGTCGGAGCCCAACATGCGCCGGCGGAGCCACGCGATGACCAGCCCCGCGATGATCAGGCCCACGAGCGCCAAGCCGACCCAAATCAGGTACTGCTCAAACTTCACCTTCTTCGAGATGGCGATCAGGAACAAGATCACGCGGAGTTCCTCAGCGTCCGGTTCCAATGGCCTCGCGGATCGGCGCGACCAGGTGCGGCACGACGCGGGTGTCCAGAATCTCTTCACCGTGCCGCGCGAGAAGGGCGAGCACGCTCCCGAGTTCATCGACTTTCTTCACCGGATTGTGTTTCCGCAATGTCAGATACACGCTGATGGGCTCTTCGCCTTTGCCGGATCGGGACGAACTGCGGGTCTTCACTTCGAAGCTCGCTTCTACGTCGTGCTCGCGAAGCATCATGCTGAATGTCGGCTGGCAATCGACCATCTGAGTGCCCGCGAGGTCCAGGGCGCGGGCCAACGGCGAATGCGACACGAGTGCCTCGTACACCACTTCGTCGTGGTTCCGATCAGCGTTCAGGTCAAAGCCGTAGAGCAGTTCAACGCATTCGACATCCAACGGCGAGATGCTCAGGAAGTACGGGGCGTACTCAAGGATGTGTCCGTGAAACGCGTAGGCGTCCGCCAGGGCGTCGGGGTTTACAGCCCCGCTGCGGATGTTGTTGGTCCGGATGGCCACCCACCGATGCTCTGGCGAGCCCTGGTCAGCCTCGAGTGCCACCTCATCCTTGTACCGACGAAACTGCCCCAGGGTTGGGTATTGCCGCCGCACGCGGTCGAACATATCCAGAACCGTCTGCCGCTCCTTGGGCAGGTCCAGTTTCAGACTCAGCTTCTGATTGACGTAAAAGTCCGAACATACCGCCTTGTAGCTCTCGGACATGGGGTCACCTCTGGCCGGGTTTCCATTCCCGGATGGCTAGTGTACGATCCTTGCAGGCGGTCGCGGGAGACCGGATCGCCAATACCCAAACCCCACAGGGAGTCATTAATCATGTCGAGCCTCAAGAACCTTTGGTCCGTCGCTTCGCTGGCGTCCGTTGTCGGCCTTCTGGCACTCGCCGGCTGTGCCGCCAATAAGGATTGCTGCAAGGATGACGGCAAGTCCGCCGCTGCTGCAACCGACAAGACCGCGACGAAGACGACCCAAGCTGCCGCACTTACCGTCGTCAACACGGCTTGCCCGATTTCCGGTGAAGATCTCGGTTCCAAGGACCATACCGCCAAGGTCGTCCGCACCTACAACGGCGAGAACGTCGGCTTCTGCTGCGATGGCTGCGGGCAGAAGTTTGACAAGATGTCCGACGAGAAGAAGGCCGCAACACTGACCTCTGCGAAGTCGCGCTGACCACTAACCGAATTGGAAATGCCATGAAGATGCTCCCCAGGGACGTGCTTATCGCTTGCTTCGTGGGCGGGTTGATGCTGACCGGATGCTCGACTGATAAACGGGGCGCGGCCACCACCGACACGAAAGCCGATCGCCTGACGGTGATTAACACCGCCTGTCCGATCGAGCCCGAGGACACGTTTGAACTCACGAATCGCCCGGCTGAGCTTGTCCGCGTCGTGAACGGGCAGAACATCGGTTTCTGCTGCGACCACTGCACGGCCAAGTTCGACAAGATGGATGAGAAGCAAAAGGGTGACGTCCTGAAGGCGGCCCAGGCGAACTCCGCCGGCAAGTGATTCAGCACTGGATAATGCAGTACCGGGGAGCGCGATGCTCCCCGGTTTTTTGTTTCGGATTGGAAGTCCGGGTTATCGCGCGATTTCGATCGCTCGAGTTTCGCGGAGAACCGTGACCCTGATTTCGCCCGGGAACGTCATTTCCTCGCTCACCCGCTTGGCGATCTTGGACGCGATCAGGTGCGACTCGTCATCGCTGACGCGGCCCGCATCGACCATGACCCGCACCTCGCGGCCGGCCTGGATTGCGTAGGCCTCGACGACACCCGGCATGGAAAGGGCAATGTCCTGGAGCTCGTTGAGTCGCTGGATGTATTTTTCCATGCTCTCGCGGCGGGCGCCGGGCCGGGCCGAAGATACCGCATCCGCCGCCATCACAATCGGCGTGTAGAAGCTTGTGGATGGGATGTCCGCGTGGTGCCCGCCGATGGCGTTGAGCACCGGCTCCCGCTCGCCATATTGCTTGGCGAAGTCCATGCCGATCTTCGGGTGGCCACCCTCCATCTCGTGGTCCATGGCCTTGCCGATATCGTGCAGGAACCCGCAGCGCCGGGCGATCGTGCCATCAAGCCCGAGCTGGTCGGCGATAATCTGGCAGAGGTAGGCGACCTCCATGGAATGGCGGAGGACGTTTTGACCGTAGCTGGTGCGGAAGTGCAACTTGCCCATGGCCTCGACGATCTTGGGATGTACGCCGCGGAGGTTGACCTCCAGGATCGCATCCTTGCCGTACTTGATGATCTTCTCATCGATCTCTGAGCGAACTTTCGCGACCACTTCCTCGATGCGGGAAGGGTGCATGCGGCCGTCGGCGACCAGGCGCTCCAGCGATTCGACGGCGACGGCCTGACGGACCTTGTCGAAGCAGGAAACCACGATCACGCCCGGGGTGTCATCGACGATGATGTCCACTCCCGTGGCCTTCTCGATGGCCCGGATGTTCCGGCCCTCGCGGCCAATGATCCGGCCCTTCATGTCATCTGAGGGGATCTGGACCGCCCGCACGGTGCTCTCGGAGGTGTGCTCCGTGGCGTACCGCTGGATGGCCATCAGGGTGATCTCCTGGGCCTTCTCCTTGGCGTGAAGTTCTGCATCCTCGGTGATCTTGCGAACCAGCTTGGCCGCCTCGTGCCGGGTCTCATCCTCGATGCGGGTGAGCAGGGTTTCCCTTGCCTCCTGCTGGGTCATGTTGGCGATGCGGAGGAGCTGCTCCTTCTGCTGGTCGAGGGCCGAGGTCAGCTCCTTCTCCCGCTTGTTCATCTGCTCTTCTCGGCCAGCTAGGGCTTGCCCCATCTTGGCGAGGCTCGACTCCTTTTGAGAGAGCGCTTCTTCCTTTCGCTCGAAAGCATCCTCGCGTTTCGCGAGGCGACGCTCTTGCTCTCGATGCTCGGCTTTGGCCGCCTCGAGCTCGGCATCGGCCCGCTCTTTTCGTTCCATGGCGCCGCGTTCGGCTTCCAACAGGGCCTTCTGGGCCGCGTTGCGACCGTCGGCTTCGGCGGCGGTGACAATCTGGGTTGCCTGAGTTCGGGCATTGCCGATCGTCGTGCCGACGATCAGTTTGCACAGCAGCAGCCCAAGGCCTGCGCCAATAACAAGCGCGACGATGCCGATCAGCGCCGCGGTAGTTACGCCAATATCAGCAAGGACAAGACTCAACATCGGGGACTCCTCGTCGTCTCGCGGCCCCGTGGCCGCGTCTAATACGTCGAGGTCTTACCCGCCTGTCAAACGTTGAAACCCTGCGGCCCCTTCGGGCTGCACGGTTCCTGGCCCGCTCCTGTCCGTCACAAACTCGAATGAGCCGCTGCCGACTCTCTGTCAAAGGCGCGGTGCACGACCGATTCATGGGGCGCACGCACGCGGGAATCTGGGAAAGTCCAACCTTCGAACAAACCCATCGGTTGGAGGGGACCGACGGGGCAAACACTGAGAGTGGGACGCCAACACCGTCCCTGGATCGTTTGACGGACACCAACTGGGCCCGCTCTGAGCGCGGGAAAAACCTGTTAAGACATCATAGTCCATATCCGGGTTCTCGCCCGGTCGGTTCCCCGAACCTGAGCGCTCGGAATGAGTACGGGTGGTGGAAAGCCTCCCTTAGATCAACAGGTGGAGGCTAAATCTACCCGAATAGACTGTGAGCAGGTTTTGGGGCTGGTCAACGGATATAGGGGTCTTGAAATGCGACAATTCGGGCGATTCGCGGTGTTGTCGGTGCTTCTTACATGCGTGGGCTGTACGCAGACCGCGGTAATCAAGGTTCAGGTCGAAGGGCTCAAGATCCCTCGTGAGTACCCGGCGTTCGTCGAGGTGTCCAACTGGAACGGCGGGGTCCAGATTGTCGCGAGCGACCGGATAACGGAGCCCGAGGTCCGTGCTCAAACCCGGGCTCTGACTCGAGTCAAGGGGCGGAACACCGATGCGCTTCGGAAGCTGGGCACCGTTCGCGCTGTGTCATCGGAGGATGGCGGCAAGCGGCTTTTGAAGGTCACCGGAGGAATTGAGGGTAACGACCCGACCGTGGCGCTGGACCTCCAAATTCGAATGCCGCGGGCTGCCGGGATCCGTGTGATCAATTCGGGCGGCGAGGTTGAAGTCGTCGGAGCGGGAGGACCCGTGTTTGTTGAGAACGGCACCCCGGGGCGGCCCGGGGGCGACATCCAGTTCCGTAGCGGAATCCCGATTACCGAAGCGGTCACGCTCACCACTACGGAGGGCAAGGTCCTCTATCAGATTGGACCGGGGTCCACCGGTGATCTGGACCTTCAGACGGTGCAGGGCACGCCAGAGGTTGAGTCGACCGCTGGAACGATCGACGGGATCCGCTTTACAGCCCTGCGTTGGCGGGGCACGCTCGAAAAGGGCGCCAACCCGGTACGAATTCGCTCTGACAAGGGTGACATCCGCGTCCTGGTGATGAAGGATGCCGGCACCTACGGCCGCGAATATTGGGACGGGTGGCCGGCTTGGCCGACGAGCCCGAGGTGGGTGGGAAAGCTTGCCGGGGATTGATCAGGCGGCCCGGACCTGCTGCTTCTGAAGTTGCGCCACGTACCGCGTGATTTGATCGACCACGAAGTCGCGATGGGCCAGGTGGAACGACCATTCGAACGCGAGGCCTGCGTAGAGATTCTGCGCGCTGTCAATGTGCGTGTGGACGAGCCGGGCGGTCATCGCAATAGGGGCCGGGATCGTCGGCATCAGGTTGATGCGGACCCAGTAAAGTCGGGCCCTGTCGGCCGCGGATGACTCGTTCTTGTCCACCAAGAGTCCCGCGCCGCCGCCACCCAGGTTCATGAGGTGAGCGTTGAAGCGCGGTCCGACTTCGGGCAGGGTGAGCGACTCGTCTTCGGGGTTGGCGATGGCGGTCCTGGCGGCCTGGGAGCCGTTAATGAGGTCCATGATGAGGGCGCGGTTGGCAACCTCGGCGGAGACGACGGTGGTCGGGTTGATCAGGGGCCAACACTCGACGGTTGGCAAGGAGAGCTCGGCGGTGGAGATGCGGTAGAAGTTTCGGCGTTGGCAGCGTTCGACGGTTTCGGGCATCGCCAGGCGAACCTGTCTGGCACCGAGAATACCGGGCCGCGGTGCGGTGGCCGGTGGGAGAACGTGCGTGCGGAACATCCACCGGTTTTGCCCGATGGACATGGCTCCGATGACGCAAACGCCGGGGTTGAGGGGAATGAACTGGCCTGCGGCGCTGGGCTGCTCGACGGTGATTTCGGTATCGGAGAGCGAGAGGATGCGGACACGCCAGATGAGGTCAGCGCCGTGCGGGTTGAACGCGCGATCGCTGGTTTGGCTGGCCTCTGCGGATGCCGGAATGGAAATCTCAATCGCCCCGTCGCGCTGGGCGACCTGCTGGAGGCAATCAAACCAACGCTCGGTTCGTGATCTGCTGGCCGGCACGAGTCCCCCCAACGCGGGGCTTACCGCCCGCTTCAAGCAAGAATCGGAGCATGCGCTATCAGGCTTGAGGCTTTAGGAGCATAACTTGCGCGGCCGATCCCGATAACCCGGGTCATCCAACCCGGAATCGACGGATGCGCTGGAGCAGCGTCGCAACCTTGCTCCGTTCGTCGCGCCCCACGAGAAGGCCGCCGAAGCGATGCTCGTAGTATCGGTCGACGACCTGGCGAACGTCCTCGGACAGCGGGCCGTTCACGCTGGCGAGCGCCGCGGCATGATCCAACGGTGGGCGCCAGTTTGGCTTGGCCAAGCCGGCGCGCGCGAGGTACTTGAGCAGATCGCGATAGAACCGCGCGTCGCCTGGTGCGCGGTTCAAGCCGCCTATGGCGAGCCTGCCGGACCGCCGCTTGAACCATGAACTCAAAAAGCGACCTATGAACCGGAGGGCCATGCCGGCTGAGGCGACGGTCGCAAATACCAAGAGGCCGTTGATCGCGGCCCGCAGCTTCACAGACATTCCGGCGTTTCGGAACCGGGTGGTCAAGCGATCAATGCGCGCCAGAAACCCTGCGTGCTCACCCTCAGACGGGCCCAGGATCTGCTGGCGGGCGCTCTCGTCGAACGCGACGACAGAGGAGTTCCAGGCGTATTCCACCGCTTCCATGGCGTGGCGCAATCGGCCGAGCAGGCCCAGCGTCGGTTTGTGAATACGCATCAGGTCGCTGGGAGGGGTCGGATCAAACCGGCGCCAGCTCTGCGCGCCATTGTCGGCCTCCACCCAGGCGTGGGCGTTGCTTTCACGCACGATGTAGGCCCCGGTCGTGCTGTTGAACTCGGTTGCCAGGTAGCCGGTGATCATGCGGGCATCGATCCCCACGGTGCGGCAGAGCAGAACCATCGCCGCGGCGAAGTACTCGCAGTGTCCTTTCTTGCGTTCGAACAAGAAGAACTCGATGGGGTCCTGATCGGACGGAGGGGGCTCGATTTCCAGGGTGTACTGGAAGTTGCCTCGCAGGTAGTCTTGGATGAGCCGGGTGGCTCGGGTATCGTCGTCCGCAGGCCGAACCGCTGGATCCGGGTCGATGCCCGCGGGCTTGAGAATAGAAGATGCCAACTCGAGCATGCGTGACGAGTCGTAGCGACGACGACGCTGCTCCGAGGTGCCCTCCTTGGCGAAGTCGTTGACGACGGAAGTCATCGTGTACTCAAAGGGACCGGCGTCAGCCTGGAATTTGTAGACATGCGTGAGGGGGTCGTTCCAGATCGTCACTTCGCGCTTGGGATTGAATGATGTCGGACGCCAAAGGGAGAAGAGATAGCCCGTCGCGCTCTTTCCGGGAGTGCCGCGGAGGCTCACGGTCTGGTAGATCATCAGGCCGGGGGGCCTGCCAGAACGCACCGGCTGGTCTCTAGGAATGATCTTTTCGGGGGATGCCGTTCGTCCTTGTGGGATCGACCATCGCCCGCGGCCGTCGTAGTCTTCGAGGGCCGCGCCGCGAAGGTACTGCTCGAACTCCAGCCCGCCGACGACACTACCGCTTTCATCGCGGAGCGCAAGGTCGAATACGATCGTGGGAGAGTCGGAGATGATCCCCTTGCCTCCGAGGGTTACGTTGCTTGTAAAGGCCATCTGGCGACCGTCTCGCTGCACGCCCAATGAGGGGAACACGTTGGCCCCCACTCCCCGCGGCAGGAGCACAAACACCAGCAAGGCCAGACCCATGGTGCCCAGCGTGGCGATGCCGGACGTGAAACGCAACTGCCGCCGCAAGCCGGGCGCCATGTCCGTTGAATCATCGCGTCGAATCGCTCCGGCGGCGTGCGCCGCCTTGAACAACTGAAACAACATGACCGTGATGACCATGATCGGGAGGAATACAGCCAACTGGATTCCCGTCCACAGCCCGTTGGAATCGAGCATGGCCGCGATCGCGAGAAAGACCGCCAAGGAGAGGATTTGTGCATCATCGCGGGGTGCGCGGCGGTCGCCGATCTTCACGATTTGGATGAGCACGACGACCTGAGCGATGGTCTCGACCGCGAAGGTGCCTTGTGAGCGGAGGACCGCGTAAGCGATGACCGCGACCAGGAGTATGTTGACCACGAGGCGGGGCAGCAGGAACCGACCGCTTCTACGGCACGACAGACGCCAAAGCGCGAACACGGCCGGCATCGCCAAGACGGCAAACTCGGGCGCGCGGGACGCCGTGGCGTAAGACGAGATCGCCAGGAGCAGCATGAGGAGCGTGCAACGGTTGTACCAGGCCAGGAGGGTCATGCATGAGCCTCCGCGTGTGGCGAGGTCGTCGGCCGGGAAGGGTCGGCGCCGTCGAGGATCGCCAGGGCCCGGGTCAAGGCACTTCCCTGTACGAGGATGTCACCTGGATCCGCTGCATTGACGTGAAAGGACCGACTGCCGCCAAAGGAACGGTCAACCACTCCGGCGTGAACCACAGCGCTGGCCACCGATCGCAGCGCGGCATCCGGGATCGCCGAGCGTTCTGAAGTCGTGTCGATATCAAACTCCGCCAAGTGGTCGAGCATGTTGCGGAGCGACCGTCCCGAAATCTGCGGCTGCACGACCACGCCCGTGCGCGGAATCGCCAGGCCGACGGCGGCCCCTTCGCGCGAAGCCGCCCGGATCAGACCCGCGGCGATGGCGATGGCTCGCTCGACGAGTCGCGGCTCTGCACTGTCCCGAATGTCGAGGATGACCCAGAGCTGTCGCGGCGTGGGCGTGGTGTTCTGGCGGACGACCAACTGACCGGTGCGGGCCGAGCGCCTCCAGGCGATCCAACGCGGGCTGTCGCCATCGCTGTATTCACGCAGTCCGTAGAACTCATCCCCCAACCCCGGGGAAACGGCGCCGCCGACTCCCGAATCGGCCCGTACTGACAGCTTGCGCAGAACTCCTTGGCAAATGGGCAGTTCCACGGGATAGACGATCGCCGTGGCCGGGATCTCGAAGTTGACCGACTTTCGCGCCAGTCCGAAAGGAAAGGTCGTCGATATCCGAACGACCCCGAGTGTCATCCGCCCTCTGGATCGCGGCAGGACTTCCGAAACTACCTGCACCGTTTCGCGTCCACCGACATGGGCGGCAAAGGCCCGCGGCGTCTGGATGAAGCGGTTCCAGTTCGCACCACCAGCCACGTGCTCAGAAAGCGATAACCCAAACGATGGCACCCACCGGTTCTCGTTGGTCATCCGGTACTTCAGGACTAGGGGCCGGCCTACCGCGGCACTCCCGATGGGTTCCCGCTGGCAGCGTATGCCGATCAGGCAACCACCGCTCAAGACCCCCGACATAAGCAGGCCGCCGATGGCCAACCCGAGGCTCGCAAAGAGCAGGTTGTTCTGGCTATTGATCGCGCCCACCGCGATGAAGAACGTCACCAGGACGTAGAGAAGTCCCGGGATATGGAAGTGATATCGGCGTCGGGCGTTGGGTTGAAGGAGGGGTTGCAGCGCTTGGGCGGTCATCTCGGAGGCGGCTTTGAATCGACCTGCTTTTTGAGGATGATCAACAAACGCTTATCCGCAGGGGGGAGCGAAAAGGATTCACCGGCCGGGTTATATCCCGCCATTGTTCCGGTCATCCGAACCGGTTTCATGAGCGACGGCTGCTCCTTAAAGGTCAGGGTGAAGCTGCCGTCTTCGGTGGACTGCGTGGCACCAAACAAGACACCTGCGTCGCGTCCTTCATCGGACCTGGACTCGACCGTTACGCCCGCGATGCCCGCCTGTTTGAGCCGCGGGTCGCTTTGATCTACGACACAAACAAAGCTCAGGTTTCCCGGAATGACTCTGCCTCGGACCGCAGTCCTCATCGCACAGCCGCCCAGGGTGGAGATCGCTGCCAACAGGCACAGGAAGTAAGCTTGTTTCATCACAGTCCTTGCAGTTCGGCGGCCGTGGGAAGGTCCTTGAGCGTCGCCAGACCAAAGGTGTCGAGGAACTCCTTGGTCGTCCCATAGAGGATCGGTCGTCCCAGCTCTTCTGCTCGACCCTTGATGGTCACCAGACGGCGTTCGAGCAGGGATCTGAGTATTTCGCCACATCCGACGCCGCGGATGGCTTCCAGATGGGCCCGGGTGATGGGCTGCTTGTAGGCGATGATCGAGAGGGTCTCGACAGCGGCTTTGCCCATGCGCCCGCTAGCCCTGGACCCGTGGAACGCCGCGAGGATGGATGCAAAGGACGGGAGCGACATGATCCGGTATCCACCGGCGACGCGTTCGATTCGGAACGAGCGCCCGGACGACTCATAGACCGAGTTCAGCTCATCCACGGCGGCCTCGATGACTTGAATCGCGGTGGCGGGCTCAGACGCGTCGTCGGCTCCTGCCTTCGCGCGTCGGCGCGGGCGGGGCTGCCCTTCCTCGGGAGCCGCGGCGGGTTGCTCGGCTTTCGCCAGGCCCAGAGCCCCCGCGAGCTTGCCCATGCTCACCGGCTTATCAACGCTGAGCAGGATCGCCTCGATCGAGGGGGCGATGAGTCCATGAGGAATCGCGGCCTTGGCGCCAGCTCGATCGGCGTGGGTGGGCCGGATGTCATCCTTGACGGCAGAGTTCTCGGACATGCCCCAATGCTACCCGATTCGGCGGATGAGGGAAGTGCCCGGTTGGAAAGGCCGTTGACGGCGTCGATTTCGCGCAGGGCGTCCTGGCGACTGAAGCACCGAATTGGCCCGGTCGATGCAAGAGGAACGATTCCCCGCATGAGATAGAGGAAGGACCGCGATGCCGCTTTGCGTTGTTCTCGCCGACGATGACGCCCACATTACGTGTGTGGTTGCGTCCCGATTGGAAGCCGCGGGATACACCGTCAACGTTGCTAGGGATGGTGAGGAAGCGCTGGAACTGGTCCGCCAGCACATTCCGGCGCTGGTTATCACGGACCTGCAGATGCCCCGCATGAGCGGGCTGGAACTGGCCTTGAAGATGCGAGAGGACTCGACGACCAAGGCGGTCCCGATCATCATGCTGACGGCCCGCGGCTACCTGACCGACGAATCGCAAGTCGCCAAGACCAACATCCGCCGCATCCTGGCTAAGCCTTTTAGTGCCCGCGAGATCGCGAAGCTGGCGGCGGAGGTCATCGCGGGCAACTCAGGAGCCGCCGCCGCATGAGCGAACGCCCTCCCAGTTCGGCCGGCGGAATGCTCGAAACCGTGCGAGACCGCTGCCGCGCCATGTCATTGCCGGCCTGGCGGTGTGACACGGCGGGTGTCCTCAACGCCGAACCCGGAGAGCCGGGCCTCGCCGGCCTGTGGCTCCGATCAGGGCGGATCTCGGCGCTGGTAGAGGCCACAGCCAAAGAGTGGATCGGCCAGGCGACGTTGAACTCCAAGCAGATCTTTCCCGGCTGCTGGCTTATCCCGGTGGTTCACGAACTCAGGCGCAGACGCACGGCGATCACGATCGCGATGGCCCTGGCCCCCGAGGCGCTGATCAATCCGGTCTTTGTCGAGGCGTGCACGCAGTCTGGGTTGGATGAGCACGCCGCGCGGCTGACTATCCGCAAGTTGGCCGTGTTCGATGAACCGGGCGTGAAGCGGGCCGCCTCCGCGCTGCAATGGATGGTGAACGATCTTTCAGCGCTGTCCGAGCACACGGACGCGGTTCAGGGCTTTACGCACGAACTCACGCAGTCTTATGAAACCATCGACCTGCTCTATTCGCTGGGCCGGTCGATGCAGGATCTGGACCGTCCCGATAAGTTCGTCACGCTCGTATGCGACCGGCTGCACCAGACTTTGCCGTTTGGTTGGTTGGCGTGCCAGTTTGTTGAGGATGCCAAGCTGACCGGAGCCCTGGCCGGGCGGCTCATCTCGCGCGGCAGTCTGCCGTCGGACCTGACGCCGATGCGCGAGGCCATGAGCAAGCTGGCATCCAAACCCTCGGGAGAACTCCGGGGATTCCTGACCAGCAGCCCCTCTCCATCCAACCCCGGCGAGGCGCGGGCCCTTGTCCAGCCCATCACGCTTGACGGCAAACTCGCCGGAATCCTCCTCTGCGGCGACAAGCACGGTGAGGACCCGCAGGTCAGCAGCTACGACATCCAGCTCATTGAGGCCGCAGCCGGATACACGGGCGCGTTCCTCGCCAATGCCCGCCTTGTGCACGACCAGCGTGCGATGTTCATGGGAACGTTGCGGGCCCTGACCGCTTCGATCGATGCCAAGGATCGCTATACCTGCGGCCACTCTGAGCGTGTCGCGCTGCTCGCGGCGCAGCTCGCGGTCGCGACGGGCATGGAACAGGAGAAGGCCGAACGAGTTCGCATCGCGGGTCTGGTCCACGATGTGGGCAAGATCGGCGTGCCCGAGCACGTGCTCTGTAAGCCGGGACGCCTGACCGACGAAGAGTTCGCTCTCATCAAGCTCCACCCGGAGATTGGCTACCGAATCCTCAAGGACATCCCGATGCTGGAAGATGTCCTCCCCGGCGTGCTCTCTCATCACGAGCGATACGACGGCTCGGGCTATCCGCACGGCCTCAAAGGGCAGAACATCCCGCTCTGGGCACGGCTGCTGGGGATCGCCGACACGTTCGACGCTATGAGCTCCAACCGCGCGTACCGCCCCGCCATGCCCCGCGAGAAGGTTCTCTTGGAGATCGCTCGGTGCGCCGGGACGCAGTTTGACCCTGACTTGGCCGCGAAGTTCGTAGGCATGGACTTCCGGGCGTATGACCAGATGGTTTCGCGACACCAGGGCGAATACAGCCAACAGCGCATCATCGGCGTAGCGGCATAAGCGACGGGAAGCCTACCCCGAGGCGTTCAGTGAACAACTCGAACAAATGACCCGGGCACAAGGGTCATTATCGTCGCCGCGCGAAATCCGGGCGGGGGGCTGTAGAAACATGCATCGTCGTATATGACGGAAAGGGATCCGGTAATGTTCAGCTTGTTGCCAACGATGAGTTGCCCGTCGATTGCTGTCTCTCCGGAAATGTCCGCGTTCAACGACACGTAGACCAGGCCCCGGATTCTCGCAGGATAGGTATCCGTCTTGGTGGCGTTGGCTACACCGCCACTGGGAGTCCCGGTGGGATTCAGGTTGATGCCTATGGTGGCCTCGCTGACGCGATCTGCCGTGCCGGTGAAGGCCATAGCGCCCTGCACGAGCAGGGCCGGCATGCCCGAAGATGCCGCCTCCCAAGTAACGCCAGAGCCGATCACCGAGTTGTTCTTCGCCCCGCAGTTGAGCAGTACAAGCGTCCCGACGATGCGGCAGTTCTGAACCGTGTAGTCGTTGCCGCCCAGATCGATCCAGTAAACTCCCCGAGCGTTTGCAACTCCATATGGATTGCTCTGTGGGCTGAGCACCACATTCTCAAGCCGCTTGCCCGCCAAGCTCGCGCCGTTGATTTCGGTACCGATCGCCCTGTAGTAGTCAAAGACCAGCGCGTCGGGCATTTGCAAAGAACTCACCAGGCCCGTCGCGCCGGAGTAGAACGTGGTCCCCAGGACGGTTCCGACCGCTTGTGCGGGCACCTTCACTCGCGAGTTCGCTGCCAACACCGAGACATTGGAATGGACTCGGTCCGTGCCCAGGACCACGGCGTTCGTCAAGGTGATCGAGTTTCCCGCGGCGGTCCCCACGTTCAGGCTTGACAGCGGAACTTGCGTCGGCGTGAGGCGGGCCTGGTACACCTGATTAACCGCACCGATGCTCGCCGAAGCAATCACATCGATCGGATCGGTCAGGTTGTTGATGAGCACCCCGTCGATCGGATCCGTGACCGTGACCTGCACGGTGCAGCGCCCAATTACCACCGAAGGCAGCGCCCCGCCAAGGCTTGCCGCGGACGTCCGCCAGGTGGGATCCGCAGCGATCCACGTGGCCGCATACTCCACACCGGCCGAAGCTCCTGCGCGAGCATCCTGCATGTCGCCCGACATTTCGGTGACCTTCCGCTGCACCCGCACATAAGCCATGCCCGTCAGTGAGAGCGTAACGACGATCACGACGGTGCTCATCACCATCAGGTAGATCGACCCGCGTCTGGTCACTGGTGGTCGCAGGGCTCAGCCTCCTGATGGGGCGACAGAAAGCACCGTCGCCTTTGTTGTGAGAGTTCTTCCCGTCCACAAAGCGTCATCCCATGCCGCGGTGCGGATGGCCGTGGCCTTGCCGACCTTTTTGTTGTCCTTGAACACTTCGACCGTGACGAGCTTGACGGAGGTTTCGGCAGCCGACGCAGTGGAGAGGTCGGAGGATGACACCCACTTGACGGTTGTCATCCTTCTCCACCCCGCGGAGCCCGGGACATCCGTTCCGTAGCGGTCCCTGAGGGGAGCCTCTGTCAGGCCGTCAAAGTCATCGATGTCGTCAAAGGCCGTTCGCACTCCGGCATTGACCTCTCCGGCATCAGGACCCAGGACGATGGACCCGGGTTCCTTGTACAACTGCGAACACACCTCCGCCAGAAGTTCCCCGGCAAGCTGGCGCCCGCGAGCTCTGTTCGAGGCAGTCTTCCAGGTACTGGCCGCGGCAGATACTGCCGACAACGTCGCCCCAGCGAGCAACCCAAGGACGATCGAGGCGGTCGCCGTCTCCGCGAGCGTAAACCCCCGTCGCATCCGGTGCGTGGATCGTGCCATGGCTACTGAATCCCCGGCGCGTTCAGGAGATTGACGGAGGTGCTGACCACCGTCCCCGTCGAATCTCCCACGCGTAGTTGAACCCCGACCTGCGTCAGGCGCTTGGAAGAAAGCGACTGCGGCAAAGTCGACTGCGTTGTCCCGTAGACGATGTGTGGCATCACGTTCAGGGATGAGCCGACCCACGCGGCGCCGTTGTACGTTGCCATGGGCTCGCTTCGACCGACGGAAAGTGTGGTGTATCCGACCGAACCCGCGGGGCTTCCCGAGGTGCACTCCAGAACAATCGCCACCTCCTGGCCCGGCGGCAGGTCAGGGGCGTTGTTGAAGACAACTTCGTTCATGCCGTACACCAGTGCCGACAGAGATGATTCATTGACGCTGGTTGACGCCAGGATGGCCCCGGTCGGCAGCCCCAACGAATCCGTGGTCCGAAGCTGGACGGAGACAGTGCCTGTGGCCAGAAGATCGCTCATCGCGTAGAACTGCACACGCGTCACCCTCCACGATCGCGTTTGCGGGGGCAGGGTGGGAATGAAGTTCTGCGCCAGCGGCCTGCCTGACTTGTTCTGATACCCGATGTACAACAGGCCTCCGAGCAACCCGGGTGTCCACGTGGCCAGGACACTCTCGGAGGTCGACCCAATCGAGCTCTTGGAACTCGCGGTGGTCGTCAGCGTCTGATAAGACAGAGCGAACTTGGCAACCGACTCGATCACGATGCTCCGGCTCGCGCCATTCACGACCCGCACCAGTGGATCTCCGGAAGTACCTTGCCAGGAATACGTGATTTCCTCCTGGAACCCATCGCCGTCTCGATCCGGGACCTTGAAGTCAACAAGGGTGTCGGTCGCTGCGACAACATACGTGGCGAGCGTCAGGTCGGCCGCGAGTTGCTCCAGCGCGCCGGCCGCGGATGTCGTCCTGCTCGCGTCAGTCCCGCGGCCGGGTATGGAGCGGGAAGAAATGACAATCAAGGAAGTCATCGCGCCCAGCAGCACGCTTCCGACGGCCATGCTGATCACCACTTCCGGGAGCGTAAAGCCCTTGACAAATCGCTGTGATCGCCACTGTTCTATCACGGTCGCTGCTCCGTTGCTCAGTTACCGATGACCAGGGTGGTCACGCCCGACGAGTTGTCGTAGTGAATCGTTGCGACAAGCCCGCCCGAACCGATAAGGATGTCACCATCGACGGCGCTCCCATACCCGTCGAATATCACCGCCGCAGACCCCGCAAAGTTCACGTCCTTGATCTTAACGCGGTACGGGTCGTTCCCCACGATGACAGCGGTCGAGCTCGGCAGCCCTCCGCCGCCCGAAAGCTGATACTGGGCCGGTTCGGTCATGCTGAAGGTGACCCTGACCGCGGTGCTGGACGCACGAGCCGCCGTCCGTGCCTGTGCCAGGTCAATGGCGATACGATGCGCTGCGGCCTTCAGCCGGTATCGCGCCGCCGCCGCGGCGTAGCGTGGCGCCGCCATGCCGGCGATCAAACCCATAATGGCCAGCACGATCGCGAGCTCAACAAGTGTGAACCCGGATCGTGCGGTGTGCCTTCGCATGTTGTCTGCTCAGGAGGCGAGCGCGTGCCCGCGAGTGGTTTACCAGGCGTCGTAGGTCGCGTTGCCCGTGTTTGCCTTGATATCGTGGGTGGTCGAGTCGTAGACCCAGCCGACACCCGCGCCCGCGGCGGCGGCGATGGTGGCTGAGTCCTTGCCCGTGCCCAGCGGCAACTTCGGGATGTCCTTCATGTACGGTCCGTATGGGAAGCCGACGGGACGCGCGGGGACGTACGCTGTCGTGTTGCCGGATCCATCGGAGTACCCCGTTAGAGCCTGGGCGACCGCGGCCGCGTTGGCCGGGTATTGGCCGCCGTTCTCCGTTTGGAACAGCTCTAACGCGTTTCGGAACATGGCGAGGTCGGACTTAATCGCGTTTTCAGCCGCGCCCGTCGCACCGCGGCTCATCCGCGGAATGGCGATCGCGGCGATGATGCCGATGATCACGACGACGATCACAAGCTCGATCAAGCTGAAGGCACGTTGGCGAATTCTGGAAGCTGACATCGCGGCTTCTCCCCTGGCAAGGTCTAGTGTGCCGGATCGACAGCCGTCCGGCATATCAGACATCGACGAGGGGGTCACGGGACTTAATAGAGAACGTGGCGAGGATTGGCCAATCTGCTGACTACCGGTCGCCATCCTCGGGGTCTCCCTTGAGGCCGCTCTGAGTTATCGCACCAGGGTCCATCGCTTTGATATGCAACTCAACGGAAACGCTACCACGCTCGAGCCGCGCTTTGAGACCGGTAACATCCACTTCGCGAAGGACCCAGCCGTCCACCGGCTTGCCAACGCGATAGGGCTTTCTGGCAATCATCGCCACGCCCTTGGAAACGCTCGTTAACGGATGGGTCTTTGCGAACGCTTCAGCGGTCACTTCTATTTTCACTTCCGACCCGGGCTTGGCGTCCTGCTTTGGGCCTGAGGCAACTACTCCACGCCACTTGGGATTGAACGGGTTGCTCGCGGTCGATTGACCCTCGGTTGCCTTTTTCAGTCGCTCCGCCAGAGTCGGCGCACTGGCATCCACCGAAGGCTCCGCAGCTGCCGGCGCCTTGGATTCCTCGGGGCCCGCCTTGGCCAGTGCAGCCGGCGCCGCCGGCCCAGCCGCGGCGCCACCCTGCAGAAAGACCCGGTCGCAGACGAACGCCAGGGCGGCGAGTCCGAGAACCGAGGCCATCAACTTTCTTTGCTTGCTGAGTTTCACGAGACAAACAGACGAAATCCCGCGCCGCGAAACAAGGTCACGGCGCTTTCTTTTGGACTGCACCCTGCACTGGCGCGGCATACCAGACAAGGTTTAACTCAAACTTGAGAATCTCGTCGGGCTTCTCCGGCGACCCACTCAGGGCAAACCCGCTCACGCCCGTATCGTGGAAGTCCGACCGCAACCGCTGCATGAACTTGGTGACCGCTTCGTAGGAACCCACGCCGGACACCTTGATCGGGACCGTCGTGAACCGCTCCTGAGGCGCCGGCCCCAGGGGTTTGATTTCGTCAATCGAAAGCCCGATGCCCGAGGCCATTTCCGTCAGCTTCGCCACCTGCTGATTGATCTGGTCTGGAGGCAGGAGCTGGACCCGCGACGCGAGGATCTGAGCCTTGGTCTCCTCGAGCATCTGCTCCCGCCGTTTGATCAACTCCGACTGCTCTTGGAGAGCGTCCTTCTCCCCGGCGACCTCCGTCTCCAGGTTCTGTCGGGTGGCCCTCGCCTCGACAAGCGGAGAGAGTCCCGCGAAGTACCACACGCCAGCTCCCAGGCAGATGACGGCCGCGGCCATGGCATCCACTTGCCATAGAGGGAGTCGGGCGATCGAGTTGGCCATAGGGAGCTTCACTTGCTAATTGCTCCAGAGTCGGAAATGTCGCACATCACATCGAACACCACATCGTCCTTATTGGCCTGATCTCGCTTGGTTTCGAGCAGCGTGACCTTCTCGAAGACCTTGGTCTGCTCCAACTGAATCACAAACTGCGACGCGGCCTCCTGCGTCCGACTCAACCCCTTCAACGTGAGCTTGAGCCGCTGGGGCCTCCCCTGGAGTTTGGCCTGCTCTTTGGTGCCCCTTTCCGCCTGCTCCGGCAACACGGGCTCCACTTTGCAGGAAATCAGGGCGGCATCCTTCCCCAGTGTGGATGCCAGAAGAGTCAACAGGGATGCCCAATCCGGCTGCTCTCCCACGGACTTATTGGCCCGTACCGTCGCTTGCTGCTCCTTGAGCTCCTTCTTCAGTCGCGCAATCTTGACATCGGCCTCCTTGGACTTGGCCTTGGTCGCTTCCAGCGCGGCAGTAGCCGAACCGACGTCGGTATCCCATGCAAGGACATTTACGACGTACGCCACCGCCAGCAAGCTGAGGCACGTGGGCCCCACCACCATCCAAGCGCGCAGCCTGGCCGTGCCGCGCCGTAACTGAACCCTTTGCCCCGGGATGAGGTTGACCCCGTTCACGCCGCCCTCCTTGCCGCTACGGGCGAGTACATCGCCAAACCGACAGCAGCGCAGAGCGATGGATCATCGCAGGCCGCGGCCAACTCAGCCGGAACTTCAACAAGCTCCGCGGGTCGAACAACGCGGGCCTCCAGGTCGAGCTCTCCTCGGACCTTGTCCGCCAACCCCACCAGCAAAGCGCCTTCGCCGGTCAACAACACGGGCCCGACCGACCCCGGATAACGGTGCATCGCGTAAGCCATGACCGATCGAAGTTCCTGGATCACAATGCCAACGTGGTCATCAACGAGGCCTTTGGCGGCTCGCAGCGTGTGCTCAGAGAGGGATTCATCGCCCCCAGCCATGCCCACGCGCTCCAGGAGGAACTCCGCTCCCTCGGCGTCCACCTTCAGTTCCTTTCGCAACGCCTTTCGAAGCTGAGCCAGTCCGGCTTCACGCATGGGGCGGTCATAAGCCACGATGCCTGAATGAACCACGGTGAGCGAGGCGGCCGCATCGGAAAGGTCGAGGATCGATGACACCTGCGCGACATCTCCCAGCACGCCTCGGCTGGCCCGCGACATCGCCAGGCATCGGCAATCCATGGCCTCAACAATGAACCCCGCGTTCTCCATCGCGTCGAGCAGGCGTTCGGCATCTTCATGCGCTAATCCCACAGCAAGCACATTGGTGCCTTCGATGGTTCGAGGTGGCGAAGGAACCTCCCAACAGGCAACCTCGATCGCGTTTACATCGCGACGGGCCGCCCGGGCCAGTTCCTGTCGAGCCAGGTCCTCGATCGGCGCACCTGAGGACCGAGGCGGCAACTCGAGCGCGGCACTGAACACCTTGGTATCGGGCGCCGCCAGGACGACCTTCCTGCCGGTGAAGCCTTGGCGCTTCAATACCTCTGCAAGTCGCTCAAGCTCGTGCGCAGAGGGCAACTCGCCGGAGCCGTCGGCGCTGGTCGCTCGATCAACGCTGGTCGCCGCCTCCACGCGCCAGGCGCCCGGACGCCCCGCAAGTTGCATGGCACCAACGCTCCTCTGACCCAGGTCCAGCCCGATCGCCGTACGCCCCGACAGGTTCAATCTCATGGCGCTCCTCCCCCACCGGATCCGCCGGCCGAAGCCGTCAGGTCAAAGAGCGGCAAGAACATGCTGACCGCCATGGTGCCCACAATGACGCCCAGTGTGATGAGGATCAGCGGCTCCAGCAGGCTGGTGAGCGACTTGATCACCACCTCGTTCTGTTCTTCGATGAAGTCGGCCATGTTGGAGAGCACCGGCCCCACCTGTCCGGTTCGTTCGCCGCTTCGCACGGCCTCGCACACGGAAGGCTCGATGATCGCGCCCTGGCCGAGCACGCTCGACAACGGCTCGCCGCGCTGGAGCGCATCGTGCGCCCTTCCGAGCAGGGCGGAGTAGTGCAGGTTGGGACTGGCCTGGCGCGTCAGTTCCAGGCACTCGAGCATCGGTACCCTGCTCTCCAGCAGCACCCCCATCAGCCGCGCGAAGCGCGCTGTTCCCAGTCCCCGGGTCATCTTGCCCAGCTGAGGCGCCCGGAGCATGAAGGTGTCAATCGCCATGCGACCGGATTCGGTCTTCACCCACCAGACACCCGTCCCGGTCAGCGCGACCAATCCGCCGACAACGGCCCACCAATACTGGATCAGGAACGTGCTCGCGGCCATCAACATTTTGGTTGTCGGCGGGAGGGGAACCTCCAGAGACTCAAACAGCCCGGTAAACCGCGGCATCACGAACAACATCATGGTTGCCGTAACGCCGATCGACACCAGGATCAGCACTGCCGGATAGACCATCGCGCCGATGATCTGTTGCCGAATTTTGAGCTGCTTGCGTGTAAGGTCCGCCAGTCGCGTTAGCATATCACCGAGGTTGCCACCCGATTCGCCGGCACGCACGAGGCTCCTGCACACCGAGTCAAACGCTCTGGGATGAGATGCCAGGGCCTCAGACAGCGTCTGGCCCTCTTCCACGCGGGAGCGGACATCCGCAATCAGCTTGAGCCACTGCGGATCCACCGTCTGCTTCTCAAGGGCGGTCATGGCATCCACGAGTGGTGTGCCGGTCTTGACCAGCACCGCCAGCTGCCGTGAAAACGAAGCGAGATTCTTCGCTTTGGAGCCCCTTGACCCTCCGCGGCCACCGCCGACGGCTCGCCTCTTCGCGCCGGCCGCCGCCGCCTCAGATGCTGGTTTGATCTCGGAGACAAACAACCCCTGCCGGCGCAACTGTTCTGTCGCCTCCGCCGCAGACGTTGCATCGACCGTGTCCGTGCGGGCCTTCCCCGCCTTGTCGAACGCGCGATAGGTGAACTTCATGCGGCCTCCTCCAAGGGCTCGGCGACGGGCGCGGCCGGCATCGCGGGCTTCGCGTGCACGGACACATCGCCTTCATCACCCTCGTTGTGAGTCACCATGAGCACCTCTTCCAGACTGGTTTTCCCGCTCATCGCCAGGAGCACACCTTCCTCGCGGAGTGACAACCCACCGGCCTTGCGGATCTGGTCGCGGATCTCATGGGCAGGAGCGCCGTTGTGAATAAGCCGCCGGATCACGGGCGTCACTTCCATGATTTCGTACACACCCAGCCGGCCCAGGAATCCGCTGTCGTGACACTGCTGGCAACCGGCCCCCTTGCGGAAAGGCCGGCCGGTCTGCCCGGCGATGCCCGCATCGGCGAGCACTTCGGGCGTCGGGTGATACTTGGTTTCGCAGCTCGGACACACCGTGCGCACCAGGCGCTGGGCAACGACGCCCTGGATCGCTGAGGACAGCAGGTACGGCTCGATGCCCATGTCCACGAGGCGGGCCACCGCGCTCGGAGCGTCATTGGTGTGGAGCGTCGCGAGGACCTGGTGGCCCGTAAGGGCCGCCTGCACGGCCACACGCGCGGTCGATTCATCGCGTATCTCGCCCACCATGATGATGTCGGGGTCCTGCCGCAGGATGCTCCGGAGCGCGGCCGCGAACGTCAGCCCGATTTGCTCGTTGATCTGGATCTGGTTCACCAGGTCGAGCTGGTATTCCACGGGGTCTTCAACGGTGACGATGTTGACCTCAGGACTGCGAAGCAGATCGAGCGCCGAGTACAGCGTCGTCGTTTTGCCGCTCCCCGTCGGGCCCGTCACCAGCACCAGGCCGTGCGGGCGCTCGAGGATGCGGGTAAGGGTCACGAGGACTTCTTTACGCAGCCCCAGGTCTTCCATGCGCACGCGGAGGTTCTGTTTGTCCAAAATTCGCATCACCAGCTTTTCGCCGAGCAACGTCGGCAGGCTGGAAACGCGAAGGTCGATCTCGCGCCCTTCGGCGACAATGCGCACACGACCACCCTGAGGCAGTCGTTTCTCCGCGATATCCATTTTCCCGATGACCTTCACACGCGAAACGATGGCCGCGTGCATCCCGGGGGGCGGCTTCATCAGATCGCGAAGAACGCCATCCTTGCGGTAGCGGACCCGCGTGCCCTTCTTGTCGGGCTCAACGTGGATATCAGAGGCGCCCTCGCGGACCGCTGTCAGCAGGGCTACGTTGACGAGATTGACGATCGGACTGCCCGCGACCATACGGTCCAGATCCGTCGAAGGCCCTTCGTCAACACTCTCGCGCTCCACAACCTCGACATCGCTCTCCGCCAGCGAGGTCAGGAACTCATCAACATCCACATCACCACTGGAGTACTTCTTGATGTACTCGAGAATATTCGCTTCCAGCGCGAGGACAGGGCGGATCTTGCACCCCGTCAGCGCACGCAAGCGGTCGATGCTCGGCAGCGACTGCGGCTCGGCCATCGCGACCGTAACCACCCCGTGCACCTTGAACATCGGAATCGACTTGAGCCGCGTGGCCTCTTCCTCGCCTATCTGCTTCACGAGCGTCGGATCGATCAGGCCGTGCCGAAGCTGGCAGCCGCGGATGTTCAGAACCTTAGCCAGCGCCCGGACCAGAACTGTGTTCGAGATGACCCCTTGGTCCACCAGCATTTCACCGAGCATCCGGCCCGAGGCCTTCTGCTGTGCTAAGGCCCGCCTGAGTTGCTCTTCAGAGAGCACACCCTCCTGGACCAGGACTTCACCGACGCGCAGCGTCCGTCCCGAGTGGACGCCCGGCTTGCGTGGATCCGCCACGGGCGACGCCGCCATCGGCGGTGAACCGCTACCGACCGCCGGATTGGGTCGCTCTGCCTCGGTCACAAGAAGCTCCGTACCGCCGACATCACGTCGGAGTAATGTTCAACCTGCGACGACAGCTCGGTCAGTTCGAGGGCTTCACGAACCGTTTCGTTGGTGCCGCTCAGCTTCAACGACAGCCCGCTCTGTGAGAGCTCCTCGCTCAGGTCGCTGATGACTTCCAGACCGCGGCTGTCGACATACGCGATACCCGATGCGTCGATGACAATTCGACCGAGGCTCGCGGTCGCGGCTTCTGACGCGGTCTTCTTGAGCTGTTCGGCATCTTTGCCCACCAGGGGGCCACGAGGCTTGAGCACCTTCACCGCACCCTTGGTTTGCTCTTGAATATCCATAAACACCCCCACCGAGCCACTAGGCCGCCTCGGTCAGTGTCGGCACCGTCATCGTGAACGTGCTCCCCTTGTCCAGCTCGGACCGCACGGCGATATCCCCGCCGTGCAGCCTCACCACTTCGCGGGCCAGCGCCAGTCCCAGGCCGGTGCCCGTGATATTGGTCACCCTCTTGTCCTTGGCGCGATAGAACTTCTCAAACACCAGGTCCACCTCTTCTGCGCTGATCCCGATCCCCGTGTCCGAGACCTCGACCGAGAGATTGGTCGCATCCAGGTGAACCTTGACGGCAACCTTGCCGCCCGAGGGTGTGTACTTCAGGGCGTTGCCGATCAGGTTGTGCAGCGCGAGAATGATCTTGTCCCGATCACCCTTGATCGCGGGAAGCTTCGGCGGAAGGTCAAACTGCAACTCCAGGTGCTTCTCTTTCGCCTGGGCTTCAAAGTCTGACCGCAGCTCTTCGAACACGGTGTCCAGACGCACATCGCCGGAACGCAGCTTGAACGAACCGGCCTCGATTTCCGACACGCTGAGCATGTCCCCGACGATCCGCTCCAGGCGGCGACACTCGTGATTAATCACATCCAGGCACTTGGCTCGTTTGGCGGGCTCACGATCCCCGCAGTCGATGGCTTCCTCGACGTACAGCTTGATATTCGTCAGGGGCGTACGCAGTTCGTGGGTCGCCTGGGCCACGAACGAGTTTCGAGCCTCATCGGCTACCCGCTGCTGCGTCATGTCCTCGATCACGATCACGACAGAGGCCGCGGTGTCTTCCTTCCGGGCCGACCGCACGTTGAACCGCAGCACGCCGCCGCCCTCAGATTCCGGTCGCTTGAGTTCGATGGTCGTGCGATGCCGGACCGTGCCATTCGCAATCGCTCTGATCCCCTCACGCACCGCCGCATCCTTGATGAACTCTTCAACCGAAGCGCCCGTCATCGCGTCTCGCTTCGTGCGCAACAGGATGGCCGCGGCCCCGTTGGCGTACTTGATGTTCAACCGATCATCCACCAGCACCATGCCTTGCCAGAGGGCATCGCATGCGAACGCCAGGTCGGCCTTCACATCTTGCTTGCCCCCCAGAGATTCGCGGGCCCGCTCAACCGAAACGTGCTTGAGCAGTTGCTCACGCTCCGCAAGAAGCTGGTTCCACGCCCCGGCCTCCGCGCCGAACTTGCTGCTGACCGTCAACGCCTTTGGGGAAGTTTCACCACGCCCCAACGCGATGAGAGCCTCGCTGATCGCTCCCGCACCTCGCAGGCGGCTCCGCAACCGAACCAAGCCCCACACCAACGCGCCGGTTCCGATAACTCCAGCGCCACCGAGCCCGACCATGACCTGCCAACCCGTCCACTTGGGCAGTTCGACCCCCCGCGACAGTTCAAGTTGAATCTGCGGCTTTCCCGCGGCCTGAATCGTCCACGACTGACTCACGATCTTGGGGTCCGATGACTCGTCAGGGGCGATCGGCTCCACGCGTGGAAGTTCCTCTCCCTTGGTTCGCACCGAGACCATGGGAGGCACGCCGTCCGCCAGGACGTGGTTGTCCGAAATCACCCGGCAACGCCTCAGATTTCCTTCATTCGCGGCATGCAGGACCATCGTGACGATCGACGCACGATCGCCGGCCGCCCACAGCGGTTCAATTCCTTTGGCGAGCACAGATCCTGAGGTCTCAACAAACTTGGCAGTCTGTTCGCGGCTCTGGTGCTTCTGGTGAAAAACCGCCAGCGCTCCACCACCCGCAGCCATGATCAGCGCGATGCCAGCCACCCCCGCGGCTATGGCGGGAACGACCGACGCTGGACGCGACCGCGTTATCTTCGGGATTTGGACGGGTTTCGTTTGCATGCGCGCAACATGGGCCGCTCGATTCCTTCGGAGCCAATTCCCATATCGGCGTCAGGTTCTCTGACTTGAGGCTCGCGGCGGCTTTGGACGCAAGGGGGCAACTATCTCTGGACCTCGCCGGCCCATGAGACTATTGTTTGTTTCAACAAGTATCGGCAGGCCATGAATCCGTACTATCGGACCATGGCGCCGACCGCTCCTCACCACCGGGGTCGAGGGGTCCGGATCTGTAACGCCACGAAAGGACCTCAATGAAGCGCATCCTGATCTCCGCTCTGGCCCTGTCCGCTTGCGGCCTCCTGGCCTTGGCGCCGACCTCCGGCAACTCAACGCCGGCTGCGCCGGCCGCGTACAACGTGGACGGGGTTCACTCGTTCGTCACCTTCCGGTGTAAGCACCTCAACACCAGCTACGCCTACGGCCGCTTTGACAAGGTGACCGGAACGATCAACTTTGATGACGCCAAGCCCGAGGCCAGCACGTTGAGCATCGAGGTCGCAACCGACAGCGTCACGACCGCCAACGCCAATCGCGATAAGCACCTCAAAAGCGATGCGTTCTTTGACGCCTCGCAGTTCCCCAAGGCCACCTTCGTGAGCAAGTCCTTCGCCAAGGGCGGTGAGAACACCTTCGATGTCAAGGGCGACTTCACCCTCCGCGGCGTCACCAAGGAAATCACCATCAAGCTCGAGAAGACCGGACAGGGCAAGGGCCAAGGCGGCAAAGAGATCATCGGCTTTGAGTCCACCTTCACGATCAACCGGTTGGACTACGGCGTGAAGTTCATGCCCGACGCTTTGGGTCAGGATGTTCGCATCACCGTCTCCCTCGAATCCGGCAAAAACTGATGCAACGAATCTGCGGAGAAATGGGCGACCGCGGGAGGATGCCTCCCGCGGTCGTTTCGCTTTCAAGGACGATCCGCCATGCTAGAGCAGGCTCTGCCCGGGGTGCTCCCGCCCGTTGTGTTCTCGCTCTTCTTCCTCGCCATGGCGTGGAGGCCATGGAAGAGGTCCGGATGGCCCAAGGGCGATTGGGGCAGCGCGCTAGGCGTCGCGCTGGGATACATCGTTGCGGATGAACTGGTCCGAAGGACCCACCAGGTCTGGCCGGACGGCGGGCGTATGCACCCGCACATCGCCCTGTTTGCGGCGGTGTTCGTCATCGCCACCGCGAGGCCCAAGCTGGCGACCTTTCGGGCCCTGCTGGCCGTGATCCTGACCATCGCCGTTTCAGCGTTGATCTTGCGAACGCCTTTGCGGGACGATCGTGGGCACGCGATGAAGGTGATTGCGATCGCCAGCGGCGCCGGTCTGGCGATGTGGTCGGCCTGCTCGCTGGCCGCCTCCAGGCAGGGCGGCGCCCGGGTCCCACTGATGCTCTGGGCCGCGGCATCTGGCAATGCGGTCGTGTTTCTCCAGAACAGCTCTATTTCCATGGCTCAAATGTCGGGGGCCTTGGCGGCGTGCATGGGTGGATTTGTGCTCCTGGGCTGGTGGCGACCCCAGATTCCCGCTGTTCGCGGGGCCATCCCGGTTTACGTACTTGTCATGCTTGGCCTGATGGTGGTTGGCCGCCACTACGACAAACCGTGGGAGGAGTCTCACTGGAGCTTCTTCCTGGGCGCTTGCGCGGTCGCGTCGCCAGCGGTCACTCTTCTTCCACCCATCAAGAAACTCAAGGCCTGGCTGGGCACGCTGGTGGGACTGATGCTCACGATTGCGCTTTGCGTCGCCGCCGTCGCCCTTTCCGACAACAAGTTCGATTTCAGCTCCTTGAGCAGCTGAAAAACCGCCGTTCAGATTTCGTAGACACTTCCCAGGAGAGGTTTTTCCGCCTTCATCCCCCACTCCCTCTCCAATCGGGCCGCGAGCGCATCCCGGGCCGCGGGCTCACCATGAGTAAGGACGAGTCGACGGGGTTTGGGGTTGATGGTCTTGGCCCATGCGACCAACTCGGACTGACCGGCGTGAGCTGACAGTCCGCCCAGGGTGTGGATCGTGGCCCGCACTTGCACTTCCTGGCCGTGAATTCGCACCATCTTGTCGCCATCTACAAGCCTGCGACCGAGCGTGCCCTGACCCTGGTAGCCGACGATCACGACCTGCGTCGTCGCCTTGTCAAGACCGTGCTTGAAGTGGTGCAGGATGCGGCCGCCGTTGGCCATGCCCGAGCCGGCGATGATAACCATCGGGCCTGCGGCATCGTTCAAGCGTTTGGACTCTTCGCCGGTGCGGGTGAACTTGAGCCCGGGGAAGCTCAAGGGTGAAATGCCCTGCTGAAGAAGCGCCTTGGCCTCCTGATCAAAGAGCTCGCCGTGCCGGCGGTAAAGCTCGGTGGCTTCGATCGCCATGGGGCTGTCGATGTAAACCTGGAGGTTCGCCATCCTTCCGGCGCGTTGCAGACGGGCCATTTCGTAAATGAGGTCCTGTGTACGCCCCACCGAGAAGGCGGGGATCAGTATCTTGCCCTTGCGGCTTCGGCAGTCCGTGAGAATCCGGTCAAGTTCAGCGATAGTCTCGGCGCGAGAACGGTGGTCCCGATCCCCGTAGGTGCTCTCAAGAAACAGCACATCGGCTTTCGGCAGCGGCTTTGGGTTACGGATAATCGGCTGCCCGGTCGGGCCGATGTCGCCAGAAAAGCCGAGCACGGTAGTCTTCCCGTTGTCTTCGACCGTGAGTTCGACACTCGCGGCACCGAGAATGTGGCCCGAGTCGATCCATCGCGCCAGGATCCCCGGCGCCACCGTCACCGCCTGCTCGTAGTGGACCGACCGGAAAAGTTTCAGGGCCATTTCGGTGTCAACCAAGTCGTACAACGGCCGAACCGGCGGCGAGCCGGGTTTGGAGCGCAGCGTTTCTCGCGCGGCATCCGCGGCCTGAATGTGTGCCGTGTCCTTGAGCAGAATGTCGCACAGTTCCACCGTCGCTGGAGTGGTCCAGATGGGCCCCCGGAAGCCCTGACGAGGCAACATAGGCAAGCGGCCCGAGTGATCGATGTGCGCATGCGTCAACACCACGGCGTCCAGCCGCGAGGCATCCAAGGCGGCCGGAAACTTGTTGTGCTCGTCGGCTTCCCGCTCGCCCTGATGTAGGCCAAAGTCCAGGAGAACTCGGGCCCGCGAAGTCTCAATCAAGTAGCCGGATCCGGTGACCTCTCCCGCCGCACCAAAGAATGTCAATCGCATGAAGAACCTTTCCCGGTTGGGTTGGGGTCGCCGGTATCCTACGGGCATCAACAGGGGACACTGCTTGCATTCCAAGAAACGCCGCCGCTCGCAACGACCGCCGCCGGGGTCCCCACCGGGAACGATCATCGTTGACCCATCACAGGCGCCACCCTCGATTCGGTTGTTTGGGTTCGGCCCAGAAGGATTTGAAGAGCGGGCCGTTTCGTCGGTACCGGAGGTCCGTCACTGGCTGGACAAGTGGCCGGTCACATGGGTCGATGTCGATGGCCTGGGCGATGCCAACGTCATTTCGGAGATCGGCTCGTTGATCGGGATGCACAGGCTCTCGCTCGAGGATGTAGTCCACGTGCACCAGCGCCCGAAGATCGAGGACTTCGGGAGTTACCTGTTCCTGGTGTGCCGAATGCCGCACGGGCTGGATTGCCTGGAGACCGAGCAGGTCAGCATGTGCCTGGGAAAGAACTTTGTCATCACGTTTCAGGAGCAGAAACGCCCCGGAGATGTTTTCGAAGGGGTGCGCGACCGGATCCGCCGACCGGACTCACGAATCCGGCGAATGCCGGCGGACTACCTGGCGTACACACTGATTGACAGCGTGATCGATTCCTACTTCCCCATCCTGGAGCATTACGGCGAGATGGTTGATGAACTGGAAGCGGAGACCCTTGAGCGGCCAAAGCCCGATACCGTGAACCGCATCCACCGGGTCAAGCGCGAACTGATCGCCGCACGTCGGGCAACCTGGCCGCTGCGCGAAATGATCAACGGGGTGCTGCGCGACACCTCGCCGCTCATCAGCTCGGACACCCGGGTGTACCTGCGCGACTGCTACGACCACACGGTGCAGATCATCGACCTGGTCGAAACCTACCGGGACCTGACGTCGGGTTTGACGGACTTGTACCTCTCGGTGGTCAGCAACCGGCTGAACGAAGTGATGAAGGTGTTAACGATTATTTCGACGATCTTCATCCCACTGACATTCATCGTCGGGGTGTACGGGATGAACTTTGATACCAATCATCCGTGGAACATGCCCGAACTCCGGCACCCTTACGGATACGTGTTCGTTCTGCTCGTCATGTTCCTGATCGCGGGGGTGATGGTTTGGGCATTCTGGAGGCGCGGATGGATTGGCCGGGGTAGAACGCGAACCCCGGGGAAATCCGCACCGGGAAAACCGGAGAACTAGTGGTGGTGCAACGGGCAGCCGCCCGGAATCGCTCTCCCATCCGTGCGAGGTTATGATTGAACAGCCCTTCTGAAGCCCTTTCTTCATTCCGATTGACGTCCGGACCATTGGTTCGCCATGCTGAGAACGCCATGCCGCTGTACCGAGCTTCGCCAGAAACCATTGAGAGAATCAAGGGCATTCTCAGGAGAGACCTGAAGCTCGGGGCCGCGGCCGTGATCGAGGACTCCATGCCCCTGGTCGGGGGCGACATGGACTTGGATTCGCTGGATCTCCTGCTCCTGATCACGAGTGTCGAGAAGGAGTTTGGGGTCAAGGTCGCCGATGGCACCATCGGGCGCGAAGTGTTCCAGTCGGTCGAATCGCTGGCTCGGTTCATTGACGCCCAACCCAAGTAGGAGTGACCGTGCCCGAAGCCCCGGCGCGACAACTGCAGGATCGATTGCCGCACAGAGCTCCCTTTCGATTTTTGACCAGCGTCGAGAGGCTCGAGGCCGGTGTGTCGGGCAGCGGATCCTGGGAAGTGACCGGACTGGAAGATTTTTTCCGAGGGCACTTTCCCGGAGACCCTGTGGTCCCGGGCGTCTTGATCGGTGAAGCCCTGGCGCAACTGGCTGGCCTGGTCGGCCTGCACACTCAATCGGATCCCACCGATCGGGCCAGTGGAGGGCGACTTGTGCACATTGACATTCGGTTTGACCAGCCGGTGGTACCGCCTGCTACGCTCCGACTCAGCGCGACCCTGACCCGCGAACTCGGACGATTACGGCAGTTTGACGTCTCAGCAGAGGTCGCCGATGTCCGGGTTGCACGGGGCATGCTCACACTGGCGCAGGTCGGCGGGGGGGCGGCGTGAGCGCGCGCTGGCCCATCCTCGCTGGGCTGCTTCTCCTGGCCTCCAGTTGCCATGGACAGGAGGTATCCAAGCCCGCGCCCGTGACAACCACCGAAGACCCGGTCCTGATCAGCAGGCTCGAAGTCATCGACAAGAAGGCGGCCGCGGCGGCGGACCTCTCCGCGGACTTCGAGCAAAAGAAGTTCACTCCGATGCTCAAGCAGCCCATGGTCTCATCCGGCACTCTCCAAGTGAAGGGCGCGGCCGCACGATGGGAAACGCTCAAGCCCGAGCCGAGCATCATGCGCATCGATGACCGGGAGTTGCGGATTTACTACCCCAACCAGAAGGTCATCGAGGTGTACCCGATCGGTGATGAGGTGCGTCGCTTGACGGCATCGCCACTCCCTCGGTTGGCTTCCATCCGCGCAGAGTTCTTCATCGCACAAATCAATCCGCGTGAACTGGACCCCCAGGCGGATGCGCAGATCGCCGTAGGACTTGAGTTGAAGCCGCGCGGAGACAAGCTCAAGGAACACGTTTCCTCGGTGCGGGTGCTGCTTGATTCGACATCTGGTTGCGCGACCCGGGTTGAGGTGGTCGACCCCGACGGTGATCGAACCGTCCTGGCATTCTCTCGCATCAAACTGAACACCGGCGTCCGCGATTCAGACGTTGAGTTGAAGACGCCCGAAGGCGTGCAGGTCGTCAACCCCCTGAACGGCCCATCGCCTGAGCGTGGAAGCAAACCGTGACCACCGTTCAGGCCACACCACCTCCTGGAAGCACGCTGGTATCCGAACCCGCGCCATCTGTCGGAGAAGGGCTTCGCCTGCTCGCCGCCCAGTTCTGGATCCAGACACTGGTCGGCATGTCTCGCCGCAGGCCCAAGTTCATGCGGGGGCTCAGGGGCGTCGGCGTCTGGTTTGCCTGGAACTGTTCAGCCAAGGTTCGCGAGGCAACGCTTGCAAACGCGGGCCGCATCCTCGGCGATAGGAACACTCCGGTGGCCCGCAGACGCCTGGCCAAGGCCATGATCGGGAGTTTCTACGACTTTTTGCTCGACATCGGGCGTCACCGGGATCGTGATGCAACCCAACTTGTGCGGGAAGTTGAGAGTATCGAGGGCGCTGAGGCGTACGCCTTGGCCAGGTCGTCAGGAAAGGGTGCGATCCTTGTGACCGCCCATCTGGGGTCATTTGAGGTAGGCGCTGCCGTGTTGAAGTCCCAAGAGCCAAGGGTCCACGTGGTGTTCCAGCGCGACCCCATGCCGCTTTTCGAGAAACTTCGCTCCGACCAACATCGACGCGTGGGACTGATCGAGGCGCCCGTGAATCCAGCTTCAGGCCAAGACGCGTGGACCGTATGGATGTCGCTTCGCGATGCACTACTGCGGAACGAGGTGGTATTGATGCAGGGCGATCGGGTGATGCCCGGTCAGCGCGGAAGCCGAATCCCGTTTTTAGGCGGCCACATCGTGATGCCGCCAGGACCGGTGAAGCTGGCCCTGGCCACCGGGGCGCCCATCATTCCCGTGTGCTCGCCACGGACCGCCGGCGGGCGGGTGCGCATCATCATGGAGAAACCAATTTGGGTGACGCCACGCACGTCGGACCGCTCAGAGCCGCACCCGGCGGAACTTGAACTTGCCAAGGTGCTGGAGCGATGGCTATCCCAGTTTGCCGAACAATGGATGATGGTGCAGAAAGTCTGGTGCGAGGATGCGGAGTCGGGGGCTCGAGTCAATCAATGACCCAGCGCGAACTCAAACTCGATGATCGTGTCGTGATCACGGGTATCGGGCTCGCGACCTGCTTGGGCCTGACAACCCGGGAAACTTGGAACGGCGTCCTTGAGTCTCGGCGCGGCATTGGTGCCATGCCGGCCCTGGAGTCGCCGGTTTCGGGCGGCGACAAACCCCGCGGTAATGGAGGTCAGGCGCCCGATCTGTCGGCCGAGTGGCTGCCCGGACAGCCGCGGGAGGTTCGGTATCTGCGCTGGGTGATCGAAGAGGCCCTCCGGCAAGCGTCGCTATCCCCCACGATCAACACCCAGTGGCCTGCGCCGCCGGATCGCTGTGCGTGTTTCATGGGTACGACGCTGCACGGCATGCGGCAGGGTGGGCACTTTCTGCGTACGGGAGACTTCACTTCCCTCTGCTCGTTCCTGGCCTCTCACACCATGGCGGCATCCCTTCGCGGCCTGCCGGTGGGTGGGCTTGCTGCCACCAACTGCTCGGCGTGTTCTTCGGGACTTGGCGCCATCGCGCTGGGTGCCTCGCTCCTGCGGTCTGGTCAGGCAGACATGGTCATCGCCGGTGGCTATGACCCGGTCAGCGAGTATGCGTTTGCCGGGTTTGACAGTATGAGGCTCGTCGCCGCCGGAGACCTCAGACCCTTCTGTTCGGGCCGGGATGGAATGAAACTGGCGGAGGGGTACGCCGCCTTAGTGCTCGAACGAGGAATCGACGCCGCAGACAGGGGCGCGACCGTGCTGGCCGAAGTACGCGGGATCGGCGAATCGGCGGACTCACATCATCTGACGCAGCCACATCCTGAGGGAGAGGGAGCGCTGCGAGCGATCCTGGCCGCGCTGCGTCAAGCAGACCTCACCAGCGCGGACATCGGGCTGATCGCCGCCCATGCGACAGCGACGCCGAACAACGACGCGTCAGAGTTCGCCGCCCTATCTCGCGCGATGGCCGAACGCCTGCCGGAGATCCCGGTCGTCGCATTCAAGAGTCACCTGGGGCACACCCTGGGCGCGGCGGGCGCGGCGGAACTGATCCTGTCGGTGCTGGCGATGCACGACCAGATCTCGCCGCCAACCGCGAATGTTTCAAAGGAACAACTGGAGTTTCCAACCCTGTCGATCAGCCCCCGCCCCCGGCGTACTCCGATCCGCGCGACGCTGAACACCTCCCTGGGCTTTGGCGGGGCAAACACGTGCGTGGTGTTGGCGCCCGAACGCAAAGCCGCGGCACCGGCAGTCGCGGCTCCAAATCGGGCGCCGCGCGAAGTGTTGATCACCGGCGTCGGATTTCTTGCGCCCGGAATGATCGGCAACGAGGCCCTGGTGGCGAGGCTGTCTGCGACTCCGAACGCTCATTTGCAGGAAAGATCACTCAGCGAGAGTGAATACGCACACCTGATCAACGCCCGCCGCGTGCGACGACTCAGCGAGTATTCCAAGCTCACGCTCGCGGCCACTTCGCTCGCCTGCCAGAACGCCGGGATCACGGACGTGCCGCTGTTTGCCGAGAGTTGTTCTGCCATCCTGGGAACCACCCACGGGGCCGCGACGTTCTGCCGCGACTACTACAAGCCCATCGTCGAACAGGGCATGGCCGCGGCCAACCCCGTGCTGTTTGCGGAGGGAGTGCCAAACGCCGCCAGCGCGCAGTTGAGTTTGATGCTGGGCATCAAGGGGTGCTGCCAGACCATCATCGGATCCAGAACGGCGGGGCTGGATGCCCTTCGGCTGGCGGCGCTACGCATCGCCTCGGGAGAATGGGACAGGGCGATCGTCGGAGCGGCCGAGGAAGATGTCGATGTCCTCCAACAGGCGTACGCGCACGCAGGACTGCGTGCTGCAGGGACGGCCTCGGCTGCGTTCAACGGCGAGGCTGGATTCGTGACTTCCAGCGGCGCGGCGTCGCTGGTCCTCGAGTCTCGGTCATCCCTGGAGGCAAGAGCGAGCCGGCGGGTGCTCGGAATCGTCGGCCAGTCCGCCGCGGTCCGGGGCGACCTCTCAAGCCGCGGCCCCGGTATGGTGGGCCAGGTTCTTGCGGCCCTTGGAGACCCCGGGCTGGTCATGAGCTCAGCAAGTGGCACGTGGCTTGATCGCGTCGAACTCAAAGCACTAGAAGCACTGGCTGGCCGCCGAGCTGGGCGAACCACGCGGGCAATCTCGTTGTACGGGTACTTTGCCGAAATGTTCAGCGTCGGCCCGTTGGCCGCAATCGTCGCAACGTTGTTGACCAAACGGCTTCCAGAGCTGGCCGGACCTGGGACCACGGTGAAAGAAGGCCTGAGCCTGAATGGCGGAGAGATTCCAGGCTCATTCGCGACCCTGGTAAGCGATTGGAGTGGTTTGGTTTCGGGAGTGCAAATCGAGAAACTCTCCTGATTCCGCGTGAATGGCGGTTGATGTTGAGTCTCGATAGGATTGGCCGTTATCGTTTCGCTATCACACTATGACGACCGCGGGCACGGAATACCGGGTTTCTTCGCCGCTGGCAGTGGCTACGGAGACGGTGTCGCCGCCGGACTGGGTCTGGGACTTGGTGGATCGAAGCGCGCCGGCTTCGTCCTCGACTTCGGGGCAGGTGCAAGACTTTCGGGGCGCGGACAGCGTGTTGCTATCGGCGTGCATCCCTGGAGCAACATCGCTCGGAGCCCTTGAACTTCAACAGTCTGTGTGCACGCTCTACCTCTCGCTGACTCAACGCCTGGAATCGCTGCACTTCCCGCACGCGGTGCGGCTATGGAACTTCATTCCCCATATTCACGCCCGCATGGGATCGCGATCCGAGGGCATCCTCGACCGTTACATGGTGTTCAACGCCGGCAGGTACGCCGCCTACGCCCGGTGGTACGGGGAAACGGGGACCGGGCCCCGCAGCGCCACGGCCACCGGGATCGGGCATTCAGGCGAGGATCTCCTGGTGCATTGCCTGGCGACGCGCACACCTGGCGTCGCCGTCGAAAACCCCCGACAGGTGCCCGCGTATCGGTACTCGCTCAGGCGAGGCCCCTTGCCGCCCTGCTTTGCCCGAGCGACCGTGGCAACCCTGGACGGAGATCGCCTGCTCATGGTTGGTGGGACCGCAAGCGTGCGGGGCGAGATGTCCGTGCACCCTGGGGACCTGGAGGCGCAGTTCGCGGAAACCCTGACGAACATGGCCGCCTTGATAGTTGGAAAGGCGGAAATGACAAAGCAGGAGATCCAGACCGCACTCTCGCGATATCGAACCCTGCGCGTGTATTGCGCGCACAGCTCAGATGTCGCAATGGTGCGACGAGGGGTCCAGAGGAGTTTCGCTTCCTTGGATTCGGTGGAATACGTACGGGCCGATGTGTGCCGGCGGACCCTGCTCGTGGAGATCGAAGGCGTCGCGAGCCTATGACCCGTCCACGCCGGTGAAGCGGATCGTGACACGCGAACCTGATACTCTCGGAATGGCATGAGCAACCCTACGGAGCATCCATCTCAGGCGGTCGCCATCGCTGGGCGCGACAGCATGCAGCTTCTTGCTCGCATGCGCTCTCACGGGCCTTTCGAACCCGCGGTGAACACGACACGCTCCGGTCGATCCACGACCGTCACCTATGGAGAGCTCGTGGAGCGCGTTGGAGCGCTCGCCGCCGCGATTGATCGGGAATGCCCTCAGGGTGCCGTCCTTGCGGTCTGTCTTCCTTCGAGCGTCGAGTTCGTGGTCGCCTACTTGGCGATTCTCTCCGCGGGACGGATCGTGCATCCCCTTCCACAGAACTCCTCGCGGGCGGAGGTCGTCGCGTTTCTGGAGGCAACCGGCGCGGACACGCTGATCGGTGACAGGGTTTGCCGCGGAACGGCGGGCCAGACTTGCAGACTGACCATGGAGGCCGCGGCCTTCCCATTGAAGCCACCTGCCAACTGGAGCAACCCAGCGGTTCCCGCCCATTCTCCAGGTTTGTACCTGCCCAGTTCCGGCACCACGGGCATGCCGAAGATCGCGGTTCGATCCCGGGCATCGCTCGACGCTGTAGCAAGAAACGTTGCACAGGCCGCTGGATTGACCCCCGACGACCGGGTGCTGGCCGCGGTTCCCATGTCCCATTCCTACGGGATGGAAAACGGGCTTCTCGGTCCGATCTGGGCCGGGAGTTGCATCCACGTGGTAGACCGCAGCGGTCGGGACGGCGGGTCGGATGTCGGTGAACTTCTCTCTGAAATCGCCAGCGAGCCAATCACGGTGTTCCCTGCAGTGCCGTTCATGATCGATGTGCTGGCGAAGCTCTCGAACGTTGGCGGGACTAAGACTTCCCTCAAGCTGGTATACACCGCGGGCTCGCCCTTGCCCGCAACCGTGGCCGCGGCGTTCAAAGAACGGTTTGGGCTCGGTGTCGGCCAGTTGTACGGAGCGACCGAAGTGGGCTCTGTGACATTCGCCCCTCCTGACTCGCACGGTGGCCGTTCGTGCGTCGGGCTTCCCGTACCCGGAGTGACCATCCGCATATTGAACGCGCAAGACAGCAGCCGAACTGTCGCCGTCGGCCAGGAAGGGCAGGTCGCCATCCGTGCCGACTCCATGCTCTCCTGCTATCTCGGGGGCGATCGAGCGGCGATCCTGGATGGACACTTCCTCACCGGTGACCTGGGCCGGCTCGATCCCGACGGATCGTTGACCATCACCGGACGCCTCAAGCACCTGATCGATGTCGGCGGGTTCAAGGTCAATCCAATGGAGGTTGAGCAGGTCATCTGCCGGCACCCGAGCATCGGCGAGGCCGTGGTCGTCCCCATCGCGGTCACCGACACCGTCTCGCGATTGAAGGCCGTGGTCACCCCGGCTCGCCCCGGCGAAGCTATTCCCGTGGAGGAAGTGCGGGCGATGGCCAGGTCCCTTCTCGCAGCGCACAAAGTGCCCCGAATCTTCGAGGTTCTCGAGCGGCTGCCCAAGTCTGCCACGGGAAAGATCCTTCGGCGCCAGTTGGAGGCCGGAACATGATGCGGATCTTTGGCATCTTCGTGCTTTCGGCGCTGCTCCCGCTCTCCGCGTGCATGAAACCCCTCCCCCGCTATCCAAGCATGGAAGCGAGCAAGGCCGTTGAAGTGATGCGTGCTCGTGACGGTGCGATTCAGACGATCAGCGCGGAGGGAACAGTGCTCCTGAGCAACTCCGATGGATCATCCGTCACCCTGGATGCCGCCATCGTGGCCCGTTGGCCTGGGTTCTTGCGAATCCGCGCCTGGAAGTTCGGGCAGCCCGCGTTCGATGTGACCTGCACGCCCGAAGGCCTTTGGATCTATCTACCGGAAGACGCTCGCAAAAGGGCGGGTGGCGCGGCCGACCTGACGGTAACTGCCGACCAGTTTCGTCGGGTCTGGGGGCTATTGGGACCGGCGTTCCTCGCGGGTGAAACCCAAGCGACGTACCCGGATCCCCGGACGCTGGTCCTCCGCCGCGCTATGGACCCGGAGACCTCCAGCGAAACTCTGGTCGAGTGCGAGGTCGATGCCGAAACCCTGACGGTGCGCAGCTACCGGTTCATAGACCCCGGCGGACGCACCCGCCAGTCCCTCTCACTCAGTTCCTACCGCCTGATTGAGCCGGGGCCCCTGCTGTGGCCACGGGTGATCACGGCCGACGGCGACTCCGGCCGAATCAACATCCGGCTGCGCGAGCCGGAAATCAACGGCGACATCCCCGTCGGCGCGTTCGAGCCCCCTCGTCGGGCAGCCAAGCAACCATGACCCAGGCGTCGAAGGATGCAATGATCGGGAGCTGTTGAACCCTTTGCCTTCAAGCGAGTCGTACTTCCCCATCGCGGCGCCGGTCGGCGCTGGGCTCGCTATCGCCTTGGGGACATTCATGTACGGCATGTTGTCACACACGAGCCGTTTGTTCGGGCCCGTGATCCTGCGGGGACCCAAAGGCTGCGGCCACAAAGTGGCATTGACCTTCGACGACGGCCCAACTCGTGCCGGAACCGGACCCATTCTGGACACGCTCGACGAACTCAAGTGCCCGGCGACGTTCTTCTTTATCGGCCACAACGTGGAGCAACACCCCGATCTGGTCAGACGCGCCGCCCTTGCCGGTCATCAGATCGAGAACCACAGCTTCGATCACCCCCGCATGGGAATCATGCGGCGGGGCCGGTACTGGGCTCGACAATGGCGCCTGACCGATGCAGCGATCGCCGCCGCCGGAGGGCCGGCCACCACGAGGTACTTCAGACCTCCCATGGGGTTCAAGTCCTGGCGGATGGCGGTGGCCGCGAAGGCTTCAGGCGTGCACATGGTTGCCTGGAGTCTCCGCGCCATGGACGGCGTGCCCACGAACTGCGAGGCCATCCTCAATCGCATCCTCCCGCGCGCTCAGCCCGGTGACATCATCGCCCTTCACGATGGGCACGAACCTCACATCAAGCGCGACCCGGCAGCAACCGTACAAGCACTGCCATCCATCATCCGCGGCCTGCGCGACAAGGGACTCGAACCGGTCCTGCTAAGCGACTTGCTCAGTTCCTCCACGGGCGGTGTGGCCAAGGGGTGAGCGAACGCGCGAGCGCCACCAGGTGCCTCAGCACGCCACGGGTTGTGTCGCCCCACGGATCGAAGTGACTTACGCGTTCCCCTTCAGGAGCATACGAACACTGGATTGGGACTTGCACAACCGGGCACCCGGCCCACACTGCGTGGGTGATCGCTTCTGCCTCAAAGCTGTACCGGCTGGACTTGACCCGGATGTGCCTCATCAGGTCCAGTGGATACACCCGCAGACCACACTGACTGTCTTGAATTCGCACGCCACATTGGAGCCTGATGGCGGCGTTGGAGAGTCGCCGCGCCACCACGTTTTTCGGCGGACAGTTGGCAATCTCCCAAGACCGAACGCCCAAGGTCAGCGCTCTTGGCCGTTCCTGCGAGCAGCGAAGCAAGCCCGGCAACTGCGATGGGTCCAGTTGCCCGTCTGTATCGATCGTCGCTGCGTGTGTAAACCCGTTCGCGAGAGCCTCACTGAACCCGGTTCGCAGGGCCGCGGCCTTTCCGCGGTTGACGGGATGTCGCAGGCGAATGGCCCGCCCGTCCCATCGCGCCAGAACCGTCGCGGTTCCGTCGGTCGATCCATCATCCACGACCATGATGGGCAGGTTCAGCCCCGCGACCCCGTTCATCACCGCTTCGAGCGTGCCCGCATTGTTGTACGTTGGCATCAGCACGACCGGACGAAACGCCACTGGTGGGTCGGGATTGTTCATGCGATCGCGGCGAGTCCTGCGATGGCTCTGGCGTCCTGGGCCCGGTCCCATGCTTCCGCTCGCTCGCCGGCGAGTGTGAATCGCTGGCAGAAGTAGCGCTCACGATGAGTGGTATACGTCAGTCCTGCCTGTTGCGCGAGGTCCAAAACCTCGTGCTCCCGGAACCCGGCATGCAGGCTAGCCAGGCAATCATGCCGGATCGAAAGCCCGATGGTCGCAAGCCACGCCACCGCGTAGCCCCGACGCGACCGGATCAGGTCATTCCAGACAATGCCCGCGCGGGCGATGCGGTTCATGGCCAGGAGCATGCGTGGAACCATCGGATCTTCCAGATGGTGAACGAACATGCCGGCGTGAACGTAGTCAAACGACCCGGGAGCGAAGGGAGAGGTCGCCTCATCGAGCAAAGTCATGGCATCGCACTGCCGCAACTCCACGCCGGGCTCATCCGCGCAAAGCCTCCGGGCCACCTCCAGCACGCGGCTGTTGGCGTCGATTCCGACCACCCTGAATGAATGCCCGGATTCCCGAGCCCAGCGGGCCGCGGCCAGCGGGAGATCGCCCGAGCCAGTCCCGATGTCAAGGAGAGTGACCTCGCGACCTTTCGGCCAGCGCGGGCTCCAGGCCGCCAGACTGCTCAGCAGGGAGTCAGTCCCCCCCAGCCTGCGATTGGTCAGGCGCACACACCTTAGCAAGTACTCCAGCTTCGACACTGAAATGTCGGGGTCATCGATTTGCTCCGGCCTGATCCGGCGTTTCATGGCATGGAGTATACCGACCGATCAGCGTGACACCGTGTAAACCGGAGGTGGGGCGAACCCAGGTGCCACAAAGAGCCCCACCCCGGTCGGGCCATAGTTGAGCTGCAACAAACGACCGGCGATGGAAGCCAGGTTCGTGGTATTGAATGATCCCACGCGGGTGGTGCCGGAGATGAAGTCAAAGGTGATCCCGGTCGCAGGCGTGTACCCCGCGCCCCAGGTGACATTCAACGTGCCCGCGAGGGTCAAGGCCCCGCCCGCAACAATCCGGCCGAACTGCGTAGCGCTGTCCATGCGGACGTTGAGCGTCCCCGCCGCGCCCTGGGTGTAGACCCCCGTCAGGTTCAGGGTTTGCGAGCCCAGAGACAGCGTCCCCGAGTTTGAGACACCTCCGAACGACCCGCCCTGACCAAGGGTGATCGAACCGGTCACGATTGTCAACAGACCCGTCAGGTTCACGTTGCAGGACAGCACGCTGGAACCGCCCGTGACGTTGAGGGCCCCCGCTCCCGAGAGCACGGCGTTGACTCCAAACGTGTGAGAACCCGACAGAGAAACCAGTCCACCGTTGAAGAACCAGAACATCCCGTTGGAATCACCCCCGCCGGAAGCGACCAGGGTTCCGCCACGAATCATCGCATAGAACGCGTTGTTGAACGCACCGGTCACCGTCAGGGTGCTGCCCGCGCCCACCGTAAGCTTGCCGGCATTCGTAAAGGTCGTTGCCGCAAAGCTCTTGCCGCCGCTCACCGTGAACGAGCCGTTGTTCGATTGCAGACCGTTGACCGCATCAAACGCGGACGTCGCCCCGTTCATGGACACCACCGCATTGCTGGAGACGATGGCCGCGGCGGGGATCGAAAGCACCCCGCCGCCCGAGACGTTCCAGGACCCGCCCAGAAGCGTCGAACCAGAAATCTGGCTGACAGGACCCAGAAGCGACAGCGTTCCGCCGGTGACGCTGATCGACCCGGTATTGCTGAAGGTAATCGTGTTCGCAAACGCCGCCGCCCCGGTACCCGCCTTGGTGAACTGTCCGGTATTCGTGAACAAGTTGCCCAGGGGAGCGAAAGAAGCCATGCGACCGTCCGCGAGCGTGACCGATCCTTGATTCGTGGACAACGTCGCGAACGCTCCGAACGAGGAGTTCACACCGTTCAACCGAACCGTCGCGTTGTTGGTGTAAACGCTCGACCCGGCTGGGAAGTTCAGGAAGCCTGTGTTCTCGACCACCCAAGTGCCGCCCGTGAGCGTGTTGTTGGCAAAGTTAGAAACCAGGTTGCCGACATTCAAAGCCCCGACCTGAACGTTGAGAATCCCCGCGTTGGTCAAGGTCACCCCCGTGCCCGTCGTGGCAAGAGTCAATGCTCCGGCCCCGATCTTGGTCAACGTGCCCTTGTTCACGAACGCGTTGACGCCCGACGTGCCCGTCATCGTCAGCCCGGGAAGCGCCGTAGCGGTCATCACACCGTTGTCCAGTATCGCCAGCGTACCGCCGGCGAAGTTCATATCCCCCGCCGTCCACGCCGCAGTCCCCGAAATACTCAGGCCGCGGCTCAGCGTCCTGGTGCCGCCCGTGAGCGAAACCACACCGCCCAGCGGAATCACCGTCTGCCCTGTTCCCGACATCGTGCCCGCCGTCCAACTGAGCGTTCCGGTGACCGTCACCGCTCCTGACCCGGCAAGCACCCCCGTCAACGTCATACCAGTGAACGTCTGCGGACCGTTGAACGCCGCGCTCCCCGAAATGGTCACCGCACCCGAATAGTTGAGCGAGGACACGAACGTAACCGTCGCCCCAATCGGTCCCAGACTCGATGGCGAGAACGTCCCGCTGACCGTGATCGTGCCGCCCGTGAAGTTCACGATGCCGGTCACCCCGATCTGTCCCGGCCCAATACTGTGCGTACCGCCCGTAAACGTGACCGGACCCGCGCCTACCACCGCACCGGCACCCGAATACGAATAGCTGCCCGGAAGCACCAGTGAGCCCGCCACCTCAACGGTGATCACGCCACTGGTAGTGCCCCCGCCCCCGATGCTCAGCGTTCCCGCCTGAACCGTGGCCGCGGCCAGATTATTGAACAACACCCCCGGCAGCGCCGTTGTGAACTGAAGCGTTCCCGCCCCAAGTTTGATGAACTGTCCCGAGTTGTTGAACGCATTGGCCCCCGTCACTCCCGACACACTCGTCGTCGCAGTTAGATTCGCGGTCAGCGTCGCTCCGGCATTGACGCTGAACGTTCCTCCGCTGAACGCGAAGTCGCCGGCGGTCCAGGTCACCGCTCCGGCGACACTGAGCGTCCGCGCCAACGAGTGAGAGGTACCACTGAACGTCGAGATCGATCCCGCAGGCAGTAGCGTTGTCCCTGTGCCCGACATCGCGCCACCCGTCCACGCCAAGGCGGTTCGGACAGTCACCGCCCCCGCCCCCGTCAACGTTCCCGAAAGCGTCATGTTGTCAAAGCTCTGTAGCGATGCAAAGCTGGCCGACCCGACAATCGTCACATCGCCCGCAAAGTTCACCAGCGCGTTGAACACAGCCGTGGCGCCGATCGCCCCCAGAGATGCCGGAGTGAACGAGTTGCCAATCGTCACCGTGCCCCCGGAGAAGTTGACCTGTCCCGTCGGATTGAACTGGGTCGAGAGCACCAGGTGTGTGCCCCCCGTAAATCCAACCGTGCCCGCGCCCGAAATGGAACCGGATGTCCAGATCATCGTCGCGCCCAGCGTCAGCGTCGCGCCGGTCATCGACTGCATCTGGCCTGTATTGGTGCCGCCACCGCTGAGCTCAAGCGTGCCCTGCTGAACCACAATCTGCGTGGAGTTGGTCAGTTCAACACCATTCGCTCCCGCCGCGAATCGAGTCGTGCCGGTCCCAATCTTGACAACCGACCCCTGGTTGATGAACGTGTTCACGCCGCTCGCCGCCGGACCACCCGTAGCGGTAACCATCGTGCCGGGATTGAGCGTCAGCGTGGAACTCGCCCGCACCGCCAGCGATCCGCCGACAAACGCGATGTCTCCTTCCGTCCAACTCGCGGTAGCAGAAACATCCAGCGGCCGCGAAAGCGTGTGCGCCGCCCCATTGATCATCAAACTCGACCCCACTGGAACATGTGTGGTCCCCGTGCCGGACATCGTGCCGCCGCTCCAGGTCAGCGTTCCATAGATTGAAACACTCCCACTACCCGCGAGCGTCCCGGTAAGCAGCAAACTCCCCAGCGCCTCGTTTGCATTGAAGGTGACCGAGCCGGTGATCGTCATGGTCCCCAGGTAGTTCAGCGCGCCGTTGAAAACGACTGCGCCGGAGATCGGACCCAAGGCCACCGGCGCCAGATTGTTGCTGATCGTGACGGTCCCGCCCGTGAAGAAGACAATCCCCGTGGGCGTGAAACTCGTGAGTGTCATCACGTGGGTGCCACCGGTGAACGTGAACGCTCCCACGCCTGAGATCGACCCGCCCGAATACGCGTAACTCGCGACAAGGTTGAGAGTTCCATCCAGCGGAACCGCGATCGTGCCGCTGGTCGTTCCTCCCCCGCCGATCGAGAACGACCCCTGCTGGATCGACATCGAACCGGAGTTGTTCAAGCTGACGCCCAATGCGCCGGGCGCCGTCTGGGCATCGCCGATTCCCAGCTTCACGATCGACCCCGCGTTATTGAACACATTCGTCCCGCTGACGCCCGTCATCTGCACCGCGGCGTTCGAGTTCACCGTAAACATGGTGCCGGCGAGCACATTGATCGTCCCGCCCGAGAACGCGATATCCCCGCCGATCCACGACGCCGATCCGCCCGAATCAAGTCGGCGGCTCAACGTGTGAGCATTGGTTGATATGGTCAGCGTCGACCCCGGCGACATGACCGTCTTCCCCGTGCCCGACATCGTTCCGCCCAGCCAGTTGAACGCGCCCGCCACCGTCACATCGCCGGTTCCTCCGATCGTGCCCGAAAGCGTCAGGCTCGAGAACGCTACGGATACGTTGAAAATGACCGTACCGTTGATTGGCCCCAGCAGCGGCGTGTTGAAGCCGTTGTTAATGGTCACCGTCCCGCCGTTGAAGTTCAGCGCCCCATTGGGAGAGAACTGTCCCGGCCCAAACGTGTGCGTGCCCCCGTTAAAGTTCAGGACCCCGCCGCCCTGCACACCCCCGCCCGGGTTGTATGTGAAGCTGGATGTGAACGTCAGCGTGCCGCCGGACTCGGTCACCATGCTGGTGCTTGTCGAACCACCGCCCAGCGACAGACTTCCTCCACTTACCGTCAACGAGCCCGTATTGTTCAGCGGCATCGCGCTGGGGGCCGCGAAGATGATCGCATCGCCCACACCCTGCTTGATGAACACACCCGCGTTGTTGATCGCGTTTGTACCCCCTGCCCCATAGCACTGCAGCGTTGTGGGCGCGTTGAGTGTCAACGTGCCGTTGTTGACCAGCGTGCCCCCGTTCATCGCGATCGCACCACCCGTCCATGCAGCGCTGCCATTGTTGATGATCTGGCGGCCAAGCGAGTGCGTCGCCCCGGTCGCGATAGAAAACGTCGACCCCGCAGGCAGGTTCAGCTTTCCGGCCCCGAGCATCGACCCGGAGTTCCACGTAAATGGACCGGTGACCGTGACATCCCCCGCCCCCGTCAGCGTCCCGTTCAACGTAATCCCGCTAAACGTTTGAGGAAGCGCGAAGCTCACCGACCCATTCACCGTGATCGGGGCTGAATACCCCAGCGTCGCCGTGAGCGTCAGCGTCGAGCCAATCGCCCCCATGCTCGTCGGCACAAACGAGTTGTTAATCGTGACCGTGCCCGCTGTGAAGTTCACAACGCCCGTCGGATTAAACAACCCCGCCGGGACCGACTGTGTGCCACCCGTAAACGCAACCGCCCCCGACCCCGCGATCGACCCGCTCGCCGAGAACGAGTAGTTCCCGGCAAACGCCAGCGTGCCCCCCGCGCTCACGTTGAACGCAGCGCTCGCCGATCCGCCGCCACCCAGAGTCAACTGCCCAACCACCACCGCCACCGTCCCCACGTTGTTGAACCCAACACCCGACACATTCGTCGTGAACCGCACCTCGCCCGCACCCAGCTTCGTAAACGTGCCATTGCTGACAAACGAGTTGGTCCCCGAGTTTCCGTACGAGAGCAGCGTGCCCGACGCACTCGCCGTGAAGGTTCCATTGTTGTTGAACGTGCCCGCCGCGAACGCAAAGTCTCCACCCGTCCAGGATGCCGCGCCGCCAGAGTTCATGATCCGCGACAACACGTGCGCAGCGCCGGTTTCAATTACCAGCGTCCCGCCACTCAGCACATTCGTCTTCCCCGCCCCCGACATCGTGCCGCCCATCCAATCCAACACGCCCGTAACCGTGATATCGCCCGCCCCGCCAAGCGTCCCCGAAAGCGTCAACGAACTGAACGTCTGCGCCACCGCAAAGCTCGCCGACCCCGTAATCGTCAACGCCCCCGAGTAGTTCATGGCCGCGGCGAACGTCACGCTCGCCCCGATCGGCCCCACCCCCGACGGCGTAAACGGCGTCGCAATCGTGATCGTTCCACCCGTGAAGTTCACCACCCCCGTCGGATTGAACCGCCCGGCAGGCAGCGAATGCGTGCCGCCCGTGAAGTTGACCGTCCCCGACCCATTGATCGAGCCGCTCCCCGTGAACGTGTATGTATCGCCCAGGGTGAACGCCGCCGCGGGATTGACCGTCAGCGGCGTGCTCATCGTCCCGCCGCCGCCCAGCGTCAGCATCCCCGCCTGCAGGCTCACCGTTCCAAGGCTGTTAAACGCCACCCCCGCCGCCAGCACCGAAAACGCAACCTCTCCCGTTCCCAGCTTTGTAAACGTCCCCACGTTGTTAAAGACGTTGGTCCCCGTTCCACTGGACCCAAAGCTCTGCAGCGACCCCGCCGTATTCGCCGTAAACGCGTTGTTGTTATTCAGCGTCCCCGCGGCCATCCGCAGCGGCCCCGCCAACCAAACGACCGTCCCGTTGTTCTCCAGCACGCGATTCAAATCATGCGTCGTCCCATCGATCTGCAGCGACCCCAGCGCGTTGATGATCGTCCGCCCCACCGGCCCGCCCGTCGTCGCCGGCCCCGCCATGGCTCCGCCCGACCAAGTCAGTAGCGCGGCAAACGTACAATCCCCCGTCCCCGCCAGCGTGCCGGTCAAACTGACCGCGGCCGAAAACAGCGACGCATCCGTCACCGTGAGCGACCCCGAAATCGCGAGCGCCTCAGACGATGCGACGCTTCGAACCGCGACGACGCCCGAGATCTGAATCGTCGGGTTCGCCCCGACATTGATCAGCGCATCATCCGTCGGCCCCGGCAACACATCCCCCGCCCAGTTCGCCGGATCCGACCAGGCCGTACCCGTTCCAGCTGGCCCCCCATCCCAGGCAATCGTCGCCAGCACCAACCGCTGCTCCAACGCCTCCAACATCGGCGCGGCCAATCCCGCCTTGGCAACCCTGGTCCGAATCCCTCGACGCTGGCTTCTCTTGCTCATGGGGCAGCTCCGACCGGGGCGGCCTTCCTCTTCAGGATGGACCGATACCCAGCTCTACCCCGATATCGGCCCCTCCCCAAGACCCCGCTGCAAAGGCGGCCCGACCACCTTTGGCCGATCCCCCTCCCGAGCGCAGCAACCCACCAAAGGGGCGCAAGCTGCGACACAAATCGCGTCACATGTGCCTATTTCACTGAATTGGGGTACGGTCATCAGCCACCAAAGGAGGCCGGACCAGAAAGCGGGCGAAGGGACTTGAACCCTCGACTTCTACCTTGGCAAGGTAGCGCTCTACCACTGAGCTACGCCCGCATCGCAATCCGAGATACCCCTATCGGCGGACAGGGGGGCGGAATGCAGGCATGAACGTAGACGGGCTAGGGTAAAAGGTCAATGGGCAGGAGGAGCGGTTAGGGGGCCTGCTTTGCGGTTTTGACCCGCAGCGCGTTCTCCAAGTCCGAGACTTTGAAGAAACTCCTGAACGAAACAGGGTCTTCGTTCGGCCTCATGAAGACGCTGAAAGGGATACCGCTCCCGCCACTGAGTTTCTGCAGCAGGTCCCAACCTTCCTTATTGGATCGCTTGGTGAGATCTACCTTGATCGCGACCACATCCGTCCGATTGAGCTCGCGCCGAC
>JBGAND010000020.1:0-109216 GCA_044222485.1 Phycisphaerales bacterium | reverse complement strand
TGGAACGCGTAGACTCCGACCGGCTCGATCACCTCGACCCCTGACCCCACACCCCCCCGCCCCACCCCCCAACCCTGCTCAGCCTCAGAACTTCACCATGGCATTCACACTTGTCACCAAGCCCAACCGTCCCTGGCTGCTGAAGATGACGGCCTTTCTCATCGTCCTCCTGGGCTTTGGGGTCTACGGGCTCTACGACGCCACCGTGGCCTATCCGCAGCGCGGCATCCGGCACGCTTCCTGGGCCCAGTTTCAGTATCTGGAGGAGGCCCGGAAGGAAGGGATTTCAGACACCCGGACATCGATCGAAGATCCCTCGGGCGACCTCAAAAAGCTCGAAGCCGAAGGGCGGGAGAAGCTATCGGGGTCCAAGGCGGCGAAGTATGTGTGGCTTTCTGCGCTGGACGTTGTGGGGCGCCTCAAACCCGAGTTCACGCAAATGCCCGGGCCGCTGGAGAAACTCAACCCGACGGACAAGCTGGCGGAGCTGCGCAAGCTGTGGACCAGTACATCGGGCGCCAAGAACGCCCCCAAAGCGCTCTCGTCGTACGACATCAAGGTGCAGTGGCTGTTCGTCGCGATCGGCATGGGCGGCGGGGTTTTGCTGCTGCTGCACATCGTCCGCATCCTGGCCCGCAAGTACCGCTACGACCCCGAGGCCCACCATTTGCAGCTTCCCGATGGCAGCACCCTGGCACCGTCGGACATCAAAGAGTTCGACAAGCGCAAGTGGGACAAGTTTCTTATCTATCTTCACATCAACCCCGGCCACCCCAAGCACGGCGGCAAGGAGTTGCTGCTGGACCTTTACCAGCATGCGCCCCTGGAATCGTGGGTCTTGGAGATGGAGAAGATCGCATTCCCGGACCAGGTGCCGCCGGAAGCGACCGGGCCCAGCGTATCTGCTCCTCCTCCGGCCGCCTCCTGACCCAAAATCGCCACCGCTGATTTACGAATAAGGTTCTGTGGCCACGCGGAGATCGGAGTCGCCGCGCTTTGGCATTGGTCGTTCGTGCGTTCCCCATGACACTCCTGGCCGGCATCATCCTGTTTGTCATCTCTTTGATCGGGATCGGCCTCACGCTGATCACGCTGCCGGGGACGTGGTTCATTGTCGGTTCGGCGCTGCTCATCAACTGGCTCTGGATGCCGTTTTTCAACACCTGGATGCTGGCCGCGTGTGCGGGGATGGCTTTGCTCGCGGAAATCGCCGATTTTGCACTCTCCGCGGCCGGGGCTTCCAAGAGCGGTGGCGGCCGGAGCGGCGCGATCGGGTCGATTTTCGGTGGGCTCATTGGTGCGATTGCGGGTTCGTTTGTGGTTCCGATCCTGGGGACGATCGCCGGAGGGGTGATTGGGGCCGGGGTTGGTGCTTTCGCTCTGGAACGGGGCGTTGCGCAAAGATCCTGGGAACAGGCCGTGAAGATTGGGCGAGGGGCGGCGATCGGGCGGGCCGCGGCGATGTTCCTGAAGGTTGCCATCGCGGCGGCGATAGGTATTTGCCTTACGGCAGATGCCCTCATTCGGTAATGGGCGCGGCCCCGGCTTCCGGCTAGACTGTCCGGCTACTTCAACGACCGACCCTCGGGCGGCACGGATGTGCCCGGATCGCGCATGACACCAGCTAAGCCTAAGCGCTCGAAACCAGCACCCTCCAAAGACCACGACGACGTGCTCAAGACGTTTGTCCTGGACACCAACGTCCTGCTCCACAACCCGAACGCTCTGTTCGTGTTTAAGGAGCATCACGTGGTGATCCCGTTCGCGGTGATCGAAGAGCTCGACGCCATGAAGCGGAAAGAGGATGACCTGGGGCGGAACGCCCGTGAGTGCATCCGGCACTTGGACAAGTTGCGGCTGAAGGGGCGGCTAACGGATGGAGTGCCGTGGGGCGACTTCTCCCCCACTGTCGGGGCCGCGGCCTCGACTTCGTCGAATGGGCATTCGGGCACGATCCGAATCGACATCATCGATCACGAGCGGCCGGGGGTGCTGGAGGAAGAGTCTCCGGACAACCGGATCATCGCGACGGCGTGGCAGCTTCACCAGAAGAAGAAGGGTGGGCTGACGATCTTTGTCAGCAAAGACATCTCGGCGCGCATCAAGTCGGACGCGCTGGGGATCACGACGCAGGACTTTGAGAACCAGAAGGTCGATGCGGAGCGGCTGTATACCGGCGCGGTGTATGTCGAGAGCGACAGTGAGCTGATTGATGAGTTGTATAAGGATCGCATGCTGCCGCTGGAGCGGCTGGGTGAGGCGCTGGATGCCGAGTCTGCCGACGGACACAAGTTTCGCCGGACGGTAACGCCCAATCAGTTCGTGGTGTTTCAGGATGCCGGGGATGAGAACCACACGGGGCTGGGGCGGCGCCTGGCGGACACTGAGCATCTGATCCCGATTACAGGGCCGCGGAAGCCTGTGTTTGGAATCATGGCGAGGAACGTTCAGCAGACGATGGCGATGGACCTGTTGCTGGATGATGAGATTCGGTTTGTGACGCTGCTGGGGTCGGCGGGTACCGGCAAGACACTGCTGGCGCTTGCTGCGGGAATGTCCAAGGTCTTCTCTGAGGAGCGCTACGACAAACTGCTGGTCGCGCGGCCGATCATGCCGCTGGGGCGCGACATCGGGTACCTGCCCGGTGACAAGGATGAGAAGCTCACGGCGTGGATGCAGCCGATCTTTGACAACCTGTCGTACTTGCTTTCGACGCGCGGGGCCCAGACGCAGTCGGCGGAGGGGCACTCAACCGAACAGCGGATGCAGAAGTTGATGGCGGATGGGAAGCTGGTTTTGGAGCCGCTGACGTACATCCGCGGCCGGTCGATCCCGCATCAGTTCATGATCGTGGATGAGGCCCAGAACCTGACGCCGCATGAGGTGAAGACGATCGCGTCGCGCGTGGGTGAGGGGACCAAGCTGATTTTGACGGGCGACATCTTGCAGATTGACAACCCGTACCTGGATCAGTCATCCAACGGGTTGGCGTATGCGGTGGAGAAGATGAAGGGGGTTGGGATTGTCGGGCACGTGACGCTGACCAAGAGCGAGCGGTCGGAACTGGCGAGCATCGCGGCGGCCAGGCTGTGACACCTCGGGCAATGGGTAGTGCCAATGATTCCCCATGCCCGACTCCGTGCGTCTTAGCAAGTTTCTGAGCCTTGTCCTCCGGCATGACCCGGCAGCCGCGGGCGTGACGTTGGATGAATCAGGCTGGTGCGACATCGAAGCCGTTGTTGCGGGTGCCGCGACAAAGGGCTTTCGGTTCACCCTCGCAGACATACACGACGTTGTCGCCAAAAGCGATAAGCAACGATTCGCCCTCAGCGCGGATGGCACTCGCATCCGGGCTAACCAGGGGCACAGTGTCGAAGTTGATCTGGATCTTGAGGCACGGATCCCCCCGGACACCCTCTATCACGGGACGGTCGACCGCTTTCTGGGGCCAATCCGAGCGGAGGGCCTCAAGAAGATGGCCCGCCAGCACGTGCACCTATCACCTGACCATGACACCGCCGGTAAGGTCGGGCAACGCCGCGGCAAGCCCGTCATCCTCCGAGTCCACGCCAAAGCGATGCACGACAGGGGCGCGGCTTTCTACATGTCGGCCAACGGCGTGTGGTTGGTGGACCGGGTGCCGCCGGAGTTCATTGAGTTTCCCGAGTAGTCCGGATCAACGCGTCAACGAACCCCTGGCGATGAAAACCGCGTTGCCCTTGGGGTCTACGCGGTACCAGTTGTCCTTGAGGCCGTCGATGTGGTGCTGCCAGGAGACGTCGGCGAAGTGCTTTTCCAGGGCGCCGAGCCACCACTGGGCATCCTCGCGGACGATGTGGGTCACGTCGCGCTCGTAGGCCTCGATCATGAAGCGTCCGTTGCGGCCTAGGGGGACGACCATCATGAACGAGTCGGACATGCGGGCGATGCCGCGGATGGTGTCGTCGATGGCCTCGTAGGGCACGTGCTCCATCACATCTTTGGCGATGACGTGGTCGAAGCGCTGCGTGAGGGACCAACTGTCGAGATCTTCGACGAGGTGGCAGAAAGGCGCGACATCGTGGTCGGCCTGCTCGATGGCGTAAGGGGAGACGTCGATGCCGTGGGCATCGCGGCGGAGCATGCGGAAGGCCTTGACGCTGAAGCCCTTGGCGCAGCCGAAGTCGAGCACGCGCTGGCGGGGGCGGATACCCATGGCATCGACCATGACCATGGCCATGGGGATGGTGAGCTCGGGGAGCCAACGGTAGTTGGAGTAGCAGCTTTTGCCGGTTTCGACGCCGCGCTCGTAGTAGGACTCGTCGTATTGCTGGGCGACGTTAGACGAAGTTTTCATGGTGAACCTCCGTGGCGGCGAACTCGGCGAAGTGGTCTTCCTGACCCTTGGTGAAACGGTCGAGCATGTCGACGTTGCGGGTGAAGACACACCCGGTGCAGTGCTCGGTGGCGTCGAACTGCTGGGCGATCTTGCCATCCATGTAGTCGAGGATTTCCTCGGGCGTGCAGAGGGCGTAGCGCGGGCGGAAACGCTGGGCTTGGTCGTTGAGGACGACCGAGTCGCACGGGAACACCAGGCCGGGGCGGCCGGTGACCGGGTCCATCGCTTCGGAGAGGTAGGGGCGGAAGTAGCTCTGGTGGCACTTGGACTGGCACGGTGCGCCGTGAATCTTGAACTGGTGGAAGAAACGGCCGGAGCCCTCGAGTGTGCGGAACAGGTCGGTGAGGCCCTCGTGCTCCTTGATCAGCGCGGCCTGGGGCAGCATGCAATCGGGGAGTACGCGGACGTACGAGACCTCAGCACGCTCGGCGAACTGGGCGACCTTGCGCAGGAACTCGGGGTCCTTGTTCTCGGCGGAGTAGCACACCGACATGCCGACCGTGGTCTGCCTGCCGAAGCGCTCGCGGGGGATCTCGATCTTCTTTTCCCAGTCCTTGAACACGTTCATCGAGACGCGGACCCAGGTCAGGTTTTTCAGGATCCGATCCGAGACGCGCTTGAACTGAGTGCCGTTAGAGATCAGGGCCATCTCGATGCCGTGATCGAGGATCCATTCGCCCAACTCGTTGAACTGCTTGTAGAGCGTCGGCTCGCCACCGCCGGTGAGGATCACGGCTTTGAGGCCGCGGCTCTTGAGTTTGGTGACGTAGTCCTGGATGCGGGGCAGCTCGATCGTGCTGTGCAGCGTGCGCTCGCTCACGGAGCAGTACGAGCACTTGAGGTTGCAGCGGCCTTCGGGGGCGATGTGCGTGGAGATCACCGACTGGCCCGTGCCGGCCTTGTACGACTCCATCTTGTCCCTGTGCTTCCAGAACTTGATGCCCGTCGAGGTGAACTTGTGCTCCATTTGCGAGGGCTGGCGGCCCTTGAACTGCTCGGGCAGCTCGTGGATTGCATGCGCCTGCTCGGCGTTCATCGGAATCGGCTTGCCCTTCACGGAGAGCGTGACGCCCTCGGTGTGCGCGGCTGTTTTGCGGTCTAGGCAGGTCATGCGACCTCCAGCGGCTGGGCCGCGGCTTCGATCTGGTTCAGTTTCACCCAATCCGGAAGCGGATTGGTCTTGATGCGCTGCTGCATGAGCGCGGGGAGCATTTCGAACGGATAGTCCTGGGCGGGAGCGAAGGCGTCCTCGTACCCGATCGACGGGCAGAGATCGGTGCGGCGATTGGAGACGCCGTTCCAGGGACGCCAGACTTCCTCGAACCACTCTTCCCGAGGCGGCGAGTCGAGCTTGACATCGCGGCTGAAGGACAGCGCGGTCATGTGCTTCCAGAAGATGGTCCGCTCGGCCGCGGCGAAGCCGAAGTTGTGGATCTTGAGACGGTCATCGCGGTGGCGCTTCACATCGTTGCCGGCGCTGGTGAGCGCGTGGCCGGTGAGGCCGATCTGCTTGCGACCCTTGAGGGCCCGCATCACGGCGTACGGATTGGTGCGTGTGGAGCAGTACTTGTACGAACGCCAGAAGAGATGGCAGGCGGAGGCCATGATCTCGTCAGCATCGGAGTTCTGTGCGACTTCGAAGAGCGTGCGGATCGTGTCCTGGTGCCAAACTTCATCGGACTCAACCATGAGCACATGCGTCGGGTCGTAGCGGGGGATGACCTCGTTATTCACCATCGCCTGGAGCTGGCCCTTGAGCAGAGTCGCGTAGGGGTTGGGAAGAACGCGAACTTTGTTGTCCGGGTCGTTCTGCGCCTTCCAAGCGTTGATAGCGTCGGTGAGGCCGTCGATGTCGTGGGGGAGATAGACGTCGTGCCCGAAGTAGTTGATGATCCTGCGGCCGCCGAACATCTCGTGCCCGACGAAGCAGAGGATCTGCTCGCAGTGTGGGTAGATGGAGGCCAGGGACTCTCCGATAAAGTCCGAGCCGTAGAGCAGTCTGTAGATCGCAACCGTGCGCACGGGTTCTCCTTCCGTGGAGAGTCTGGATTACGACGCGGCGCGGACGCGCTTGGTCGGCTTGGTTTCAGTGGCAGAGATCAACGCGGTCGAGATGTGCCCGGCGGTCTGGCGGCCCGGGGCGCCGACGCCGACGGGGATTAGTTCCACCCCTGCGGGCACTTCCTTGATCATCCGCCACGGATCGATCACGGTGTCACCCTTGCGGAACTTGAAGCCCTTGTACTCCGGCCAGCGGGTGCTGATGAAGTACACGGCCGGTTCGACGGGCATTTCGGTGTACGGCTTGATGACCGGGTCGTGCAGGATGGGCTCGACGCCGCGCTGCTGGAGAATGTTGGAGAGAAGGATCGCCGGGCTGCCCTGGGTCTGGTTGGTGCCTTGCTTGAAGGCCATGCCCAGGAGCACGATGGGGCGGCCCTTGGCCTCATTCTGAATGAGGTCAGCCAGGTACGCGGTCTGGGCATCGCGGCCGTGGTTGATCGAATCGAAGATGTTGAATGACAGGCCGACCTTCTGGGCGACAAAGCTCATCGCCATCTGGTCGCGGCCGTGGCAGGGGCCGCCGTCGGCCATGCCGCCGTCCATGTACTTGGTCGAGACCAGCCGGTCCTTGGCGAGCTTGAGCGTCGCGTTGACGACATCGCAGCTCGCGCCGGGGAGGCGGTGGCAGAGTTCCATCACGGAGTTGGCAAAGAGGACCTTCAGGCCCAGGTAGGTGTTGTAGCAGAGCTTGACGCACTCGGCCTCGGTCCAGGTCATGGGGCAGATGGGCTGGGAGTGGAGGGAGCCGTAGAGCTCGCGGGCGATCTGCTCGCCACGTCCGTGGTCGGCGACCTTGCCCTGATCATTCTGCGGAACGCCCAGCAGGACGAACTCGGGGTTGAGGAAGTCTTTGACCACCGTGGACTGGCCAATGAAGAAGGGGTTGTAGACCATGGTCCAGCCGCTTCCGATCGGAAGACCGACGGCCTTCACGGTCGCGGGGCCGAGGTCTTCCACCATCGTGGTGGGTGTGGTCGTTGAGATCACCAGGACCGTGCGGAAGCGGCCATCGCCGGCGTGCTTGCCGATCGCGCGGCCGACCTCGACAAGGCAATCCCGGATGATCGAGTTGTCAAAGTTCCGGCCAACGCCGTCGTAGGGGAACGACCCATCGTGCATGGGGGCGTGGGGCGTGGGAACGGCCACGAAGATGTGGTCCGAGGCCGCGATCGCGTCATCGATCGAGCCGCAGTAGTGCATCCGCTTGCGGCAGGATTGGTACTGCTCGGGCAGGCCCGGCTCAAAGGGGGTCACTTCGCCCCGCTCGTAACCCTCGATCAGGCGAGAATCGTTGTCGTAGCCGTAGACGTCGTGGCCCTTCATCGCAAGAGCGACCGCACAGGGGAAGCCAAGCTTGCCGAGGCCGATGAACGCGATCTTCATTCCCGAACTCCCATAAGAAGGGCGTTTTTGTGGTTGGACGCAGTGTCATCGGGTGGATAACCAAGCACCTTGAAGGTTTCCGGACATGGATCGCAGGTTGGGTGCCACTCGCCGCTGATCAGCGGTTTTCGCGTGCTTAGGTATGGGGAGGGGTGCGCCGACGGTGCGCGCGCCGCGTGGCTCTGATACGCGCAATTTATGCGTCAGGCGACGAGTTGCTCTGGAAGCAGAATTTGCGCTTGGCGGCCGCGGCCTAGGCCTTTGAGGATGGCGGCACGGTCGTCGGGAGTGACGAGAACGACGTGCTTGGGGCCAAGGTCTGGGATGGTCAGGCGGGGGAGGCCGGGGTTGGCGGCCGCGCCGTCGTCGATGATCGCGATGGAGAGGTGCCGGGGTTGCAGGGCTTTGAGCAGATCGCGGCCGTTGCGACCCAAACCATATATGACGAGGGTTTGGTCGGGGCCGACGCGGGCGGCCGCGGCTTCAGCGATGCGGTTCCAGTCGGGGAGGGATGCGCGTTGCAGGGCGTCGGCTGCATGGGGTGAAGAGCCAAGGAGGTCGAGGATCGAGGCTTCCCAGACGGTGCGGGTTTGGAGCGCGGGGGACTCTCCGGCGATGGTCATTCGCCGCATGGACCAGCGGAGGGCACCGGCGAGAAGGTCGATGTCCGCCGGGGTGAGGGCATCCAAGTGCTCAAACATCCGGGTGCACAGGCGGCGGTCTCCGGCGCTGGCGGCCCGGGCCAGGTTGCGGAGGGTCCAGCCTCGGAGCGCGGTCGGGGAGTCGGGTGAGTGGCGGGCGATCAGGTTCAGGCCGTCGCGCCAGATCTCGCAGAGGGCGGTGGTGCGCGACTGGGGCGTGAGGCGGTAGCTATAGAGCGGGTCGGCGATGGGGGTCCCCCACTTCGCGGCGGAGAGGGAGATCAGGAACTCCCAGTCTTCCTGTCGCGAGCCGGAGGGGAAGGGGCGTTCGCCGGCGATCCTGAGGAGGGCGAGGCGGTCGAAAACGATCGCGCCGATGGCGTATTGGTTGAACTCTTTGAGTCGCTGGACATCCTGGGGAGTTGGACGGATGACCCAGCCGACATCTTGAAGGTCCGGGCCGGTGTAGCGGTAGGCCGCGGGGACAAGGTCGTGGCCTTTCAACGCAGGGAACATCCGCTCGATGAAGGTGGGCTCGATGGTGTCGTCGGCATCCAGGAAGCAGACGGCGGGGGTGGTCGCGAGGGAAAGGCCGCGGTTGCGGGTCGCGGCGACACCGGAGTTGGCTTGGCGGATCACCTGAATGCGTGGGTCAGTCAGCACCAAGTCCAGAGGCACGTGTCGCCTGGATTCGATACGGAGCGAGCCGGAGAGGGGGGCAAATGACCCGTCGGTGCTTCCATCATCAATCACGATCGCGGACCAGTCAGGGCGCGTCTGGGCGATCAGGCTTCTCAATGTGTCGCCGACGGTCCGACCGGCGTTGAAGGCGGGGATGATGAAGGTGATTGCAGCGTTCATTCTGGTTCCCGGGGGGGCGGGCCTGGCTCACGCGAGGCCATCGCGCACGAACTTAAGCAATCGGTCTGCGAACCCGGTGTAGGTGAATCGGTTTACGAAGCGTTTGCGTGCCGCGGCGGAGAGGATTTCTCGCTGATCGGGCCTGTTCAGGACGAACTCAATCCGCTGTTCGAGGGAATCGGGGGAGTGGAACATGAACTGCTCGGACTGGCCCAGGATGCCGAAGGCGGACCAGAGGTCGGGGTCGTGGTCGGGGAGGGATTCGGGCCGCTGCCATTCCTGTTCGTTGACGTACGGTCCGATTCGCGAGCCGCCGAAGAGTGGGAAGGACTGGTCAAAGAGGCCTAGCCGCTGCATAGCGGAGGCCAACTGCATGAGGGCGGGGGCATCGGCCCACTGAACGACATGAGTGTTCTTGGGGATGGTCGGGTCGTTGAGTTCCAGCGGTTTGGCACCCTGGCGTACGCCGAGCCGCGTGAGGCACTCGACGATTGACCAGCGTTCCGGGACGTGGATGCGGCACATCGGGAAGCCGCCCGAAAGGATGCACTCAATGAGTCGTTGATGAACCAGGGCGTGGGACATGACGTGGAGGTGCACGGCCGCGGCCTGGAAACTGGATCTCAGGTCATCGCCGTGCTCGAGAGGGCCGGACGCGTGGGCGGCCAGCCGCGGGTGTTTCTCCCAGCCATTGCCATACAGCTTGAAACGCCAGCCGCGCTTGACGGCGATGGCCGCGGCCCATTCGAGGGTTTGATGGCGCAGCAGGCGGTCCATGTGCGGTTGGCAATAGGCGCGCGTGAGGATGTCCACAGCCTTGGGGTCGGGCATCTGGCCGGACTCGGTGCGGATGGCGTCGGCGGCGAGTTCGTGGATGTTGGCGATGGCGAGATCGGAGAGGGGCTTGAAGGCCTCGCGTTCCAGTTGCGGCTTGAGGCGTTCCATGGCACGCACGATGAGCGGGTTGCCGCCGAACTCGGACCGCAGGCGCTCGTGCTGGGCTTGCGGATGTTCACTCTGGTGGCTGACGTACGCGACTTCGCACTCGAACTTGGCGCGGCTAGTGACCGGGCCAGTGTGGAACTTCTTCTCATCCGCGACCAGCCCCGCGGCCATGGCCCGCTTGCGCGGATAACCGTACTTGTCGAAGAGTTCGTCAAACAAGTGCCCAACGGAGAAGTCGAGATTTCCTTGGGAACGTCCGATCGCCGCATCAAACAGGTGCGGCATTGCATCCTGAAGCCAGCATACGAACGGGATGTTCGCGGGAAGGGCATCACCCATCATCACGCGCGGATAGTTGATGAGAACGACCAAGTCCGGCCTGAATGACTCGATTTCTGCCAGATATGCGGGGGCGGCGAACTTGGTCGCGTCGTCCGGCTCGATGAGGACCCTGGCCTTGTGACCGATCGCTTCCAAGCCACGGCACAGATCGCGGCTGGCGTGTTGCACGAATGTCGAGTACCGCGTTGTGGGGATCAGGATGCGGAGGGGATCACCGCCGGCCAGAGCCTGTTCAAAGCGGAGTCGCCATGACGAGTTGGTCGCTGCGTAGATCGTCGCAGTGCGGTTTTTGAGCTCGGCCATCCATTCTTCCTGATGGCGCATGACCTCGGGGAGAACCTCTGAAATCGGCGGTGACAGGCGCGCCCGCGTGAGCATGGTTGTGATGCCGGGACCGGCGATTTGGAACCTCACGCGGGCGAGCAACCGCTCCTTGAGCCGGATCGATGCGTCCGGTCCAACCAACGCCACAATGTTCCCGACCGTCAGCACATCGCGCAGGTCGGCGATGGACAAGCCGTCAAAGAACTGATCCGAGTCGGCCTGAAGGACCGTGATCGGCGGGGTGTGCCCCGTTCCCTGCCGCGGCCTTGCCAGCGTTAGGGCCCGCAGAATCCACGGCGGGTCCACACCTTCCAGGTAGATCGGCCGCTCAAAGTCCGCTTTGGAGGGACTGAAGTGATCGCGTGCAAGGTGGGCCGCAGCCGTGCGCTGATCGGACAATCCCTGCCAGGCTTCTGCTCCACCGGACACTGGCCGATGGATCACGTTCCCGTCCGAAGCGCGGCAGTAGGTTGCGTCCGCCGCCTTCGCCGCCCAGCGATCGAAATCCGCCCCCGTGCCTGGCCCGCGATTCCCGAGGGCTTCCAGGTTCGCCCGGCACATCGCGATTCGGTCCGCGGTGCCGATCACGTCGCTTGGCAGTCCCCGCACCACGTTCACAAGTCCTACGACATCCGGGCTCTGGATCACTTGCTCCGGCACCGCCGCGAGCTGGTCCGCGGCCGCGGTCCGCAGGCCCAGGCGGACGAAGTTGGCCGCGGTGATAAGCCGCAGCCCGATGTCGCCGGGCACCTGCCGGAGGGCCTGCATGGCGATCGGCAGGAACTCCCAAGGGCGTCCCCCGACCGAACTGCCACCCTGACCCATGCGCACGATGTCATCGCGCGTGAGGGTTCGCGGAGCGCGCGGAGAGGGCGCAGTGGTCGTCATGACTTGAAAATCGGCTCATGCGGCGGCGGCGATGCACAATCGCCCCCCCCGCCTGCTATTCGCCCGCAGGCCGCCCCGCCTGAACCCTGAGCCAGGCCGCGAGAAGCTCGGCATCCGCCTGATTCCCGAACTGGGTCAGTTGCTGATACCCCGCCGCACCGGTCCGCAGTCCCACCGACCACCGGGGGCCGGCTTTGCGGCTTCGCTGGGTCTGCCGAACATCAACGCCTTCCACATCTCTGAACGCGATTTCGGAAGTGGCTGCCAAGGTTCGGTTCTGGGGCATCGTCAGGGTCTTGCGAATCGGGTCCAGCACCAGGTCGCTATCGCCGCGGATAATTGGCCGTCTCCGCCACATCCCCACCAAGATCCCCACAACGATGAGAAACGCGCCGGCGATCGCGGCGTTGGTCATCGACCCGCCCAAGGGTGTGACGGGGACCACAAACGCCGCGATGAACCCGACAACCATGGACACGCCAATCCCCGCCAGCCAGGCATAGAGCGTCGGACGCAGACGTACTCGCGTGATTCCGCCTTCCTCCCAGGCCCGCACCAGGCCGAAGCGTCTCCAAGGCCGCGACATCGCGATGCCGGCATCGGCAAAGTACACAAGAACGCCGATAGGCAACCCCATGATCGGCGCGACCAGCATCGGCAGGATGTAGTCACGCTGGGCAAGCCCTTGAAACAGCACGGATCGCGAGGGCTCGCGCGGGTCGTAGTACGCGGTCACCGTAGCGCCTACCGGGTGCGCCGTGACCATGGCGGTGGATGCCGACTTCCCACCTGCGGCCCCGGTGTACTTGATTCGGCTGCTGGTGTAGTCCGTTCCTGCGACCGTGTACCGGTAGTGGATCACGGGTTTGTAAGAGGTGGACTTGCCGTGGGTGATTTTGACTTCGGACTTCGTCACCGTCGCGGCCACAGGGAGGTAGTTCTTCGTCCCGATCTGGTTGACCAGAATGGTCACAATCACAACCACCGCGATGATGGCGGTGGCTGCGAGCAGACCGAGCAAAGAGAACACGATGATCGCTTGTCTTTTCACGACGCGGGCCGGTGAGGCACTCCTCACGCCTCCCGCTTCGGGTCGATCTTGTCCTCAACGATTACCCCGTCCCGCGTGTTGAGGCGCCCCAAGGCCGCGGGCAGTTCAATACCTGCCTGCTTTGCCAACTCGTGAATCCGCGGCAGCGCGCCCACGAATCCCGACAGCCAATCCGCTGTCATGTTGCGGCCGCCGCCGGCGTGCCCGTTGGTCGAACCGTTCGTGCCGCCGCCGGTTCCCGTGTCCCACACCGTGATCTTGTCGATCTTCAGGTTCTGGATCGCCTTGACCTGCTGCTCGACCAGCTTGGGCAACTGCTCGATCAGGAGCAACGTCGGACCCACCGCAGGGTCGCTTCCGCACGCCTCGATCAGCTTGCGGTAACCCTCGGCCTTAGCCTCCATCACCTTCTGGATACCCGCGGCCTCGGCCTCGTACTTGGCGAGAATCGCGTCGGCCTGGCCCTGGGCCTCGCGACGGAGCTTTTCGGCCTCGGCTTCGGCCGCGATCTCGATTCGCCGCTTCTCGATCTCCTGAGGAACGATGGATTCTTTGGAAAGGCGGGCCGTTTCCTGGTCGCGCTGGGCGAGCAGAATGGCCTCCTGCGCCTTGGCTCCCGCGACATCCGATCGACGCCGGCCTTCGGCTTGCACTTCCGCCAACTTTGCGTTGGACTCGACCATGCTGGAGCGGGCGGTATTCTCACCCAGAACCGCGTTGGCCTCCGCCCCGGCCACCTTGATGCGCTGCTCCTGTTCGAACTGCTTCTTGGCCGCGGCGATTTCGGCCTCGCGCTGGGCGATGGTGATTTCCCGCTCCCGACGTGATGCCACTTCGCCCTTCACGGCCTCGGCTTCCAGGGCCGCGACCCGCACGCGCTGCTGCTGCTCGAGTTCCTTTTGCCCTTGGATTGCGGAGGTTTGTTCGCGGGCGACGTTCACTGTCCGCTCGCGGACCGCGATCGCCTCACCCGTTGCACCGGACTGCTCCTGCTGGGCGACTTCCACCTTGGCCCGCTGGATCGCCTCGGCCGCGGCCCGCTTACCGATGGCCTGGATATATCCCGACTCGTCGGTGATGTCGCGGATGTTCACGTTAATCAGATCAAGACCGATCTTGTTGATTTCCTGACCGACGTTCTCGTTGATCAGCTTCATGAACTTCTCGCGGTCCTTATTGATCTCCTCGATCGTCAGGGTCGCGATGACCAGGCGCAGCTGACCGAGGATGATGTCCTGGGCGAGCTCACGGATTTGCGCCGCGTTCAGGGGCAGCAGCCTTTCCGCGGCGTTGTTCATCAACACGGCGTCGGTCGAGATACCGACCGTGAACGTCGCGGGAACGTTCACGCGGATGTTGTTGAGAGATAGCGCGCCTTCGAGCGGGATGTCGATGACCAACGGTTCAAGATTCAGATACGCATAGTCCTGAATCAGCGGGATGATGAACTTGCCGCCACCGTGGTAGCATCTGGATGCCTGGTTGGCCCCCACCTTACCGAACACCACCAGGATGCGGTTTGAGGGGCACCGCTTGTACTGCTTCACGATGAAGATGATCACGAACAGCACGATCAGGACGATCGCGAAGACAAGACCCAGCCAGAGTGTCGGGTTGCCGGCGTTCAAAGATTGAGCGAGCGTCGTATGCATGAACAGTTCCCCTCTAAGTGCGGTCGTGTGATCAGGCCTGGCTGACCGTCAGCGTGTTGTCATCGTTCACCCGGGTGACTCTCACCCGAGTGCTGGTGGGCAGGGCCTCACCTTCAGTAATCGCGTTCCAGATCCTCTGGCGTTCCTGCAGCGTAACACGAACCTGGCCGCGGCCCTCACCCTTGGGAGGAACGGTCAGGTACACATCGCCTTCCTGGCCGACAGCCGCGTGGATATCCACGTTCCCGCTGCTCTGAAGGTCGTACATGCCCTTGAGCATGATTCCGAGCAGCCAGACCATCCCGACACCGCCCGCCACACCGATCGCGATGCTGGGCATCATGGAGAGCTGGCTGCCCCGGAAAGCCCCAAACCCGGCCCATCCGAAGCCCATCAGAAAGGCGACGATGGACTGGAGCGATAGGGCCTTGAACGCCTCACCAGGATCACCGTGGTGATCCCCTGCGCTGCCTACGTGGATTTCGCCCGCGTGAAGGTCGCCGATATGGGCACCACCAACCAGCAGCATGACCAGCCTGATGAGGAACAGAATGGTCCCGACCAGTGCCGGCACCGCGAACCAGGCCGCTTTGTCGTTGAACAGAATGTCCATCATGGCCGCACCTCCCGCAGTTGTGCGCTTCCGCGTTCTGCCACTGGATTATTCGCGTGAATCTCCGCGCTTACTGAGGTGTTGGGCGATTGCACGTCGGGTTTTCGCGCTTTGTAGTGTGTACCCACAAGGCCTAGTACCTCACCGACGCCAAGCGATGAAAAAATGATGCGCCGTTGATGCCGGGCATGGAAGATTGTTGCAACAGATACCGGCCCGGAGTTCGCACGTGCTAACGTCCCGCCATGAAGTGGGTCTTGATCATCATCGCCGTCGGGCTGCCGTGCGCGATCATCGCGCTCTTCATGCGGCTGGAGTTTGCCTCCGCGATGATCGTGAGCTTTGCACTCGTGGCGGTGCTGTTCTTTGCATCATTGCCGTGGACCGCAGGAGCCATCTGGGACCGCTGGCGGGCAGGGCCTGCCAAGTCGCCCAATGCGACGGTGGTTAAGTCGTTTGATGAGGGTTCGCCGCCGGCGGCACCTCATTGAAGAAGCCTCAGGCAGGCCCGTGCCTTTCGTTCATGGCGCGATTGAACTCACCGGTTTTGCCTGGCGGCACGGTCGCCCACTTCCATCCTGCATCCCCAGCCAGCGAACGCGCGATCAGCATCACCTGCCCCGCGTGATACGCGACGTGCGCCAACTGCCGATTCACCGCCAGCGGCACCGAATGCGGCTCGGATCGAATCCGCACCGTCCGCGACAGGTCGCTCGCGTTCAGTCCCTCGACGCCGGCGAACAGCAACTTCCATCCTTGCTCGTAGCATTCCATGAGGGCCGCGCGGCTCTCACCCTCATCCACAAACTCCCGGTCGCGGTCCCGGTCGGGTTTCTCCCCATCGGTCGTCAGCCAGTCCGTCCAGCGAGACCGCAGGTTCCCCGCCAGGTGCTTGATGATCATCGCCACGGAGTTGAGGTTCGGCGCCGGGCGGGCTCGGAACTGCTCATCGCTCAGCTGTGCCGCGGCGCCATCGATGTACGCTTTCTGCTTGCGCAACTCGCCGAGCCAGGCGTCGCGGATCATGAGAAACTCTTGTTGTTCCATGGTCCAGTCCTTTGTCCGGCCAAATTGCGGCGCGACCCCGTTACTTCTGCACGGCCGTCAACACCCTCACCCCGGCCCGCACTCTTGCGATCAGCTCCGCCGCGTCAAAGGGCTTGGGCAAAAAGTCGTCCGCACCGACCGACAGCCCCGCCACACGATCCTCGACGGTCGCGTGAGAGGTGAGCAGGATGATGTACACGTACCCGGGCAGCGGTTCGGTCCGCACCGCGCGGCACAGGGCCAGCCCACTCATGTTCGGCATAGCCCAGTCGGAGACTACCAGCCTGATTTCGCCTTCCCGAATCCTGTTGATCGCCTGCAACCCGTCGCGGGCGGCCTCGACATCAAGCCCCGCCGTCGTAAGGATCTCACTGATCAACTTGAGAGTAACTTCGCTGTCGTCAACGACTAGCACTTTCATCGGCCTGCCCCCTTTCGGCCCTCCTCTTCAACCTGCGCCCTGACTGCGGGGAGAAACGCCACACACCGTTGGACCTCTTCCTGGAGCGGGCCCAACCGGCCGGATACCGCCCCCAGATTACCCGCCCGGGCCAGCGCCTCGACTTCAGACGCCGCCCGGCTTATCGACTTGGCGAACATCACCCCGGCCGCCCCGGTGAGCATGTGCGCGGCTCTGGCCACCCGCTCGGCATCGCCGGATTCCATGGCCTGGGTCACTTCCTTCACATCGCGAACCACCTCTTCCTCGAACGTGACCAGCAACCTTGACACCAGGGACAGATTCCGCAGGCACTGATCAATCAGCGCACCAACATCAATGGGTGGACCACCCGCGCCGGCCGGTTTCTTGAGCAGGGCGTCAATCGTCTCCATCAGGTGGGCGGGGTGGATCGGCTTGCTCGAGTAGGCATCCATGCCCGCCTCAAGGCAGAGCTCGCGATCGCCCTTCAGGGCGTTGGCGGTCAGGGCAACGATCGGGATGCGCCGGCCGTCGCCCTGCCCACGCTCATATTTCCTGATCGCGCGGGTCGCCTCGAACCCGTCCATGACGGGCATCTGGCAGTCCATGATCACCAGGTCGTATCCGCCCGACTTGACCGCGTCCACGGCCTGCGCTCCGTCGGCGACCGACGCGCATCGGTAGCCCACTTGGGACAGCGTCTCGGTCACGACGATCCGGTTGATTTCGTTGTCTTCGGCGATGAGCACACGCGCCCAGGCCGTTCTGGGCGCCGGCTTGGACTCCGCGGCCGGCGTACCAGCCGCGCTGGATCCCCGATCGGATGCCGCGATCGCGTTCATGATCGCATCAAACAGGTGCGACTGACGTACGGGCTTGGTCATCTGCCCCGCAAAGCCCATCTCCGCCAGGCGATGCGGCTCGATCGTCGAGTCCACCGACAGGAGGATCATCAAGACGGTCGTGTCGATATCCGCGCGACGCTTGACCTGGCGGGCAAACTCAAATCCGTCCATGCCGGGCATGTCGCTGTCCACGATCGCCACGCGGAACGGCTCGGCCCGCCCCGCCGCGCCGGACAACAACGCCAAGGCCTGTTCGCCGTTCTCGGCGGTGGTCGCGGCCAGCCCCCAGGAAGAGATCTGTTGATGCAGAATCTCGCGCTGGACAGCGTTGTCATCCACCGCCAGCACGCGGAGCGTCCGCGGTTCCACCCGGCGGACCCGATCGCGCTGGCGGGTGTCCGGAACGGGCGCCAAGGGCAGAATGATCCAGAACTCCGAACCCCGACCCGCCTCGCTGTGGGCCCCGATTTGGCCGCCCATGAGCTCGACGAGTTGTTTGGAAATCACCAATCCCAGCCCGGTCCCGCCGTACATCCGAGTGGTCGAAGCGTCGGCCTGAGAGAACGCGCGAAACAGCCTCGAGATTCGCTCAGGGGCGATGCCGATGCCGGTGTCCTGTACCGAAAACCGGACCCGCTGTCCTTCCTCGGCGCTCAAACTGACGACCACGGACCCGCGCGATGTGAACTTGATCGCGTTCCCCAGCAGGTTCATCAGGATCTGGCGGACCCGGTCGGCATCTCCCACGACCCACTGCGGAACACCGGGCGCGAATGAGCAGGCGATCTCCAACCCCTTCTGCATCGCACGGGGGGCCAGCATCGCGACAATGTCGTCCACCGCGTCGTGAAGATTGAACTCCTCGGGCACGATCTCCAGCTTGCCGGCTTCGATCTTTGAGAAGTCCAGGATGTCGTTGATCACGGTCGTCAGAAGTTCGGCCGATGAGCGGGCCAGGCCGCTGTAGCGGCGCTGAACATCGCTCAGAGCCGTCGATTGCAGCAACTCGAGCATCCCGATCACGCCGTTGAGAGGCGTCCGGATTTCGTGGCTCATGTGAGCCAGAAAGTCGCTCTTGGCACGGTTCGCCGATTCTGCGGCGCGCATTGCTTCCCGCAGCGCTGCCTCCGCCTGCTTGTGCCCGCTGATGTCGCGCGCGATCTTGGAGACCCCGACAAACGTTCCTTCCGCATCCCTGAGCGGGGAGAGGGTGAGCGACACATCCAACCGGCGCCCATCCTTCGCGGCACGCACCGTCTCGACTCGGATGACGGGCTCGCCGGCCCTCAGCCGACCGAGAAACTCGGGCCACTCCTGCGCGCGATCAGGGGGCACCAGAACCGACAACGGCTTTCCAACCACCTCGGCCGCCGTGTACCCGAACAGCCGTTCCGCTCCGGCGTTCCAAGTGCAAATAGTCCCGATTGCATCCTCGCTCACAATGGCATCATTCGAGTGCGCCACGATTGATGCCAGGCGCTCGTCGCGACTGCGTGCGGCTTCCAGCGCCTTGTTGGCCTCGCGGAGCTTGTCGTTAGCCACCTGGACCTGCTGCGCCCGAAGGAAGACCTCCGCCTCCACCTGCTCTGCACGTGTCCGAAGCTCTTCGGTCACCCGGACCTGCTCGGCCCCCTTCTGCTTGAGCCGCAAGAAATCGGTCACATCCTCCACTCGGTGGATGATGTAACGCACGCTCCCATCCGGGCCCAGCACCGGAGAGTTCAAGGGGCTCCAAAACCGTTCCTCGAACCCGCCCCCCTCTGAAGCCGGCCGCCGGATGTCGTATTTTTGCACAGCCATGGCATCGGGCACGCGCTCGCTGAGCACCCGACTCAGCGAGGCCCGCAGATTCCGGGTGCCCGTCGCGCCCACCTCGCTGGGATTGTCCGGAAAGACCTCGAACAGGGCACGCCCCAGGATGTCCTCCCGCCGCGTCATCGTCGCACGGAGGTACGCCTCGCTGACCGCAACAATTCTGAGTTCTGCGGTCAGCACCAAGTACAAGCCCGGCGCGGCCTCGAACAGGGCGCGAAAGTCCGGCCCCTCCGCCGGCGCAGTCTGTGGATGGACCGATCCGCTCACTCGACCCTCCTGGCACTGCCGCCGACGGCACGTTGTTTCGATGTTATACCATCGCCCGAGTTGGTCTGCTCAGCGGCTGCTCATTTCTTTTTTAGGTCATCGCCGCGAAAAACAGCGACATCATTACGGTTGTCGCGGTCCGCTTTCGCCCGCGTAATGATCCAACAGCACGCCGCGCCATTCGTCCAGCGACGACACGGCTATGAATCGTTTTCGCACATCTTCACCCCTGGGATGATGCGCCGCAAATCGGATCGCGAACTTCCGCATCGTCTTGCCCGTGTGATTCTCCGCCCGGCGCATACCCATTCCGACATTCACCCGCAGCGCAAGATCAAAGTGTTCCTCAAGGACCGCTCGCTGCTCCTCGATCGTCGGCCGCCGCGCTTCCCGACCCGCCATCAGATCGCGCGCCTGCCTGAAAATCCACGGATTCCCAATGCAGCCGCGCGCCACGCTCACAGCGTGAACCCCCGTGTACGCGACCATCCTGAAGATATCCGCGGCCTCCCACACGTCCCCAGACCCGAAAATAATCTTGTCTGGGTGCCGTTCCACCAGTTCCTTCAGAAACGTCCATCGCGACGGCCCGATGTACTTCTGCTCCACAGTACGGGCGTGAACCGTCGCCCACGCGTACCCCATGTCATACGCCGCGTTGAATATCTTCTCGAACGCCGCGGCCATCTCGGGCGTGTCGTCGTAACTCCGCCGCAACTTAAGCGTGCACACAACATCTGTTGGCACAGCCTCTCGCACCGCCTCCAAAATCCTGATCGCCCCGACCGGTTCCGCCAGCCAATGCCCGCCCCGCGCTTTCTTATCAATCTTCTTCACCGGACACGCGAGATTGACGTCAATGACCTCAAAGGAAGAGAGCGCCGGAGTAACGGAGTGATGCAGTGACGCAGCGGAGGAAGACTCACGGGCGGTGACCGCCTCTGGGTCGTACCAGCCGATCTGCTCGCCGCCGGGAAGCCGCAGGTGGATCTTCAGAGGTGATGCCGCATCCGCCTCTTTGGCCGACGCTTTCGTGCTCGGGTGCACGCCTTGCACCGCGTACGCGAGCTTCCGATAGTCCTGATCTGGACGCGTCCGCTGCTCCACCATCTTCAGCGCGCCCGCGGCCATCTCCCGCGGGTCGCTCCCCATGATCTGCCCCGCCAAAGGGTGATCCTCCTCCCCGCCGGGGACGTTGTCCTCAAGCTCCCCCAAATCCGCTTTCGCAAATCCCCGGCCTCCGGCCAGCAGCGTCCGGTCCAGCAGGGCCTCGGTAATGCAAAACGGGCACCCATGCCGGCGTGCCACGATCCGCATCGCCGCATCCGAATACCCGCACAATCCCGCCTGAAAGAAGGGTGCGTCGAATCCCGGGACCAACGCCAAGATCCGCGGATCGATGGCTTTACCCCCGTACCTTACCGCGGCCGCTTCCGCCGCCCGCCGCGGGTCGATCGTCTCCGCCCCCGGTGCAATTGCGGGGCTGGGGGGTGTCGCGTTGTTGCCGTCGCATGACATACAAGGGACTATAGGGAGTGCACAAACTCACCCCCCCCTTGCTCATCCTCATCGCCTGCATCATCTCTGGCTGCATGGGCACCCAGGAGATCCAGCAGGGACCTATCTACCCCCCCACTGTGAAGCGCGGCACAACCCTGGACATTCAGGTCGCCCGGCATGGCACCCATATCGATCTGACCAACACCACTGCCCGCGCCTTCGGCAAGTCCAAGCTCTGGGTCAACGGTCGTTTCGCTCGGGATATTGACGGTTTGGCCGTGGGGCAGTCTTTGAACCTCTCGCTCAAGGAGTTCAAGGATGAGTACGGCTACGCGTACCGTGCCGGCGGCTTCTTCGCCACTCAGAAGTCGGACCGCCTCGTCCTCGCCGAGATCCAGCCCGAGGATGCAAGCCCACCCGAGATGATCGGGCTGGTGGTTGTTGGCGATGGCGAAGAGTGAAAGTTGTACGCGGAGGCGCGGAGATCACGCGGAGGCGCGGAGGTGAATACGGTGTGACGACCAATCATCCATTGCCCACCGCTCATGCCGCCGCGCGTACTCTTCTTCTCTAGCATCCTGCACCTTTCGGGTATTTCTCTCTGCGTCTCCGCGTGATCTCCGCGGCTCCGCGTACTCCTGAAGGAACTACCGAATGGCCAACATCCTCGTAGTCGGACCTCATCCGGATGACCAGGAACTTGGCATGGGCGGGACCATCGCCATGCTCGCTGCCCAGGGTCACCGCGTACTGCTGCTCGACATGACCAACGGTGAGCCCACCCCCCACGGTTCGGTCGAGATCCGCGCCAAAGAAGCCGAGGAAGCCGCCAAGGCCCTCTCCGCACCCAACAACCCGGTCACCCGCCACCTCCTGGGCCTCCGCAACCGCTTCGTCGAGCAATCCGTCGAGGCCCGCCACATGGTCGCGGGCGTCATCCGCGCCCACCAGGCCCAGATCATCTTCGTACCCCACCCCGAAGATGCCCACCCCGACCATCGGGCTGTCACCCGAATCGTCGAAGATGCCCGCTTCGACTCCAAACTCACCAAGATCGACATGCCCACCCCCGCCGGGATGGAGATGGGCCCACCCATCTACCCCAAGTGGCTCTTCCACTATTACGCCACGCACCTGCGGGTCGTGCCCAAGCCCAGCTTTCTGATGGACATCTCCAAGTACCTTCCTCAGAAAATGGCCTCGATCGCCGCGTATCACTCGCAGTTTGAGGCCAATCCCAAGAACCGGGCGGTGGTCGAGTGGGTCAAGGCGGAGGCTCTTTACATGGGCTCCCGGATCGGAACCGCGGCCGCGGAACCATTCTTCGCGGTCGAACCCTTGGGGCTGGGGTGCTTTGACTCACTCGTGATGTGAAAACGGAAGCCCAAGCGCCCGTGCCGGCCCCGCGGGACCCGGCGCTGGCGCTTGGGCCTCTGTTGACCTGCATTGCATCCAGCCCCAATCCCTGCTTTGATACGCCCGTGAACCCTACCGCCCAGCTCCTCCAGCCCGAAGTCCACGAGCTCATCCTCGAGGGTCGGTACACGGAGCTGCGCGCGATCCTGCACGAACTTCCCTTCGCCGACGTCGCGGACATCCTGGGTGAACTCGAGCCCGCCGAGGCCGCGGTCGCGTTCCGGTTCTTGGCCCGCGATGATGCCGCCGCGGTCTTCAGCTACATCGCGCCCGAGAAGCAGGAGGAGCTGGTCAAGAAACTCGGGGATGAGGGCTCGCTCCGCATCGTCGAGGCCATGAGCCCCGACGACCGTGTGAAAGTGCTCGATGAGTTGCCGCACGAGGTGGCCGAGAAAATCATCGCGTCGCTCTCCCCCGAGTCGCGCAAGGTCACGCAGGCCATCCTGGGCTATTCACCGGGGACCGTCGGTCGCCTGATGACGCCCGACTACATCAAGATCAAGCCCGAGTGGACCTGCGCCAAGGCTCTGGAGCACATCCGCCGCAACGGTCGCGATGCCGAGACGATCAACGTGCTGTACATCGTTGACGAAACGGGCAAACTCATCGACGACATCCGGCTGCGCCAGGTGCTGCTCGCCGAGCCCGGGGCATCCGTCGAATCGCTGATGAACCGCTCGTTCCATTACCTCCGGGCCGATCAGCCGCAGAGCGAGGCTGTCCAACTCATGTCCAAGTACGACCGCACCGCGCTGCCCGTGGTTGATAGCCGCGGCGCCCTGGTCGGCATGGTCACGGTTGACGACGTCATCGATGTCGCCCAGCAGCAGGCGACCGAGAGCATCCAGAAGCTTGGTGGTATGGAAGCTCTCGATGAGCCGTACATGACCACACCCATCTTTCAGCTCGCCCGCAAGCGCGGCACCTGGCTGGCTGTGCTGTTCCTGGGTGAGATGTTCACGCAAACCGCGATGGCAGGCTTTGAAGATCAACTCAAGGCCGCGGCCGTCCTTTCCACGTTCGTTCCCCTCATCGTTTCCAGCGGCGGCAACAGCGGCTCTCAGGCGACTTCGCTCATCATCCGCGCCCTTGCCGTCGGTGAAATCACGGTCAAACAGTGGTGGTCGGTCTTCCGCCGCGAACTGGCCAGTGGCGCGATCCTGGGCCTGGCCCTGGGACTGATCGGCGTTCTCCGTATCCACGTGTGGGGCTGGCTGGGCTGGTTCATCCAGCACGACAAAGACGGTGTCGCAAAGCCCGAGAGTGTGCTGGTCCAAGGCCACTACCACATGCTCGCCCTGACCATCGGTGTCGCGGTTCTGGGCGTGGTGCTCTGGGGTACGTTGATCGGGAGCATGCTGCCGTTCTTGCTGAAAAAGCTCCGGCTCGACCCCGCGACAAGCTCGGCCCCCTTTGTCGCCACCCTGGTGGATGTCGTGGGCGTGCTGATTTACCTCACGGCCGCGACGCTTATCCTGCGTGGCACCTTGCTGTAGTTCGCCAAGGCAGAACACAGAGCAAGTCGGAGGAAGGCAGAGGAATACAGAGCTGAAGGATTCGAGCAAACCGCAACGGGCGGGCCTCGCCCTGTTGACAGGCCTCGGCCCAGCCTTTCTCGCGGTCTTCCTCTCTGCTCTCCTCTGTATTCCTCCGTGTTCAATCCCTCTGATACCCTACGCCCATGCCAACCCCCACCTCCCCCAAGTCCTGGGTCGAATCCGCCAACGACCCCGCGACCGACTTCCCCATCGAGAACCTCCCCCTCTGCGCCTTTGAGGCCTCGCACGATGGGCACACCCATCGGCACCTGGGCCTGGCCATCGGCGATCAGATCCTCGACGTTTCGGCTCTCAACGAAGCTGGCATGTTCGAGAAAGATGACGACCGCATCGGCCACATGCTGGGCTTTCCCTTCTGGGATGGCGTCGCCCAGGTCCCCGGCTTGGTCAACCTGATCCGCGGCAAGGCTCGCGAGTTCCTCACCGCCGATGCCCCCGGCGGCCAGCAGGCCCGCCGCCTGCGCGCCAAGGCCATCCGCCCCATGGCCGGCACCGACTTTGCCCCACCTATGCGGATGATGGACTACACCGACTTCTACGCGAGCATCCACCACGCCACGACCGTCGGTGCCATGTTCCGTCCCGACAACCCGCTGCTGCCGAACTACAAGCACATCCCGATCGGGTACCACGGCCGCGCATCTTCGATTGTGCTCAGCGGCTCGGAAGTCCGCCGCCCCCGCGGCCAGCAATCCCCACCCGATAGCGATCCAAAAGCCGGCCCTTCCTTCGGCCCCTGCAAGATGCTCGACTACGAACTCGAAGTCGGCTTCTTCGTCGGCCCCAGCAACAAGCAGGGTGAGCCCATCGACATCAAGGATGCCGGCAACCACATCCTGGGCCTGTGCCTCGTCAACGACTGGTCCGCGCGCGATATGCAGAAGTGGGAATACCAACCCTTGGGGCCGTTCCTCGCTAAGAACTTCGCGACCACCATCTCCCCCTTCGTCGTCACGCTCGATGCCCTCGAACCCTTCCGCTGCCCCGCCTACAAACGCCCCGATGGAGACCCTAAGCCTCTCCCCTACCTCTTTGACGAAACCGACCAATCCCGCGGCGGCTTTGACATCACTCTTGAAGTCCACCTGCAATCCGCCGAGATGGCAAAGCGCGGCCAATCTCCCATCCTGCTCTCCAAGTCCAACGCCTTCCGCGACATGTACTGGACCCCCGCCCAAATGCTCACCCACCACGCCAGCAACGGCTGCAACATGCAGACCGGCGACCTCTTCGCCAGCGGCACGGTCTCAGGCACCGGCGCGACCGAACGCGGTTGCCTCCTGGAACTCACCTGGCAAGGCAACGGCCCGGATGGCAAGCCACTTCCCCGCAAGCCCCTGCAACTGCCGAGCGACGAGACGCGGACATTCCTCGCAGACGGAGATGAAGTGATCTTCAAGGGATACTGCGAGAAAGAAGGCACGCGCCGGATCGGGTTCGGCGAGTGCCGCGGAAGAATCTCTGCCGCACCATGAGGCTTCCCCACGAAAGTTCCTTCGCTCTCACCATCGCACTTGGGCTGTTCTTCCAGCTTTGCCTCCTCATCGCCATAGGCTCGCTTCACGCGTTTCGATATCAGCGCAAGGGCACACCGGGAAGGTGTTGGACGTGCGGATACTCGCTGGAAGGCCTCGGTCGCAGTGCCACCTGCCCCGAATGTGGCCGAACCGCGGCGGATGTTCCGGATCCGCCGCGTCAGTTGGCATTCCTTTCTCGCCTCGATCCCATTCCCATTCTCGTGGCCGACCTACTCATCATGCTGGCTGCAACCGGCATGGAAAGCCTCGTGGCCCCGTTGCTTGCCTTCAAGGCACACGGACTCGGCTATGCATGGGATGTATCGTGGAGGTACGCAAACTATCAGGCCAGCCAGCCACGACACGGCCTGGTCTTCAGCAGTTTGTCTTGGCTAATCGGCGCTATGCCGCTGTTCTCGCTTTTGCCGGGAAAGAGACGCCGCATCCAGTTTGTCGCGTTGAGCGTCGCCCTCCCGACGCTGCTCGTGCTGTTTGGCCTCTGAGTCGAGAACTACCTCTCCTGCCGAAACAGCGCCAAACACGCCGTATGCCCGTGCAGGAAACTCTGCTCCCCAATCGGCCCGATCTCTCCCGCCCCGAAGAACCCCGCCAAAGGCAACGACGGCCCCGCCGGATCAATCGGCTCCCCACCCTTGGACACATCCTCTCCAGACCTCGTCGGTGAAAACGCCCGCGCGATGGCCGCGGCGTCGTGGTTCGGCTTGGCAAACAACTTGGTCCCCCGCCCGTTGCACGTGATAAGCAAGCCACCCGAAGGCGGCTCACGAAGTTGCTGCGCATCCAGCAGAAGCGCCAGGTCCTCATCCGCAGTCTTGGCGTCACGCAGGTGGAACTGAATCGTCTGACCCACGCGCAATAGGTCCGCCACCGCCACCGCTTGTGCCGGCTCATCCACGCCGACGACATTCCGAATCAAAAAGTCGCCGCGCCCGAACCGGTCCTTGTACTCATCAATCACCCGTCCGACAAACAGGCCCCGCTTGAGCAACTCCTGATCATCCGCCGGCAGCGACTCGATCAGCTCCCGAATCACCTGTAGCGCTGGCCGCCCGCCCAGCGTCAGGATCACGTTCTTCCTCGCCCCCGTCACCACCATTGGCTCACCCACCGAGCGGCACCCCTGCGACACCACCGTGTCGATCCGCACCGGCCCACGCAGGCTCACACCCACCAGCCCGGCCCGATACACCGCGTCATCCAGGATCAGCACATTCCCATTCGCCGATTCCGCGGCCGACGCCAGCCCACCAATGATCGACCCCACCTTCCCGTGAGCCCGCGCCTTGTTCATCGCGTTCACCAGCCCGCTCACCGGCACGCTGAACGGATCGGCAAACACAAACGCCGCACGCAGCGCTTCATCCGCCCCAAATCCCCGCGAGAGTTTCGCCATCCCCGCCGGCGTGTGGTCGTCGTATGGCAAAATCTCGTCGGTCGCAAACGGCACGAGCGAAACCCCCGGCAGCCGCGCCGCCAGCAGCGACACGCCCGGCGACCGCTCGACCTCCGTCTTCCCGCCTACCACGCTCTCGGCCGAGAGCCCGATCAGGCACTCCACCTGCAACTCGCGCCGCACGATCGCCGCGATCTCGGATGCGTGCTCGCGGTGGTGTGCCGTCAGGAACACCATCGCCAGGTCGGTGTTGCCCTTGCCCAGATCCAGAGCGCACTGCGCTACGACCTGGGCCGCGGCCTTCGCGGCCTCCGGCGCCGTCGAGATCCCCGAAGCCAGGCGGAGCACGCCCGTTGATGTGGTCGGATGCATCAAGCCAGTGTAGGCCCCGGGCCTTCCTTGGCAATGAAAAACACCCGCGACATGCGAGTCGCGGGCGCGGTTTCAGGTTATCGAAAACTCATTTGCCGATTACGAGCACCCAATCGCGTACTTGTCCAAGAAGCACTGAAAATCATTCGCGGTCAGAACCGGCGAAACCGTGCTGTTGTCGCAGTTTGCAATTGCCAACGAAGAAGCAAACGCATTGAGGAAGCACTGAAAATCATTCGCGGTAAGTAGAGGCGAATTTGTGTTACCATCGCAATTCGCGTAACAGGGCCTGCCAGAGATAGCAAAATTGCTATCCCCAGCATTCAATCCGATCGCCACAAAGGTGCCTGCAGGCACTATCGTCACCGTCGACGAATCGCCCGTAAGCTCGCCGTTCGGCTTGAGAGCTAGGATCGCAAACTCCATCGTTGCCATCGTCACCACAGGGGTTGACGCCAAATTTCCCAGCGCTGGCCCATTCCCAATCATCCTGACAATGCCATCGACACCAAGCCCAGCTAGGAACACATGTCCCGCACCAATCTGCACGAACGGGCCGCCGGCCGGGACACCGGGCGAACCGGAGCCCCACACCTCGATCGTGCCGTTGGCATGAAGCGCAGCGCTGAACTCCAGCCCCGCGGCCACATCGACAAAGTCGTTCCCCGTCGGGATCGTGCCGCCGTACGAGAGCCCCCAATAGGCGATCGATCCGTCGGTGCGCACTCCCACGCCGTGCTTGTTCCCCGCTGACACCTTTATGAAGGTACCCGGTGGGACGGAAGCCTCGCCGAAAAAGTTGTATCCCCAGCCGACCAGGGTGCCATCGGTCCGAATTCCCAGGTAGTGATTGGCCCCGCCATCGATGGCCTTGAAAGTCCCGGAAGGGACGTTGAGCTCCGGCGGGGTGGCCGCTCCCCAAGCCTGCAATGTCCGGTCGGCGCGGATCCCGACGACGGTACCCGCAGTCCCCGTCACGGCGACGAAGTTACCCGGCGGGATATTCAGTTGGCCCCATGTGTTTTCGCCAAAGCCCACGATCGGACCCGCGGGTTGGGCCAAACACGCCCCTGCCGCCGCGAAAAGGCCTGCCGCCAATGATGCGAATTCTCGGAGCTTGGTCTGCACGGTCACTCCATCACGAGCACCCAATCGCGTACTTGTTCAAGAAGCACTGGAAATCGTTGGCCGTCAACAGCGGATTCCCCGTGCTGCCGTCGCAGTTGGCGATCGGGTTGGCTGCGGCGTAGAAGTTCAGGAAACACTGGAAGTCATTGGCCGTCAGCAGCGGGTTGGATGTGCTCCCGTCGCAGTTGGCGTAGCACGCGGCGGACGTGGTCACGCCGCCCAGGCTCGCCGCGATGATCGCAATCCCCGACCCGTTCGCCGGTGTCGAGTTCGCGTAGTTGGCGTTCGACACCGGGTTTTGGAACGTGATCGACGCGAGCTTCTTACCCGCAAAGTTCCCCAGCCCCGCGGCCTGCAGGCTGTTCACATTCACCACCGCTTCGGTCACGTTCAGCGGGTTGTTCGCATTGGCCAGGTCCGTCTGACCGGTCCCGGTGTACACACCCAACTTCCGCTGCGCCGCCAGGCCTGAGCCAACGGCAGGAGCGGGCGGGCTCTGGTCACCGTACCAATCCGGAGCCCGAAGCGTGACCGTCGCTGTCGAGCTGTCGGCAAACGTCAGCACCATGTCAAACCGACCGCCGGAGTCAGAAATCTGATACAGCACACCCAGGCTCGCCTGCGGCGTAAACGTCGCGTTCATGGCCAGCACGTTGCTGACCTGCGGCCCTTCCTGGTTCGACACAGGCAGCCACGTCGGCTGCAGGCCGTTCTCTGTCCCCGTGCCCCAGGCCCGCGCACTGTTGGCCACGTACTGCCGGTCACCCAAGTGCACGATGTCCAGCACGCCCGACTGCGACACCAGCGTGAACGGCATGAAGTCCGCATCCACGATCGGCCCCGCGTTGATCGCGCCCGCGGCCCCATCAAGCAGCAGCCCGCGATCCGCAACCGACCGGTACCCGTTGGGATTGTCGTGGTTGGCCTGTCCCTGCTCGGCCGACCCGTGCACCATCCCGTTGAAGTTCCAGTTCAGCCCCACAGACACAAACGTCTGCGGCACACAGTTGGCCGAGCCGCAACTCGTGTCGTCACCCCGGTAGATTCCGTTCCGAGCTTGGCAACCGCCCGCCCCGGTCACCACACACGAGCCATCCGCCAGACAGCACGCGCCGGTGTGGCACACCGTCGTCGCGCACGAAGAGCCGTTGCCCGCGTACGTGCCCGCGGCCGCCGTGCAGCCCGCCGCGGTCTTCACCGTGCACGTCCCATCCCCCAGGCAGCACGAGCCGAACCCGTCCGAGTACACATGCACATCGTCCAGATAGTCGTATGACGGCACGTTGAGGAATGTGAACTGCAGGGCCGGGTTGTTGTTGGCGACTGTCACCAGAAAGTTGTGCTCAGTCCACGCCGTGTGCGTGGTGTCGTTGACGTAGTTCACCAGCGACACGCCGTCAAACGTGCAGTCAAACGAGTTGTTTGCCGTTCCCCCAACCTGCGCCTGATACCAGAAGCTCACCAAAACCTGCTGACCCGCCGTCGCCGCGATCGTCTGGGTGATGCCGCCGCCGCCCAGAATCACCGGGCCAAACTGCCCTCCGTACGTCCCGCTGTGCCGGGTAGCCGTCTGCACGGCCGTGTACTGGAGGTCTCCAAACTGCGTCCAACCGGAAAAACTCCCGGTCTCAAAATCACCATTGGTCACCAGGTCCGTCTGTCCAAACGCCGTACCCGCCAGCGCCGCAACCGCGGCCGCCGCCACAACTCGATTCAGTTTCATGTTCAAGCTCCCTGTGCCGACGCTCGCTGGGCGCACGACGCTTCCAAGATAGCAACAACTGCTCTCAGAGCAATACCTATTCAGCCCCACCCATCAGTTAGTTCGCGTTGGCGGCCGCCCGGCCGGGAATCTTCTGCACCGTGTAGTACGCCACGGGGTGAAGCAGGGTGTTTCCCTTGGCGTTTTTCACACCCGGCAGCGCCAACTCGTGGACGTACCCCATCCCCCCGCCACGCAGTTTGTCCACGTGCAGTTTCACCGTCCGGGCATCCACCACATCAACCGCCGCGATCTTTTGCCTCGCCTTGTCCATTTCGTCAGAGCCGTATTCGGGGTGGTGCTCGTACGTGTAGCTGACCATGGCATATGAATCCGGGCTTCCCGCGGCCGCGGCATCGACGTCTTCGGTGAAGTTCAACAGAAACCCGTCATCCGTGATCTTCATGGTCAGCAGTTCAAACGGGGTCTGACCTGTCCACACAATCCGCTGCAGACCCTGCCGCAGGCGACCTGTGGAACCCCACCCGCGATCGGTCTGGCCAACGAACATGGATCCGTCGCCCGCCCAGCACAGACGGTTCACACCGCAGTCCAGGTTCCAACGGAACGGGATGCAGGCACCCTGATAGTGGCCGTCCACTTTCTCCAGACACACTCGGTTCACCATGCACAACGTCTGATCGCCGCAGAAAACCTGGCCCGCAAACGGCCCGAACTTCTCCGCCTTCAAGGCCGCGTTAACGCTCGCCGAAGCCTGATTCCCCGCCGTGTCATACAGCAGGAAGTCCGCCACCGACTGCCCCATCTTCTTATACGGGAACCAGACCGATGCGGGCTGAATGGGCGGCATCGGATCACCCTTCTTCCAGTTTGATCGCCAACCCAAAGTCGCCGGATGCCCCGCGAACGACCCCGGCACAAGCTGCGTCATCCGATTCGTGCCGACGTAATCCCCCTGGTTGTCCAGGTAGAACATCGCACCATCCGTGAACTCTCCCATCCCATTGGGTGACCGCAGCCCATCGCTCACGGGCGTCATCTTCCCATCCGGCGAGAACCTCAGCGACCATCCCCGGTACGGCACGATCGACTTGCCCAGCGCATCGCAGAACCCCACGTTCAGCGTCACCCACGCGTTGCCCTCGCGATCGAACTTCGGCCCGAACGCGAACTCGTGATAGTTGCCCGACACGCCCCATCCATCCGCGAACGTGCTGTACCTATCCGCGACACCATCCCCGTTCGTATCCGTCATCCGCGTGATCTCGCCGCGCTGCGTGCAATACACCGCGGTCACGCCATTCTCAACGCGCACCGCCAACCCCAGCGGCTCGTGCAATCCCGAGGCAAACTTCTTGAACTTCGCACCAAACGGCGGATCGTCGTACGCCCCCTCGACAATGAACACATCCCCCCGCCGCGTACACACGATCGGCAGGCACTCACCCTTCTCATTGGGCGGCAGCACATCCATGCCCCCCACTTCCAGCACGACCTCCGGCGGCGTCGCGATCGTCAACGCCCTGTAGTATCGATCCTCCGAAGCGCGCGGAAAGTCCCGATCCAGCAAGTACTGAAGCTGCGTCTCCAGAAACCCATCCATCGGCACCTTGCTGTTGATCTGGTACTCGTACCCGCCCTTGATCTGCGACACCTTCAGCAGGATGTGGTTCACACCCTGTTGAAAATCCAGCCGAACCTTGTCCTCCTCCGCATCCAGACCCCGCGGCACATCCTTATCCACCAGCAGCCTGCCATTGAGCCAGAACCGCAGCCCGTCATCTGAACCCATCGTCACATCCACCGTCATCGCCTTCTCACACTCGACGGTGCCGTAGAGATACCCGGCGCAGTAATCCCCCAGCTCCTTGTCGTCGAAAATCTTGAAGTCGATGACGCGATTAGAGATATCGCCCACTGGCCGCCATACCACCGGCGTGTTCTTCTTGCCGACGTATTCCTTCTTCAAGTCCGGCCCGGGCCCGCCCGCCTTCATCTTCACAAGCTCCGCCTCCGGCGGCGCCGCATCCGCCAGCTTGGGACCCTTGGGGTCGTACGGGAACGGTGTCAGCATGTACCAATCGCCCCAGTGCGCCGGCGACGGGTTCAAGAGCTGCATCATCCGCTTCTCAGTCGCCTCGCGCGAGCCGAGCTTCTTGTACTCAACCTTGCCGACCTTGATCGTCTCGGGCCCCTGGGCAACCGCCGCCGCGCACACGCCCAGCATCGCCGCGACCACACCCACCATGCGTCCGTTCATCTGCGATCCCCTACTTCACCGGCACCCGCTGAATCGTGTAATACGCCACATCGTGCAGCAACGCCTCGCCGCCCGCCGCCTTCACCCCGCTCGCGTGCAGCTCGTGCACGTATCCCATTGGCCCCGTCCGTAACTTCTCCACATGAAGCCTCACCGAGTTGGCCCCCGTCCGCTCCACACTCGTGATCTTCACCTCGGCCGTGTCTTTCTCATCCGAGCCGTAGTCCGGGTGATACTCATACGTATAGCTCGTCATCCGATACGCCGCGGCCTGCAATGCCTCTTCCCCCACTTCCAGCGTGTACACCAGCTCAAACCCATCCGGTCTTACCTTCATTTCCTGAATCTCAAACGGCACTTGCCCGGTCCACATCAGCCGCTGCAACCCCTCACGCTTGGGTCCCGTCGAGCCCCACCCGCGATCCGTCAGTCCCACAAAGAGCGAAGCCGGGGCCAACTCTCCGGACAACTCCGGCGGCCGGTTAAACACCATCCGATGCACGCCCGACGCCAGCCCGCGCCGGAACGGGAAACACGCCCCCTGATACTCCGTCCGCCCCGATGCATCCGTCACCTGCTCCAAGAACACACGGAAGATCTCGGCAGTGGTCTGATCTCCAACGAACGCCTGTCCGCTAAAGGGACCGAACTTCCACTGCGAATTATCGAACACGATGTCCGACGCACTCTGCCCCATCTTCTTATACGGAAACCACACCGCCGGCACCGTAATCTCCGGCACCGCCTTGCCATCCTTCTTCCAATTCTCCCAACCCTCGCGATACTTCAAACTCGCCTGGTGTCCAAAGAATGCCCCCTGCTTCACATGGCACAGCTTGTTGGTCGCGACGTAATCCCCCTGGTTGTCTGTGTAAAACACATCGCCAGCCGCGTTCATGCCGATCCCATCCGGTGACCGCAGCCCATCCCCAACAATCGTCATCTCCCCCGACTTCACATCGACCTTGACGGTGCAGCCACGCGTCGGGATCTTCGTCCCCATCACCGTCTCGCCACCCGTGTGCGCCAGGTTCAGGTTCACCCGCGCAAACCCGTCGCGATCGAACTTCGGCCCGAACGCGTACTCGTGATAGTTCCCCGAGATCTGCCACGCGTCGCACACCGTCTTGAACACATCCGCGCGGCCGTCGCCATCCGTATCTCTCAATAGCGTCAGCTCACTCCGCTGAGCCATGTACACATCCGTGCCGCCCGCATCTCCCGGTCGCACCGACAGCCCCAGCGGCTCCTGCAACCCCGACGCAAACAGCTCAAACTTCGCAGAGAGCGCCGGAATCCCATACGCCCCGCGCACCACGTACACATCCCCCCGCCGCGTGCACACGATCGGATCGCCCGACGGCAAGAGGTCGATTCCCCCAACCTCCAGGCTCACACCCTTTGGGGCCGCGATCGTCACCAGCTTGTAGTACTTGGACTCCGCATCCGGAAAGTCCTGATCAAGCTGATACTCAAGCGCCGCATCCGCGATCGGGTCCAGCTCCAGTTCCTGCGCCATCTGAAACTGCCACTCCCCATTCCCCTGGCTCACCTTCACCAGCAGGTGGTTCACACCCTTCTTGAGTTTCAGCACCCGCCGATACGCCTGCGGGTCCAGCGCCTGCTCTTTGTTCTCATCCACCAGCAGTTCGCCGTTGAGCCACAGCCGCAACCCATCATCCGCCCCGATCACCACCGGCATCTCCATATCCCGATCCGCAGCGATCGCTCGATACAGGTACCCCATCGCGTTCCCCGACTCCTCCTTCGCCAATCCCGCGGCCAAATTCACCGGCCCCGCGCCCCCGTTCCCACCGATCGCGTTCGACACATCCACCGTCTTCCACGCAAGCTGCTTTCCACCCTTGCCCACGTACTCCGAACGCAAGTCCGGCCCCGCACCACCCACCTTCATCTTCCCCAGTTGGTCCTCAACGGGAAACTTCGCATCGATGTTCTTCGCACCTTGCGGATGATCCAGCGGCGCCAGCAAGTTCCACGCACCCCAATCCGCGCTCACACCTGTCAACTGCTTCATCAACGCATCACGCGTCTGCCCCCGCGTCTCCAGCTTCTGATACGGCTTCCCTGCGATCAGCACCTGGGCCTGCGCCGCCGCGGCTCCGAATGCCGCCAACGCACCCCACACAATGACGCCTCGCCGCATCATGGCTTGATCACCACAGAAAACGACACCGGCTGGCTCGCATCCTTAGGCGTGTACGCCTCCAGCTTCACTTTCCCATCTCCCGCGGCCCGGTCCTCCGAAATATTCGCCAGCACCGTGCTGCTCACCAATCCCGGCCCAGCGTTGAACCACACGATCGCGCCCGTCGGAACATTCGCGATCGTGAACGTCCTCTTGATCTGCCCGTTCTCGCCCGGCTCAAACCGCTCCTCCACATCCGATGTTCCCACCTTGTAAAGGAACGTCGGCATCCCCTTGTTATCCAGTCGATACCCTTGGAACCGGTACCCCGCCTCCCGCGTCGCCTTCTCCGGCCAGGCCGCGGGCTTCACGCCGATCACCAGTGACGGCCCCGCCGGCGCCTTCCAGATCGTCGCCCCCTGCCCCGTTGCCTCGCTCCCGCCGCGCCCCTTCCAAACGTTGGTCGCATCAATGAACTCGCCCTTCCACGCGCTCACGAGCCTCACACCCGTCGCGTCAAATCCAAAGTGAACCCCAATCGGATACCCCACCGCAATGCCGCGGCTCCCCGCATCCTTCAAGAACGTCCGGAACACCACCGGCCTGTCCCCCACCACCAGCGGCAATCCACCCGCACTCGGCAACCCCTCCGGCGGCATCGCACCATTGCTGGTGACGAAGTACGACCACAGCGCCTCACTCTGCCGATCCGGGTCCCCACCCAGCACATCCTTCACGCTCCCCTTCCCATCCGGCGTCGCATAAAACGCCGACATGCGCGTCCCCGGTTTGAACCGCCCCGGCGCCATCAGGTACACCCGCCACCACTCATACCGAATCCGCTCGGCAAACTTCGTGATCTCGGGTCCGCGCGTCCCCGCCGCCTTGCCGCCAAACACATGGCACGAAATGCAGTTCATCCCCTTCTCGCCCACCAACGTCCGCCCCGCCACCACCTGCGTGTCGTTCACGGGAGCCGCGTGCAAGTCGCTATCGGGCGCAACTCCATCCGTCTGAGCCAGCGCAGCTGGCAGCTCACCGACAATCTTGCTCCCAAACTGCGGCATCCGCGTCGCCATATACGGCCGCGCACGCGCCGCCTCCGTCAACACCTGCTTGATCCACGGCGTGTTGAGCTTCATCCCCACACCCGTAAGCCGCGGCGGAAAACGCCCCTCATCCCCAAGCTCCGTCTCATCCGCCGTGCGGAAACACGTCTTCAAATCATCCGGCAACCCGCCCGTCTCGTTGTACTGATGACAGTTCCGACACGACAACGCCAGAATCGTCCGCTGCCCCACATCAATCGGCGCCGGCCCCGCCGGACCCGTGACTCGCTTCACCTCCGCCATCCCCGCCGCCAAGTCCGCTCGATCCCCATCACTCAGCGTGTACCGCGGCGTCGTCGTACTCGCCGGATCCATGCACCCCGCACCCACCTTCAACTCGTTCAACGGCTTTGCCGTCAGCGTCGAAGCCACATCCGGCAACTGATGCCCCGTCTGATGGCACGACGCACACCCGCGGCTGGCAAACGCCGCCTTCCCGATCTCCACCTTTGCCGGGTCCGACTTGAACTCCGCCGGCTTGAACCCGCCCGCATCCCAGTTGTTCACCAAGTACGTCGCGACCAAGTCAGCCTCCAGCGCGGTCAGTGCCATCGATGGCATCCGCCCGCCCGGGTGCGTCCGCAACGGGTCCTTCAAGAACTCCGAAAGCCCCGCGGCCCTCCACTTCTTAGACATCTTCCCAAACGGCGCACTCGGCGTCGAAATCGTCGCCGCAGCCGTCGCCGGCGCGCCCGCATCGCCGAAAATCTTCGCCGGGTTGTCCAGCACCCCATGGCACGCCACACACCCCAGCGTGTGATACAGCTTCTTGCCCTGTTCCAGCCCGTCCGCCTCCGTCGCCGGCGCTTGCCACTCCGGCGTGCTTCCCAGGCTCATCAGGTAGTGCACAATTGCGTCAACCTGATCCTTGTCCTCATCCGCAAACACCGTCGGCATCCCGCACCCAGGCTTCATGCCTTGCGGGTCCCGCACCCACTTGGTCAACCACTCCGCAGATGCCCGGCGTGCAATCTCCCCCATCAGCGGCGCAGGCCGCGGCGTCACCGACCCCGCATCCGCACTATGACACGCCACGCAGTTGAGCTCTCCCAGCAGCACCCGCCCGCGCAGCGAACTCTGCCCCGTCTCCGCATCCTTGATCCCGTACTTCACCACCCTCACCGCGCTCGGCGGCAGCGGCTCCTCTCGAAATCCGGCTTCGCCCACCCCCTCTTTCTCCCACATCGTTCTCAGCCGCGTCGCTCCCGACCCGTTCCGCGACATGCTCACCGACAACTGCACCGGGCCCGCACCCAGGCTCAACCACGCCGTCCGGACCATGCTCTGGTCCGACGTCAACGCCCCCTGCCCCACCGACGCCCCACCCTTGGTCACCGCCAGCGTCGCCACCCCACCCTGCATCTGCGCGCTGAACCGATACCGCCCCGGCTGCTCAATCTCCACATCCCCCGTGTACGACGCAACCAATCCCGACGCGGGCACCGCCGGATGAATCGTCTGCCCCTCACTCAGCATGAACGCCGCGCCGGGGCTCCAGGTACGGATCGACTGACCATCGGCCCCCTCCGGGGTCGAATACACCGCCAACCACCCCTTCGGCCCCGCAGGCACCGCCTTGGCATCCTCCTCCGGCTTGACCTGCTCACCCTCGGGTTTGGCAGCAGCCACCGCCGGCGCACTTGCGGCCGGCGCCTTCTTCGCGCTGGGCTCGCTCGATGGCCCACAGCCCCCCGCCATCACCGCCAACCACGCCACAACCGTTCCGCTCAAGCGCATGCACACGCCTCCCGGCCACACCCGCGGCCTCAAGATGACGATACCGCGCCACCGCCCGCGCCGCCCCCGCCAATCCCCCAATCAACCCCAAAAACACAGCGACCCACCCCAGAAAGGTGGGCCGCTTGAACTTCACTCAATCCTGATCAGCGTCCCGGCCCTGTCGCGGGCACTTCGGCCGACGGCTTGGTCTCAGGAGGCGCGGGCTCCGTAGCCGGAGCCGGCGCGGGTGTCGGCGGCGTCGCAGGGGCCGCCTCCAGCGTGTCCACCCGAATCGGCGTGATCACGTTGCTCTTGAGCGTCGGGTCCAGGCGCGACTCGCCCACGATCCCCACCACCTGCCCAAGCTTGTTCTCAACTTTCATCTTCTCGTCAGGCTTCAGGTACGCCAGCGTCCGCGACGACTGGCCGCCGATCGCCATGATCCGGAACATCAGCGGCAACCGCTTGCCATCATAAATCGTGCTCGCCGAGAGCCGCCCCACAATCGTGTATTGCCGCGTCTTCTCGACATCCTTCATCCGCGCGGCCAGCTTCTGCTCATCAACATTGAGATTCTGCGCGGCCTCGGCGATCTCCCGCTGCTTGGCCTGGATATCGATCTGCAACTTCAGATAGTCCCGCCGCTGCGTCAGCCGACGCTTGGCCGACGCATTCAGTGGCTCATCCTTCAACCCATCGATCGCGGCCTGGAACTCTCCCATCAGCGCTGTGAACTCCGCGCTTTCCACCGGCTGCTTGCGAACCGAATCAAACGCCAACTCCAGCTTCTCGTAAGGATTCTTGGGAGCCTCCGGCTGCTTCACCTCGGGCTTGTTCGCCTGAGTGGTCTCCGCCGGCTTGTCGCCCTCCTTCGGGGTCACCTTGGGCTGCGCGATGTTCGTTCCGTCATCCGCGGGCTTCTCCGTGGCTGGCTTGTCACCCGTCTTGGGCTTCTCCGGCGGCTTGGTTGCTTGTGTCTCTGGCTTGTCACCCGCCTTGGATGGCGCCTTCGCCATGTAGTCGTTGATCTGCTCCTGCGTCGCCTTAACGACCGCGCTCTCCTGGACGTACGCCCGGGCCTGCTCGATCGGCACCACGCGATACGCCGCGTTCCCGCGCCCATCGTTCACCGGCTCCGCTTCGGCCAACGTCAACTTCGCCCCGGGGTTCAGGGGCTGCTCCAAGACATCCTTCCAGCTTCCCTTGAAGCCAGTGGTCATGTTGAGAGCCTTCAGCCGCGTCGCCTTGGTAATCGTTGCCGACTTGCCATCCACCTGCACCGAGTCCGCCGGCACAAAGCACGAGGTCCCCGCCGGGTAGGCCACCCGCAGATACCCCTTGCCCTGCCCATCGACCCTGAGCAGCGTACCCTTCGCCAGCTTGGCGACGGGATAGAGAAGGTCTCCCTCGCCGCTACGAAGTGGTGCCTCATCCGCTGAGACAACCGCGAAGTAGGCCGTGACTGGCTGCACCTGTGCCCGGGCCACCGGGACCACCAGCAGCATCGCACACAAGACTTTCAGAACCGCACCCACTGCCGAATCACGAAGCGACGCGACGGTCATGACAATACTCCTTCGTTGCATCCATGCATTCGCGCAACCCTTGACGGCAACGCTTCCCCGGCTGTTCCCGATCATTCTTGCGCATCGACCGGCTCGGGCTCCCACCTCCCTGTGGTGCCCCTTCGACCCGCAAGTGGGGACAAGTGTAGTGCATCGGCGTCGGTCCGTCGCGGCCCGCACCCCCTCCTTGTCACCCCGCCCCGCTTTGACCCCGCCTCCCCTCAGGTGTACCTTCTACCCGCCCATGCCAGACCCCTCCCGACCAACGGCCCTTCATTACTTCGCGGGGCCTGTCGGTTGTCTCCTGCTGGCCGCGGCCCTCTCCGGCTGCTCCTCCCCCCTCGCCATCCAGACAGAACGCGACCTCAAACGGTCCGTCCTCGATTCCGTGCGCCGCGAAACCGCCCAAGCCCAAAAGTTCCCCGCCATCCGCACCACCGAACGCGAAAACGGCTTGGAACAACTCAAGCTCAAGCCCGAACTACTCCCCCAGCTTGAAGGAATCGCCGGCCCCGCCTCCTACGACAAAAACACCTTTCCCATGGACCTGGACCTCCTGGGCCAGCCCCAGGCCTTCGCCCCCATCACCCTCGAACGCGCCATCCGCACCGCCGCCGTCAACAACCTCCAGGTCCAGTTCGCACGCCTCGCCCCGGCCATCTCCGAATCGCAGGTCGTCGCCGCCCAAGGCACCTTCGACACCGTCTTCTTCAACAACTCCGAGTGGAACAACGTGGATGAGCCCCGGGCCCTCTCCCGCCAAGGCTTCTCCACCTTCGGCCTCCCCACCGACAACCGCCAGGTCATCACCAACTCCACCGGCCTTAAGCGTGCCCTCACTTCCGGCGGCGCCGTCACCTTCCAGCACGACGTCACCTACACCGCCATCGACACCCCCACCGCTTCCAACATCCCCGACCCCACCAAGGAAGTCGGCTGGATCCTCCGCCTCGAACAACCCCTCCTCCGCGGCTTCGGTTCCGACGTCACCCTCGCCCAGGTCCGCCTCAATAAAAACTCCGAACGCGATCAGGTCTGCCAGCTCAAGACCAACCTCATCAAAACCGTCTCCGACACCGAAAAAGCCTACTGGCAGCTCGTCCAGGCCCAGCGCAACCTCCTCATCGTCCAGCGTCTCTACGAGCGCGGCGTCAAAACCAGCCAGCAGGTCAACGCCCGCGAAGGTCTCGACGCCAATCCCGCCCAGATTGCCGACGCCAAGGCCAACGTCGCCAGCCGCCGCGGCGATGTCATCCAGGGCCAGAACACTTTCCGCGCCGCCAGCGATGCCCTCAAGATCCTCGTCAACGACCCCGATCACCCCATCGGCGATGAAACCCTCCTGGTCCCCGTTGATGACGCTCTGGACGCCCCCATTACCTTCAGCCTGCTCGATGTCCTCCTGGCCGCCGTCCGCAACCGCTCCGAGGTCCAGCAGGCCATCCTCTCCATCGACAACACTTCCATCCGCCAGCAGGTCGCCGACAACGCCCGCCTCCCCAAGCTCGACCTCCGACTTCAAACCAAGTTCTCCGGCCTCGAAGATGACTACACCGCCGCCTACGACCAAACCTTAGACGGCCGCTTCATCGACTACCTCGTCGGCCTCCAGTTCGAGATCCCGATCGGCAACCGCCCCGCCGAAGCCCAATACCGCCAGCGCCGCCTCGAACGCATGCAGGCCACCATCGCCTACCGCAACACCGTCCAGAACGTCGTCCTCGAGTGCAAGCGCGCCCTCCGCTCCGTCGTCACCAACTACCGTCTCATCGAACAGCGCCGCGTCGGCCGCTACGCCGCGGCCGAAAACCTCCGCTCTCTCGAAGTCGAAATGGAAATCAATCGCGGCATGGATGCCCAGTCCCTGGACCTCAAGCTCCGCCGCCAAGAAGCCCTCTCCCAGGCCGAGCAACTCGAAATCCAGGCCCTCGTCGAATACAACATCGCCCTCGCTCAGCTTTATGCGGCCATGGGCACCGCCCTCGAACACAACAAGATCGACTTCAAAATCCCCGACGCCGATGACCCCCTGAACCAAGGCGGCCTCGACAACCCACCCGATGGCAAGGTCGTCCCTAAGGATGCCCCGATCCCCAACACCGCCCCCGTCGGCCCCAAGACCCTCCCCATCTTCGGCGGCGAGCGCGAAAAGAAACCCACCAAGTAATTCGCTTCCCGCTCCCCCTCCCTGAGGGAGGGGGTTGGGGGGAGGGAGTCAATCGATCCATCGCTTCCGCTTTGGTGGCTCTGGTCATGCTCCGCATGGCCAGTGTGCCTTTGGTTCTCGTGCCGCGCTAGAGTTCTCTCTATGCAGGGAATCCTCGAGAGAGCCGGACTCACCAAGCACCCACGCGTCATCCTCAGCGCCCGCGCTGCCGACGCCAACCTCGCCATCAGCGAAAACCCCGCCACCGGCGAACCCATCGCCGGCATCCGCCTCGACGATGCCGCGGCCTACGAAAAAACCATCTCCGAAGCCGCCGAAACCTTCAAGAAATGGCGCCTGGTCCCCGCCCCGGTCCGCGGCCAAGTCGTCCGCGCCATCGGCGATGAACTCCGCAAAAACAAAGAAGCCCTGGGCGAGCTGGTCTCCCTCGAAGTCGGCAAGATCCGTGCCGAAGGCCTCGGCGAAGTCCAGGAAACCATCGACATCGCCGACTACGCCGTCGGCCTCTCCCGCAACCTCGGCGGCCCTGTCCTCTCCAGCGAACGCCCCGACCACGCCATGTATGAAAACTGGCACCCGCTCGGCCTGGTCGGCGTCATCACCGCCTTCAACTTCCCCAACGCCGTCTGGGGCTGGAACGCCATGTTGGCCGCGGTGTGCGGCGATGTGACGATCTGGAAGCCCAGCCTCATGGCCCCCCTCACGGCCATCGCCACCAACGACATCTGCGAGAAGGTCGCGGCCTCCATGGGCCACCCCGGCATCTTCCGCCTCCTCATCGGAAACGATGACGTCATCGGAAAGAAACTCGTCGCCGACCGCCGCATCCCCCTGATCTCCGCCACCGGCTCCTGCCGCATGGGCCGCGCCGTCGGACAGGTCGTCGCCGAGCGCCTCGGCCGCGCACTCCTCGAACTCGGCGGCAACAACGGCTTGATCGTCTCCGAATCCGCCGACCTCGATCTGGCCTTGAAGAGCGTCGTCTTCGGCGCCGTCGGCACCGCCGGCCAGCGCTGCACCACCACCCGCCGCCTCATCATCCACGAGTCCATCGCGGATGCCTTCATCACCAAGCTCGTCGCGGCTTACAAGACCGTCCGCATCGGCGACCCCCTCGCCGAGGGCACCCTCGTCGGCCCGCTCATCAACGCCCGCGCCGTCGAAGGCTTCCTCGGCGCCATCGCCACCGCCAAGCAACAAGGCGGCAAGGTCCTCGTCGGTGGCGACCGCCACCAAGGCGCCGGCAAGGGCCACTACGTCCAGCCCACCATCATCCGCGCCCCTGCGAACAACACCCTTCCAATCGCCTCCGAAGAAACCTTCGCCCCCATCCTCTACATCTTCACCTACAAAACCCTCGATCAAGCCCTCGCCATGCACAACGGCGTTGATCAAGGCCTAGCCTCTGCCATCTTCACCAACGACCTCCGCGAAGGTCAGAAGTTCATCAGCCCCGCCGGCAGCGATTGCGGCCTGGCCTACGTAAATCTGGGAACCTCCGGTGCCGAGATTGGCGGAGCCTTCGGAGGTGAGAAAGATACAGGGGGCGGCCGCGAGTCGGGCAGCGACTCCTGGAAGGCGTACATGCGGCGTCAGTCGTGCACGATCAATTACGGAAGAGAGTTCAAGCTTGCACAGGGGATCCGCTTTGAGTAGCGAGCCGAAAGTTGCGGACGCGTTGGCCGAGGCGGCCGTCGCCGAAATCCAGTCAGGGATGATCGTCGGCCTTGGCACCGGCAGGACCGCCTCCCGCGGCGTCCTGGCCCTCGCTGAACGTGTTCGCAACGAAAACCTCAAGATCAAGTGCGTGCCCACCAGCCACGCCACCGAAACCCTCGCCCGCTCCCAACAACTCGAGCTCGTGGACTTCGCCATGCTCGAGCACATCGACTATCTCTTCGACGGCGCGGACGAAGTCGATCCCCAGATGCGCATGATCAAGGGCGCCGGCGGCGCCATCGTCCGCGAGCGCATGGTCGCCCGAGCCTCGGGCAAACGCGTCTACATCGTCGACGAATCCAAGCTCGTCGATCGCCTCGGCCAGCGCATCACCCTATCCATCGCCGTCCTGGCCTTCGGCCTGGCCAGCGTCCGGGCTCGCCTGCGTGACATCGCCCTCCACGGGGTCGTCCGCCGCACGCTCGACGGCCACCTCTTCCTCACCGACAACGGCAGCCTCATCATCGATGTCCAACTCGAAGACCGCGACCCCGCCGAACTCGCCTGCGAACTCAACGATGTCGCCGGAGTCATCGACCACGGCATCTTCCTGGATGAAGCCGACGAGATCCTCGTAGACACCCCCCGCGGCATCGAGAAGATGATCCGCCGCCAAGACTAAGCCCCGCTTCAGCGAGCCGTGGCGTGTCGCCACGATGGGTCGCCCAACCTCTCCCGGCGTTTGGACACGATTTGTGCGCACGAAAGTGCTCGGGCACGACACGATTTCTGCGAAATCCACACATCAAATCCGCGCCCTATTTCAAGCACTTTCTGAAGAACCGCCTCCGTTTTCGACACAGTTTTTGCGCGCAAAACGTGTCTTTGGCCCATAGGTAGAGGGGCTGCTCAAGCAACCCCGGATTGATGAGGCCGCGGATTCGGGGCGGAAACCCCGTGTTGGCTCCGACGCTTCATATTCCGGAGAAGTTTGGGCGAACCTCTACCGCAAGTGAGTTCACGAAAGCGAACTCACCCTCGGTCGCATCGACGTGGACCGCCCGATCTCGGCGCAGCTCAAGCCCCCAAGGCCCAACTGCGCAGGCAGCCAACCGGCCCACGCACGAGCGGAAGTCAGATGAACCAAGTACTCAGCATCCGGAGGTGCCACTGCTCGCCGCACGAACATCCCACGCTCACACACACCACGCCGCGGCGCAGCAGTGCCGCGCACCCATCGCGTCCACTTGCACCAAGGCCGTTCCCCTTCGAGCCCCGAGCGCAGCGAGCGGACCGTCCACCCCACGCACCGGTATCAAGCCGAGCCGCTCGATTCGTGATCCCATTTCACGACCAGCTCGCGATCGTGAATCATCGCAAACACTCCGTTACGACAAAGGACCCACCCAGCCCGGGTACCGCCCGAACGCTCCCGGACGACAATGCGATGCACCGTATCGCTACGGCCACCTTGCATAAGAAACGGCCCCTGCCTCAAGCCTCGCAACTGCGCAGAAACCAACTCAAAGCCCTGCTCTTTGGCCCACACCCTGATGATGGAGACCACGCGAAACCGAACCCAAGCGCGATTCAGTACCACAACCGCGACAAGAAACGCGAAGAACACCAGTAACTGAACCATGACCGTCAATGTCCCCTTTGAAACCCCCGCCAAATGGCCTGCCCCTGCTTCAACATCCCGGGTCGCTGCACAGCAAGTACCAATCCGGCCGTGGACATCCCTCGGTCGCATAGATCGCCAGCGTCCCCGCTTCAATCGATGCCACCGCGCCGTGGTCGCGCGAAATCGCATCCACAACCTCGGCCAGTTCACACGGCCATTCATCCATCGAGTGACCGAGGTAGACCGCTTTGGTCTCCTTGGATAGCTTCTGAATTAGCCGGATCAGATTCGAGGTGAGCACAGGCGGTGTCAGCGCAACGCGGCGATTTGCTCTCAACATCGAAGGTAAGTTGTGATAGAACTCGTCAGCCAGCTCATCGGGTTTGAGCATCTTGCGGTCACGAACCCGAGGGATCAAGAAAGCCTGACAGAACGCCTCTCGATGAAGCCGCACAATATCCTTCGGACCTGGCTCACTGCCCTTGGGCAAGGCTGTATCCCTTCACCCCATCAAACGTCCGCAAAAGCTCATAGCTGCACACCGTGAACTTCTCCGCCACCTTATCCAACAGCGCAATGCACCGCGACTGCCCAAAGCTCCCCGCCACCACCCCATCCCGCAGCTCAAACCGCACCCGGTAATAGTCCACACACTCGGTGTAAATGCTCCCCGTCGGCCACACCTGCGTCCCGCGATTGGAAATCAGCGTCAACTTGAAAGGCGTGTCATGCGCCGCCCGCGACATCTCATCCGCCAGTGCAATCGGCGACAGCGGCGAATCCAGATACAGATCGCACCCCGTCACCTGCGTCACCACATTCGTAAACGTCCGGATGATCTCCTGATGCGCCGGCCGCTCCGGCCGCTTGAACGTCGGGGCCGCGCCTTCATCCACCACCGTCGGCGGCACCGTCTTGGGCTTCTGCCCCAGCCGATCGATGATCCCCTTGGTGAAGTCCTTGGTCCCCAGCGCCGGCTTGCTCTTATCCCCAAAGTCCCCCGTCCGAACGCCCGCCTCCAGCGCCGCCATCAACGCATTGTGAATCGTCGCCGCGGCCTTCGTCATGCCAATATGCCGCAGCATCATCAACCCCGACAACACCAGCGAAGTTGGGTTCGCTATCCCGCGCCCCGCGATATCCGGCGCAGTCCCATGTACCGCCTCAAAGATCGAAATGTGCTTGCCGATATTCGCACTTGGCGCGAATCCGAGCCCGCCCACCAGCCCCGCCGCCAGGTCAGACACAATGTCCCCCTGCAGGTTCGGCAGCACGATCATCTGGTACTGCTGCGGCTTCACCACCAGGTTCATGCACAGCGCATCGATAATGACGTCCGCCGTCTCAATCTCCGGAAAGTCCTTGGCCGCGGCCTTGAACCGGTCCAGAAACAGGCCATCGGTCATCTTCATGATGTTGGCCTTGTGGCCACAGTGAACCTTGGTAATCCCCAGCCGGCGCGCCGTCTGAAACGCAAACCGGTGCACCTGGTCCGACCCTGGCGCCGAAATCAACCGCTTGCACTGGATCGTGTCGTTGCTCAGCCGATGCTCAACCCCGCCATACGTGTCCTCAATATTCTCACGCACGATGTAAAAGCTGACCGGAATCCCCGCCCGCGAATACACCGTCTCCACGCCCGGCAGCGCCATGAAGTGCCGCAGGTTCGCAAACGCGTTCCAGATTTTGCGGGCCGTGACGTTAATCGACTTGCCGCCCGAGCCCTTCGGAGTCTCCAGCGGACCCTTGAACAGGATCCCGCAATCCTCGGTCACCCGGATCGCCTCATCCGTCATGCCGCGCGTATTGCCCTGGTCAAACACCGCCCGCCCCATCTCAACGGGCACAAACTCCACATGCTCCTGCACCCCCGCCGCCTTAAACAGCTCCAAGGTCGCGGCCATGATCTCAGGACCAATTCCGTCGCCGCTGGCAAGGGCGATTCGCATACTGGGCATCTCAAAAACTCCGATGGGTGCTGGGAGGCAAATATAGGTAGTAGGAACCGCGATGCAGGCCGCACTGGTTATCGGCTGAATCGCGCTGGCCCTTCGGCCCCGATCAACGCGACGCGGCCCGCGAAAGTCGATCCGCAACCGCCTCCCACACCCGCCCCGACGCCGGCGGCCGCTCAATCAGGATCACCCCCGGCGCAAGCTCATCCGCCTCCCGCAGCGCCGCGTACAGCCGCGCCGCATACTGGTCCGGCGATCGCGGCATCAGAATCACCGCATGCGGAGTCGCGACAACCAGCGGCTCAAACACAATCGCCGCCACCGCGGGAGTTCCGCTGCGCATCGCCGCCTCGATCTCTTTCCGATCGACCAACTTCGCCGGAGTCGCCGGTGAATAGTGCGACTCCAACATCCCCGGACTTATCGCCGCGCCCGTCGCGACTTCACCCGGCTTGTGCGGCATCACCGGCCGCTTCAGCACAGCCGACAGTTCCTCCGCCGACACAACCCCGGGCCGCAGCACCCGCGGCGTCGCCTCCACCAGCGAAACCACCGTGGACTCAATCCCCGCCCGGCACGGCCCACCATCCAGCACCATCACTTGTTCCGGCGAAAACGAAGCCCGCACATGGGCCGCGGTCGTCGGCGAAACCCGACCTGACGGATTCGCACTCGGCCCCACCAGCGGCCCAAACGCCTCCAGCAGCGACAGTGTGACCAGATGATCCGGACACCGAACCCCCACACTCTGCCCACCCGCCGTCACGATTGCCGGCACGCGCTGCGCTTTGGGCAGCACGATCGTCAGCGGCCCCGGCCAGAACGCCCTCGCCAGAGTCGCGGCATCGCGCGTCCACTCCCCCACCACTCCCCGCGCCATCGCCTCGCCGCTTACATGCACGATGAGAGGATTGGTTGCCGGCCGCCCCTTCAGTTCAAAAACGCGACCCACCGCCGCGGCATCAAACGCATCCGCCCCCAGCCCATACACCGTCTCGGTCGGAAACGCGACCATCCCGCCTTTGCGCAGGCATGCCACTGCTTCCGAGATATCTTCGGGGCCGGCCGTCATTGGCGGAACGATAAGGGCCTAACACATACAAGAGCGAGCCGTGGTGTGTCACCACGGCGGCCCCCAGACTTCACTTGGCCGCCAAGTCGCCACGCCGCCTCGGCTGATTGGCGATCCATCGTGGCGACACGCCACGGCTCGCTCTTCGCCCGATCGCTACTGCGAGGCCAGGGACTTCAAGAAGCCTACAAGTCGATCGCGGGATGGCGACTGGGCATCCCTCACATACGCCCCCGAAACGCCACACCCAACCGCCAGGCATTCCTCGACTTCCATCCCCACCATCTGCCCGAGCGCGAAGCCTGCGTTGAAGTGGTCTCCGGCCCCTGTAGAAAGCCGCGGCGTGGGCGTGAAGGGCCCATCAAACCACGCGGATTCAATTCCCTGGGCCCCCACCACCGCAGCTCCGGCACCCTCACGCGGATGGATCACCACGCACGCCAGGTCCAACTTCTCCCGCAACGCGACGGCCGCGGCCTGAACCGCGGAACCCAAGGTTCGATGCTGGCCCTGATTCAGAACCCCCACCCCCACCGCCGCGGCCGTGCGTTCCGCTTCGGACAAGTTCAGCCCAAGCGTGACCGGCACCAGCCCGTTCATCCGCTTCAGGAGCGCCATCGCGCGCAGGATGTCGTTGTCGGTCCGCTTAGCCGGGTCAGCCAGATCGATGAACACACGCAGACGGCCGCGCCGCACCTTCGGAAGCACATCGCGGATCAGCCCCTCCCAGATCCCTTCGACCCCGCCCATCATCACCCAGTTCACCATCCCCAGCAGTCCCGCGTTATTCAGGAGACCCGCCATCGCATCGATACCGACCTTCTCGACGATCCGAGCCCACGTGGGGACCTGCACGTTCCCCGGCTTGCCGAGCATCACTTTGCCATCTTCAAACTCAAGGGCATCGGTGTGCGCCGGTGGCGCGATCGGGATGACTGTCTTGCACCGGCGGGCAAGCTCGGCGTAGCGCTGGTCGAGCGTGCCATCCTCGGTGCCGACCGAGCCGATGTACGTAACGCTCGAACCAAGACTGGCCAGGCCCCCCGCCATCAGCGGCCCGTTTCCACCCCACCGAACTTCCTTCACCACCATCTCAATATTCGTGGACTTGCCCGCGGCCGCACCGGTGCGGGCCGCGAACTCGGAGATGGTCTTGATGCGCGAGTAGCCGCCTGGGGACATGTCGTGGCGTTGATCGACGACGTCGATGATCTCGTCGATAAAGCCGTCAAAGCCAACGACGGCGGAAGGAATGGTGGCGGCCGCGAGTTTGGCCGCGGCACGGGTGGCAGGACGATCGTTCATTCAAAGGCTCCAGACCGGACACTATCATCTGCACGAGCCATGGCCGAGTTCTTCCTCAAAGCCCTGTATCACCTCGGAAATCTCCTGGACTTCTTTGCGCGGAAGCCGGGTGTAACGCGCGGTCAATACGTCCGCGCCCTGGTGATCCGCGGGATCGTCACGCTGGCCATCGCCGGCGTTGGAGTCCTCGGGGCGATCCTGCTCTCCGGCGGCAACTACAAAGCCAACGTGGTTTGGGTGGCGGTCTGCCTCGGCGTGGTCATGCTGATTCTGTGGCTGTGGCTCGCCAAGGCGGTGTTCGGCCTAGTGCGGGATCTCTTCTTTCCCGCCCGCGCGCGAAAGCGAACCAAGGGCGATGCGCCATGAAAGAACCCATTGTCATCGCCACCGGAAACCCCCACAAAGTGGACGAAATGCGGGCGATTTTTGACCGCAAAGGCATCGCCGTGATCGGGCTCAAGGACCTGGGAGGCTCATTCCACGAGCCGTCCGAGACCGGCACCACGTTCGAGGAAAACGCCACGATCAAGGCTCTGTCGTACGCGCAGCAGACGGGGCGGGTGTGCCTCGCAGACGACTCTGGGTTGGAAGTGGATGCGCTGGCCGGTGCGCCGGGTGTGATCTCTTCGCACTACTCGTCAGGCGGGCGAGAGATGGGATTGACGCGGGAACAACGGGACTTGGCCAACAACACCAAGTTACTTAAGGACCTGGAGCAGGTGCCGGAGGAAAGCCGCAACGCGAGGTTCGTATGCGTGATGGGTTTGGCTTCTCCTCGCTTGGGGGAAGCAACCCAGCCAAGAGTCCTTGCCCTCTGCCGCGGCACCTTCGAAGGTCGCATCGGATTGCCCGGGGATGTGCCGCGGGGGGTCAATGGGTTTGGGTACGACCCGCTGTTTCTGTTGCCGCTGCCGGACCAGAGGTCCAGCGCGGAGTTGCCGACGGAGGAGAAGAACCGCCTCAGCCACCGCGCGGCCGCGGCGGCGTTGATGGCTCAGGAGATCGCGGCGCTCTTGTAACGCCGCGGGGCAGCGCCCAGGGCCAGAGACACCATGAGGCCCAGTGCGGTCACGGTGGCGACCGGAAGTGTCCAACCCATCACGCTCACCGCATCTCCCTTGAAGGAGGCCGTGGGACGCCCCAGGTTCAGTGAGTCGGCGGGAGTCTGCGGCATGACCAGGAGGGCCGCCTCCATCTGCCAGGTTCCGGGCCGGAGTTCGTTGGGCTGGGGGGTCTTGCGGTCGCCCTTGGTTTTGGGCAGGCGAAGGCCCTCGGTGCGGATCGTGCCATCGGGCACCAACTCGTGGAAGTCAAAGGTCCAGTCGCGGCCCCAGACGTCGCCAGTGCGTGGGTCGGCGGTTGTCAGCGGGTGGCGGGCCGCGAATACCAGGCGGTCCTTGCCATCCTCAAGCTGGTCCTTGAACTCCTGGATGGAGGCGTTCTTGGGGTACTCGGCGAAACGGAGGACCTTGAGCCAGTCGGAGTGCCGGAAGAGGCCCGGGAGCTTGGGGTCCTTTGGCTTTACACCGGGCGTGAGCTTGAGTTCGCGGTCGCCGTAGGTTACGACGACCAAGTCGCTGCCGTCCGCGGCGGTGGTGTCCGTGATGGAAACGTCTCGCCCGGCGAAGCGGAACGTGCGGGTGTCGATGGGTGTTTTGAAGGCCCACAGCTTGCGGTCGGCGCGGGCGTTGAACTCGCTGACGCGACCGGCCATGGCGTAAATGCTGAATCCCAACCCAACGAACATGACGCCCGCGACGATAAACCAGCGGGCGCGGTTCACTTTAGTGCCCCCCGCCCCCGTGCTCGGCGGCCTTGGGTTCAGCTTTGCGCTCGGCGTAGAGAGCCGGGCCGACGGATGCGGGTGCGCGGCTCTTGTCAGCGTTGCTCAACTCCGGGCCGGACTCGTGGTGCCCGCCGCGGGCGTGGGCGTGGGCTTCGGCCCGTTCGGTCTGGTAGCGCTGTTCGATGGTTTCGGTCGGCTTCAGGGGCGGGACGAGCTTGCCTTGGGCCTGGAGTTCGCCGATTTTGTCCATGCGTGCTTGCTTGGCCCACTCGACGATGGGCTTGTTGGAGGTGTTGATGCCGCCGATGGGGTTGTTGGCTTTGTCGGTAACGACCGTGTTGATGCCCTGTCCGCCGACCTGAATTTCGCCGCTCTTGTACGGGTAGAGGTACGCACGGTTGCCCAGGTCCATCATGCTGAAGAAGAGGAACAGGCCCACGGCAAAGAAACAGAACCCCATGAGGATGGAGTTCAGCGGGTTGTCGTAGCGGAGCTGCATGAAGAACGCGAAGACGAGGATGGCTTTGACGACCGCGATGGAGAGCGCGACGCAGGCGTTGAAGATCGAGGGAATGTGGATGTGCCAGGTCTCGGCGACCCACCCCTCGAGCTGGGCCGCGCCGACGGTGATGCCGGTGAGGAACAGGAGGGCGACGAGCACGCCGACAAGCGTGCTGGCACCGAGGATCGTGTGCCCGTGCTCGTGAGCCTCGTGGTGAGGGTCGAGTTCGTCGAGATGTTGTGCAGCGTGTGTCATGGTTCAGATCCGAGATTCACCGCAGAGGCGCAGAGGACGCAGAGAAGGAGAAGAAGTCAGTCAATGAGATACAACAAGGGGAACAGGAAAATCCAGACGATATCGACCACGTGCCAGAACAGGCCGACCAGTTCGACGGCCGTGTAGTGCGTCGGGCCGAAGTGCTTTTTCTGGGCCCGCAGGAGGAGCCAGGAGATGAGGACGATTCCGATGGCCACGTGCAGGGCGTGGATGCCGGTGGCGCCGTAGTAGATGCCCCACCAGATGGGTTCGTAGGCGTTGTCGGCGTAGGGGTAGGTGAACCAGGAGCCGGGCCGCTTGCCCGCGCCCCACTTGGGGATGTATTCAAAGGTCAGCTTGATCGCGATAAAGAGAACCGCACAAACGATGGTCTGGAACAGGTTGACCTTGAGCCAGAACTGCTGGTTCTTCTGGGCGTTGCGGATGCTCATGGCGATCGTGAAGCTGGAGTAGAGCAGCACGACGGTATTCAGGCCGCCCCACTTGGGATCCAGGTAGTGCGAACCGTTGGCGAAGGCCTGGGGGTAGAGCATGCGGAATACGGCGTAGGCACAGAACATGCCCGAGAACGTGAGGATCTCGGTGGCGATGAAGAGCCACATGCCCAGCTTGCAGGCGTCGAACTCGGCATCGGCCGTGCGGAAGTGCGAGGCGTGCTTGTACCGCTCGTGGTACGCCCCCCCACCTTGTCTTGCGTCGATCGTTGTCATGGGTCGTCCAGTGCTGAGTGCTGAGTGCTGAGGACAGAGAAGGGAATCGGATCAGTGCTTGGCGCCGCCCGGGAGGGGCGGGGGCAGGGGGAAGTCGCGCGGGTCGCAGTGCGGGGGCACGTGGTCGTCGTAGTCGTAGGGTCCGTACTTGACAACGGGCTCGTGGTGGAAGTTGTGCTCGATGGGCGGGCTGGCGGCCTCCCACTCGAGGCTGAGGCCACCCCAGGGGTTGGCGGGGGCCTTTGCTCCGGCGATCAAGGAGTGGATGAACACGAACAGGTGTACCAGCATGCCGGCGAAGATGATGAACGCGCCGACGGTGCTGATCTGGTGCATCCACTGGAACTCATCGATGTAGGACGCATACCGGCGCGGCATGCCGCGGGTGCCGAGAATGAACTGGATGAAGAAGGTCGTGTTGAAACCGATGAAGACCAGGACAGCGCCGATGCGGCCGCCGGTTTCCCAGTACATCTTGCCGAACATCTTGGGCCACCAGTGGTGGAGGCCGCCGAGAACCGCGATCACGGTTCCGCCCATCATGACGTAGTGGAAGTGGGCGACGACGAAGTAGGAGTCGGTGAGGTGGATGTCGGTGCTGAGCGTGGCCAAAGGCAGGCCGGTCAGCCCGCCGATGGTGAAGAGGAAGAGGAACGCCAGCGAGTACAACATCGGCGTCGTGAGGCTGATGGTGCCCTTGTAGAGGGTGGTCGTCCAGTTGAACATCTTCACGGCCGTCGGGATGGCGACCAGGAAGGTGAGTGCGGAGAAGATGACCGAGGCGAGTTCACCCTGGCTGGTGAACATGTGGTGGCCCCAGACCAGGAAGCTGATGGCCGCGATCGAGAGGGAGCTGAACGCCACCGCGCGATAGCCGAAGATCCTCTTGCGGCAGTGAACCGCGATCGTCTCATTGATGATGGCCATGCCCGGCAGAATCATGATGTACACCGCTGGGTGGCTGTAGAACCAGAAGAAGTGCTGGAAGAGGACCGGGTCGCCACCCATGCGCGGATCGAAGATACCGACGTTGAAGGCACGCTCGAACGCGAGCAGGATCAGCGTGATTGCCAATACGGGGGTCGCGAGGACCTGGATGACGGCGCTGGAGTAGATGGCCCAGACGAACAGGGGCATATCGAACCAGCCCATGCCCGGGGCACGGAGCTTGTGGACGGTGACGACGAAGTTCAGGCCGGTCAGAATCGAGCTGAAGCCCAGGATGAACACACCCAGAACCATCAGGACGACGCGCATCTGGTTGGCGTCGGTGGTGGTTGAGTAGGGGGTGTAGAAGGTCCAGCCGGTATCGACACCACCGAGGATGATCGCGCTGACGGCGAAAATCGAGCCGGTGATGTAGATGTACCAACTGAGGAGGTTGAGCTTGGGGAAGGCAACATCCTTGGCCCCGATCATCAGGGGCAAAAGGAAGTTACCCAGGGCCGCGGGGACAGCGGGGATGATGAACATGAAGACCATGATCGCCCCGTGCAGGGTGAACATGCGGTTGTAGGTGTCGTTGTTTTCGGCAGCGCTCTTGGCGGCATCGCCGAACATCTGGCCGACGGTCTTGGTGACGCCGCCGGTGGTGATCTGGCGGGCAGGCTCCCACAGTTCAAGGCGCACGGCGAGGGCCGCCATGCCGCCCAGGAAGAACATGAACATGGTGGCGAACAGGTACATGACACCGATCTTCTTGTGATCGATGGTCGTGGCCCAGGACCAGACGGTGGCGATGAAGCCGCCCTTGGGGGTCAGGTAGCTCTCGTCGCCGTGGCCACCATGGCCACCGTGACCGCCGCCGTGTCCTGCGTGTCCTGCATCTCTTGTATCAATCGTGGTCATGGCTTACTCCTGAGGGCTCGGGCCCTCAGTTCTCAAACTCCGTTACTTCTTCTGGGGGGCCGGTGCTTCGGGCTTGGGTTCTTCGCCGACTTGCGGTGCGGGCTTGTCGGTAACTTCCTTGCAGCTCATGTAGGCGATGAGGCAGGCGAGTTCTTCCTCGCTGAGGCGGCCTTGGAAGGACTGCATCTGGTTAGGGAAGCCCTTAACGATCTTGGCCGCGGGCGTGTAGACCGACTCGCGGATGTAGTTGGCAAACTCGGCGCCGGTCATCTTTTCAGCGCTGAGTGTGGTCCCGTCGGTGAACTCGACCTCGTGGCCGTACATGTTCTTCCAGGTGGGTCCTGTGCCGCGGGTGCCGTCGACGGTGTGGCAGGAGTTGCAGCCCTTGATGCGGAAGTACTTCTTGCCGCGCTCCCAGAGTTCACCCTTGGGCTTGGCGGCCTCATCGACCCACTTGGCGTAGTAGGCCTTGGGGACGACGCGGATGACCGCGGCCATTTCGGAGTGGTTGGACCCGCAGTATTCAGCGCAGGCGACCCAGTGGTCTTCGTAGGTGGTCAGGACCGCGCCGGTTTTCTTGTCTTTGAGGACCGGGGCGTTGGGCTTGATGGCCTGAGGCTCGAACCAGACGTTGGTGTAGCGATTGGGGAAGACGTCGAACTTGGCCCGCATGTCGGGGACCCAGAAGCTGTGGATCACATCTTCGCTGGTCATGCGGAACTTCACGGGCTCACCTTCGGGGACGTAGAAGATGGGCGATTCGGCGACGGAGTTCTCGTTCTCGGGCTTGTCCAGGTCGCGGGTACGGGTGACCTCATCACTGGCAGCGCCGTTGGGATAGGTGACGGTCCACTGCCACTTCTTGGCGGTGAGGAGCAGCTCGGGGGCATTGGACGGGGCGATGACCGCGTCGGCAAAGCCCCAGAAGCCCTTGAAGAACATCCAGGTGAGGAGGATGGTGGGGATGACCGACCAGGAGAGCTCGAGCATCGTGTTGTGGCCGGCGCTGCGCTGCGGGATGACGCCGGCGCGTTTGCGGTACTTGAAGGTGAAGACGACCATCATCGCCATAAGCAGCACGAAGAAGATCGCGCTGAGCAGGTAGATGAAGTAGAACATGTCATCGCTGGCGGCGGAGAAGGTCGAGACTCCCGGCTTGCGGAAGTTGAACTTCAGGAACCAGTCTTTGAACGCTCCGGCGAGCGTGACGAAGGACATCATGGTTGGATACTCACTCATCTGGCGTGCCCCAGCTTCGCAGCGATCGGGGCCGGATTGCCCCCGTGAACTTGTGACTTTTCCCGACGCATGGCCCGCAGGCGCTCACCGGCACGGAGACCGGCGATCAGGGTCGCGACGCCCGTGAGCGTCAGCAGGCCGCCGATCCGCATGACGCGAACAGCGCTCAGTGTGTAGCGCCCGTGTTTGTCGTCGTAGACGAAGCAGGTGAACTTGGCCCAATCCCCGATGGACGCGGCGATCTTGCCTTGGGAGGCCTCAAGCAGGGCCATCCGCAAGTCTTCGGGTGTGTAGTCCAGGCCTGAGACGTATCGCGCGACCTTGCCCTCGGGCGTAAGAACGACGAGGGTGACGGGATGCGAGTACTGGCCGGTCTCGGGGATGAGCTTGTAGTTGAAGCCCACGGCGGTGGCGAGGGTGCGGGTTGCGGCAGTTGCAGAGGAGTGAAACTCCCAGCCGGACTTGACGACGGGGGTGACGGGCTTGGTGTACCCGCCGAGGTAGGCGACCTTTGCATCGGCCGCGGCCTTGGTTCCTTCGGTGGGATCAAAGCTGATGACCAGGGTCTTGTAGTCTTCACCGACGATGTAGGGCAGGCCGTTCATGCCCTGTTGGAGGCGCTCGAGCACCAGGGGACAGGTCATGGGGCAGCGGTAATAGGCCAGGCAGAGGATGACGGGCTTGCCGGCCTTGAAGTAGTCGCCGAGTTGGACGGTTTTGCCGTCGGCGTTGACGAACTCAAGGTCCATGGGGACCTTCTCGCCGAGCTTGCTGACCAGGTCAACACCCTGGGCCTCGGGCGGGACATCCTTCATGATGAGCTGGGCGGATGCGGAGGAAGCGAGCGACATCGCCGCGGCCCCCACAAGGGTCGCGAGTGTCTGCCCGAGTTTTCCTGCCCATCGACGCATGAGGTCCTTACTTGATCACTTGGCGGAGTACTTAGCGATTACTTTCTCTTTGGCTTTGTCGAGCGGGATGGGGGCTTGGCCGGCGCGGGCCGCATCATCGTTGAGCCACTCGTTGGCGGCCGCGAGCTTGGAGTTGGTGTGGTCGCGGTACTGGAGGAAGTCTTTGGCAAGGGCGGTGTTTTCCATGCGCTCAGCGCGGAGGGTCTGGGTGTAAACACCGAAGTAGAGATAGGTGGCGAGGATGGTGGCGCCAACGAAGGCGACGCTGGCGAGGAACGCGCCCATGAGAATGGGGATGTTGGGCTTCTCACCGTGCTCAGCCTGTGGCACACCTTCCTCGGCGGAGTGGTGGTGCCAGTCGTCGGCGTGCTCGTGTGGATGCGGGGTGTAGTGCGGTTTATGAGACATGCTGAGTTTCCCGGACCGGATCAGAATCAGACCCAAAATCAGACATAGTTCTTGTGATGCAGAGCTTCGGCCAGGCGGGGGTCACGAGTGGGGATGAGCTGGCCGCCATAGACCTTTCGCGTGAGCAGGCCGAAGTAGATTCCCAGGACGCCGACGATTCCGGCGACATCCAGCCACACGTACTTGAGCTTGATGGGGTCGGCGGTGATGGTGCCGCCGGCATCGAGCTGGCGGAGGTAGTCGCCGATTTCGTTGGCGTAGATCATGGGGCGGACGATCCACACCATGTCGGTGATCTGCATCAGGATGGCCCAGACGGCCATGATGGAGAGCAGGATCGGAGTGCGACGCATCTTGTACCAGAGCAGGATGAGGAACGGCCCGACGAAGTGGCCGAACATCAGGAGCTTGGTCCAGTCTTGCCAGCCGGCGTGCTTGCGGGCCAGGATGTAGGAAGTCTCTTCGGGGATGTTGGCGTACCAGATCAGGAAGTACTGGCTGAAACCGATGTAGGCCCAGAAGACCGTGAAGCCGAACATGAGCTTGCCAAGATCGTGGTAGTGCTCTTCGGTGACCAGGCCCTTCAAGCGGCCTTGGCCCTTGACGAACGTGAGGATGATCACGACGACCGGGACTGAGCAGAAGAGGGAGCCGGCGAAGTAGTACACGCCCCACATGGTGGAGAAGAAGCGATAGTCCATCGACTTGAGCCAGTCGAAGGCGGCGAAGGCGGTGCAGAGGGCAAACAGCGGCATGCCCCAGCTTGAGGTGAAGCGGGCGCGGTTGGTGAGCCACTTGTCGCCGGTTTTGTCCTGCTCGGTGGAATAGCCCCACATGCGCCAGGCGAGGTACGTCCAGACCATGAAGTAGACCGCGGCGCGGATGCCGAAGAACATGGGGTTCAGGTACGCGCTCTTGGCCTTGAGCAGCTCATCGTCGGCGTTGGCCTTGTTCAGCCAGGCGTAGAGGTTGCCGCCGGTGAAGACCTCGATGACGTAGGTGAGCACCGCGAAGCCCGCGGGGAGCCATACCAGGCTCATGACGTTTTCAAACTGGCGGCGGACCGTGACGCTCCAGCCCGCACCGGTGAGGTGGAAGGCCATGACGAAGAACATGGCGCCCAGGCTCATCGCCAGGGCGGTCATCGCGCCCATGTGGTACGCGCCCAGGGACTGCTTGAGCAGTGCGTGGTTGGTGACACCGGTGAAGATTGTGAGACCCAGGCCGACCAAGCCGACCACGAAGAAGAACATGGACAGGGCGGTGCCCTTGCTGCGGTTCAGCGTGATGTTGGCCGGGGAGAGATCGGCGTGGCCATCGTGACCGTGCCCATGCCCACCCGCGTGTGCCGTGAGTTGGCTCATGACTTTCCTTTCGGTGCGGGCGCGGCCGGCGGCGTTGGCGCGGGCGGCGGTGGCAGCTTGGCCTTGTAGTCTTCCAGCTTGGAGCGGACATCCGCGGGGACATCGTTGAGCGTGCCGCGCTGCGACTCCTGGAGAACGCGGACGTAGGCGACGATGGCCCAGGCGTCACGCTCGGAGAGGGCGTGTGCGTAGCCGGGCATCTTGAGGGCGGCGGTCTTTCGCATCACGATCGCATCGTCATCGGTGGGAAGGATGTTGCCTTCTGCGCCCGGGACGCCGTGCATCGCCGTGTAGAACAGGAAGCCGTCGGAGCCCTTCTGGTCGGGCTCGGTGGGGTTGCTGTACTTGGGATCGTGGAAGCTAGGGACCGCGACGCTCCACTTGGCGGCGACCATGCCCGCGCCATCGCCGGCCAAGCCGTGGCAGACGGAGCAATAGATTCCGAAGCGTTCCTGGCCGCGGGCGATGAGCTTGGCATCCACCGTGGTGGGGATCTTCTTGACGTAGCGACCGGACTCATCGACGCCGCGGTAGAAGGCTTCATCACCCTTGAGCATGTCGGCCCGTTCGGCGATGAAGGGCGCGGCCCAATCGGACTTGGCGTGGGCTTCGGCATCGAAGTCCCAGTGGCCGTAGGCGATGGTGCCCTGGACCGGCTGGCGCATGGAGCGCTTGTCGGTGTAGAACTCGGTCTGCACCTGCGGCTTCCACTTGGGGGAGTCATCCATGTCGGGCAGGAACTGGTGCGGGGGCTTGTCTTCGCGGTCGCCGTGGCAACCGTTGGCGCCCAGGAGCGCGGCGGCCAAGAGGCCTGCGCTCGCCGCGAATCGGGTTGTGCTGTGTGTCTTCATGGGAGGGTTATTCTTCAACGAGCTCCACGGCCTTGGCGCCGGCGCCTTCGAGCAGCTTGCGGACACCCTGCGGATCGAACTTGGGGTCGCAGGATTCGATCGCGATGGCGAAGCGGTCCTGGCTGATGCGGAGGAAGCGGTCTTTAGCGAAGAGGGGGTGGTGCCAGCGGGGCAGGCCGTTCAGGGCGAACATGCCCAAGAGGCACGTGAACGCAGCGAAGAGGACTGAGAGTTCAAAGCCGATGGGCATGTAGGGCTCCCACGCGTTGGCGGGCTTGCCCTGCACGGGGAGCTGGTAGTTGTCGGACATCCACCACTGCATGAGGAAGGCACAGAAGGTGCCGGTGAACGCGCCGCAGGCGACGAGCACGGGCAGGATGGTGCGTTTGACACCCATGGCCTCTTCGATGCCGTGGATGGGGAACGGGGTGTAAACATCCCACTTGCTGAAGCCCGCATCGCGGACCTTTTCCGCGGCCTTGTAGACAGCGGACGGCGTGTGGAACTCGGCCATGACGCCGTAGACCTCAGCGCCACTCTCGGTGACAAACTTCGCGGGCGGGCGCTTCAGGAACGGGAAGTAATCAAAGGCTGACATTTAGTGCCCTCCCTTTGCGTGATCGTGTTCATCATGGGCGTGCGGATCAGCCTGCGGCATGACGGCCTTGAGTTCGGCCATCGCGAAAACGGGGAGGAACCGCAGGAAGAGCATGAACAGGGTGAGGAAGATCCCGATGGACCCGATGAAGATGCCAATGTCGACGGGGGTGGGCCAGAACATGCCCCACTCGCCGGGAATGAAGGCGCGGTGGAGGCTGGTCACGATGATCACGAATCGCTCGAACCACATGCCGATGGTGACCAGGAAGCTGACGATGAAGATGACCACCGGGCTCTGGCGGCAGAACTTGCTCCAGAAGACCTGGGGGCTGATGACGTTGCAACTGATCATGGTCCAGTAGGCCCACCAGTAGGGGCCGCCCGCGCGGTTCTTGAACGCGAAGAGTTCGTTCTTGTTGCCGCCGTAGAAGGCGATGAAGAACTCCATCGAGTAGGCAAAGCCGACCATCATGCCCGTGAGCAGGATGATCTTGGCCATGTTTTCCAGGTGGCGAAGGGTGATGAAGTCCTTCATGTTGGGATAGAGCTCGCGTGCCGGGATCAGCAGCAAGAGCACCATCGCAAAGCCGCCGAAGATGGCGCCGGCCACGAAGTAGGGCGGGAAGATGGTCGTGTGCCAGCCGGGCAGGACCGATGTGGCGAAGTCGAAAGACACGATCGAGTGCACCGAGAGCACCAGCGGTGTTGAGATACCGGCGAGGAGCATGTAGGCCTTCTCATAGCGGTGCCAGTGGCGGCTGCTGAAGCGCCAGCCCAGGGCGAGGAAGCCGTAGATGCGGGCGCGGAGCATGTCGACACGGATGCCGACAAAGGGGAGTGTCTGGACGGTGCCGCCCTTGCGGAGGCGCTGATCGGCCCGGTCGCGGAGGGTCGCGAAGTCGGGGATCATGCCCATGTACCAGAAGAGGAGGGAGACGGTTCCGTACGTGCTCACCGCGAAGACGTCCCAGAGGAGCGGGGAGCGGAAGTTGGGCCAGATCTTGTTGGCGTTGGGGATGGGGAAGAGCATCCAGGCCATCCACACGCGGCCGACGTGGATGCCGGGGAACATCGCGGCACAGATAACCGCGAAGATCGTCATCGCCTCGGCGGAGCGGTTCACGGCCGTACGCCACTTCTGCTTGAAGAGGCACAAGATCGCGGAGATCAGCGTTCCTGCGTGGCCGATACCGATCCAGAACACGAAGTTGGTGATGTCCCAGGCCCAGTCGACCTGGTTGTTGAGGCCCCAGGTGCCTACGCCGGTGATGATCAGGTAGAGGATGAGGCCGGTGCCCAGGGCGGCCAAGCCGTTGACCATGCCGAAGACCGGCAGCCACCAGCGCCCGGGCTTGTTCTCGGCGTAACCGCAGATGATGTCGGTGACCTCGGTGAACGTCCGGTTACTGAGCACCAGGGGCGCCCGATTCGCCGGATCATCCACGAGCGAGCCGTCGCCGGTGCCCGGGGCGGGGAGGGTCATGCCGGGCGCTGTCGCCAGGCCTGCGAGCCGCTCCGCTGTCGTCTTGTCTGGATTGATGCTGGTCATGTGTTAGGCCATCCCCCCGAGTACCCGGAGGCTCAGTGCATATCCCTTGTCCGCGATTCGTTTGGCACCGTCACGCAGGAAGGTCGACCGTGAGACTTCCCCATCCTCCAACATAGCGTGACCGCCCGGCTTCTTCTCCGCACCGCCACCTTCCTTGTGCTCTTCGTGCCCGCCTTCGCTGTGATGCTCGAAGGGGTTTTCGACGGGTGTGCGGAGCTTGGGGTTGGGATTGGCGACGCGGACCATGTGAGTAGTGCGCGGGCGGGTGTTGAGGTAGCCCAGGAGCAGGTAGGACCGCTGATGCTCTCGCATCTGGTAGGCCGCGCTGCCCTTGCCGCCGTTACTGGTCTTGTCGAGGATGTCGCCGAATACGATCGCGTTGGACGGGCAGGCCTGCTGGCAGGCGCTCTGCAGGAAGCCTTCGGGAATCGTGTCGGTGCCCAGGTCCTGGACCTTCATCTCGATCCGGGCTTCGTTGATGCGCTGGATGCAGTACGAGCACTTCTCCATCACGCCGCGGGAGCGGACCGTGACGTCGGGGTTCTTCTGCATCCGCGTGATCTCATCGAGCTTCTGGCGGAGCCGCGGCGGGATGAGGTTGACGTTGACCTTGTTGTGCTGACCGGAGCCGGTGACGCCGCCGCGGTCGGGCGCCACGGACTCGACCGTGTCCTTACCGATGTAGTCACCGTTGAACTTGGTGACGCCGTAGTCGAAGAAGTTGAACCGGCGGACCTTGTAGGGGCAGTTGTTCGCACAATACCGCGTGCCGATGCAGCGGTTGTACGTCATGTAGTTGACACCCTCGGGGCCGTGGACGGTTGCGTTCACCGGGCACACCGTTTCGCACGGGGCGTTTTCGCAGTGAACGCAGGCCACCGGCTGGTGGAGCATCTGCGTGGGTTCGTTGATGTTGCCCAGTTCGCCGGAGGAATCGCTGACGAAGTAGCGATCGACGCGGATCCAAGACATCTCGCGGCCCTTGGCCACTTCCTTCTTGCCGATGACCGCGATGTTGTTCTCGGATTGGCAGGCGGTCGTGCATGCGCCGCAGCCGGTGCAGGTGGAGAGATCGATCGACATGCCCCACTGCGGGCCCTTGGAGTAGGCCGAGCCGGGCTCGGGCGTCATGCCGCGGCCACCGAGGGACTTTTCGCCGGGCTTGGGCTCGCCGAGGTTGTAGGGGTGGGGATAGATGTTGAGCGTGGGCGGGCCTTCTTTGAGGTCGCCGTAGCGGCCGCCGACCTGCTCGGCGAAGTTGAGTTCCTTCGCGGTGCCGTAGAGGCGGTCCTTTTCTTTGTGATTGGGCTTGTCGCCGTGCGTCTGCCAGGCGACCAGATCGACCTGGCGGAGCAAGGCGGTGCGGCCTTCGAGGGACCAGTGGTTCTGCGTGCTGGTGATCGGGTAGCTCTTGGGGAGCTTGGTGATCGTGGCACCGCGGGCGAACTGGCGGGAGGCGGTTTCGCGGAGCGGGTAAACGTTGTGACCGACGCCATCGCCGACGCGGCCGCAGTTTTGGCGGCCGTAGCCCAGCGGCAGGATGACCGTGTTGTCGGCCATGCCGGGCATGATCCAGACGGCGACTTCGACGGTGCGACCGTTGAGCTTCACCGAAGCGACCTGCGCTTCGGGATATTTCTGGGTGTAGATCTTTTCCGCGCCGCCTTCCTTGCTGGAGAAACGCTCGGGCGCGAGACCGAGTTTCTCGGCGGTCTTGGGGCTCATGAGGGCCGGGTTGTCCCAAACCACGCGGGTGCCGGTGGCGGGGAGCTCCTGGAGCCAGGCGTTGTTGGTGTAGCGACCGTCGTGGAGACGGCCGATGGAGAACAGCACATCGAGTGAGGCCTCGGTGGGCGGGCCGGAGAGGGTGAGCTTGGAGACCTCGGCGGCGACCGCACCGTAGTTGCACTTCGGAGTGGCCGCGGGCTTGGCGGAGTTTTCGAGCACGCCATCGTGCAGGGCCCGCTTCCACTTCTTATCGAACGCGGCCTGATTTACGCTGCCGCCGAGCATGGCGCGCCAGGCGGCCTGGACGATGACGTGGCCGTCATCGACGCGCTGCATCTTGGGTGGGGCGGGGGCATTTGGAGTCGCGGCGACGGGCGTAGCCGCCGGGTCGGACTTGACGATGGCGGCTTCGGGGTCGGCGATGATCGCGAGGAGTTCGATGTCGCTCTTTGCGGGGTCGTAGAGCGGGGCGATCATGGGTTGGATCGGAGAGATCGTGCCGTCGTAGGACTCGGTGTCGCCCCAGCTCTCGAGGTAGTGGGCGCCGTTGAGCGACCATGTCGAGGCCGCGGCGGTTTCGCTGTCGCCGACCGAGAGGCAGACGGTCTTGTCGATCTTCTTATACTTAGCGGCGAAGTCGAGCTCGGCGGGGGCGTCGTAAACGGGGTTGACGCCGATGCAAATGACGATGCTCGGTTCGTGGGCGGCGATGGCGGCATCCATGGCCTTACAGACGGAGGCAAGCCCTGCCGTCGAACTCGCGGCCTCGTCGGCACGCATCGGGTAGTACTTGACGGTCTTACCGACGTTGCCCAGGACGGCGTTGAGGGCGTGGCAGAGAGCGTGAACGGCCGCGGGCTGGCTGTCGCCGGCGAGGATGAGCGTTTCGCCCGCGCGGGTGCGGCCACCGCCGTGTCCGTCGGATTCCGTGAGGAGATCGTCGGCGACGGCGTCAACGAACTTGGTCGGGATGTCTTCACCCGTGGGAGCCGCGAAGTCCTTGATGGCGCCTGCGAGTATCGCCGCGTCGGGTCCCTGGACCTTGGCCAACACTGCCTTGGCGAGCATCACCGCGAAGGCCGCGATGCGTGTCGGAGCCAAGCGCAGGCGGTGATCCGCGGCACCGCCGGTGATCGAGAAGCCGGTCTCGACCACGTAGAGGCGACTCATCTCATCCTTGACGGTGAGGGCGCGGCGTGTGTTGGCGAACTCGCGGCTGTTGGTGAGGCAACCGGGGTCGGACTGCTCGAGGAAGTCGCGATCCAGAGAGACGATGACCTTGGCCGCGACCTTGCCGGCGGCGGAGAACGTCAGCAACTCACGCATCGGCTGGCCGAAGGCGGCGCTGGCGCCGGCGACCTTGCTGTCACTGTCAACGGCTTCGTAAGGAACCCACATCGCCTGGGGGAAGCGGGTCTTGATGCGGTCGCGCATGGCATCGCGGGCGATACTGGTCTTCTTCTCGACGATGAAGGCCATGCCCTTGCCGCGGACGCTGTCAAAGCGGGCGAAGTTCTCCTTGGCCCAGTTCTTGAAGTCGTCCCAGCTTGCGACGCGGGTATCGCCGGCTCCACGGAAGACCGGGTACTTGAGCCGGTCAGGGTCGTACATGTTGAGCACGCTGGCCTGCGACCAGACGGTGCTCTTGCCGCGGTTGTTGGGATGGAGCGGGTTGCCTTCGACCTTGGTCGGGCGGCCTTCGTGAGTCTCGACGAGGAGGCCCTCAGCGCCGCCGCCGGGGAGGGGCATGCTGGTCGCGTAATACGTCGGCTTGCCGGGGATCGTGTCCTCGGGAACCTTCGCCGAGTAGGTCAGAATCTTGTGATCCGGACGGCGGCAGCCGGGAAGCGTCGCTGCGCCGGCGAGGGCGACCGAGGCGCCCATGATCTTGAGGAATGAGCGGCGAGTCGTCGAGTCGTTGAGTTCAGAAGCGCCGGCCGGGAACTCTTTCTCGATCCAGTCGCGGAAGTCGGTGGTGTCGGCAACCTCTTCAAGGCTGCGCCACACGCGCGCACTCTCGGCGCTTCCGGCCAAGCGGCCCAGCTCGCGCGAACTCGCGGCGAGCTCCGCTTTACCGGCCTTCCCTTCCTTCTTCGACGACGGGCATTGGTCTGACATCGTTCAAGCTTCCCGCATCCGGGGGTGGCCCCGGCTCACTCGATCTCTACTAGTAGTGGCACGCGCCGCAGTTTTCAGGGGCGACCAACTTCAACTTCTGCGCCTGCAGCACTGCATCAAAGCCGTCCGCGGCCTTCTGGCCGGCCGCGATCTTCTTCATTTGCTCATCAACCCAGAACAGGTTGGTCACTTTGTCCTGCGGCACAATGTGAGCGCCGGGGTTGTCCTTCATGTCCCGGTGGCAGGTCAGGCACCAACCCATGCTCATGGGCTGCGTGACGTTGACCACCGGCTGCCCGGGGATGAGCCCGTGGCATGAATAGCAGCTCACACCAGCGCGGACGTGGGCGTTGTGCGGGAAGTTGCGGACGTAGTCCGGAACCTTGTGCACGCGACGCCATTCGATAGACTCATCCTTCGCGTAAGCGTCGCGAATGAACTTGGTCCGCTCATCGGGAACGATCAGCGCTGAGACGTGGTTTTCGGCGTGGCAGCCGTAGCAGGTCGCCACATTCGGGATGTTGGCTTCGGGAGACTTCTCAACTTTGGTGTGGCAATAGCGACAATCCAAGCCCAGCTTTCCGGCATGGATCTGGTGGTTGAAACCGGTTGAGGGCTGAGTCGGCATGTAGCCCACTCGCCAGTACTTGGGGGTGGCGTAGTACCAGAACCCCCCAATTACCGTGCAAAGGCCACCAATGGCGCCGATCGCTCCCATTGTTGGGATCATGTTCATCCACTTACCAAAGATCACGGCGTATCTCCTGGGGCCCGGTATGGCCAACAGCGTATTACTCGCACCCCACAGATTTCCTGTGGGGCCGCAATTTGTGCAAGTTTGACCCTGTCTGTCAAGCCGCGTTACTGTTCGACCGCAATCTCGTACAATCGACAGGAACGGTGTAACTCGATCAATACCTGACAGAGGTCAACCGGAGCCTGAGCCATGGGCGGCGTTTCCAATACCAATCAAAATGCTAACATTCGTTCTGGTCCAGGGATGCAAATCGCGTTTGGATATGCACTTGCATTCGGGTTCGCGGCCGCCGCCGTGGTTTGGACGACTTGGTTTGTGACCCACCTGCCGTGGGTTTCCCTAACTGAGCCGATGCGGGCAGGGGGGGTCATCGCTGCGTGGATCGTTGCGGCGGCAGTGCTTTCGAGGGGTTGCACGCTCGGAACTAGCGTTCTGGGTGGGCTGATTTCCGCGCTGCTTGGGCTGTTGATTCTGGGTGCGAAGTTGATCGAGCCGGGGCAAACGGCCGCGGCGGTTCCTTCGGCGGTCCTGATTGGCTTGGCGTTTCTGGCGATGGGAGCAGCCATCGGGTTGGTTGGAGCGGTGGTCGGACGGGCGTTGCCGCGGGCTCGGCGCGGCGACACTCTGGCGCAGTTCGCGGTGGCAACGGCGGCGACGGTGGCTCCGTTGTTGTTCATCGGTGGATTGGTGACGAGCACCAACTCGGGGATGGCGGTGCCGGATTGGCCGCAGACTTATGGCACCAACATGTTTTTGTACCCATTGAAAGGGGCTGGACCTGCCGTCTTTCTGGAGCACTCGCACCGCCTGTTTGGCACGCTGGTTGGGCTTTCGACGCTGACGCTGATGATCTGGACGCTGAGTGCTGAACGGCGCAAGTGGGTCAAGGTGCTGGCGATCATCGCGTTCAGTTTGGTGGTGATCCAGGGAGTGCTGGGTGGGGCGCGAGTGCTGGAAAACAAGCGTCTTTTGGCCATGTTGCACGGGGTTTTGGCCCAACTCACCTTTGGGACAATCGTGGGGCTGGCGGCCGCGTTGTCTCCGATGTTCAAGGCGGTTCAGCGGACGGATCCAATCGCTAATCCCAAGAAGTTGCGGATCTTCGTGACCGCGGCACTCCACTCGACGCTGCTCCAACTCGTGTTCGGTGCGATGTACCGGCACTTCCGGGATAGGCACTCGCTGTTCTCGCACATGGGTTTGGCCATGGTCGTCCTGATCCTCGCGCTGGCGGCGGGGTTTGCGGCTCGATCGGTCGCGGGTGAGCATGGTGGTTTGGGCAAGATCATGCGGCGGTGTGGGACTTGGCTGCTGGTGGTCGTGCTTTTCCAGTTCATTTTGGGATGGATGACCTTTTCGATGGGTGGGAAGGCGGTGGCTGCGGATAGCCCCGGCCAGGCCCTGCTCCGTACGGTTCATCAGGCCAACGGTGCGGCGCTGCTGGCGGTGACCGTCCTGACCTTCGTCTGGGCCAAGCGGCTGTTGAGAGTCTCCACAGCGTCGATATCCTGAGGATTCGGGGGCTTTTGGCCCATTGAGTGCCGATATCTATTGGCAATCTGGGGAGTAGCCCCGACAATCGAGGGTTAGGTGCGTTGGACGAGGTCCGCCGGGCAATCCCGGTGCGTAGGCGGCGTTCTGCTGGGCGACTCACGGAGGGCAGACATGCTCACTCAGCCCGAACCTGCTTTGAAAACCAAGCTTTCGGCATCGATGACGCCCATTAAAAAGGATGCGTTCGGGTACGACCAGGCGCGGCATCTGTTGTGGCGCGCCGGATTCGGCGGGACGCCGGAGCAGATCCAGACGCTGGTTGGCTGGGGGCCGGAGAAGTCGATCGATTACCTGCTGGAAGCGGACAAGGTGCCGACCGAAGAGGTCAAGCTTTCTCAGTTTGATAAGACGATCATCCGGCCGCCGACACCTGAGGAGCAGGCCAAGGCCCGGGCAGCTCGGCAGAGCCAAGATGAGACGACGCTGGCGCGCTATCGCGTGATGCAGCAGGAGCGCGAGGCGACCGACCGCGAGCAGATGCGGCAGATGCAGCAGTGGTGGCTGAGGCGGCTGATCGAGACGCCGCGGCCTCTGGAAGAGAAGTTGACGCTCTTCTGGCACGGGCACTTTGCGACCAGTTTCCGCACGGTTGAGAACAGCTATCACATGTTCCTCCAGAACAACCTGTTCCGGAAGAACGCTCTGGGAAACTTCGGCGACTTGCTCTACGGCATCATCCGCGACCCGGCGATGCTGAAGTATCTGAACAACAACGAGTCCCGGAAGAACAAGCCCAACGAGAACCTGGCTCGCGAGATCATGGAGCTGTTCAGCCTGGGGCTGGGGAACTACACCGAGCGCGACATCAAAGAAGGCGCGCGGGCTTTGACCGGCTACACGTTCTACGACGATGAGGCGCAGTTCCAGAAGAACAACCACGACACGGGCAACAAGAACATCCTCGGCGCTTCGGGCAACTTTGACGGAGACGGGTTCGTCAAGATCATCCTGGAGAAGAAGGCCTGCTCGCAGTACATCGCCAGGAAGCTGTACAAGTTCTTTGCCGCGGATATCCCGCCGCTGGAGGCGACGGACAACGACCGAACGTTGGACCCGGCGATGCGGGCGGTGATCGCGGATCTGGCGACGACGCTTTCCACGAACAAGTACGCGATCAAGCCCGTGCTCCGCCGTCTCTTCCTGTCCGAGCACTTCTACAGCACCAGGATCCGCAACGAACAGATCAAGTCGCCGATCCAGCTTGTGGTCGGAGCGATCCGCTCGCTGAATACACCGGTGCGGTCGCTATCGCTCCTCAACGATGCAACGGACTTGATGGGGCAGAACATCTTCATGCCGCCGAGCGTGAAGGGTTGGGATGGCGGACGATCGTGGATCAACACGAGCACGCTCTACGTTCGCCAGAACATCATGGCGTTCCTCCTGACGGGCAAGAAGCCGCAGGGGTATGACGCGATGGCGAATCAGGAGAAGTTTGACCCGGCGCCGTTGCTCTCGGAGCTGGCCAAGGCCAATCCCGGAGCTGAGAAGGATCCGGCCAAGGTCGGGGAGTTCCTGCTCAAACTCACTCTGGGGAACGCCCCGGATGAGGCCAAGACCATCCTTTCGGACTTTGCGAAATCCCTGAATACCGGCGTCACCAATGATCTGGTGGTCGGGATGCTGTTGTTGATTACGGCGATGCCGGAGTATCAGTTGTGTTGAACGCTTTCGGAGCTCTCCAATGACGGATCCCACAGCCTTTACACGCCGGCAGTTCCTGAACTCCAGCCTGATCATGGCATCGGCCGCGGCCACGCTGCCTGCTTTCCTGAACCGCTCAGCGCTCGCGATGATGCCCGGGTTCGGGCTCTCGTCGATGCCGGGCGTGCCGGAGGATCACATCCTCGTAGTCGTTCAACTGTCGGGCGGCAACGACGGGCTCAACATGGTCGTTCCGTATTCGATGGACCAGTACTACAAGGCGCGGCCGGGGATCGGCATTCCCGCCAAGGACGTCTTGAAGCTCGGCGACTACGGAGTCGGCCTGCACCCGCAGATGACGGGGATCAAGGAGCTGTACGACAAAGGGATGGCGACGGTGATCCAGGGTGTGGGATATCCCAACCCCAATCGCTCGCACTTCAAGTCGATGGACATCTGGCAGACCGCGGACACGACGGCGACGGGCGATGGCTGGCTCGGGCGATACTTTGACGCTGAATGCTGCGGCTACGGAAAGGGTGAGTCGGGCAAGGATGAGAAGAAGGCGGGTGGCAATCAGCCGGGAATCGCGATTGGACGTGCCGCGCCGCTGGCGATGCAGGGGCAACGGATCAAACCGATTTCGTTTGAGTCTGAAGACCTGTTCCGGTGGATCGGGCAGGATGTGCACAAGTCACTGGCGGACCCGTATCAGAAGCTTGAGCGTCGCGAGGTGAAGGACACCGGTGATGATTCAAACTCATCGTTCCTGATGCGGACGGCGCTGGATGCTCAGGTGTCGAGCGACCTGATTCGCAAGGCTGTTCGCCAGAAGCCGCTCGTGCAGTATCCGCAGAACGAACTGGGACGCCAGTTGCAGATGGTCGCGAGCATGATCCGCGCCGGGCTGCCGACGCGGGTGTATTACGTCCAGCACGGCGGTTTTGACACGCACGCCCAGCAGGGTGCGGGGAACGGCCGGCACGGCAACCTGTTGAGCCAACTTGCGCAGGCGATGAAGGCGTTTTACTCCGATCTCAAGGCGCAGGAGAACGATGGCCGCGTGCTGACGATGTCTTTCTCGGAGTTCGGCCGACGCGTTGCGCAGAACGCCAGCCAGGGCACCGACCACGGCACCGCGGCCCCGATGTTCCTCTTTGGCCCCATGGTCAAGGCGGGCGTCATAGGCGACCATCCGTCACTCACCGACCTTGATGAGGGTGACCTGAAGTATCACATCGACTTCCGGTCGGTGTACGCGGGCGTGCTGGATGGCTGGCTGAAGGCGGACCCCAAGAAGATTCTTGAGGGTGAGTACAAGGCGGTGCCGGTGATTAAGAAGGCGTGAGCCCCGGAATTGCCTAAGGACACCCGGCCGCGAACTTGTTGATGAAGCACTGGAAGTCGTTGGCGGTGAGCAGCACGCCGGACGTGTTGCCGTCGCAATTGGCTTCGGTGTTGCCGGCGGCGAATTTGTTTAAGAAGCACTGAAAGTCGTTGGCGTTCAACATCGGGCTGACCGAACTGTTATCACAGTTGACGTAGCATGATTTGATCGCCATGCCGAACCCTGGTCCCATGGCCACGAATGAGAAAGGCCCCGAGGGGACATTCAATACGCTCGGAGGATGGGGTCCCCAGACAGCAATCGTGCCGTCCGGACGGAGCGCGCCGTGGTAACCACTGGAACTGGCGCTCAGCTGTACGAACTGGCCCGGAGGAGCAGGATAGTTCTGGGAAAGACATCCGCCAAACGTCACCACTGAACCATCGGCGCGGAGAGCCGCGGCGAGGCAGTTGACGTTGATTGATTTGAATGTACCGCTGATTGCGGCGGGAGCGCCAACCCAGGTCACCATCGTATTGTCGGCGCGGATGGCGCCGAGGTTTCCGTCCCCTCCCACCCACACCGACTTGAAGGTTCCGGGCGGGACGGGGGTCGTTTCCCAAAGACCCCAAATGACGATAGACCCGTCCGGCCGAAGACCGCCACTGCAGTGGTACCCCGCGGAAACCTGAAGAAATGTTCCCGGCGGAGTGTTCGCCTCCCCCTCGAAGTTGTTGCCCCACGAGATAGCCGTGCCGTCGGTGCGAAGCGCAACGCTGTGGTCGGCACCCGCCGCCACGGCGGTAAACGTCCCGGGCTGCGGCGTGGCCTGTCCAAACCCATTACCGCCCCAGCCCACCATCGTCCCGTCCGGACGAAGCGCTAACGCATGTTCACTGCCGACAGAAACCGTGGAGTAGACGCCCGACGGCGGAACGAACCAAGGAGGAACACTGCCCCAAACGACGATCTGCCCTGATTGGGCGCGAGCCGCCGGAAGCGAGGGGAATAGCGCGATCGCTAGCACCGTCAGGCACATCGCAGCGCGTGCGTATTGGCTCTCGGAAGCACGAGTGTTCACCAGGATGTCATTGCGGCGAAAACCCATTGCTGCCCCGGCCTGAATCGATGAGTACACCCGACATCCAGATTACCGGCTATGGGCAGAACGGTCGATTGTTTTCTAAGAGTTCCCGGGCATTACCGGGCCTGTGCGACCCCGAAGCAAGTATTGGTAAATGCGGTCGCCGAACGAAGCAAATGCCCAGGAGAGGACTTGAACCTCCATGCCCTTGCGGGCGCTACCACCTCAAGGTAGTGCGTCTGCCAATTTCGCCACCTGGGCAGGTGTGCTCGGGCTCCCTTTCGGGAGTCCGTGGGGGCAAGCGTATGCGACTTACCCCCTCCCGGACGACTGCACGCGACCCATGTTCATAGCTTCCGGCATGCTTCACACCTACCCTGTGCTTCTCGTGCCCACCACCACCCAGATACCCAGTTCGCCCCTCCCCATGCCCCCACCTTCGCCCCCCGCACATCCCTTTTTGACCAAGGTCGAGGGCCTCGCCCGGGCCTCGGGTGCCTTTGGGACGGTCGCTGTGAAGGATGGACGGCTGGTGTGCCACGCCAAGGCGGCCGCGGCCCCGGCTTCTTACCGGCTTTTTCTGGAATCCGGGAAGGTCTGGGCATCGCTGGTCATGGCGGATCGGTGGCTGAGCGAGTCGATCGAGACCGATCTGCTGCACACCGGGGACAAAATGGAAGACCTGCTGGCCGAGGAACTCGCCGAGCAGGGGTTCCCCACGGGTCACAGCCTGCAAATTGAGCATTTCCGGTCGGACGACCTCCTGTTCACGTTCCGGTCGTCCTTGCCGCTGAACCCGGCGGACCCGGCCGCGGCCGATGCGGCGACCCGGTACCTTTTGGCTTACGAGGCGTGCTTCAGGAATCTTGGGGATATGGAGGAGTCTGAGGAATAGGCGACAGCGAAGGTCGCGATCAACAAGGAGATCGTCGTGCTTCATTATGCTGTCGTGTTTCTGGTCATCGCCCTGATCGCCGCGTTTCTGGGGTTCGGGCAACTTTCGGGCACGGCGATGGAGATCGCCAAAATCCTGTTCTTTGTGTTCCTGGTGCTGTTCCTGATCAGCGCCATTACGCACGCGATGAAGGGTCGGAAGTAGAAGATTCGGTTCAGGGTTCTCGGCTTGCAATGGATTGAAAGTCGCCGGGCCGATGAAGGCCCACATTAGAGGAAAGTGGAAGTCGCACGATGCGGATCTTGATGCTTGGTTGGGAGTTTCCTCCGTTTATCGCCGGCGGCCTTGGGGTCGCCTGTTATGGCCTGACCAAAGCGCTGGATCGCATGGGCAGCGAGGTGTTGTTCATCCTGCCGCGGCCGGTGGATAAGTCGCACAGTTCGCACATCAAGCTGCTGAGCCCGGACTCCTCCAAGGGTCCCCTGCGGATGCCGCGCCGGACGACCAAGGCGTCTGCCAAGCGAGCCGCCGAAGGGTTTGATCCGGATTACACGACGACCGAGTTTGAGCACGTGGTGTTCAAGGGTGTGCAGGCCTCGTTTTCGAGCCCTTATCCGATGTTCAACACCGCGGACGAATCCATGCGCGGTGCCGCGGCGGCGGATCCGTCGATGATGGGCGCCAGCGGCGGTCCGGAGGGGTTTGAAGCGGCCGCGCCTTTGCCGATTCCGGTGGGAATGGCGAACAAAGGTGGCGGGCACTATTCGGGGGACCTGGTCGGTGATGCTGACCGTTATGCGCGGCTGGTGGTGGCGCTTGCTCAACACGAGCGGTTTGACGTCGTCCACGCCCACGACTGGCTGACATATCCGGCGGGGATCGCGATCTCCAACGTCTCCGGCAAACCGCTGGTCGTCCACGTGCACTCGACCGAGTTTGACCGGTCTGGGGACAACATTCACCAGCAGCTTTATGACATCGAACGGCGCGGGATGCACCTGGCAGATCGCGTTGTGGCCGTGTCGGCGTATACCAAGTCGATCTGCGTGCAGAGATACGCCGTACCGCCCTCCAAGATTGATGTGGTTTACAACGGCATTGATCGCGATTCGGAACAGCCCGAGCCGGGGGCTCAGATCGAGTCCAAGGACAAAATCGTGCTTTTCCTGGGGCGGATCACGATGCAGAAGGGGCCCGAGTACTTCATCGCCGCGGCCAAGCGGGTGCTGGAAAAGATCAAGAACGTCAAGTTCGTGGTCGCGGGCTCGGGAGATATGGCAACGCGGATGATCGAACTGGCGGCCCAGATGGGGATCGGCAGCAAGGTGCTGTTCACTGGATTCCTGCGTGGTCGCGACGTCGAACGCGTGTTCAGCATGGCGGACTGCTACGTGATGCCGAGCGTTTCGGAGCCATTTGGGCTCTCAGCCCTTGAGGCGATCCATCACGATGTGCCGGTGATTCTGTCCAAGCAGTCGGGCGTGTCGGAGGTGCTCACGCACGTGCTGAAGGTTGACTTCTGGGACACCGATGAGATGGCCAACAAGATTGTGGCGGTGCTGAGGCACCCGCCGCTGTCACAGACGCTGCGGCACCACGGCGCGATCGACCTGCGGTGGCTGACGTGGGACGGCGCGGCCGAAAAGTGCATCAAGGCCTATGGGCAGGCCATCAACGAGCACAAAACCGCAAAGCTGGCCTGAGTTTCAGCTGCCGCCGGTCTGAATATTGGGCTTGGTCTTGACGGCGTCCTGAATCTTTTGAGACTCGGCCGCGGCCTTATTATCGGTTTCCGTACGCACGACGGGCTTGGGCGGGGCTTCAAACATGCCCTGGCTGTAAGCAAAGCCCAGCGCCGCGCCGATGAAGCAAACCACGATGAGCCCGATCTTCAGGCCCATGCCGGAGTTGCCGCCGCTGCCACTGGATTTCTTTGATTTTTTGCCAGAGCCGACGGATGCAAACGAATCGTCGACCAACGAAGACCGATTGTGCTCAGCCATGACTTGCTCCACTGAAACGCCCGGCGAATGACCGGCTGAATATGTTAGCCGACATCCCTGCGTTGGAAGAGGGCGACTCCGAGGGCCAAAAAGGCCCCGATTTGGGCGAAAGCGTAGAGCAAAACCAGCCCGATGTGAGTGAAGGGGATCAGTTGGTTCTGGCTGACGGCATCCACCAGCCAGAAGTAATGGAGGTTCGGGGTGACGCTCCAGATGGCCAGCGGGATGAGGTTGACGCGAGTGGGCCGGATGAAAATCGAGTCGCCGGTCTGCGGCGGGCGTTCGATGGCGAAGGGACCTTCGCCAATACGCTTGACCGTTATCCCCATGCCGTCGGCCTGAGTGACCACCAGAGCGGGATGGGGAGATAGGTTGCTCGAGAGGTCCGCCTTGGGGTCCACACGCGGGAACGTGGGCACCAGCATGGGGAAGCCTGTCGGACTATCCGCGTAATAGAACGAGTCGCCGGGGCGCACGGCGATCTTCATCGCAGAAAGAGTCGTGATCTTGTAGGTCGAGCCGGGCTCGGCCCAGCCGGGTTTGACCTCGTCGGCGGGGATCGCAAACTTGACAATCGCGGCCTGTTTGTTGTCAAAGACCCGCTTGCCGACCAGGTAGTTGGACATGAGCCCGAACATGAACACACCGATGCACACGGTAATGGTCATGACCTGGCTCAGACGCGTGGATACCGCCGTGGCCACGGCGGCGAGCACAAAGATGCCCGTGGCCATAGAGAAGCAGGCGAAACAGATCTGGGGCTTGAGGTCGGTGAGGGGAACTTGCCATGTCCATTTCTTGCTCAAGCAGAGCACGAGCACAAAGGCCAGCAACATGCCCGGAGCGAGGATCAGCATGCAGGTTTGAGAGAAGTACCAGCCGTAGAAGAAGTTGCACCAGACGGCCGTGCCCAGGGCAATGAAGATGGCCAGGAACGTGAAAAGCAGGACCGGGCCATCGGGATCATCTGAGGCGGTGGACATCACCCCGTGCCGGATTCCCATGAGCAGAAAGATGATCATGGGAATGATGGCAATCAAGAGGGACCCGGCGACGCCCAGATACTTGCCCAGGACCACGCTGGGACGCGGGACGGGCTTGCTCACCACGGTCAGGACGGTCTTGTTCTCGATTTCACGGGATATGACCGCGGTTGCGGTCAGGGCCGCCAAAAGCATTCCGCAAACGAACACCGTCGAAAGGCCCACGTCAAACTGGAGCTTGTCATCTCCCGAGACCTCTCCGGACTCGGTGTACCCCATGGCAAAGCCGGTTCCCCAGGTCGTGAAGAACTGGAGGATTCCCGAAAGCATCACCAGCACGAAGAAAATAGGCTGACGAATGCTCTCGATGAAGGTGTTGCGGGCGATGGCGAGGATCTGGGCGGGCATGGGGTGGTCGCTAGGGGGCTGGAAGGCTGGGGGACTTGGACCCGAACGGGCCGGTGCAATTATTCCGCCGGGGCGGACGAACATACGCCCGGGCGGTCCGTACTTCAACGTGCGACCGGGGTCTCCGGTTCGCCTTGCCCTGCGCGAATCTCGTGGGACGAGTGAAATTGGAGCTGAGAGAGATTGGTAAGGTGCGGGCACGGCGGCCGCGCATCGGTGGACAGGGGCGGCCCTGTTGGGCACAATAGGCCCCCCTTGGCAGGTTGCCCTGGGGCGGGAAGCGCGGAGCGCGGGTCTTGCGCGGGGTCTGACGCGAGGGCGCACGGTTGAATCGGAACACTGCATGAAACCGGATTACCTGAGTTACCAGCGAGCAACGGGGAAGAGCCTTTTGGGGCTGGTGATCCAGTTGGCCATGGGCCTTCTGCTCCTGCTCAACGGGCTGTTCACGCGCGACGATGCCTCTATTACGGCATCGCTCTTCATCCTGCTGGGTGTGCCGGTGTGGCTGTGCCTTGCCGTGCTCTTTGATCAGCATCGGCGGGAGCGGATTGAGGCGATTGAGGCCGAGTCGTTCGCGGCGTCGGATGCCGCTTCATACTCGGTCTTCGAGCAGCAGGGCCAGACGGACCGGGTCGCCGCCCAGCGGCTCAAGCTGATTTATAAGGTTCTGATCCCGGTCGTCAGCCTGATTGTTGGCGCGGCCCTCATCGGCATCGGGTTCTGGCGGTTCACCGAGGGCCGTCACCAGATGGCCACCTGGCAGCCGCCGACGGCCCGCGGATGGTCCATCGCGTTCGGCGTCGCCGTGGCGTTCGTCGGGTTCCTGTTCGCTCGCTACATCTCGGGAATGGCCAAGCAGAAGGTCTGGACCAACCTGCGGGGCGGAGCCGGCTTTGCCGTCGGCGCGGCCTTGATGGGCCTGACCATGCCCATCGCCCAGGTCATCGACATCATGGGTCCGGATGTGGTGCTGCGGTACCTCATCCTGGCGTTCCCCGTGGTTCTGATCGCCCTGGGCGCCGAGATCTTCCTGAACTTTGTTTTGGACCTGTACCGGCCGCGGAAGGCTGGGGAATATCCCCGGCCTGCGTTTGAGTCGCGTGTGCTGGGCTTTGTCGCGGCCCCGGATCGCATCGCCGAGTCGATCGGCGAGGCCATCAACTACCAGTTCGGCTACGACGTTTCCGGAAGCTGGTTCTATCGGCTGCTGTCGCGGACGGTTTTCCGGGTGCTCCTGCCGGTGGCCATCGTGGTGCTGTGGGCCATGTCGAGCCTGGCGGTTGTGCGTCCGCACGAGAAGGGGATGGTGCTGAGATTCGGAAAGTTCGAGCGCATCATCGAACCGGGGCTGAACTTCAAGCTACCGTGGCCGATCGAGACCGTGGAAGTCCCGGTCTACACGAAGAAGGATGCTCAGGGAAAAGTCATTTTCACGAGTCAGACGGTGACGGGCGTGCGGTCGGTGGATCTTGGATCTATGCCGCCGGACCCCGAAAAGCCGGTGCTGTGGACCAACGACCACAACGCGGAAGTGTTCTTCCTGGTGCAGCCGTGGTCGGAAGCGGAAGCAGGCGCGGGGAAGACACGGGATCTGTCCATCTTGGCGGCGGAGTTGCCGCTGCACTACGCGATTGAAGACGTCAAGACCTATGAGATGCTGGGGCCGCCGGAACTTCGGGACGACCTGCTGAAGGCGACGGCCCAACGGGCGACGATGCAGTACTTCGCGACGCTCTCGGTCACTGATCTGCTGTCGGCAGATCGGCCCAAGGTGCGCAAGGAACTCACACGCCGCATCGAGGAGGCCTTTAAAGCGTTGAACCCCGATGGCGAGACGGGCAGGTCCATGGGGGCAGGGGTGAAGGTGCTGTTCGTGGGCATGGATGACGTTCACCCTCCCAAGGAAACTGCGCTGCAGTTTGAGCAGGTGGTGGGCGCCGAGCAGAAACTGCACGCCAAGATCGCCACGGCTCAAGCGGATGCGACGCGCACGCTGGTGAACGCTGTGGGCAGTGTTGAGCTGGCCGAGAAGATCGTCAGCGAAATTGACGCCCTGGAGAAACTGACCAACGAACAAGGTCGGACCCCGACCGAGGCACAGAAGCTGGCGGTCGCCGAGCAACGGGTCAAGGTCCAGGGGCTCATTCAACAGGCCGGAGGTCGGGCCGCGAGCATGATCCAGGTGGCCAGCGCCGACCGCTGGTCCAAGAACATGGGTGAGCGTGCACGCCTTGCGGCGTACCAGGGCCAGCTGGGCACCTACCTGGCGGCGCCGGCGGTGTTCAAGGCTTCGCTGTACTTCGACGCCTTGCAAGCGGCCATGGCCGGCTCGCGGGTGTTCATTGTGGATGGCAAGGTGAAACTGCATTTCCGCGGCGACTTCATGGACCGGGAGAGCGTTGCGGAGATTTTCGACAACCAAGCCAAGCAGACTAACTGACGGTAAGGAGTGCGATCACGTGCGACGGATGATCATTCTTGCAGTGGGCCTGGTGTTCGCGGTGGCGTTGCTCTCTCGCGCCATGACGTACACGGTCCGATTCACCGAGGCCGCGGTTCTTACCACGTTCGGCAGCGCCGGCGCGGGCGCAGAGAAAACCGACCCCGGCCTGAAGTTCAAGTGGCCAGACCCGATACAAAGCGTGACCAAGTACGACACGCGGTCCCGGATTCTGCAGACGCGGTCGCACACCCAGCAAACCAAGGACAGCAAGCAGCTCGAGGTCGAGTCCTTCTGCACCTGGCGGGTCAAGAACCCGCTGAAGTTCTTCCAGCGCTTCAGCAACGCCGGCGATCGGGCCACCGATCACTACAAGAAAGCCGAAGAAGTACTGCGGGGCAACCTGCTCAGCGCTGTTGGCGAAATCAGCAAGTACAGCCTCAACGAGCTCTTCAGCACCGACGCCAAGAGCACCAAGCTCGCCGAACTGGAGGGCAAGATCCTCTCGGGCCTCCGGGCCACGGCTCAGGACAAGGGCAGCCTCGATGACTACGGCATGGAAGTCGTCACCGTCGGCATCAACCGCATCGTCCTTCCCGATGAGACCACCAAGGCCGTCTTTGAGAGCATGAAGGCTGAGCGGGCCCGGCTGGTCGCCGATCTTGAGAGCAAGGGCGTTTCCGCGGCCCAGGCCATCACATCGGCAGCCCAACAGAACGCTCGGCGCATTGAAGACTTCACGGCGGCGCTGGCCGCGGACATCCGCAAGAAGGGTGATGAAGAGGCTCTGGACTCTGTGAAGCAGATGAACCAGAGCCCCGAGCTCGCCGTGTTCCTCAAGAACATGGACTTCATCCGTGAGTCACTGGCCAAGCGGATCACGCTCATCTTCAGCACCGCTATGCCCGGCATGGAGAACTACTCTCCCGGCGCGATGACCAACCCCAAGCGGGCCGGCGTCCCCGGAATCCAGGGGCTGATGGCCGACACCTCCGCCGAATCCCCCAATGCTGAAGCAGACAAGCCCGCGGCCGTCGCCGCCGACCCCAAGACGGGAGGCCAGCGGTGAGCGACGAAGGCCCCATTCAGCCCAGCGGCCAGCCCGGAGCACGCCCCATCCGGCCGGCCTCGGTCACGCTTCAAACCCAGTCGCAGGCCGACGAAACGGCGATGCAACTGGATGCGGCCAACCAGTCGTTGGCCGATGCGCTCAAGATGGTGTTCCGCGGCGTGCAGGTCGCGATGGCAGGCCTGTTCGTTTACTTCCTCGCCAGCGGCGTGCAGTCCATCAAGGAAACCGAGAGCGGCATCCAGCTCCTCTTCGGCCGGGTCACCGGCGACAACCTGCCCCCGGGGATGCAGGTCAGCGCGCCTTATCCCATGGGCGAGTTGATCCGCGTTGATCAGGGAACCGTCACGCTGGAAATGGATGACTCGTTCATGCCCTCCATGACTCCCGACCAGCGGAAGCTCCCGATCTCGCAGGTCGCGCAGATGGGCACCAAGCTCTCGCTCAAGCCCGGCGAAGATGGCTCGCTGATCACCGGGGATGAGAACATCGCCCACACCCGCTGGAAGGTGATTTACTTCCGCAAACGCCCGAAAGAGTTCGTCCAGAACATCCTGCCTGAGGATGAGAAGAAGATCGTGCAGGCCGCGGTGGAGCGCGGCGTGGTTCAGGCGATCTCGACCATAAAGATCGATGACCTGCTCAAGCAGTCGCAGGGAGATGACGGTTCGGTTGCGCGGCGTGCCAAAGAGATTGCCCAGGATGCTTTGAACGCCCTGAACTCCGGGATCGACATCAAGCAGCTCACGCTCCAGGAGAAGACCGCCCCGTTTGTCCTCTTCACAGACTTCAACGGCGTTCAATCCGCGGAGCAGAAGGCTAGCCAGCAGCGCAGCGGTGCCGAATCCAAGGCTCGCAACATTCTCAACGAAATGGCCGGCGAGGCCTACGAGCCGCTCATCCACCAGATCGACCTCTATGAAGCGGCCATCGCCAAAGGCACCAAAGCCGAGCAGGACGAGATTCTGGCCAAGATCAACGAAACACTGATGAGCGAGCCGCCCAGGGCCGGTGACACTTCTGGCAAGAAGTACCCGTCCGGGCGTGTCAGCGCGATGCTCAACGAGGCGCGGCAGTACCGCACCTCGATCGTCAGCCGGCGCCAGGCCGAGCTTGCTTCCTTCCAGGCCAAGTACGCCCAGTTCAAGAGCAACCCCGACGTGGTCATTCAGCGTGAATGGACCGATGCGATGACGGACTTCCTCCGCCAGCCGCTGGTGGAAACGTTCCTCCTGCCGCCGGGCACCGACACCGCGGAAGTCGTGCTCAATCGCGATCAGGACTACCTGAAGGATGCCAACGAGGCCGCGAAGCTGGCGAAGTTCCGGGCCGCGGAGCTCGCCAGAAACGAGGCGCAGAAGCAGTCGCGGTTCAAGACCGACACCAGCCTCCAAGAGCTGCCGACTTCGCCCAAGGCCGCGGGAGGGGGCCGGTGACCCGCGCCGCGGCCCCATCCGCCGGTCGCACGATCGACACCCCGACCGGGGTGCCGATCGTGGCCGCGCAAAGCCTGACCAAGGTTTTCAAAGACTTCTGGATGCGCGACCGAGCCCGCGCGGTGGACAACGTCTCGTTTGAGATTTACCCGCACGAGGTCTTCGGCTTGCTCGGCCCCAACGGCAGCGGCAAGAGCACCACAATCAAGATGATCCTGGGGCTGCTGAAAAAGTCCTCGGGCCGGCTCTCGGTGTTCGGCAAACCCCCCACCGATGTTTCATCCAAGAAGCGCATCGGCTACTTGCCCGAAGAGTCATACCTCTACCCGTTCCTCGATGCTCGCGAGACGCTGGACTACTACGGCAAGCTGTTCGAACTGGACCGCAACATCAGGAAGAAGCGGATCGATGAACTGATCGACATGGTGGGCCTGGGCACCGCCCAGTTCCGCACCGTTCGCGAATACTCCAAGGGCATGCAGCGCCGCCTCGGCCTGGCGCAGGCACTCATTAACGACCCGGACTTCCTGATCCTGGATGAGCCCACCACCGGCCTGGACCCCATCGGCACCCGCCAGGTCAAAGACCTGATCATCGAGTTGGGCCGCCGCGGAAAGACCGTGCTGCTCTCCAGTCACTTGCTCGCCGATGTGGAAGACTGTGTAGACCGCATGGTCATTCTCTATGGCGGCAAGACCAGAGCCGAGGGCACATGCGCGGAACTTCTCGAGAGCCAGAACCGCACATCTATCGAGGCTGACACGCTCGATGAGGGCACGGTGTCCGAGATCGACCGGATTATCCGCAATCGCTCGGGCGGGTCCAAGGCCATTCTCAAAGTCACGCGCCCGCGTCAGACACTCGAAGCCCTGTTCCTGGACATCGTGGAAAAAGCCAAGGCCGATCGGATCGAGACCTCGGGCGCGCAGAGCGGCGGGCAGACCGCTTCGTTCTTGCGTGCCGATGAGGGTGATGCGCTGATCAGCAAGCTCGTGAGGGCCGCCGATGAAGCGCCGGCTGCCAAGGCCGATGCGACCGTCGCGCCCGCGACGCCAGAACGCGATCTCATTGGTGAACTCACCCGCGAGGCCGAGCCCAGCCCGGAGCCCCGCCGTGCCGCGGCCCCTCCGCCCAAGAAAATCGATGTTTCCGAAGTGGACCTGTCCGTCATCGACTCCCTGATTGATCCCAACGACAAGCCGGAGCCCAAGGGGTGAAGCCTCGGGAGTTCCTCAGTACGTGCAACCGCGTGCAGAAGTCGCTGCCCTTCAAGGTCGCGGCCTCGGCCTTGGTCGTCGCGCTCGCGGTCGCGGCGTTCGTCACCTACATGGTCATTTCGCGTCCGCCCGCGGCCATCCCCGGAGAGCCCGAACCCGCCGCATCCGTCACGCCCGAGGCTGAGCAACCCGATGCCGAGACCCTCAAGCAGATCGCCGATTTCAAGTCCTCGATGCAGGCGGCTCAGAAGATCATGGAAGAGATCGCCCAGGCGCGGCGCAGCCCGACCAATGTCGCCGTAGGCATCTGCGTCTCCGCTGGCGTCATGCTCATTGTGGTCTGGCTCGGCCTGGCCCTGACCTACCTTGCATTGCTGGCCCTGGCGATCGGCGTGGCCCTCCCGATGTCGCGTGTTCCGTCGATGAAGAGCTACGCCACGCTGCTGGTCGGCGTCGTGTCCCTCGCGGCCGCGTTCACGGCGCTTATCGCGGGGCTTCGCGCGATCTTGTCGGACAACCCCGTGTCAGAACTGCTGGGGACATTGACCAAGCCCTTCACCTCCGCCATCGGCAACACCTCGAGCAAGGTGCTTCCTCTCCCCACCGACTCCTCCGTTCGAGGCATCGCCACCAAGACAATCATCGAAGCGCTGCGGATGAAGGTCTCCCTGATCTTTATCGTCGTGCTTATTTTCGCCCTCGCGGCCCTGCCACTCCTGCTGGACCAGTCCACTCCGCTGCGTTACCGCGTTCAGAGTTTCCTGCAATGGGGTACCGGCGGGTCCTACTGGCTCATCGCCATGCTCACGCTCCTCTTTGGCGTGGGGTCCGTCGCGTTTGAGCAGCGCGACCGGCAGATCTGGCAAACCATGACCAAACCGGTCTCGGCCGCTCAGTTCATCCTGGGCAAGTGGCTGGGCCTCATCGGACTTAACGCGGTGCTATTGGCCGTGTGCTGCACAGGCGTGTTCTTGTTCACGGAGTATCTCCGCGAGCAGCCCGCGGAAGGTGAGCGCACACGCGCCGCCGTCGTCGCCGCCGAGGCGCCGACTGAAGATCGGATGGTCCTCGAAAGCCAGGTGCTCCAGGCCCGCAAGTCGGTTCAGCCGGAGATCCCGTTCCTCATCACGGATGAGAAATTCCTCACCAAGTTCGTCAAGCCTTTCATTGAACGCGAGCGGATTCGCGACCCCGAGTTCGGGCAGGACCAGTTGACCTACGACAAGGTCGTCGCCGACTTCTATAAGCAGGCGATTGCCAGCACCCGTGGCATCCCGCCAGGAGAAGGCCGCCGGTTCACGTTCAAGGGGCTGGAGGCGGCCCGCGGATCCGGCAAACTCCTGACGGTCCGCTACCGAATCGATGCCGGTGCCAACGCTCCCGACCAGTTCTACAAGCTCACGTTCATGTTCGGTGGCCATCCGCTGCCTCCTGAAGAGGTCGGCCTGGGCCCGACGCACACGCTCATGCTCTTCCCGGAGGTCATCGACGAGAACGGCGAAGTGACCATGGACATCTTTAATGCGGCGGTCGTCCCGCAGCAGAACGGGTCCACCATGGTCAAGCCCAACCCCGAGACCTGCCAGATACCTGCCGGCGGCCTGGAAATCACCTACTCCGCCGGCAGCTTCCAGATGAACTTCCTGCGCGTCGCCTTTGTCCTCTGGGTCAAGCTGGCGTTCCTTTCCATGCTCGCCGTCACCGCGGCTACCTTTTTGAGCTTTCCCGTTGCATGCCTCGTCGCCCTCGCGGTGTTCTTCTGTGCCGAAGGCTCGGGCTTCCTGGCCGCTTCGCTTGAGTATTACGATGCCGCGGATGAGCACAACAACATCGCCTACTGGAAGGTCGTGATCCGCGCCGTCGGCTTGTTCGTGTCGTGGATGTTCAAGACCTACGCGAACCTCAAGCCGACGACCAAGCTGGTCGACGGGCAACTCCTCAGTTGGAGCAGCGTGGTCTGGGGCACCACGGTTCTGGCCTCGTGGACGCTCGTGCTGTACGGCGTCGCGGTATCGATCTTCAGGAAGCGCGAACTGGCGACCTATTCCGGGCAGTAAGAAGTAGGCACGAAGGCATTGAGGCACAAAGGCACCAAGGGCATGCAGAAAGGCAGAAGACAAGGCGGTTGCGATAAGGCTCGAACGCGGAGTGTCTTCCACTCCCTGCCTTCGTGCCTCCGTGCCTCCGCGCCTTCCTCCCTATGAAACGCGACACCTGGATCCAACTCATTGCGATGCTCGTCATGGTCGGCTGCCTGGCCGCTTCGGGCGTGCTCGCAGTCAGCCTCACTTCCTCGGGCGGGCGATACAAACTGGGCTACGCCGACACCGAGGTTGAGGGCCAGCCGCCGCAGGTCGCGGTGGGTATTGCGATGGGCGCGTTCCGCGGCCTGTTTGTCAACTTCCTCTGGATCCGCGCCAACAACCTCAAAGAAGATGGCCGCTTCTACGAGTCCATGGACCTGGCCCGGGCCATCACCAAGCTCCAGCCGCGCTATCCGCAGGTCTGGGTCTTCCACGCCTGGAACATGGCGTACAACATCTCGGTCCAGACGCAGACCCAGCCCGAGCGCTGGAACTGGGTGCAGTCGGGCATCAAGCTCATGCGCGATGAGGGCCTCCCGGCCAACCCAAACGACCTGCTCATGCACAAAGAGCTGGGGTGGCTGTTCCTGCACAAAATCGGCGGGTACATGGACGAAGCCAACATGTACTACAAGAAGCGCTTGGCCCTGGAGTGGACCAACATCCTGGGTCCCCCACCCACGCCCGATTATCGCAACCGCGACCGCGAACAACTTTCAGATAAGTACGTCGCGTGGATCCGCCCCATCGCCGAATCCCCGGACACGCTCGACCAGGTCATCGCCCGCGAGCCCTCGGTGCGCGTGCTGGTGGATCGCCTCAAGGCCGAGACCGGGTTCGAGCCCGACTGGAAGGTCGCCCAGAACTACACCACCCTCCGCGCCATCATCTCCTCATCCGAACGCAAGGTCTTCGAGAAGTCCAAGTTCTTTGATGAACGCCGCAGGTCGTTCGTGAATCTCATCGAAGACCCCGCCATGGCCAAGACATGGCCGCCCCTGCTCGCTTTCATCCGGCGGCGCTGGATCATCGATGAATACCGCATGGAGCCGGAGCGCATGCTCCGCTACACCATAGCGTACGGCCCCATTGACTGGCGTCACTTCGCGGCCCACGGCCTCTACTGGTCTCAGCGCGGCGTCGAAAACGCCCTGGAACGCGTGCAGCAAGCCAACAAGAAGGACTTTGACTTCATCAACGCCGGCCGCGTCGCGGTCCAGTCCCTTCAGGAACTCTGGCGCTCCGGCGACCTTTGGTTTGACTACCTCTCGTTCATCAAGACCGGTGATGACCGCAACGTCAACTACCGCGCCTCCCCCAACGTCGCGTTCATCGAGTCGTACAAACAGCACCTGGAGTGGTTCAAGAGCTTGTCCTGGGCTGACAACCCGCGCCGTGTCTACAGCTTTTATTCCGCGGGGTACGACAACCTAATGATGGATGCCATCCGCTTCCTCTACCGGCGTGGTCAGGTGGCGCTGGCGACCAAGTACAAGGATGAACTTGGCGTCTGGGTCGGCGCCAACACCAACGATCCGGATCGCCCCGCCAAGCTCGCCAAACCCATCGATGAGTTTGTCAAAGGTGAACTCATGGATGAGGCTCTCAAGCGTCCCAGCGTGATGCGCGAAGAGTGCGTGGGTGCCCTGCAGGGCGCGTTCGTCAACGGCCTGCTCACCGGCGACAAAGAACTCTTCGAGCAGCAGTTCAAGTACGCCCAGTTGGTCCATCAATACTACTTCTCAACCCAGGGCATACAGACGCAGGTCAGCCGCGATGACGGCGGCCGCATGGCCCAGCTCAACCGCGACTTCCGGATCGTCGCCGGCGAAGAGTTCGCCAACATGGTCGTCATCCTCGACCCAGATGATGCCGAGCGCGTCTACGACGGCGCACCCGATGACCTGAAGCTCTGGGGCTACGACCTGATGCGCGACCGCTTTAAGGACTACATGGACGACCTGGCCAAGACCAAGGATGGCCGGCCGTTTGACCAGGTCTTCCTCCCACCCCCCCACCTAGAGGAACACCGCAAGATGATGGCCGAGAGGCTTAGAGCGGCCCAGGGAAGGCCGGCGATCGAAGCGAAGTAAGTGCGTCGCAGGTCAAAGCGTCAGCCGCACAACCTCTCCCGCGCCTCCGCGTACTTCGCCAGCGTCCCTTGCATGATCGACTCGGGAATCTCCGGCCCCGGCGCCTGCTTGTTCCACTTGCCCTGGTCCACCAGCTCCTGCAAGTACTCCCGCAGGAACTGCTTGTCGAAGCTCTTCTGGGCCCGCCCCGGTGTGTACCCATCCAGCGGCCAGAACCGCGAGCTATCCGGTGTCAGGGCCTCATCGATCAAGATCGGGTCCTTGGAGTTCCCCTCCAGCCCGAATTCGAACTTGGTGTCCGCGATGATGATCCCGCGAGACCGGGCATAATCGGCCGCGGCCGTGTAAATCGCGATCGTCCGATCCCGCAGCGTCGTCATCAGCTCCTTACCCACCTCCTGGCACGCCCGCTCAAAGCTGATGTTCTCATCATGCTGGCCCTGCGGAGCCTTAGTCGCGGGTGTGAAGATGGGCTGAGGCAGCTTGTCGCACTGGCGAAGCCCCGCGGGCAGCTTTACTCCGCACACCGAGCCCGTCGCCTGATAATCCTTCCACCCCGAACCCTCCAGATACCCGCGCACGACGCATTCAACCGGGATGACCGAACACTTCTTCCCAATCGTGACCCGCCCCCGAAGCTGCTCATAGGTGGTATCGCCCAAGGCCGAAGCCGGAATGTCCCTTTCGTTGGTCGAGATCAGGTGCGTCGGCGACAGGTTCCGCTTCTGAATGAACTGAAACCAGAACGTGGATATCTCGGTAAGAACCTTGCCTTTCCCCGTCATGGGAGAGGGCATCACAACGTCAAAGGCCGAGATGCGGTCCGAGGCCACTATCACAACCTTGGGGGGGGTCCCGGGCAGTTCGTAGATATCCCGGACCTTGCCCTGGCGGCGGCCGGGAAGGTTCAGGTGGGTCGCAAACACCGGGTGGGAAACTGCTTGCATGGCCGCATCGTAACGGGTCAAGGCCTCCCAAACGGGTCCGTTTACCCCCAGTTGCGGGCTAGCATGGAATCGCGACAATACCCCCCCGCTCCCCTCTCCCCAGCACCACCCTCGCCGCGCCCCGGAACCGGCAGATGGAGGACCCCCGTCGGCATGCTCTCGTTCGCGGTCTTTGATGGCAACGGCCCGGCCAAAGAATGGCCCCTTCGCAAGGCGTACCTCTTCGGTCCCGATGAGGTTCCCGTGCAGGGAGATGTCTCCTTTGAGCGAGGCGTCATCCTCTGCGAGAAGCCGACCACCGATACCTCCGGCTTGGCCCTCCAGTTTCAGGTGGACCTGCCACCCGGCGTGACCCCCAAGGCCAGCGTCGCGGGTCGCCCCGTTGGGGGGGTGCTTAAGGGCGATTCCAGCCTGGGCCTGCTCACCCTCCGGACATGCCTGCTCCCGGACCGGGCCGAGCCCTACCTCCTGAGCCTCGAGCTCGCGCGGCATCGAATCATGATGGTCCTGAACAAACTGGAGCAGTGGAGCCTCTTTGACCTACCCAGCGACCACCCCATCCTGAAGCAGTTCGAGCAGGCCCGGGCGGAGTTCACGACCTCTCTGGTCGCCCTGTGCCATCACGCTGAAGGCCCAGCCAGCGGCCCAGACCCGGCATCCATGTTGGAAGCGGATGCGGCAGCGAAGCGGGCTTTGTCCCTGGCCGTCGACGCCGGGGAGCAGCTTGCCCTTTTGAACACCGAAACCCTCATCCGGACGCGCCTGGATGGCAGCATGCACAAGGCAGCCCTGGAACGGGCCACCGATGGAATGTCCGCCGACCGGGCGATCCCCGATGGCGCGGCCAAAAACCCCGACGGCGCGGGCGTCATCTTGCCCCAGCCCGTGCAGGTCGGCTGCGCGATCAGCCCCGGAACGTTCAACGAGACCCTGGCCCGGGTCATCGCGGGTACCTGCGACTTTGTAACCATGCCCATGCGATGGATCGACATGGAACCCACCGAAGGGAAGTACTCCTTCGCCAAGACCGACAAGTGGATCGAGTGGGCCGTGCGGACAGCCAAAGTCCCGGTTCACGCGGGCCCGCTGATCGACTTCCGAGAGCTCTGCGTCCCGGAATGGCTCTACATCTGGGAAAACGATTACGAAACGCTGCGTGAACTGGTCTATGAGCACATCAAAACCATCGTGACCCGCTATCGCCGCACGGTCGCCCGCTGGACCGTCTGCTCCGGCCTGCACATCAACGAGTCCTTCGCGATGACGCTGGAGCGGATGATGGACCTCACCAGGATGTGCACGCTCCTGGTCCGCAAGCTGCAACCCAACGCCAAGGTCCAAATCGAAATCGCCCAGCCCTGGGGTGAGTACTTCTCTCGCAACAAGCGGTCGATGCCCCCCAAGATGTACGCCGACATGATCCCCCAGGCCGGGATCATGGTGGATGCATATGCCATCCGCCTCCAGATGGGCCAGCCCTCACCCGGCCGCACCACCCGCGACCTCATGGCCATGGCCGACCTGCTCGACCGGTACGCCGAACTTGATAAGCCGCTCTCTGTATCCGCAATGGGTGCTCCCAGCCATCCAATCAACCGCGGCCCCGCGGGTGAAGATGCCGGACGCCGACCCTACGCCCCGGAAGATGGCGGGTCGTGGCGCGCCAACTGGTCCAACGAATCCCAGGCCCGCTGGCTCACCCAGGCCTTGGCCGTCGCCGCCTCCATGCCGTACGTCCACAGCGTCTGCTGGCAGGACCTTTACGATTCTTCCGACTCCGACATGCCCGGCGGCGGATTGGTTTCGGACACCGGTGTCATCAAACCCGCGGCCCTGGCACTTGCCGAAGTTCGTAAACTCGTCTCCGGTCGCAAGTAGTCCCCCTCCCCCTCGGGAGCTTCTCATGCGGATCGCTTCAGACTGGACAACCGGACCCGCCAAGTGGGGCGCTGCGATTCTGCTGGCCGCGGCATCCATGGGCGGGATGGCGTGGTCTCTCGGCGGCAATCGCAAGCCGGTGACGGTGACCCACCCAGAGCGCGCGCCCGCCGCGAAGCCCGTTGAGCAGGTTAGAACTGAGCCGGCTAAGGAACCCCTGCCGGTCGCACCAATCGCGCCAATCGCTGGCGCACCGGACACCCCGCCCGAGCCAACGGCGGAAGCCGTCAAAGTGGCGCTGCCGACCACCCACCGCGTCAACCTGAACACCGCGACGCAGGCGGAGCTCGAGCTTCTCCCCGGCATCGGGCCGGCGATGGCCAAACGAATCCTGGAATATCGCAGCACTCACGGGAAGTTCACTTCAGTAGATCAACTCGATTCGGTGAAGGGAATCGGGACCAAGACGATGGCGAAGCTCCGGCCGCTGGTCAGCGTGGACTGACTCCCGCATATTCCGTCATAGACTCTTGCCAGTTAATGCTCGGCCCGGGCTCCTGTGTGGGAGTCGGGGCAGGCTTGTGCGCGCTCCGAGTTGACCATGGACCTTCTGAGCGTCATTTCCTCGTTGCCGGCGGTGAGCGCGCTATCCGATGCGCTCGCCAAGGGGCGACGTTGCGTGGCGACGGGGGTGTCGGGGTCTTCGACATCCTTGGTGGCCGCGGCCATCGCTCAGAGGCTCAAGCGGCCCGTCGTTCTGGTCGTCGCGCACCTGGATGAGGCTGACGAGATTCAAGATGAGTTATCCGCGGCCGGCGCGAGCGTGCTGCGATTGCCCGGACTTGAGGTATTGCCCGGCGAGACCGGTGTCAGTGTTGAACTCTTCGCAGAGCGGCTGAGCGTTGTTCGAGCGGTTGTGGGGCTGTCGGACGGGACGGTCGTGGTTTGCCCGATCCAGGGGTTGATGCAGTCCGTTCCAGCCGCGGCCAGTTTGGAGCGGCTTTCGAGGGTCGTGTCGCGCGGGCAGAACGTCGATCACGGCGACCTGATTCGTTGGTTGGATCAGGCCGGATACACGCGGGTAGAGGCCGCGGAAGAGCCGGGGGACTTTGCGGTGCGCGGCGGGTTGCTCGATGTCTTCCCCGCATCCGGCGGTGAGGGTCCGGTCCGCGTCGAGTTCTTTGGAGATCAGGTCGAGCGGATCATGGAGGTTGATCCGGAGACGATGGGGTCGTCGCGCTCGATGGAGCGTGTCGAGCTTGTTTGTGCAACTCCGGGCACCGTTACAAGCGATGAGGGGTCGGTGAACTTCCTGGAGCTTCTGCCTCGCAACGCCATCGCCGTCATCAGCGAAACGATGGAAGTGACCGAGCAGGGGCGCGGGTACTACGAGCGCGTTTCCGATCCCCGGGGCATCTACGGCCCCCCCGCGATTTTCAAGCTTCTGGCGGACCGGTTCGGGGGCCTTGCCGAGATCAACCAGTTCTCCGCGGGCGCGGCCACGGCGGATTCGCGGGTCGAGCTGCCCTTCTCGCAGTTACCGCCGTTTGCTCAGGATGCTTCGGATGCGGTGAAAGAGCTCGCGGTGATGGCCGCGGAGCAGCGGGTAGTGGTGTATTGCCAGAACGCCGGTGAGCTGCAGCGGTTTCAGGAACTGGTGACCGAGTTCTCGCCGGAGGCCACCAAGCAGATCGAATCCACCGTTGCGTACGTCCACCGGGGATTCGTCGTGGATCTGGCGGAAGGCACGAAGGCAGAGAAGTCACTCTCGCTGGTGCCTTACCACGAGCTTCTCCACCGCTACCACGCGCGGCGGCGGAACGTGCGCCTCAAGGCCGGGCGCGCGATGGATACGTTCCTGGACTTCGCGCCCGGGGACTACGTCGTCCACGCCGATCACGGCATCGCCAAGTTCATCGGGCTGAAAGTCATGAAGCCGCCGCGGCACCGCGAGGTGGCGGGTGGGACGGATTCGTCGCACATTCCTGCGGGGCTGCGTGAAGCTCATACCGATCGGGCCACGATCGAGCCGCAGGAATACCTGACGCTTGAGTTTGCAGGCAAGGCCAAGCTGCACGTGCCCGCGCCGAACATCGATCAGGTCCAGAAGTACATCGGCGGCTTCCACGGCAAGCCCCAGCTCTCGACCCTGGGTGGCCAGCGGTGGAAGTCTCAGAAAGAGAAGGTCTCCGAGAGTGTCAAAGACCTCGCGGCCGAAATGCTGCGAGTCCGGGCCGCACGCGAGCACATGCCCGGTATCCACTACCCGCCCGACACCACTTGGCAGAAAGAGTTCGAGGCCGAGTTTCCGTACGAGGAAACCGAGGACCAGCTTGCAGCCCTGGCCGAGATCAAGAAGGACATGCTTTCGACCCGCCCCATGGATCGGCTGATCTGCGGCGATGTGGGATTTGGCAAGACGGAGCTGGCGATCCGGGCGGCGTTCAAGGCCGCGGAGTATGGGAAACAGGTGGCGGTGCTGGTGCCGACCACCGTGCTCGCCGAGCAACATGAGCGGACGTTCCGGGCGCGGTTTGCCGATTACCCGTTCAAGGTCGAGTCGCTGTCGCGGTTCAAGACCAACCAGGAAGCGAACCAGATCTTGGCCGCGGTCCGCAAGGGGCACGTGGACATCGTGATCGGCACGCATCGGCTGCTCTCGCAGGATGTGAAGTTTAATGACCTGGGATTGGTGATTGTGGATGAGGAGCAGCGGTTCGGCGTTGAGCACAAGGAGCGGCTGCTCCGGCTCCGCCTCACGGTGGATGTCCTCACCCTCTCGGCGACGCCCATTCCTCGCACACTCCACATGTCGATGCTGGGGCTGCGGGACATCTCCAGCCTCACTACCCCTCCGCTGGACCGCCGCGCGATCGTCACCGAGGTGATCCCGTACAACGAACGCCGAATCCAGCAGGCGATCGCCCGCGAGCTCTCCCGCGATGGGCAGGTCTTCTTCGTCCACAATCGCGTCTTCAACATCAAGTCGGTCGCCGACGACATCCAGAAGCTCGCGCCGGATGCCCGGATCGTGATCGGCCACGGCCAGATGCCCCCCGAAGAGCTCGAAGCCGTCATGCTCAAGTTCATGCGGCGGGAGGCGGACATCCTCGTCAGCACAACCATCATCGAGAGCGGAATCGACATCTCGACCGCCAACACGATGTTCATCAATGATGCCGACCGCTTCGGGTTGGCGGATCTCCACCAGCTCCGCGGGCGCGTAGGCCGCTACAAGCACCGGGCGTACTGCTACATGCTCCTGGCCAACGACCGCACGGTGAAAGAGGTCGCGCAGAAAAGGCTCAAGGCGATCGAGCAGTACAGCATGCTCGGGGCGGGATTCAAGATCGCGATGCGGGATCTGGAGATTCGCGGCGCCGGCAACCTGCTGGGGTCTGAGCAGTCCGGCCACATCGCCGCGGTCGGATACGAGATGTATTGCCGCCTGCTGGATGAGGCCGTCCGTGGCCTCAAGAGCGAGGCCCCGCCCGCGGTCGCCAGCCAGACCGCCATCGACATCGGGATCGTCGGCACCATCCCCAAGGCCTACATCCCCTCCGACCAACGCCGCATGGAGGCCTACCGCCGAATCGCGACCGCGGCCAGTGATGCCGACCTCAAGAAGGTCGCCGAGGACCTCAAGGGTGCGTACGGCGAGCCTGCCAAGCCGGTTTCGAGACTGCTGGACCTCGCGGAGCTGCGGGTTCTGGCCGCGGGATTGGGAGTGAAGACGATCAGCATCCGCGGTCAGGATGTGCTGTTCCGCACGGACTCGCCTAAGGCTGTGCAGGACAGGCTCATCTCCCCTCCGAAAGCAGGGGCCGAAGGTAGGAACTCTGGAATCCTCAGAGCCAAGGATCTGGCCCCAACCAAGACACGAGTCGCCCCGGCAACTCCAAAGCCCGACGCGCTTCCCTCTTTCCCAGCATCCGCCGTTCGCGTTCTGCCCCCGCCCACCGGCGAACGCCTTCACGAGGTTTATCTCCGCCCGCCCGCGAACTACATGGACCCGGAAACGCTGCTGCGTGTGTTGCGAAAGCGGCTCGCAACGCCTGTGTGACACGTTGAAAAACAGCACGCGATTTTTTGAAAAGAAAATTATGCGCTTGCGTTCCATCTCTCCGCGTGCCACGTGTAGCGGTGGTTCCTCGCGTCGCCCTCTAGCTGTTGTGCGGCGCACGATCCGCGCCCGATCAGTTTCCTCACACGCCCGCGCAACCCTCACCGATCCGATCGCGCGCCTGAACTTTGACCCTTGACACGACTGATATATTCGCCACACCTCCAGGAACGGAGGGCGCACGCAACACGCGAGCGCGGCGTCAAGGAGCGAAGCAATGAGTACCGTGTGTCTGTCCCGCAACGGGACCGGGCGCAACGGGCGGAGGCTGACGGCCACAGTGCCAGTCGCGCCACTGCCCCCACGTGAAGTCTGGATGGCCTACCGGCGCGAGCCAACCGTCCAGATGCGAAACCTGATCATCGAGGCGTATCTGCCGCTCTTGAAGACGATCTCATTGAGCGTCCACAAGCGGCTGCCCGCCCAGATTGACCTGGATGAGCTGGTTTCCGCCGGGATCTTCGGGCTGATGGATGCCATCGAGGCCTTCGACCCCGAGCGGAACATCCAGTTCTCGACGTTCTGCTCGCGCCGGGTGCGCGGGTCGATCATCGATGAGCTCCGGCAGATGGACCTCCCGCCGCGGCAGGTCCGCGAGCACGAGGCGCTGCTGAAGAAAGTCTGCGATTCCTTCCAGAAGGAGTTCGGCCGCCCGCCGTGTGATGAGGAGGTGCTCGCTCGCCTCGGGGTCAGCGGGAAACAGGCCCGGAAGATCCTGCGGAACGGCCGTGTTACCCATGTCTCCAGCCTCAGCGAGCCCACCGGCTTCCGCATGGACCGGCCCCTGAAGATCGAGGACACAGTCCCGGATCGTGCCGGCGCGGCCGCGTTTTCCGGGACCATGCTGCGCGACCTCAAAGACTGGACCATGCGACACCTGTCGCGGACCGAACGTCTCGTCATCGTGCTCTATTACGCCGAAGGCATGACCATGCGGGAGATCGGGCGGGCCCTAGGCCTGTCCGAATCCCGAGTCTGCCAGCTTCGCACCGTAGTTCTGGCCAAGTTGCAGGCCCAGATCCGGGCCCGGAACCGCGACGCCGACGAATGAGTTATTCGCACCCAGACGCGTAGGCGTTCAAGAAGCACTGGAAGTCGTTGGCGGTCAGAAGCGGAGAAGCCGTACTGCCATCGCAGTTGGCGTAAGGGTCACCCGCGGCGAACTTGTTCAGGTAGCACTGGAAGTCGTTGGCGGTGAGGACTGGTGTCGCAGCAGACGCATCGCAGTTGGCGTAGCAGTCCGCGGGCATCAGAATGACCTCCACCAAGTCGCTGGGTGTGAACTGCCCGCTTAGATCTTGAAAGGATAGCCGGATCGTGTAGGTCTGCCCGATGCGGCCATTGACGATGTTCCACACCGGGTGGATATCGAAGAAGGGGTTCCCAAGAAGGAAGGTTTGCCCAGGGGTCAGAGGCGCGGAGCCGTTGATGTTCCACAGCCGCACCTCTGCGTCGGAACTCACGAACGTGAACTGGATGTTTGCCGTCTCAGGCAGAACGTAGAAGTCGCCCTGGGGATCATCAATGACCAGTGATTCAAACCCAGGGTGGGCTTCGGCCCAGCCGGGAAAGCCAGGAAAGACCGACGCGTTCAGCTCCGCAGGCACATCTCCCTCGATGTTGACGCGAATCTGACCTGCGCTGGTATGTCCGACCAGAATCTCTGTCTGGTGTTGACCCAAGGCAATGGTGCTACACGCCGCCACACACCCGGCAACGTACTTCAGGCTCACGAGGAGTACTCCTGACTAGCTTCCGCACCGACTGTGGCTTAGACCCGGCGACGCCTTGCGGCGAGCAACCCGCCCAAGCCGACGATCATCGCCGTTCCAGGGCCTGGCACGAGGAAGCCGCGGATCTCCCCGCCGCCGAATGTCGTCGAGTGAATGTTCACGTAGGCCGTGCCGCTGTTGAGACTGTTGATGAAGAACGCTTCGGCGGAGGCGATGGTCCCGCCGTGGGCCGTGATGAAGCTGGGGTTGTAGCTGCTGGCGAGGGTCATGTTGAACGTGGTGTCCATCGATCCAGAGGTGACACCCAGCGGAAACCCGGTGAACGACGGCGTCTCCGTGGCAACTGGCGCCGTTCCCGTGAAGGCGACGGCGGTGGCGCTGTGGATGTGCGAGGCGGTGGTCGTTCCGGTCAACCCGGTGAACGTTGTCTGCACACGCATGGTGTGGGCCACCGTGTCGTAAGTCACCGTGGAGAAGCCGATTCCCGGGGAGGCATTGGGCGGGCTCTCAGAGGGGCCATCGAGGTTGGCCGTGTACACCACGATGCTGGCCTGGGCCGAGGCCGCGGCGAGGGCCATGGTGGCGGCGAGGGCCATGGTGGCGGCGAGGGCGAACTTGGCAACACCGGGCCGAATTTCACGAGTGGTCATGTCTTTCTCCATTTCCTACGAGGGAGATTGTCGTTATAACAACCAACGCTTGCGGCCGCAATGATTGTTATCGGAATTTCACACAATTGCTGGCCTAGGTCCAACGCCCAGCTTGCTCGTGCGGTCTTTGTATGGCAATCCACCCGCCGAGTGGTTAAGGCGTGGCCCGCTCAGATCCCAAGCGTCCGCTGATCGAGCGCACAATGAGGATCGCAGCGATGGCCGCACCGATGAGCACGGCCTCGCTCACGATTCCCAACCTCAGGCCCCGTTCGTAGTCGCCGCGCAACTTGAACCAGACGGCGATGGGTGCGATTGCCATCCAACCCAGCCACATCCCCCACCATGCGGCGAGCAACTTCCTGCTGCCCGGATTGCTCGAAGGGGCTGAGAGTCTCCACACGTCGGCGACGGCCAGCGGCGGCACCCGAAGGTTGACCACCGGAATGAAAAAACTGGCGACGCTGTACCACGCGTTGAACCGTGTCGGCGCTTTGAGTTCATCCCTGACTTTCAGTTGAACCCGGATCAGCCAACGGCAGAACGCCAACGCCGTCATACCCGCGATCGCCAGCGAGAACAGCATCAGCAGGGAATGGACCTGGTCTGCCTCTTCGAGTTCCTTCTGTGGAATGGTCCCCGCTCGCGATGCAGCCAAGAGCCCCAGCACCCGCGTGCTCAGCACGATCGCGGAGAAGCTGCACATGATGCTGGCAAAGAGCATCATGCATGCGAATCGCGCGCGGGATCGCAAGGGCCGGTAACTCGACAACTCGTCAGCTCCCAGGGTGCACCGGTTGATCGACGTTCCCGTCGGGATTCTCAATGCCAAGGCCAGCACCTCCGCACTTGCCGGAGTTTCCCAGGCCGGTCAGGCTGTATGCATGGAAACCCGGACGTTCAGGCACGCTCGGGCACCGAACTTCTCAGGGGTTTGGTCTCGACCGTGAGCACCGGGGCCTGGGGCACAAACTCTTCATCCGGCTTGCGGGCCAGGGCCCGGAACTCTCCGTAGGCCTTAGGGTGGCTCTTGTGCCCGCTGACCCGCTCGGTGATGATCTCCAGACCGGTACGCGAGAGCAGGGCCCGGACCGCGGCGTCATCAAAGCAGTGCGGATGCAGGTGGTCGGTGTGCGTGGACAGGTCCACCAGCAGCCAGAGCAACCCGCCATGACGCAGCAGTCGACGGGCTTCGGCCACGACCGCGTCCGGGTCGTTCACGTGGTCAAGCGCGTTCTCGATGATGACCAGGTCGGCACATCCGGGCGGAAGGGGGACGCGCTCGCCGGGGGCTTCGATGTAGGTGATGTGCCCCGCGGCCGCGGGCAGCAGGCCTTCTTCTGCGTAACTCTTGGCCAGCGGATCGATGGCGACGGCGCGGCGCCAGGCGGGCGCGGCGGCCACGGCGGGATAGGGCCCGGCGCCGATTTCGACCACCGACTGACCGGCGCACCACTGGTTCAGTGCGGCTTCGAGTTGTGACTTGTTCCCGTTGCCGTTGTGGAGAGGATCCTGAGGGACCAGATTCAGCGTGACGGCGAGCTCGCGGAGGCGATCCCGTTGCCAGCGATAAAAGGCGACCTCAAAGGGCGCGTAAAGAGAGGCCCGACCCTGTTCGGTCTTGATCAGCCAGCGCCAGTACGACAGTTCTCCCTGGTACTTTTCTCTGGAGAGTTGCACCCCCGAGACATGTTCCAAAGCGCTATCCAACTGATCAAGCCGCTCCGGCAGGGCTTGGATCGTCTTGCTCCACTGGTCGGTCCGGACGTTGATGGCCTGCAGCCGCATGGCCTGGTTGTTCATCCGGGTTTCGATGTTCGCGACGCGGTCCAACAGCGGGTTCAGGCCGGGGCGCATCAGGCGCGCCAAGAGGTTCTTGAGATACGACTTGGGACCTCGTGATTGGCTCATGGGTTCTCTAAGGGGCACCGTCCGAGGCGGCATTCGTCGGGCCTCACCTGCATCCCCCACGCTGGGGCCTTACAATAGGGTCGTCGGCGCGCCCGGCGTAGCCCGAGCCCGCCTCAGGAATCGACATGCCGACCCCATCCCCACTCTCTGATGACCCCGGTCCGCATGGTAACCGGTTCTCGTTTGATCGCAGCCTCAGTGCACTCAAACGCCGCCTCATCCAGGAAGCCACCTCCGCCATCGGGATGCTGGAGGCCGCCCTGGAAGCCCTATGGAAGTTGGACGCCGCGGCCGCCCGCGAGGTCCGGAAACGTGACGATTCCATCGATGCCGAAGAGGTCCAGATCGAGGCCGAGTGCTTCCGGATGCTGGCCTTGGAGCAGCCCTTTGCCCGGGACCTGCGGATCATCACGTTCATCCTGAAGGTGAACGCGGATATCGAGCGGGTCGCCGACCACGCTTCTTCCATAGCCAAGGTCGCTACGCGGATCGACGCCCAGCACCCCCCGAAGTGGCCGACGGCCCTGGTTGAAATGGGCCAGCGAGTGCCGGTGATGTGTCACTCCCTGCTCCGGGCCGTTTTGGATGAGGACCCCGAACTGGCCCGCCAGGTCGTCGAAGAAGATGAGACCATTGACCAGCTCGAGAAGCGACTCTTTGATGAGGCCGACGAGATGATCCGCAAAGAGCCGGGGAACACACGCAACGGGCTCTTGATCTACCGGGCTGGGCGGGAGTTGGAGCGGATCGGCGACTTGATGAAGAACATCGCCGAGGATGTCGTGTATCTCGCCACGGGGGCCATTGTGCGGCACGAGCAGAAGAAGGCCAAGAACGCCGCGCGGGGTGGCGGCACGCCAACCACCTGACGGGCGCACCGCCCACGGATAACCATGCTTCGAATGCGATTGCTCGACCCTAGAGGAAAGCTCAGCGGCCTTGAGTGGTCGCTGCTGGCCGCGTTGGCGGCCCTGATCGTCGCCTTCAGCGTGGTAACGGTGATCCGTTCGGCCTACGGGCAGCGGCGGATGACCGATGCGGGTGTGTACTTCCGAGCCGGGTGGGCGATCCGCGCGGGCGTAGACCCGTACTCGGTCAAGGATGACAACGACTGGACGTTTCTGTACCCGCCGCCGGTCGCCATCATGCTGGCGCCCTTGGCGGACCCACCCGCGGGCGAGCCCCGCCCGTTCATGTTCTCCTACGGAACGTCGGTCATCCTCTGGCTGATTCTCAGTTGGGTTTGCATGGGTGTCGCGGCCCACTGGCTGGCCAAGGCCTATGAGCTCACCGCGCCTGACCCCTCGCAACGATCTTGGTCACCTTTCACGCGACGTTGGGTCCAGAATCGGCTGTATCCCTTTCTCTTGTGCCTCATTCCCGTCGGGGCCGCGATTTCGCGGGGACAGATCAACTTCATCCTGATCATGCTCCTGGCGGGCATGATCCTGAGTGTGGCTCGTGGCAAGCGGTTTTCCGCCGGAATGTGGCTGGCCGGGGCCGCGTGCCTGAAGGTCTTTCCGGGATTCCTGATCCTGTATCCCCTGTTCCGGCGCGACCTGCGGCAACTCAGCGGCTTTGCGGTCGGCTGTTTCTTGCTGATGATCGTCGTGCCCGTGGTGACCGTCGGACCGACCAAGGCCTACGACCTGAACTACCGGTTCTTTGACACGATGGTCCGGGCTCAGTTGGCCAAGGGTGAGGACCAGGACAAGCAGGTGGAACTGGCCGGGGCCATTGACAACCAGTCGATCATGGCCGTGTCCTACAACACCCGGAACCTGGACGCGATCCGCAAGGTCGCAATGATCAAGCCCGATTCGACAGACAAGGCGATCCACTTGATCGCGGCGGTGCTGCTCACCGCGATCACGCTGGGGGCCGTCTTCAAAGTCGAGCGGGGACGCCAGGATCGAGTCCGTTCGGGGATGATGCTGATCGGCCTTCTCACCTGTGTCATGATCGCGATATCGCCCGTCGCCCACATGCACTACTTCATGATGGCGATGCCCCTGATCGCGGCGATGTGGTTGCCGGCGAAAGAGCGCGGCGGACCAACGCTACTGGGCTGGGCCGCGGCGGTGCTTTACGTCACGGCCAATGTCATCCCGCACATCCAGCCGGTGTTCAGAGACTTGATGTTCCTGGGGCTGGCGCAGTGGACGAATCTGGCGCTGTGGGGGGTTGGGATTTGTGTGCTGTTGAGGTCAGCGAATCAGCTGCCCATCAAAACATCTGAGAAGAGTTAGTAGTTCTGCATCGAGTCGACGCGGAATGGGCTCGAAGTCCAATCCTCCAATACGGCATCGCCGATGAAGAGGCGTGCCATACGCGTCCCCTCCGGGACCAGGAAGAACAGCGTAAACCGGTCTAGGAACTTGTCTCTCGCCTCGTCTGATATTTCGGGCATTTCTGGGAGCGGTCGATCCGGCGTGTAGCGAACTTGAATTCCGTAGCGATCCTTGATCAAGTAACCAACCGCCGGATAGGCACTGCCAGCGACATCTTTGATTAATGGACGGCCCTTGCCCACCAGACGACGTTCAGCAGTGTCCTTCACCTTGACTAGGCAGAAGCCCTTCCTGACATAGAGCCGGTTAATCCGCTGCACCCCCGTCGAGTGAATAGATTTCGGACTGCTTATCCGGGATAAACCCTTTTCAATCGACCAGTCGTCACCGGCACGAACCAGCAACATATTGGGGCCTTCAGTTCCTTTTTCTATCGTGCACCCCAGTGCATCACTGACGACGATTGAGTCATGCTGGGGTTGTGGAACTTCAGCGACGGGCTTAACGGTCTTCGCCGTCAACAACAACCACAACAGGACAGTGAGAACGACAATCCCGGCCCCAACCGTGATGGCCCATCGCCGGAACATTCAATTTCCCTGCCGCCGAAACGGCGCATCCACGTGAATCGGCCAGCGTTCCAGGACAGTGTCGCCGACGCGGAACTCCGTGAAGTGAGCCTGCGAGTCCACGATGAAGATGATTGTCAGCCAGCCTGTGGGTGGATCGTCGCGCATCCCCGGCTCGACGGGCAGGCAGGTCAGCGGACGACCGGGGTTGAACACGACGTGGTTATACCTATCGCCCCGGTAGATGAATCCGGCCGCGCCCACTGATGATCCCATAGTGTCAACCAGAACAGGTGCGCCGTGCGCCGGCATTGAGCGTCGATCGTTCAGGCGCACTTTGGCGATCCCGAATCCCGGCCTTACAGCGAAGCGATCAATGCGGAGGGCTTTTTCGAGACAAACGATGCCGGATTTCACAAGTATCTCGCCGCTGTCAACGGCCCAACCACGGGCGTCGTTGACCAAGGAAACACGATCGCCTTCGGTTCCCTTTTGCACCGTGAAGCCGATCGAATTGCTAAACGTGAGCGTCGCACTTGGCTCGCGCGGTTTTTCGCGAACTGCGGCTGGCGGTGCGTTTGAAGCTACCGGAGATGGAATGGTGGTGCTCGAACGGCTACATGCAGCCAGCGCAGCTGCCGCCGCGCCCGGTATTGCCCATCGCCAATCCATTCAACCTCCCTAAGCAACCTACCGCCGGAACGGCGCATCCACCTTCATGGGCTTGGCTTCCCAGCTATCCAGGACGGTGTCGCCGATCTTGAACTCCTTGAGGTCAATCCCGTTGTTGACCACGAACAGCAGGACCAGCTTCTTATCCGGCGTGTTACGGGTCACCCGCGGGGCCTCGCCAATGGACTTGAGCGGGTTGGCCAGTGTGTAGCGAAGGTCGAACTTGACCGAATCTTCATAGGTCCAGCCCACAGCCTGATACGTGGTGCCGTTCATGTCCACCAGCAAGGGCTGTGCACCCGGATCGATGGACTCGTACTTCTGGTTGAACTCATCCGGCCGCTGCGTGGGGGTGACGATGACCTTGACCATCGCGGTGTCGCCGTTCAGGGCGAAGCGGTCAACTCGCAAGCTCTTTTCCAGCCCCGCATGGTTCATCTGGTTGCTGGCGATGGTGGTGACGCCATCCTGAATGGTCCAGCCGCGGGAGTCTTGGAAGAGGGTGATTCTCGAGCCCTCGGTGCCCTTCTGGATGATCTTGCCGATGCTGTTGGAAACGGTGACCGGGGTGGTCGAGATCTGGGACGCGCCGGCCACTTCCTGTAGCGGCTTACCGTCGGGCCCGAGGATCGGGCCGATGCCGCCCATTTCCGTGAACTCGCCCGCCGAGACCTTGTCGTCTCGATCGATGGGTGAACCGAACGCGTTGGCGGGCGCACCCTCAATCGGGCAACGGACTCCCTTGACAAACAGCGCGATCGGCGCGTATCCGGCCGGAACCGGGAACTCAAAGGCCATCACGGGCTCGGCCTCTGCGCCGACGCTTGAGATAAACAGGTTGTCGCTGTCATAGCGAAAGCGGGCGTAATCTACGCGTGTCGCGCTGTCCGTGCGCCCGATCATGGCGATCGGATGGAGCACCTTGACATCATCTTCCGCGCCGTCAGTGGCCGCAACGATCAATCGCATCTGCGAGTTGCCGACGAACACGCTGCCGGCCTTCTCTCTCGCCGAGGCCTTGAACTTGATCACGAACCCGGCGAGGTAGTAGTTACCTGATTGAATCTGCTCGCCATTCATGTCGGAGATTTTCTGAACGTTCTCCGACCAGGAGTCAGACAGCAGGTTCTTGACCGGCACACCCTTCGTCGCATCGCCCACGGTGTACCAGCCGCGGAGGGTGAAGTCCTTCCGCGAGAGCGAGTTGCGGCTGTGGCCGTCAAAGGTCATGCGCAGCTCGCCGGGGAATGCGACCAGCTCCGGATAAAAGCGGGCCAGCGGTTCACCCGTGCTCAGCGTCGTCGTCGAGAGCTTGGAGAAGACCCCGGCGACGATGCGGTCCACCCAGGGAACCATTTTGTCTTGGCTTACTTCAATGCTGCCGCGGCCTGTGCCGCCGGTGTAGTTGGCCGGGGCATAACCCATGAACTCCGGCTCGGCCCGCAGGAACAGGATCGACAGCACCACGATGCCCGCGGAAGTCACACCCGAGATCACACCGCAGACGCCGCCGCCGACGTAATCGGCAACCTTCTCGCACTGCGCGTTGGAGGGCAAGATCTTGTCGATGATCGCCCGCAGGATCGCCAGCGTGACGGCGAAGGGCAATCCCAAGGCGATGGCCATCGCGGCCCCTTGCAGAAAGCTGAACGTATTGCGTTCCGGTGCACCCTCGCGGATGAGTTCCGTCAACGGCTCCCACACGCCGAACGCGACGGCCGCGGCCGCGACCGTACACATCATGTGAATCAGCGAGGAAAAGAACCCTCGCGTACACCAGATGTAGGCCGTGGCTCCGACGATGATCACGGTGACCAGAATCATCCACATGGGTCGCTCTCCGAAAGTCGGGCCCTCGCTGGAGGCCCGCAGTGCTCAATAGTGTGTACCGGCAGATCAGGCTTTAGGTGCAGGCGGTTTGGCCGCGGGAACTTTGGGGGCAGGGCCGGCGGGTTTGGCTGTCGCCGGAGCGCCCGGCTTTGCCGGTGCTCCCGCGGCCGGCTTGGCACCTTCGGCGGGTTTCTGCTCCATCGTCACGCGGCTGAGTTCCTCAACGCTGGTCGCGCCGTCGAACGCCTTCTTCAGGGCCGCCTGCTGGATCGTGGGCAGGCCCTTCTTACGGAACTCGGCCCGCAAGCCGGCAAGGTTGCCGGCCTTGATGAGCTCGCGCTCCGGCTTATCGATGCGGAAGACCTCGAAGATGCCATCCTGCCCGACGTAGCCGATGCCGCTGCACACCGGGCAAATCTCCGGCTTGTTCTTGATAAGGACCTGGCCACCCTTCTTGAAAAGTTGGCGCGGCTTGTCGGTCGGCACACCCAGCTTCTTAAGCATGTCGGGCGAAGCCTGGTACGCCTGGCGGCAGTTAACGCAGAGCTTGCGGAGCAGCTTCTGGGCAACGACGCCGTGCAGCGACTTGGCCGCCAGCTCGGGGTCCCCCACTGCCTTCATCCAGATCTGAATGGCCGCCAGGGCGTTGTCCACTTTCAGAGACACGTACACGCGGGTGCGTTCGTGATCGGCCTTGGCGATTTCCTTGGCCGTCGAGTCGTCGGGCAACTCGGCGACAGACACCACCTGCGGGTCGCGGCGAAGGATCGAGCGGACGAACGTGCTGAACTCCGGACCCTCGCCGCCGGATTCAAAGGCGTTCTGGCGGATACCTTCCAGCGCGACCTGCGTCTCCAACTCCACCGTTTGCACGTTCGTGGTGTAGGCGTCGTGCATACGGGTGACGCTGTAAAGCGTCGTCGTCCGGCCCATGTCCGGCGGGGCGGCAAGGAGCACCACGCCGCGGCCATCTTCGACGATCGCTTTGAGCTCGGCCAGCTGGCCCTCGAGCAGACCCAAGTCGACAATCTTCTTATTCACGGCCTTGGCGGCGTCGAACACGAGGCTCATCCGCATTCCACCCTGCGTGCCGCTGGTGGTCATACGGATCGCGTGCTTGTCCACGCCGCGTTCAATGTTGATATCGGCCGTCAGTTTGCGGCGGCGGTCCTGGAGGTCCAGCTTGCCCGCGGCCTTCCAGAAGTCCATGACCTTGATGGCGTTGGGACCGGGCATGACCTCGCCCGGCTGACGGACGCCGTCCACCAGGTAAGACACTCCGTAGTTGGTGTCCTTGCCGGTAGGGCCGATGTCGGCCTGCGATGCGCGGGTGGTGAGAGACTTGACCACGACCGCTTCGCTGGCGACGCGGATCTCGAACTCGGGCGTCTCGGCGGGCGGTGGGGCGATGAGGGACTTGTCGGGAGCTCGGATGGTGAGCTCGACCTTGCCCTGCTTTTTGGCCTCGGCCTTGGCCGCGCGAGCCTCGGTCATCTTGGCCATGTTGAGCTTGATGTGGAACTCTTCGGGGACGCGGTCATCCTTGTTGGCGACATAGGCGTAGGCCCCGACGTCGATGGCGAGTATGACCATCGCGACACCCAGGCCGATCCAGAAGGCCGCCTCGCCCTTGACCGGAATGGCAAGCGCCGCGATGAAAGCGATCGTGCCGATCGAGAGATGGATGGTGTTCCACTTGCCGCGGCCCAGGTGGAAGCGAAGCGCGTGTTTGTCAAAGACCCTGGAGATCAACGCCAGCCACGCCACGAAGGGGGCGAGGAGGATGATCGGCTTCCAGAATGAGACGAGAAAGAGACCCTCGCCGAGAGTAAGTTGCGTCATGTGCATGTTGCCCACCGGGAAGTCCGAACGAAACCACAACGACGGATGACTCGGCATCCGCCGCCCACCACCCCTACCGCGTGACACATGGTACTACGTCCGGGCCGCGGGTGCAGAGGTTCCGTTTGGGGTTGAAGTCTGAGCAAAGGAAGTCGAACCAGTCGCGAGCGTTCGTTTGGTTCTTGTTCGACCAGGTCGTGTGCGGCAGCGACGATTCCTGCGCTGGACCCGTTTGCCCGAGCAAGCATTGTGCTGCCCCTTTCGGGGCGTTGGTCGATCCATGAACCCTGAGGAGCAGGCTTCATGACCCATCGATCCGCCGCGGCCCTTTTCCTGGTTCAGTTCGCGCTCTCTGCAAGCGCCCTGGGACAGGCTTGGGAAGAAACCTGTGACGACATTCAGGCCATGGCCGCGTCTGGCTGGGTGTTCATCAATCACAGTTCACCGCTGGGAACCACGGGGTGGTACCAGGGAAACCCGGAAGCCTTCCCACCTCGGCTCGGGGCCGGCTACATCGCTTCGGACTTCCTGTGTGGATCCGGCTTGTCAACGCAAAGCAACTGGGTGCTGAGCCCGGTTCGCACGTTCTACAACGGCGACCGGCTCTCGCTCCAAACACGAACCCTGATCGGTCCAGCGATGTACCCCGACCGCCTCCAGATTCGCCTGAGCACGGCTGGGGCGAGCACGAACATCGGATCATCCGCTGCTGACGTGGGGGACTTCACCAGGCTTCTTTGGGACATCAATCCCAACTACACCCCCACCGGATACCCGTGGGACTGGGAAATCAGACAAACCTCGAACATCACGGGCCTTCCCGTCGGTGGCGCCCAGGGCCGGATCGCACTTCGCTATTTCGTAGAAAACGGCGGGCCCGACGGCACGCGCGGGACGCTCATCGGAGTGGACCACATCCAGCTCTATTCGCAGGGCCCCCTTGGCGCTTGCTGCCTCGTAGACGGGAGTTGCACGCTCGTCACGCAGTCCTCGTGCACAAACGCTGGCGGCATCTACCAAGGCGGAAACACCGCTTGCGGAACAGGGTGCCCGCCCCCGGCCTTTGTCGAACAAGGGGACTCGCCCGACCTGCCCTTGACCGCAACCGTGATTCGAGGCGTCACCGGCACACCCTTGCCGAGCCTCGGCGGCCATCTGGACTCCGGAATCGGTGATCGTGCGGACATGTTCCGCATCAGCATCTGCGATCGCCTCGCATTCTCTGCGAGGGCGACCAACGCCGTGCTCTACCTCTTTGATCTTGCCGGCGTCGGGGTCGTTCGATCTCAAGCAAGCGGTGGGTCACAAGTCATCTTCAGCGGCTCGGTCCCTTCTGACGGCGACTACTACCTGGCGTGCTCGTTCTCGCCTTCATCCCCGGTGGACACCTACTTCGTACCCATCTGGGGTTCTCTTTCCAGTATCCCGAGCGGGCCGGGTGCTCATTACCCCGTCGGCAACTGGGTGGGCGGGCCCCCTGTGGACAAGCACTACGGAGTCAGTTTCACCGGTGTCTGTTATGTGGGCGACAGCTGCGCCGCCAACTGCGACCAGAGCACCAGCACGCCCATCTTGAGCGCCAATGACTTTGCGTGTTTCATGAATCAGTTTGCAGCGGGTGATACCCGCGCGAACTGTGACCGCAGCACAACACCGCCCATCCTCAACGCCAACGACTTTGTCTGCTTCCTCAACGAATTCGCCCACTGCCTCTGAGCCCGCCTTGAAACCATCAGGAGCCGCAACATGACGCAGCGTCGCTGGATTCCGGGTTCAACTTCCAAGTTGGATCAGTCCCTGCACACACTCTCGTGTCTGGTCGCCGTCGCGGCCGCAAACCAAGCGGCCCTCGCGCAGGTACACGCAGACCAGCAGGCGGAACTGGACTCTGCCTTGTCGAGCGTGCGAGGCGCCTTGGGCGGGTTCACCGACGGCCCCGGAATCCACGTCATCAATCAATCACCTGACGTTCTAAGCCTCCTGGTTGCCCGCGCTCAGGTGCTTCCCAATCAGCCCCGTGACGTCAACGTCACCGTTAAGGCATCGGCTCAGGTCGCCGCGCTATTCCTGTCATTCGGAACTCCAAGCATCATCGCGCCCGGCTCCGCGTTTGTGATTGAAATCGCCGGCCCGGGGGGCATGGTCCAGATTCCGGCCAGCGAGGGACGTTCGATCAATCAGGTGACCTCGGCCTGCATTCTGGCGGGGTCGACATTGGGCTTTTCAGCGGCGCTTTCTGGCACCGGCATCCGGGTGTTTACACCTTCCCTGGGATCGGACGCTTTCGTGTCGGTGCGGATTCTCTCGATGATCCATCGACCTCGGTTCTTCTCGGGAATTTACAGAATGAGCCACTCGGATTCCAGCCGCGCGGATCGCGCTTCTGTCATCCGCTTCGCCACGCCCGCGGCCCTTGTTCCTCAGACAGACTTCGGCCAAGATATCCGCGCGTACATCGACAACCGAATCGCATTCACGAGTGGCGCAGAGATCGCGCTCCATGAATGGGACCTGGACACCGTGATGAGATTGTCCATCGGACACGCGACGGGCACAGTCAATGCCCAGACCCTGGGCACCTTCCGGGCGTTCACGCTGGTCAGAGACTAACTACTCGCGGCATCTGCGACTCAGCGCCGTCCACCCAGCTTCTTGAGCCGCATGTTGAGTTCATCCACGTTCGGGCTTGCCTCAAGGGCCACGCGGACGTGGATGTACTCCTGCTCGACCAGGGTCACCAGCGACTGGTTGAAGTCGATGTTGCCGGCCTGCACGGCTTCGATGCTCTTCAAGTACTCGCGGAGTTCACCTTCGCGGCTCTCCAGGATGTACTTCTGAACGATCGAGTTGCCAATCAGGATCTCAAGGGCGGGGATGCGGTGGATCTTCTCGTGCAGCGTGGGCAGCAGCTTCTGATACACGAACGCCCGCATCTGGTAGGCCAGGATCTTGCGGACCTGGTCCACTTCGTCGGCCTCGAATAGACCGTAAATACGGCTGAACGTCTGCGTCGCGGATGAAGCGTGGATGGTTCCGTACACGAGGTGGCCGGTCTCAGCGGCGTGCAGCGCGGCCTCGAACGTTTCCTTGTCACGCATTTCGCCGACCAGCACGATGTCCGGGTTTTCGCGGACCAGGGCGCGAAGGGCGATCTTAAAGTCCAGGCAATCGATGCCGATCTCGCGCTGGTTGATCGTGGCCTTTTTGTCGGTCAGCAGATACTCGATCGGGTCTTCGATGGTGACGATGTGCACAGGCTTGCGCTCGTTCACATAGTCGAGCATGGCCGCGATCGTGGTGGTTTTGCCCGAGCCGGTCACACCGGAGAGAAGCACGATGCCGTTGGGCTGCATGGCGACATCCGCCATGATCTGGGGCAAGTACAGCTCTTCAAACCGACGGATCTTGCTGCTGATGCGGCGGGCGGCCATGGAGAGCTTGCCGCGGGCCTGGAACAGGTTCACGCGATAGCGGGTGGTCTCGTCGTAGTCGTACGCAAAGTCGGCCGAACCGAACTTGTGCAGGTCCTTCCACTGCTCTTCATCAAGGATGTGTTTGGCGATCGAGATGAACTCCTCGGTCGTCACAGGCTCGGTGTCCAGCGGCTTCAAGGCGCCGCGGATGCGGAGCTTGGGCGGCTGGCCGGACTTCATGATGAGGTCCGACGCCTCGAGCTTGATCGATGCTTTCAGGAACGACCCGAAGCGGGTCGCGTGCGGGTCGTGCTTCTTGTCCGGGTCCAGGGTGACGTGCCCGACGTAACTGGGATCCGAATGGGCTTCGGTGACACTCATCTGCGCCGCTCCGTTAATCTTCCCGGCGCCAGCCTCAGGGGAAGTGCCGGAACCGGTCGTACTTTCTTGGAGCACAGCGTATCCTCCGGCCGCTTGGGCCGCTAGGTGTCTTCCCTCGCGCGGGCGGGAAAACCCCACCGCGTGAGCCGATAACGCATCCGCCTGGATGCCTGGGACCGCGACTGGGTCAGTCGGCGAGCCTGCTACGGCACCATTCGGCCCCGATTCGATCGGGGTTCCCTGCGATGTTGGTGGGAACGCTTTTGGGGGAGTTTCCCCGACTTTTACCGGAAGACTTCCGGAAGGTCGGACACGGTGTATCTTGGAGCCGCGGCCTTGATCTGTTTGGGGTAGCGTCCGCGGAACTTCTCGTAGTCGGCGATTAGGGCCCGCGCCGCTTTGCCCGCACTGGACACATCCGTGCGCACGTAGTTGTACTGGTCGATACGGCTGTTTCTGACTCCCTTTTCCTTGGCACCGCTGAGTGAGTCGATCTCCCCACGCAGGGCATTGCCCTTGTCGCGGAGCGACCGGGCCCGATCCTCGATCCGCTGAACCTCGGACTTGAGCAACTGGGCATGTTCGGGGATGGGGTCTGCGATCGATCCCTCATCGCGTGGGACGATCACATCCATCCACACGGCAAACTCCGCCGCGGACTCCGCATCGCCGCTGATGCGACTCCAGGACTGGGATTCGATGTCCTGGGACACCCGCTCGTGATGGTCGCGGAACTTCTTTTCGAGGTCGCGCCGCGTCGGGGCGAGCACCTCCATTTTCCAGTATTCCCGGTCGCGGAGCTTTCCCGATTGATCTTTCGCGAGCTTGGATACGCGATCGGCGGCCAGGGTCAGGGCCTTGCACCGCGCTCCCAGGCCGCCGGCACCATCATCCAGTCGGGTGTACGGATTCAGAAACTGCCGCGCCTTGGGCAGGTCGCCTGAGCGCAGGTACACCAGGCCCATCCCGGCACGGAGCTCTTTATCGCGTTCGGGGCTCTTGACGGATCGGTCTGCGAGCGCTGTGTTCAGAACGTCGATGGCTTCCTGGGTCTTGCCCTTCTCGACCAGTATCACCGCCTCGACGATGAGGCTTTCGCGGAACTCGAAACCAAGGATGGCCGCGGAGGAATGGCGCTCCGGGGCTTGCACGGCTGGCTCTGGAGTGCGGTCGGGCTGGCGGCGGGTTTGAGGCTGAGCTTGGGCCCCCCACATGGCCTGGGCGCCGAGCCCAACCCGGATAAACATGGGGGCCTCCTCACTGATTTGTATGTCGCGAGGGTCAGTGTGTGGCCGTTTGATGCTCTGGGCGCAACAAAGCGGCCCGGTCTTTCGACCGG
>JBGAND010000019.1:0-110940 GCA_044222485.1 Phycisphaerales bacterium | reverse complement strand
GTTTTGTTAAGATAGGTAGACAGAGCCCCGAAGCCGTCAAGAAGGCCGCTGCTCTCACCCAGCCCAAGCCCGCGCCCCGCCTTCGCCTGGGACTCGACGAATCCAAAGCCTACACCCTCACTTGGCTCGGCTTCACAGAGGCCACCGAACACACAGGGCCGCTCGCGACGATCGAGCAATCCGCCATGACCCCCAAGGCGGGCGACCCTGCCCCGCCTGCCCCACAAGCGACTCCCGCGCCTCAACTCACCCCGCCATCGACCACGAGTCCTGCCATTACTTCGGCCCAGGTTCAAGAGGCCGCGCAGGCGATCGCCGGCGTGGGCCGGAAGCTCACCGATGCGATGCGCACGCCGGCCGCCAAGCCAGCCGCTCCAAGTCCGGCCCCCACGAATCCCGCCGCCGCTTCAACCACCGCCGGCAACTCGGGCAGCCCCGGGCTGACGGCTGACAAAGAAGCGATCGCCAGCGCTATCAAGAAGGCACCCAAGGTGGTCCTGGGGCAGGTCCTCGCCTCCGAAGGGCTCGACATCCAGACCAAGAGCCCCAAGTGGGGCATGACCACCATGCAGACCCGCCGGCCCGCCAACCCGACGGTGCAGATCACCTTCGGCCGCGACGGCAAGGTCGTCCGTGCCGGTTTTGCCAAGGATGGCCGCGTGATCTACAGCACCGGCTTCGATGATGTCGATGAACCCCTTCTCTCCGCCATCTACACCTGGACCGCTCGCGGCAAGCACTTGGCCGAACTCACGAGTAACGACCCCAACGGCGAAGTGACGATCCTGATCACAATCATCCTGAACGGTTGAACGCCATGGACAGGCTCACCTTATCCCGAGTATCCCACTTCGCCGCGGCAATCCTCGGAGTGGCCGCCTGCGCATCGCTCGCGCAGCAGCCTCAGAAAATTGACGCAGGCACCTCCGACGTCTCCCCCAACGCCGTGAGCCTCCGCAATTTGGGCATCGATCTCCGCCAGCCCACCGGTTTCGAAGGGGTGTACCAACTCTCCAAGGTGGACGCATTCGGCCGCGGCCAGGCCATGTTCATGCGGATCGACGGCGGAATCACGGCGATCTTCTCGCGATCGGTCTACGTCCCGACGGAGTTCGGGATGGTCCCCCAGATCCCGCCCGGCACCATCTTCCACATCGGAAAGCTGCCCACGCCCGAGGCATCCCGCGGGCACATCGCGCCGACCTTTTTGAATACGCAAATTTCTGATCGGCTGCCATCCCCGCCCGACGAGCCGCCGGTCATCCGTGATCAACCCGCCCTGCGATCCATGATTTCCAACGAGGTCTACCGCCGCCGCCGCCTCGAGGCGCTCGTCACGCCCGATGCTTGACCGAAACCCTCAAAGCGAAAAACGATAAAGCTCAAACTGAATCCAAGTCGCCTCCGCCTTAGCTTCGATTTGAGCTTTATCGCTTTGCCGCTTTGAACGTTGGTCAGCTGCCTTCACCCTTCCCCGACCCATCCCCGGCAATCGCCGACCGCATGTTCGTGTCCGCCTGAACGTTCTTCATGCGGTAATAGTCCATCACGCCAAAGCTCCCGTTGCGGAAGGCCTCTGCCATCGCCTTGGGAATCTCCGCTTCCGCGAGCACAACCAAGGCCTTGTTCTTCTGGATCTCGGCCTTGAACTCCTGCTCCTGAGCGGTCGCCATGGCGCGGCGTTTCTCGGCCTCGGCCTGGAACCGCTGCTTATCCGCGTTGGCCTGATCGGCCTGCAGCTTCGCACCAATGTTGTCACCGACGTCAATGTCCGCGATATCGATCGACAGAATCTCGAAGGCCGTGCCCGCATCCAATCCCGACTCCAGCACCTTGCGGCTGATTTCGTCGGGATTCTCAAGCACCAGCTTGTGGCTCGCTTTCGAACCGATCGTGGACACAATGCCCTGGCCGACTCGGGCGATGATCGTCTCCTCCGTCGCACCACCAACCAACTGCTTGATATTCGTTCGCACTGTCACGCGTGCTTTGGCCTTGAGCTGGATGCCATCCTGCGCCACCGCATCAATCGTCGAGCGAGGGCCACCCTGGGCCGGGCAATCGATCACCTTCGGATTCACGCTCGTCTGCACGGCATCCAGAATGTCGCGACCCGCAAGGTCAATCGCGCGGGCCGTATCCCAGGGCAGTTCGATCTTCGCTCCACGGGCCGCGATCATCGCGCTGATCACGTTGGGCACGCGACCACCCGCCAGGTAGTGCGTTTCCAGAGCGTTGGTCGGGATATCCATCCCCGCTTTCACCGCCCGGATGCGGCTGTACACCACCGTCCGGATGTCGACCTTCCGCAGCCGCATTCCCACGATCTCGAACAAACCCACGTGAGCGTTAGACAGCAGGGCCTGGATGTACAGGCTGATGAACTGCCCGACCACGAACATCACGATGATAAAGAACAGCGCAACGACAATCCCGATCACAATCAGGATCGTGTTCGAGTTGCCTCCGCTACCCGGTCCTTGAGCCATTGCCGCAAGAGGGGTCGCAAGGGCCACAGCGGCCGAGCCAAGTCTGGTCACGTTCTTCATGGACTGTTTTCTCCGGGCCAAATGGGACGCTGGCCCCCGCGAGTATATTCGGATTGTAGGTGATCCGATGTCGGGCGCTAGCTGATCGCCCTCACCTTGATCTGATTGGGCTCCACCACCGTGATCTTCACCCGCGTCCCGGCCGGGATGATGCTCCGCTCTGACAATGCCTCATACCTTTGCCCGTTCACTTGAATCGTCCCGATCGGCCGCAGATCCACCAGCACCACGCCCTCCATCCCCACCAGCGCGGCCAGTTGCTCGCGTTCCTTGAGTTCCGCCAGCCGCTCGGCCTCCACCTGCTCCGGCGGTTTCTCCCCCATCATCTTTCGGCCCATGGGCGTACTCGGCCAGACCTTGAGCGCAAAGCCGAACACCAGCGGCCCCATAAACAGCACCGTCGCGATCCCGATGAACCCCCACGTGTTCGACACGCGGAACAGGCAATAGACACCCGCCAGCGAGCAACCGGTCGCCAGGACCGCGATCAGCCCGCCCGAGGGCACGAAAACCTCAATGACCACCAGCAGCAGCGAGGCCGCCAGCAAACCCAAGCCCCAGAAAAGCAGTTGACCTTCCAAGCGGATCTCCGTGGCGTTCCCGTGGCATCGACCTTCTGGTCGATGTCGGCTACCCGCATGGTACGGATGTTCACCGCGCCAAGAGGCCTACGCCTCGGCCTTCTCCACGCCAATCCTGAAGTCCGACACGCTGGTGATCTTCACCTTGGCCCCCGCCGGGATGAAGCCCAGTTCCGCCACCACATCGATGATCCGCCCGCCCGGGCCCATTTCGACACGTCCCGCCGGCCGCAGCGGCGTGATCGCCGTCCCGACCATGCCACGCCGCACGGGACCCATCGTTTCGGCCATCGACGCCAGCAGGTCCGGGCCAATCTCCTCTCCCACCGGGTCCTTCAGCACCAGCTTGTTCAGGAACGGCAAACTCTTGAAGTGCTTGGAGATGAAGTACATCCCCACGCCCGATGTCGCAACCGACATCACCAGCGTGGTCACGCCATACAAGAGGTCATTCCGCGTCTTGGTCGAATCCGGGAACAGCGTCCCCTGAGGTACAAACGTCCCGATCAACCCGCCAAACAGCAGCAGCAACCCCAGCACACCCGCGACCCCGAATCCCGGGATGACGAATATTTCAAGGGCGATCAGCACAATTCCCACGAGAATGGCCGCGATCTCCCACCAGTTGGCCATGTTGATCAGCAGTGGGGGCGCCAGCAACGCGACCAGTGCGCCCGCCGCGATCGCCCCCGGCGCGATCAGCCCCGGATGGGTCATTTCAATGAACAGGGCAATCAGGAACACCACGATCAAGAGCCCACGCACCGGGAACCATGTCAGGACGGCCACCATGCCTTCCGACCAGCTCTGGTTCAGCCGCAGCAGGTGCTTGGCACCGAAATACGCTTTGAGCTCCTCATCGTTTCGCACCACATCCGTCGCGAAGCCGTAACGCTGCAACTGCTCGGACTTGAAGATGAATGGGCCTGATCCGGTAGAGACGTGTTCCACCAGAGTCCAGTGACCTGCGTCCGAGCTCGTGATGACCGGGCGCGTTGACGGTATCTCCTGGGATCTGGAGACCTCTCCCTGTTTATCCAGCTCCTCCATACCGGGCGCGGCCGGCACGTACGGATGTGCCGGATTCTCCGGGTCAGATTGTCTGGCGAGCTTGCTCGCACGTCCAGGCCCGCCCGGCGGGTTGTTCGTCCGCCGGACCTTTTCAGAAAACTTCGTCATGCCAGCGCCGGGGGGCGGCATTGCCTCTTGCGCGGCCTTTCGATCGGCCTCGCTCAGGGGTGGCGCCGACGGCAACACCGAGGGCGATTCGACCGGCTCTTCACCGAAGATCACCTTGTATTCCTGGCGCGTCACGAAAAGCCGGCGATGGCTCTCCGTGTTCTCCACCAGCCACAGCTCCACGCCGCGGCTCGCGATTCCCTGCACCAGCATTTCGTCGTACCCGTTCCGGCGCGCCGAATCAACGAGTTCAGCGATCAGCGGTGACAGTAACTTCTGGCGTTCGTGCTCATCCATCGCGTTGATCATGCCAAACATCGTGTTGATGATCAGCGAGTCGCCAAGCGTGGCACCTTCGTTGATCACCATTTCGCGGCAAGCAAGGGCAATCACCGCGCCGCCGGAGTACGCGGTCTTGTTGATCCACGCGACGGTGTTTTTGATCGGGCACGCTTTGAGCGCCGTACAGATTCCCAGAACCGCTCCGAGTTCACCGCCGGGCGTATCCAGTTCAATCACAACCGCTTCGGCCCCGGCCCGCTCTGCCAAGCCGAGCCGACGCACCACGCTCCGCAGCGTCGTGTCATCGATCTTCCCGGTAATCGTAATGACCGCGATGTTCGTCGCCCGCCGCGACGCCGGCACCGAAGTCGGACCCGAGCCCACCGCTGCGCCCGTCGGCCCCTGCCCCGCGCTCACGAACGCCAACACCGCCAAAATCGACAGCGACACCATCCTGCAAAGAGTGTTCATTGGTCCCCTACCCAGTGCCCCGCGATCCATCTGTGATCCCATGCGTTTCACCATGCAATACCCACAGAATGATAGATCGGGAGAACGGCCCCCCGGTTTCTCCCCTAACGCTCCGACTGCTCCACCTTCCAGGTCATTCCGCCCCCGGTGCAGTCGATATGGACCGCAAAGAACCCCGGCCGCCCGCTCGGGCCCGGCTGCTCATGCTTCCGGACCAGCGGCCAAATGATCTTCCGATCCGTCTCCGGCAGCGGCAGCGCCTCGATCTCCTCCGGCCTGAACCAATCTAGCCGCCCCTCCCGCATGTCCCGCGGCTCAACCCAGGCCGTTCCCAGCACCCTGTAATAGAACAGCAGCCAATGCCCCTTCCCCTCAAACGCCGCCTCACTGATCAACCCGAGCAGGTGCAGCCGCTCGATAGGGATATCGAGACCCGCCTCTTCCTGGATTTCCCGTTGGGCGCACATCGCGGGCGATTCCCCCGTGTGCATGTCCAGCTTCCCCCCGATCGGTGAGCACAAACCCTTATTGGGCTCCTTCAGCCGCCGCAACAGCAGGATCCGTCCATCCTTATCCCGAATGTCACATAAACACGCGAGTTTGTAGGGCAGGGAGAGTTGTGGAGCAGTGGGGGCCGTCATGGAAGGAGGATAGGGCCCACTCTGACTCCCCCTCCCTGAGGGAGGGGGTTGGGGGGAGGGAGTTGATGCGTCGGGGACACGGCGACGACGTCATCACGCCCCAAAACCCTTCACCACAATTCACCCCATTTTGCCCGCGCCCTCCGCCGCGCATTCTCCACAACCTGTCGCTTGCGCACCCTCACGATTTCAGGCCAACTCATCCGATACCCTGACCATGGTGAGCCCGCTATCGACTGCGCCCGTTTCAACAGCCCGTCCTCGTTTCGACGTTGAGGGCAAACACATCTACATGATCGGCATCGGCGGCTGCGGCATGGCCGGCCTGGCCCGAATGCTCAAGGCGCGCGGCGCCATCATCTCCGGCTCCGACCTTTCCGAATCCGAGACCACCCGCCTCCTCGAGAACGAGGGAATGTCGGTCGGCTTCGACCAGTCCCAGCAATGGCTCCCCGGTTCGGATGAAGGTGGCTGCGAACTCGTCATCGCCTCCGCCGCGATCAAGCCCGACCACCCCCAGATGCTCGCCGCCCAATCCCGCGGCATCCCCGCCCTCATGTACGCCGAAGCCCTGGGCAAGTGCATGCTCGGCCGCACCGCCCTCGCCGTCGCCGGGACGCACGGCAAATCAACCACCACCGCCATGCTCGGCGCGGCCCTCACGGATGCGGGCCTGGACCCCACGGTCATCGTCGGTGGCGTCTGCCCCCAGCTCGAAAACGGCTGCCTCGGCCGCGCCGGCAAGCCCGTCGGCTTCCGCCTCGGCTCCGAGACTATTAAGAAAGGCACCCTGCAGGGCCAGCCCGGCCTGCTCGTCGCCGAATCCTGCGAGTTCAACCGCTCCTTCCACAACTACCGACCCACCATCGCCTGCATCTCCGCCGTCGAGGCCGACCATCTCGACGTCTTCGGCTCCCTGGATGAAGTCGTCAAGGCCTTCCACGACTTCGCCAAGCTCATCGCCCCCGCCGAAGAGGGCGGCCGCCTCCTGATCGCCCAAGACAACACCCAACGCACGGTCGTCACCGCTGGCCTGCGCTGCAAGGTCGAAACTATCGGCTTCCGCCCCGATGCCGACTGGGTCGTCGGCTACGACCCCATCATCCGCAAAGCGACGCTTTCCTACCAAGGCCAGCAAGTCGCCGAATGGATCGTCCGCCTCCCCGGCGTCCACAACGCCATGAACGGCGCCACCGCCTGCGCTATGGCCGTCATGGCCGGCGCTGACCCCGAAGTCGTCGCCATCTCCCTCAGCGCATTCCGCGGCATCGATCGCCGCACCCAGTTCCTCGGCGAGCGTCCGCTTCCCGGCGGCGGAGTCGTCCGCGTGTACGACGATTACGGCCACCATCCCACCGAGGTCTCCTCCACACTCAAAGCCCTCCTCGACTTCGAGCGCCCGCACGAGCGCGGCGGCGCGGCAGGCAAGGGCCGCCTCATCTGCGTCTTCCAACCCCACCAGCACTCCCGCACACGCCACCTGCTTGACGAATTCGCCACCGCGTTCAACGCCGCGGATGTCGTCATCGTCCCTCACATCTACTTCGTCCGCGACTCCCAAGCCGAGAAACAAAAAGTCTCCGCGGCCGATCTCGTCGATCGCCTCCGCAAACAAAACATCCGCGCCATGCACCTCTACCCCTTCGAAGCCATCGTCGAACAACTCGAAAACCTCTGCCGCGATGGCGACCTCCTGGTCGTCATGGGCGCCGGCCCCGTAAACCAGATCGCCTACGCCTACATGAAATCCGAAATGCCCAAAGCCCAGGCCCACTAGTTTGGGTGGCATGCCTACGTCCTCGTAGGCATGTCTGAGACACGGAAGTCCAATGCCCCTAACCCGCGCCCTAACCCTCGAACACAACGCGCCCATCCCCACGTGGTACGGGATAGGTGGCCGCGCCGACCGATTCTGCAAGCCCCAATCCCTCGAAGACCTCAAAGCCTGCCTCGAACTCGACCCCAACCTCAAAGTCCTGGGTGATGGCGCCAACCTCCTCGTCGATGACGATGGCGTCTCCAACCTAGTCATCTCCCTCACCGCCCCCGCCTTCACCTCCGTCCGCCGCGATGGCAACACAACCATCGCCGGCTCCGGCGCCAACCTCCCCAAACTCATCACAAGCGCCGTCCGCGACGGCCTCGCCGGAATCGAAGGCCTCGGCGGCATCCCCGCGTCCGTCGGCGGCGCCGCCATCATGAACGCCGGCGGCACCTTCGGCCAGTTCGCCGACGCCGTCACCCGCATCCACGCCCTCGACCGCCGCGGCCAAGAAATCACCCTCGAACGCAACCAAATCAACTTCTCCTACCGCCACTCCGGCCTCGAAAACCTCATCATCACCTCCGTCGAACTCAACCTCACCCCCGCCGACCCCGAATCGCTCCGCGACCACCTCAAAGAGGTGATGGCCTACAAAAAATCCACCCAGCCCATGGCCGCCAAGTCCGCCGGCTGCGTCTTTAAAAACCCAACCCTCACCCACGACCTCAAAGACATCGCCGGCAAAGGCTCCCGAGTCTCCGCCGGAATGCTCATCGACCGCGCCGGCTGCAAGGGCACCCGCATCGGCGGCGCTGAAGTCAGCCACAACCACGCCAACTTCATCACCACCGACGAATCCGCCAAGGCCCGCGACGTCATCGCCCTCCTCAGCGAAGTCACCCGCCGCGTGCACGACGCATTCGGCATCACGCTCACGCCCGAAATCGCAATCTGGAAGCGCACATGAAAAAGGTCCTCGTCCTCGGCGGCGGCCCCGACGCCGAACGCGAAGTCAGCCTCAACTCCTCCAAGGGTGTCGCCAACGCCCTCCGCGCCACCAACAAATACGAAGTCATCGAACAAACGATCGACCGCATCACCCTCCAGCAGCTCAAGGCGCTCCCGGGCGATGTCATCATGCCCATCCTCCACGGCAGCTTCGGCGAGGGTGGCCCGCTGCAAGACATCATGGACCAAGATGGCCGCCCCTACGTCGGCTGCAAGCCCGCGGCCGCGCGCCTGGCGATGGACAAACTCGCCACCAAGCTCTGCGCTTCCGCCAACGGCATCCCCACCGCCCAGGCCCACGCCTTCAACATCTCCGATCCCGCCTGCCCAATCCCCATCCCCGTCGTCATCAAGCCCGTCCACGACGGCTCCTCCGTCGGCCTCCACATCTGCAAGGATGCCGCGGCCTACACCGCCGCCCGCCGCGATGTCGAAGCCGACATCAAGTCCAAACCCGGCCGCGTCTACATGATCGAACGCTACATCGCCGGCAAAGAACTGACCGTCGGCCTCCTCGACGGCCAGCCCCTCCCCATCATCCACATCGCCCCCGCCGAAGGTGTCTACGACTACGAAGCCAAGTACAAGCGCAAGGACACCCAGTACATCCTCAACCCCGAACTCCCCCCCGGCATCGACGCCAAGGTCAAGGATTACGCCGCACGCCTAGGCAAAGCCATCGGCATCCGCCACGTCTCCCGCGTCGACTTCCTGCTCGACGCCGCGGGCAATCCCTGGCTCCTGGAAATCAACACCATGCCTGGCTTCACCGCCACCTCCCTGGTCCCCAAGGCCGCGGCCCACATCGGCACCGATATGCCCTCTCTTTGCGCAAAACTGGTCGAGTTTGCGCTCCGCGACGCCGGCCGCTAGCCTTCGCGCCCACCATCACCCGATATCATCTGTCCACGCATCCAAGGACCGGATGCGCGGCGTCTTTCGCCTTTCGCCCCTCGCCTTTCGCCTCATGTGTTCCAACCCACGGACGGTACCCCATGGCTCCACGCCCCATCAAAGTCTCCACCCGCAAGTCCAAATCCGCCAACCCCAACTACCGCGCCGCATTCTCCGTAGGCGCATCTGTCTTCGTCTTCGTCGGCCTCCTCCTCACGCTCCTCATCTGGGTCCCATCCATGCAGGCCAGCCTCGCCGCGCGCGCCGCCGCCGGCCCCGCCAAGATCAACATCCAGTGGCCCCAGTCAGATCCCAACGACAAGTCTGCTGAAGCCAAGTCCTGGGTCCCCTTCCCCGTCCGCGATGAACTCCTGGCCATCGCCACCCGAGAACTCGAAAAACACTCCGACCCCTACAGCCCCGCCGGCCTCCGCGCCGTCTCCGACACCCTCATGCGCACCGGCTGGTTCGAGGATGTCGCCAACGTCCGCCGCACCGCCGACGGCATCAACATCTCCGCCCACTGGCGCACGCCCGCGGCCGTCGTCCGCCGCAACGGTGTCGACTACCTCATCTCCCAAGGCGGCTACCTCCTCCCCGTCTCCTACCAGCGCGGCCAGGCCCCCGTCATCGCCATCGTCGGCGCCTCGCAAGAACCCCCCATGGTCGGCGGCCAACTCGCCCCCGGCGTAGTCTGGCCCGGCGATGACATCCGCGCCGCGATCTCCACCCTCGCCTCCATCAACGCCCGCGCCTGGCGTAACCAAGTCACCGCCATCGACATCAGCGACTACGCCACCAAGAAGAAAATCGCCCTGGTCAGCAAGTGGAACGGCCGCGCGGTGATCGGCGGGGCCCCCGGCGATATCGTTCCCGGCGAGGTCACCCTCGACATGAAGCTCCGCCGCCTCGATGAGTTGGTCCGTCAGTTCGGCCAGATCGACGCCAAGCACCGCCTCGTGGAAGTCGCCGGCCCGGTCATGCTCGTCGATGACGTCAACACCGCCCAACTCCCCTGAAGATGCGCCCAGGGGCGACGCTCCCGACACGCCGTCCGTGAAGGAAGGCGTTGATGAGAGGAAGCAAGCAACGCCCGACGCTCCGCACATCGATCAACCCATCGCGTCCGGTCCCGCGCTAGCCGTTGCTGTCGCGCCAGCCGACCCATGGGCCCATCGGCGCGCCGAACCCCGCACCTTCGCCTTCATCTGGACCGTCTACCTCTTCATCGCCACGCTCACCACCTACGCCGTATCCCTCAGCGCAGGCGTCGGCTCTCACGATGTCGTCCGCCCCGCGGCACGAATGCTGATCGCCCTGGTCGCCGCCGGCATGGTCACCGCCTGGCCCCTCGTGCGTCTCAGCCAGGAACCCGACAAGCGTCCCCTCATCGGCCCTTTCCTTGACATCATCGTCGTCATCGTTCCCGTGCAAGCGATCATCTGGCCGCAGGTCTTCGGCTGGCTCGCGGGCTGGCCCGTCTCCGTAGTCGCCGCGCTCGCGGTCATGCTCACCGCTTGGTCCGTCATCATCGCCGGCGCAATCTCCATCACACACACACTCCGTCTCGGGCCGCGCCCCGCATCACCTACCGCGTGCATGGCCACCATCGTCTCCCTCGGCCTGGCATCGCACCTTCCCATGCTCGTCTCCCTCTACTCATCCGCCGCGACGATCTATCCCGTCCGCGCGACCTGGATGTTCTCCCCCGTCGCCGCGGCCTACGAAATCCTCCAAGACCGCACCTGGATCGGTACCCCCGCCGCCGTCTTCCCCGGTCACTGGCGCATGATCAGCCTCACCTGGGCCGCGGCCATCATCATGTGGCTCATCGCCATCGCACTCAGACAACGACTCTCGACGAAATCTACCATAAACAACTCCTAATCTTGGTGGCACTGGTCATGGCTTTGCATGGCCAGTGTGCCTTTCCCGCCGCCTGCCCCCCGCCTAAGGTACTGCCTCGCCGGCCCTAGCCGAGCGACACCCCAGAAGCTTGCCCGGCCACGACGGCCGGGTTTTTCTTCTGCCTGAGATCAAACCATGGACCAGCTGACACAATCCGAAAAAGCGAAGGTCGAAGCGCGCCTCAACGCGCTCAAAGCCAACCGCCCCGTCATCTCCAACCGCATCGCCGAGGCCCGCGCCCTTGGTGACCTCAAGGAAAACGGCGACTACCACGCCGCCCGCGAAGCCCAAGGCCTCGAAGAAGCCGAAATCCGCCGCCTCGAACAGCGCCTCGCCACCGCCCACATCGTCGAAGATGGCGCGGGCAAAGGAGGAGACGTCGTCGTCCTCGGCAGCACCGTGAAAATCAAGGATGTCGAAAAGGGCAAAACCGACACCGTCAAGCTCGTCGGCGAAATGTCCAGCGACCCACCGGACGACTACGACGAAGTCACCGCCAGCAGCCCCATGGGTGAGTCCCTCATGAAGGCCCGCATCGGCGAGACGATCAAGGTCAACACCCCCAAGGGTGTCAAACGCTTCCTCATCGCCGAAATCCTCTGACCTAGCTACTCGGCACTCGGGACTTGGCACTCGGCACTTCTCCCCAGTTACACTGCGAGAATGCCCCTCCCTCTCTACTACACCTTCGGCAACCACATGCACTGGGTCGACATGCAGTGGCTCTGGGGTTATGACGTCCTCCCCGGCTCCGTCCGCGACATGATCGCGCTGTGCCGCGAAGCGGGCGTCAAGGGCAACGTCAACTTCGACGCCATCGGCTACGAGAAAATGGCCGCGGAGTGTCCCGAAGCGCTCGCCGAACTCAAGGCCGCCGTCCAAGAAGGCCTCATCGAACCCGTCGGCTGTTCCTACGGCCAACCCTACGGCCTCTTTCACGGCGGCGAATCCAATATCCGCCAACTCAACTACGGCGTCCGAGCCACCATGCGACACTTGGGCGTCCGCCCGCGCACGTTCTGGGAAGAAGAGTTCTACTTCTTCCCGCAACTCCCCCAACTCCTCGCCAGCGCCGGCTACACCGGCGCCTGCCTCTTCTTCCAATGGACTTGGCACACGCCCGAGCTCCCCAAAGAGCCGCACTCCCTCATACTCTGGCAAGGCATCGACGGCACCACGCTCCCCACGCTCCCCCGCAACAGCCTCAACGTCCACCAATGGCCCGAAGACTTCGACGGCCTCTGCGACCTCATCGCGGATCCGAATCGCAACCGTCATGGAGCGGACGCCATTGTGCAATGGCTCGAACTCATGCCCAGCAAAGACTGGATGTGCCGCTCCGAACTCCTCCTCCCCCGCCTCAGAGAACTCCTCTCCGACCCCCGCTTCGAACTCCGCCCGCGCACCGCCCAAGCCCTCATCGCCGAACTCCAATCCCAATCCGCCTCTTCTCCCCCAACCCGCAACTACACCATGGACCAGGTCTGGCACGGAATGACCCTCGGCAAAAACGCCGACGCCCATCCGCGTTCCAGCCGTCTCTGCGAGTCTCAGCTCATCCAAGCTGAAGCCACGTCCGCCCTCGCCAGTCTCTTCGGTCGCCCCTATCCCAACTGGGACGTCTATCCAACCTGGGAACTCGAAGAGTGCTGGCGCCACATGCTCGCCGCGCAGCACCACGACAACCACGAATGCGAAGGCCTCTGCGGCGGCATCGGCGACCTCTCCTTCGACTACGTCGAAAAAGCCGCGCCCAAAATCCTCGAACACGCGATGCACACCATCGCCGACCGCATCTCCATCCCCGGCGAAGCCATCATCGCCTTCAACGGCTCCGCGCAGCCCCGCGACCTCTTCATCACTGCATCCGAAGGCCTCCCCCCGATCCTCGTCAAGGATGTCCCTCCCTTCGGCTACTCCGCCATTCAACCCTCCTCCGGCAAGCGTCCCGTCGAGCGCATCACCATCACGCACGACCGCGGCCAGCTCACTCTCTCCCGCGGCTCGCTCAAACTCACGATCGACAAACGCCGCGGCGTCATCACGCAGATCTATTCCACCGACTTCCCCCAAGGCGCCCTCGCCGCTCCGCTCGCCGAGCTCTCCATGCTCTGCGACGGTCGTGAAGACAAGTTCGAACACACCGATGTCGAAATCGCCGACCTCGGCGGCCAGCCCGTGGTCTGCATCACCCGCCAAGGACGTGACGAGCGCCAGATTACGATCGAGATCCGCCTCGATGCCCTCCGCGAAGCCATCGACCTCGTCTTCATTGCTGACGCCCTCCCCCAACCTGACGCCGGGATGCACGCGGGCCTCCAAACCCGAGTCTCCCCATCCTTCCGCCTCGCCCCCATCATCGCGGATCACCCTTGCGCCGCCTCCGCCATCACCGCGCCCGGCGAGTTCAAACGCAAGTATCCCACTGGCGATTGGATGACATCGCCCCAAACCTTCGAAACCATTCGCCGCCCCTTCACCGCCCAAAACTGGCTCGACCTCGTTGACGAATCCAGCGGCCGCGGCCTGCTCTGCTTCCACGACGGTGGCCAGCAGTTCTTCCACGAAGGCACCGCCGTCTCCAACCTCCTCTCCGCCTACGACCCCTGGGATGAAGACCGCTTCAACCCGCGCCTCCGCGCCCGCCTTCTGCTCACTCCGCACGGTCCCCTCAGCGACGGCGCCCGAGCCCGCATCGCCGCGGGCATGACCGGCAACTGGAGCATTTCCGGAACCGAAGGCCAGAAAGGCGACATCCCCGCCAAGTTCGGTTGCCTTGCAATCGAAAACGCCCCCAACGTTCTCGCCCACGCCTTCTTCCGCGAATCCATGAAGTCCGGCGAAAACCTCCCCCTCTGGGCCGGCCACCGCATGTTCAAGGAGTCCGACGGCGCTTGCGATCATCCCTTCGTCATCCGCCTCACCGAATGGAACGGTGACCCCGCCGAAGTCGCGCTCAAACTCCCCGGCCCCATCGCCCTGGCCGCCAAAACCAACATCATGGGTGAAGTGGGGGGCCCCGACACACGTTGGCTCGACATCGAGCACCCCGTCGAGCCACCCGCCTGGTCTACCGATGCCAAACTCAAAGGCGAACCCATCACCTGGTCCGCTCTCCGCTTCACCATGCGCCCGCGCGAGGTCGCCACCATCTACGCTGATCTCCTCATGGGCCGCAAGCAATGGCGAGACCTCGACGCCAAACGCAAGGTCTGGGCCACGGTTCATAAGACCACTTAGTTGAGTTACCGGTCCTCCCACAATCGGATTCTCCCACGCCTGACGCCGCGCACTGTGCCAAGCCTTGGGACCTGCTGAATCCCCTCCCAAGCCCGCCCGATCCAATCCTCCATGCGAGGAGCATCCCAACCCCATCGTCTCACCGCGGCCCTCTCCGCCGCCGCAACGCTCCTGCTTATCAGCCCCTCCCACGCCCAACAACTCACCCTCGCTGACACCGAAGACCACATCTCCACAACCAACTCGGCATCGCTTCTCTCTGCCGCGGACTCCTTGGCCAAGACCGATGTTCCTCGCGCCGATCAGCTCTACCGCCAAGCCTGGAACAACCCCAACGACCGCCACCAGGCCGCGATGTCTCTCTGGAATCTCTATCGCGGCAAGGGCATCAAGCTCGAGACCGACAAGAACGCCATCAACACCGCGCTCTCCCAACTCGGCCCCGGCTTTGTCCGCAACGACACCTCTCACTTCGTCATCCTCTCCAACTGCGATGCCCGGTTCACCCAGTCCCGCGGCGAGCTCCTCGAACGCACCCGCTCCCAGTTCTACCGCGTCGCCGACCGGCTCGGCCTTGACGCTCTGCCTCACAAGTCCAAGCTCATCTGCATCCTCATCGCCGACCGCAACGCCTACCTCTCCTTCGCCCGCGCTCGCGACAACCTCAAGTCCGACTGGATCGCCGGCTACTACTCCACCAAAACCAACCGCATCGTCTTCTACAACGACAACTCCAACCCCGACCTCGCCGCGGCCAAGGACAACCTCGCCAAGGCCCGCGCCCAAGTCGCCGATGCTCGCACCCGCGCCGCCAAGGCCGAGCAGGACAACAACCCAGGCCTGGCCCAGCGTCTGACGGCCGCGGCCGACGACCTCGAATCCCGCATCAAAGCCGAAGACTCCCGCATCACCACGCTCACCACCGACACCACCACCGCCAAGACCATCCACGAAGCCATCCACCTGCTCGCGTTCAACAGCGGCGCTCAGCTTCCCTCGCGCGAGTACCCCTTCTGGCTCTGCGAAGGCCTCGCCACCTCCTTCGAAACCGATGACCCCAAGTCCGCCTTCGGCCCCGACCGCTCCATCTCGCGAGAGCGCCTCACCCGCTTCAAGGAACTCCAAAAAGCCGGCCATATGCGTCCTCTCTCCGATCTGGTCACCATGATGGATGCCAACGGCTGCGATGCCCAAACCGCTGAAGCCATCTACTGCCAAAGCACCGCGCTCTTCACCTATCTCTACAAGTCCAACCCCCAAGCCCTGGGCCGGTACATCCGGGCGATCACCGATTCCAACCCCGGCAAACTCGGCGAAGCCCGCCAACTCTCCCTCTTCACCAGCTCCTTCGGCGACACCGGCGCCCTCGAGCCGCGCTTGGGTACGCGTTAGAAGCTCTTCACATTGCAGTCTCAATCGCGCGCCTGCCGATACGCAGTCCAGTCGGAGACTGCAATGAACCCGCATTCCAATCTGGTAGTTGTCAGAGACAGCTTGATCGCCATCGCGGCCCTCGTCGCCGTTTCGGCCGCCGAACAAGTTGCGCAAGCGGCTTCTTCTCAACACAATCAGAGAGTTATTGACGCCGTCCTGGGCTCCGTTGAAACGGCCATCGCCGCGCAGGAGTCTCGCCGCGGGCCCGGGTTCACCATCACCGAAATCTCCCCCGACGTTCTGGCTCTCCGCGTGCCATACGCGGCAACGCCCAAGGGTCAGCCCCGCGATGTCCGCGTCACCGTTCACGCCTCCGCCCAAATCGGCGGTCTCTTCCTCTCGTTCGGCGTGGACTACATCGACCCCCAGCCCCACGGTCCCTTCGTGATCGAAGTCGGCGGCCGCGGCGGGCACACCGCTATCACGCTTCTCTCTGGATCGTCGCTCGAACGCCTGGCCAAAGTGATCAACGTTGTTGGCGAAGGTGACGGCCTCTCCGCCAGAGTTTCGGGCACCGGTGTCCGCATCGAATCCCGCGACCCCGGTTCCGCGGCCTTCGTTTCGGTACGCATGGTCGATTCGGTGTCCATCCTCACTCCAGGCTCGGGAATCTACCACCTCGATCCACACGACACCAATCGCACCGACCCCGACTCGAGAATCATGTTCGATTCCCCGCTCGCCCTCCAACGGATCACCGACCGCGGCCAAGACATCCGCGCCACCATCAACGGCCATCCGACGCTCGGGCTCGGCGCATCCATCGTGGTCCTCGACTGGAATCTCTGGGCCTTCATGCGCCTGTCTACTGGACAACCCATTGGCTCGGTGAACGCACAAACACTCGGCACCTTTATCGCATTCCGAATCGAACCCGACTGACCCGCGGGCATCTTGTGATACCATGCCCCCATGTCCCGCATCTCTACCCGCTTCCAACCCTTCGGCCTCACCATCTTCGCCGAGATGACGGCCCTTGCCAACAAGCACCAAGCTGTCAATCTCGCTCAAGGGTTCCCTGATTTCGACGGCCCCGACCCCATCAAGCACGCCGCGGTCGAAGCCATCAACTCCGGCAAAAACCAATACGCCCGCATGCAGGGTGTCCCCGAACTCAACGCCGCGATCGTCGCCAAGTGGAAGAAGCAAACCGGTCAGGACATCGACGGCGAATCCCAGGTCACCGTCACCAGCGGCTGCACCGAAGCCCTGGCCGCGACGTTCCTGGGCCTGATCAACCCCGGCGATGAAGTGATCCTCTTCGAGCCCGCGTACGACTGCTACTCGGCGGGAGTGGCCATGGCCGGAGGCACGCAGCGCATCGTGACCCTTCGCACGCCCACAGCTCCGAACCAGCCTTTCACGTTCGATCCCGATCAACTCCGCCGCGCGATCACCAATAAGACGCGCGCGATCGTCATCAACACGCCCAACAACCCAACGGGCAAAGTCTTCTCGCGGGCGGAACTCCAGCAGATCGCCGACCTCTGCATCCAGCACAACCTCATCGCCATCACCGATGAGGTCTACGAGCACCTGCTCTTCGACAAGTCCCTCCCGCACATCTCGATCGCATCCCTTCCCAGCATGGCCGACCGCACTATTACACTCTCCAGTCTCGGCAAGACCTACAGCCTCACCGGCTGGAAAATCGGCTGGGCCATCGCTTCGCGCGAACTCACCCAAGCCGTCCGCTCCGCCCACCAGTTCCTGACCTTCTGCTCCAGCACCCCTCTCCAGCACGGCGCGGCCAACGCACTCACCCACGGCCAGCCTCACATCAACCAACTCGTGAGCGACCTGACCGCGGCCAAAGACCACCTCGGCCACGCTCTGGCGGATCTGGGTTTCAGGGTCTTCTGGCCCGCTGGAACCTACTTCATCGTGGCCGACCACACCGAGGTGTCCAAACGTCTGGGTATCGATCCCGCCGATGATGTCGCGTTCTGCCGCAAACTGACCACGGACATCGGCGTGGCCGCGATCCCGCCGTCGGGCTTCTACGAAAACAAGCGGTGGGGCACACCGCTTGCTCGCTTCGCTTTCTGTAAGAAACCCGCGACGATGCAGGCCGCGGTCGAGCGGCTTCAGAAGCTCAAGCGGCTGTGAAGAGGCGAAAGGCGAAAGTCGGATCCAACTTTCGCCCTTCGCCTTTCGCCCTTCGCCTTTCCGTTACACGTTGACGCGGACTCTCCAGACTCGCCAAGCCCGGTGCACCGCGCACGCGAAGACTACCAACAGCCCGCCCGCCACCAGCAGCATCCGCTTGTCGCCCGTCCAGCCGCCGGCGGTCCAACCCGACTTCACGATCTCCAGCCCGGCCACCATCCAAACGCCTGTCCAAAAGATGAGTCCAAGAAGTCCAAGCTGCCGCAGTGGCGAGCTGAACATCATGCTCATCCCCAGCAGCACCATCACGCCCGCGGCCATTCCCACCGCCAAATACGACCCCGTCAACCCCGAGAAGCTGAGCAGCCAAGGATGACTCGCATCCGCGGGATCGATCAAGAGGATCGGCGAGGCGAACATGACCTTGTTGGTGTACAACTGAAGCGCCAGGTACACCAGCACCACCGCCGAGGCCAAGCCAAACGCCCACGCGACGGTGGTGGTGATCGCCACTTCGACGATCCGAGTCATGCGCCGTCCGAGGTTCGAAATCCCAATCGAAGGTGAAGCCGCTCGACCCATGGCAAACTCCTTCGCGCTTCTCGCGCATCAGTCCACCACAACCAGACGAATAACCGGCTCTCGCCGCAACCACCCCCAGGCCGCCGCGCTCCGAATTCGACCTTTCGGACCCACCAACCGGCAAAGGTTGACACCCCTTGGTCTGCTTCTGATTTGCGATTTGCCATTGGAGCTTTGCCATTTTCTCCCCCTACACTCCACAACTTTCAAGAAACATTGAAATGACCACCCTCACGCTCCCCAATCCGACCCACACCGACGCCCGCCTGGATGCCATCCGAGCCAAGATCCTCTGCGGCCAGCGGCTGACCCTGGAAGATGGCGACCTGCTGTACACCACGTCGGACATCTGGACCGTCTGCGAACTGGCCGACATAATCCGGCGGCGGCTCCACGGCGATGCCGCGTTCTACAACATCAACCGGCACCTGAACTACTCAAACGTGTGTGCGCTGAGCTGCAAGTTCTGCGAGTTCTACCGGAAGAAGGATGATGCAGGAGCCTACACGCGGGACATGGCGTATGTGAAGGACGAAGTCGCCAAGGCGGTGGAGGGTGGGGCGACGGAGGTTCATTCGGTTGGAGGGCTGCACCCGTATCTGCCGTTCAGTTACTACACAGACTTGATCCGGACGATTCGGGAAACGGCACGCGAACTGGGGTCGGAACTTCACGTCAAGGCGTTCACGGCAGTTGAGATCGTCCACCTCGCCAAGATCGCCAAGGTGTTCAAAGCCGATGATCGCACCGCGGGGATTCGCTGGGTGCTGAGCGAACTCAAGCAGGCGGGGTTGGGATCGCTGCCGGGAGGCGGCGCCGAGGTCTTCGATGACCGCGTGCATGATGAGGCCTATAAGGGCAAGATCCGCTCCGACGTCTGGCTGGATGTACACCGCGTGGCCCACGAGCTCGGCCTGAACACCAACGCCACAATCCTGTATGGGCACATCGAGGAACGGCGCGAGCGGCTCGTTCATATGGACATGCTCCGCAAAGCCCAGGATGAAGCGCTGGCAAGGCTCGGCTACGAGCCCGAAGCGCAAGCGAGGACGATCACCCTGACTCGCCCCGGCGTTCCCCTCCCAACCCCGACCAGCCCTTCCGGCTACTTCCAGACCATCATCCCCCTCCCCTTCTTCCCCGACGGCTCCGAACTTGAGCACCTGCCCGGTCCCGCCGGCCTCGAGAACCTCCGCACCCTCGCCATCTCCCGCCTCATGCTCGACAACTTCCCCCACGTAAAAGCCTTCTGGATCATGCAGACTCTCGCTATGTCTCAGCTCATGCTCCAGTGCGGGGCTGACGACATCGACGGAACGGTGGTCTGGTACGACATCACCAAGGTCGGTGGCGCCAGCACCCACCAGGAAGTCTCTCTCACCACTCTCCAGCGCGCGATTCGCCAAGCAGGCTTCACACCCGTCGAACGCGACACCCTCTACCGCCGCGTCATTCGCGACGGCAAGTCCTGGCGCGTAGAACCCGCGGGCCCTTGAGACCCCGCAAAAGCCATAAGCCGCGGCCCCGACGAAAATACTTGACCCGAACCTCTCCCTCGTCGATAATGTAGCATAGGCTACATTCTTCAGGAGCCGCTCATGAGTGTCAAAGGTCTGTGGGGAATCGCACTTTCGGTGATGGCCGCCGCGGCGTTCCTTTTCCTCGCCGCCGCAGGGGGCCAGCCCGCCAAGAGCCACTACACCATCGCCACCACCGTTGGCATGGTGACCGATATCACACGAATCGTTGCCGGTGATCGCGCCGAGGTCATCGGCCTGCTGGGTGAAGGGGTGGATCCCCACCTCTACAAGCCCACCCGCTCCGACATCCAGCGCCTCATGAGCGCCGACGTGATCCTCTACAGCGGCCTTTTGCTGGAGGGCAAGATGACCGACTCGCTCATCCGCGCGGCCACCGCGGGCAAGAAGGTTTACGCCGTCACCGAACTCCTCGACGAGAAGTTCCTCCTCGAGCCCGAGGACTTCAAGGGCCACCAGGATCCCCACGTGTGGATGGACCCCAAGGCCTGGGCCAAGGCCGTTGAAGTCGTCCGCGACAAGCTTTCCGAATACGACACCGCGGGCAAGGAAACCTACCACGCCAACGCCGCGGCCTATCTCAAGCAGCTCGACGAGCTTGACGTCTACTCCACGCGAATTCTCGGCAGTGTCCCGGAAAAGCAGCGTGTCTTGGTCACCGCTCACGACGCTTTCAACTACTTCGGTCGTCGCTTCGGGTTTGAGGTGGTCGGCATCCAGGGTATCTCGACCGAGTCCGAGGCCGGCCTCAAGGACATCGAGCGGATCGTCAACCTCCTGGTCGATCGCAAGGTCGGCGCCGTCTTCGTTGAGTCCACCGTCTCCGACCGCAACATCAAGGCGCTGCTCGCCGGCGCCAAGGCCCGCGGGCACGAAGTCAAGATCGGCGGCCGGCTCTTCAGCGATGCCATGGGCGCTCCGGGGACCTACGAGGGTACCTATATCGGCATGATTGATCACAACGTCACCGTCATCGCCCGGGCCCTTGGAGGCGAGGCTCCCCAGACCGGCATGCAAGGGAAACTCGCCAAGTGAGAGCGCCGGACACCGCACCGCAATCGCAGTTGGCCGCGCGGCCCGAACACTCGGTCCAGAGCGCTGTTTCGATTCACGCGATGACGGTCGCGTACCACCACAAACCCGTTCTGTGGGATGTGGACTACGATGCGCCGGCCAACGCGCTGGTCGCGATTGTCGGGCCCAACGGCGCGGGTAAGAGCACGCTGATCAAGGCGTGTTTGGACCTGGTTCCACGTGCTTCCGGGCAGGTCGAGTTCTGGGGACAGCCGTATCGCAAGGCTCGCTCGCGCATCGGTTATGTCCCTCAGCGCGAGTCGGTGGACTGGGACTTCCCGGTGTCCGCGCTGGATGTGGTCTGCATGGGTCGCTACCGCAAAATTGGCTGGTGCCGACCAGTGTCGCGGGCTCACAAAAAGGTCGGCGTCACGTGCCTGGAACGGGTCGGCATGGCCGCGTACGCCGATCGGCAGATCAGCCAGCTCTCGGGCGGCCAGCAGCAGCGGGTGTTCCTGGCCCGCGCTCTGGCTCAGGAGGCGGATCTCTACTTCATGGATGAGCCCTTCGCCGGGGTGGATGCCGCGACCGAGCGGGCGATCGTTGAGGTCCTGCGTGAACTCAAAGGCCAGGGCAAGACGGTGATCTGCGTCCACCATGATCTGCCGACCGTGCCCGAGTACTTCGATCATGTCATGCTCATCAACATGCGGATTGTCGCGGCGGGTCCGGTGAAGGAAGTGTTTACGCCCGACAACCTGCACAAGACCTACGGCGGTCGCCTCACCCTGCTGGCGGAGGCCGCGGAAGCTGTCGCCAGAGCGGAGAAGTAGCGTGCTGTTTCTGGCGCAGCGTGGGTCGATCACCGATGTCTCCGACGCGTGGCCGACATTCCAGCAGGTCCTGGACGCGATGCTGCTGCGGGCGGGGCACAACACCACCGTGGTGATCATCGGCACGACGCTGCTGGGAATCGCCGCGGGCATCGTTGGGGTGTTCGGGCTGCTGCGCAAGCGGGCGCTCATGGCCGATGCCCTGGCGCACGCGACGCTCCCGGGGATCGGACTTGCGTTCATCGCGGCGACCGTGCTTGGCTTTGAGGGGCGGTCGCTGCCGGTGCTGCTGCTGGGTGGCGCGATCACCGGAGTCATGGGTGTGGGCTGCATCCAGCTGCTTCTGCGGCACACGCGGCTGAAGGAAGATGCGGCGATCGGCATCGTGCTGAGCGTGTTCTTTGGCGCGGGCATCGTCATTCTCAGCTATATCCAATCCATGCACTCGGGCAATCAAGGTGGCCTCAAGAGTTTCATCTACGGGCAGACCGCCGCCATGAGCGCGGGAGATGCCATGCTCATGGGCGGCATCGCGCTGGCCGCGGTCGTCGTCACGTTTCTCCTATTCAAGGAGTTTGCGCTGGTCGGTTTCAACGATGCCTTTGCCAGGGTGGGCGGCTGGCCGGTGACCTTCATCGACCTGATGATGATGGCGCTGGTTGTCGCGGTCACGGTCGCGGGGTTGCAGGCGGTGGGCCTCATCCTTGTCGTGGCCATGTTGATTATCCCGCCGGTGGCCGCGAGATTCTGGACGGAGCGGCTGCGGACTCTGGTCATTCTTGCGGCCGTCATTGGTGGCCTCAGCGGGTACTTTGGGTCCATTGTTTCGGCGCTGCTGCCGCGCAAACCGGCGGGGTCGGTGATCGTGCTGACTTCGGGCGTGCTGTTCGTGGTGAGCATGTTCGTCGCTCCGGCGCGGGGCGTGTTGGCGATGAGCTTCCGGCGGGCACGATTGCGGCTGCGGATTGCCGGTGAGCACGTGCTGGAGGAGGCGTTTGAGCGCGAGTCGGGTGTGCTGGAGCACGGAACGCTCAGACGGCTGGCGAAGATGCGCGGATGGACGTTCCTGTTTCGCGGGGTTGTGCTGTGCAGCCTGCGCATGGATCGCCGAATCGTGAAGACACCTCAGGGCGTTGCGTTGACGGATGCCGGACGCGAGGATGGGGCGCGGGTCAGCCGCAATCACAAGCTCTGGGAGCAGTACCTGATCAGCTACGCCGCGATCGCGCCCAGTCACGTGGATTGGTCTGTTGATCAGGTGGAGCACGTGCTGTCCGATGAGCTGGTCCGCGAACTGGTTCAGGCCTTGAGAGATCGCGGGGTCGCGGTGCCCGAGGGAGGCCGGGCTGCATGAACGCTACGGTGCACAACTTCCTGAGCCTGGACCTGATGCCGCTGGCCGCGGGCCTCTTCGCCGCGATCACGTGCGGGCTGCTGGGGAACTTCCTTGTGCTACGCAAGTTGAGCCTGATGGGAGATGCGATCTCGCACTCGGTGTTGCCGGGCCTGGTGATCGCGTTCCTCATCAGTGGTCTGCGGAGCCCGTTGCCGATGTTCCTGGGCGCCGCCATCGCGGGGATCGGTACGGTCATTCTGGTCGAGTTTGTCAAGAAGGTCGGGCGCGTCGAGTCGGGCGCGGCGATGGGAGTGGTGTTCAGCATCCTGTTTGCCCTCGGCGTGCTGCTCATCGAGCGGGCCTCGGCGCGGCACATTGATCTGGATGCCGACTGCGTTCTGCATGGGCAACTCGAGACACTGTTTTGGTTCCCGCCCAAGGACTGGGGGCAGGTGCTGACGTGGGACACGCTCCGCCAGATGCCGCGGCAGGTGGTGTGGTTGTTCGTCATGGCCGTCGCGGCCGCGGCCTTTGTTACGCTCCTGTTCAAGGAGCTGCGCATCGCGGCGTTTGACGCTGATCTTGCCACGACGCAGGGGTTCCACGCCGGGTTTCTGCACTACCTGCTCATGATCTTCGTGGCCGCGGCGACGGTGGCTTCATTTGAGGCGGTCGGCTCGATACTGGTGATCGCGATGCTGATATGTCCGGCGGCCACGGCGCGGATGCTCACGGATCGACTGCGCCCGCAGATCTTGTGGAGCGTCGCTCTGGCGATGGTGGGCGGGGTCGTCGGATATGTGAGCGCGTCGGCCATTCCCGCGGCGTTCGGCGCGGATTCGGTCAACGCCGCGGGAATGATGACGGTGGTCGCGGGGGCGATGTTTGGTCTGGCGGTGCTGGTGTCGCCGCGGCATGGCGTCATCGCCCGGATCGTGCGGCTGCGGCGCCTGTCCGGGTTGGTCGCGATGGAAGATGTTCTGGCCGCGCTGTTTCGGCTGGGCGAATCTGAGCAGATCGCGGTCACGATGCAGGCACTAACCGCTGCCCTTCCCGGGTGTGAGGTTGAGCGCGGGCTGGTGCTGGCTGAAACTCGGGGACTGGTTCGACGCGGTGACCGGATCATTCTGACCACGACCGGGGATGCGGCCGCGCGTGACCTGGTCAGGCGGCACCGGCTCTGGGAGAGCTATCTCGTCACGGAGGCCGGGGTCGCGGCCGATCACGTGCACCCGACTGCCGAGCGGTTGGAGCACTTGTCCGTCGGGCTCGAGTCGGGCATCCTGCCGATCGTCGATCCGCACGGGAAGCGGATCCCACCGCGGGGCCGTTGAAGCAGGTGTGAGGGCGGAGGCGCTGGGGACTTTGGCGGTTACGGGGGCCTGTGGTATCTCCAGAAAGACCCCAGGAGAGAGATCGGGCGGTACGTTGGCGGGTGGGCGATGTGACCGGCGGTTTGCGCCGCTCGGTTCTGATTGTGAGCTGGTGGGGGTCGCGTTGTTGTAGCGGAGCAGGGATCGGGCGGCTTTGCTGGCGAGTTCGCGTTCGCGCGGGGTTTCGGAGGTGATGTTGCAGTGCTCGATGAGGACGGTGAGGGCGAGCTGGCGGGAATGGGCGGCTTTGGTGGCCGCGCGGCGGTGGTCGAGCTCGTCGGCTTCATCGAGGAACTTGCGGACGGCGGGTTGGCGGCACCAGGCGACGAGTTGGGGGAGGGAGAGCTTGTGGTTGCGGGCGATGTGGTTGAGGGAGTAGGTGGATTCGGTGAGTTCGCCGAGGATGGCACCGACGTCGAGCTTGATGTCGTCGATGATGGAGTCGATTTTCGGGTCGGAGGGGTTTCGTGAGAGCATGTGGGGAATGTAACTGGGGGCGCGCGAGTTTCAAGAGGGAATCCGGGCGCCGGTGACATGACGTTGTCACCGGGTTTGTATCTAATTTGAGGGTTGGGTGGGGTTTGTGGGAAGATGGGGAGAGTTGGCGGGACTGAGAACGTGCCGACCTCTCAAGGCGTGCGAAGCCACCAACTTTGCGATACGGGCACGGACTTGAGCGGAACGGTGAATGACCCGGCCCAATAGCTCGTGGCTGCTAGGTCACGCAGAGCCAACGCACCATCCCCTTTAACAACGATCTGCCAAGAGTCATCAGGATTCGCCGGGAGATCAAGTTCATAGGCGCGTTCGCCCTCCGGGGGCTCCCATGAGAACGCTCGATGCATTATGTTTGACGTTCCGCCGCTCAAGTCACCCAATCCATAGCCTGTATCCCACCCGTGTGCAGTGGCGACCAACTGCCCGGCGTGCCGCAGTTCGATGCGAAGTGCTACGGAGATGCCCTGCTGGCGAGCGGTTCCAGAGAGTGATACCAGAATGCCTCTTCCGCATTTGCCTTCGTTGGTCATCTTGAGAGAGGCGGCAAGCTCGCGTTCGATTTCGTCAGACTGCACCGGCTGGATGGCCTCATCAACGGTCGCGACAACTCGGATGGGCAAGGTGAGCGAGCCTTCCCAATCTGGCGGAACGCCTGGAACCACCGGGCTGGCCCATCCGCCTTGAGGGTCTGTTCTCAACTGCACGTCGATGTGGTCTTGGTCCATCGCGAGAGGAGCCAGTACCGCGTATTCATCCTTCCACCAAGCAACTTGGCAGTTGAATCCTCCCCCGGACTGCCACACAAGCTGCCACTCCGCTGGATTGAGTGCATTCTGGAGGCGAGCGGAGACTCTCATAGGTCGCGTTTTCTCTCCGTACCAAAACGTGGTGCCAGGCTGAAGAGCCAGGGGCACATCCTTTGGCCACACCGCTCGATACTTAAACGACCACCGCGCCATCCGACGAGATACGCGATCTCGCCACCATTTGCCCATGTCGTGCCGCCGCGACACGAGTTCTTGGCTCACGCTCACTCCCGGCCAGGGTGGGGGCACCGGCCAGCCGCGTGCTTCAGCTATCGCGAACAACACGACTGTGGGAACTTCACTTCGCCAGTTGCCTTTGACCAGGCCTGAAACGACGACACCGACGGGTCCGATTGCGATCAGGAACACCGCGACACCGGCCCAGGTCAGCTTTCGGCGCGTCCGGAACAGCCGCTGTTCCTCGCGAGCATCACTTCCGCACTCCGGGCACACCAGTCCGGCGAGGCCGCTCATGTCATACCAGCACTTGGGACACCTCCGCCGCCCTCGCGAGCGATCCCAGAACAGCGCCCAGGTCACCAAGAGCAATCCGGCCGCAGCGGCCGACCACCCGAAAAGAATCAAGAGCCATTCCGCATTCGTGCCCATTCACGAAAGTCTATCGCGAGGATGCGAGATCCCTAGGGGCCGGGAGGAACAGAGAGTCCCTCAAAAATAACAACGCGAGGCGGACGATCGCCTCGCGTTGGCTTGGTTCAGTTGGTCAGACGTGTCTTACAGAGCCTCAACGCTTTTGGTTTTCCCACCACGCTTGGATGCGGGCAGGACGGCCTCGGCGACTTCCTTCTCGATGTAGAGGATGGTGCCGCAGGAGACGCAGCGTGTTACGCCGGAGCTCTTAAGGAGGGCGACCACGGTTTCGACGGGGACGGCCATCTGGCAGGAGCCGCAGTTGTATTCGTGGCGGCGGCGGTCGAGCTCTTCGACAGGGGCCATGGCCTGGTCATCTTTCTGGCGGACCAGTTCGATGTAGACCTTCTGGACATCCCCGGAAACGTCGGCCCAGAGCTTGGTCCGCTCGGCCTGGAGCTGGTTGAGACGTTCCTTGATTTCGTCGGCCTTCTTGTCGCGGTCATCACCGGCGACCCGCTTGACCTTGTCCTTCTCGGCCTTCTGGCCATCCAGCTCGGCGAGGGACTTCTTCAGGGCATCCAGCTTGGTCATCAACTCAAGCGCGGCCGTCTCGTTGGTTCCCCGATCGGCCTTGAAGGTGTTGACCTCGACGAGCAAGGCTTTGTATTCCTTGTTGGTCTTGGCGTTGTTCATCTGCTCGCGGAGGACCTCAACGCGGGCATCGAGGCGCGCCATCTCACCCTCGTGGTCGGCGATGGTGGCCTGCATCTGCTTGATCTGGGATGTGAGCGTGTCGCGTTTCTGGTCGATCGAACTGAGTTGCTTGGTCTGTTCGCCGAGGAACTTTTCAGCGCCTTTGAGGCGTGATTGCAGACCGCTCAACTGTTGATCTACGCGGAAGACCTTGAGCAGCTTCTCCGTGACGCTCATCGACTACTCCGGCTGTGGAATGGCATTCGTGGTTAGTGTAGCACAACAACGGGTGCGAGTCAGTGGTGGAAAGCCCAGAGCCACCAAAACGCCACTGGCGCGACCATGGCGGGGGAATCCAGCACATCCAGGACGCCGCCGAAGCCGGGGAGGACGGAGCTGGCATCCTTCATTCCTGCATCGCGTTTGAAGAGGCTTTCGATGAGGTCGCCGAGTTGGCCGGTGAGGCCGAAGAGGGCACCGGCGATGGCGCCGGTCCAGACGGGGGGCAGTGCGGGGCCGCGAAGTAGGAAAAGTCCTACAGCGCCGACGATGGCGGAGAGCGCTATACCGCCAAAGAGGCCTTCCCAGGTTTTGCCTGGGCTGAGCCAGAGGATGAGCTTGTGCTTTCCCAGGGACTTGCCGGTGAAGTAGGCGCCGATGTCGCAGCTTTTGGTGGTGAGGATGATCCAAGCCAGGACCCATACCGAGTGCTCGCGGCGGATCGCCAGGAAGAACCCCAGCATGAGGCCGAGGTAGACAAAGGAGAGGAGCGTGCCTCCGGCGGAGGCGACCGCGCCTTCGACGGTGCGTTTGCGCGAATAGAAGACCAAGGAGAGCAGGAGCATGGCAACGGCCGCGGAGGCGACGATGGCGACGGCGGTGAGGGCGTCGGTGGCGACGGGACTATGCAGGAGATCAGGAGGCCGGTGATGGCGGCGGTGGTGGTGATGCGTTTGGAGGCCTCGATGCCGTTGGCCTTCATGATCGCGGCCATTTCGCGGGAGGCGAGGATGCTGGCCAGGAGCATGGTCAGGAAGACGCCGATGCCGGGGGGGGCGGTTGGGCGGCCGAGGAACACGGGGCGGAGCCAGGTGGGGAGCGTGGCACCTTCAACCCATTGGTCGAGGATGCACGCCACGAGGAGCGCGGCGATGAGGATGGGGCCGAAGACGAGGCGGTGACGGAGCACGGGGGGGAGGGTAGGGGGAGGAAGGCACAGAGGCACGGAGGCACGAAGGGGGAAAAGAAAAGGCCCGCGGTGGCGCGGGCCTTGGGGACGATCAGATGGAGTGGGAAGTCAGTTGGCTGCGTTAGCGGCCGCGGCCTTGCGGGTGAAGGCGATTTCCATGCACTTGAACTCTTTGCCGGTGTGCGGGTCCGGTCCCCACATTTCGAGGGTGAAGGCGTTGTCGCTGGTGTGCTTTTCGATTTGACGCATGACAACGGTTTTCTTGGCGATCGGGCAGGTGTACTCGAACTTCCAGGTCAGGGTCTTTTGATCCGAAGACAGTTCACCGGTGCCGATCATCATGCCGGTGCCCATGTTGTCGATCCAGGTGCTTTGGAACTTCTTGGAGGTGTTGTCATATCCGGTGACACTGCCGCCCTTGAATGGCATGCCCATCATGTCGCCGCCGAACTCACACTTGATGAAACGGCCGTCCATGATCGCGGTGACGGTGTCGGTGCACTCGCTCTCGATGGGCGGGGCGCCTTCCTTCATCCACATTTTGTTCTTGCCGGTCCAAGTGCCGACACCCTTGGCGAGCCACTTATGCATTTCGCCGGGAGTGGCGGCTTCCATCATGCACTGCATGTCCTTCTGGTCCTGCTCGCTCATTTCAGGTTGGCCGGCGGGCGCCTTGGCGTCTTTGTTCGCGGGCTGAGCTGGCGCGGCGGGCTTGGCGGCCTTGGGGTCCTTCGCGGGTGGCTGGGTGAAGGCGATGGAGCCGGCGGCGGCGATGATGGCGGCGAGCGTGACGCACGAGAGTCGACACATGGTGAAATCTCCTTGAGGGGTGAATCGTGGGGGTTTTCGAGAGTTAGTTTAATTGCGTCGAAGGGATGCGGGCAAGTGGAATTTGCTAGCTATTCGGTCATGGCGAGGAGGGCGAAGGTGGCAAGCCAGTGTTCACCCATGTAATCGCCGGTGACGTGTGGGAGGGCGGCATCCAGGTGGGTTTGGTAGGCCTGTTCTGAGAGTTTGCGGCGGGGATCGGGGGGTGGGAGTGCGGTTGCGATGGAGCGCCAGCACCAGGCGCGGCTGAGGTTGAGGCCGTCGAGGTGGGTGATCTGGCCGTCGGTGCGGTCGCTGACGAAGGCGGGTTTGAAGAGGGTGGCGGGTTCGCCGGCCGCGAGGTTGGGGAAGAAGCGGTCGAACCAGGGGAGGAACTCGGAGGCGGGGAGGATGCGGCGCATGCACTCGGCTTCGCAGAGACCGGGGGAGAGGAAGTCGGTGCCGTCGGGTTCCCAGGCGGGGTAGCTGCGGTCTTGCTCGTACCAGGCGCGGGCTTTTTGAATGATGAGGTTTTCGAGGGGCTGGTGTTTGGCCGCGCGGGCGTAGTCGATGGCGAGGGTGAGGGCGAAGGCGGTGTTGTTGTGAGTGCCAACGCGGATGGGGTAAGTGGCCTTGGGGAGGTAGGTGAGGAAGCGGTTGGCGAAGGCGTCGAAGAGTGGGGAGAGGGTTTGGTGCCAGCGTTTGAAGGCCGCGGATGTTTCGGGGGGGAGAGGGGACGGTGGAGGCGCGAGGAGTTCAGCGCCGAGTTTGAGGAGCCAGGCCCAGCCGTAGGTGCGTTCGAAGGTGGCGCGGAGTTTTTGGGAGAGGTATTCGACTTCGGTGGCGACGGCGGTGTCGGTGAAGCGGTTGTCGAGGAGTGTTCGGAGTTCTTGGGCTTGGGCGAGGGCGGGGTAGTTGCGGAGGGCGCGGATGAGGAGCCAGTGGCCGTGGACGCAGGAGTGCCAGTCGAAGGAGCCGTAGAAGATGGGGTGGAGATCGCGGGGGGATTTGAGTTGTGAGGGGTCGTTGATGACGTGGTCGAGTTTGTTGGGGTATTCGCGGTCGATGTGGGAGAGGGCGAGGGCGACGAAGTGATCGATGAAGTTGTCGGGGGCTCGGGTGGGCATGGGGGGAGTTTACTCGAGGGAGAAGAGAAGAAGCCACAGATGGCCCAGATGGAACCAGATCAAGAAAGGCTGGCCGCGGATGAACGCGGATGGGCGCGGACAGGAACAGAGATTGGAAGAGTTATTGAGCGTGTTGCGGGTTGAGGCCGGGGAGGCCGTCGATGCTGGTGGAGTTCTTTTTGAGTTGGTAGGCGGCGAGTTCTTCGGGGGTTTTCTTTTGGCACCAGTTGAGGAGTTGGTCGCGTTCGCCTTGGTAGGTGAAGAAGGGGACGCCGTAGCCGCAGGAGTCGGTGACTCGGGTGATGTCGAGGGTGATGATGGAGCGGAGAGGGGATTGGGTGAAGAGATTTTGGAGCGCGGGGAAGTTGGGGTCGGTGGGTTCGATGGCGCGGCCTGTGCCGTAGAGGCGGAGGATGTTGGGGCGGCCTTCAAAGGCGCAGAACATGATGGTGAGGCGGCGATTTTCTTTGATGTGGGCGATGGTTTCGATGCCGCTACCGGTGAAGTCGGCGTAGACGACTTGGATGGGGGAGAGGATGCGGAAGGTGTCCAGGCCTTTAGGGGAGAGGTTGATGTGGCCTTGGTCGGAGCGCGGGGCGGTGGCGACGAAGAACATTTTTTGGGCGCGGATGAAGTCTTGTTGGGCGGGGGAGAGGGATGTTGTCGCGGTGCCCATGGGAGAGATTAGGTGCGGAGGATGCGGCGGGAGGAATCCCATTCGGGGACGATGGGTCTGGAGTCGATTTGCGCGCAGATGGGGATGTCGGAGTCGAGGTTGGCGGAGATGAGGTTTTGGCCGCCTTCGGAGAGGCGGAGTTGTTGGGTGATGGCCGTTGGGGTTGGGGGGATTGAGTTCCAGAGTGTGATGGCGCTGCGCGTGTCGGCATCGTGGGGGGTGAGGCCTTGGTTGGTGAGGGCCGCGGCGATCGCTTCGGCGCAGAGCGTGTCTTCGCGGCAGGGTTGGCCGTGGATGCCGGCGCAGATGAGGTGGATGGGGAGGTGGGAATCGGCCGCGGATTTGGTGACGGCGGAGAGATTGGCGAAGGAGCCGATCAGGATTCGATGGGCGGACTCGGCGCGGTGGAGGGCGATGGTGCCGTTGGTGGTGGTGAAGACGATGGTTTTGTTTTTGACTTTGGCGGGGGTGTATTCGGTGGGGGAGTTGCCGAGGTCAAAGCCAGCGATGCGGAGGCCTTGGCGTTCGCCGCCGAGGAGGTAGGTGTTGGGAGGGAGTGTGGCGGCGAGGTCGCGGGCCTTTTCGATGGATTCGCAAGGGGCGACGGCGGATGCGCCGGCGGCGAGGGCGTGGGTGATGGTGGTGGAGGCGCGGAGGAGGTCGATGATGATGGCGAGGTGGCCGCGGAGGTCGGGGAGGGAGGTGGGGGAGGGGGTGGATGCGGACGGGGGGCATGGGGCGGATGGTACAGGGAGAAGTGCTGAGTTTCGAGTCCCGAGTGCCGAGTGAAGACATGGCGTGGGGCGTTCGGCATCGAAGTCGGAGGAACCGACTTCGATGGCACGGGGGAGGTCGGCACTGCTGCGCCTGGGTTCTGGAGGACGGGAACCTGAGGAGGTTGACGGCGAGCAGTGGCACCGGGGAGACATCGAAGTCGGAGGAACCGACTTCGATGGCACGGTGAGGGGATATCGTTCGCTCGCATGCCGATTAAGAAAGAACGTAGCGAGATTGAAGTGCAGGGCGAGCGGACGGTGCTGGCCGCGCTGCGGTTGCCGGATTCGCGGTATGACAAGACCGATCCGTTTGGGGAGTTGCGTGCGCTGGCGGAGCAGGCGGGGGCGGTGGTGGTGGGGGAGCTGACGCAGATGGCCGAGCGCCCGGTGGCGGGGACGTACATGGGGTCGGGGAAAGTGGTTGAGCTTGGGCAGCTTTGTGAGACGCTGGATGCCAAGACGATCATCTTTGATCATGACCTGTCGCCCAAGCAGATTGCGAGCATTGAAGAGGTGACGGGGCGGAAGGTGATTGATCGGTCGGAGTTGATTCTGGATATTTTCGCGAGCCGCGCCACGAGCCACGAGGCGAAGTTGCAGGTGGAGCTGGCGCAGCTGGAGTACACGTATCCGCGACTCAAGGCGATGTGGGATCACTTGGAGCGGATTGTGGGGCGGGGCGGGATTGGCGGGATCGGGACGCGGGGGCCGGGTGAGCAGCAGCTTGAGACAGACCGGCGGCTGGCGCAGGCGAAGCGGTTGGATCTGGTGCGGGAGCTTGAGACGATTCAGGCTCGGAAGCGGCGCGAGGTGCGGGATCGGAAGCTGGATTACTTCACGGTTGGGTTTGTGGGGTACACCAACGCGGGGAAGAGCACGCTGTTTAATGCTTTGACGTCGGGCGGGGCGTATGCGGATGATCGCGTGTTTGCGACGTTGATCAGCCGCACGCGGGAGTGGGACTTGGGGGGTGGTTTGTCGGTGATGTTGTCGGACACGGTTGGGTTTGTGCGGGACCTGCCGACGAACTTGATCGCATCGTTTCGCGCGACGCTGGAGGAAGCGACGCATGCGGATCTGTTGTTGATCGTGCTGGATGTCGCGGACGCCGCGGCACAGATGCAGTACGACACGGTTCAGGAGACGCTGGAGGAACTGTTCAAGGATGTGGCGGCGCGGGAGGCCAAGGAGGGGTATCCGTGGACGCCGCCGAAGCGGATTCTGCTGCTCAACAAGATCGACACGCTGAAGGACAACCGGGAGGCGCTGATCTGGAAGGCGAAGGTGCCGGATGCGATTGGGATCAGCGGGAAGGATGTCGGGCACCCCGGGCACGCGGAGTTGAGGGATCGGGTGCGGGCCGCGGCACAGGGGGTTATTGAGGAAGTGCTGATTACGGTGCCGCTGTCGGATTCCAAGACGATTCACACGATTGAGAACCGGTCAGAGGTGCTGAATCGGGACTACACGACGACCCACGTGACCCTGCGGACGCGGATCGGGAAGCGGCAGGTGGATCAGTTGAGGTCTGCGGGGGCCAGGATGCAGGTTGCGGCGGCCGACTAGACACCGGACGTCGGGAGGCCGATACTTGTGCCCGCTCTCCGGGGTATCTGGGGGGTGTCTGGCCACCTTAGCTCAGTGGTAGAGCGATGCTTTCGTAAAGCATAGGTCCAGGGTTCAAATCCCTGAGGTGGCTCTTTCGATGTTGGCCCTTTCAAGGGCGAGGTCTTTTCGGACCTGGGGGCGGAGCCGGCCCGGCTACCAAACAGGCTACAACCGTACAGAATCCGGGAAATTGGGGAACAGGATGAGCCCGAGAGTGTCCGACCTACTGTTGATGCAATTCAAGGAGCGCTCCCGATGAAGGCGACCATTCAACTGGCCCGGTGTCTGACAGTCGTGTCTTTGATGCTCGGGGCGGGGGTGGCGACGGCTGCGGCGCAAACCGTTGCTGCGCGGCAGGTGAGCACGGGCAACCCGTCGCGGGACACGCTGACCAAGCTGATGCGTCGGGTGACGATCGACTTCACCGAGAAGCGCCTGGAGGATGTGATCTCCTTTATCAAGGAATCCAGCACGGCGGACATCGAGCCATTCTGGGCTGACGATCAGCACTCTGACGGGCTGGACAAAGAGAAGGTGATTTCGGTCAAGGTTGAGAACGTCACGGTGATGACACTTCTTGAAAAAGTTCTTGAGAAGTCTCACCCGGACTCCGGTGGTGAGGCGACTTGGCAGATGAGCGAGCAGGGCTCGTGCCAGATTGGGCCGCGGGCGCGGCTGAATAAGTATCGTCGGGTTCAGATTTATGACATCAACGATCTGCTGATGGAAGTCCCGGACTATCGGGATGTGCCGCGGATCGACTTGCAGCAGGCGCTTCAGGCCAGCCAGGGTGGCGGCGGCGGCAGCCAGAGCCCGTTCAGGAATGAACAGGACCGTGAGGATGCGCAGCAGAAGGCCAGGGACCGGCAGGCGAAGTCCGACGCGGTGGCCACGCTGATCCGCGATCTGGTCGAGCCCGAGCAGTGGAGCGAGAACGGCGGCGAGGGCGGCTCGATTCGGTTCTTCCAGGGCACGCTGATTGTGAACGCGGCGGACTACATCCATCGCGGGATCAACGGGTATCGCTTCTGGCCGTCGGCTCAGCAGGTGGCGATGAAGGACACGGCCGGACGTCGATATGTGTCGCTGACGGGTGACACGAGCAACTCGCGGGTGGCTGGGTTTGCCCAGCAGCCGGTGTCGGCTGTGGTTGGGGGCAGGGTTGTTTCGAGCAATCCACCCGGCGGCGGCGGGAACAAGGCGCCGGCGAAGGTTCCGGCGGGTGGACCGAAGCGCTGAGTTTCATTGAACAAGTAACGAAGTGAACCGGGGCGTTCTCGCCCCGGTTTTGTTTTTGCGCGAAGGAAAGTCGGAACGGGGCGAGATCGCCGCGGGCCACTCCTGATTGAGCGAAGTCCTGGCGCGAAAGGACATCGAAGTCGGAGGAACCGACTTCGATGGCACGGTTGCTTCAAGATGTTGGTTAGCCGCGGCCTTCGCGCATGGCCTTTTCGGCGGCTTTCCAGTTTGAGTCTTCGAGGATGTCATCGATCTGCTGCTCTTCCTCGATGCGGACCTTGGCCTTGGAGAGGCGCTGGAAGGTGGCTCCGCCCAGGCCCAGGCAGAGGACCAGGCCGACGGCGAAGGTGCCCCCGGCGTAGATGATCCGCTGGCTCTCATACGGGCCGGCGTCGGCGTTGGTCTTCTCGGCGATGGTAACGCCCAGGCCGTCGGCGCGGCGTTCCTTGGTGGCGTTAGCCTGGCTGACCAGGGCGGTGACGAAGGTGTCGAGCTCGCGGACGGTCTTGGCTTTGCCGGTGCCCTTCAGTTCAAGCTTGAGCGTGCCGGCGACACCGGACTCGGCGAGCATGTCGGCTTCCAGGCGCTGGGAAAGCTCGCCGGGGGTTGAGAGGGAGACGATGCCGGCGCGGGCCATGCGTTCGGCCGCGGTCTCGTGGAGGCGGGGGTCCTTGAGCTGAGCCTCAATGTACTTCTGCCACTCGGCGAGTTGGTCATCGCTGGTCTGGCGGCCCTTGGTGTCGGCGTTGATGATGGTGCGTGCGGCGAACTTGGCGGGGGCGACTTCGCCGGCGATTGCCCAACTGAGGCCGGCGAGGCCGGCCAGGGCGCCGACCATGTAGAACACGGCGGTGGCGGCCTTGACCGCGGCAGCGCCGGTCTGCATGCGCTGGAGTTTTTCGCGGACGGTGCCCATGGCCTGACGGGCCTGGGCGAGCTGGTCGCGCTGATTAAGGACCTGCTCGGCCTGGTCGAAGCGCTGCCTGACGGCCTCGCCAGCTTGCTGGAGCTTCTCGCCCTGCTCCTGGAGGAGGGTGCGCATGAGGCGGAGGCGGCGCCAGCGGGTGACGATGGCCTCGCCGATTTCGTCGGGGATTCCGGCGGATGGGTTGCTGTTGGTTCCGTCGCCGGCTTGGGCGAGTTGTGTCTTCAGGTCGCGGTTGGCGTGGCGGGTTTCCTGGAGTTGCGTCCGCATCTGCTGGAGCTGTTGCTCGAGGGCTTCGATGTCGGCCTTGGCGACGTGAGAGTCGGCACCCGCGGCGGCGGCGGACTTGAGCTTGGCGATCAACTGGTCGCGTTCGCGGAGTTCATCCTGGAGGCCCTGGGCCTGCTCGGCGAGGTTGGCCTGTTCCTGGAGAGTCTGGGAAACCTCGCGGAACTTGCTGGTGGCCGCGGCGAGTTTGGTGGAGAGTTCCTGGACGCGGGTGTCGCGCTCGATGAGTTGGCGCTTGAAGTCGGCGAGGCGGTTTTCGGCATCGGCCATGCCCGCCTGCTTGCGGGAGGCCTCGGCCTTGATGAGCTCGGCTTCCTTGCGGGTGTCCTCGACGGCCTTGTCGCGGAGGGTGAGCTCGGCCATGAGTGCGCTCTGGGCATCGCCGGCGCGCTTGATCTCATCCTTGGCGATGCGGAGCTGCTCGGAGAGCTTGGAGTGCTGCTCTTCGTACTGCTTGCGGGCGTCTTCAGTGGAGCGGGAGAGATCGGCGACGCGGCGTTCGAGGTCGGAAGCGCGTTTGCTGGTCTGGTCGAGCTCGGCGGTGCGGGCGCTGGACTCGCGCTGGGATTGATCCAGGGCCTGCTTGAGTTCGGAGAGGGCGTGGCGGGCTTGTTCGAGTTCCGCGGCCGCGGCGGCGGAGGATTCCTCGCGCTTGGCAAGTTCCGCGGCCATGGTCTCGAAGGCCTCACGCTGGCGGGAGATGTTGGCGGCGTGCTCAGAGAGGCGGTGCTCGCGCTGTTCGAGGGCGACGGACATGGCCTTGAGCTCGTTGGCTTCGCGGGTGGCGGCCTCGGAAGCGCGACGCTGCTCTTCGGCGAGTGCAGCAAAGTCGCGTTCGAGTTTTTCGCGGCGCTGGGCGAGTTCGGTCTCGGCGGCCTCGGCATCCTTGGTGCGTTCGGAGAGCAGATGGCTGTCGGATTCGATGGCGGCGGCGCGTTCGTCGAGTTGGATGTGGCGTTGGGCGAGTTCGCGGAACTTCTGATCGAGCTCGGTTTCGCGCTGTTCGAGCTTCTGGCGGAAGCCCTCGCGCTCGGCGCGGTGAGACTTCAGGGACTCGAGCTGGCGCTCGACATCGGCGATCACGCCAAGGAGATCATCCTCGCCGGCCGGCTTGGCGGGCTGGGTCTGACTTTCACGCATCTGATCCGGCTGCTCGGACGCCATCGGAATCTCCCTGCTCGGAACCCTTCGCCCCCCATCCCCTGCGGGCGCGGACGTTGACCTTGCAGGCTGTATCGGCGGGGGGCGTCCGGGGCTGAATCGTCGTCCGGAAAGGGGTGGGAAACTGGATGGGTTATGCCACCTCGGGGGCGGTGTTTGGGGTACTCTGCTCAGAGCGATCGGAGGGTGATGTGAAGCGAGTGTGGTTGGAGAATGAGTGGCTGCGGGTGGCCATCGAGCCGTCGCTCGGTGCGGGTGTTGCGGAGTTATCGCTGAAGGCGGGAGAGTTGCTGCACCTGTTGCGGCGTGCGCCGGAAGGGGCGTCGTGGTTCAACGACTTGGGGTCGTACTTGCTGATCCCGTGGTCGAACCGGATCTCGGGGGCATCGTTTGCGTGGCGGGGGAAAGTGCACTCGCCGTTCAAGGACTGGGAGGATGGGACGGCGATCCATGGGCAGGTGAAGGACAAGCCGTGGCGGGTGTTTCAGCGGTCGCCGACGATGGCGGTGCTCAGATATTCGAGTGCGGACCATCAGGGGCAGGGGTGGCCGTGGTTATTTGAGGCGGAGGTTTCGTATGAGGTTCGCGGGCGTGAGTTGCGGACCGGGGTTGAGGTGACGCATGTTGCGGGTGGGGATTGTGCGGACGCGATGCCGGTGGGCGTGGGGTTCCATCCGTTTTGGAATCGCTCGCTGCGCGGGGAGGCGGATGATGTGCGGGTGAGGGTGAGGGGTTTGAAGAGGTATCCGTGTGAGCGGATGTTGCCGACGGGCGCGGCGGTCCAAACCGAGCTGACTCGACGGCTGGGTGCGGGGACGGCGCTAGGGACACTGGCAATGGATGATGTGTTTCTGGGATCGGCGGAACGGGCGGAGCTTGAGTGGCCGGGGGCGGGGGTGCGGGCGCGGTATTCGTGTTCGCCGGAGCTGGGGCACACGGTGATTTACACGGGGGAGCCGGGCGCGGATGGGAAGATGCCGGGGTTTTTCTGCCTGGAGCCGGTGTCGATGGTGAACGACGGGTTCAACTTGGCGACGAGGGGGTGGGCAAATACCGGTGTGCGCGGGCTCGCGGTGGGGGAATCGATGAGGGTTTGGTGGACGGTGCAGTTGGAGAGCGTGTGAAGTTGTGGCACGGGCTTCGTCGGCTTTGCGACGATGCACGTGGTGGGGCGCACATTGGTTCAAGCCACGCAATGATGTCTGGCGCGTCCGCACGGGTGTCGGCTCAGAGCAGCCAAAGCCCGTGGCACGGTTGAAGGAGCATTATCGATGGCGACATTTGTATTGAAGACGGAGCCGTCGACGTATTCTTTTGCGGATCTGGTGCGGGACAAGGAGACGGTGTGGGATGGGATCACGAATAACGCGGCGCTTCAGTACTTGAGGTTAATGCGCGCGGGTGATGAGGTGTTGTTCTATCACACGGGGGATGAGAAGGCGATCGTGGGGCTGGCGAAGGTGAGCGGGGCGCCTCGCGAGGACCCGAAGAAACCGGGGAAGACGCCCAAGGGTGAGCCGAAGTTCGCGGTGGTGGGGCTCAAGGCGGTGAAGGCTGCCAAGTCCCCGGTGACGCTGGCGGAGATGAAGGCGGACAGGCGGTTTGATGAGTTCTTGCTGATCACGCACGGGCGATTGAGTGTCATGCCGGTGCCGGCGGGAGTGGATGCGGCGATTCGCAAGATGGCGGGGCTGTGATCAGGATGCGGTGCGGGTTTTGTGTTCTACGTCGGGGACGGCGGTGCCACCGCCGAACTCGAGCGTGTTCGCGGCGTCGTTGAAGTGATTGAGGATCCAGCTCAGGCGGCCGGAGCGGTAGAGGTGCTTGAACATCTCGACGGCTGCTGGCCAATACTGCGTTCCGCTGCCCGCCGCGAGTTCTTCCAGCGCACGCTTGGCCGCGGCGGCGCCAATGTCGTGGCGATAGGGGCGGTGGCTGGTCAAGGCGTCGAAGCTGTCGATGACGGCAAAGACGCGAGAGCCGGTGGCGATTTGTTCGCCGCGGAGGCCATCGGGATAGCCGGTGCCGTCCCAGCGTTCGTGGTGGTGGCGGACGAGTTCCAGGAGGATGGGATCGGTTTCCTCCATCTGAAGCAGCCGCGCGTGTCCGAGTGCGGCGTGCTGCTTCACGACGTTGTATTCAGATGAGGTGAGTCGACCGGGTTTTTGCAGCAGTTCGATGGGTGTGTCGAGTTTGCCCACATCGTGCAGGGCCGCAGCCGTGGTCAGGCGGCTGATGGTGTCGTGGTCCATGCCGGCCTCTTCGGCCATGGCGCGGGTGTAGAGGACGACCCTCCACGTGTGCGCGGCCGTCGAGAGATCTTTGAGCTCGATGGCTTTGACGAGGGCTTGGACGGTGTCGGGGGACGTAGGTTGACTCCTGGGTTTCCCACGTATGCGAGTGAGTGGGGTCCCCGGTTTCAGTGCGGGGGATGCCGCGGCTGAGGACAGAGATTTTGCCAGCCGGTTCGCGGGTTACGAGCGTCCCAGAAGCTTGTCCATCTGCTCGCGGCTGCGGCGCTGCCTTTCATCCAGGACGTCGGTGAGGGAGTCGGCCTGGTGGTCGGCGTGGTAACTGGAGCGGACAAGGGGGCCGCTTTCGACGACTTTGAAGCCGCGGGCCAGGCCCTCCTCGCGGAAGTGGTTGAACTGCTCGGGTGTGACCCAGCGGTCGATGGGGAGATGGTTGCGGGTGGGCTGGAGGTATTGGCCGATGGTGAGGATGTCGCAGGAGTGTGGAAGTGACGAAGTGGGGGACGGAACGCGAGTGGCGTTCTGAACCTCATCCAGCAATGCCAGCACTTCTTCATCGCGTTCGCCGATGCCGACCATGATGCCGGTCTTTGCGACGAGGCCTTGTTCCTTGACGCGGCGGAGGAGCTCGAGGGAGCGGTCGAACTTGGCGCTGGGGCGGACGGCGGGGTACATACGGCGCACGGTTTCGAGGTTGTGGTTGATGATGTGCGGGCGGGCATCAATGACCATTTGGAGCGCGCCCCAGTTGCCTTCGAAGTCGGGGATCAGGACTTCGATGCTCATACCGGGGCAGGACTCGCGAGTGCGGATGATGGTTTCCGCCCAGACGCCTGCGCCGCCGTCGGCGAGCTCATCGCGGTTGACACTGGTGATGACGATGTGCTTGAGGTTGGCTTCCTCGAACATCAGGCGGAGGCTGTCGGCGACGCGGCGGGGCTCATCTTTATCCAAAGTTAATGGGCGGCCGGTTTTGACGTTGCAGAAGCCGCAGGCTCGGGTGCAGGTGTCGCCGAGGATCATGATGGTGGCGACGCCGCGGGACCAGCATTCACCCATGTTGGGGCAGTTGGCTTCTTCGCAGACGGTGTGCAGGCGGTGGCCGTCGAGGGTGGTCTTGAGTTTTTGATAGGCAGCGCCACCGGGGACCTTGGCCCGGAGCCAAGGGGGTTTGCGTTTGATGGCCAGTTGCTGGGGGTCGTCGGAGGCGTTGTTGAGGACCAGTCCGGTGAGGCTGACCAAGGGCCGGTCTACCTTCTTCATGGGGTCGCCGCCGAGGGGGCGGGGATGGCGGGCCAGGGTCCGGGCGAGGCTTGCAGCTCGGCCTTCCTCCGCTGATTGGGAGGGCTCGTTGACCGGATTGGACCCCTGGTTGGTGCTCATCGGGCTGACTTTAGCCCATAGAAACGCGGTGTCCGGGGTCAAAAGGGGGTCCGGTTTGCTCCGGCTGCCTTACCCACCTTAAATCGCCCCCCCAAACGGACGATCATTGGTATTGGGACGTTCGTACCGCGGAATGCCGATGGAAGGGCATTGCCCGGTTTTCATTTTGGTGGGCAGCGGGTTGATAGGTGTGCGTTAGGAAAACAGGCGACCGGCCAGGGAATGTCGGGCCGGATCGTGACAAGAGTTGCAAGGAGTCGATCGTGACGATTGAGCAGAACCGGATGACGAAGCGGACGTGCCTGGCGGTCGTGATGATGGCGGGTGCGACGATCGGACTCAGCGGGTGCACGGAGACCGACTCCTTTATGTATGACCCGAGCGTCATCGGGCGCTGGGAGCGAACGCCGACCCGCGTGCCGATCTTGAATCGAGTTCCATCGATCGAGGGGATGGATGAGGACGGGGTCGAGGTGTCGGACGCGAGCGCAGCGGACCTGATGCCCGAGGTGATCGAGTATCGCATCGGTCCTGGGGACCGGCTGTCGGTCACTGTGTTTGACCTTCCTGAGGAAGGCCGGAGCATCGACTACATCCGGTTCGTCGATCCGCGCGGGTTTATTGATTTGCCGCAGATCGGGCAGGTGTATGTGAGCGGGCTGACATCTTCGGGCGCTGAGGAAGCGGTGAAGACGGCGATGAAGGCGTTCATCACGCGGCCGATGTCCGCGATCAACGTGGATGCGCGCAGGGCGGATCGGTACAGCATCATGGGCGCGGTGCAGAACCCCGGTCAGTTCGCGCTGCCGACCGCGAACTTCAAGTTGCTCGAGGCGCTCTCATCGTCGGGCACGTTCTCCGAAGCCGGCGAGTTCATCTATGTCATCCGTCAGGTGCCGTTGTCGGATGCGGTGAGCGGGCGGCCGTCTCCCGGCAAGAACCCAACGAAGGATGGGGTCACGCCGGAAAAAACCGGTGAGGGTCTGCTTAACGCCATCGACCGACTGAATCAGCCCGAGCCTCCGAAGAATCCAGAACCCAAGAAGGACAAACCGGCGGGGTCACCGGGCATGTTCCAGCCCGGCACGACACAGCCTGCTTCGCAGCCGGAAAAGCCCAAGCAGCCGCCGGTGGATCTTGTGCCGCGCCCGGGCGACAAGCCCAAAGCAGCGGGGACCCCTGCCGCGGCCGCCCAGCCGGATTCCGGGGAGATGACCTGGGTCAACATCGATGGCAAGTGGGTGAAGGTCAAGAAGCCGGCATCCTCAGTTGAGACGCCCAGCCCGCTGGGCCGCCCCGCGCCGGGAGATGCGCTGGTGACACAGCGGATTATCCGGATTCCTCTGCTCAAGCTTGTGTCCGGGGATGCGCGTTACAACATTATCGTTAGGTCGGGGGACGTCATCCGCGTGGCGCCCTCACCGGCTGGGACGGTGTACGTGGAGGGACAGGTTGGGCGTCCCGGGGCGTACAACCTGGCTGAGCACCTGACGCTTCAACGGATCATTCCGTCGGCTGGAGGCCTTGGAGGGTTGGCCAAGCCTGAACGCGTGGACCTGACCCGTATGGTGGGTCCGGACCATCAGGCGACGATCAGAGTCGACCTCCGGGCCATCAAAGAGGGCACCAATCCCGACATCCTGCTGAAAGCCAACGACCTGATCAACGTTGGAACCAGCTTCTGGGCTCTGCCGATGGCGGTTATCCGGAATGGTTTCCGGTTCACCTACGGGTTTGGCTTCCTGGCTGACCGGAACTTCGGCAACGATATTTTCGGCGCGCCACCGACGAACTTTGGTCAGTAATCTCGGCACTTGAGGCCTCTGGAACCCCGCGGAGCGTGGTTCGATCATCTTGATGGTCCCGTATCTTCGCCGCTCCATGGAAGGGGCCCGAACACCCTCCCCTGTGGGCCGTAGTACGCCCACGATCCACCGCGTCCCTCCGCGTCCCGCCGCCTCCGAGTCAGGAATGAGCCAAGACACGAGCAACCCGAGCCTCAAACCGCCCTCGGACAACCGGGTGCTGGGGTTGTTCACGCCCGAAGGGGTGCTGATGGGCTCGCTCCTGCTCGTGGCCTTCTTCGGGCTCTTCTATCGCTGGTTCAAGGTTCAGAACCTGATCAGTTCAACAGAGATTGAGGACTGGGGGCACGCCTACTTCATTCCGGTGATCAGCGGGTATCTGGTGTGGCGTAACCGGGACGCGATCGCGGCCCTGAAAGCGCGGGTGTTCTGGCCCGGCCTGGCGCCGCTGCTGCTGGGGATCATGTGCTACTTCATGGGCGTGGTGGGGATTAAGAACCACATGTTCCAGGGGTTCTCGATCATCTTGACGGTGATGGGACTGGTGACGTTGGTGCTCGGGCCGGGGTACGTGCGTTACCTGTTCCTGCCCATCGCGTTCCTGGTGTTCATGGTCACGGTGTCTCAGAAGATCATGATCGAGCTGACCTTTCCGCTGCAGTTGTCTGCGTCACAGGGCGGCTACTTTGTGCTCTCCCTGGTCGGCGCTGTAGCCGGGTTCAGTGCGGAGGTTTCGGGCAACCTGATTGAGATCATCGATTCGACGGGCATGAAACACCCGCTGGATATCGCCGCGGCGTGTTCGGGGATGCGGATGGTCGTCGCGTTCTTCGCGCTGGCAGGAACGACGGCGGTGCTGGGGTGCAGATTGTGGTGGCAGCGGATGGCGCTGATGCTGCTGGCCGGGCCGGTGGCGATCTTTCTGAACATCGGGCGTGTGTCGGTGCTGGGGCTGCTTTCGTTGGCGGATGCGAATCTGGCCGCGGGCGAGGCGCACACGCTGATCGGCACGATCTTGCTTATCCCGGGGCTCGGGCTTTTCCTGCTCGTGGTGTGGGCGCTGAACAAGGCCGCGGGCACGGAGGCCAAGAAGTGAACTTCAAGGCGCTGCGCAATCCGGGATTCGTGACGGCGTTGCTGGTGCTGGGTCTGGCCGGTGGCGGGATCAAGGCGGGGATCGATCACTACAAGCTCTATCTTCAGAAGAAGTCGATCAGCCCCGAGCCGATCGGCGACAAGGAGATGATCCTCCGGGGCATTCCGGCTGTCACGGCGAACTGGCGGCAGGAAGGTCCGGACCATCTTGAAAAAGCTGAGAACCTGGAAGTGCTGGGCACAGAGAACTATCTGACCCGTTTGTACGTGGAGAAGTCACCGGCCGAGGGAACCCGTGGTCGCGCCCTGCAGTTGCACGCGGCGTACTACACGGGCTCTATCGATACGGTGCCCCACGTGCCGGAGCGGTGCTTCATCGGCGCCGGGATGACGCTGACGGGCGGGCCGTGGGTAATCCCGATCCCGCTTAAGACTGAGGATTGGGCGGAGTCTTCAAACGCGCCGGAGAACTACAAGGGACGGGTCTTCACGACGCGCCTTTCCAACGAGTATTCCAAAGTCGGCGGCGGTCGGAGGGTGAACCTGCCGATCGACCTGTCGCCCAAGCGCCCGCTGGCGCTGCGGGTCAGCGAGTATTCATCCAAGACCGGCGACAAGTTCTATGCCGGGTACTTCTTCATCGGCAACGGCGGCTGGGTTGAGAGCGCGGAGCAGGTTCGGCTGCTTTCCTTCGATCTCCAGCAGGATTACGCGTATTACATGAAGATTCAGGTTGGCAGTTCTACCGTGCAGTCGCCCGAGGAACTAGCCGCGACCGCAGCCAGTCTGTTTGACGATCTGCTCGGAGAGCTCATGGTCTGCGTGCCGGACTGGATGAAAGTGGAGCGCGGCGATTGGCCGCCGGATAACCCAAAGAAACTCAAAGCTCAAGGCTCTACTCCATAGATAGCAGTGACGCCTCGGGCGTCCAGGAATTTAAGCGATGGCTTCCAAGGTCAATGTCAAGTTTGTTGTGATCCTCTCAGCGTGCCTGGTGCTTGCCGCCGTGGGGGTCGGGGGCGCGTACTTCTTCGTGAAGTATCGCTCGGGCGATCGGTACGTGAGCCGCGGCGACAGCGCGATGAAGGAAGGCAAGATCGAGCTGGCGGATCGCTGGTATGAGCGTGCGGTGGGCAAGGACCCGACGAACGTCGAATGGCTGCGCAAGTGGCGGGCCGCCCGGGAGCAGAAGGTACCCAAGACGGAGATGGAGTACGGCCAGGACTTTCAGATGTATCAGCGGATCCTGCGGACGCTGTCGTTGACGCTCAAGACAGACGTCAAGGCCCACCGCGATTACCTGGAAGCGATATTCGAGCAGGTCACGTTCGCACCGAGCAAGGGAGCCTGGGAGTTCCTGGCGCAGGAAGCGGAAGACCACTTGAGGTTCTTTGACGCCGAACCGCCGGTGGAACTGCTGCGCATCCGCGGCATCGCCAACGCGGAGTTGGCCACGATCGACCGGACGGTGTCTCAGGAGACCCGCGACAGGGCGGGGAAGGATCTGCAAGCGGTGCTCAAGGCCGACCCCAAAGACGGCCAGGCGGCGACCGAACTGGCCATCTGGTATCGGTCCATGGCGGATGTGGCCAAGGCGGCAGGCAACCAGGACGCTCAGAAACGGCACTTCGACGCGGCGCGCCAGACTTTGACCGACCTGATTGCCAAGGACCCGGGCAATGCATACGCGGCGGTGAACCTCCTGGCGCTGGATGCGTCGGACGTTGAGCTCATCGCCACTAATGCCAAGTCGCCTGGTGAGGTCATGTCCGCCAAAGGCAAGGCCATGGATGCGCTTGCGCCGCGGGTTAAAGAGGTTGGCGAGGTCTTGAAGGCTGCGGGGCCGGCGAAGCTCAGCCCGATGCTGATCGCGCGTTTCGCGAGCATCGCGCCGAGAATTGACACCAAAACGGGGCTTGAAGTCTCGCTCTCGGTGCTTGATGCCGGACTGGCATCGGACCCCGAGAACATGGACCTGCTCCTGGCCAAAGGACAGGTCGCGGCCTTGTCGGGAAAGCTCGACGAGATGATCGCGATCTACCAGAAGATCATCGACATGAAGGACCGGCCCGTGAGTCTGACGGGGCTCCGGTTGCTGGGAATCCGCAACCGCGCGAGATTCTCGCAGGCGAACGCCTCAATCCAGCTGGCCAACCAGGCCAAAGATGGCGAGCCTCGGGCCGCGGCGATCACGCGGGCCAAGGCGTTCCGGACCACGCTGGCGACATTCGTGCCTGAGCAGTCGCCGGAACTGCAGTTCATAGATGCATCGCTGGCGTCCCTGGAGGGCAACATCTCCAAGGCAAGACAGCTGTTGGCGGAGTTCTTGAAGAAGCCGGGCGATGCTGCCGAGTCGACCGTGGTCGAGGCGACCCTGTTGATGGCCGATGTGGGCCTGCGGAGCAACCCGCCCGAGATCGGCCTGGCCCGCGAGAATCTGCGCAAGGTTCTGGTGGCACGCCCGGGTTCGCTCGAGATTCGTGACATGCTCGGGCGGGTCGAGCGGCAGCTTCAGAACTACAAGGCCGCGGCGGCCATGTACCAGTCGATACTCGACCTGGACCCCGAGAACGAAAACGCCAAGAAACAACTGGCGCTTCTCAAGAATCTTATTGAGGGCAGCAAGTCCGGGGATGCGGTGGTCGACGCGATCCTGGAGGCCCAGAGATTGTCGCAAGGGGGCGAGCAACGGCTGGGAGACGACGTCGCGGCCTTGAAGCTGCTTGAGTCGTCATTGGAGCCCAATAAGTACGACCCGCGGCTGGTGCTGGCCATCGTGCAGATCAAGATCTCCAAGAACGAACGGGATGGCGCCAAGCAGGTGTGCGATGCGGCGCTGCAGAAGCTCTCTCCGGAGGGCGCGACCGAAGAGGTCAAGGCCGGTATCAACAGCATCAAGGAGTATCGGAGGAGACTCGCCGCTGCCGAAACAGTCCAGGGCGCGATCGAGCTGGTGGATGAGCAGACGAACGTTTCGGTGGTCGACAAGCAGTTCATGCGGTATAGAACGTACCTGGAGTTCAACAAGAAGGAAGAGGCGGAGGCCGCGCTGCAGGAGGCGATCAAAGCCGGGCCTGATGACTTCAGGATCATAGAAATTCAGTTTCAGCGTGCCCTTGCGAAGGCAGACACGGCGGAGACTGCGCGACTGGCCGAGCGCGCGGCGAAGCTGGACTTGGATCGCGCCGAGGGCGAGACGTTCAAGGCCCGGATCCAGATTTCGCAGCGGAACTACCGCGAGGCAGCGGCGACTTTGGGGCGCGTCGTCGAGCGCGGCAACGCGACAGCGGCCGTGTACCGGCTGTTGGGGCTGGTGCAGGCGGAACTCGGACGGGTGCAGGATGCCAAGGCGAACTTCCAGCGTGCGATGGACCTGACGCCCAACGACCTGATCACAGCGAAAACGTACATCTCGGTCCTGGTCAAGGCGGGGGAACCTGGCCAGGCCCTTGAAGTGGCGCGTGGCGCCGAGGCGATTGGCCGCGGCGATGCGGAGTTCCTGAACACGTGGCTCGCCCTGGAAAGTCAGTCAGGAAATAATGACAAGGCCCGCCGCGGCCGGGAGCAGATCCGCGAGCGAAACCCTAAGGACATGGAAAACACCGCGGCGCTCATCGACATTTACATCGATGAGAAGTCGTGGGATGCGGCTCGGAAACTGATCGACGCCATGCGGGCGGAGAGCGATTCATTGAGGGCTGCATCCCTGGATGCACGCTGGCACGCCGACCGCGGGGACATGAAGAAGGCGTCCGACGTGTTCAAGGCGTACATCGGGCAGCTGTACGACAAGGGGGAAAAGCAGCTGGCCGATCCGTACATCGTTTTCGGGCAGTTCCTCTTCAGGCACGGCCAGGAAACCGAGGGGATGGCCGCGTTCAAGCAGGCGGTTCGATACCAGGACCCCAACACGCGCGCGGTGGAAGTCATGCTGGGCGATATCCAGCTCAACTCCGGGCTCTTTGAGGCGGCGGAGAAGACGTACCGCTCGGTCCTGGACGCGAAGGTCCCGGATCCTGAACTGAAGATCCGCAAACGTTTGATCGAGGCATTGAACCAGCAGAAGAAGTACGCCGAGGCCGAGACCGTCATCGCGGAGTTGGGGCCCAAGGCTGATGACGATGTGGAGCTCTTTGCGCAGCGAGCAGCGGCCGCGCGAGGAACGGGGAACCTGCTCAAGGCCAGGGAGATCCTGGATCGAGCCGTGGCCAAGTTCCCCGACGAGCCGATGCCCTACCTCCGACGGGCGCGGATGATCATGCTCGAGCCCGGGATGATCAAGGATGCCATGGCGGATCTGTCAACGGCGATCAAGCTCAAACCCGGCATGTGGCAGGCGTTGCGGACACGGGCGATGCTCCAGATCGCGGCCGGCAAGCCCGAAGAGGGTGTGCAAGACCTGCGCGAGGCGGCGGATCGCAATCCCGGCAATGACGATCTGCGATTGGAAGTCATCGACTACCTGATCCGGTTCGGCAAGGAGACGGATGCGGTTGACTCGGCCAACAACGCTATCAAGAGCCGGCCCAGCGACATTCGCCTGCTCTCGCAGATCGCCGCCACGTTCGCACGCAACGGGCGATGGGTCCGTGCGGCCAAGTTTTACAAGACGGTTTGGGAACAGGTGCAGGATGAAGCATCAACGGTTGACTACCTCCGGGCGCTGCTCAAGTCGACACCCCCCGGGACCTCGGAGGCCGAGGCCTCGTTCACCAACGCCAAGCTGAAGGTGGACAAGTCCTGGCGGCTGATGCTGTACCGCGGCCAAGTGAAGAAGAAACTGGGTAAGGAAGATGCCTGGAGGGCCGACACGCTCGCGTCGTTCGACCTGGCCTGCGCGAGCTCGGAAGCCCTCATGGCGTGGACGCTGGAAGTTCGGGCAGCGTATCTAGATCCGTCGGTGTGTAGCGCGATCTTTGACATGTGCAGGGCGCCCGGTGACCTGCAAGGCTGGATCTACGTCGCGGTGTGCCGGCTGGCCGCGGAAGACCCCAAGGGAATGGATACGGCGGTTAACGGTCTGCGTACTGCGCGCGACAAGGTCGTGGATCGCGGTCTGAAGATCGCGATGCAACAACTACTCTCCGAGGTGCTGATCAAGCAGGAGAAGTGGGAGGAGGCGGTCAAGGAGCTGGCGACCGGATTGCAGTTGTCACCCACCGATGCCGTGTTCAGTAACAACATCGCGTACATCATGACCGAGAACCTCAAGAAGCCCAAGGAAGCTCTGCCGTTCGCGGAACGGGCTTGTATCACCGATTCGACGAACTGGTCGTTCCTGGACACGCTGGCCACGGCGCAGTGGGAATCGGGTGATCACGCGCAAGGCCTGCGCCGACTCGATGACGCCATCAAGGTCTGCCGCAATGAGGTGGAACGAGCCAGGATGTTGATCAAACTGGCATCGTGGAAGGGCCGATCCGGAGACAAGGGTGGGGCCCTGTCCACCCTCCGGGAAGTCAAGGAAATCATGACCGATAACGCGACTCTCGCGGACCTGACCAAGACCGAGTTCCAGAATGTCACCAAAGAAGTCGAAGCGGCTCCGGGCAAGTAATCCTCCGGCCCACAAGCCACACGCAGGAAGAACCCAATGACCATCGTTCCTACATCACGACCCGCTCTCCCCACGGCAGGCGCCCGTCCGGTGGCCGGCGCGCCCGCCAGCCAGGGCGCGACACCGTCAATCGACATTATCAAGCTGCTCAAGAAGCACAAGTGGGTGCTGAGTGCATCGGTGGCGGCGGGGCTGGTCTTCGGGACCATCGCGCACTACGTGATGCTCAGCGTGTACCCCATTTTCTCGAGCAACATCGTTTACGAGTGCATCCCGCAGCAACAGAAAACCGGTGAAATCGGCGCTCCAATGTTCTTTAAAGAGGAACTCGATCGGTTCATGGCGACCCAGGTGCAGGTGCTTCTGTCGGATCGCATCATCGACAAGACCGTCGGCGACCCGAGCCTTGAGCGCGAAGCCCCCAAGTGGTCCAGCCAGTTCAAACGCCGCGGGGTCATCGATACCGCCAAGGCCGCCAAAGACCTCAAAAAGAAACTCTCGGCCGGCGTCGCCGGGCAATCGAACTTCATCCGGGTTTCGTTCTGGTGGAACGATCCGACCGAGGTGGCGGCGGTGGTCAAGCTGCTGGGCGTCACCTACGAGCGTGACCGCAAGCTGGTTGGCAACGCCGACATCGCGGAGCAGAAGACCATTCTGGCCCAGGCGATCACCGACACCACAGAAGCGATCAGCAAGCGTCAACGCGAGCGTGACCGGATCATCACCGAACGGGAGGCCGACTCGCTCACCGAGCAGGTTTCGGCCATCAAGGGCAGCATCGACAAGACTCAGACTGAACTGGTCAAGGTCCGCAACGACAAGGAGGCCCTTGTCGTCATGCGGGACCAGCTTGAGGACGAGCTCAAGCGTCAGGGTGGGCCCAAGATTCCCGACGATATTCGAGACCAGGTCGAGAAGGAACCGGTGATCTACAACCTCAAGCAGACGTGCAACATGCTGGAGGCCGAGTACCAGGCCATGAAGGGCCGATTGGCCCCGAGCAACCCCGATCTCAAGCGGCTCGAGACCCGCTTGGATGGCAGCAAGCAGCAACTCGAAGTCGAACGCAACCGGCTCAATCTCCAGCAGTTCTACGCCCGCCTGGATCGCTATCGCACCAACGTCAACTCGATGGTCGCCCAGGAAGATGCCCTGCTCAAGGAAGAGCTCAAGAACCGCCTCAAGGCCATTGAACTCACGGGGGTGCTCGCGAATATCGAGGACATCAAGCAGGACATCAACCAGTTGACGCTCACCCGCAGCCGGTACATGGATGACCTGAAGAACCTCGAAGTCATCATGTCCAGTTCCAAACAGGCGACGCGCGTCATCAAGTTTCAGGATGCGCAGCCGCCCAAGGCCGTCAGCTTCCCTAGGCTGGTCGTCATGCTTCCTGCAGGAGCACTCCTGTTCCTGGGGCTCACGGCTGGTGTCGTGTTCCTGCTCGAGATCGTTGACCAGCGGGTCAAGAGCCCGGCGGATATCGCCATGATTCCCCGCACCCGCGTGCTGGGCTTCGTGCCTCACGCCGCGGAGGATCCCACCAACCCGGCCAAGGTAGAGACCGTGTTCCGCGATCATCCCGGTGGCGTGCTGGCCGAGAGCTACCGCCACCTCCGTGGCTCCGTCTTGAAGCGCTTGCAGTCCGCCGGGCACAAGTCCTTGGTTTGCATGTCGGGCATGCCCGGTTCGGGATCCACGACCATCGTGGTTAACCTGGCATACGCCATGGCCGCGGCGGAGCAGAGAGTTCTGCTCATTGACGCCAACTTCCGCCGTCCCTCCGTTCACCGCGTGCTGGGCCTGAACGAGGGCCCCGGCCTGGCCGAGGTCATCGCGGGCACCAAAACCCTGGCCGACGTCGCCCAGAAGACCGAGGACCCCAACCTTTCAGTGCTTACCGCCGGCGCGCCCGAAGACCGCAAGTACGAACGGCTTTCCGGTGCGGCCATGACCAACCTCCTGAAGTCCGCGGCCGCCAACTACGACATCATCCTCATCGACGTCGCTCCGGCGATGATCGCCGGGGATGCCCTGGGCCTGGCCAACCGCTGCGATGCGTCCATGCTCGTGGTGCGGGCGCTGGGCGAGAAGCGGGGCATGGTCGCCCGCCTTCGTAACGAGTTGTCCGAGTCGCGGGCCGAGTTCCTGGGCGTCGTCGTCAATGCCGTGCGTTCCGCCGCGGGCGGGTACCTCAAGGGCAACATCCTGGCTGCCCACAACTATCAGAATGGCGCCAACGGCGGGAATGGAAAGTCCTGATCGCCTCTGTCAGGTGAGTTTCTCGTGCCTTCCTTACCCGCCCAATCCGACGTACCCGCCCGCGCCAAAGCGCGGCGGGTTTTGGTTACCGGGGGCGCGGGCTTCATCGGCTCGCACCTGGTCGAGCGACTTCTGGATCGCGGCGATGCAGTCACCGTGGTGGACAATCTCTCCACGGGACGACGCAGCAACCTCCCCGAGCCGCACGTGTCGCTTCGCTTCATCGAGGCACATCTCGGTGAAGCTCTGCGTGCACTGGGCAAGGGTGAGGTGTTCGACGAGATCTATCACTTGGCCGCGGCGGTCGGCGTCAAGCTCGTGATGAACGAGCCGATCAAATCAATCGAGACCAACATCGATCAGACCGCGGCTCTCCTTCGGTTCGCGGCGGCGCGACGCACACCCACGCTCATCGCGTCCAGCTCCGAGGTCTACGGCAAGGCCTCCAAGTCGCCCTTCTCCGAGGATGACGACGCTGTCTATGGGCCCACGACCATCGGCCGCTGGTCCTACGCGTGCTCCAAGGCGGTCGATGAATACCTCGCTCTGGCGTACCACGCCAAGCACTCGCTCCCGACGGTCGTTGCGCGGTTCTTCAACACGGTTGGTCCGCGCCAGGTCGGCGACTACGGCATGGTGCTGCCGCGCTTCGTGAGCGCAGCCCTGAAGAACGAGCCGCTGACCATTTACGCCGATGGCTCCGCGACCCGCTGTTTCTGCGATGTTCGCGATGTCGTGGAGGTTTTGCCCCGGATGCTCGGCTCCGAGTCATGCTTCGGGCGCGTGTTCAATGTGGGCTCCGACCTGCCCGTGTCGATCCTCGGATTGGCCGATCAGGTCATCCGAACGACCGGTTCAAAGTCCGGCAAGAAGTTCATCCCCTATTCCGAGGCCTATCCCGCCGGGTTTGAAGACCTGCAGCAGCGCCAGCCGGATCTTCGGCGGCTGCGTGAGGCGCTTGGCAGTGGTGGGGGGTTCAAGCCGAGGATCGGCCTGGAACAGACCATCCGCGATGTCGCGGCCCAGTTCGCCAAGAGTGGGGCCCGGGCATGAACACACTGCTCATGTTCATCTTGAGTCAGGTCCAGCCCACCCAGCCGGAAGTCCCGATCGGTGTGAGAGACCGCATCAAGTCGATCGGTGAGGACATCACGAATCTGACGGCTCGGCTGGATGACCTCAAAGAAGTTGCCGGGATCACCGCCGCGAACCACAACTCGCGCCTCGAAATCTTTCACGGCTACGTCCCGGTGTTCATCATCGCGTTCCTCGTCACCCTCCTCTCGACGCCCATCATGCGGCGGTTGGCTCTCATCAACGGCATCATCGACCGCCCCAGCGAGGCCCGCAAGATCCACCGCATCCCGATCGCCTATCTCGGCGGCGCGGCCGTGTTTCTGGGGATGCTTTCGGGGATCTTCTACAGCTACTTCGCCACGATCACGCCCGGGCTCATGGGCTTCCATGCCACGCAGTACCTGGATGGTGAACTGCCTTACGCCGTTCCCTTCTCCATCGTCCTGGGCATGACTCTCATCATGCTCGCTGGGCTCCTGGATGATGTTGTGGGCATTCCGCCGAGACTCAAGGTGGGTTTGCAGCTTGTCGCCGCGGCCGCACTGGCGGCGACGGATGTCGGAGTCAAGGTTGCGGCGGGGGTTGTAGTCCCGGTGGCCAAGGCCATCGGCATTCACACGATCCAGGCGGGCGGCGGCGAAACACTGCTCTTCCACATTCCACTGCCCATGATGATCGGCGGGGTGAACTCGATCCCGATTGACGTCGTGTACTGGATCGGCACCGGCGTCATCGCGGTGTTCATTCTGGGCGCCTGCAACGCCGCGAATCTCATCGACGGGCTCGACGGCCTGCTTTCGGGCACCACGGCTATTGTCGCCGGTGGCCTGCTGGTCATCGCCCTCACGCTCGCGCTTCAGGATGACGGCCCGCGTGACGGCCCGCGCATAGTCCTGTGCCTGGCGTTGCTGGGGTCCTGCCTGGGCTTCCTGCCACACAACTTCAACCCGGCGACCATATTTTTGGGCGACTGCGGGTCGCTGCTCCTGGGCTTTGTCTCGATCACGATCATTCTGACGTTCGGCGACACCGGAAAGACCCACTTGGTCTTTGCGGGCCTGATTATCTTCGCTATACCCATCATCGACACGGTCTTGGCCATCATCCGACGGAAGCTGGCCGGGAAGCGGATCTCCGACGCCGACGACCAGCACCTCCATCACATGCTCAAGAGGGCATTGGGGGTCAAGGGCGCGGTATTTGCCCTGTACGGCTTGGGTGCCGTGTTCGCGGGTCTGGGCATCGCGATCAGCCTAGGCCGGGCCCGTGTGGTCTACGCCCTGGTCCTGGTGTTCGGGGCGTTCATTGTGGTCACGGCGGTCAAAATCGCCCGCAAAAAGCAGTTGGATCAGCAAGCCCACGAGATGGCCTCGCGCCGACCGGGCCGGTTGCGGCACCCCGGATTCAACGGCGGTTCGGGATCGGCGTCGGCATTGACCAAAGAGCCTGAAGAGCCACCCTCAAAATCCCGCTAACACTCGCCTCCCAAGTCTCTTATACTGCCGCTATGCCCGCGCACGGAAGCCGAGCCCCAAAGCCATCCCCCCGCACCATCGCCCTCATTAACCAGAAGGGTGGCGTCGGTAAGACCACGACCACGGTGAACCTCGCCGCGGCCATCGCATCACTCGGTAAAAAGGTCTTGCTGGTCGATCTGGACTCTCAGGCCCACGCCTCCCTCCACCTCGGCGTCGATCCTGCCTCAGTCTCCCGGTCCGTCTACGACCTCCTCTTGGACTGGGATGACGACGCCAAGTCCTGCATCACCAAGATCAACCCCAACCTGTCCCTCATCCCCAGCGAAACCGACTTGGCCGCGGCCGAGTCCGAGCTTGCCCAAGCCCCCGATCGCCACAAGCGCCTGGCCAATGTCCTCTCGCACGTTGGCGTCGGGTTTGACTACATCCTCATCGACTGCCCGCCCTCGCTGGGCATTCTGACCCTCAATGCACTGGCCGCGGCCAAGGAAGTGCTCATCCCCATGCAGGCCCACTTCCTAGCTCTACAGGGAGTCGGAAAGCTGATGGAAACCGTGCAGTTGGTCGCGGGCCAGCTCAATCCCGGCCTGAAGGTGGCGGGCGTAGTCCTGTGCATGCACGATGGAGCCACGACGCTCTCGCAGGAAGTCGTCGCGGACATCGAAGGCTTCTTCACTCAGGCCAAGGGCCAGGATGTTCCGTGGTCAGGCGCACAGGTCTTCAAGCCGCCGATCCGTCGGAACATCAAGTTGGCCGAGTGTCCGAGCTTTGGCAAGTCGATTTTCGATTACGCCCCGACCGCCCCAGGTGCGGCCGACTATAAAGCCCTCGCCGAATCGGTCATGGGTGAGGTGACTCAGAAGCACGCCGCGACACCGGAAGTAACTGTCGAAGCCCCGGTCGTTGTAACCCGACCCGTTCCAGTTGCCAAGACACCGGCGCCCCCCGCCAAAGCCCCGGCCCCGCCCGCCAAGCAGTCATCCAAACCGCCGGCTCCGCTCGCCAAGGCTCCATCCGAAGCCGAGGTTGTCGTCACACGGCCCGCTCCAACCCCTTCTAAGCCGCCGGCCCCTCCAGCCAAGGCGCCGGTCGAGGCCGCGGGTTGAAAGGTCTGCTGGGACCTAAGACTCTTGGGCTTCGACGGATCGCGTTCTGGGGTTTCGCCGTGATTCTGTTTACGGCAACCCACTGGCCCGCCCTGCAACTCCCCGGCCCCCCCAACACAGACAAGTTCGTTCACATCGCGGCCTTCGGGTGCTGGACCATGCTCCTGATCCTCGCGGCGTTTTTCGGCGGCCCCCTGAACAGGCGGAACATCCTGTTGTCCCTGGTCGTCGCTCTTTTTTACGCCGCGATCGACGAGGCATCTCAGGCGATTCCGTACATCAAACGCAGTGCAGAGTTTGCCGATTACTTCGCTAACCTCAAGGGGATCGCTCTGAGTGGCCTGGTGGCGATCGCTCTGATGGTGCTGACCGCAAGATCCGGGGCCGACCGGGTATCCTCAACAAAGCCATGAGCGACACGAACGCGAACACCGGAATTCAGGGCCCTCTGGTGTGGGCCGCGGCCGCGGTAGGGGGCGCGCTGGTCGGCTGGCTGCTTGCGATCGCCGTTCCCGGCGTGTACGACAACGGCCACGCCATCGTTCCGTTGTGGTTGGTGGCCCCCTTTGGGCTCCTTCTGGGTTCGATCGCGGTGATGCCCTTCGCCGCCCCACACTTCTGGCACCGGCACTATCCAGCGGTCTCGTTCTTCCTGGGCGCGATCGTCGCCGCATACTACCTGATCGCGTTCAACGCGCCCAGCCCCGTCTATCACCCGTCGTACGGCGCGGAGAAAATGCTGCACTCAGCGGAGGAGTTCTACTCCTTCATCGCGCTGGTCGGTGGGCTCTACGTCGTCTCCGGAGGCATCCTCGTCGAAGTGGGGGGCAGAGGCCGCGCCGTATCCAACACGATCATCCTGCTCATCGGCGCGTTCATCGCCAATCTCGTAGGCACGACCGGCGCATCCATGCTCCTGATCCGTCCGTTCATGCGGATGAACCAGGGCCGACTCACGCCATTGCACATCGTCTTCTTCATCTTCATCGTCAGCAACTGCGGCGGCTGCCTGACCCCGATCGGCGACCCGCCTCTGTATCTGGGCTATCTCAAGGGTGTGCCGTTCATCTGGACGCTCCAGCACCTGTGGTACGACTGGCTCTTCATTGTGGGTGGGTTGCTCGTTGCGTTCTTTGTCTTTGATTCGAAGGTCGGCCCCGGCACGAATTCCCAGCCGACGCGTCCGGGCAATCGAATCTCCGGGGCCGTCGGCCTCATCTGCCTCGTGCTGATGCTCGTCGGCGTCTTCATCCCACCCATGCTCAAGCACTTCGCCAGCGTCGATGGCCTGCTCGTTGGGGCAACTTTCCAGATCGCCGTCGCCATCGCTTCCTACAAACTTGCCCCGAAGCGAATACTTGAAGCCAACGCCTTCACCTTCGCACCCGTCAAGGAAGTCGGCCTCCTCTTTGCGGGCATCTTCGCGACAATGGTTCCCGCTCTGGGTTACCTCGCCAAACACGGTGGCAGTCTCGGCCTGGATTCTCCGACCGCGTTCTACTACGGCACCGGTTCCCTCTCCGCCGTTCTCGACAACGCCCCGACGTACCTCAGCTTCCTCCAGATCGCCTTCGGCGACACCGAAGTCTCGCCCGCGACAATCTCCACCTTCCTCTCCACCTCGCACGGCGTCGGCACGCTCAACGCCATTTCCACCGGAGCCGTCTTCTTTGGAGCGATGACGTACATAGGCAACGGCCCGAACTTCATGGTCAAGTCCATCGCTGAAGCGGCGGGGGTCCAAATGCCCAGTTTCTTCGGGTATCTAGGCAGAGCGTGCCTCATCCTCCTGCCTCTCCTGATCATTCACTGGCTGATCTTCATCCGATGACCACTCCCTCACGCCCACGCCCCGAATCGCCCGATTCTGTACCCGTGCCTGAGCGTTCCGAACACACCCTTTCCTCCGCTGTGCGCGTCACCTCCGCGGTGACGTTGCTGTCGCGCCTTGGTGGTCTGGCGCGCGAAGTTCTCACCGCCCGCATCTTCGGTGATACCGCCATCGGCTCAGCCTTCGCCGCGGGCTTTCAGGTTCCCAATCTCTTCCGCCGTCTCTTCGGCGAAGGCGCGCTCTCCGCGGCCTTCATCCCCGAGTATTCTCAACTCAACAAGCACAACCCCGAGCACGCCGGTCGCTATGCCTCGCTCGTGGTCACGATGCTCCTGCTGGTCACCACCGCGCTGACGATCCTGATCGAACTCGGCCTTCTCATCGCGATCTTCATCCTTCCCCACGATTCCAACCGTAACCTGTCTCTGGGCCTCATCATGACGATGCTGCCCTACATGCCCCCGGTGTGTGCCGCGGCCATCATGGGCGGCATGCTCCAAGTGCACGGCAAGTTCGGGGCCTCATCCTCCGGCCCGATCATGATGAACACCATGGTCGTCGCGCTGGGGCTCTACTTTCTCATTACTGGCCAGTTCGGTAGCGAGCGAACGGCTTACCTGCTCGGAGTGGTGATCGTCGCTAGCGGCTTCACACAGTGCTATTGGTTCCATCGGCTCCTCCGCCCTTACGTGAAGTGGTCGCGACTTTTCACCGACGGCCGCGAAGCCGGTCAACGCACGCTCAAGAAGTTCCTCCCCGCCGCGCTCGGACTGGGCACGCTCCAGATCAATACCTTTGTGGACACGCTGCTGGCGATGTGGCCCATCTGGGTCGGCACGACGATGCTCGGGTTCCAATATCCGATGGATGGCCGGTCCAACGTTTTGGTCGCCGGTGCCGCCCGCCTGTACCAGTTTCCACTCGGCGTCTTCGGCATCGCCGTCGCGACCGCCATCTTCCCAATGCTCTCGCGGCACGCCGATGAGCCCCTGCACTTCCTTCAGACCCTCCGCCGAGGCATCCGCCTCAGCTTGTTCATCGGCCTCCCCGCGAGCATCGGCCTCTTTCTCGTCCGTCACGAAGCCATCGCGGTTCCCTATTCCGGCGGCACAACGGGTTACTCTGCCGCCGGTGTTGACCGCTGCGCCGCCGTCCTCGCAGGTTTCGCCCTCGCGGTCTGGGCCTATTCGCTCAACCACGTCCTCACTCGAGCCTTCTACGCCCGCGGCGACACCAAGACGCCCATGAAGGTCGCACTCCTCATGGTCGCGACCAACATCACGCTCAATCTCTTCCTCATCTGGCGACTCAGCGAAGCGGGGATGGGGTGGTCCACCGCGATCTGCGCGGCCTTGCAATGCCTGATCCTGGGCGCATTGGCCACGCGTTTCGCGCCGAACCACGACCCTCTCATCGACCGCCACACCATCAACGCCATCCTCAAGATCATCGCCGCGGCCGCGTTTATGGGCGCGCTCGTCTGGGCCGTCGGCCGGTACACGCCGCGACTCAACGGCTGGACCGGCGATCTGATTCTGCTCATCGAGAAGTCTGTTGCCGGTGCGGTCGCATTCCTCGCCGCGTCAAAGCTGCTCCGCTGTCACGAACTCGGGTGGCTACTCCACCGCGCGCCGCGGTAGCTAAGACAGATATTCACCGCAAAGGCGCAGAGAACGCAGAGAAAAGCAAAAGCGAAGGCAGTTGTGATGGGATTCGCAATTCGTCAGCTTCCGCTGGTTGTCCACGAGTCTTCTCTTCTTCGCATTCTTTTCTTCTCTCTGCGTCCTCTGCGCCTCTGCGGTGAAAAATCCCTACTATCAGCCAATGAAAGACCTCACCGGCAAGCCCATCGCCATCACCGGCGCCTCCGCAGGAATCGGCCGCGCCACCGCGATCGCCTGTGCCAAAGCCGGCATGCCCGTCGCCGTCTCGGCTCGTCGTGAAGACAAGCTCGTCGAACTCGTGGATGACATCAAGAAACTCGGCGGCCGCGCGATCGCCATCCCTGGCAACGTTGACAACCAGGCCGACTGCGACCGCCTCATCGACGGGTGCATCGCCGAGTTCGGCTCCATCTACTCGGTCTACGCCAACGCTGGCTACGGCTACGAATGCACCATCGCCAACCTCACCGACCGCGATGTCCGCGAAATGTTCGATACCAACTTCTTCGGTACGCTCAACACCATCCGTGCCGCCCTGCCGCACCTGCAGAAGGCCAATCAGGGCCACATCCTCATCTGCTCGAGTTGCCTGGCCAAGTCCGCCATGCCGTACCACGGGTGCTATTCCGCCACCAAGGTCGCCCAAGACCACATCGCCCGCTGCCTGCGTATCGAACTTCGCAAGACCGGCATCCGAACCTCCTGCATCTTCCCCATTGGCACCGCAACCGAGTTCTTCGGCGCCAAAGCCGCCCGCGCCGGTCACACCCCAAGTCCGCGGCCGCCAGGTGCCTTCACCCAGTCTCCTGAGCGCGTCGCCAACGCCATCGTCGCCTGCCTCCGCCGTCCCAAGCCCGAGGTCTGGACCAGCCACCTCGCCCGCATCGCCTTCTGCTGCGCCAATCTTTCCCCTCGGTTTACGGACGCAATGCTCGCCCGCTACAACACCGCCCGCCACCACTGACGAAAGCTGAAGGTGCCGCGGAGCTACGCGAATCGACGCGGACCGGCGAGCTTGTTTCCTGTCCGTGCCAATCCGTGCTCATCCGCGGCTTCTTCATGTCTTCGCCATCACCACCACCGCGTGAACCTCAATCGCTCTTCCCTCACCCACCGCATCCACCTTCTCATGCGTCTTCCCCTTCACGTTCACCCGCGACTCTGCCACCCCCAGTATTCGCGCGATGTTCTTCCTCACCTCTTCCTTCCGCGGCCCCAGTTTCGGTCTTTCCAAGATCACCGTCGCATCCAGATTCCCCACCCGCCACCCCGCCGCGGCCGCGCGTCCCACTGCCTCCTTCAAAAACACCTCCGACACCGCCCCCTTCCACATGGGGTCCGAATCCGGAAACAATTGCCCAATGTCCGGCATCCCCAGCGCCCCCAGAATCGCATCCGTGATCGCATGCAGCAGAGCGTCCCCGTCCGAATGGGCCACCGGCCCCCGGTCGCTCTCAAACTTGACTCCCCCTAGCACGAACGGCCGCCCGACCTCGGCCCCACCCGCCACCGGCGCCAGCCGGTGCAGGTCATACCCATGACCAATCCGAATCCCGACGTTTGGGTCCTGCTCGGACATTTTGGCTCCCGTTTCTGACCGATCCCGCGAACATCCGCCCTCGACCCCTCGTTCCGATCAGGACAACCCGCCTTTTCGGACGATACAGTCTATCGGCGGCACCCTCCGCCTCTTGGTCCGAGAACCTAAAGACCCGTTGGAGCCATTCATGCCTTCTCCCATCGCCCTCCGCCGCACTGCCGGCCTCCTGACCGCTCTGGCCACACTGACCCTTGGCGGCTGTTTCTGGCCCGGCTATTCCCCCGGCGGCCAGATGGCCTCTCGAGACAACTTCACCTACGACAGCACCCCGGATCACCCCCAGAACGTCAACGTGATTGACTGGACCACGGGTGAGTCGCTGCTGACAGTCGAAATCCCCGTTGGCCAGCAACTGGTCATGCGGTTCTACGCCAATCACGACTCCAACAACACGGCCCGCCCAGACCTGCTTCGGTGGAGGCTCATGACGGCGGGCACGTCCTGGGGCGAGTTGAACAACACGTTGCCCGTTCCCGATTACAACCACCGGCGGGTTGATGTTTCCCTCCGCAAGAGCGGCGAATCGGTCCCCAAGCCCGCTCCTGCCGCCCTGCCGGCTCCGGAGCCCGTTTCCAAGCCCGCGGCTCCCAAGTGAGCCCAGCGGCCTCATTTCAAGCCTTGACACGCCCGCGGATGCGGGCGTTTTCATGTCGTCCTTGGACGGAAAGCATTTGTTTGGTACTCTGTGCAAGAAGCGGCCCACCCCGGCGACATCTCTCTGGTGTCCTGCCACTCGAAGGGTTCCCTCATGGCAATGCCCGCAATATCTCGTCCGCGTGCGTTCACCTTGATCGAGCTGCTGGTGGTGATCGCCATCATCGCACTGCTTATCGGGATTCTCCTGCCCGCGCTCCGTAGCGCCCGAGAGAATGGTCGGCGCACCAAGTGCCTGGCCAATCAGCGTCAAATCGGGTTGTGCCTGACGATGTACTCAGACGCGTCCAAGGAATACATCCCTCGGGAAAGCGGTCGGTCACAGCCGCCCCAATACGCCGCGACCCCCACGATGTTTGACCCGCCTTGGCCCTATGTGCTCCGGCCCTACACCGACAGCAAGTATGCGTACGTTTCGCCCGCCGTGGACATGAACGGCGGCGTGGGTGACCTCTTCGCCGGCATGGAGGTGTACCGAGACCCATCACGCCCCAAGGACCTGCACAACATCCACTATGTCAACAACGGGCTTTCCTTCAACTCTCCTGGCAACGTGAACGCGACCTACGCCAAGCGCCCGACGCGCATGACCCGCATCCGCTTCCCGCACGACACGCTCTACCTCACCTGCTACGCCGACGACACCGCCAACGGCCAGTCGAGCCTGCTCTACACGTTTGGGCAGAACGATTGGAGCGTCGCGGTCTTCTACGACATGGGCTGGGCCGGCAACGTCATCGGCGCACCCGGGCCGACAACTTCTTCGCAGCGTGTCGCGCCCAAGCGCCACGGCAACGGCACCAACGGAGTCTTCCTTGACGGGCACGCCGTCGGCGTCCGCGGCGACGTGATCGTCACGCTTTCACGGTGGGACGACAAGGACTATCGCCCGAACACGCCGCCTGCGCCCTATCCCTGACGGTTCGTCGATCGCTTTTACGAACAGCCGCTCGCGAACTTGTTGAGGAAGCAAGTGAAGTCGTTGGCCGTGAGCACCGGGGGAACGGTGCTGCCGTCGCAGTTCGCGTAAGAACTGCCCCCGGAGAACGCGTTCAAAAAACAGGTGAAGTCGTTCGCGGTCAGAATCGGAGAGACCGAGCTTCCGTCGCAGTTGGGGTAGCACGTGGGCTGACCGTCTGCTGGGTTGGTGGTGTTCCTTCTCACGTCGTTGGTCGACACGTCTTTGTCGCCGGCCGCGTTCAGAACGGTTGTGCAAGCGGCGACCACAATGGCGGTCCGCGCACAGGCTCGGTGAAGACTCATGTTCGGCTCCTCGCGAATACCCCGCCCGAGTGAGTGCATCCGACTGCTGACCGACCACATGATACTTAGCCGCAGGATTCGTGCAAGGTTCTTCAGCCCAACTCCGCCATCAACTCCCGCGCCAACTGCCGCTCGGCACCCTCCGGCAACCCATCAATCGCCGCGGCCAGATCCTGCTTCGCACTGACCGGGTCATTGAGATACCGCGCGTTGATCAGCCCGCTCATCAACCGCATTCTCGGTGTCTCCGAATCGTTCGGGTACCCCCGCAGAAACAACCGGTAGGCCGTGGCCGCGGTCTGATGGTCCTTCGCGACCCACAGCGCGTTGGCGATGTCGTACTGCGAGTTGCGGCTCAGCAGGGCCGCGCCTTCGCCGAAATCCTCCAGCAGCTTGCGGTACGCCGCGGCCGCGCCGTCGCCATCATTCGCCAGCAGCTTCTCGCTCACCTCGCCACGGGCCACTGCGACCGGTTCGCTCACCACGCCGGCTCCCTGATTCTGCTTGGCGATCTTCTTCTGCTGCTGATACTGCACCTCGCGGAACTGCCTTCGCCGCGCCGCGTGCTTGGTGATGGAGAACAAGTCGTACACCTCCCGCGGCAGGATCTTGGTCCAGAGCAGGAACAGGGCCACACCAATTCCAAACACGTATCCCCCCAGGTGGGCCAGCGTTGCGACGTTCCCGGCCTGACCGGCGCCCGTCGTGAAGATGTCCCACGCAATGCTCGCGGTGATAAACCATGCGGCGGAGATGTGAAGGATCCCAAATCCCAACAGGAAGAAAACGCGCACGATGGTCCGGGGGAACAGCACCAAGTAGGCCCCGGTCACCGCCGTGATCGCCCCGGACGCTCCCAGCACGGGCGCATCGGCCAGCAGCACGTGTGCACCCCCCGCGGCCGCGCCCCCGGCAAGATAGAACAGCAGAAAACCGGCTCTCCCGAACCGGTCCTCGACATTGGGGCCAAATACCCAGAGGAAGACCAGGTTTCCGGCGATATGCCAGAAGTTGGCGTGCAGGAACGCGTAAGTCACCCACGACCAGGCCCTAAGGGAGTGGGGGTCCAGCATCAGGAGGGTCCGCAGCTCCTTGAGCCGGTCCGGGTCGGCTTTCTCAAACGCGAGGCCCGTAATGAAGACAGCCACGTTGACCGCCAGCAGCACAAAGGTGACCACTGTGGGTCTGGCGAGCGGTCGATCTGTCCCCAGCGGAATCAGCACGGCCACATCTTACGAAACCGAACCGGGAAACGATTGCGGCGTGCCCCTGTCATCTCTATAGTTCCCATCCCACACCCCCCGGCCCAGCCCTCACAGAGGGGAATCCGGGGAAGGGGTCTAGATACGGATGCGGAGCACCGATGAGCACGTTCGCCAAGGGCCTTGAAGGTATTGTCGCCGCCGAAACACGCATGTCCTACATCGACGGCGAGAAGGGCATCCTCGAGTACGTCGGCATTCCCATCGACTCTCTGGCCCGCAACTCGACCTTCGAGGAAACCGTGTTTCTCCTGTGGAACTGCCGGCTCCCCAACAAGGCCGAGCTGGCGGACTTCTCCACGCAGCTCCGCTCGCGCTACAAGCTGCCGTCCGAGCTGGCCAAGCTCATCCTCCACATGCCCAAGGATGCGCAGCCCATGCACATCCTGCGGACCATGGTCTCGGCCCTCTCCCTCTACGACAAGAACCCCAACGCCAACGATCTGGTCTCCGCCCGCGACAAGGCCCTGAACGTTCTGGCCCAGGCCCCGACCATCATCGCGTACTACGACCGCCACCGCCGCGGCGTCCCGCTGGTCGAGCCACGCTCGGACCTCTCCTTCGCCGCCAACTTCCTCTACATGCTCAACGGCAAAGAGCCTACACCCGCGATGCTCCGCGCCTTTGACATCTGCATGATCCTCCATGCCGACCACGGCCTGAACAACTCCACGTTCGCCGCCCGCGTGGTCATCTCGACGCTCTCGGATATGTACTCGGCCCTCACCGCCGCCGTCGGCTCTCTCCGCGGCCCGCTTCACGGCGGGGCCAACGAAGAGGTCATGGAAATGCTCGGCGAGATCCCGAACATGGATGCCGTCGAGCCCTACATCATGGATCGTCTCGCCAAGAAAGAGCGGATCATGGGCTTCGGCCACCGCGTCTACAAGACGATCGACCCGCGGGCCACGTTCCTCAAGACCTTCAGCAAGCAGATCGCCACCGACACGGGCAACCTCAAGCTCTACGACATGTCCAGCAAGATCGAATCGATCATGGCCCGCGAAGTCGGCGCCAAGGGCATCTATCCCAACGTCGACTTCTACTCCGCCACGACATACCACTCGATCGGCCTGAAGCTCGACCTCTTCACCCCTATGTTCGCGATGTCGCGCATCAGCGGCTGGGCGGGGCATTGCATCGAGCAGCTCTCCGACAACCGCCTCTTCCGCCCCAAGGCCAACTACATCGGGCCGCATGATGCGCCGTATGTGGCGATGGAAACCCGGTAGGCGCAGGGCGGCACCGGTCCGTACGGGCGGACCGGTGGCATAGAACACAAAGCCTCTGCCGCCCTCTAATCTTTGACAATGCGAATATTGCCCTTGAGATTCTCGGGGATGGTGTCCCACACTTCTCCGAGATATCGCGAGCCGCAAAACGCGCAGACGATCCGCACCGACTGTGCAGTCTTGCCCGGGACAATGGGCAGAGATAACCCGCACTCACCGCACTGCATTGGCTTAGCGGGCTCATTGGAGTTAGGATTCAATGCTGCTCCGTCTGCGTCGGATGAACTCAACGCGATGCAAGGCACCCGCAGTAGCTTCGGGGCTGTTTGACGATCTTGGCTCCCCGAGTTGTACGGCGTAAATGCAAACCACACTCTGATAATGTCCGTAACGTCGCCTCAATAGATTACGGGGACATGAGTGCACCGCTTTCGGAGAGGCAGACCATCCGTCGCGTCCCGCGCAGGGCGGCACCGGCCCACCCGCAGGTACGAGTGAGCCGGTGGCATAGAACACAAAGCCCCCGCCGCCCCCTAGCCTCCACTAGTTCTTGATATCCTCTTGCCAGGTCAGGACTTCGGCCGGGCGGCATGGCCTTGTACAGTCATGGGACGCAGAACCATGCCGCCCGCCGAGGACCGTTGGCGATTCTGCGCTCATCATCGTGATTCATCCCTCTGGACCCAGACGTACGCCCGGGCTTCGGCGGGTGCCTCGGCAATCAACGTGCCCCGGTACACAGCTCCGCAACTCAGGCAGATGAGGCGCACCGCGTCAAGCCCCGCGTGGTGATGGATCGGAAGGGGAACTCCGCACGATGCGCACGGGGTTAGACGCAGATGGTTTGTCGAACGTTGTTTACCGGTGTCCAAGATCACTACCTCGCGATGCAACGGGCCGGGACTGCTTTCACAACCCCGGCCCTGAGGAGGCCACCACCTGATACGCAGGGAGGTGGCCGGAGCCGGGCTAGTCCTCCCAAGCCCGGCCCATTCTCAAGTTGTCCTTGAGTCTGTCCGGTACTGTTTTCCACACGACGGCGAGGAATCGGGTTCCGCACTTAGCGCAGTGAACGGATTGTGCTCCGACATCACGCGGGCTCGCCAGCACCATGGGTAGGGGCGCGCTGCACCACGGGCACTCATAGGGCTTGGGCTCGGGGCTGTCGGGCATAGTCATCGCTTCGCTAGTCCTTCACTATGCGGATGTTTCCTTTGAGGTTTTCCGGGACCGAGGCCCAGACCACCCCGTGGTATCGCGCGCCGCAGAACGCGCACACGACTGTCTGGGACTGCGGCGTCGAGCGGATGACCATCGGCAGGTCGACCCCGCACTCCACGCACCTGAACGGCTTGGACTCTCCCTGGAAGGCGGGGTTCAAGGCCGCCCTCCTGCCGGAAAACGCGGCGACTGCCCCTGACAGGCACGAACGAAAGCACTCGACATATGTGATCCCACGAGATGGACCCTGGAGTCGAAAAGCCGGACGAACGCTACAGTCCAGCTGTCGAGTCATCGGACGTCGGGGACAAGAATTCCTCAATTTTGAGGACTAACGGACTCTCTTGAGCCCCTTGCGCGTCGGTAAGTATCGTGTTCTCAATGGCTTAGTGCATCGATGGGGTTTTGACTCAGTTTGGGATCCGGGGTCTTCAGGCAGGCCCTTGCGAAGCTCAGGCCAGCCGGCCCGCGGCCAGGTGCCCATAAAAACGCCCGTCGCGCCTTTCGGCAGACGGCGGGCGACACGAGTAGAGGCAGGCTTCCGTCCGCCGTCCCGCACTTCCGCGGGCTCGACGCACGTAATACACCTCTTATCGGGCCCCTCGCTCGCCCGCTCCAGCACGGGGCAGCGGCGGAGTAATTTTATAGCATTGATGCAGGCCGGATGCCTCTGGCATTACCCGAACACTCCTTGCCTTCTCTGCGCCTCTGCGTCCTCCTCTGCGACCTCTGCGTACAGCTCTCCTGCCTTCGTGCGACGCTCCCCAACACCCGTGCGTCGCGACGAAACACTCGTTCGCCGGAACAAAAGTCTCGTCCGGGGCTCCGTCGCACGCGTGGGCCGTGACCAAATCGGCCTGCGCCGAAACAAAACCGTCGCGCGCCAGAACAAAACACTCGTGCGAAGGAACAAAACAGTTCGTTTTTGCTCCCTCCTTGTGCGTTCGCGGAGCTTCACACGCCACGCAGAACGCCCATAGCAAGCCGTAACGGTCGAATTTCACCGCTTTTTCCGGACCGCCACTCAACCACCTAGGGAGAAGTTCCGATGTTTGGTCCCAATCTGGGGCCACTGTGGCTCCGCATAACCAACCGCCCCTCCCTTATGACGTTTCGGGGAAGAGGCAAGCTAAGGAGCAGACCATGCCCGTCCTTCCCCCCGGTGACTTGCAGCGTGTGGAGTTCATGGAGGGCCACCTGACGTTGTGGACCACCAACGCCGTCGCCATCGGCCTCACCGCGGCCCAGGTGACCGCGATGACCACCGCGACCACGGCCGCGCGCACCGGGTTCAACGGCTCGACCGCTGCGCACGCCGCCGCCAAGGCCGCGACCGCAAACTTTCATAACCTGACCCGGACACTCAGCGACCTGGCATCGGACGCGATCAAGGCGATCAAGCTCAAGGCCGCACAGAACAACGATCCCAATGTGTTCGTCCTCGCGAACATCCCCGCGCCCCAGCCGCCATCACCGCCCGCGCCACCCGAGCCGCCGACGGACCTGGTTGCGGACCCCAACGCCGACGGCACCATCACGCTCAAGTGGAAGGGCTCAGTCGCTAATGCGACGTTCTTCAGCGTGTGGCGGAAGATCGGGGCCTCTCCGACGTGGACAAATATCGGATCAACGGCCGTGAAGAACTTCCTGGACTCATCGGTCCCGGGCAGCCCGATCCCCGCTTCGATCACGTACTCGGTCCGCTCGCAACGGAACAACGAAGTCTCCGCGCCGAGCGTGCAGGCCGAAGTCGTGTACGGAGGACCGGGCGTGGGTTTTTCCGCCGGGGCGGAGGCCCTCGGCTTCTCGGGGGCGGGCAACAACAGCCAAGGCTCCGAAGGCACTGGAACCTTGCGAAGGGCCGCGTAGGGCCGCCACCCGCAGGGGTGACAGGTGGAAAGTGACGTCAACGCCGCGGCCCCGGGCCGCGGTTTTTCATTTCGCCTTTGAGAGCTACCTCCCCAACCCCGCCAACATCTCATCCAGCAGCGACCGGCTCAGAATCTGGTCCCCGATCGGCTCGGCCACGATGTCCACCCTGGTCCCATTAGGGATCTGGCGAGCGCGAACCACCACCTTCTCGCAAAACCCCGACCGCGGCCCTTCTCCCTCGATCTTCGCAAAGTCCTCCGTCGCCTGTGATCGGGTGACTCCGTAGCCCCGACGCCGCAGAGCCAGTTCCGCCGCCGCGGCCACCGAGGGAACCCGGACCTCCGGCGGCAGATCCGCCGTCAGTGACCGGCCTCGGAATGTCGCCACTTGGGACCGATCGGTCGCGGTGTATGCCGGATTCGCGTTGCACCCCCAAGCACGCCCGCCAAGCCCAAAACAATGATCAAACCCAGCCCTCATTGTCGAAACATCGTCCAATCCCGCCTGTTCCGCCCATGTTTCGGCCCTGAGGGTTGACCATCCCCCCAGTAAGGGCTTTACTAAGGGCCCAACAGCCGCCCCGCGGCCGTTCATCCCAGATATCAGGCAGGAGCACTTTCGAATGGCGATCCGTGTCAAGGCCCGCAGCGGCGAATCCACCGAGCAACTCCAGCGTCGGTTCAAGAAACTCTGCGAGAAAGAGGGCTTGACCAAGGACATCAAGCGCAAGGAGTTCTACGAGAAGCCTTCGGAGCGCGCCCGCCGCGCCGCCCGCAAGTCCATCAACCGCCGCATCAAGACCGAGCAGGAAGGCGATGCCCCGGCTGAGAAGCCCAAGCGCTCGTTCCGTCCCCCGATGTAAGTCCTGTTCATTCAGGGGCCTGGGTGGTGAGTCCGCCGCCCGCCCCTTGCCTCTACGTGTGTTGGGTTCGGCCCGGGTCCGAGTTCGACACTCGAATGATTCTGGGGTCGCACCGGCCCCGCCAGACCCGCGGAAACCCCTGAGGCTTCTCTGTCGCCAAAGCCCTCATCCGGCCGATGCTGAGAGACCCGATTTACTCTTTTGGAGACTCACGCTTGCACGGTAATCAACTCACAAGGCTGCCGATGACGACTCGTCTTCTGGCCCGCCTCGCTCCGGTCTGCGCCGCACTGGTACTTTTCTTCGGCGCGGCACCCGCCTCCGCTCAACACGCGGCCGAACACAAGGCCGGCGGTGAGGTCAACATCGTCCTGCCCGACCTCACCAACGACACCGTCAAGGTCGACTTCCTGGGCATGAGCGGGCACAGCCTGCTCATGGCGGGGCTGCTCGTCAGCGCCTTGGGCTTGGGCTTCGGTCTCTGGATCTACACCAAGCTCAAGAACATGGAAGTCCACCAGTCCATGCTCGATATCTCTGAACTCATCTACACCACCTGCAAGGCGTACCTGCTGCGTCAGGGCAAGTTCCTGATGATTCTGTGGGCCTTCATCGCGATCGCGATGACCGCCTACTTCCTGCTGCTGGTGAAAGTCTCGCCCGCGGAAATGGCCATCATTCTGTTCTTCTCCCTGGTCGGTATCGCCGGAAGCTACGGCGTCGCCTGGTTCGGCATTCGCGTCAACACCTTCGCCAACAGCCGCGCCGCCTTCGCCGTTCTCCGCGGCAAGCCCTGGCCCGCGCACGACATCCCCCTCAAGGCCGGCATGAGCATCGGTATGGCCCTGATCAGCGTCGAGCTCTTGATCATGCTGATCATCCTCCTGTTCCTCCCCGCGGCCCTTGCCGGCAAGTGCTTCATCGGCTTCGCCATCGGCGAGTCCCTCGGCGCCGCCGCCCTGCGTATCGCCGGCGGCATCTTCACCAAGATCGCCGACATCGGCTCTGACCTCATGAAGATCGTCTTCAAGATCAAAGAAGACGACGCCCGCAACCCCGGCGTGATCGCCGACTGCGTGGGTGACAACGCCGGCGACTCGGTCGGCCCCTCCGCCGACGGCTTTGAGACCTACGGCGTCACCGGCGTCGCCCTGATCAGCTTCATCATGCTGGCGATCCTGCCCCAGAGCTACCTCCCCGCTGGCCTCAAGGTTGCGGGTGCATCTGCCGAGCAGATGACCGCCGCCACTTCCGCGGCCGCCGCAGTCCAGGTCCAACTCCTGGTCTGGATCTTCGTGATGCGTGTCATCATGGTGATCGCCTCCGCCGTCGCTTACTTCGTGAACAACGCCTGGGCCAAGGCCAAGTACGGCAACGCCGCGAAGTTCAACTTCGAAAGCCCTCTGACCAGCCTGGTCTTCATTACCTCCGCCATCTCGATCATCGCCACCTACGCCGCCAGCTACATCCTCATCCCGCACATCGCCGGCGATGACACCCTCTGGTGGAAGCTGTCCACGATCATCACCTGCGGCACCCTCGCCGGTGCGATCATCCCCGAACTGGTCAAGGTCTTTACCAGCACGCACAGCAAGCACGTCAAGGAAGTCGTCACCAGCTCCGAGCAGGGTGGCGCATCGCTCAACATCCTCTCCGGCCTGGTTGCTGGTAACTTCTCGGCCTACTGGCTGGGTATGGCGATCATGATCCTGATGGGTGTCGCCTACTACATCAGCGGCATCGTTGACATCAACGGCCACTCGATGGGCAACATGATGGTCGCCCCCGCCGTGTTCGCCTTCGGCCTGGTCGCCTTCGGCTTCCTGGGCATGGGCCCGGTCACCATCGCCGTGGACAGCTACGGCCCCGTCACCGACAACGCCCAGTCCGTCTACGAGCTCTCGACCATCGAGTCGATTCCCAATATCTCCGCCGAGATCAAGCAGAAGTTCGGCTTCGAGCCCAACTTCGAGAAGGCCAAGGAATTCCTCGAAGAGAACGATGGCGCCGGCAACACCTTCAAGGCCACCGCCAAGCCCGTGCTCATCGGCACCGCCGTGGTGGGCGCCACAACCATGATCTTCGCCCTGATCGTCGGCCTCACGCACGGGCTTGAGGACCAGGCTGCGATCGCCAAGATGAGCCTCCTGCACCCGCCGTTCCTCCTGGGCCTCATCGCCGGCGGCTGCATCATCTACTGGTTCACCGGCGCTTCAACTCAGGCCGTGTCCACCGGTGCCTACCGAGCCGTCGAGTTCATCAAGAAGAACATCAAGCTCGATGGCGCCACCAAGGCCAGCGTCGAAGACAGCAAGAAGGTCGTAGACATCTGCACCGTCTACGCCCAGAAGGGAATGTTCAATATCTTCCTGGGTGTGTTCTTCGCGACTCTCGCGTTCGCTTTCTACGACCCGTACTTCTTCATCGGGTTCCTCATCTCAACCGCCCTCTTCGGTCTCTTCCAGGCCATCTTCATGGCCAACGCGGGCGGCGCGTGGGACAACGCCAAGAAGATCGTTGAGACCGACCCGGTCTACAAGAACTCCGGCCGCGGCAAGGGCTCCGATCTCCACGCCGCTACGGTTGTGGGCGACACCGTTGGCGACCCCTTCAAGGACACCTCCTCGGTGGCCATGAACCCGGTCATCAAGTTCTCCACACTCTTTGGCTTGCTAGCCGTTGAGCTGGCCATCAGCGTCACCGCGATGAAGGACGTCTTTGGCATGAGCGGCCTGACGTTCTCGCATGTCCTGGCCGCGGTGTTCCTGTTCATCTCCGCCTTCTTCGTCTGGCGCAGCTTCTACGGCATGCGAATCGGCGGGGCTGGTCCCAAGGCCCACTGATCCAGGATTCTCCAAGACTTCCCAACCGCCCCGGCCACCCGGGGCGGTTTTGCTTTTGCCTGACCCGATAAGTCCCACCACTCCTAGGGGGTTTACCATAGTCCCGGCCACCTCCAGCAAGGGATTATGCCCTCGGCAAATACCCTTGCACAAGAATTGGCCTTTGGTAAACTGAGATCCAAGCCGCACACACGGCTTGCCGCGCCTCCGTTATGGGGTGAGGCCGCGTAGTTCCTTATTTTCACACAGCGGATAGGAGAACTCCCATGATTAGGCGTTTCGGCAGGACCACGGCATTGTTTTTGGCGGCGGGTGGATTGACGGCGGTTGCCTCCGCCCAAACGGATGTGATCTCTCCGGCGAATATGGCGACCGTCAACGGCACGGGCGGTCTGAACACGGTCGTGCGCGATGCCGGCAACCCGCGTGCGTATCAGATCGTCTTCGCCGCTTCCGAACTGACCGGCGTGGTCGGGCAGCAGCTCACCGCGATCACCTGGCGCAGCTTCTCCACCCAGGCCACATTCCCCACCGCCGCGCTGGTATACGCGGACTACGAGATTCGCGCCGCCACCTCCCTCACCTCGCCCGCCACGATGAGCACCACGTTTGCCTCAAACCTGGGCCCGGATGTCGTTCTGGTGCAGGATGGTCCGCTCACGATTCCGGTCAGCAACTTTCCCGGAGTCGGGACAGGCACGGCTCCGTTCGCTTTCGGCGGGTTCATCCAGTTTCAGACGCCATTCACCTATGCCGGTGGCGACCTGGTCATCGATGTCCGCCATCCCGGCGCAACGTCTGGAACCACCGGCTTCCTCGATGGCTTGGTCACGACCAGCACCGCGCAGGGATACGGAACGACTGTGAAGGCGATGTCTCAGACCACCGCCACGACGCCGACGGTCGGTACATTCACGACGGCCTTTATCACCAAGCTTCACTTTGAACCCGGAACCGCGGTCACCGGCGCTTGCTGCTACGCCAACGGCTCCTGCAACGTGACGACCGCGACAGGCTGTGCCGCGGGCGGAGGCACCTACTCAGGAGACAACGTGACCTGCGCTGCCGCCAACTGCCCCCAACCCCCGACCGGCGCCTGCTGCTTTGAGTCAGGCATCTGCACCGTCTTGACGGCGGCCAACTGCGCTGCGCAGGGCGGCACCTACGCCGGCAACAACATCACGTGCCTGGCGGCTGCGTGCGTCCAGCCCGGGGCATGCTGTCTCCCCGACGGCTCGTGCGTGATCCTCACCTCCGCCAAGTGCACCGCCGCGACCACCGGCGGCACCTTCTCCGGCAACGGCACCAACTGCGCTTCGGCGGGCTGTTGGACGGCCCCGACGCTCTGGAAAAACGGCCCGCTCAGCACGGGCGCGACCAGCCAGAGCGGCGTTCCCGCCCCGGCCGGAACGACCTGGGCCGAAGTCGCCAACAACACCGGGCAGTTGACGGTTTCCAACACCAACTCCGGATTCAGCGCCCTGGGGGCCATCCGCGATGCCGATGACTTCACTATCGTCGCCGCCGGCGGCTGGCAGATCGACAAAGTCATCCTCCCGTCATACCAGACCGGCTCGACCACGACGCCCACGATCACCGGTGCCACAGTCCAGATCTGGAACGGCCGCCCTGGCGATGCCGGATCGGCGGTGGTCTGGGGTGACACGACCACCAACCGGATGACCGCCGTCAACTTCGCCAACATGTACCGGTGCTTCAACACCGCCGTTCCCGCCGCGTGCGGTGGCGCGCTGACCGCTCCTGATCAGACGCGTCCCATCATGAGCGTGGAGTGCAGCATCGGGACGACCCTCCCGCCCGGCCATTACTGGCTCGACTGGAACGTCGCCGGCACCCTCGCCTCCGGTCCTTGGGCTCCCGCCGTCACCATCAAGGGACTCCGCGCCGCCACCGTCGTGGGCAACGGCCGGCAGTTCAACGCCGCATGGGTTGATGCCGGCGACCCCGGCCAGGGGTGCTCGCCCACCGCGGTCATTCAGGACTTCTCGTTCGAGATCCGCGGCTCCGTTCTCGGCGGGTGCTACCCCAACTGCGATGGCAGCACCTCTAACCCGCTGCTCACCGCCAACGACTTCCAGTGCTTCCTGAACGAGTACGCCGCCGGCAACTCGTACGCCAACTGCGACGGCAGCACGGCCAATCCCACCCTGACCGCCAACGACTTCCAGTGCTTCCTTAACTCCTACGCCGCCGGCTGCTCGTAAGCCCGCTCGTCGAATCGACTCGACCCAGGGGCCCGCTCAGGCGGGCCCCTTTTCTTTTGGCGGTCCGGTCCCAAAAAAACAACCGCCGGTCTATTGACCGGCGGCCGTAGGAGTTCATTCTCCTGTTTCGGTGGGCTGCGTTCGCAGCTCCGTCGAGCTATGCGTTACTTACGCAGCCCCTTCGTACAGTCACATTGCGTCACTGGATCACCTCCTTCGTAAAGAAGCCCAACCAGCCGACGCGGCCCTGTACCGGACCGCCGCCGGACACCTTCCCCGCGGACCGTCGCCCGCGGCTCACCGCCCGATGTGTGTAGCTACTCACCGCATCGGTCGTCGCCCGGCTTCCGCGGCTATCCCTGGGGTTCCAGGGGGCCCCGCATTGGCCCAAGCGATGCAAATACTATCGTCTAACTTCTACGTCCCGGCAACAAAGAAGTTCCAAATGACCTGTCGGTTAGCCCGAAATCGAGGCGGGATAACCACTTCAATTGCCCAAATTCAGGCCCATATCCACGGGTCCTCAGCAGCCGGGGCATCCTCGGCCCGGTTTCATCCTCTGCCTTTCCTCCGTGCCCCTCCGTGCTCTCCGTGGTGAAAACTCTTCACCCCTCAAACTCCTCAAACGCCCCCTTCTTCGCTTCCTCATCTAGGTACTTCTGAAACTCCCCCATCTTGTACGACACAAAGCAGAACGCGTGGTGCAGCGCCAGCCACTCAATGTCGCTCTTGTCCTCGTCGAGGTCCTTCCGCAGTCGGTTCAACTCCGCCAGAATCGTTTCAGCTTTCATTCTTCAACTCCCGTCCGCCCGCCAGCATGGCCGCCCCGAACATCACGCTCAGCACACCCACGATGCACGGCCCCGGAGGCCAATCCCACTCAAACGATACGACCACACCCCCCAGCACGCCGATCACTGAAACCGCCACGCTGATCGCGACCACCGTCCACAGCCGCGCACTGAGCTTGAGTGCAATCGCCCCCGGCAGAACCAGCATCGCCGTCGCCAGCACAACCCCCGCTAGCTTCATCGACGCCACCGTCGCCATCGCAAGCAAGACCAGCAACACCAACCGGCACGCCCCGACATTCACGCCAAACGCCTGCGCCCCAGGCTCATCAAACGCCCAGAACACGATTCCTCGCCGCCCCGCGATTAACACCAGCACCGTAACCAGCGCCAGCACCCACGCTCCGACCGCGTCAAAGCTCCCCACATTCATCAGCGACCCAAATAAGAACGACTCCCAAGCCATCCCGTTCTTCGCGGCCTTCAGCAGGATCGCCCCAAGCGCCATCGATCCCACCAGCACGATCCCGATGGCCGTATCGGCGTGCGTCCCCGCCTCACCACCGCCGCCGCGTTTTGATATCAGCCCGATCAAAAGCGCTGCCCCCAGGCAGAACACCAGCACAATCCCAAACTGCGGCACCCCATGCATCGGCGCGGCCTTTCCCACCGCCGCCGTCAACCCCAGCACCGCCGCCAATCCAATCCCCCCAAACGCCGCGTGACTGATCCCCTGCCCGATGAACGCCAGCTTCTTGAGCACCACCAGCACGCTCAGCACCGCGCACATCATCGCCATCGCCAGCCCGGCGATCACGCCCGGCCAATACAGCCCCGAGTACATCGGGTCAAAGAGATACTGAATCGTCTTCACGACGCCGCACCCCCGTCACGCTTCGGCTTGGCCGCCGAAACCGAGAGCGATACGGGAGCAGTGGGGGAGGGAAGCGCCGGCCCATGAACATGCGTCGCATCAATCGGGCAGTTCTCCGCCGCGTGGGCATGCACGTGAATATCTCCACCAAAGATCGCGGCCACATCGTGCCTGAAAACCTCCGCCAGCACGCCCGGCGTTAGCCCCTCCGGCGCGCCATGGCTGTGCAGTGTGCGGCTTAAACACGCCACGCGATCTGATCCCGCCGCGATCGTTCGGATGTCATGGCTCACCACGATGATCGTCAACCCCAGCGAATCGTGCAGGCTCTTGAGCAACTCACCAAACTTCTGCTGGCCCGCGACATCAATCCCCACCGTCGGCTCATCCAGCAAAAGCATCTTGGGCTTGCAGGCTATCGCGCGAGCAATCATCGCCCGCTGCAACTGCCCACCCGAGAGCCGACCCACCGGTCGCTCCGCCAGTTCACTGATCCCCACCACACCCATCGCCTCATCCACCGCGCCCTTCGTCGCCGCGGCCCCCGACTTCCACGGGCTCACCCGCAGCCCCGCGCTGAGCGCCACCGCTTGCCGAACGCTGATCGGAAACGCCAGCTCGGACTCATTCCGCTGCGGCACATACCCGATCAACCGCTCTTTCCGAGCTTCTTCCGGCGACAACCCGAACACGCGAATCGACCCGCTGTTGCCCTTCAAGAGCCCCAGCGTCAGCTTCAAAAGCGTGGACTTCCCGCCCCCGTTGGGCCCCAACACCCCAAGCCGCTCCCCAACCCGTACATCCAGCGTCACATCCTTGAGCGCAGGCACCCCCGCCTCGCCGTTGCTCTTCGCATACGAGAACGTCACATTCTGATATTCAACCGCCACATCGCCCATCGTCGTTCCAGTGTAAGAACACCGTGCCATCGAAGTCGGTTCCTCCGACTTCGATGCGACTACCCGAGACTCACTCCCCCAGAGCCTTCACCAACGACTCCAAGTTCCCCCGCATCATCTTGAACCAATCCCCATCCCCCAGCGGATCAAGCTCAAACACTTTCACCCCAGCCGCCTCCGCGATCCGCTCCGCCGCCGTCCGATCAAACTGCGGCTCCACAAACACCGCCTTCACGCCCTGCTTGCGGATCGCATCGACGGTCGCCGCCACCGCCTCCGGAGTCATCTCTCCCTCATCAATGTCACGCATCACCGCGGCGACTTTGAGCCCGTACCGATCAGTCAGTCTTGCCCATGCGTTGTGATGCGTCACAATCGAGCGCCCCTTGAAAGGGGCCAACCGAGTCTTGTATTCACCATCGATCGCCGCGAGGTCCGCCGTCAACGCTTCGAGCGAAGACTTGACCTTGATGGAGGTGCCCCCGGTTGCAGCCGCGGCCTCGATAAGCACTGGCGCTACAGCCTCTGCGAGTTTCTGGCACAGCGAAGGATCCAGCCACAAGTGGGGGTCAACTCCATGGTGATGGTCAGCATGATCGTGCTCATCTTCACGGTGGTTAGTCGCAATCCCTGCCGCTGCCATGAAACTCACATCGCGTCGCCGAGATCCCGCTGGATGCTTCTTGAGGAAGTCCTCAAGGCCACCCTCGAGCCCGGCGCCGACGTACACCACGATGTCGGCGTTCCCAACGGTGGCGATGTCGCTGGGCGTGAACTCGTACCCATGCTCCGATCGGCCGGGCGGCATCAGCACGGTCAGCATGGCTCCCTCTGGCAACAGAGGCTTCACGAGCCCGGCTAGTGGCGGAACAGTGACCACAACCCGAAGCGGCCCCGGAGCCCGCGCCGCATCGCTCTTGGAGCACCCTGGAAACCACGCCAAAAGCACCATCAGACCGCAGACAAACGCAAAGCTCAGAGTCCCCATAGGCCGTCGGGCTCTACCCCCAACTCGGCGCTCGGCACTGGGCACTTGGCACTCCCCCCTTGGCACCCGGCACTCACCCCGCCTAACCTTGCCCCGTTCGGGGCGGTAGCTCAGTTGGTAGAGCGCGTCGTTCGCAATGACGAGGTCGGGAGTTCGACCCTCCTCCGCTCCACTTGAAATTGGCCGCGGACCGCAAGGTCCGGGGCCTTTTTCGTTGGTCTGCACCACGCGTTGCATGCCTGCTCCTTCGACCACCCCGAATATCTTATTGCGAATGCAACCGCAATAAAGTTCGCACCCGCAGGACGAATATTGACCACCCCTAACAGACGCCTTTCCATGCGCAAATCTCGCGCTTACCTTAACAATTTGGGATACACTCTCGACCCGTTTGAATCTGGATTCGACGAAGCCGGCCAACGTCAACCGCGCGCCGTCACCCAAGTCGTTCTTAGCACAAATCCCCGGAGGATCGTTCATGAAGAAGTACCAGGGCATTCTCGGTCTGGGCCTCACCGCCCTCTCCCTCAGCATGGCCGCCGGCCAAGCTCCGTTCACCGCCGGCAACCTCGCCGTTCTCCAGGTCGGCGACGGCGCCGCCCCGCTGGCCATCGGCGGCACACCTCTGTTCCTTCTTGAGATCACCCCCACCGGCACGATCGTCCAGACCATCCCCGTCCCGACGACCACCTCTGGCGCCAACCACGCTCTGGTTGTCCGCGGCACCTCGACCTCCGTCGCACACATGAACCGCTCGGTCAACGGCCAGTACCTGACCTTCTGCGGCATCGACGCCCCGCTCGGCGGCGCGACCAGCGTCTCGGCCACACCCGCGGCGACCAATCCCCGCATCATCGCCCGTGTGAACTCGGCCGGTGTCATCGACACCTCAACGGCCCTGGGCGATGCTTACAACGCTGACGACATCCGGTGCGCCGTCTCTGTCGATGGCTCCGCATTCTGGACCACCGGAACCAGCGCCACCGCTTCCACCGCCGGCTGCCGCTACTCGACGTTCGGCGCGACCACCTCCACCCAAATCAGCTCGGGCCCGCCAACCAACACCCGCTTCGTCGGAATCGCCAATAGCCAGTTGTACATCACCAGCGCTTCAGGCACGTTCCTTGGCTTGTCCACGATCGGCACCGGCCTTCCGACGACCAGCGGTGAGTTCACGTTCTATCTCAACGGATTCCCGACCACGGGCGGCACCGCGGCCGCGTCTCCCTATGACTTCTACTTCGCCGATGCCAACACCGTCTACGTCTGCGATGATCGCGGACTCGCGGCTGTTCCGACCCCCGGCGGCGTCCAGAAGTGGGTCTTCAATACCGGCACAAGCACCTGGGAGTTGGCCTACACACTCAACTCCGGGCTTGCAACCGGGACTCGCGGCATCGTGGGCAAGAACACCCGGGCCGGCGTCACCCTGTGGGTCACCGGCGGTGAGTCCAACGCCGTGACGTTGTCCACCGTGACCGACACCGGCGCATCGTCCGCCTTTACGGTGCTGGCGACCAGCCCCGTGAACACGGCCTTCCGTGGCATTGACTTTGTTCCCGAAGGCGGCGGCCCTGCCCCTTGCTACCCCAACTGCGACGCCAGCACCTCGATTCCGCTGCTCACGGCCAACGACTTCCAGTGCTTCCTCAACGCGTACGCCTCCGGCTTGACCTACGCCAACTGCGACGGCAGCACCTCCAACCCGCTGCTGACTGCTAACGACTTCCAGTGCTTCCTCAACGCCTACGCCACCGGCTGTCGCTGATTGTCCGATTCATCCCAGCTGACTTCAGAGGCCCGCGCATCGCGCGGGCCTCTTTCTTTGGATCGTCTACCGAACAGCTCTCTTCCTTAATGTGTGGACTGCACGAAGCTCTCGTCAGACTCGCGCCAAGATGTAATTCCTTGCGCTACCGCACCCGCGATCGGCCGTAACGTCTGGCTCTGCCGAATAGAGATCGCTCGCACGAGCGGAATCGGCATTACACCGCTGTTCCAGGAGGATTTCATGAAGAAGAATCTTGTTCTCTCCGCTGCCGCTCTGGTCGCTTTGGCCGGGGTCTCCGCATCGGCCCAAATCGCCTTTACCGCCGGCAACCTCGTCGTGCTTCAGGCCGGCGTGGATGGCGGCCCGGCTCTCAGCAACGCGGCCGCGGCCTTGTTCCTGAAGGAAATCGACATCGCCGACGGGCATGTCGTGCAGTCCATTCCCGTCTCCTCGACGGGCGCGACCGCATGCACGCAGAGCGGCTCGGCCACGTCCGAAGGCTTCCTGACCCGCTCGGTTGACGGCAAGCGGCTGGTCTTCGTGGGCTATCGCGCAGACGCCGGCCTGGCGGCCGTGGTCTCCACCACCGCCGCGAATAACCCGCGCGTGGTCGCGGTTGCCGATTGCAACGGCGCGGTCGACACATCCACCGCGTTGTCCGACGCCTACTCCGCCAACAACATCCGTAGCGCGGTGTCCACCAACGGCACGGACCTCTGGACGGCGGGCACAGCCAGTGGCACCGGCGGCGGCATCCGCTACACGACGCTCGGCGGCACCACCTCCGTGTTCCTCAATGACAACGGCGCCGGCGGCAGCAACCCCCCGACCAACTGCCGCGTCGCCAACATCTTCTTCAACCAGCTCTACACATCCTCTTCGTCGGGCACCTTCATCGGTGTGGGCACGGTCGGCACCGGCCTGCCGACGACCGGCGGCCAGATCCTCACGCTTCTGCCCGGCAAGTCCACGGTGACGGGTCCGTCGAACTATGACTACTACTTCGCTGACGCCAGCACCCTCTACCTGACCGACGACCGTGTACTCGCCAGCGGCGGCGGCCTGCAGAAGTGGACCTTCGATGGCACCACCTGGACGCTCCAGTACACCCTGAACTCCGGTCTGGCCAACGGGCTTCGCCACATCACGGGAAAGACCGTCGCCGGATCGACTACGGTTTGGGGCACGACGGGCGTGGGCACCGCGGCCGCGGGCAACCAGCTCGTCCTGGTTACCGACACCGGCGCTTCCTCGACCTTCGCGACGCTGGGCGCGGGCACCGGCCCGAACACCTGGTGGCGCGGCATCGACTTTGTCCCGACCGGTTGCACCCCGGGCAATACCTGCTACCCCAACTGCGACCTGAGCACGAGCAACCCGCTGCTCACGGCCAACGACTTCCAGTGCTTCCTCAACGAGTTCGCGGCGGGGAGCTCGTACGCGAACTGCGACGGCAGCACGGCTATCCCGACCCTGACGGCCAACGACTTCCAGTGCTTCCTCAACTCCTACGCTGCCGGCTGCAGCTGATCCCGACATCGTCAGTCCGCTCCAAGGGGCCCCCGCGGGCCCCTTTTCGTTTTTCGAGGCGCGTGCCCAGCCCGCTGGATGGTCCCGCACTCCCGCGGTATGCTCGCGTCCCAATGGCCGAGTCCAAGTCCAACCCGCCTCTGCGTCTCCATATTGGTGGATGGGAAGTGCGCGAGGGGTGGAAGATCGTCGATATCCAGTCGCGCTCGGGAGTGGACCACATCGGCTCGGCGACCGACCTTTCGGACTTCGAGTCGGGTTCGGTGGCCGAGATCTACGCGTCGCACATCTATGAGCATCTGAGCTACGTGTCGGAGCTTGAAATCGCGCTCAAAGAGGCCTTCAGGGTGCTCAGGGCCGGGGGGCTCATCCGGGTAGGCGTGCCGGACCTGGAGGTCCTTTGCCGGCTGATGCTGGATAAGAAGCTCACGTACCCGGCCCGCTTCGCCACGATGCGGATGATCTATGGCGGCCAGACCGATGCGTACGACTACCACAAGGCCGGGTTCACCTATGAAATCTTGCACGAATTCCTGACACGCGCCGGATTCAAAGGGGTGCAGCGGGTCAAGTCGTTTGGGCTTTTCAAAGATGCGACCACTCTCAATATTGAGGGCAACGCGATCAGCCTGAATGTGTCGGCGATGAAGCCGATGTGACGCAAGTCGTCTTCGAATAGAGAAGGTTTTCCTCTAGAAGTGCGCGGCCGCCGGTGGCATTATGTCGCCCTTGCAAGTCTGGTTGGGCCGGAAAGACGGGAGCACAAACGATGGGACGCGGATTGGTCATCGGAACCAACAGGTTGTTTGCGGCGGCGGAGTTTCTGCTCAGCGCCGAGTCCAGGGGAGAGTTGCGGTCATCGCCGGTGCCGGTCCGAGGGGCTGGCGGGGCATCGCGATTGGGCGCACCGACCCAACCCGAAGTTGATGAAGCCTGGGCGATGCTTGTTCGAATGGGCTTTCTTAAGGCCCGGGCTGAGCTTCCGCCCGCATCGTGATTGTCTAGACACTTCCCCACTGAAGGCGCCTGGCGAAAGTCGGCGCCTTCTTTTTTGCCTTCTTCCGGTCCTGGCGCACCTGATTCTCAGTTCAAGGATGGAGAAAGGTTTCGCCGTGGCTCTCGGGCGCGGCGAGTGAGATCATGCTGTGGTCGCCGAAGTCGTCCCGGCCTGCGTGAGAGCACGGAAGCCTGGACTCTCCGACCATACTCGTTTTGCCGGAAGGAAAGTGTCATGTTGTACTACGCAGTGGTGTTCTTTGTGATCGCGCTGTTGGCGGCGGTGTTCGGGTTTGGCGGGATCGCCGCGGGCGCGGCTGGGATCGCGAAGATTCTGTTCATCGTCTTTCTGGTCCTCTTCGTCATATCGCTGATCTTCGGCATGCGTGGGCGGGGTCGAGGCGCTCTGTAGAGATAGAGGGGGGAACAACCAAAAAGGACAGTCATGGCACATGCCAGGTCGCGGGATGAAGTCAGTTTCAAGGAAGACGGTCAGGTCCCGGTGCATCGAGGGCGCACGATGGTCGCGGATGCCGAACAGTTGACGGATGACGCCGCGGATGCGGTTCGGTCGCGCGTGTCGGAACTTCGCCATGGGGCCAAGCGGGCGGTTGAGGCCGCGAAGGAAAGGCTGAACGGGTCTCATGGGGCGACTCGCGACCGGTATGAAGCGGCGCGGGATGCGGTGTCTCACGCGGCGGCGTCCGTAAGGGGTGTGGTTTCGCGCAATCCGGTGGCGGCCGCGGGAGTTGCGGCGGGGCTGGTTGTTGTGGTCGGGCTGATTGTGCGTCGCCTTCGCGCTCGTACGTGATTCTTTGAACGGTGGATATTGAGAGGAACTCCGGCGCTCGCGTGTCGGAGTTCCATTGCCCTTGTGCATCAGGTGCTTTGAACAGGAGACTCACGTGCTGGATTCGCTCAAGTCGTTGCTTCAGGATCAGGTCCGGGATCTGTATAGCGCGGAGAGCCAGATGGTGAAGGCGATTCCGAAGCTGGCGAAGGCCGCGACGAACAAGACTCTGCGTGCTTCGCTGCTGGCTCACCTGGAGCAGACCAAGGGACATGTGGAGCGGCTGGTGCAGGTTGCGGAGTTGCTGGACACCAAGCCGGGCGGGAAAAAGTGCAAGGCGACGGAGGGGCTGGTTGCGGAGGCGGCTGAGGTTTTGGGGGAAGATGGTGAGGATTCGGTGATTGATGCCGCGCTGATCGCGGCGGCGGTTCGGGTTGAGCACTATGAGATCGCGGGGTATGGGAGCGCGGTTGCGATGGCGGGGCAGTTGGGGGAACAGCGAGTTTTGAAGCTGTTGCAGAAGACGTTGGATGAAGAGTTCGAGGCGGAGGAGAAGTTGTCGGGGGTACTCATGGGAGAGGTGCTTCCGGCGGCTGGGGCGGCGGACCTGGTCCCGGTGGTCAAGGTGAAGACCAAAGCGGGGGGAATGGCGCGGCGATAGAGATTGATTAGCTCCGCTGGAGGAGCTGGGGTGGGAAAAAGAGCGAGTGGATGGGGCGCCGGCAGGACACTGCCGGCGCCTCTGTTTTTGGACGAGGCGGCGGCCGGGTTTTCGCGGGAGTTGTGGGAAAGCGGGGTCGGGTGGGTTCGCGGATAATGGGGCGATGACGCTTCAACTTGTGATCGCGGGTGTGGTTGGGCTTGTGCTGCTGGTGGCAGCTTGGCCGCTGTTGATGTTGAAGTTCTATTCGGGGAAGGCGGGGTGCCGGGTTGAGTTGATGGAGTTGATCGGGCTGCGGATGCGTTTGGGGAGCATGGAGCTGACGCGGCGGGTGGTGGGGGCCTGGGCTCGAGGGCAGGAGTTGGGGGTGCCGCGGGACCGGATCCAGACCGGGGCTCTTTGCGGGGCGGATGTTGTGCGGATTCTGGATGCGATGGAGGAGTTGCGGCGGCGCGGCAAGCCGGCGGTCTGGCAGGACTTGCTGGTTTGCGACTTGGCGGGGCGGGATGTGGTTGCGATCGTGAGGGCTGGGGCGGACCCGGGGAAGGTGATTGGGTCGGCGGAGTTTGAGGGCCGGTTTGGAAAGGGGGGGTGAAGCGGGAGAAGTGCTAAGTCCCGAGTCCCGAGTGCCGAGCGAGTCGAGTGCGGCGCGAGCGGTCTGGCGGCGGGCTTCGTTTTGGAGATCTCGGTGGTGCTGGATCCAGGCGGCGATGTGGGGTTGGGTGGCCCAGCAGGCGAGGTCGAATTCGTCGGGAGAAGTGCTGGGTGCCGAGTCCCGAGTGCCGAGTGAGGGAGGGGAGTCGGGGGTTTGGGTCAGCGCGGCGGAGAGGGCGATGAGGTCTTGATTCGCAGCGAAAAACAGCGTGAGACGATGGTGGTCTTCACGCGAGAGGACTGGGAGATGGGCGGCCTCGGGGGGCATATTTGCAACATAACGCGGCCGCGGGGTGATGCAAGGGGGATTGTGGGTTGGACACGAAAATGTCAGCAGAAGTCGTGTCGTATTGCAAAATCGTCTGGTTTGTTCGGGTTGGTACGCTGGTGGAATGCGTGGTGAGGCTTCGGACGAGTTTCGGGCGGGGCGGCGGAGTCGGGTGATCGACTTCCGGGGGAGGACTCTGGACCTGTGCGAGGTGGGAGACTTGCCGGCGGATGCGCCGGTTGAGTTGCGGAAAGCGGTGAAGAAGGCGAATCAGCACCGGCTTGGGGTGCAGCTCAAGTTCACCGGCCTGGCGCTGGTGATTCTGCTGGTGCTGTTCTTTGCGGCGCGGTGGGTTGGGTGGTTTCGGGCGATGCATCCTGCGCAGTGGATTTTGTATCCGATCTGGGGCTTTTTTGGTGGACTGCTGGGGGGCCGTGAGGCCGCGAAGGTATCGGGAAAGCGGGCTGTGGAGGAGTGTCTGAAGAGTGAGGTGTGTCCTTCGTGTGGGTATTTGCTGGTGGGGTTGCCGCGGGAGGGGGACGGGTGTGTGGTGTGCGCGGAGTGTGGAGGGGTGTGGAAGGTGGGCGGATGACCAGCCCAAAGACGGAAGTGTTTCGTCCGGGGAAACGGACGCGGGTCATCGACTTTCGCGGGCGGCCGCATGACCTGTGCGCGGCCGCGGACTTGCCGGACGGGACTTCGAGCCGTTTGAAGTGGACGGTGCGGATGGGGGATCGGCATCGGTGGGTGCATTGGGTCCGCATCAGCGCATCGGTGCTGGCGCTGGTGGTGGTCGTGAACTACATGGTGATGCTGATGAGTTCGCGCCCGGGGCGGATGTCCTGGTATTACGTGGGGGTCAACTTTCTTTCGTTCGGAACGGCGATGGCCGCGGCGATGTTTGCCAGCCAGAGCGCGGTTGATACCGCGGGGAAGCGGGCGGTGGAGGGGTGTTTGAAGGCGGAGATTTGCCCGGGGTGCGGGTATTTGCTGGCGGGGTCTGTGAAGGAGGAGGATGGGTGTGTGGTGTGCGCGGAGTGTGGGGGTGCGTGGAAGGTGGGATGAGTGGAGCGCATGAAAAAGCCCGGCTCTTTCGAGTCGGGCTGTGGGGGGTGCGAACAGGTTCAGCGGCGACGGCGGCGGTTGAGGCACAGCAGTCCGGCGCCGAGCAGGGCGGTTGAACCCGGTGCGGGAGTGACCGCGAGGTTGTAGCCGCCTTCGGAGAACGCGGTGGTGTCGATGTTGATGTAGTACAGGCCGGGGTCGGCGGCGAGGATCGTCACTTCGTCAAATGAGCCTGCAATGCTGTAGTCGCCGGAGCTGTTCAGGTCGGTGGGGCGGTAGATGAACAGGTCGTTGTCGGACCCGCCGAGGCTGTTGAGAGCCACGGTGAGGTCGCCGCCGGTCCAGTTGAGCTTGAAGACGTCATCGCCGCCATCCCAGATGTTGAAGATGTGGGCGCCGCTGTCGAAGCCGTCGTTGTCGTCGGCGTGGCCGGTGGTGTTGCCGGAGGCCAGGCCGCCGTTGAGCAGCGTGCCGAGGATGGGCTGGCCGGTGAAGTCGGCGTGCGCAGAGGCGGTGAGGCCCAGAGCGGCGCAAAGAGATAACGCTGGAACAAAGGTGTGGTGTCTCATCTCGATCTCCCTAAAAACGCTCTCTCGGGCTCGATTGGCCGCGCTGGCGAATCGGCACTGGCACTGTAGACATTGATGCGGGTGTTGCAATCGGAACATTCACCGAACTTGCGGGGAGTCAGGCGTGGCCGGGGAAGGACCGGTGAAAACAAGGCCACGGACCTTCAGAGCAAGGTCCGTGGCATTTGGAGGGGGCGATCGGGTGTGCGGCGAGAACGGCTGAGGATGTGCGAGCTCCGGGCTGGTTCTGTCCTCACCGGCACGATGAACGCCGACGGCGCACGCCGATCGTCGCCACGGTCATTCCCAGCACAAACCCGCCGGGAGCGGGAATGCCCGACACGTGCACGTTGTCCATGGCGAGGTGATCGTGATCATCGTTATCGAATGCGAGTGCGAATGCGTCGATGAGTCCGGTGTAGTTCGGGGTGAAGAGCCGCGGAACCGTGTCGAACCGCTGGCGTCCATTGGGGTCAAGAAGGCCGTTGTAGACCGTAATCCCATCGTGGTACAGAACGAAGTAGAAGTCGCCGTTGCCATCCAGGCCGCGGCGGCTCCAAAAATCAGCGCCCTCGAACACGAAGTCAATCAAGCCAGCGGACCTGACAAGCGTGCTGGGAGTGGAGAGCGCCAGGAAGTTGTTGCCTGAGTTGGCCGTCATGTAATGCCACGAGCTGTTCCCCCACTCAAGCCCGTTGTAGGTGGTTGGCATCAGAGTTCCCCCCGTGCTTTGGCCCAGGTCGTCAAAGTTGACGATGTCGGCGGACGCGGTGGTGCCGAAGGAAGCAGCGATCAGGCAGGAGGCAACGAGGGGCAAACGCATTGGAGTCCTTTCGGGATGTTCGGGTCTGAATGAGATACACCGCGTTTGAACGATCATCCATGGAACCGATGATTGTTTCAACAGGCATCTGGGGCCGTGACCGGAATAAAGCGAACGTGGTGCCAGTGGAAAGCATGCTCTGCGGGGTCTGCATTGCCCTGACTTGGAAGAAGTGGCTGTTTGTAGCCCCGAGACGGGCTGCCTTTGGCCGGGGTTTGTCATCCGCGGCCGACGCGGAACGCGGGTGGAACGGGACTGGGCGGCCGAGAACGGAGAGTGGCTATCGAACAGCATTTTGACGCCGACGCAAGACCGGGAGGCGGTGGGTGGCCCGATAACGAGGGGCGCGGTAGGGGCGTGGAAACGGCGAGTTCAACGGGGGAATGTTCGAGGCGTGCAAAAGAACGCTAGGGCGTTCAGGGCGTGCGATTGAGAGGGTGGTGACGATTGTGGATGGGTGCTTACTTTGCAGTGAGAAGAAGCCGCATCGGTGTCATCGGAGGTTGGTGGCGGAGTATCTGGAGGGGGTTGGGGGAGGGGTGGGGGTGAGGCCGGTGGGGTGAGGGGGCAAATCAACCGACCAACTGGTTTTCGAAGCGTTTAACCAAGTGCGAATCAAAGGTCCGAAAGGTAGGAGTTGCGGCCAGTTTGTTGAATCGACGCCAGGCCAGCCAGAGCGAAAGACCATCAAAAGTCCAGTCATCATCAGTCACTTTGGCCAAGAGTTCATTTCGGAGATTCAAGGGCCACCATGCTCCGAGTTCCTCGAGATCTGTGAGGCTGTATACCTGGGGATGATGGACAAAGTACGGCCCGCGCTGTTCTGGGCGCCTCAAGTGTGGTGCTAAGAATTTTTTGGCCACAAAGACGTTGGTTACCGTGTCCCATAGAACTACTACGGGGACGATCATTTTGACAGATGCCGCGAACGATTGGGTCGGAAGCCAATCGATCGTGTTCCAAATCTGCTCTTGAGCTTTGCTCAAATAATGCTTGTTCTGAAGCTCCTTTAGGTATTCCTCGTCCGTTCTAAACCCGTAGCGTTTGGACTCCACGACGAAGGTGTTCTTCATCTCAAACACCAAAGCCATGTCGCGCATGACGGCAACGCCATCGGCATGGCCCTTCAGGTCGATGCGGTGATAAGCTCGGTTGAAGTGGCTTCGAAGCAGTCCATGTGCATAGGTTTCAGCGACCGACCCAAAGTGTCCCCGTGCTGTCTGGAACCCAATGTCTGAATTCTCAACCACTCGCAGGGGTCTTTGTACGGCATGATCTGCCAAGAAGGTTGGCGCGAGAATTCCGAATGAGTTGTCGGGAAGTGGTACCTGCACCGCCGGAGAATTCTTTAGGGGAAGTAGAGTTGGATTCTTCCAGAATGCGCCAGAGTCGCTGGCCTGCACGCAATAGTTCACGAATTGATCTAGCGGCGAAGCGACCTTTGAGAGCACCGCTAGAAGCAAGGAGTTGCCTGCAGCCGTCAAGTCCGCTCGCGGCAATTGGATGCTGGTGCTGAAGGCCATCTGGCCACGGTTTGACTCAACAACGAGGAGCCAGATCAGCAATCCGATACCGTTTACCAGATCCGCTAGTGATAAAGAGTCCGATGCCAGCAACGCGTCACCAAACAGCTTGCGGTATTGCACAGTCTTGGCGGTGACGTCTTCATGGCTCCACTCCCATAGCCCATAAGACCTCCGGACGCTGTCTATCGGCCGCGATATGGCTGAACGTTCCATAAGCCCTGCGAGAGCCCCGTAGAGTTCGAATCCTTCTTTCCGATACGACTGGTTGAGAAGATCAGATACGACATAGGCCGCGCGCACCGCCATTTGGAGCAGTATTCGAGGGGAAGGCGAGGGTCCAATGGACGGTGCGATGACTGCCGCACACTGGGCGGCCAGCATGCACGAAAACGGCTCAACTCGAGCGACTTTTGATTTATGCCGCTTGGCATAGCCATCCATTCTTTCGATTTCGTCGGGGCTAAAGCAGGAGGTCAGAAATCGATCGGCCTGATTCTGAATCAGCGGCTCGGCTTGGGTGGCAGCCATCAGTTGGGACAAGCTACTGAGCCAAGCCACCTTGTTTGTCATTTGAAAGAGCTGCGTGAGATCCGGAAGGGAACCTAGAAAAACATCCCTGGACGGCAGGATGATGCCCATCACATCGTGAAGTCTTTGCGATCGTTCCTGAGGTGATGCCATCAGCCACCATACGGGTCACTCGAAGAGTCGAGACTCGACCTTGGGTGGCGACCACTTGAGCCCAAGATGCTCGGACGCGGGCCGCGTGAGCTGCCTCCCCCTCCGCGTCCTCGCAAAAAACCCGATCTGCAGCAGATACGGCTCCACCACATCCTCGAGCGTCCCCGAATCCTCGTTCAGCGTGGCCGCGACGGCTTCGAGGCCGACGGGGCCGCCTTCGTAAGTGGTGGCGATGGTGCGGAGGTAGGTGCGGTCGAGGTCATCCAGGCCGAGGTGGTCTACGGATTCGAGTTTGAGCGCGGCCTCGACGCACGGGGGTGTGACGGGGCCTTTGGTTTTCACCTGGGCGTAGTCGCGGATGCGGCGGAGGAGGCGGTTGGCGATGCGGGGTGTGCCGCGGGAGCGAGAGGCGATGAGGTTCAGGGAGTCATCGCCGGAGTGCTCGATGTTCAGGAGTGAGCAACTGCGGCGGAGGATGATGAGGAGTTCTTCGGTGGAGTAGTACTTGAGGTGGTGGACGATGCCGAAACGGGAGCGGAGGGGGGAGGAGAGGAGGCCGGCGCGGGTTGTGGCGCCGATGAGTGTGAAGGGCTCGCAGGGGATCTGGACGGTGCGGGCGTGGATGCCGCTGTCGAGGAGGATGTCGATGCGGAAGTCTTCCATCGCGGGGTAGATGAACTCTTCGATGGCGATGGGGAGGCGGTGGATTTCGTCAATGAAGAGGACATCGCCGCGGCCGAGGCGTTTGAGGGATGCGACCAGGTCGGTGGGGCGGGCCAGGGCTGGGCCGCTGGTGATGCAGACCTTGGAGCCCATTTCGTTGGCGATGACGTGGGCGAGTGTGGTTTTGCCCAGGCCGGGGGGGCCGTGGAGGAGGACGTGTTCCATCGGGTCGCCGCGGCCTTTGCTGGCTTGGATGGCGATTTTGAGGCGCTCGATGAGGTCGGCCTGGCCGACGTAGTCGGAGATGGTGGTGGGGCGAAGGGACCAGTTGATCTGGTCTTCTTCGGGGGCGAGGGCGGTGGGGGATAGGAGGCGTTCGGTCGCCATTGGTGGGGGAGTGTACGGGATGGCGGGGGGGAAGGGAAGGAGATTTGAACGTAGAGGGCTTAGAGGGTGCGGAGGAGACTAGGAGGGTCTACGGAGTCGTTGCTAGGGGACTGGAGTCGAGCCACCTTTGAAAATCGTCAGGGTTGGCCAAGTACGTTTCACGAATGGCCGCTGATGCGCCTTTCGGCAGGGGATGTCGTTTGGCCGCGCCGTGCGGATCGACGACGACAAACGTGTTGGAATCAGCGGGTACGGAAACACGGATGGGGTTGGACCATTTGATATTGCCATCGAAGTCCGAGGCGGTGCTAACCTCTGCGGAGATGGAGTCCCTGTCGACGCTAACGCCAGGTGTTGGATCGGTCGTCTTGATCACCAGCGCGACGTTGTAGAGGTCGTCGGTCATCAGCACTATGCCGGGTGCTTCGAGCAAGACTGATCGGACGATCGGTGTTCCTCTGTTGATGAACAACAAGTGCTGCTGGTACTTGTAGATCTGGTACGCCAAAACTGGGACGGCGACCGCAAGTGTTCCGGCAAGAAGGATGTGGCGCCGTCGGCGCGACTGTGCCATGGCGAGATGTTATCGTTCTTGGTGGGTTGCTTCTGTTGCCAGAGCTGGAGAAAAGAAAAAGCCCCGCGGTGGGCGGGGCTTGGGGTAGTTTGGGGGAACATCGAAGTCGTGGAGGACCACGACTTCGATGGCACGGTGATTACTTCTCCGCAGCGCTGGCGGCCTGGTCGGGTTTCTTCTCGTCGGGCTTGGCGAGCGGGTCGCGCGGGAGGAGGGTGGGGGCGCAGGCCATGTTGTAGGCGGTGACGGCGGCGCAGGTGCTGGACTGCATCAGGTACTCGGGGATGGCCAGGTCGAGCTTGTCGTTTTGCGTGTGCCAGCCGTAGCCGTATTCGGCGCGGCCGACTTCATCCCAGAAGTAGCCGGGGACGCCGGCGTTGACGAAGGATTGGTGGTCGCTGCCGCCGCCGGCCAGGCGGCCGGTGAGGCGCTTGTTGGTGGGGCGGAGGTTGACGTCGAGGAAGCGCTGGTCGGTGCTGCTCCAGAACTGACCGTTGACGGGCGCGGTGGCGACGGCGAAGAAGGGGAGCTGCGAATCCATGACTTGCAGGCCGCCTTCGTAGTTGGTGCCGCCGTCATCGACGAAGCAGGCGGAGATGTTTTTGAGGAGGTCCTTTTCCTTGAGCATCTTGACGTAGCCGGCGGAGCCGAGAAGGCCTTGTTCTTCGCCGGTCCAGAGGATGAAGCGGATGGTGCGCTTGGGCTTGGCCTTGGCCGCGGCGAGGATGCGGGCGGCTTCGATCGTGACGGAGGAGCCCGTGCCGTTGTCGGTGGTGCCTTGAGAGCCGGGGCCGTTCCAGGAGTCGAGGTGGGCCGAGACGATGACGACTTCGTCGGGGAGTTCGGTGCCCTTGATCTCGGCGATGGTGTTGTAGACGGGGATGGGGCCGGGGGTGAACTTGACGGCGCAGTTGATTTCGACTTCGAGGTTGCCGCCGTCGGCGAGGCGCGAGTTCATGTAGTCGTAGTCGGACTGACGGACCTGGATTTCGACATCCTTGGGTAGGGTCTCGGGGGTGAGGGTTCGCCAGCCACCGATGGAGCTGGTGCGGACACGTTCATCGGAGGAAGCGGAGATGTAGCCAGCGGGCGCGGCCATGAAGACGCGCTCTTCGATGGAGGGGCCGGTGGATTCGGATGAAGCGGTTTTGGTTTCTTTGGGCGTTTCGCCGCGGCTGGCATCCATGACGATGGCTCCGCCGATTTCGGGCGGGAGCTTGGATTCGCCTGAGACTTTCTGGCCGTTGAGCTTGAAGGTGTAGTTGGAAGCGCCGGCGGGAGATTCCCACGCAAAGGTGAGCGTCTTGGTGGCGTCATCCCACTTGGCATCCTTGATGGGGCCGGAGTGGAAGTTGGGATAGGCCATGGTGCCGGTGACTTTGCCGTCGGCGAGTTTGAGGTCGAGGTTGAAGGGTGTGCCGCCGTCGGGGATAGGGCCGCCGGTGGCGCGGCCGTCCCAATAGCCTGCAATGCCTTCGGGTGCGGGGGCGTCGGGCTTGGCTTCGGGTTTAGATTCGGGCTTGGTTTCAGGTTTGGAGTCGGGCTTGGAATTGGTGAGTTCTCCCGCGGCGATTTTCTTGCGGGTCTCTTTAAAGAAGCCTTGGCGGGCGGACATGCCGCCGGCGAAGCTTCCTACGCCGCGGCGGCCGCCGGGGCCGGCGGACTTGACGAGGATCCAGGAGCCCTTGAGCTTGGATTCGATCGCTTTGAACTGTTCTTCGTTCTCGGGCATCTTGAGGACGTTGCCGCGGACGGGGCCGTCGGTGCCTGCGCCCCAGGCCAGAGAGGTGAACTCCATCTCGCGGAGTGTGCGGAACTCGCCGTTGCTGCGGGTGGACCCGATCTTGGCGGAGGAGGGGAGGCGGTCGAAGCGGACGGGAATCTCGCCCCACTGGAAGAGCTCGGACTCAAGGCCCCAGGACTTGAACTGCTCCATGGCCCAGCGGTTGGCGGTCTCGACGTTGGAAGAGCCGGTGAGGCGCGGGCCGATTTTCTGGGTGATGTGGGTGATGTGGTCCATCACGCGGTTGCGGTTCTTGCCTTCATCGATGATGCGGGCGACGGTGGCCTTGTCGCCGAGCTTGACGTCGGTGGGAACGGGGGAGACCTTTTCGTTGATGACGACGTAGGCGCCGGGCTTGCCGGCTTCGGTGGCGGGGGTGCCGTTCCAGTTGGTCTGGTCGGCGGGGCGGCCGACGGCTTGGGCGGCGCGTGGGGCGGGGGCTTGAGCGGGTTGCGGTTGGGCGGCGGGCTGGGCGGCTGGTGGGGCGGCGGGAGGTGCGTCCGCTGTTTTGGTGGTGGAAGAGCAACCGATCAGGCCAGAGGCTGCAAGACCGGCGAGGAGGAAAAGGCGGCGCGGGGTGAACATTCCGGACTCCTTGGGAGGGTGAGATTGGAGCATGATAACGAGTGTGGGGGAAGGAGAGAAGTGACCGAAGATAGATGCTCCAGGAGCGGGAAACCGGCTTGAAAATGGGGCTGGCGGGCGAATTCAGGATCGGGTTGATTGAAAGAGGTGGAACGATGGGGAGCCCATTGAGTTGGCGGACGGCATGTCTGGGAATCGTGGTTTTTGACATGGCGGTGACTTGCGCAATGGTGCGGGGGCAGACGTGTACGCCGGTGTGGCAGCCGGGGGATGGGCTCACCGGGGTGTCCGGAGTGTTGTGTTCGGTCATGTGGGACCCTGACGGACCCGGGCCGCAGACGTCCCGGCCGGTGATCGCCGGCGAGTTCAATGCTGTTGGGACTCACGTGGCGAATGGTGTGGCGATGTGGAGTGGCACGGAATGGTTGCCGTTGGGGATGAATGCGGCGGATCCGGGGCGAGGCGTGACCGCCCTGGTTTGCACACCGACTGGAGAGTTGTGGGCCGCGGGGCGATTGGTGCAGGCTGGCTTGCAAAATGCGAAGGTATCGAAGTGGACGGGGAGCGGGTGGGCTGCCGTTGGCTCGGTGTTCACCGGGAATCAGTTCACAGACAATGACGTGAAGGCGCTAGCGTCGATGCCTAACGGGGACATCGTTGCAGGGGGTCACTTCCTTCAGGCGGATGGAGCGCCGGCGTCGGGCGTCGCGCGCTGGAACGGAGCTGGATGGGGGCAGATGGGAGCAGGGGTCGGCGGCGTGCAGGCGATGGCGTTTCTACCGGATGGCGACTTGGTAGCTCTCGGAGGGCCAACAGGATTCTCCCGATGGGATGAGGCGGGTGGAACGTGGTCGAGCATCTGGCCGGGATTGGGTAGCGGGTTGTATTGCATGTTGTTTACCTCCGATGGGAGGGTCTTTGCCGGGGGTTCGTTCGTTTTGCCGGGAGGGGAGAGGGGCATCGCCCGATGGGATGGCAGTGCTTGGGTTCCAGTGGGAAGCGGTGTTACCTATCCGGGAAACCAGCCGCTGGTAACGGCGCTTATTTCGATGCCGAATGGCGATGTCGTGGCCACCGGTGGATTTGTCACCATGAACGGAATCGCGGCGAACAGAATCGCTCGCTGGAACGGCGCCACGTGGTCAGCGCTGGGCACCGGCCTGAGTTTTGATGGGAGGGGAATGGTCGTTTTGCTTGACGGACGGCTGCTCGCTTCAGGCACCTATGTGTGGAATGGACAGAACTGGTCGCTCTTCAACGAGGGAGGGGCGAATGGGCAAGTGCTTGCCGTCGGGTGGCTTCCGGGCGGGGATGTCGTCGCCGCGGGTGAGTTTACACGGGCTTCCGGCATGGATGTGAGCCACATCGGACGGAGGGGGATCGATGGGTGGCATCCAATGGGCACTGGAATGAACGGTAACGTGAAGGCCGTTCTGGTGATGCCCAACGGGAATGTGATTGCGGGCGGTGCGTTTACGATGGCCGGAGGCGTTGCAGCGAATCGGATCGCACGATGGAATGGTTCGAACTGGTCGCCGATCGGGCAAGGAATAGGAGACGGGGAGGTCAATGCGCTGGCGCTTATGCCGGACGGGATTCTGGTTGCTGGCGGGTACTTCACGAGTGCCGGGCCGTGGCCGGCGCTAGGGCTGGCCCAATGGAACGGGTTGGAGTGGACGGGGGTTGGAAACTTTGATGGAGGCGTCAACGCGCTGGCGGTGGATGGTGAGGGAAGGCTGATCGCGGGAGGGTACATCAGCGGACAGGCTGTGAATGTCGCACGGTGGGACGGGCAGTCCTGGTTTGCATATCCCAAGGCGCCGACGAGTGTGCTTCGGGCGCTGGCGGTCGCGTCTGATGGGACCTTGTACGTGGGGGGACAGGGCTACTACTTCAACCTGCCATTCCAGTACGCAGCGTTGAAGTGGGATGAACACGCTTGGGTACCGCTGTTGCCGATGATCCAGCCAGGAATCCCCGAGGTCCGAGTGATGGCGGCGGCGCCCGGAGGAGGGATTGTATTGGGCGGCGGATTCGACAGCGCCGGCAACACAACGCTTTCGAACATCGGGCAGTGGGACGGATCGCAGTGGGTTCCGATGGGATCCGGAATCAGTGGCCCCGTCCTGGCATTGGCGGTGACGCCGACCGGGGAAGTGGCCGCGGGTGGCGGATTTGGAGTTGCCGGGGGGAACATTTCGGTCAATGTCGCGCGATGGGGTTGCCCTCCGTGCTACGCGAACTGCGACCGTTCGATCGTGCCGCCGGTGCTCAATGTCAACGACTTTCAGTGCTTTCTGAATTTGTTCGCGACTGGGGATCCGGCGGCGAACTGCGATGGGTCAACGGCAGCGCCGGTGCTGAACGTCAATGACTTTCAGTGCTTTGTGAATGCGTTTGCGGTGGGGTGTCCATGAACATGCCTCACCGCGGTGCGGTGTGTGCGCAGATGGGTGAGAGAGCATTGGAGATGAACATGATCGCGAAGCGGCGCGTCGGCGGCATGGGTGCAGAGCATTGGGTGGCTGGGATGCTTGCTCTGTTTGCTGGTTCCTCCGCCTGCGGTCAGTCGCTGCATTGGTCGCTGCGGCAGGTGATTGGGGGTCCCTCGCCGCGGACGGACTTTGGAATGGTCTTCGATTCGGTGCGGGGCGTCACGGTGCTTTACGGCGGTGGAAGTTATCTCGGTGACACGTGGCAGTGGGACGGAACGGCGTGGAGCCAACTTCCCGTGAGCGGTCCGCCGGCCCGAAACGGGCATGCGATGTCGTATGACTCGACCCGCGGGGTTTCGGTGATGTTCGGAGGGTTTGGCAGTGGTGTGGGCGGAGCGGCAAACGCCCTGCAAGACACGTGGGAATGGAATGGCTCCGCGTGGGTGCAGCGCCAGGTAACGGGGCCGTCGGCGCGGTATGCGCACGGGATGGCCTATGACAGTGTTCGACATATCACTGTTCTTTTCGGCGGAGATGCGGGAACTGGGCCGGCCAGCGACACCTGGGAGTGGGATGGAACGGCCTGGACGGCGCGGGGCACGGGAGGGCCGCCGGGTCGGTACAACTTTGCGATGGCGTTCGATGCCGGTCGCGGAATGACAGTCGTTTTCGGGGGTGTGAACCGTTCCGGGCCCGGTGGCGAGCTCGTTCCTCTGGGGGACACCTGGGAGTGGAACGGAACGGCTTGGACGCAGCGATTGATCACCGGTCCGGCGGCGCGACAGTGGCCCTCGATGTCATACGACTCCGGGCGGGGTACCGTTGTATTGTTTGGAGGGAGGGCCGCGGGTCAAGTGTTCGGCGACACCTGGGAACTTTCCGGGCCGGGGTGGTCGCGAAGAGCGATTCAGGGCCCGACAGCCCGAGCTGCAGGCGGACTGGCCTACGACAGCAGGCTGCGCCTTTCGCTGGTCTTCGGGGGCGCGAGTATGTCGAACACGCTGGGAGATATCTGGGAGCTGGGCTGCTATGGAAACTGCGACCATTCGACTACGCCACCGGTGCTGAACGCCAATGACTTTCAGTGCTTTCTCAGCGGCTTCGCCGCGGGGCAGGCGTTCGCGAACTGTGACGGTTCAGCGCTGTCGCCCGTGCTCAACGTAAATGACTTCCAATGCTTCTTGAATGCGTTTGCAGCCGGTTGTTTGTGATTTGTTGGATCAGTTCATCGGCAGGTTCTTCTGCTTCCACAGATCGACGAGCTGCTGGAGGGTGCTGGGTGTCCAGATCGTTTTTTCCGCGGCGGAAATCGTGTGGACCAGAGCGCCTGTGGGCTGGTAGGTCGAGACCTGATCGGGGACGTTTTCGGATTGGTGCGAGGTGAGGATCAGGTTGTTTGAGCCGTCGGTTGCTTCGATGAGCGAGTCGCGGCGCATCGTGATCGGGCGCGATTCGTTCTGTGACTTATACACGTAGAAGCCGTATTCGCCAACGGCGTGCTTCTGGGCCAAGAGCACGGGAAGGAGGAACGATTGAACTTGCGTGATGTAGCCCATCTTCGGGACATCGGGCTTCACTCGCCGGTTTTCCTGGCCTGTCCCGGCGACCGTGACAGCCATCTGGTCACCCTCGCGGGCGCCGGTTTCGGTGACGACGGCAGGAGTGCGGCGCTTGGGGTCGCGGATGGCTTGCTGGAGGCTCCAGGCTTCCTGCGTGCCGTTGTTAGACATCCAGTAGACGCCGATGACATCTACCACCTGTTCTTCGTGGAGGTAGCGGGCATCGAAGCGGATGATGATTCCCTGCTCGCGTTCCATGGTGCCCCACTTGGTGGGGTTGGATTGCGGGTCGATCTTGCCGCGGGGGCCGCGCTCGGCGCGGACGCGGCGGTATGCGATCTCCTGGGCATCTTTGTCCGCTCCGCCGTTTGCGGGTTTGCACAGGCGGAAGTATTGATCGTTGAGTGTGGCGATCGCGGCGTCGTAGTCGGGCGTGGCGACCTTGGAGAAGAAGTTCATGCCGGCTTCGATGGCCGCGCCGCGTGCGGTGGCCAGGGCCGTTGCGTCGGTGAAGCGTGCGCTGGCGATGGTGGCTTCGTAGATGGGGCGGGCCTTCTCAAAGCTGGGTTCGAGGGTCTTGAGTTCGAAGGTGACGAACTCACCCTGGGCGGTCTGGAAGACGGTGTAGCCACGGATGAGGTCGGCGCTTTTGTCGCCGTTGCCGGTGGGGAGTTTGACGTAAAAACGGGCCGCGGGACGCTCGAACTCGGGGCGTTCGGCTTTGACGATGACTCGTTTGACGGGCTCAATATCCACGGCGGGCGTGGAAATCAGTTTCTCGATGACATTCCCATCGCGGTCCGTGCCGGAGCGGTCGACCTTTCCGACCGACTTGCGGAGTTCCTGCAGGGCGAACCGAGCGACCGATTCGGGGGTATGGGATTTTTCGCGCGAGCGGGCGTTGGTGATTTCGATGAGCCACGAGGAGTCGCCAGGGGGCGGTGTGATTCTGGCGGACACTTTGTCGGCCGCCGACGTGGATTGGGAAACCGACCCCAGCGGAAGATGCATGGATACCCCGGCGGTTTCGAGCCGGAGGAGCTCATCGGACATTTCTATGGGTCCGGGGGCGAGAGTGATGATTTCGGCGGGCGGGACCGGGTCGGCCGCTTTGGACTTGGGCGCCTGTGGGGGGGTAGCGGGTTTGCTAATTCGGGTAGGGGGGTTTTTGGTGGTCTTTCCGGGCTGGGTCTGGGCGAGGGTTGGGGCGGAGAGCAGGAGGAACGCGGCCAAGGGAGCGAGGGGGCGAATCATGGGATCCTCCGTGAGGGGGGAGACTATCTATATGGATCGACCAATGGGGCCGGGGTTCCATAGGTGCGATGGGAATGGCGTTCAAGACTGCGGACTATGAGGCAGGAAACGGGCCACCGTGCCGAATTGACCGCAACTTGCGGCTAGATTCCGGACCGTGTGAGCGGGATGAGGATGGGTTGGTGACTGTTACAGGCCGCAAAGGGGATGGGAACGTCGCAGGAGCCCGCTCCCCAAACGGGTAGGGAAGGGCAGTTGACATCAGGTTTGAGGTCCGTATCCTTGTCGGCTTCGTTGTCTCGGGGTTCGAGACGGTGGGGCGGAGCCTTGCCAGTGGTTTCTCACGGATGTGGGAAGGGCTGGGAAGGACCCGCAGTTGTCTCAACCTCGCCAGTAGGGCAATGTTGGACAGTCGTTTTCCGGCGGCGAAACGCCGGGAAGGTTTCACGCCCGCTGAGTTTGGCGTGGTGTGGATGGTCGGTGGATTCCTGAAGGTGTGCAAGCAATGACAGGCGGCAAGATCAGAATCCGGATGGAAGCCTACGACCACCTGGCGCTCGATGCGTCCGCCAAGGAAATCGTGGACCACGCGAAGCGAACGAACGCCAAGGTTGCAGGGCCGATCCCGCTGCCGACGCGGATTGAGCGCTACACCGTGCTGCGTTCACCGTTCATTGATAAGAAATCCCGCGAGCAGTTCGAGATCCGCACACACAAGCGGATCATCGACATTCTCGAGCCCAACGCCCGCACGGTTGAGGCTCTGAACCGGCTCGTTGTTCCCGCTGGTGTATTCATCAAGATCAAGGCTTAATGGTGACGGGCGCTCTGACGGGCGCCCGTTTGCGTTTGAAAAACTAAACCTTCCTCTGACCCGGAGCGGTGTACAAACCGGGATCATGAAGTGGGCCTCCTAGAAGGCTCTGTTTGGGAAGAGAATCATGCTCCTGATGGGAACAAAGGTCGGTATGACGCGGCTGCTTCAGCCATCGGGCGAGAGCGTTTGCGTTACCGTCATCAAGGTCGGCCCCTGCACCGTCACGCAGGTCAAGACCGCCGAGAAGGAAGGCTATTCGGCCGTGCAAATCGGTTTCGGGGCCATGAAGGCCCGGAACTCGACGCAGCCGATGATCGGGCACGATGCCAAGGCCGGCAGCGATCCGCTCCGCTTCCATCGCGAGTTTGAGGTGGCCCCTAAGGATGCGGGTAACTTCGAACTCGGCAAGGCTTTGACGCTCAAGGATATCGAAGGTCAGATGTTTGTGGATGTCATTGGCCAGAGCAAGGGCAAGGGCTTCGCGGGCGTGATGAAGCGGCACCACTTCAAGGGAATTGGCGCTTCGCACGGTACCGAAAGAAAGCATCGTTCTCCGGGCTCGATCGGTGGCCTGTGTTCGAACCGCGGATACGGCGGCGGTCTTGCCAAGGGCAAGAGAATGCCCGGGCACATGGGTGATGAACGCGTCACCGTCCGGAGCATCGAGGTCGTGAAGATTGACGCTGACAAGAATCTGCTCCTCGTGAGAGGTCCGGTTCCTGGCGCGAATAATGGGATGGTGATGATTCGTCCGGCGACGCGGCTCTACAAGGCGAAGGCCAAGCGAGTGATTGCGGCGGCGAAGAAGTGATGAAGTAAGCGTTGGTCCCCAAGCTTGGGGGTCAGCGGGTCCGGGAGGTCGGGAGGCTTTGAGCCGAACGAAACCGCCGGACGAGGACAAGGAAACGTGCCCGTCACCTATGTGGGTGCCGGGCGAAGACAGCCGAGTCGATTCCGAGCCGCACCACTAAGAGCTGAAATGCTCAAATAGGAGGCGTGCCGGATAGGCGAGGTAAGGAAGCCGGGTCAGTTCCCGGCGAGTAGGCGTCTGACGAGGTACGACACAGATGGATGTCCCCGTCTTTAACATGAGCGGCTCCCAAGTTGGGAAGCTGACGATCGATGAAAAGAGCCTGGGCGGCGAGGTTAACCCTTCGCTGATCAAGCAGGCGTACGTGCGGTATCACGCGAACACCCGCCAGGGTTCATCGCGGACCAAGAACCGCCGCCTCGTCGAAGGTTCAACCCGCAAGATTTACAAGCAGAAGGGCACTGGTAACGCTCGCCACGGCGATCGCAAGGCCAACCTGTTCAAGGGTGGTGGCCACGGCCACTCCAAGCAGCGGACCCGCGAGGATTACCGCCTGGACATGCCCAAGAAGATGAAGCGGAAGGCCAATCGCAACGCGCTCCTGGCCAAGCTGGTGGATAACGAGGTTCGGATCATCGATCACCTCGAAATGACCACACCCAAGACCAAGGACTTCACCAACTTCCTTGCGGCACTCAAGATCGACCGCACCGCGCTGGTCGCGCTGCCCAACGAGGGTGACAAGGCGGCCAACGCTCGCTTGTCGGCCCGCAACGTGGACAACGTGACCCTGTGCCGCGCCGATCAGCTGACGTGCTTTGAGATGCTCAACCACCGCTTCCTGGTGATCGGCAAGGCCGAGCTGGAGGCTTGGCTAAGTGGCCCCAGCTCGCAGACCGGCAAGGATGCGAAGCTCGCCCCGATGGGCCGCGCCCCGGCTAAAGAGGAGAGCAAGTAATGCACGACATCCACGTCATCAAGCAGCCGCTGCTCACCGAGAAGACGACGTTCGCGATGAACGAGCAGAAGAAGTACTCCTTCCTCGTGGCTCGTGAGGCGACCAAGGACCAGATCAAGACGGCCGTGCAGCGGATCTACAAGGTCCGCGTCACCGGCGTGAACACGCAGGTTCGCAAGCACAAGGACAAGAAAACCCGTTTCGGCGTGATCGCGGACCCTTCCACCAAGAAGGCGACCGTGACGCTCCATGCGGAAGATGTGATTGAGTTGTTCTAAGCACCGAGGCACGAAGGGTTAGTCATGACGATTCGAGTTTACAAACCGACCAGTGCTGGGCGCCGCAACGCCTCGGTGAACGACAACACCGAAGTGACGAAGTTCTCGCCCGAGAAGTCGCTCCTGAAGCCTTTGTCCAAGACCGGCGGCCGGAACTTCTCCGGCAAGGTCACCTCCCGCGGCATCGGCGGCGGCGCTAAGCGCATGTACCGCATGGTTGACTTCAAGCGCAAGGATCGGGAGATGATCGAGGGCAAGATCATCGGGATCGAATACGACCCCAATCGCACCTCGCACATCGCTCTTATTGAGTACACCGACGGCGTGAAGCGGTACATCATCGCCCCGATCGGGATCAAGGTCGGCCAGGTCATCGTCGCCTCCCGCAAGCAGGCCGTTGAGCCGACGGTGGGCAACGCGATGGCACTGCGGCACATTCCCGCGGGCCTGGACGTTCACTGCGTTGAACTGTTCCCCGGCCGCGGCGCGCAGTTGTGCCGCTCGGCGGGCACGTTCGCGAAGCTGAGCAACAAGGAAGGCGACTACGCGACGCTGGTTCTGCCCTCGGGCGAAACTCGTCGTGTTCCGATCGATTCAATGGCAACTATCGGCCAGACGGGTAACCCGGACAACCGGCTCCGTCGCCTGGGCAAGGCCGGCATCAACCGGCACCTGGGTCGCCGCCCGATCACGCGTGGTATGGCCAAGAGCCACCATGCCCACCCCTTGGGTGGTGGTTCGGGCCGGTCCAAGGGCAACCGTCCGCCGTGCGGACCCACGGGCGTTCACGCCAAGGGCGGCCGCACACGCAACAAGAAGCAGCACAGCACAAAGTTGATCATCCGCCGTCGCATGACCAAGCGGTTCGGTCAGGTCATGTAAGTAGAAGGCACGCAGGCATTGAGGCACGCAGGCACGAAGTGAAGGAATAGGCATGGGACGTAGTCTGAAGAAAGGTCCGTTCGTCGAGGAGAGGCTCTTCCGCAAGGTGGAGAAGCTCAACCAGACACGGAAGCGCGAGCCCATCAAGACCTGGTCGCGCCGTTGCACCATCGTTCCCGAGTTCGTCGGGCACACGTTCAAGGTGCACAACGGCCGCGCTTTCCTTGATGTGTTCGTGACCGAGGACATGGTGGGGCACAAGCTGGGCGAGTTCAGCATGACCCGCACGTTCCGAGGCCATACGAACCGTAAGGAAGGCTTGGAGGGTGGCGAGAAGGTTGGCGGCTCGGCTCCGGCCGGCAAGAGCTAAGCACAGGCAGTTAGGCACTTGGGTAAGAAGCCTGAACGGCACGAAGAAAGGTTTGGACGTGAGACTCCGAGGCAACATTCTGAAGAAGCTGGCGAAGGACCGCAACGTCACGCGCGAGCAACTGGCCGCCGCTATCGAGCGGACCGGGCTCACGGGCGACAAGGCGCTATCCGCCATTAACAACTGGTTGGTTGGTCGCGATCACCCTGCGTGCAAGTCGCCCGATATCGCGAAGCTCGCGACGGCGGTGGGGGCCCAGCCCAAGGACATCGCGCGTTTCGTCAGCGAGATCCGGCACCATCGCGGCAGCCCGCGCAAGGCCCGTCTCCTGGCCGACTTGGTCCGTGGCAAGAGCGTCGATGAGGCTCTGAACCTCTTGAGCTTCACGACCAAGCGGGCCGCGGTGAACATGAAGAAGGCTTTGTCTGCCGCGATCGCCGACGCTGAGCGTGCGGAAGCGGACGTGACGAGCTTGGTTGTTGTTGAGAGCCGCGTCGATGACGGCGGCATGATCAAGCGCTTCCAGCCCAAGGACCGCGGGCGTGCGCACCCGATCGAGAAGCGGCTGAGCCACATCACGATCGGTCTTGAGGAGAAGGGGGCGCGGCGCTAAGCCGGGGAACCTATGGGACAAAAGACTCATCCATTCGGTCTGCGTGTCGGAATCACCGAGGCTCACAAGAGCCGCTGGTATGCCCCCAAGGCGCTGTACGGCGAGCTGCTCGTCGAAGATCAGAAGATCCGCAAGTTCCTGGACAACCGGCTCAACCGGTCCAAGGACCGTCCGGTCGCGGCCGTTTCCGACATTCACATCGAGCGCACCCGCGAAGAGCTGGTGATTGTGATCAAGACGGCCCGGCCCGGCGTGGTCATCGGACCCAAGGGTTCCGAAGTCGATCGCATGACCGAAGAGCTTCAGTTGATGACCGGCCGCAAGGTCAAGATCTCGATCATCGAGGTTAAGAACCCCGACCTGGATGCTCAGCTGGTGGCCGAGAGCGTGGGCGAGCAGTTGATCAAGCGTGCGGCGTTCCGTCGCGTGATCAAGATGCGGGCCGAGGCCGCGATGGCCGCGGGCGCCAAGGGCTGCAAGATCATGGTTTCGGGCCGCCTGGGCGGGGCCGAAATGAGCAGGAAGCTGGATGTGCGGCTCGGGTCGCTCCCTTTGTCCACATTGCAGGCGAACATCGATTACGGGTTCGCCGAGGCGTTCATGAGCTACGGAGCCATCGGATGCAAGGTGTGGATCTACAAGGGCATGTACGGCCAACAGGTCGCTGCCGAGGATGAAGGTCAGAGCAACGCGGCCGGTGGCCGGGCGCGTGCACGTGGTCGTAGGTAAGTCAGTTAGCACGCCCCGAGCGGCGTGATTGGAGTTTGTCCGATGGCCTTGATGCCCAAAAGAGTGAAGTTCCGCAAGGAGATGCGGCGAGTCCGTCCCCGCAAGGCGACCAAGGGCAACTACGTCGCGTACGGCGACTACGGCCTGCAGGCGCTTGAAGGGTGCTGGCTGAAGGCGACGTGCATCGATGCGGGCCGCGTCGCGGCCATGCACTTTGTCAAGCGTCAGGGCAAGCTCTTCATCCGCGTCTTCCCGGACAAGCCCATCAGCAAGAAGCCGCTGGAAACCCGAATGGGTACCGGCAAGGCGGATGTGGATTACTGGGCGGCGCGGGTGAAGCCCGGCACCATGCTCTTTGAGATGGCCGGCGTTCCGGAAGTGGTCGCGAAGCAGGCGCTGGTGCGCGTCGCGATGAAGATGCCGGTGAAGTGCCGGTTTGTGTCGCGGCGGATGAGCGTCTAAGAGAAGACTGGAAGCAAGATCATGACAGGCAAAGAAGTCAGAGCGTTGTCGGATGAGGAGATCAAGATCGAGTTGGCGCGCCTGCGCGACAAGCTCTTTGGTCTTCGCACCCAGGGCGTGACGGAAAAGGTCGAGGACAACTCCTCGTTCATCAAGCTCCGGCGCGATGTGGCCAGGCTCATGACCGAGCGGACGGCCCGGCTTTCCAAGAAGGTTGCGGCGAAGTAAACGAATCAATCTCCGGCCAGGGCCGGGAAGTAAGGGACGGACATGAGCGCAGCGACGAACACAGCAAAGGCACCCGCCAAGGCCAAGAACAAGGTCGTGACGCTGACCGGCCTGGTCGAGTCTGACAAGCGGGACAAGACCCGCACGGTGGTGGTGCGGTTCCAGAGCAAGCACGCCAAGTACGGCAAGTACATGCGTAAGCAGACGGTGATCCAGGCGCACGATGAGAAGAACACCAGCAAGTCCGGGGACACGGTCGAGCTTGGACCGTGCCGCCCGATGAGCAAGACCAAGACGTGGAAGGTCCTGCGGGTCGTGCAGGAGAAGGTCGGCGTGTAAGTCGGACCGCAGTGTGATTGGCCACAGGGCCCGAAGGACGGATTAGCAGCATGTTGCAGCAAGAAACAAGATGTGAAGTCGCGGACAACTCGGGGGCGAAGATCGCCTACGTGATCCGCGTGTACGGCGGCTCGACCGGGTCGGGCAAGTTCACGCGTCGCGTGGCGGGCGTGGGCGACAAGGTGTTCGTCTCGATCAAGAAGGCGCTCCCCGGGGCTGAGGTCAAGCAGGGCGATAAGAGCAAGGCCGTCGTGGTCCGCACGACCAAGGCGACGCGCCGCTCCGACGGGTCGTACGTGAAGTTCGACTCCAACGCCGTGGTGCTGATCCAGGATGACGGCAACCCCAAAGGGACGCGCATCTTCGGGCCGGTTGCCCGCGAACTCCGCGACAAGAACTTCATGAAGATCGTGTCGCTCGCGACGGAGGTGGTGTGAGATGGCAAAGCACGTTCGCAAGGGCGACACCGTGGTGGTCACGACGGGCTCGAACAAGGGTGTCGTCGGCGAGATCCTCCGCGTCATCCCCGACAAGTCTCAGGTGATCATCAAGGGTGTGAATCTCCGGACCAAGCACCTCAAGCCCAACCGGCTCAACCCCCAGGGCGGCATCATCACCAAAGAGGCGCCGATCCACATGAGCAACGTCAGCCCCTCGGTTGACGGCAAACCCACCCGGGTTCGCTTTGAGACCCGCCCCGATGGCAGCAAGGTGCGCATCGCGGTCAAAGGTGGCAAGGTGCTCAGCGAGGTTCGTGGGGCTACGAAGAAGTAATCAGGACCGCAAGAAGCGAAAGTCAGTCGAGAAAGTCGAGTCGAAGCATGGCGAAGGACAAAGAAAACAAGAAGCCCGAAGGACAGCCGGAAGGCAAGCCGCAGGGCAAGCCCGAGGCCAAGGCTGACGGGGCCAAGCCGGAAGGCGGCCGTCCGGAAGGTCGCCCTGAAGGCAAGGGTCGCGAGGGCAAGGGTGGGTCCAAGGGCCCGTCCAAGAGCGGCAAGCACAAGGTCGATGACGCGACCGCGGCCGCGGCTCTTAAGCCGTCCGGCACGCCCCGCCTCAAGACTATGTACGACGAGAAGATCCGCGGCGCTGTCGCTGAGAAGTTCGGGCTGAAGAACCCGATGTCTCAGCCGCGGCTCCAGAAGATCACGCTCAACGTGAACATGGGCCGGCATCTGGATGGCACCAAGATCCCGCCGAATATCAAGTCCACCGTGCTCGACACGATCCAGAAGGTCACCGGCCAGAAACCCGTGGTCCTGAAGGCCAAGAAGAGCGTTGCGAACTTCAAGGTTCGCTCGGGACTTGAGACCGCCGCGATGGTGACCATCCGGCGCGACCGCATGTGGCACTTCCTGGATCGCCTGATCAACCTGGCGACGCCCCGAATCAAGGACTTCCGCGGCCTCCCGCGGGACGCGTTTGACCGCCAGGGGAACTACGCGATGGGCCTGCAGGAGCAGGGCGTGTTCCCGGAGATCAACATGGCGGAGGTGACGTTCACCCACGGCATGAACATCAACTTCACCTTCAGCAACTCGAATCCGGAGAAGTCGCGATTCGTGCTGGAGCAGATGGGGATGCCGTTTGCGAAGATCGAAGACACCGTTGTGAAGAAGTCAAAGAAGTCAGAAGGCCCGAAGCCCGAAGCCCCCAAGGCCGAGCCCGCGAAGGCGTAAAGGCACAGAGCAAGAGAAAGCCAGGATCAAGCGATGACGACCAAAGCGCAGATGGCCAAGAGCAAGAGGACTCCCAAGTTCAGCACTCGGACGATCCGGCGGTGCCAGCTCACGGGACGCGCCCACGGCGTGTACCGCAAGTTCCGCATCAGCCGAATCATGCTCCGCAAGCTCGCGCTTGAGGGCAAGATCCCGGGCATGCGTAAGGCCAGCTGGTAAGCAGCGAGACAGCGAAGAAGAGATTTCAGCGAGACAGGGTTAGAAGGAAGACTATCGATGGCTGTGAACGACCCGATTTCAGACATGCTCACCCGGATCCGCAACGCAACGCGGAACAAGAGCAAACTCGTCAACTGCCTGAACAGCCGCGTGTGCCGAGGCATCGCGGACGTGCTCCAGAAAGAGGGGTACATTCACGGCTTTGACGTGATCGAGGATGGCCGTCAGGGCCAGATCCGTGTGAAGCTCAAGTACGGCCCGCGCGGCGAGGTGCTGATCCACAAGATCGAGCGCCAGAGCAAGCCCGGCTGCCGCGTCTACACCGGCGTCGAATCGCTCCCCCGTCCCATGCAGGGTCTGGGCATCGCGATCGTCTCCACGAGCAAGGGCGTCAAGAGCGACCGGGCCTGCCGGACCGAGCGGGTCGGCGGCGAACTCCTCTGCGTCATCGAGTAAAAACAGGCACTGAGGCACGAAGGTTTAGGAAAGAAGTCATGTCCCGAATCGGTAAACAAGCAGTGCAGGTCCCCGCGGGGGTGAAGGTCGGCGTCCAAGGCCAGAAGGTCACCATCGGTGGCGCCATGGGCAACCTCACGCTCGAAGCGCCCGCCCGTGTCAACGTCAAGTTCAGCGAGGCCGACAAGTCCATCGTCGTCTCCATCGCCGACAAGGACAAGGACAACGCGGCGGTTAAAGCTCTCTGGGGCTCCACGCGTGCGCACCTGAACAACATGGTCGCAGGCGTCACCAAGGGCTACGAGAAATCGATGGAAGTGGTTGGTGTGGGTTGGACGGCCGCGGTGGCGGGCAAGCAGCTCAAGCTGGTTGTCGGCTTCGCGGATCCGATCCTCATGCCGATCCCCGATGGCCTAAAGGTCACCGTCGAGAAGCAGTTTGTCCGCATCGCCGGTCCCGACAAGCAGAAGGTCGGCCAGTTCGCCGCCGAGATGCGGGCCAACCGCAAGCCAGAGCCTTACAACGGCAAGGGCATCAAGTACACCACCGAAGTTATCAAGAAGAAGCAGGGCAAGCAATTCGGCGCGTGATTCACGCGATGCGATAGAGGTCTTAAGTCATGGAAAAGAACAAGCTCAAGTCCAAGAGGCGTATCCGGCGGCGTGCGGCGATCCGGCACCGGGTCATCGGCACCCCCGAGCGTCCGCGTCTCTCGGTCTACAAGTCTCTCACCCACTTCTACGCCCAGGTCATCGACGACCTGGCCGGCAAGACGCTGGCCTCGGCCTCGTCGGTTGCCAAGAAGGGTGCGGGGGCCGGCAAGACGGGCAACTCGTCATCCGCTGCCACCGTCGGCACCAGCCTGGCCCAGAAAGCCAAGGCCGCGGGGATCAAGCAAGTTGTGTTCGACCGCAGCGGTTTCAAGTTCCACGGTCGTGTGAAGGCATTCGCAGAAGCGGCACGTAAGGCAGGACTCGAGTTCTAAGCCCCGATTGAGATCAAGTACAGGCGAAACGAACCATGGCAGAACTGATCGACGAATCAAGTCAAATAGAGTCCACGACTGTCGCCGTGCAGCGCACCAGCGCCACCGTCAAAGGTGGTCGCCGCTTCAGCTTCGGCGCACTCGTGGTCGTCGGTGACCGGCGCGGCAAGGTGGGCTTTGGCTACGGCAAGTCCAACGAAGTGCCCGCGGCCATCGAAAAGGCCCAGAAGTACGCCCGCCGCGCAATGGTGCCTGTCCCGATGATCGGGACGACCCTGCCGCACGAGGTGGAAGGCACGTTCCGCGCCTCGCGTGTCCGTCTCATCCCGGCTTCGCCGGGTACGGGCGTCGTCGCGGGCCAGAGTGTCCGCGCCGTCCTGGAAATGGCGGGCATCACCGACTGCCTCACCAAGTGCTTTGGCTCCACCAACTCCGTCAACACGCTCAAGGCCGTGTTCGCCGGGATTGAGAAGCTTCGGACCGCTCAACAGATCGCGGAGCTTCGGGGCATCGATGTGGGCCGCACCGAGATCGAGAACAAGATCGAGAAGGGAAAGTCCTTCGTCATGGCCATCGCCCGCGTTCGCAAGCCCGAAGCCAAGCAGGAGCGCGGCGGTCGCGGCCGTGGCGGCGGTGGTGGTGGCGGCGGTCGTGGGGGTGGTGGTGGCGGTCGCGGTGGTTCCGGCGGCGGACGCGGCGGCCCCGGCGGTGGTGGTGCAGGTGGTGGCGGGGCGGGTGGGGCAGGACCCAAGGCCAAGAGCGCGCCCAAGGGCGATGCTCCTCCGGCGGGCGATGCACCGGCGGCGCCGAAGGCTTAAGACGATCAGATTCAGGATTCAGGAACAGGACTCTCTCTCATGATGATCCACGACATTACAACGCAGGTCGGCAAGTACAAGGCGCGCAAGCGCGTCGGCCGCGGTAAGTACGGCGCCCGGGGCAAGACCTCCGGCCGCGGCGCCAAGGGTGCCGGCTCTCGCTCGGGCACCTCGACACGGTTTACGTTCGAGGGTGGCCAGATGCCGTTCTTCCGGCGCATCCAGAAGTTCGGCTTCACCAACGCCCAGTTCAAGCAGCAGTTCTGGATCGTCAACATCGGCGATGTCGCCAAGCACCCAAGCTTCACCAAGGGTGGCGAAGTCAACGTTGAGACCCTCATCAAGGCTGGTCTGGTGCGTGACACCAGCCGCGGCCTGAAGGTCCTCGGCGGCGTCGGCGAAGAGGGCCTCAAGGCCAAGCTGACCGTCACGGCAGAGCGGATATCGGCCCCGGCCAAGAAGCTCATCACGGGCGCCGGCGGCAAAGTCAACGAAACCGGCACCCGCAAGGACAAGGTCCGCGGGATTGATCGAAATAGCGAAGACCTCACCCCCAAGAACCTGACCAAGAAGCTCAAGCAAACCAAGAAAAAGGCTGCCCCCGCGGCGGACGCGGAATAAGCCCTTGGCGTTTGAGCCGGCCTCACTCTCCTATGCGGAACCGGCCGAAGACCTGACATGCTCAGCCCGATCGCCCGCCCAAAGGCGTACGATCGGGCTGTTGTTTTCTAAGAGACTTACGCGATGATCCAGGCTCTCCTCAACGTCTTCAAAATCCCCGAGCTTCGCAACAAGGTGCTGTTCACCATCGGCCTCCTGGTGGTGTACCGCATCGGGTTTTGGATTCCCGTCCCGGGTGTGAACCAGCAGGCGATGGTGGATGCGTTCGCCAAGTCCGCGACGGACTCGTCTGCGGGCGGACGGATCGCTTCGTATGTGGCGATTTTTTCCGGCGGTTCGTTTCACCGATCAACCATCTTCGGTCTGGGCATCATGCCGTACATCTCGGCATCGATTATCTTCCAGCTCGTCGCGGCGGTGTCGCCGCGGTTGAAGAAACTGCAGGAAGAGGGCCCCACCGGGCGCCAGAAGATCACGGAATGGACGCGGTACGCGACCGTTCTGCTCTGCCTTTTCCAGGCGGTCGGGTTTCTGGCGTTCGTCAAGGGTCAGAATCTGGTTTATCCGATGTGGCAGGACAGCCAGCTCTGGTGGGCCATGGCGGTGGCGACCCTCACAGCCGGCACGATCTTCCTGATGTGGCTGGGTGAGCAGATCGACAGGTACGGCATCGGCAACGGCGTTTCCATGATCATCATGGCGGGCATCCTCACCGGTATGCCCCAGGCCATCAACACCATCGCCAACAACTGGGGACCGGGCCAGGTTGGCAAGCTCGGCCTGCCCAGCGTCGTCATGCTGGCGGGGGGCTTCGTGCTCGTCGTTGCGGGCTCGGTGCTGCTGACGGTTGCCCAGCGACGCATTCCCGTTCAACAGGCCAAGCACACGCGTGGCCGACGGGTGTACGGAGGTCAGAAGAGCTACCTGCCGCTCCGCGTCAATCACAGCGGCGTCATGCCCGTGATTTTCTCCTCATCTCTGATGATCTTCCCGTCGGTGATCTTCAAGGGACTCTCCGATTCGGCCACCACCAGCAACATGCCCGACTGGTGGCGTGGGGTCACCGGCTGGCTGGCGCACAACTTCGGAAACGGCCAGTTCCCCTACGTCATGTGTGAGCTGACGCTGATCTACTTCTTCAGCTACTTCTGGATCACCGTCCAGTTCAACCCCGATGACATGAGCAAACAGCTCCGCGATCACGGGTCGTTTATCCCCGGCCTGCGCCCCGGGCCCCGTACGGCCGAATACCTCGAAACCGTGATGACCCGCATCACCTTCGTCGGCGCGGCCATGCTCGCGGTCATCGCGCTTTTGCCCATGGTGGTCAATACGTCCTTGAACATTGACTACTCGGTCACTCAGTTCCTGGGCGGCACGGGCCTTCTGATCGTCGTCTCGGTGGCACTGGACTTCGTCCAGCGGGTCGAGGCCAATCTCCTCATGCGGAACTACGCCGGCTTCCTGGGCGGCAACGATGACGGCAAGGGACCCCGAATCAGGGGGCCTCGGTCCGGGATTTGAGTGGAAATCAACGGTCCGGGAGTCAAACATTCCTGGTCGGGGAAAGTTAAGGGAGCCATATTGGTTAAGCAGCAGGATGACAAGTTCACGTTCGACGCGGTGGTGACCGAAGCGCTCCCCAACGCCATGTTCAAGGTGCGCCTTCCCAACGAGCAAAAAACCATTGTTCTGGCCTACGTCTCCGGGAAGATGCGGATGAACTACATCCGCATCCTGCCCGGCGACAAGGTGACGGTCGAAATGAGCCCCTACGACCTGACCAAGGCCCGGATCACGTTCCGTCACTAAGGTCCCGGTCGGGCTCCCGGGCCCCTCTTTGGCTCCCCCGTTGCCCCGCTTGAACCCCCTGTGAACCCC
>JBGAND010000018.1:0-112961 GCA_044222485.1 Phycisphaerales bacterium | reverse complement strand
AAGGGGAAGGTGATTTGGGGGGATGCTCCGGAGAAGGTGCTGGCGGATGCGGGTGTGGGACCGGATTGCGAGTTTGTGGGGGCGACTGGAAAGATGAGCTGGATTCACCGCGTGGCGGATGGGGTGGATATCTACTTCCTTTCGAACCAGGGGAAGAAGTCGCAGGAGGTGGAGTGCACGTTCCGGGTTTCGGGGAAGGCGCCGGAGCTTTGGCACGCGGATACGGGGGAGATGGAAAGAGCGCCGGTTTGGTCGGAGACGGGTGGGCGGACGACGGTACCGATTCGGTTTGAGCCTTCGGGTTCGGTGTTTGTGGTGTTCAGGAAGGCCGCGGCGGGGGAGCACTTGGTCTCGGTGAAGTTGCCGGTGGGGAAGGAGCCGGTGAAGGTGCCGGTGGTGGAGATCAAGAAGGCTGTGTATGAGGCGGTGGATGGCGCGGGCAGCGTGGATGTGACGGCGAAGGTTGCGGCCATGGCGAAGGCCGGGCAGATGACGATCCCGGCGGACAACTCGTCATATGGAGATCCAACTTTCAACCACGTGAAGCGGTTGCGGGTGGAGTACTTGCTTGACGGGAAGCCGATGAGCAAGTCGGTGGAGGAGAATGGGACGGTGGAGTTGGTGCAGATTGGTGGGCCGGATGTGCCGCCGGTGTATGTGCTTCATGCGGGCCGCGAAGGCAACGAACTTGTGGCGTTTCAGAAGGGCGCATACCAGTTTGAGACATCGGGCGGCAAGTGGACGACAGTGGAGGTGAAGGAGATGCCGTCGGTGGTGGAGATCGCGGGTTCGTGGAGTGTTCACTTCCCGCCGAACTGGGGAGCGCCGGCGAATGTGACGTTCGACAAGTTGATCTCTTGGACTGAGAGCGCGGATGCGGGCGTCAAGTACTTCTCTGGAACGGCGGAGTACGAGAAGGAGTTTGAGGTTTCGCCGGGGTTGGTCATGAAGGACAGAGCGCTCTTCTTGGATCTGGGCAATGTGCAGAACATTGCCGAGGTGACGCTGAATGGGAAGGACCTGGGGATCTGGTGGAAGCCGCCGTTCTCGGCGGACATTTCGGCAGTCGCCAAGGCGGGGAAGAACACGCTGAAGGTGAAGGTGACGAACCTTTGGGTGAACCGGCTGATTGGCGATGAGCAGTTGCCGGAGGATGTGGAGTGGACCGGGATTGTGCTCAAGCAGTGGCCGAAGTGGATGGTTGAGGGAACCCCTCGGCCGAGCAAGCGGTTGACGTTTACGACTTGGCACCATTGGAGGAAGGATTCGGCGTTGGTGGAATCGGGGTTGCTTGGGCCGGTGGTGTTGAGGCCGGGGGCGCGGGTGGCGGTGGAGGCGAGCCGCTGAAACTGGGGCACACGGCGTGAGTCGGATCGGCTAAACTCGGCCCCGGAACTCAGGCGTGCCGGGGCTTTCTACTGGCCTGGTCAGGAAACTCTCGATGGAATGGCTGAAAAAACTGCGGCAGCATTTGCTCACGGGCGTTTCGTATGCGATCCCGTTTGTAGCTTGCGGGGGAATTTTGATTGCCGCGGCGTTGGCGTTTGCCCCGGCGGGTGCCAACGGGGCGCCGGATCCGTCCAACATGCCGTTCCTGAACTTCATGCTGAAGGTCGGGGTGGCATCGTTCACGTTGCTGCTGCCGATTCTGGCGGGGTACATCTCGTACTCGATCGCGGGGAAGCCTGGATTGGTCGCGGGTGCGATTGGCGGGTTTCTGGCCAATGAGGTCAAGGCGGGGTTTCTTGGGGCGCTGATCGCAGGACTGATCGCGGGGTATCTCGTTCAGTTGCTCAAGAAGACGCCGACGAACAAGTTCACCAAGCCGATCATGCCGATCCTGGTCATTCCGATTCTGTCATCGCTCACCATTGGCGCGATCATGATGCTGGTGCTTGGGCCGCCCATCGCGGATCTGATGGTGTGGCTGGGTAAGGAACTGACGAGTCTGCACTCGGGCAACGCGGTGCTGCTGGCGATGCTGCTGGGAGCGATGATCGCGTTTGATATGGGCGGGCCGGTGAACAAGGCGGCGTTCTTCTTCGCGGCAGGTCTAATTAAGGAAGGAAACTTCACGGTTATGGGAGCGTGCGCGGCGGCCATCTGCACGCCGCCGCTGGGGATGGGGCTGGCAACGGTGCTGGGGCGCAAGTTGTGGAGCGAGGAGCAGCGGGAGTCGGGGTATGCCGCGATGGGGATGGGGATGATCGGAATTACCGAAGGCGCGATTCCTTTTGCGGCGGCGGATCCTCTGCGTGTGATTCCTTGCATCATGCTCGGCTCCATGACTGCGGCGACGGTGGCGATGCTCGGGGCCGTTGGAGACCATGCTCCGCACGGTGGGCCGATTGTGCTGCCGGTGGTGGACCACAAGCTCATGTATGTCGTTGCGATTCTGGCTGGAACGGTGGTTACCGCGGTTGCGATCAATACTGTTAAGAAGGTTTGGAAGGCACCGGGCGAGAAGTCCGCGGCGTAGGGTCGCACGGATGGCTGAAGCCGGTGCAGGGGCAAGCCCGTTGAAACGGGCTGAGGAGTTCGGGGCGGTGACTCACCACGGCTGAAGCCGTGGCCTACGAGCGAGTAAGGCCGCTGAAGCGGCCTGGAAGGCGGGCGTGAGATGAAGATTGTGGCTGTGACGGCGTGTCCGACGGGGATTGCTCACACGTATATGGCGGCGGAGCAGCTTGAGAAGACTGCGAAGGCGGCGGGGCACACGATTCGAGTGGAAACGCAGGGGGCGATGGGGATTGAGAACGAGATTCCGGCCAAGGAGATCGCGGCCGCGGATGTGGCGATTTTCGCGGTGGATATTGAGGTCGAGCACCGGGATCGATTCAACGGGAAGAAGATCGTGCAGGTTTCGGTGTCTGAGGCGATCAAGAACCCCAAGGGGGTTTTGGCGAAGGCCGGCGCTTAAGATGCGGGATCATGCGGATTGAGTATCGATTTACCTGTGGATTGCGGAACGGTCTTCATGCGCGGCCGGCGAGCGTGATGGCGGAGGTGGCGCGTCGGTTCTCGGCAAAGATGACAGTTGGGAAGTTGGGTGGGGCTGCGGTGGATGTCCGCAGTGTGCTGTCGATTGTGGGGTTGGATGTCAAGAGTGGGGAGGAGTGCATTGTTGTTGCGGAGGGGGAAGATGCGGCCGCGGCGGTGGCGGGGATGCGGGAGTTGATTGAGACACGGCTGGAGGAGGGGGAGGAGTTGCCACCCGCGGCGGCCCAGGAGGCGGAGCCGGCGGGGTATGTGAAATTGCCGATGGGGCTTCGGAATGTGGGGGTTGTCTACGCGCCGGGGCGGGCGGTGAGCTCGGGTGTGGGTGTGGGCGCGGCGGTTTTGGTGGAGGGGTTGTCGCTGCCTCGGGAGGCTCGGGAGGCGCGGGCGGTGTCGCGAGATGCGGAGTTGGAGGCGGCGCGGCGGGAGGTTGCGGCGGTGCGGTTGGAGCTGCGCGAGCGGGCGGGTGCGGAAAGCGGCATGGAGGCGGAGTTGCTGCGGGCTCATGCGGAGATCGCGGATGATCCGGCTCTGTGGGCGGAGCTACAAGGTGGGATTGGTGGTGGGGCGACGGCGGCTCAGGCGGTGGTGGCGGCCGCGGAGCGGTTTTCGGAGAAGCTGCGTGCCGCGGGGAGCGCGTATATCCGCGATCGCGTGGTGGACATCCAGGATGTGTGCATGCAGATTCTGGATCGACTGCTGGGTGGGCGGTTGAAGTCGATGCACGTGTCGCTGGAGCGCCCGAGCGTGGTGTTTGCGGAGACGTTGACGGCGAACCAGTTGCTGGGGCTGGATCGGAAGATGCTGCGGGGGTTGGTGCTGGGGCGGATTGGTGCGACTTCGCACACCGTGATCTTGGCGCGGTCGCATCGGATTCCGACCATCATTGATGTTGCGAACACGAGTGGGATTGTGAAGGCTGGGGACCCGGTGGTGGTGGATGGGGAGAGTGGGTGTGTGCTTTTGGCTACCAGACCGGAGGTCGCGCGGTATTACGAGCGGGAGGGCCGCACGCGGGCTCGGTGGCGAGATCGGGTGGAGCCGATGGCCAAGCGCGCGGCGGTGACGTCGGATGGCGTGAGGATCGAGGTCGGCGCGAATGCTTCCACGGGAGAAGAGGTAACGGGTGCTGTGGAAAACGGGGCTGAGGGAGTGGGGCTGCTGCGGACGGAGTTGCTTTTTCTGGATCGCGAGGCAGCTCCGACAGAGCAGGAGCAGTTTGAGGCGTACCTAGCGGTGGTGAACGCCGCGGCGGGGCGGCCGGTCATCATTCGGACGTTTGATATTGGTGGAGACAAGCCCGCGGCGTACTTGTGCATGCCGCGGGAGGAAAATCCGTTTTTGGGGGTGCGGGGGTTGCGGCTCTATGAGCGGCATCCGGGGTTGCTGCGGACGCAGCTTCGGGCGATTGTGCGGGCGTCGGGGGTTGGGCCGGTGAAGGTGATGGCGCCGATGGTGGCGACGCCGGATGAGGCGGCTTGGTTTAGAGAAGAGGTGCGGGCGGTTCAGGCGGAGCTGAGTGCGCTGGGTGTTTCGATTGATGCGGCGATGCCGATTGGGATTATGGTTGAGATTCCGGCCGCGGCGTGGGTGATGGACCAGTTGTGCGATGAGGTGGACTTCTTCAGCATCGGGACCAATGACCTTTGTCAGTACTGGATGGCGGTGGACCGGGGGAATGCGGCTGTTTCGAAGCTGTACAACGCGCGGCAACCTTCGTTTCTGCGGTTGCTTCGGACGATTGTGACGACGGCGAAGGAACGTGGAAAGTGGATCGGGGTGTGCGGGGAGATGGCGGGGGATATTCGCAATCTGCCGTTGATGGTGGGGTTGGGGGTGGATGAGTTGAGTGTCGCGCCTGGGGAGGTGCTGGCGATCAAGAGCGCGATCGCGGGTGCGGATGCGGTGAAGTGTCTAGAGGTGCTAGCGGCTGCGATGGAGTGCAAGCGGGTAGCGGATGTCGAGGCGATGCTTCCGAAGGCATCGTGGCGGGCGGCGAGGGTGGCCTCGATTCTTGATGTTGATCTGATTGAGGTCGGCAGCGATGCGGTGTCAAAGGAGGAGGCGATCAAGGAGGCGGTGGATCTGTTGTTTATCGCGGGACGTACCGACCAGGCGAGTGCGGTTGAAGAGGCGGTGTGGGCTCGCGAGGCGACGTACTCGACTGGGCTTGGGTATGGCTTTGCGGTGCCCCACTGCAAGACGGATGCGGTGTCGGGGCCGGCCTTGGCGGTCATCAAGCTGAAGAACCCGGTGGAATGGGGTTCTTTGGATGGGCTGCCGGTGCAGGTGGTCATGTTGCTGGCGGTGCCCATGTCGGATGCCGCGGGTGGTGGGGGGATTGGGCATATGAAGGTTTTCGCGAAGTTGGCACGGAAGCTGATGCATGAGGAGTTTCGGGAGCGGATATTGGCCGCGGCGGATCGGGAGGCGATAGGGGTTTGCCTGCGGCAGGAGTTGGAAATCGAGTAGTCTTGTGAAGACAGCAGACGTCGGAAGTTGACCGCGGGTGTCGGGATTCAGACGCTTGCGGGTGCGATTCAATCTGGGAGATTTGGAATGAAGATCGTGATTGCGATGGCGGCGGGATTGGCGATGAGCGTTTCGGCTTTCGGGCAGGGGGAGGCCGCGAAGGCCCTGCCGGCGAAGGCGTCTCAGACGGCTCCGCCGGATTTGACCAAGCCGACGCTGTTTGTGGTTGCGTATGCGCACTTGGATACGCAGTGGCGATGGGCTTATCCGCAGACGATCCGCGAGTTCATCGCCAACACGCTGCATCACAACTTCGCGCTGTTTGAGAAGTACCCGGGCTATGTGTTCAACTTCTCCGGATCGCGGCGCTATGAGATGATGGAGGAGTACTTCCCGGCGGAGTTTGCGAGGTTGAAGGGGTATGTGGCCGCGGGCAAGTGGTTCCCGTGTGGATCGTCGGTCGATGAGAATGATGCGAACGTGCCGTCGGCGGAGTCGCTGGTGCGGCAGGTTCTGTACGGCAACCACTACTTCAAGCAGAAGTTCGGGGTCGTGAGCCAGGAGTACATGCTGCCGGACTGTTTCGGGTTTCCTGCAGCGCTGCCGCAGGTGCTAGCGCACTGCGGGGTGAAGGGATTCTCGACTCAGAAGCTGACTTGGAACGCGGCGGTGCCGATTCCGTTCAAGGTGGGTGTGTGGGAGGGACCGGATGGAAGCAGCGTGATCGCGGCCCTGGACCCGGGGGCGTATGTCGGAGAGGTCAAGGAGGACTTGTCGAAGAGCAATAGTTGGCAGCAGCGAGTCGAGGCCAATGGCAAGCTGTCGGGGGTCTACACGGATTACCACTATTACGGGACGGGCGATCAAGGTGGAGCGCCGAAGGAAGCCTCCGTTGACATGGTGGAGAAGAGCGTGAAGGGGTCGGGGCCGCTGAAGGTGCTTCATAGCAAGGCGGACGAGATGTTCAAGGCGATCACCCCGGAGATGAGGGCGAAGCTGCCGAGGTATAAGGGGGAGTTGGAGCTGACGCAACACTCGGCAGGGTCGGTGACGTCTCAGGCGTACATGAAACGGTGGAATCGCAAGAACGAGCTGCTGGCGGATGCCGCGGAGCGTGCGGCGGTGGCCGCGGCCTGGATTGGGGCTCGGGACTATCCGGCCAAGAAGCTGGAGTCGGCGTGGTATCTGGTGTTGGGTTCGCAGATGCACGACATCTTGCCGGGTACGAGCTTGCCCAAGGCGTATGACTTTTCGTGGAATGATGAGGTCCTGGCGGCGAATCAGTTCAGTGCGGTGCTGGAGGATTCGGCGGCGGGTGTGATTGGGGCGATGGATACGAGCGGCAAAGGCTCGTCGATCGTTGTGTACAACCCGACATCGATTGAGCGTGAGGATTTGGTGACGGTTCGGTTGAGCGATGGAGGCGAGGGTGTTCCGACGATTGTCGGGCCCGATGGCAAGGCAGTTGTTTCGCAGGCGTTCGTCATGAACTCGTGGGTGACATTTGTCGCCAAGGCGCCGCCGGTTGGGTTCGCGGCGTACAAGGTGGAACGGGTGGCAGACGCTAGGCCGCCGGCGAGCGCGCTCCGCGTTTCGGAGCGCGAACTGGAAAACGACTACTACGTTGTCAAGGTCGACGACAACGGAGATGTGGCATCGATCCGTGACAAGAAGGCCAATCGCGAGTTGCTGTCCGGGCCGGTGCGGCTTGGGTTGCATTACGAGAATCCTTCTGCATGGCCCGCGTGGAATCAGGACTGGGAAGATCGCCAGCGGCCGGCCAAGGCGTATGTGGGCGGCCCGGCGACGTTCTTTGTGGCTGAGGAGGGCCCGGCCCGCGTCACCCTTGAAGTGACTCGAGAGACGGAGGGGTCCACGTTCACCCAGCGGATCAGCCTGTCGTCGGGCACGGCAGGTGCGCGGGTTGAGTTTGACAACGACATTCTGTGGAATAGCCGCGAGCGGAGCCTGCGCGTGGCGTTCCCGCTGACGGTCAGCAATCCGATGGCGACGTACGACATTCAGTCGGGCGTGATCGAGCGGCCCAACAGCCACGAGAAGCAGTTTGAGTATTCGTTCCATCAGTGGTTTGACCTGACGGACAAGAAGGGTGACTACGGTGTGACCGTGGCTTGCGACAGCAAGTACGGGTCTGACAAACCCAACGACAACACCGTGCGGCTGACGCTCTTGCACACCCCCGGCACGCGGGGCGGGTATCAGGACCAGGGGAGCCAGGATCTGGGGCGCCATAACGTGCAGTTCGCGATCGTCGGGCACGCCGGTGGGTGGCAGCAGGCGATGACGCCGCTGCAGGCGTCGCGGCTGAATCAGCCGTTGATCGCGTTCAACTCGACTTCGCATGCGGGTTCGCTGGGCAAGGTGTTCTCGCTGGCTCACACGAGTGATGCCGGCGTTCAGATCACGGCCGTGAAGAGGGCCGAGGACAGTGATGAGGTGGTCGTGCGGTTGCGGGAACTGCCGGGCAAGGGATCTGCGGGTGTGAAGGTCGCGTTTGCCAAGCCCGTGGCGGCCGCCCGCGAGGTGGATGGTCAGGAGCAGGAGATCGGCAAGGCGACGGTTGAGAAGGGTGAGGTGGTCACGGATGTCCGCGGCCTGAGTCTGAAGGCGTTTGCCGTCAAGCTTGGCCAGGCACCGGCTACGGCGACCAAGCCTGCGGGCACACCGATTGCCCTCGCGTTTGATACGGACGCGGTCAGCACGAACGCGAAGCGCGGCGATGGGGCGTTCGCGGGTGACAAGTCTTTGCCTGCGGAGCCGCTGCCGCGGCAAGTGGTTGCCGAGGGCATCACGTTCAACATCGGGCCGACGGAAGATGGCAAGCAGAATGCTGTGACCTGCAAGGGGCAGGAGATCAAGATTCCCGAGGGTTCGGATCGTCTTTACTTGTTGGCCGCGGCGGATGAGGATGTGAAGTCGAACATCGGCGTGGGTGGAACGTCCAAGCCGTGGAGCGTGCAAGCTTGGGGCGGGTATGTTGGGCAGTGGGATCGCCGCATGTGGAAGGGCGAGACGCCCGAGTCGGCCTATAGCTGGTCGAACGACATCGCGGGTATGGAGCCGGGGTTCGTGAAGCCCGACTCGATCGCGTGGTACTGCTCACATCATCACACTCCTGCGGGTGACGCGTTTTACGAATACTGCTACCTGTTCAAGTACGCGATCGACTTGCCGGCGGGAACCACGTCAGTGAAGCTGCCCAACGAGTCAAAGATCAAGGTGTTCGCGGCGACGGCGGCCAAGGTAGGGCTCAACCGCGCGGCCGCGGCGGCACCATTGTTTGACACGTTGTCCGACCATGTTCAGGACTCTGCAAAGATCACGGTCGGCAAGGGACCGTTCACCGATTCGACAGAAGTGCGGATCGAGCCCGGCATGTACTGGCGGAGCGGTGGATTCAGGTACACACTGGATGGCTCGGACCCGACGGAAAAATCGGCGGTGTACGGTGGGCCCATCAGGATCAACGCTCCCTCGACGGTCAAGGTCACGATGGTGGATGCCAAGGGGCACGCGGGAAGCATCTCGTCGGCGAAGGTTGACGTGAATGACAAGACTCCGCCCAGCCTTAAGAAGGTGGTGGGGGTGGCGACATCTTCGAAGGTGGTGATTCAGTTTTCTGAGCCGGTGGATGCCGCGGATGCGGGGCACTTCACGATCTCTCCGGGTATTGCGATCAAGTCGGCGGAGTTGAGCGCTGACCGGATGAGCGCAACATTGATGCTGGCCAGCGCGCTGGAGGGCAAGCACAAGTACCAGGTCATGGTTTCGGACATTCGGGACACATCGCCGGACCACAACACGCTTAAGACGGCGATGGCGGAGTTGAACCCGGATGGCCCGGTGTATTCGCTGGATGAGGTGAAGCAGGCGGGGTTGGTTGTCAAGGATGTCCCCGGTCTGCCTGTGAAGGCCGGCGACTCATGGACGATCAACATGTTTGTCAAGACCGACAAGCAGCCGGCGAACCACACCGTGTTTGCGGGCTTTGGTACGTGTGGTGATGCTGAGAACGGGATGGGACGGTATATCACTAAGTTTGCCAACGGCGCGCACTTCTGGAGCGCCAACCAGGATGTCGAGGGGCGGGTGCAGCTTGACCTGAACCGCTGGCAGATGCTCAGCGCGGCCTATGACGGCAAGATTCTCAGGCTTTACAAGGATGGGAAGCAGATCGGTGAGCGGCCGATCACGCTGGTGGATGATGCCAATGTCGTTCATGTCATGCCCAAGGACCCGTGGGACAATCGGTACCAGTTCAGTGGCGAGATCAAGGGCTTCACGATTTGGAACGCGGCGTTGAGCGAAGACTCGCTGGCGGCGCTGGGGAGTGGTGGACCGAAGTAGCGCATCGGCGCGCGTGCCGGAGTGTTTATGCGGTGGCGGTGGGTACGCAACATCGCGGCCGTGGTCGTGCTGATGGCATGGACCGCGGGCGTGCGCGCCCATCCGGTGGTGTCAACCGTCGGCTTGGTCAAGGTCACCAGCGACGGACATGTTCAAGTGACCATCATTCATGATGCCTTGGCGTTTGCACTGAACGACACCTCCGCGCGGATCGGCGACCCGCCCATGCTGGCTCTGATGTACGGGCCTGAGGAAGACCTTGCGGCTGCGTTTACAGACGGAAAGGAGCGGCTGAGCTCGGGGATGCGCATCTGGGTGGACGGCAAGCAGACTGAGTTTCAGGTGGTGCAGGCGCCCGATCTTGCTGCCGCACGGCAGTGGAAGGTTGAACATCCCACCCGTCAGCTTCCCTGCAAGATGGACTATGTCATTTCCGTAGAGCTGCCCAACGTGGCCGCGAAGATGGTGATTCGGTTTCCGGCGGTGATGTCGGACGTGATTCTGTCGTTAGACAGACCCGGGGTTGAACCGGCGAATCTGCCCCTGGGGGCCGGTGAGGTTTCACCTGAGATCGACATTCGAATGGCGACGGGCGGGGCGGCGAGCCCGACCAAGAGTCCCGACACGGTCGTGGGTGTTGCCTGGCGATACGTCAAACTCGGGTATCGCCACATCATGCCCGAGGGCACTGACCACGCCCTGTTCGTGCTTGGCTTGTTCCTGCTCACCCCCCGCGCCAAGGCCCTGCTCTGGCAGATCACGGCGTTCACGATCGCCCACTCGTTGACGCTGACGCTCGCGACGCTGCACCTGGTCTCTATCCCCGCATCGATCGTCGAACCGACGATTGCACTCACAATTGCGTTTGTCGGAATCGAGAACTTGTTCGCTAAGAAGGTCCACGCCTGGCGTCCGGCCGTTGCCTTCATTTTCGGGCTGGTGCATGGTCTGGGGTTTGCATCCGGATTGACGGAGATTGGGCTTCCGACCGGGCAGTTGGTAGCGGGATTGGTGGCGTTTAACCTCGGGGTTGAGGGTGGGCACCTGACGGTGCTGGCCGCGGCGTTTCTGCTGCTGGGGTGGTGGCGGAATAAGCCGTGGTATCGGAAGCGCGTGGCGGTGCCGTTGTCGATGGTGATCGCCGCGATCGCGCTATTCTGGATGGTTCAGAGAATCGTTCAGGGCGCGTAGATTTCAATGAAAGTCACATCTCCGTATGGCAAAGCAGCTTCTTGAGCCCATGGTGTTCGGAAACGGAACGCGGTCCCGCAATCGAATCACACTTGCTGCGATGACCAACGGGCAGAGCAGTGCCGATGGGTCGCTCGGCGCCGATGAGCTGCGCTGGTTGGATGTGAGGGCTGAGGGAGGCATGGGTGTCATCACCACGTGCGCCTCTCATGTGTCTAAGGACGGGCAGGGCTGGGCCGGAGAACTTGGCGTGTTCGATGATCGGCTTGTGCCCGGGCTTCGCACTCTTGCCGGTGCCATGCATAAGCGTGGGGCTCTGGGTTTCATTCAGTTGTTTCACGGTGGCTTGCGGGCGGATGCGGCGCTGACCGGCGAGCGTCCATGGAGCGCTAGCGAGGGGCCGAATCATCGGGCGGCGACGGAGGAGGACGTTCGACGGGTTATCGCGGACTTTGCCGCGGCCGCGGGGCGGGCCGTAGCGGCGGGTTTGGATGGGGCCGAGATCCACGGGGCGCACGGATACCTACTCACCCAGTTTTTGAGCACAGTGGAAAACCGGAGAACGGATCAGTGGGGGGGAAGTCTTGAAGGCCGCGCTCGGCTGATCCGTGAGGTGACACGCGCGGTGCGGGCCAAGGCCCCTGCCCCCTTTGTCGTGGGTGTGCGGCTTTCTCCTGAGGACTTCGGAAACGCCAAGGGCCTTGATTTGGATGAAAGCCTTCAGGTTGCCAAGTGGCTTTGCGAGGACGGGGTGGACTTCGTGCATCTGTCGCTTTGGGAGGCGATGAAGAACACTACCAAGCGTCCCAGCGAGCACGCACTGGAGGCATTCCGGAAGGTGGTGCCCAGCGGCGTTCTGTTGTTCGTTGCCGGAAAACTCTGGACGCGAGTCGAGTGCGAGATGATGCTCGAACTGGGCGCGGACGGTGTGGCGCTAGGCCGCGCGGCCATTGCAAACCCGGATTGGGCACACCGCATCGTCGATCCGGAATGGAAGCCGCGATACCCGCCGCTTTCGGGTCAAGAGCTTCTGGAGCGAGGGCTTAGCGGTGGCTTCGTCGATTACATGCGCAAGTGGAAGGGCTTTGTGTCGCCGTGATGCGAAACGCCGACCGCGGGCTTAGTGAAGGTGCCGAAGCTACGCGTCAACCTTTTCAAAACGAACCCGACCCTCGACATGCCGGGCAAAGTACGCGTCGATGGAGTCCAGCCCGGTGACGCGATGAACGAAGGCCGCGGAGCGCACGAGGTCTGCTTTCTGGACCAGTTCCAGACGCGGCTCAATGAGCTCAAGTCGGGTCGAGTAGTACGCGCAGCCCTGGTGGGCGATCAGGACCACACGCTTGAGCCCGTGGACCTCGACGAGGAACTTGAGTTCATCTACTACGCCCTGTTCTTCGAGCAGGGCTTGAGGGTGACCGGCCAAGCAGGCCGGACCACCAGGAAGGGTGACACGGTCGTAGCGGGGGAGGGAGAGCCCCTGCTGCAGAAAGTCGTCAAAGTGCTCGCCGAGGCGTCCGTCCGAACAGTAGATTGCCGCCGCGTGGATGCGCGACACTTCGTACTTGATGCGGCTTTCGTAGTGCACGGCGGGCTCCTCACCTTTGAGCGGATTTGGCCACCCATTGTTGGCACCCTCGGGTATATTCGCAGGGGTGAACCGGATACTTGACGGCAAAATGGGAGCGATCGCATGATGCGGATTGGTGTCATTTGCGTTGGAGTCGCGGCGTGCCTGGCTGGAGGTTGCGCGGACGCCGGCAATGCTCGTGCACCACAAAGGTCGGGTAACCCCATCGTGGCTGGCTGGTACGCGGACCCGGAGGGCGCGGTGTTCGGTTCGGAGTTCTGGGTTTATCCGACTTTCTCCGCCCCGTATGACCAGCAACTGCACTTTGATGCGTTTTCATCGTCGGACTTGGTTCATTGGACCAAGCACGATCGGATCTTGGAGGCGAGTGCGGTTCCTTGGGCCCGGCGTGCGATGTGGGCTCCTTCGATTGTGCAGAAAGATGGCAAGTACTTTCTCTTCTTTGGCGCCAATGACATCCAGTCGGACAAGGAAGTTGGTGGAATTGGCGTGTCGGTTGCGGATCGGCCAGAAGGGCCGTTTAAGGACTATCTGGGCAAACCGCTTGTCGGGGCGTTTCACAATGGGGCCCAGCCCATTGATCAGTTCGTATTTCGGGATGTCGATAGCCGGTATTACCTAATCTACGGCGGCTGGCGCCATTGCAACATCGCACTCTTGAAGGAAGACTTCACGAGTGTGGTTCCGATGGCGGATGAGCAGGTGTTCAAGGAAGTGACGCCTCAGGGGTATGTGGAAGGCCCGTTCATGTTCGTGCGGCGGGGGACGTACTACTTCATGTGGTCTGAGGGGGGATGGACGGGGCCGAACTACTCGGTCGCGTACGCGATGGCGGATTCGGTGCACGGGCCGTTCAAACGGATCGGACGGGTTTTGCAGCAGGACCCGGCAATCGCCACCGGGGCGGGCCATCACAGCGTGATTCAGCGTCCAGGCCGCGATGAGTACTACATCGTGTATCACCGGCGGCCGCTGGGTGAAACGGACGCCAACCACCGGGTGGTTTGCATTGATCGTTTGGAGTTTGACGATGCGGGGCTCCTCAAGCCGGTGAAGATGACGGTGGAGGGGGTAGCGGCGATTGGTCGTTGAATGTTCTCTAAATCTCTGGTACAACAGTGCTTGTGCCGTGCCCGGCGATGGCTACGGACCGGACACTCCAAGGTGATTTCGAGGGCGAGGGCCCAGTCCAATTCTCTGTAGACTCTGGAGTGTGAATCTAGGGAAAGTTCATCGAGGAGTGTTTATGCGGACCGGCACACTGCGTCTGATGGCGGGCACTCTGGCGATTCTCTTGTCCAGCCAGGTCTGGGCTCAACTCAAGGCGTTCCCGGATGAGTGGTACTTCCTGAATGGCGGTCAGCGGTACGACACCCTGAAGGCTCTTGAGGGCAAGCCGGCCGCGGCCCTTTCTATCGCATCTTGGATCGGCAGCGAGACGACCATCGCGGGAAGCAAGGGCAAGGTGGTCGTGGTTGACTTCTGGGCGACCTGGTGCGGCCCGTGCATGGCGGCGATCCCGCACAATGTCGAGTTAGTGAAGAAATACGGGGACAAGGGGCTGGTCTTCATCGGCGTGCACGATTCCAACAGCGGCTGGGACAAGGCTGACTCGGTCGTGAAGGACAAGGGGATCAATTATCCGGTGGGTGTGGACAAGCAGGGTGGACCGACGACCAAAGACTACGGGTTGCAGTTCTGGCCGACGTACGTCGCGATTGATCGCAACGGCGTTGTGCGGGCCGCGGGGTTGACTCCCGACAAGGTGGAGGATGTCGTCAAAGTTCTGCTTGCCGAGGCGGGCGGGGGCACCGCGGTCGTTGGCGCGGGGCCGAGTGAGTTTGGCCCGGAGTTCTATTTGGGTGGGGCAACGCGTCCCAAGAGCCTGCGGGATATGGAGGGAAAGCAGGCACCGGGGCTGCGGGCTGAATCGTGGATTGGCACGGAGCCTGTCGGAGGCGGCAAGTCTCTGGCGGGTAACGTGACGGTGTTGACGTTTGTATCACCCTCGCTTGCCGTCTCGATGAAGGAGTTTGAAAAGCTCGCGCCCCTGGAGAAGGAGCTTGGTACGCAGGGGGTCGCGTTCCTGGGTGTGTGCGACAACCGCGCGGCGGATGCGTGGACGAAAATGCAAGCGCATGCCAAAGCGAAGAAGCTCAGTTTTGCGATCATGCAGGACAGTGTGGTGACCAAGTCGGAACAGGGGGCATCGGCTCCCGAGCGCACGAATGCGACCGCCGCCGCGTATGGAGTTGAGTATTTCCCGGCTACCGTGGTCATCGATCGAGCGGGCAAGGTTCGTGCCGCGGGTGTGCGGGCGGAGAAGATCAAGGCGGTGGTTGAGAAGCTCCTGGGCGAGACAGAAGGGGCGGGATCGGGCGAAGTGAAGAACAACTGAGACGCGGGTGGCCGCGCGTGAAAGGTGAGGACGTGACGACCGCAGCATCAAGCAGTGGTGGCGCCAACGGGGCGGCCGTTGAAGTCAAGGCGAAGCCGATGTGGACGCCCGGCAAGTGCGCGTTTGCGGATACGGTCCGCACGCAGGTTGCACAGACGGTTGTGGGACAAGAGGTCGTGGTGGAGCGTCTGTTGATCGCGCTGCTGACTGGCGGGCACCTGCTTCTGGAAGGTGTGCCGGGCATCGCCAAGACGCTGATGGTGCAAGCGGTGGCCAAAGCGATCGACTTGCAGTTTCACCGGGTGCAGTTCACGATTGACCTGCTGCCGTCGGACATCGTCGGGGCGGAGATTTTGGAGCAACGCACCAGCGAGTTCCGGATCCACAAGGGGCCGATCTTTACCAATTTGCTGTTGGCAGACGAGATCAACCGTGCCTCACCCAAGGTGCAGTCAGCGCTTCTGGAGGCGATGCAGGAGCGTCGCGTTTCGATTGGCGACACTACCCACGACCTGCCGGCCCCTTTTCTGGTGATTGCGACGCAGAACCCGATCGAGCAGGCGGGTACGTTTGAGCTTCCCGAAGCGCAGCTTGACCGGTTCATGCTTCGCCATCGACTCACGTATCCCACCCCGGTTCAAGAAGCGGAAGTCGTTCGCCGCAGCTTGAACCTGCGTCTGAAACGCCAAGGGGATGGAGCGGTTCCCATGTCCGCGTTTGATGCCATCGATGGGACGCAGCGGATGAGCATCAAGCAGCTTTCCGAGGCAATGGCGGCGGTTCAAGCGGTCCACGTCAGCGAGGTCTTCATCCGCGATTGCGTGGAACTGGTCAACCTCACGCGTAAGCACGAGCACCTAGAGCTGGGTTGCAGCCCGCGCGCGGCATTGGCGCTTGTCCATGCATCGCGAGCTCGTGCCCACATTCACGGGCGCGAGTATGTCATTCCGGAGGACTTGTTTGCCCTGGCGGAGGATGTCGTCCTTCACCGCGTTCGCCTTACCTACGAGGCCCTGGCCGAGGGGCACAAGGCCGCGGACGTGCTCGGGTCGATTCTCAAGTCGCTTACCTGATCGGCCCCATCCGTCGGGCGCGCACCAAGCAACATGCCAACTGCCGCATCACAAACCGGTCTCCGCAAGAAGCCCGATGAGCTCGCCCGCGGCGACTTTGAGCTGGTGGTGCGGCGTCTTGCCGAGGAGCTTGCCTTCGGGGCCGACAACTCGCTGTTCATCGGGGGCGGCCTCGAATACTCCGGTTCGCGTCCTTACGAGCCGGGAGACTCGGTCCGCATGCTGAACTGGCGTCTGACGGCCCGCACCGGCAAGCCGTTCGTCAAGCAGTATGAAGCCCTGAAGCGCACTTGTATCTATGTCGTCGTTGATACCTCCGGGTCCATGTCGGTGAGCTCGACCGAACTGAGCAAGCACGACCTGGCCGTCTGGATCGCCTCAGCGGTCGGCATGATCGGTCAGCGCCGGATGAGCCCCGTGGCGATCGTTGGTGGTGGTGATCGTGAGACGCGGGTGGAGCCGAGCCTGGCTCGCAATGATCTCTGGCGGGTGATCGAGCCGCTACGCACGGGTGAGTTTGGCGAGGCCACGCGCTTGGGTGAGCGTCTGCGGGCGCTGGTTGCCCGCGTTGAACGATCGAGTGTCATCGTCGTCATCAGCGATATGCACGATCCCGCCGCGCTGTCCGCGCTGCGGCGGGCCGCCCAGGCACACGATTGCATCGCGATTCACTTGCAGGACCCGGCAGAAGAGGGGGGCCTGCGTGCGGGGTTTGTGCGCGCTCGTGAGGCGGAGTCCGGGGCGCACTCCTTGATCCACTCCCGCACCCGCTGGACCGCGGCCGACACCCTGAAGTCTGAACTCATTCGATCCGGCGTTGACTATCTGAGACTCCGAACTGACCGTCCGTTTGTCCCGCCTCTTCGCCACTTTCTCTCCAATCGTGGCGGCTTTACCCGGGGCCGCGGATGAACGCGCTTACGGTTGTCATTGCGATCGTTGCCTGCCTCGCACAGGCTGAGCCGATCAAGGCGGTGCGAGGGCTTGCGGGCCAGGTGCAGGTCGAATACGCGCCACGGCTGCGGGCCCGCGCCGACCAGACTCCCAACTCGCCGATTCTCATCCGCGTGTCTCCGGGCCAGGCAGACGGCCGCCAGCTGGTAGAGTTCATCGGTGCGGTTGCGGGGGAGTTTGATCTTCGTGCCCATCTCGAGCGTGAAGATGGCCAGCCGATGTCCGACCTGGCCCCTATTCCCATTACTGTCGTCTCCCGCCTTCCGGCAGATCACGGGGTTGACCTTTACGCAACGACGGGCTCGTGGATGAACTGGCGGGCACACTATCGCCAGCTCATGTGGGGGGCGATCGGGCTATGGGTTGCTTTTCCGGTGGTGGTGATGGTGGTTCGTGCCATCCGACGTCCGCGTCCGGAGGCGCCGCCGGCGCCCGTGTTGCCGCCTCCGTCTGTGGCGGAGCAGCTTCGCCATGCGCTTGAGGTTGCCCGTGAGCGCCCGCTCACCGTCGAGGAATCGGGACGTCTGGAGCTCCTCCTGCTGCAGTACCTCGGCGGCGAGCGCGTTGGTGAGGGTAAGGATCTGGCCTCGGTGCTTCGCGAGGTTCGCGACAGTGAGTCCACAGGTCCGCTGGTTTTGGCGATTGAACGATGGCTCCACTCCAGGGGCGGCGGTGAGTCTGCACGAGAGCACGCAGCGGCCGCGCTTGAAGAGCTGCGCCGGTCGCGCCTTCCAGAGCCGACGGGGGTGCCCGCATGACCTTCCTGCACCCGTGGGTGTTGCTGCTGTTGGCGGTGCCGGTGCTGCTGTTCTGGTCGGTGCTCGGTCGCTCGGCGGGTGTGGTATTGCCGCTGGATCACCAGCGACACGCTATCGCGCGCAATCGCGGCCTGCGATGGGGCCTTGCAGCATTTGAGGTCGTCCCGCTGCTGCTGCTTGCCGTGGCGCTGGTGATGATGGCGGGCCCGCAGATGATGAAGAAGCCGCGGGCCGAGCGACTTCTGACCAACATCCAGATCTGCCTGGACGTTTCGGGGAGTATGTCGGGCTCGCGTTACCGCATGGCGTCCAAGGCGATCATCGACTTCACCAATGCACGCGAAGGGGACGCTCTGGGTCTGACAATGTTTGGCTCCCATCAAATCCGCTGGATACCGCTCACCCGAGATCTTGCGGCCATTCGCAATGCGATGCCCTTTGCGGACCCTGAGCACCAGCCGATCCATATGAGCGGCACCTCTATCGCCGCGGCCCTGCGGTTTTGCAAAGCCAACATGGAGGCTGAGGCGCTTGAAGGGGATCGACTGATCCTTATGGTGTCCGACGGCTTCAGCTCTGATCTTGACGGTGGAGAGAACGAGAAAGTTGCGGAAGAACTCAAGTCCGCGGGCATCATCCTCTATCACATCCATGTCGCCGAGGATGCCATTCCGTCTGAGGTTGTCGATATGGCCAGCGCGACGGGCGGTGGCGCGTTTGCCGCGACCGATGCCGACAGCATCAAGCAGGTGTTTCGCCACATCGACAAGATGAAACCCGCCAAGTTCGCGGCGACGGGCACGATTCCGATGGACCACTTCCGACCGTTCGCGATCGCGGCCATCGCGCTGGTGGGGCTACACCTGGTAGGACTTCTTGGAGCGAGGTACACCCCGTGGTGACTCCCTGGCTCATCGCGTTGACGGTCGCCGTGATCGCCGGAGTGGGCGAGTGGCTGCACCGTCGTCGCGTCTCGCGGGTCGCCCGACTTGCGTTTGGCCCGTCCGGCAGGCCTTCGCAGTGGGTCGCCGCCGCCCCGTTTGTTCGTGTGATGGGCATCGCCGCCGCGGCTTGGGGGGCGTCGGTGCTGATCGCCTACGACCCTGTCGGCGGCGATCAGACCCCTGCTCCCCGGGCATCCAAGCAACTGCTGATCGCGCTGGATGTTTCTCCCAGCATGCTGCTCAAGGATGCCGGGCCGGATGCGGAAAGGGTGACCCGCAGCCAGTGGGCGGGCAAGGTTGTGCAGGGAGTCCTTGATCGACTGGATATGAAGCAGACCCGTATCACCATGGTCGCTTTCTATACCAAGGCGATGACGGTATTGACGGACACCACGGACAAAAATGTCATCTCGAACATGTTTGACGGGCTACAGCTTCACGTCGCCTTTGATCCGGGGCAGACCGATCTGGCATCCGGAGTGAACGCCGCGCTTCAGGTGGCGCGGCCCTGGGCCCGGCGATCAACCACGCTCATCGTGATCAGCGACGGGGATGCGAAGTCGGAGTTGGGCCAAGTCACGCTGCCGCCAGCCATCGCCGACACCATCGTGATTGGGGTGGGCGACCCTACCAAGGCCACGATCATCTCCGGGCACAGCTCAAAGCAGGAGACGCTCTCGCTCAAGGCCCTCGCTGCCCGCCTCGGGGGCGTGTATCACGAAGGCAATCGTCTTCACCTGCCCAAAGAGGTTCTGGCGAACCTGGCGATGATCAGTCCGAATGCGGGTGGGGAGATCGGAATGCGCGATGCCGCGCTGATCGCCCTGGGTGTGGGGTGTTCCCTCACCGCGTTGATCGGGCCAGCCTTGATGCTTCTGGGCCTCAAGCGCGGCCATGCCCGCGAGCGTCGTTCGCGTTTGCCGCGCTCCTTTCCGGCAGCAATAGGTGTGAGGCACACGTCATGATCCTCAAGAACATCGCGTGGTCGTTGTGGGCTCTTATTCCGGTTGCAGGGTTGGCGTACCACTTCGGACCCGGTCAGCGGGCCTACACCGAGGATCGCGCGGGTGACTTGCTCACGCAGGCCGGGAAACTCGACACCGCGGCGGAGTCCGCTCAGGAAACCGCCTACCAAGCTCACCTGGCGGCCCTTCAGGCTCGGAAGGTCGGGCTGGAACTCAAGACGCCCGAGGCCTCCGCGGCCGCGAAGGCCGCCGCGGATGCGGAAGATGCCGCGTACACCACGGCGGCTACGGCCTGGGGGGCGGCAGCCGACAAACTGCGAGAAGCCCACGAGATGCTTGCCACCGCTGGGTCGGCCAAGGCTCAAACGGTGCGGATCGCCCGAGACCGTGCCCTCATTCGTGCGGGGAGCATTGCCGAGGGTGTTGGCGACTTGGAGTTGATGCTCGACACGCTTACCGACGCTAACAAGGGCTCCACTCCGCTTGCCGATCAGGCCCGAGAGGAAGCTGCCACGGGCTATTACTACGGCGCACGGTTGTTGCGGGCCAGCGGCAAGCCCGCGAGCGAGTGGCGTGAAGTCTCGGGCCGATCAAGACAGAACTTTCGATACCTTGCCGAGACTTCAAGCGAGACTTCGGGCTCTGATCCCAAGGCCGCGGAGCGACAGAAGAACCTCGAACTTGTGCTCAATCTCGAGCAGAGTTCGTTGGAAGACTTGCAGGCCAAGCCGCTTCCCAAGTACAGCCCGCGCCGAGGGGGAGACGGACTGCGCGATGGGAATAGGGCTGGCAAGACCAAACGTCCACCGCGCCGCAAGGGAGATGCCCGGGGTGCGGGCGGCACGGGCGACATTGAAGGGGGCTGGTGATGCGCACAAGTAACTGCGACGAAGGACGGACAACGATGACCACGCTCTCAGACAAACCCTACACCACCGTGTCAGGTCTCTTCCATTCTGCCGGTGAGCGCATCGCACTGGCGGCGTGTCTTGCCGCACTTGCTACGGGAACGGTAGCTGCCCAGGTATCCGCGATCAGGGCTGTTCCCATGACTCCAGCGAAGCCCGCCGCCGCTGTCGAGCCCGCCGCGACCCTTGACGAAGAACAGCCTCAAGACCAGCCCGAGGCGGGCCCACTCCCGGGCGCTCCGGCGGCGGCCGCGGGTCCGTTTTCCAAAGAAGAAATCGCCGACCTCAAGGCCCAGTTTGAAGGCTTGCCCAAGGACCGCCAGGATGAGATGAAGGCGTACTACAAGGACTTGGGCTTCGATCTTGATGCGCTGCTGGGCTACGCCACCGCCGCCAGCGCTGAGGCGACGCGCATCCGAGAAACGGTGGGGGCTCTTCGCGAAATGGACTTCGCCCGGACTCCGCAGAACGTGCTGGCCGCCCGGTCCAAGCTTGGCTTCGGTCAGGTCCCCATGCCCAATATCGCTACCGCCAAGGGTGGCGATATTGCTCGCTGGCTCCATCTGCAGGTCATGGCGGGAGAGTGGGGGATTCTCAACACGTACTTGACCGAACGAACCAAGCCCGAGGCGCAGCAGGTTTACTCGCAAATCCTTCAGTCGCTCAATCGCGGCAACTCCGGCCTGCTGCCCGAGGAGGTGCTCATCCTTGCCGACGCATGCCCCGAGGAACCCAAACCCTGGCAGAGCACGGCCCTGGCCGGCATGCTGCGCGCCGCTTCAGAAAAGAACAGCCCGGGTCCCATGCTCGCTCAGATCAAGGCGGGGACCACGCTGTTTGGTTCGGGTGATGCGGCCAAGCGACGCCGCACCGTTGAGTTGCTGGCAGGCGCGGGATTGGTGCAGCAGGCGTACGAGTACCTTCCGTCGCTTGAAGATGCGCGGGCAGCAGGCGACGGCGAGCAGATTCTCGTTCACGGCCGCTACAGGGCCGACCTGGCTTCCAAGCTCGGGCCCGGCCCAGAGGGTGATGCTCATCGTGCGGGTGCTTGGGCCCTCTTTACAGAGGTGTCGCTCATGGATCGCGCATCGCAATCCGCGCGCCAGGAGGCGATTAAGCAGGCTGTCGCATTGATGACCCGCATGCCGCGCACGCAGGTCACACCGTGGCTGCGCGGCGTATACGCCAACGACACCCTGGGACCGGCCGCCCTGCAAGCGATCGCGCTGAGCGCGGCCAACATCGGCGATGCCAAGCAGGATGACGAGCAGCGGGCCCAGTCGATCCTCTCGCTGAAGGAGGCGGTCGATGTCCTTCTGGAGCGGAGGGGTCTGGACCAGTCTGTGCTGCGCGTCCCGATGCGGATGCTCACTTCGGCGCTGGTTACCGAGATGGAGAACGCTGTTGCTCAAAAGGGCAAGCAACGCACCGTCGCTCGCGAGGCACAACTCCTGCTCCGCGCGATTCCCAGCAAGCCCTGGTTCGATGCGCTTGAGCCCAGCCTCGCTGTCCGGGCCGGCAAGGCTTGCATCGGGATCGCGACTGTGGCGGATGAAACAGACTTGGCGCTGACTCTCGTGTCAGAAGCGATCGCCCGTACACCCGATCAGGCAGTTCCGATTGCCGACATGTTCCTCAAGACCTGGGAATCGCGACTTTCGCCCAAGAGCGACATCGACCCGGATGCCATGATGTACTACTTCTGGCGTGAGGCGATCGCGCAGGCCCCTCTGACCCGCGGCCGCCAACGCCGCAATCTGGAGCGGCTGGGTCGCCTGATGGAGACACTTCGCGCTACTGGGGTCGATCCCCGAGCCCTCACGACTATTGCGCCCGCCTTCAAAGCCTGCCATGGCATCACCGAGGTTTACGACCCCGCCGATATTCAGCGCGTGTTCGGTTCGATCGCGGAGATCCCACCGGCGACTTGCGCAGCGCTTGCCTCCACGATGGCCGCGAGCCTTAACGGAGACTGGCGCAACCGCGCGACGCAGGTGCAGCAGGGTGTCAAACGCACCGACACCGAAATCGCCCAACTGGTTGACAAGGGGTACGGCATCGCGCTGGAGCTCATTGACAGCGCGATTGCCCGCGAGGGTGAATCCTGGCGTTTTGCCGTCGTGAAGGCAGGGCTTGCCTATGACCGCATGCAGTTCCGAATCGCTCAGAAAAAGGGTGGCGACTCCGCCAAGCAAGCCGAGTTCAAGGCCCAGGCCTTCGCCGCGTTCGAGCAGGCGGCGGCCCGCTATGCCCAGGCAATCGCCGCGGGTGAGGAGCGCGAAGACATCGGCGTCTACGAGCGGTGGTTCGGTGCCGCGATGGGCACTTCCCAGCTCAACTTCATCAGCGTGGACGACCTTCCAACAGAGGCCGGAGATGCTCCCAAGGATGACCAGGTGGAGCGCATCAAAAAGGCGATTGCGACCCTTCCGGCTGAGTCCGCGTTTCGCCACATCAGCGACTTTGCCAGAGTCATGGGCGCTGCGGTCTCACGCGCGGAACCGGAGGTCAAGCCGCGGCTTGTCAAGCAGGCTCTCCGTGTCGTTGGTGATCACCCCGCTGGTGCCTCCCTTCGCTCACTTGAGGAGCTCTACCGCGATCTTGTGAAGGATGAGATCAAGCTCCGCATGGCCATCGATGGGGATGATCGCGTCGGCACGGGTCGCCAGTTCGGCGTCCTGCTCTCGCTCCGATTCACCAACTCTGTCGATCGCGAGACCGGCGGGTTCTCTAAATACCTCCAGACTAACGCGTTTGTTCGGGTCGGTCGCCAGTACCAGGAGGTGAACTTCCGCGAGAAGCTCCAGAAAAACATCGAGACCTCCCTGGGCAAGGGGTTCACTGTTGAGTCGATCGGATTCTTTGATGCGTATATGCCGCCGCGAGGCGTCACCGAAAGCGGGAGCGATGGCTGGCTTGAGAAGCCCATGGCCTATGCAGTGCTTTCGCGCAAGGACCCTGCGGCCGACCGCCTCCCGCAGATCACGATGGACATGCAGTTTGAAGATCAAACCGGCCCGGTCACACTTGTCCTTCCTTCAAACACTCCGCCCATCGCGGTGGGTGGCCCGACCGCGGAGTCGGCCGAGCTCCGGCCGTGCGCAGACCTCAAGGTCACCATGTTGTGCGACCCGCGCGACGCCCGCGATCGTGAGAAGGACCGGACCATTAAGCTCGAGGTTGTCTGCCGCGGAAAGGGAGCGGTTCCCGACTTTCGCGAGGCTATCACTGGCTTCGAAAGCCCGATCGAGGGGTACAAGATTGAGGAAAAGGGGATCGAGCCCAAGCCCACGGTCGTGTTGCAGGAGGGTGAGGCTTCGACCTCGCGGTTTGGATGGGGTCAGCCCAAGGCTCCCGAAGGCGGATACCCGGAGCCTGATGAGCACGGCGTCTACCGGCTGAACGTCGAGCGGAGTTGGATGATCACCTACACGCCCACGGGCTCATCGCAGGGTTCGGTATTCCGCATGCCCTCCCTTAAGGCGGGTGTCACGGCGAAGGTTGATACTCGATACTTTTCAGATATGGACCTTGTCCCGGTCAAGGGTGGCGTGGTGCGAGTCGAGGGGCGAAACTTGTACGCCACCCTGGGCATGATCGTTGGCCCCCTTGTGCTGCTGGCGGGCGGCATCTTCGCGTATCGACGCATCCGCGCGGCGAGAAACGCCGTTCCGATGCTCACCGGCTTTGCGATTCCCAGCCGTATCACTCCCCTGAATGCTGTCATGACGCTGCGCCGCGTTCAGGAACAGCACGCGGCGAGCTTTGACGATGTTCGCCGGGCCGAGTTGGAGCGGGACATCGAAATGCTGGAACTCAAGTACTTCGGCCCAGGCGTTGAACAACCCGCCTCCACGGAGTTGGGTGACGTCCTCAACCGCTGGGCTCAGGCAGTTCCGGCATGAGTTGGGTGTCCTTTCGTTTTTTGTGCCCGGCGGGCTTCGCTCGCGGCCTGGCCCTCTTTGGGTGAGACAAATGAAGCAACCACTTGCGGCGTCGGGTAGATACTGGGTGTGCTGTCTGATTGCGGCGGTTTGCATGTTGATGTCCGCACCTGCGCACGCACGCCAGAGCGCCGACAAGCTGTGGTATGACATGCCGGCTGATCTTCAGAGCGGATGGACGCAGGCACTCCCCGTGGGCAACGGTCGCATCGGCGCCATGGTGTTCGGCGGTGCCGTCGAGGAACGCATTCAACTCAACGAGAACACCATCTGGGCCGGCCCGCCCGTGCCCAAGCAACCGGAAGATGCCGCGGTGCATCTGGCCGAGGCGCGTCGACTCTTTTTCTCGGGAAAGCCGGCAGAAGGGCAAAGCCTGATTCGAGCTAAGGTCATGGGCCCACGCATCTCCCCGCGAAGCTATCAGACACTCGGCGACCTGCGGATGTCGCTGATCGCGCCGGGACTCAAGACGGCTCGGCCGGTACCGATCTCGGTGTGGCGCCGAGGACCGGTCGTGGAGGGGCCTGACGCGGGGTCGATGAATCCCGCGTTTGACGACTCTGCGTGGGCCGCTGCCGGCGATGAATCCTCACGTGCGGTTCCGGAGCATCGGACCGTCGTGTTTCGTGCCACCTTTGAGGTTTCCGCAGATGAAATGGCGGCCGGTATGTCGACGCTCCGCCTGGGTCCCATCGATGACTTCAGTGTGGTTCTTCTCAACGGTGTCGAGGTCGGGAGGACGAAGGACTGGTCCAAGCCGCACAGTTTCACCGTGAACAATGTGCTAAAGGCCGGCAAAAACTTCCTGGCGATCGCCGTTAGCAACGACGGTGGGCCCGGCTACCTGGCAAAGGATATTCGACTGATTGCGCAAGGCCCGCCCCTCACGGCGTACCGCCGGGATCTTGATCTTGACACCGCAGTTGCCACCACGTCGTTTGAGGTTCAAGGCACGACGTACACGCGAGAGGTGTTGAGTTCCGGAGCGGACGATGTGCTGATGGTGCGGGTCGCGGCTTCGCAGCCAGGCAGGCTCTCACTGGACCTTCGTCTGGATCGGTCGGAAGGCGCTGAGTCGACCGCCCGGGGGCCGGAGCTGATTCTGCGGGGTCGTGGGTCCCACGGTGACGCTCATCCGGGAGTCCGATTCGCTTCATTTGCCCGACTCCTGAACGAAGGCGGGACGATATCGGCTGACGGTCAGGTGTTGCATCTTCGCGATGCCGACGCCGCGACGATCCTGCTCTCGGTGGCGACGGACTACAACCGCGACGATCCCGCCAAGCCGCTGATCCGCAGCCTTGATGCCGCGTGCGCCGCCGACCTGGATCGCGCCGCGGCCAGAGGCTTCGCCTCGATCAAAAGAGACTCCATCGCGAAGCACCAGGCTCTCTTCCGACGAGTCCGGCTTGATTTGGGTTCGTCTGCGGCGCCGGGATTGTCCATCGATCGCCGCCTTGCCCTCGTGCAGTCGGGCGGTCCCGACCCCGCACTCGAGGCTCTGTACTTTCAGTACGGGCGCTACCTGCTCATTTGCTCTTCACGCCCGGGTCAGCAGCCCGCCAATCTTCAAGGCCTTTGGAACGAGCACATCGATGCGCCGTGGAACGCCGACTATCACACCAACATCAATCTCCAAATGAACTACTGGCTCGCCGAGGTCACCAACCTGAGCGAGTGCCACGAGCCTTTCCTCTGGTACATCAATGGCGTGCGCCCGGCCGGGCGGGAAATGGCCCGGCGGCTGGGATGCCGCGGGTTTTGCATGGGGCACGAAGGGGACGCCTGGCTTTGGACGGCCTGCGTCGGCGAGCCGATGTGGGGCATGTGGCCCATGGCCGCGGGCTGGTGCTCGGCGCACTTCATGGAGCACTACCGATTCACAGGAGATCGGAGGTTCCTTCGCGAGCAGGCTTTCCCAGTGCTCCGCGAGGCTTCGGAGTTCTTTCTGGACTGGCTGTGTGACGACCCCAAGACCGGCCAGCTGGTCTCGGGCCCCACGACTTCGCCCGAAAACTCCTACCGGCTTGGTGATAAGACGCTGAGCCTGTCCATGGGCCCGGCTATGGATCACGAGATCATTTGGGAGACATTCAACAACACGCTCGAAGCCGCAAAGATCTTGAATGTGGAGGACAAGCTTGTCGTGGACATCCGTGCAAGCCTCGCCCGGCTCAAGCCCCCGGCGATCGGGCAGGATGGGCGTTTGATGGAGTGGGATCAACCCTACGCCGAGGCCGAACCCGGACATCGGCACATGTCACACCTCTATGGGGTTCATCCCGGCGCTCAGATCACGCGGGTGAAGACGCCGGACCTCTTCGACGCCGCTCGTAAGTCGCTCGACTTCCGACTTAGCCACGGCGGAGGGCACACCGGGTGGTCGCGGGCCTGGATCATCAACTTCTTTGCCCGGTTTGGCGACGGGGAGAAAGCTCACGAGAACCTCGCAGCTCTGCTGGCCAAGTCCACGCTTCCCAACCTCTTTGACAATCATCCGCCATTCCAAATCGATGGCAACTTCGGCGGTACCGCGGCCATCTCGGAAATGCTGCTCCAGAGCCACGAAGGCGACCTGCATCTGCTGCCCGCTCTACCAAGTGCCTGGCCCAAGGGGCGGGTCTCCGGCCTGCGAGCCCGCGGCGGGTTCGAGGTTGATATCGAATGGGCAATGGGCAAGCTGTTGAATGCATCCCTTCGCTCGACGATCGGGGGCCCCTTGAGAGTGCGCTACGCGGACGTGTCTGTTGAGCTTCCCTCCGAAAGGGGCGGTATCCACCGTCTCGACGGAGCGCTCCAGATGACGGACTGAACCGCATCCGACTTTGCACAGTTCTCAAGTTGAGGGTGTGTGATACAACGAGATTGGTTCTCGCGCCACGCGGGCACGTCCCGCCAGGGCATATCAGAGCGGCCGCGTAGGCGGAACGTCAAAGCCGTCAGGCGCGGACGTGGCGCGGACGAGCCATCTGCAGTTCAAGGCGGACTTCAGAATCGTATCAGGGACATTTCCCTCCGTGTTCGCGACCCCTCACCCGCCACCATCCAGACGAGCGCGGGTTCTTTATGGTTCCCTTATGGGTCCACCGTCAGATTTGATGCCGCGCTGATCGCCGAGGGATGGGAACCAGCGGATACTGATCGCATTGGAGAAGAAGATGGGCGATTTGTTGTACATCGCGGTGTTCCTAGGCTGCTGCGTCGCGACGGGCGGACTGCTCGTGCTCTGCGATCGGCTGATGCCGCGGGGATCGGGAGACAAGCCATGACTTGGATTTACGTCTTGGGCGGGATCGTCGCTCTTGGCCTGCTCGTGTACCTGCTGTGCGCCCTGCTCAAGCCGGAGTGGTTCCAATGACACTGAATGGGCTGTTGCAACTTGCGCTGTACCTGGTCGTGCTGATCGTGCTTGCCAGGCCGCTGGGGTGGTTCATGGCGCGGGTCTACCAGGGCAAGTCCTGCGGCCTTGACCGCGTACTCGGGCCGATTGAGCGGATCATCTACCGACTCGGCGGCGTGCGGGCCGATGGCCAGATGGGCTGGAAGACTTATGCCGCCGCCACGCTTTTGTTCAACGCGGTTGGTTTCACGGCGGTCTATGCGCTGCAGCGTCTCCAGGGGATGCTGCCGCTGAACCCGCAGGGACTGGGCGCCGTGTCGCCGGGCTCTTCGTTCAACACGGCGGTCTCGTTTGCCACGAATACCAACTGGCAGGGGTACGGCGGTGAGACCACGATGTCGTACCTCACCCAGATGCTCGGGCTCGGGGTCCAGAACTTTGTGTCCGCGGCGACGGGTATGGCCGTCCTGGTCGCCCTGATCCGCGGCATCGCCGGCCGATCCTCGGCCACGATCGGCAACTTCTGGGTGGACCTCACGCGGAGCACGCTCTACATCCTGCTGCCGCTTTCGATCATCCTCGCGACTGTGCTGGTGAGCCAGGGCGTGGTGCAGACGTTCAAGCCATACCAGAGTGTGTCGCTGACGCAGCCCCTGAGCTACGACGACCCGGTCAAGGACGATGCAGGCAATGCGGTGAACGGGCCCGACGGCAAGCCGTTGATCAAACACATTGAAGTGAAGGAGCAGGTGCTGCCACTGGGCCCGGCTGCCTCGCAAGTTGCGATCAAGCAACTCGGCACCAACGGCGGCGGGTTCTTCAACGCCAACTCAGCACACCCCTACGAGAACCCTACGCCCCTCTCGAACTTTCTCGAGGTCCTGGCGATCTTGCTCATCGCCGGCGCGCTGTGCTGGACGTTTGGTGAGATGGTCGGCGATCGCCGCCAGGGTTGGGCCGTGCTTGCCGCCATGACCGCGATCTTCGTGGTGCTGCTGGTTGTGTGCCTGTGGTCCGAGCAGGCGGGCAACCCGAAGCTGAACCCGCTTGGCGTCGATCAGGCGGTATCCGCCATCCAGCCCGGCGGCAACATGGAAGGCAAGGAGGCCCGGTTCGGCATCGCCAACTCCGCGCAGTGGGCCATGGCCACAACCGCCGCATCCAACGGTTCGGTCAATGCGATGCACGACTCTTTCATGCCGCTGGGTGGCCTTGTCCCGATGTGGCTCATGCAACTGGGGGAAGTGGTCTTTGGGGGCGTTGGCTCGGGCCTGTACGGCATGCTGATGTTCGTGATCGTCGCGGTGTTCGTCGCGGGTCTGATGGTCGGCCGCACACCCGAGTATCTGGGCAAGAAGATCGAGCCGTACGAGATGAAGATGGCCGCGATCGCCGTGCTGGTGCCCAACGCCCTGGTGCTTCTGGGCACGGCCTTGGGCGCCCTGTGGCCCTCGAATGCGGACAACGTGCCCAACCCCGGCGCCCACGGCTTCAGCGAGATCTTGTACGCATTCTCGTCGGCCTCGAACAACAACGGCTCGGCGTTCGCGGGGTACGGGGCCAACAACCCGTTCAACAACTTCGCCCTAGGCCTGTGCATGTTCCTCAGCCGCTACTGGATCATCGTGGTGGTCCTGGCGATTGCGGGTTCGCTGGCGGCCAAGAAGTCCGTGCCGGTGACGGCGGGAACGCTCCCGACGCACACGCCGGTGTTTGTGGGCTGGCTGATCGCCGTCGTCATCATTGTTGGGGCCCTCACATTCGTGCCTGCGCTCGCCCTGGGTCCGATTGTCGAGTACCTCCAGATGGCCGCCGTTTCCGGAGGTTGAACGATATTCATGTCCACCACCCCTTCAACTCGTTCTCTCTTCGATCTCGCGATCATCAAGGGCGCGGTCATCGACGCGCTGCGGAAGCTTAATCCACGCGAGCAGGCCCGCAACCCTGTGATGTTCGTCGTGTTTGTCGTGAGCATCCTGACGACCGTGCTCTGGGTGCACGCTTTGGTTGGCACCGGTGAGGCGCCGGCTTCATTCATCGGGTGGGTGTCGCTCTGGCTCTGGTTCACTGTCTTGTTCGCGAACTTCGCGGAGGCGATGGCGGAAGGGCGCGGTAAGGCCCAGGCCGCGAGTCTGCGCAAGACGCGGCGAGATGTGATGGCCCGCAAGCTAGCCACCCCCCGGCGGGATGCGGCGGTGACCGAAGTCCCCAGTGGCACGCTCCACAAGGGCGACATCGTCCTGATCGAGGCGGGCCAGATCATCCCCGGCGACGGTGAGATCATCGAGGGCATCGCGTCGGTCAACGAATCGGCGATTACGGGCGAATCGGCACCGGTCATCCGCGAATCCGGGGGTGATCGTTCCGCCGTCACAGGGGGAACCACGGTGCTCTCGGACTGGATCGTGGTCCGCATCGCCGCGAACCCCGGAGAGACATTCCTGGATCGAATGATCGCGTTGATCGAGGGCGCCAAGCGCCAGAAGACGCCCAACGAAATCGCGCTGGACATCCTGCTGGCCAAGCTCACGATCATTTTCCTGCTCGCGTGCGTAACGCTCCTGCCGTACTCCATCTATTCCGTCAAGGCGGCGGGAACCGGTTCGCCGATCACCGTGACCGTGCTGGTGGCCCTACTGGTCTGTCTTATCCCGACGACGATCGGTGGCCTGCTGTCGGCCATCCGCATCGCGGGCATGGACCGGCTTGTTCAGGCAAACGTCATTGCGACCAGCGGCCGGGCCGTAGAAGCCGCCGGCGATGTGGATGTGCTGCTCCTGGACAAGACCGGCACGATTACGCTCGGCAACCGTCAGGCGACGCAGTTCATTCCCGTGGACGGAACCAAGGTCGAAGAACTCGCGGATGCGGCACAACTGGCCTCCCTTGCCGACGAGACGCCCGAGGGCCGCAGCATCGTCGTGCTTGCCAAGAAGCACGGGCTCCGCGAGCGGAACATCCACGACCTCGGGGCAGCATTCACCCCGTTCTCGGCTCAGACCCGGATGAGCGGAGTGATGCTCAACGGCCAGACTCCTGCGGACAGCCGCGAACTCCGCAAAGGGGCGGCCGACGCGATTGAAGGGTACGTCATCCGGATGGGCGCCCGGCCCAGCGAGGAAGCCCGTCGGGTGGTCGAAGAGGTCTCCAAGCGGGGCTCGACGCCTCTGGTGGTCGCCGACGGCAAAGGCCGCACCTACGGCATTGTGGAGCTCAAGGACATTGTCAAGGGCGGCATTGCCGAGCGGTTCGCCGAAATGCGGCGGATGGGCATTAAGACGGTGATGATCACCGGGGACAACCCTATTACCGCGGCGGCCATTGCCGCCGAGGCCGGTGTCGATGACTTCCTGGCTCAGGCCACTCCGGAGAACAAGCTCGAACTCATCCGCAAGTACCAGCAAGGTGGGCGCCTTGTCGCCATGACCGGCGACGGCACCAACGACGCCCCGGCCTTGGCTCAAGCGGATGTCGCCGTCGCGATGAACACCGGAACCCAGGCGGCCAAGGAGGCCGGCAACATGGTGGACCTGGACTCCAACCCGACCAAGCTCATCGAGGTGGTCCAGATTGGCAAGCAGCTCCTGATGACCCGTGGCTCGCTGACGACGTTTTCCATCGCAAACGATGTGGCGAAGTACTTTGCGATTATCCCGGTCGCCTTCGCCTCCACCTATCCGCAGCTCAATGCCCTGAACATTATGCGGCTGGACCCGGCGACCGCGATCCTGTCCGCGGTCATCTTCAACGCGTTGATCATCATCGCCCTGATCCCGCTTGCGCTGCGGGGCGTGAAGTACAAACCGGTGGAGGCGTCGGTGCTGCTTCGCAACAACTTGCTGATCTATGGACTTGGAGGTCTGGTCGTGCCGTTCGTTGGGATCAAGCTCATTGACCTGTTGCTCGGAATCTTCGCGTAGGAGCATCGCCGTGAATTCTCTTCTCAGACCCGCACTGGTCATCTTCGTTCTCCTCACCGTGGTGACGGGGATCGCTTATCCGCTCGCCATCACCGGGATTGCTCAACTGGTCTTTCCAGTGCAAGCCAACGGCTCCGTGCTAAAGAGGGAGGGCAAGCCAGTGGGCTCGATGCTCATCGGACAGGACTTCAGCGGGGAGCCCAAGTACTTCTGGGGGCGGCTTTCCGCCACCTCGCCCGTCCCTTGCTCTGCCTTCAACGCCGACAAGGCGACGGGATCCTCAGGCTCGAACCTGGGTCCGAGCAATCCCGCGTTGACAGACAATGTCAAGGCGCGGATTGAGGCGCTCAAGGCGGCCGACACAGCCGCGGGCTGCGTTCGTCCGGCGAACCAGCGCATCCCCGTGGACCTGGTCACCTCCTCGGGGAGCGGGCTTGACCCGCATATTTCGATCGCGGGCGCGGAGTATCAACTCCCCCGCGTCGCCAAGTCACGCGGCATGACCGATGAACAAGTGCTGCTGTTGCTCCGGGCACACACGGATGCACGACAACTCGGGCTGCTTGGGGAGCCCGTCGTCAACGTCCTGAAACTGAACTTGGCCCTGGATGCTGCCGGCCGGTGATCGGCTTGGATGCTCATACGATACCCCATGCCCGACCGCCGCCCCGACCCCGCCGAACTTCTGACCCGCGCCGAGCGGGAAGAGGCACGCCGCGGCCGCGGACGGCTCAAGATCTTCTTTGGCGCAGCGCCAGGGGTAGGGAAGACCTACGCGATGCTCGCGGCGGTGCAGCGGCTCGCGCGGGACGGCGTGGACATCGTGATAGGTCTGGTTGAGACCCATGGCAGAACCGAAACGGAGCAGATGCTGCTCGGGCTCGACATCCTGCCACGGCACGAAGTCCAGTACCGCGGGCCGGACGGGACTGCCGCGCCGGTGGTGCTCCGCGAGTTCGATCTTGACGCTGCCATTGCGCGGAGGCCTGAGTTCGTTGTTGTGGACGAGCTTGCTCACACCAACGCCCCGGGCTCGCGATTCGAGAAGCGTTGGCAAGATGTTGAGGAAATCGTCAAAGCCGGGATCAGCGTCTATACGACACTGAACGTTCAGCACATCGAGAGTCTTAACGACGTGGTCGCGCAGATTACCGGCGTGCGGGTCCGGGAGACCGTGCCGGATTCAGTGGTTGATGAGGCCGACGAAGTCGAACTCGTGGATCTTCCGCCTGAGGTATTGCTGGAACGGCTCAAAGCGGGCCGTGTTTACGTCCCTGCGAGCATCCAGGGCGCGTCGGAGTCCTTCTTCCGTCAAGGCAACCTTATTGCGTTGCGCGAGTTAGCGCTGAGGCGAACCGCGGAGTGGGTCGATCGACAGATGCGGGAGTACAAACGCGGCAAGGGCATCCGAGCAGTATGGCCCGCCGCCGAACGCATCCTCGTGGCGGTCAGCCCCAGCCCCGCATCGGGCAAGATCGTGCGCGCGGCCAAGCGCATGGCAGCAGGGTTGCACGCCGACTTGCTGGCCGTTTATGTCGAAACACCACGCACGGCGTCCATTCCGCAAGCGGACCGCGATCGCGTCATTCAGACGCTCCGGTTGGCAGAGAGCCTGGGCGCTGAGACCTCGACCCTGAGCGGGGCGAACGCGGCCGCGGAACTGGTCGCGTTCGCGCGGGAGCGGAACGTCAGTAAGATCGTGGTCGGGAAGACCGGGCGCTCACGCCTTCGGGAGGCGGTGTTCGGGTCGTTCGTCAACAATCTGGTCAGATTGAGCGGCGACATCGACATCTATGCCATTCGCGGCGACTCGGACGCCGGTAGCGTGGGAGATGCGGGCCGCTCAACCATCGCGGGGCGTGGTCGAGTCGCCAATCGCCGCTCCGGTCCGTGGGAGTACTTGTTGGCATCAGTCGTTGCGGGTGGGTGCACCGTGCTCGGGCTGTTGCTTTTTAAACGACTGGACTTGGCGAACATCGCCATGCTCTACCTCGCAGGCGTCGTGGTTGCCGCGGTATGGCTCGGCCGCGGCCCGGCCGTGCTCGCCGCCGTCCTTGGCGTGGCGGCATTTGACTACTTCTTCGTGCCGCCGCGGCTGACATTCGCGGTCTCCGATGCGCAGTACGTCCTGACCTTCGCCGTGATGATGGGGGTCGGTTTGCTGATTGCGACGCTGACAAATCGGCTGCGAACACTGGCCGACGCGGCTCGCCAGCGGGAGCGGCGAACCTCATTGCTCTACGCGATGTCCCGCGAACTCGCGGCGGCGCGTGACCGACGGGAGGTTGCGACCGTTGCCGTCCGGCACGTGCATGACTCCTTCGGCTGCGATGCCGCCTTGCTCATCCCGGGCCGTGCCGATCGGCCCGCGGCGGTCGAAGTCGTGGCGAGCGCGGGCTCGCCAGACTGGATCGATGAACGGGAACGCGGCGTGGCGCGGTGGACGTTTGACCACGGAAGGTCCGCGGGCCAAAGCACGCTGACGCTTCCCGGTTCGGCCGGTCGATACGAGCCGTTGTCCGCGTCGCAGGGCAAGATCGGCGTGCTTGCGGTACGGCCGCGCGATCCGGACGCCCTTGCGCCTACCCCTCAGCAGTTACTCCTCGATACGTTCGTGAATCAGATTAGCTTGGCTCTGGAAAGGGTGGCGCTCATCGAGGGTCAGCAGGCTGCTCGAATCGACGCCGAGTCTGAGCGGCTGCGCAGCGCGCTTCTGAGCTCGGTGTCGCACGATCTTCGGACACCTCTGGCAACGATCGCCGGGGCCGCCACGGCCCTGCAGTCGGGGCGGTCCCTGGATGAACGCACGAAAGCGGACCTCACCGACAGCATTGTGCGGGAGGCCGATCGGCTCAACGACCTCATCGCCAACCTGATGTTCGCGACGCGGCTGGAGGCCGGCGGTGTCGAACTCAACCGAGAATGGGCCAGCGTCGAGGAGCTTGTCGGAGCGGGCCTGGCACGGCACCGGGAAGCGTTGCGGACGCGTCCGTTCGAAGTACGGGTCTCGCCGGAGTTGCCCCTGGTTCGTGTGGACAACGCGATGCTCCCGCAAGTCATCCACAACCTGATCGACAACGCGCTGCGGTACACGCCGGCGGCAACGCCCATCGACATCGCCGCCTGGACCACCGAGACCAACCTAATCGTCAAGGTCGCCGACCAGGGGCCCGGCCTGACGGATGATGAGCGGTCGAAAGTCTTCCAGCGGTTCTACAGGGGTCGGACCGCGCAGCCAACGGGCAGTAGGAGCGGAATAGGACTCGGTCTGACCATTTGCGAGGGCATCATCAAGGCGCACGGTGGTCGAGTGTGGGCGGAGCACAACACGCCGCGTGGCGTTGCCTTCTTCTTTTCCCTGCCGATCGATAGCCCGCAGCCTGAGGTGCCCGCGGAGGGCTCGGAGGCCGCAACGTGACGATGCCTTCCAATGGCCCGCTGATCTTGGTGGTCGAGGATGAGGAACCCATTCGGCGATTCCTCCGCGCCACTCTGGAGAGCCATGGCTACCGTGTAAAAGAGGCCGCGACAGCGAACGAAGGGTTGCTTCAGGCACGCACCCAACGTCCCGACCTCATCCTACTGGACCTTGGTCTTCCTGATGGCGATGGCATCGACATCACCCGGAGGATCCGCTCCGACTCGGCCGTGCCCATCGTGGTCCTCTCCGCCCGCGGTCAAGAGCCCGACAAGGTTGCCGCACTTGATGCGGGAGCGGATGACTATCTAACCAAACCCTTTGGAGTGAGTGAACTGGCGGCACGCATCCGGGTTGCCCTTCGTCACGCCGCCCGGCCCGCCGGCTCAGTAAACGCAGTGTACGAAGCAACGGCTGACGGGCGAACGGTCCACGTTAATACCGACACTCGTGTCGTGAAGATCGTCGACGCCAACGGTGCCAGGCAACTCCGGCTCACGCCGACGGAGTTCAAGCTGCTGGCGTTCCTCACCAAGCATGCGGGTATGGTTCTTACCCACCAGCAGATACTGAAGGAGGTCTGGGGCCCGACGCACGTCCGCGACGTGCAGTACCTGCGTGTGTACGCGGGACAACTCCGGCAGAAGCTTGAGTTCAGCGCCGCGCAACCGCAGTTCGTCCTCACGGAACCCGGAGTCGGGTACCGACTGGCGCCGCCGAACGAGCCGCCCGGGCCGTAGATGTGCATGGCGACCGTCGTGTTTAGCTCCCGACGAAATGCACCAACGCCATCGTAAACAAGACAAGGGGTAACCTGCGATGTCGCGCAAGTCCCTTTGTGCCAAGAAGTAGCAGTGGGGCAGTGTGCCGACCGATCACATTGCTGGGCCGCTTGGTCCGGCCCGGTGAGACGGTCGATCCTGACGGCATTCCGGCCACGCCTCTCCCGAGCCAAAGCGCTTACCTCCAGAACGGATCTTCCAGTACAATCCGCTCGTGGGCCTGTCCGCGGGAATCACCATCGGGCCGTATCAGATTGAACGAGCCCTCGGGCGCGGCGGCATGGGCGTTGTCTACCTCGCCAAGGATGCACGCCTAGATCGTCTCGTCGCGATCAAAGCTCTGCCGGATGATCTCGCTGGGGACTCAGACAGGCTTGTCCGCTTCCAGCGCGAGGCAAAGGTTCTCGCCTCCCTCAATCACGCCGGGATCGGCGCCATCTATGGGTTTGAGGAGTCCGCTGGCAGACAGTTTCTGATCCTCGAATACGTCGACGGCCAGACTCTGGCGGAAAGGCTGGCCCGTGGTCCGCTTCCTGTCGAGGAAGCCCTGTCAGTCGCCCGTCAGATCGCCGAGGGCCTCGAGGCTGCGCACGAAAAGGGCGTGATCCACCGCGACCTTAAGCCCGGCAACGTGATGGTCACGCCCGATGGCGTGGCGAAGGTCCTGGACTTCGGAATCGCCCGGATGACCGATCGAGCGGGTCTTCCGGTGTCTCCCGGCGCGCAAACCGTCAAGTCTTCGGCCCACGATCCTTCGCCAACGATTCCCGGGGCGATCATGGGAAGTCCGGGGTACATGAGTCCCGAACAGGCCCTGGGCAAGAATGTCGACAAACGCTCCGACATCTTCGCCTTTGGCTGCGTCCTCTACGAAATGCTCGCAGGAGCGCAGGCCTTCCCTGGCGAGAACGTCACCGCATCCCTCGCGGCCGTTCTGCACCTCGAACCCGACTGGTCCCGTCTTCCCGCCAGCACGCCGCCGCGCATCCGCGAGCTGCTTCACAATCTGTTGACCAAGGAGCGTCGGCAGCGCCTCCATGACATTAGCGATGCGAGACTTGCTCTGGATCACGCTATTCAGAACCGAGAGTGGTTTGTCGCGGGTGAACACGTGACCGCCGCGCCACGCCGCGCGGCCACGCGGGTACCCGCCTGGGCCCTGGCCACCACCTTCGTCGTCGCCGCCGCGTTCACATGTTGGCGAGCCTTGGCGCATCCGCGTTCGGGCATGTTGGGCGCGAAGACGCCGATCCGCATGCGTGCCGACATCCCCGGTGCGCCGCCAGCCTCCACCTACAACACCTCCCCGGTCGCGATCAGCGACGATGGCGAGCAAATCGCGTACGCAGCTTTCACGGGAGGCCGGGACGGGTTCGTCGCGGTACGTCGGTTGGACGAACTCAGCTTTCACCGCGTGCCGTTCATTGATGTCGATCCCTACGCCCTGCCCATCGCATTGGACATCATGTTTTCTCCGGATGGCAGCCGCATCGCCGGATTTCAGCAGAGCAGCGTGTTTGTCAACTCGGCCGCAGGTGGCGAGCCGCTGCGCCTCTACGCCGGCGAGTTCGTGTCACCCAAGGGCGGCGTATGGCTCAAGCAAGGAGGTGGTGGGGGAAATGGGGGCGGTGGAGGTGGAATCCTGTTCTCGCCGGCTCCCAACTCCGGGCTGAAGTTCGTCTCGGAGAAGGGCGGCGTTCCGGAAGTCATTTCGGTTCCGGATGCGTCGCGTGGCGAGATCTCCCATCGGTACCCCGACGTGCTGCCCGACGACCGACGCGTCCTGATCACAATCAAGAAGGACGGCATCCTCAGTTTCGACGATGCCGAGATTGCACTCTTGGACCTCAAGACCAAGACGTGGAAGACCGAACGGCACGCCGGTGGCCGTCATCTCCGGCGTCATGACGGCGCCGGGATCCGGCTCTGCCGCGTTTGCAGTCGCCCGCGATGCGGGGACGCTGGCCTACATACCCGGCGGGGCTGATGAGACAAGCAGCGAACTTATGTGGGTTGATCTCGACGGAAAGGTCGAATCGGTGGGTGCGCCCATCATGTCATACAGCGGCGCTGCAATGTCTCCCGATGGCGGTAAGATCGTCGCGGGTGTCTGGGGTGCGAACGATGCCATCTTTGTCTACGACTTGACCCGGCGCACCTCCACACGAATCACGTATCGCGGCAACAGCGGCAGTGCCCAGTGGACGCCCGATGGGACGCAGGTGGTGTACGCCAGCGATGTGCAAGGGCCAATGAACTTCTTCATCACGAACGCGGACGGCTCGGGTGAGCCCCGGAACTTGGGCGGCACGGCGTCGCAAGTGGCCATGTGCTACGCATCGATTGAAGGCAAGCCCGGCATGGTCTTCGCGGCCAAAGGAGACATCTGGTTCCAGCCCTTGTCCAACGAGCCGCAGCAGAAACTTGTCGGCTCTCAGTTTGAAGAAACTTCGCCGAGCGTCTCTCCCGACGGCCGCTGGCTGAGTTACGCGTCGAACGAAACCGGTCAGCACGAGGTTTACATTCGACCGCTTAGCCTGCTTTCCTCCGGCCAGGGCCGCTGGCCGGTCTCTGTTGGAGGCGGTCGGGTGAACTGTTGGATGCCCAAGAGCGATGCCATCGTGTACATTCGCGAGTCCGATCGCGCCGCGATGCGGGTCCCCATTCAGGCCGGGTCATCGCCGCAGATCGGATCCCCTGTGCGGCTCTTCACTCTCTTCGACGATCCCTCAAACACCCTGCAGCCCAGCCTCGACGGCAAGCGATTCCTTGCACTCCGCACCCTGCCCGCCAAGTACAAGGCCGATCAGGTCTGCGTCGTGCTGAACTGGTTGGACGAACTCAAGGCCAAAGTGCCTTCAAAGTAGCGTCGCCGCGGCGTCCGATACACTGCTCACCCATGCAGCCCGCGACGATCGGCCCATTTGAAGTCCAGCGAGAACTCGGCCGCGGCGGCATGGGTGTGGTTTATCTTGCACGCGATACGCGCCTGGATCGCCTCGTCGCGATCAAGTCACTTCCCGAGCACTTGGCGTCTGATCCTGACCGTCTGGCCCGCTTCCAGCGAGAGGCCAAGGTCCTGGCATCACTCAACCATCCGGCCATCAGCGCGATTTATGGCATCGAAGAGGTGGGGGTGGTGGGGGGCGCGGGAGGGCAGCGGTTCTTGATCCTTGAATACGTCGAAGGCCAGACGCTCGCCGATCGACTGGATCGCGGCGCGATCGCGTTCGAAGAAGCGCTCGGGGTCGCTCGGCACATCGCCGAGGCACTAGAGACCGCGCACGAGCGGGGGGTCATTCACCGCGACCTCAAGCCCGGCAATGTCATGGTGACGCCCGAGGGCGGGGTCAAGCTGCTTGACTTTGGAGTCGCGCGCACACAGGAAACCGAGGCCGCGACCCCGATTTCTCCGAGCGCTCCAACGGTTAAGTCTCCTTCGCCCGGCCAATCGCCCACCCTTCCCGGCGCCATCCTCGGCAGCCCCGGCTATATGAGCCCCGAGCAGGCCCTGGGCAAGCCCATTGACAAGCGCTCCGACATTTTCGCCTTCGGGTGCGTGCTCTACGAAATGCTCGCGGGGGGTATGGCGTTCCCCGGCGAGAACCAAACGGCCGCGCTCGGGGCTGTGCTGCACATGGAGCCCGACTGGTCCAGGCTTCCCAAACCCACACCCGCACGCATCGGCGACTTGCTCAAGAGCCTTACCGCCAAGGACCGACGCAACCGCCTTCACGACATCGGCGATGCCCGCCTGGCCATCGAACGTTCGCTCCACGCCCGCGACTGGGAGCACGTATCCACCGGAACCGGCCCGCGCCGTCGGCGACATCCGATCGCGAGCATCCTCCCTTGGGCCCTGATCCTCGGATCCACGGCTCTGATGGCCGGGGCGATGTGGCCCTCTGGTCTCTCGTCAAAGCTCCACGCAACCTCGCCCACGCCCATTGTCCGGCTGCGTGTTGACGACCCAGGCGCGCCGCTCGCTTCTTTGCCCGACATCCCTTGCATCGCCATTTCCCCGGATGGCAAGCGCATCGCCTACCTAGCCACGATTGATGGAATCGGACAGGTCGCCATTCGCGGCACCGATGACTTCAGCGTCAATCGAATCCAGAAAGCGCCCGCGGACATGTTCTTCACGGCCGACGGCGGTCTGGTTTTCACGGAAAACGGCAAAGACTCCATTTTGTCAGCGCCCCCCGGCAGCAGTGAGCCAGTCTCTCTCTTCGAGAGCCAGCGCTATATCACAAGCAAGGGTTGCGCCTCGAGCCCAAGAGGGATCGTGTTCTCTCAAACGCCCAACTCAGGTCTGAGCCTGCTTCCCGCTGGCGGTGGCCCGCTCCGCACGATCACGACACCGGATCTCAGCCGCAATGAAGTGTCACACCGCTGGCCCGATGTTCTGCCTGATGGCAAGCACGCCCTCATGACCATCAAGAAGTTCGACATCCTCACCTTCGACGAGGCCGAGATCGCCCTGGTCGATCTCGACACCGGAAGGTACAACACCATCATCCGCGGCGGATCGTTCGCCCGCTACGTTTCCACGGGCCACATCGCCTACGCCCGCAACGGCTCCATCATGGCTGTGCCCTTCGACGCCGCATCCGGCGAGGTCACGGGATCGCCCGTTGCCGTGGTGAGCGGTGTGATGATGTCCGCTGGCAGCGGCGCCGCCAAGTTTGCGATAGCGCGCGAAGCGGGGACCTTGGTTTATGTACCCGGCGGCAACGATGAGCAGCGCATCGAGTTGATCTGGGTCGACATGACCGGCAAGATCGAACCCGTCGGCACGCCCATCATGCCCTACTTCGTTGCCCTGCCTTCCCCCGATGGCACACGCATCGCCACCGGCGTCTACGGCGCTTCGGACTCCATCTTCGTCTACGACATCGGCCGACGCACCAACACCCGCATCACCTTCCGCGGCAACTGCGGCATTCCCTTCTGGTTGCCCGACAGCACGAAGATCGCCCTTGCCTCGGACGTCGGGGGCCCCACATCCGGCTACGTGATCAACGCCGATGGCTCCGGCACGCCCGAGAAAGTTGCTGAAAGAAGCGTCCTCTCCCACCGATGCGTCGTGCTGCTGGACGGCAAGCCGGTCAACGTCTTCGAAGAGGATGGCGACATCTACCTCCAGCCCTTCCACAGCGAAACCAAGCAGAAGCTCGTCGCGACGCAGTTCCAGGAAACCGCGCCGCAAGTGTCTCCCGACGGCCGCTGGCTCAGCTACGCCTCCAACGAAACCGGGTCATCCGCGGTCTATGTTCGTCCCTTCCCATCCGGCGAGGGCCGCTGGCAGGTGTTCAGTAGCGGCGGGCAGTACCACTGCTGGTCCAAGGATAGTTCGGTCATCTTCGGCTTCAACCACGAGTTGCGCCAGGTCTTTCGCGTGTCATTCCACGCATCGCCACGCGTTGAGGTCGGCGCACCTCAGGTCCTGTTCAGCCTTCCGCCCGATGTGGGCTTCGAGCCCGCTTTTCACGCTTCCGGCGAAAAGTTTCTCTCCGGCCGCAACCTGCCGCCTCGATTCAAAGGCGAGCAAGTCTGTGTGGTACTGAACTGGTTTGAGGAGCTGAAGGCGAAAGTGCCCACGCCGCGCCGATGACCCGCGGGGCGCTCCTCCGCCGGGGCACCGATCATGAGGCATGGCGATCAGACCCGCAGCCTCTCTAGCCGCCACGTGCCGAAGCGTGACATCGTCTGCGACAACTCCGGTTACAGCCGCGCACGTCTACTTGCCTTCGCGCTTGAACTCGAAGCGCCGGGGGGTGCCGCCTTTGGTGAAGCCGGTCGTGGCGCTCAAGCCGCCCTCGGCCGAGAGTTCGTACACGATGCGCTTCGGGTAGTCGTGGCGCGGGTTGTCGAATACGGCGCGCGTGGTACCCAGTTCGGTGAGCACAAACTCGGTTGGCGTCTTGCCGCCGGGCTGCGCGATGTAGACCAGCCCGCCGTCACGCTCGACGATGCGCAGGTACTCGAACGCGCCCATCTTGCCGCTTGTGTTGACCGTGCGCGATACAGCGAGCATCGCGCCACCCAGCGGCGGACTCCATCGCTCCTCAATCGACGACCCCGAACTCCTGGTTCCGACCCACGCGCCGGCCAGCCAAGCCAGGTCGCCGATCACGGCCTTCGCCGGCGTGGGCAGCACGATGTCCTGCGCATGGCGGTAGAGCCCAACCGATTCGGTCCCCGTCGGCGGGTCGACCACAACGCTCACGAGCAGTCCGTCGGCCGTGACGCGGAACTTCCTCCGGATCAGCCCGATCCCGTCGGGCGCGCCGCCCCCCACGCGCTCGAAAGCGACCTGATACTCAAACGTGCCGTCCTTCCACGAGCCGCGGTAGCGTGAGATCGACTTCGGCTCTGCGACTTCGGTGACCGAGCCGTCGAGGGCGACGCGCACATCGCGGTGCCCGGAGCCGTGGCCGTTCAGGATGAGCGCGCTCTCCTCGACGCGCATCGAGAACTTTGAGGCCATGGGGGGGCCCAGCTGCTCGAGGGAGCGGCCCTCGGTGCGGTCCTCGACGTAGATCCACTCGCCGTCCAAAGTGCCCAAGCCCTCGGGCTGCGTCAAGTCCCCGTTGGAGGCCAGCGCTATCGAGAGCGAGCCGAGGGTTGCAATGAGTGCCAGCGCGGTGACTAGCCAGGTGTGCAATCGCATTAAGGAACCTCCAATCGATCGCGAGTCGTGCGAACGGCGCGCCTGCGTCGCGGCAAACTCGAGCCGCACGCGGTCGCCTGCCAGGTAGAACAATGTACCCGTCCGGCGGCGCGCAGGGAAGGTGCCGCGATGCGCGAATGCCACGAGGCCAGCGGGCTCAAAGAGCCAAACGAGCATGGGTACGCGCGCCGCCTGTCGACGCGCCTGGTCCTCTGCCGCTTTCCTCCCGTCGGAGAGATCTGGGTGTTGGCACCAGATAGGTGAGAGCTAATTCCCGGTGTGGGCAACAAAAACGGCCCTGGCGCTAGCGCCAGGGCCGTTTCAAGGTAGCCGGGGGTCGCTCTGGCGACCGTTCACATAGGTTCGGTGCTCGCTCCGATCTCGTGAGATTGTCGATCCGGACGGCATTCTGGGCCTGGTCCCGCATGGCGGCATGACTGGCGGCCGGGCACGGTTCCAGCGTCGGTGGAGTTACGATGAGCAGGTGACTACTGAACAGCCGACCTCCTCCGATGCCACGTTGCTCATGGCCAAAGCCGCTCAGGGAGACCGTGCCGCGGCCGACGGCTTGCTCCCGTTGGTGTACGACCAACTCCGCAGGGCTGCGCAGGTAGAAATGGCTGCGGAGCGGCAGGACCACACGCTCAGCGCGACGGCCCTGGTCCACGAGGCCTACCTCAAACTCGTCGGGCCCCGCGAGGTGGCATGGGTGAGTCGGAGACACTTTTACGCCGCGGCGGCCGAGGCTATGCGTCGCATCCTGATCGACTACGCCCGGGCCCGGGGTCGACTCAAGCGTGGACCGACTCCCCTCTCACTTCAGGAGGCCTCCGTCCTGCTCAGCGTCGCCGATCTGGCTTCCGAGGCGCACGCGGACCAAATCGTGAGGTTGGATGAAGCCGTCCAACGCTTGGAGGCTGAGGACCCGGGTGTGGCCCAGATCGTTAGGCTTCGGTTCTACGCCGGGCTTAGCGCTGAGGAAACCGCTGCGGCCCTGGGCAAGTCAACGGCCACGGTGGGCCGTGACTGGGCTTGGGCCCGGGCGTGGCTCTTCCGGCAACTTCGGCCGGAAGGCCCGTAAGTCCAGGTCGGCATTCGGAGGCAAGGATGAACGGCAAGCGCGAGCACATGCGGGACATCTTTGACCAGGCACGGCGCCTGCCCAAGCCGGAGCGGGCGGCGTTCTTGGATGGGTTGGCCGCGGTCGATGGCTCGATGCGGAAACAGATCGAAGACATGCTCGTGGCCCTCGATGAGGCGGGCCCATTCCTTTCCGAACCGACTCAGGGGCTTCCTGATGCGCCCACCGGGGGCTCCGCGGCCGACGCGCAAACGCTCGCCGCCCGAATGCGCGAAGGCACCGGCACGCGTATCGGTCCCTACAAACTCCTGCAACTCATCGGAGAGGGTGGCTTCGGCTCGGTCTTCATGGCCGAACAGGAGAAGCCGGTCTCTCGCAAGGTCGCGCTCAAGATCATCAAACTCGGCATGGACACACGCCAGGTGGTGGCCCGATTCGAGCAGGAGCGGCAGGCCCTGGCGATGATGGACCATCCCAACATCGCAAGGGTGTTGGATGCAGGGGCGACGGAGACAGGCCGCCCGTTCTTCGTGATGGAACTGGTCAAGGGCGATCCGATCGTTGAGTACTGCGACAAGAACAACCTCTCCATCGAGGAGCGATTGGGACTATTCGCGCAGGTGTGCAACGCCGTGCAGCACGCCCACACCAAGGGCATCATCCATCGCGACATCAAGCCCAGCAACATTCTCGTCTCCACGCTGGATGGGCGGCCCAGCGCGAAAGTAATCGACTTTGGTATCGCCAAGGCCACGCAAAGTAAACTCACCGAGAAGACCCTGTTCACCGAGCATCGGCAGCTCGTCGGCACGCCGGAATACATGAGCCCCGAGCAGGCCGAGGGCAGCCTCGATATCGACACCCGCACGGATGTCTATTCGCTGGGTGTACTGCTCTATGAACTCCTCACCGGCACCACGCCCTTCACGAGCAAGGAGCTGCGTTCGGCCGCGTACGCCGAGATTCAGCGGATCATTCGCGAGGTCGAGCCACCCAAGCCCAGCACACGCCTCAGCGAAAACACCGACACGATCGCCAGCGTCGCGGCGCAACGCAGGATCGAACCCCGCAAGCTCGGGATGATTGTGCGCGGCGAACTGGACTGGATCGTCATGAAGGCCCTGGAGAAGGACCGCCAACGCCGGTACGACACGGCCAACGGGTTGGCCCTCGACATCCAGCGGTATCTGAGCGGCGAGGCCGTGGATGCCGCGCCGCCCAGCACCGCGTACCGGTTCAGAAAGTTCCTGCGCCGCAACAAAGGTCCCGTCCTCGCCGCGGCGGCCGTGTTGCTGGCACTGCTGGCGGGACTCGCCGGCACCCTGTGGAAGGCGGAGCAAGCAAACACCGCGGCCCTGGCCGCCCGTGCCGCCGAGGCCGAGCAGCGCCGCTTGGCGCAGTCCGAGGCCGAGGCCCGCAAGATTGCCGATTCCAAGACCGCCGAAGCCCAGTCCGAACGGAAGGCAGCCGTGTTCGAGGCCTACGCGGCCAACCTGATCGCCGCCGACGTGTCGCTGACGGCCGGCGAGCCCTCCCGGGTCCGCGCGCGTCTGGATTCATGCGCGGCGGACCTCCGCGGTTGGGAGTGGAAGTGGCTCAACGCTCGATCAGACAGCAGCCTCGCTGTATTGCGCGGGCATGAGAGCGCGGTGCAATCCGCCGCCTTCAGCCCCAAGGGGGACCGCATCGTCACCGCGTCCAGCGACCGGACCGCGCGGGTGTGGGATGCGGCCAACGCCCAGGAAACGACCGTCCTGCGCGGGCACGAGAGCCAGATCGACAGCGCCGCCTTCAGCCCCACGGGGGACCGCATCGTCACCGCGTCGTATGACAAAACCGCGCGGGTGTGGGACGCGGTCAGCGGCAGGGAGCTGGTCATCCTGCGGGGGCACGAGGACGTGGTTGTGTCGGCAGCGTTCAACCCCACAGGGGACCGGATCGTCACCGCGTCGGAAGACAAGACTGCGCGGGTGTGGGATGCGGCCGGCGGCAGGGAACTGGTCATCCTGCGGGGGCACGGGGAGGCGGTTCTGTCTGCGGCGTTCAGCCCCGCCGGGGACCGGATCGTCACCGCGTCTGTGGACAAAACCACGCGGCTTTGGGACGCGGCAACGGGGAAGGAACTCGCTGTTCTGCGCGGGCACGAGGAGGGCGTGAGGTCGGCCGTTTTCAGCCCTGATGGGAACCGCATCCTCACCGCGTCGCATGATCACACCGCGCGGGTATGGGACGCCGCCAGCGGCAAGGAACTGGCCGTCCTGCGCGGGCACGAGGGCATGGTCTGGACTGCTGCCTTCAGCCCTTCGGGAGACCGCATCGTGACCGCATCGATGAAGGCCGCGCGGGTGTGGGACGCCGCAACGGGGAAGTTGCTCGCCGTTCTGAGCGGCCACCAGGGCTTGGTAAACTCCGCCGCCTTCGGCCCCAAAGGGGACCGCATCGTTACCGCGTCGATGGACCAGACCGCCCGGATGTGGGACGCGGCCAGCAGCAACGACCAGGCCTTCCTGCGCGGGCATGAGGACGAAGTCCATTACGCCGCGTTTGGTCCGAAGGGGGACCGCATCGTTACCGCGTCGTCTGACCAGACTGCACGGGTGTGGGACGCGGCCGGCGGCAAGGAACTGGCCGTGCTGCGCGGGCACGAGGGCCCCGTCAACGTCGCTACGTTCAGCCATAAGAGTGACCGGATCGTCACCGCCTCGATGGACAAGACCGCGCGGGTCTGGGACGTCGCCAGCGGCAAGGAACTGATCGTCCTGCGCGGGCACGACGACGGAGTCTTGTCGGCCGCTTTCAGCCCCACGGGGGACCGCATTGTCACCGGGTCGATGGACCAAACCGCGCGGGTATGGGACGCCGCGAGCGGCAAGGAACTCACCGTCCTGCGCGGGCACGGATTCTGGGTCAACTCCGCCGCGTTCAGCCCTTCAGGGGACCGCATCCTCACCGCGTCGTATGACCAGACTGTGCGGGTGTGGGAGGTGGCCAGCGGCAAAGAACGAGCCGTCCTGCGCGGGCACAAGGACTCGGTGAACTCCGCCGCGTTCAGCCCAACGGGGGACCGCATCCTCACCGCGTCGGTGGATGGAACCGCGCGAGTGTGGGATGCGGCCGGTGGCAAGGAACTGATCGTGCTGCGCGGACATGACTCCGTTGTCTTGACCGCGGCGTTCAGCCCATCGGGGGACCGCATCGTCACCGCGTCGGTGGACAGGACCGCGCGGGTGTGGGATGCCGCCAGCGGCAAGGAACTGGCCGCCCTTCGCGGGCACGACGGCGTCGTCCGAAGCGCCGCGTTCAGCCCATCGGGGGACCGCATCGTCACCGCGTCGCACGACAAGACCGCGTGCGTGTGGGACAGTTTGCCCTACCGCGAGCGGTTCAACCAGCGTCAGGCAAAAGGTCCCCCTTGAACGCCTCAAAACGACGCCCGCAGGTTCGTATCACGCACTGTAAACGAAACCGGACCCGGCGCGAGCGCCAGGGCCGTTTCAAATAGCGGGGGCGTCATACGGTGACCTGGAGATCGTCAAACGTGTCTGATTTGTCACCCATTGGCGGGCTTCGTTAGAGCGTAAGTCCTTTGGCCATAGGTACATAAATCATGTCACCTCCGATGACCCCTGACATCGTGCTCGTCAGTGACATCGAACTGCACCATACGGGTGTCTGGACGTCAATCGCGGCAAGCCGCGCGAAGTCAGGTCGTTCGTCGGCCCCGAGGGCGCCCACGTGGCAGAAACTCACTCCCGTTTGGTCACAGGGCGATTCGCCGTTGCCGGTGCCCTCCGGCTCGACTCCGGAGCTTGGCCCGGTCAGGACGCAATCGGAGCCCGTTTGGACTGGACCACCACGGCGATGGATCCTGCGCTATCGGGACCCAATCGCGCAGGAGGCGTGTGGATGGGGATGACGCAGGCGTGGAACTCCCCATGGATCGTGCCCAAGTCGAGCCAGACGTCCCCGTCGCAGACCTTTTGTGTCTGGGAAGCCTGCCCGAGCGGGCCCTCTCCTGCCGCAGCGAGCAGATCGGTGATGCGCTGGGCGACCTCGGTTGTGGGCTTGAGGTCCCAGCCACGGTCGAAGCTGGCGACCTCATTGCCGCGCTCGTCGGCCAATCCCTGCGCAACCTTCGAAAGCTGGTTAGTCGTCGGGAGCTTCACGCCAGGCTGGCGGAGTGCCAGGGTGACCGGCCGATTTCCGAGATTGCTCGGCTCACCGATTCCAACCACGAGACCACTCGGCGCTATCTCCGTGGCATCTCCGACCCGGTACCCTGCTTTTTGGCTTCATTCTGCGACGTCACGGGAACTTCTCTGGAGTGGCTCATGCGGGGCGTAGGCCCGCGTTTGATCGCGGATGTCCAAGCCGTAACCTTGCGGGGTTGTGCGGACGAAACACTGCGCGGAATCAAAGCGCCGACTGGCTCACGCCGGCACGGAGCCGAAGCTCGACAAGGCGGCGACCCGCCGGTTTACCCAGCCGTCGTCACCCGCGGTTAGGAAACTCACGGGTCGATCGTGAAGGCATCAACAATTTGAAGGGTTGGCTATGGATTCTGTCACGGAGCTCCCGCGGATGGTATCCTAAATGGCCGACAGCCCGAAAGGGTTGTTCCTCCTGGTGTAGCCCGTTGCGCCGGTGGTGTGACGGGCCTTGCGGTAGCCTCGTCGCAGTTCCACACTGGTCGCGTGCTCGCGGCGGCGGAGTTTGGCGTTGAGTTCGGCGATGGACAGTCGGGCAAGGAATCGGGCGGTCACGCTGCGTGCTCCCGATCGGAAAAGGGCAAGAGCCAGCGCTCCTCCAAGGTGCGGGCGGTGTCAAGAACAGCCGCCGGCGTACTTGTTCAAGAAGCACTGGAAGTCGTTGACGTTCAACACGGGCGGGTTGGTGCTATTGTCGCAGTTGGCGTAGAGGTCCGCCGCGGCGAACTTGTTGAGGAAACACTGAAAGTCGTTGACGTTCAGGATGGGGACGACCGTGGACCCATCGCAGTTTGCATAGCACGCCGGGATGGTCCCGGCCCAGTAGCCGCCGGTGATCTGAAAGGCACCGCCGGTCAAGGCTCCGGCGTCGGGCTGACCGATCGTGCTCGACAGAGCGAACGTGCCGCCAACAGTGTCGCCACCGCCGGCATCGATGGTGTACCAGTCCATGCTGAACTGGGCGCGGGCGGTCGAGGCGGTGAGCATGGCGGCGCTGAGGGAAAGCGTGGTGATGAGTTTCATGTGAATCTCCGAACCGGCGCGGCGGGTGCAGCGCGGGTAGAAGGGAGTGGGGCAGATTGGTCAGAGCGCGGTGATCTTGACAGGGCCAGACCCGTGCTTGCGCCAGATGGCGGGCTGGTTGAACTGCGATCCGGGAGTGACGACGGATGTGGGGCCGCCGTAAATCCAGACGCTCCCGGGAATGTTGAGCGGATAAGGCCAGGGGTCGTTGAGCGTGCCGGCATGTTGCACGCCGGACTGCACATTGCCCTGCACATACGTGAGGTTCCCGCTACGGGCGCCGTACCGCGGGGGATCATGTGATACCTACGACTTCGCACGCTTTGAACCTACGACCAACCGCTTTGAACCCGCGACCTTGGCCCAAAAACGCCACCGGCACGGTTAAAAACCGTGCCGGTTATCTGTGGGAAATAGCGGGGGCCCGGATAGTTCTCTCCAAGCGACCGCGTTCGACGGTCTTGGTGCGGTTTCAGTACGGGTCAGGCGGATCGGTCAAGGGCCACGGCGCGGTTCGGAGGCGTTGTAGCGGGGGTGGTGCTCAACGCGGCCGGGTGCGGGCAGGGGTACAAAAACGATATCGCCGTCGGTAGGAGAGGAAAAACCGTGTTCAAACGGCTGTGTGAAGTCCTCGCGCAAACGAGGAGCAACGACCTCCGGCGGCAGGTGCAGTTCCTGAAAGCAGAGAACGAGATCCTCCGGTCGCGGATCAAGGGTCCCATCAGGACAAGCCGGGCAGAGCGAGATCGACTCATCAAGCTCGGCCGGCCCCTTGGGTCCGCCGTCAGCGAGATCCTCTCGATTGTCTCGCCCAAGACCTTTGCGAAGTGGCTTAGGTCGAGGCGGCCGCGGCTGAAAGCCCATAAGCGCAAACGCGGCCGACCGCGGAAGCCCCAGGATGTGCGGAAGCTGGTCGTCCGGCTCGCCCGGGAGACGGGGTGGGGTTACACGAGACTGGTGGGAGAGCTCAGGAAACTCGGGCATCGCCTGTCCAAGGGAACCATCAAGAACATCTTGAGGGAAGCCGGAATCCCGACGAGCCCGAAGCGCGATGAAACCACGTGGGATCAGTTCCTTAAGGCTCACGCGAAGACGCTCTGGGCGTGTGACTTTGTCAGCAAGCCGATTTGGACCCTCCGAGGCCGGGTGCAGGCGTTCGTTCTGGTCTTCATGCACATCAAGTCGCGGCGTGTCGTCGTGACCAAAAGCTCCGCGAACCCGGACGCCGCGTGGGTGGCAGAGCAGATGGCGGCGTTCGCCGAGGCAACGCGAAGCTGGCCGGAACGACCGCGGATGCTGCTGCGTGACAGGGATTCCAAGTTTGGCCCCGGAGTCGATGAAACCCTGACGACCGCCGGGATCGAACCGCTCCGCCTCCCGCCATTCTCTCCAAACCTCAACGCGTTCGTCGAGAGGTTCATCAAGACCATACAGGTCGAGTGCCTCGATCGGTTCATGGTGCTCGGGACGGGCCACTTGGATCACCTCACGAGCGAGTTTATCGACTATTACAACCGGCAGCGACCGCATTCTCGGATTGGCTTTCGAGCTCCGGCCCTGATCGTGGTTCCCAAGGCACATGATCCGCCCGCAGTGGGGGAGGTTCGATGCCAGGCACGGCTCGGCGGCGTCATCCGGCATTACTACCGCAAGGTCGCGTGACGAGCAATCGGAAGCAATTCAGGCATTTCTGATGGTGGCGGATTACTTGTGCCCTGCGCTCTGTCGACCGGCGACCATTGTGGACCTGGATTCTGCTCTGGCTGTACCACGACTTGAGCTGGTTGCCCTGCTCGTCCCCATGGTCTTCCGAGATAGGATGACGTCGCCGTGGAGCAGCCCGACGGTTTGTGAGGACCCGTCACCTGTCCCACCCTCATTCCCGTCGCGCGGCACTCACCAACTCTCTAATCCGTCCGTTCCGGCAGTGGCGTGCGAAGAGCTCAACGACCGAGTCGCGTTTCGCGCCCCGCGCTATCAGCCACTCCACTTGTTTCTCATGCCCGGCTTGCATCGCGAGTGCCAACGGCGACATATCGGAGTGCCCGTCCGCACTCATGCGAGCGCCGGCGCCACACAAAACTGTGAGGAGCTCTTCATCTCCGTCGGCGATGACCCAGAGTTGTGTCGCATTGACGTTCCGCACGGGCACGGAACGGTTGACGTCGGCACCGCAAGCTAACAGGGCGGCTACAAGACGTGTCTTCTTTGCCAAAATTGCTCGATGAAGAGGTGTCATTCCGTTCTTGTCCGAAACATCGATATCCAAGCCAGTAGCCATTCCGAAGCGGACATACTCTTCGTACGTCGCCTCGCACTCGCCCTGGGCCATTGGCGACACCGCCAACGCATGGAGAACGCGATCGCCTTGAACAGTCGCTTCAGTGATAGCGGCCCCGCGTGAAACCAATCTCTTGGCACACTCCACCGAAGGTTTCAATGCGGTGAGGATAAGTGGGGTCGCACCTTGACCGTTATGTTCGGAGACGTCCGCGCCCCGATCGAGTAGTTCATCCAGCACGTCGGACTGTCCAGCCATTGCCGCAAAATGGAGTGGCGTGCTGCCATCCCGCGCCGTGCTGCGAACATCAGCACCGCGGTCCAACAGGAGGTTTGCGACCTCAGGCCGCCCGCCGGCAATCGCAACGGCCAACGGTGTCAGGCCGTCAGGCGTAGTAACATTCACGTCTGTGCCACTGTCCAGCAGCAGCACGACGATATCGACAAATCCCTTCGTCGCAGCAACGTGAAGCGCGGATAGGCCTTTCGCGACATGGGTCGCCCCTTGAGACTTGTTCGACAAAATAACTGCAACTGTCGCTGTCATGTGCGCAGAAACCGCTTGGATCAACGGCGACGTTTCGGTTCCACACTCATAAGGGTCTGCGCCACGCGCCAGAAGCAGTGCGGCGACGGCTTCATTCTTTTTCGAGATCGCCAGCGACAACGGTGAAGGCTTCCCGTCATTTGGATCAGCCCCGCGGTCAAGCAGAAGTTGAACCGCTTCAACCTCCGATCCCTGGCTCTGCGACGGAACTCCGTGTTCTTGCAGTGTGTCAACCACGGCGGTGCCGCCCATCGTTGCCGATTGAAGTGCTGTCAAGCCCAGCTTGTCTCGAATTGCCACGTTGGCGCCCGCCGAGAGTAGGCTGGCCATGACCTTAACGCGCCCAAGCGTGGAAGCCTGATGCAGCAGTGTGGAGCCTCTGCCGTCTCTTAGATTGACATCTAGCCCAGCGTTCAAAAACGACTCTACTTCTTCGGGAGAATCGTTCACACTGATGAGAGAAATGGCTGCGTCAAGCCTCCGACGTCGAGCGAGATTTGCAAGGCACTTGACGGCCACGCCGACTACGATTCCTGCGGCTACAAGTGTGATCCAGAGCATGAGACCTGCGTCCTAGGCGGCCCAGCAGCATGAAGAACTACTTATTCACTTTTGATTCTACGGCTTCCAGACGTGGTTCGCACCCATCCTCAGGGATCTTCTGATGTCGGGGACACCTGTCTTTGAACATACACTTGTTCTGCGGCACGTCTCAGATTCCGCGCCCGCTCGATTTATGGTTGTACGCCTGAGTGACGGCAAGAGCACCGAGCCCCTCTCAGTTCCATCCCCAGTCGGGTATTCTGTGGCCGGTCGGCCTCGGAGCGATCTGCTCACGGAGTTGAAGTGGTATCTCGAAAAATACATTGAGTTTCCGTTCGCTCCTCAGGTCGAGCATGCTGAACGTGTGCTTGACTCACTAAAGCGATGGGGCGAGGCAGCATTTGGAGAGCTGTTTTCTAGCGGTGTCGGTCAAAGCCTTTACGAGGCCGCGGAACGCAACGGCCTTGACCGACTCAACATACAGATATCGAGCGATGACCCTCGGGTTTTGGGATGGCCATGGGAGTGTTTGCTGGATCCGAGGGTGGGCCAACTTGGTCAGTTGTGCAGACTGGAACGACGGCTGAACCACGTTCACGATGTTCGCCCCTGTTCCCCACTTCCTTCGGATCGCCTGAACATTCTGCTCGTGACTGCACGCCCTTACGCACGTGACGTCCCCTATCTGAGTGTCTCCCGTCCACTGCTCAGTGCGATCGACACGTTCCAACTGCCTCTTCAGGTGACGCTTCTTCGGCCTCCGACATTTCAAACGCTCCGCGAGCACTTGACACAGCGGCCCCGTTTCTACCATGTCGTGCATTCTGACGGCCACGGAAGCTATGGACCCGCGACATCTGAGGTTAGCGCCTACACGCTCCGCGGGCCGTCGGGACAGCTGGTGTTCGAGGATGAAGCCGCCGCCCCGTTTGGGGTGGATGCGAGTCGCCTCTCCGTCCTTTTGCGAGAGAGCGCGGTGCCCCTGGTGGTACTGAACGCGTGTCAGTCAGCGATGATCGATCAACGCGCGGACTCTCCGTTTGCTTCCACCGCTGCGTCATTGATCCAGGCGGGCTGTCACAGCGTAGTTGCCATGAGCTACTCCCTCAACGTGAGCGCAGCCCAGCTGTTTCTGCCAGCCTTCTATCGGAGGCTGGCGTCGTGCGGCAGTGTGGCTGAAGCGGTGCGGGCCGGTCGGCAAGAGCTGTTTCTTGAAAAGAACCGCCAATGTCAGCGCGGCGTCTGCCAACTTGAAGACTGGGTGGTCCCCGTTTTGTACCAACAGGGAGCGGTCGGTTCGTCGCTGGCGCCCGCAAAACCACGGAGTTCGCCACCCACAGGCTTGCCCCACCATCCCAACACACAGTTTGTCGGGCGCGACGCATGGTTTCTAAGGGTAGAGAGGGAGCTCCGTCGCCCCATCCCCATGATACTTTTGCAAGGCCTGCGCGGGATCGGCAAGACGGCGCTGATGGGTGCCTACCTCCGATGGTTCGCCGCCACCACGCCCACAGGAGAGTGTCGTCAATATGACGCCGCATCGTTCTCCACGTTGAGGGAGTTACTGACGGCGATCCTCCGAGACGTTGTTGGTTCGGACCCCAACCGCTCAGAGGCCCGTACGATCGAGCTCCTGCATGAACGATTCGCTGAGCGACCTTGGCTCATCGCCATTGACCGGGCGGATCGCTTTGACGGATCAAACGGGCCGAATCACCCACAGTCTGTCAGCGCAGACGAACGGAACTACTTCCAGGCAATACTACGATCTTGCCGGGGGGGTCCGTCTCGATGGATGGCTGCGAGCACTTCAGACTTTGAGTGGCTGGAAAGCGAACGTCACGTCCTCGAGGTTCAGGGTCTGGAAGATGACGAGTCGAAAGACCTATGTGATCGAGTCGTCGCCAACGTTGGGAAGCGCGCCAAGCTCAAGGATTCGGAGGTAGCGACTGCTCGGTTGATGTCCGATGGACATCCGCTCGCGATACTTGCTTCTGTGGCTGGAGTGGCGTCTGCCGAGCCAAACGATAACCTGGATACTTCGAGCTTTCTGCAGACGCTCGATGGGCGCTCATCAGATTACAGATCGCAGTTGTACCACCCCGTGTATGCGGCGCTCCGCGAGATGCCGTTGCCGGCGTTGTCCGTACTGGCTGCCCTGGCGTGGTTTCGGAACCGCATGACCTCCATGCTCATCACGATGATGGACATGGCGTTGGAGCGAAAGACAGATCCACGCGAGATCGAAGTGCAGCTCGAGCTCTTGAGGACGAAAGGACTGGTAGGAGCACCCGATGCGGCCGGCATCCGCACTGTGCACCCCGCGCTATTCGATTGCATGCGAGCCATTCTGCCGCAGATGGATTCTGCCGAACGCGACCGCTGGGCCAACGCATTTGTGTCTGTTACTGCTAGTCTGATGGGCGCGGCGTTGAGCAATCCCGATCGAGCGTCTTTTCGTGGTGCCACTATCCTGCTTGCGCCCAGCACCGGCCTTGCGCGAGCAGAAGCTTCTAGGCTCAAGCTCAAAGACGCAGAGTCCATATTCAGCGATATGGACTACAGGATAGCGGCAGTGGGACCACGCATGGATGATGCCGCACTAGCCACGCCAGTCGATCTGGACGCCCACAATGCGAGCCGCTCAGCCGATGGCCCCGTTGGGAACGTCGATCGGGCAATCGTGACGTTGCACAACCAGTCGCTTCAGCTATTTTGGTCTGGTCGACACGCTGAGGCAGAAGTGGAACTTCAACGGGCGATCGCGATGGCTCGCAACCTGCCGAAACGGCTTTCCGACTTGGCCACCACGTCTGGCGTCATCAAGATGAATGGCGGCGACTTGGTTGCAGCAGAAATCCAAGGGCAATCCGCGCTATCCGCTGCGGGTTCTGATCCTGGAAGACAAGCCGGCGCATACCGATTGCTCGGAATGATCTGCATGAGGAAGAGTGCGCTTGTGGCCGCGGAAGTGTGGCTGAATAAGGCACTGCACATCTGGGAGGCTGCCGGGGACGACAGACGAACCGCCCAGATATGCTGCATCCTCGCCGATGTCATGCTGCGGTCCGGCGACGCACAACGTGCGTTGCCGCTTGCTCAGCGAGCGCTTGCGATGGCGAATGCGGTTGGTGACCTCGTAGAAGCCGCCGCCGCCAAACGACGGCTTGGGCGAGTGGCGATGTCCAAGGGTGAGTTTGACGAAGCCGAGTCCTATTTTCTCAGTGCCCTCAATGTGGCGGAATCTTGGGAAGGCACCGAGGGAGAGGCGTTTCTCTATCGCATGCTTCAGGAACTGGCGACAACGCAGGGTGACGCCGAAAAGGCAGAGCGGTGGTTCGGGAAGCGACTCGAGTCCGCGGAAAGGCGGCAACTACATGGTGATGTCGGGCAATGCCTGTTAGAACGTGCGTGCACCAGAACGATCAAGGGAAACGACGAATCAGCGCGTCGAGATCTGAACGGGGCCGTGGAGGCATTTCAGCGAGCGGGGATGATGGTGGACGCGGCAAAGGCGATGCACAACCTCGCGGTGTTGCTACTCAAGGCTCACTTCGATGCGCCGAGCGCCGCATCGCTTGGAACCTTTATCGACGCCTCTATTCGAGCGATTCGAAGTGTCAAAGCGACTGGCGATGAGACCGCCAGCTCCGAAGGGCTGCAAAGACTGCGTGAGTTTGTTCTAAGGCTATCGCCGGACGAGCGTGATCGGGTATTGAAGGCTTGGGAGGATGCAGGATGTGCGCCCAAACGCCGTCGGGGATTGCTCGGGTGGCTTCGGGAACCGGGCTCCGAGTAAAGCGTTAGTATTAGGGATTGGGAGACTTCCAATGCACGAGATGATCGAGCACCTTGATGACGAAACCGCGATTCGCGTGCTGGTGCAGTTTGCCGAGGGGCAGTTTCCCGGAGATCGTCAAGACAAGCAAACTGGTGAAGACCTTCGGCAGGCGCTGTTCGCCAGTTCAAGCGGTGAAACTCCCCAAGGTGACGCGACGGCCGGTGCGGTAGCGCGTCAAGGGCTGTTGGTTTTCGCAGAGGATGCCAGAAACCACGAAGCTCTCTTGGCACTCACGCGGAACCCACGGCCTCGCTCTTTTTCAATCGTTGGTGGGGTCGCGGTCCTTGCAGCGGCGGTTGTGGTACTCCAAACCCGTGTCGAGTTTGAACGAGACAAGGGTGGTCGGATGAGGCTGAAGATTGAAAAGGGGGCGGCTAGCAACGATGTTCTGAAGAAATTCATGGGGTTGCTCGCGGGATTCGTGCGTGTTTCCGATCGTGCGACAGGAAGCGGTAGTGGTTCGTAAGGAGGTCCGCGACACCCCATATGTTCAGTTTGGGGGGAGGCTCAAGCACCTCGTCACGGAAAGTTGAACTCCGGAAGTGATCAAGCGGGCTTCTAGAAAAGGAAGTGTCCGCCAAACCAAAGAGCGCGGGTTCAATCGGAAGACTGCTCGAAGCAGCCTGGACTCGATGCCACCTCTGTTTTGCAGCGACGGAATGCTTGTACCCTACGGAGATGATACTATCGCACGATGCGGATCCGGCAACAAGAGGTGGATCCCTCTAGATACCATCAGGTCAGGACTATTGGTGTCCAACGATGCCTGCAACCGATTGCTCAGACGCTCGCGCCTACGTCGATGTGACGACTCTACTGGGTGCCATCAATGGGTTGGGTTTGTTGCGGCCTACTGACGATGGGCCCACTTCACTCCACGTAATCGCTTCGCTATCCCAGTTCGTTGAGATACTTGTGCTCCATGACCGACTGGTCTATGAGTCGAGTAGAAATCGGCTTCATCAACCCTACGAAAAAGCGATACTCGACTCCCGGTTGGCGGACCACTTGGGTGGGCGAATCCTCTCACCTTTCGCTAGCGCAATATGCGGGGCCGAGGCCAAGCAGGCCGCTCTCGAGTGGGCTGTTGCTGTCTCGGACCGGATCAGCCAGAGCGAGTTTGAGTTTGCAGTCGCGCCAAGGGACTCGATCTATGGCTGTATCGAGCGGGCGAACGGAATCGCCGATCGGGCAAACCCGTACACGTCGGAACTCTTTGAGTCTGCGATTGATTGCGGATCGGAGTTGTTTCGGAAGCGTCTGACTCAGGCGGAGGGCAAGCTCGGTCGTCTGTCCCTTCATGTCCTCGCCCGCGTACACATGCTACACAAGTGGCTGACATCCGAAAGTGGTATCAGCTATGTCCCTCACTACTCACGCGTTCCACTCATTAAGAACGCCCTCTCGGCGGGTACACAGTCAGCCCGGTTCACGCGGTGGGCACTCGACGAGGTCGAGAAACACCGAAGGCGCGTGGTCGATCGGGTGACGGATGAGTCGGAACGAGGACCGTGGGACCTTGAGCTCTCGCCCATCTTTCTTGCATGCCTTCCGGGAGCTCGATACCCGCTGGAGATACTCGATAATGCGCTCCGCCTGAGGTCGTCTACGTCGGCGAGTCAGTTGCGACGACTCTGCGCTCGACTTCAGGCCAATGCACAGGCGGGGATTGATCCAACAGTTGCCACACGGGCAGATCTCGTTGCCGCGCTGGCAGCGCTTGATGATGAGGCACGGCGCCAGTCAGGAGGAGTGCAGTTCAAGCTCGAAGTACCGCCGAGAATCTCCATATCGAGGACATGGACTCGGGACAGGAGCAGGCCGGGCGTTAGTCTGTTCGTCGATGTTTTCTCGCTGAGTCTGTCAATCGTTCATACCCGGAATGCGCTTGCCGCAGTTTTCGGGGATCTCGACGACCGCGAGTTCTGGATTCTCGCAGAGTGATGGATTCGATGCGGCCGAACGTGCCCCCAGACGCTACATCTCCATCGGGCTTGGACCGTACCGCACGGCGGTAGCGAGACCAAGATGTTCCATCGGTTGTTTGAGGTCCTAGTCCAGTCGAGAAGCAACGAGCTTCGTCGGCAGATCGGGTTCCGCGCCCCGGTCCAAACCAACGATACTCGCGCCCTTGATCCACCGGCAGTGGGGGCGATTCGTTGCGAGGAGCGGCTCGGCGGCGTCATCCGACACTACTATCGGTAGGTCGCGTGATGGGTGATTCGGGGGTAAATCAGGTCCTTTCTTCCGCGACGGAGTATTTGTGCCCTACGCAGTCACCTTCTCAAGAACGGTTGGACGCGGGACGAGGTCAATGCGCGTCTGGGCCACACCCCCAGCTCGGACACGCTCGACGCCCACATCAACTTCCCGTCCCTAGATCGCAACGCGCCCAAGCGGCGTCTGCTGGAGGTGAATGCTCGAGTCTTGCAACGCGAAGCGAGAGCACTTGTGCCGCCCAGCCACGAAGAAGGGATGGTGCTCAAGAGCGACCTAGTGCGGCCCACCGCGACATTGAGGATTTGCGACGGCAGGTCGAGCGTTTACCGATAGCAACTCAGCCGAAGTCCGTGGCCAACGCCAACTCGACAAAACAGCCCGCTGTTTTTCGATCACCGGTCATTTGCACCGGGCGGCGGGCTGATTCGAGCGGCATTGCCTCGATGGTTGCGGGTTAAGGGCATCCGATCGCGTACTTGTTGATGAAGCACTGAAAGTCGTTGATGTTGAGCGCCGGGAGCGCCGTACTGCCATCGCAGTTGGCGTACGGTTCCGCTGACGCGAACCTGTTGAGGAAGCATTGAAAGTCGTTGACGTTGAGGATGGGTGGGCTGCTGGAGCTATCACAGTTGGCGTAGCACGGGGGGCAGGCAAAGCGAGCGACATGCGGAGATTGCTGGCCGCCCGCAGTCGTGAAGGCTCCGCCGACCACAAGGTCGCCGCCGGGGAGGGTCGTGAGGGCCGCGACGCTCTGTCCCAATCCGGTGCCAAGGGCGGACCAGGTCGACCCATTCCAGCGAGCGATGTTGGCAGCACCAACAGCACCAGCGCCAGTAAAGAAGCCCCCCGCGATCAAGTCGCCATTCGGAAGGGCCCAGAGGGACTTGACCGACGGGGATATCCCGTTCATGCCCGTCCCCAGGGGAGACCAGGTCGAGCCATTCCAGCGAGCAATGCAGTTCACGCCCACGGCGCCCGCGAAGAAGAACTTGCCGCCCGCTACCAAGTCGCCACTGGGCAGTGCAAACAGGGATTGGACATCGCTATTGAGTCCTGGACCGAGGGCGGACCATGTCGATCCGTTCCACTGCGCGATATTGATCGCGCTTGATCCGCCAGCCGTTGTGAACACGCCACCGGCGACAATGCGGCCGCCGGGTAACGCAGCAAGGGCATACACGTCGCCGGAGACGCCCGCCCCAAGGGCCGACCACGTTGAGCCGTCCCATTGGGCGATGTTGTTCACCGTATTGCCTTCGGCGGTGATGAAGTGCCCGCCGGCGATGAGGACTCCGTTGGGAAGCATCGTGAGTGCGAAGACGGTGCCGGCTACACCGTCACCCAGCGCCGACCAGAATGAACCGTTCCATTGGGCGATGCTGTGAGCGGATGTCGAACCCGCCCCCTGGAAGGTGCCCGCTGCAACAAGATCTCCGCTCGGCAGGACCGACAGGGCGTTGACGTATCCAGAGACCATGCCGAGGTCAAAGGGGGACCATTGATTGGACAATGGATCCCACGCGGCGATGCTGTTGGCGAAATCACCTCCAGCCATCGTAAAGGTGCCGCCAACCACGATCCGGGGATTGAGTGGGCCGGGGCCATCGGGGTCCCACATTGAAAGGGTGTAGACGAGCCCGTTGGTCCCGAGACTGGGAACCCATGTCGGATTTGCACAGGTCCACTGCGCATAAACCACAGGGGCCCCACCTAGGGCAATTGCGATCGTCAGACAGCCTTTCACTTTGAGAATCACGGATTCGAGCATTCTGTATTGGAAGTGTTGCCCAAGACGGACAAGCCTCCTCGGTTGTTCCCAGACTGGCAACTCGACGCAAGGGAATTGTACCTAATTTCAGCCCTTTTGAAAGCACCTTTTGCAGATTCGCTCAAATTCAAATCCAGCAAACAGATCGCCTCCGAGCACGCAGTCAGTGTCACCTACCAACTCATCGGCCTATCGAAACACGCCTACGGAGTTCCAAAACCAGTTCATCGGCACGACCGGGGTCCTTCGCCGCCAGCTCCGAAGCACGCAATGAGGACACTATTGCCTCAAGAGTGGCCGCACTGATACACGTGATGTCATTCAATAGACGAAGGGCCGCCGTCCAAACTGCTCCATCCTTGCTCTCGAGGTGAACAGCCGCGGCAGCCGCAAACCTGTTCGGATCCAAATCTCGTGCCATCACTAGGCCGGCGACGACGTGCGCCCATTCGGGGGTGCCATCTTTCAAGGGGGACTCGACCCGATGCAGCAGCATTTGTTCAAGTGCATCACAAAAGGCCGCATTCGGGCGGGAAGCCGACGCGCTCACGTTGCGGGCGTATTCAAACGCGCTATCAACGCTTGTGCTAAGAAAATCTGTGAAGCGCATTGATGCCATGGGGTCACTTCGTTAGCCACTTCCAAGCCGTTCCCAACTCATCAAGAAACTCCACATATCCCTCGAGCACGAATCCCTTGATTTTGCCAGCCCATGTTAGCCCGTCACCGCCGGCGGCCAAGTTGCGGGCGTGCCCGTGGCTTGCCGCGACGAAGATTTCTTCGCCTCGACGAACTGCAGGCCACTGAGCTCCCTTGAGGCCAGTCGCTCCGCCTCGAGGCCGTACATCTGGCGATAGCTTGCATGGGTTATGTACCCACACCTCGGCATCGCCCACAAAGTACGTATGTTGGTCGCTGACTTCAATGTTGTATACGGCAGTGCGTTCCGGTCGCGACGTTATGCACTCAACCAACGCCTCTCCCGTCAAGGTCCTGAGCCGTTCCCCTGGTATCAGGTCTTCGCACGCAATCCACGAGTTCCTGGACAATGAAAAGGCGGGATGCCGCCGTGTCACACCGATTGGGTTCTTGTACCCCGCCAAATGAAGGTCAATCACGGTAGCGAAGTCGGTGGCAAAAGTCCCGGTAACTCTCGGTCCCCGTGGCGCTGGGACTCGAGACGGTGGCTCGATCTCCAGAACGGTAGCCGTGCCGCAAAGGTCGAGATCGGGAAGGTCAATAGATATGGAACTGCCGCGCGAAATGCGCGCACGGACGACCTGACTTGTGGGCCGCAGCAGAGCAATTGCCGTTGAACTTCCATCCGCATGCGACATGCGCATGAGCACTTTCTGAACACTCTCGTCGGTCGACTGAATCGGCATCAGGCCCACTTGTCCACGTTCGGGGTCTTCACGGCTCAACACTGACTGTCCAAGCGTCACGGTTTCGATCGCTTGCGGCCCGTCGGGAGTAGCAACTACTGTTCCTTCGGTGAAACAAATGTGCGAGAAAAAGGGGCCGGCAATGACGCTGAACAAGATGCCGACGTCGCGATCCCAGAACATGTCCATCATCTCGAACGCACCTCGCTCATAGGCACGAATCTTGCGGAGGACCTGCTTGTCCCTCATGTAGGCGTCAATTTTTGCAATCGCGAAGAATCCGCTTATGCTGTGCAGAATTTCAAGTTGCTCTGCCGCCTCAAATGGATCCCATGACAACCCCAGCGAGTCTCGTCGCGGCACCGGATTGCCTCCAAGGTATTGGTAGACATTCGCTCCGTCTGCGTACTGTTCTCTCAGGTCGACGCCAGAGAAGGTCGTGATCGAATATGAATCCCGCATCGGCGGGCTAACCAATGGTTGCCCTCCCCCATTCGGATCCCTCTGCAAGAACCGCCCTAATGCTGGCGCGTACGTCCGGTTCCGGTTGTAATACGTTCCAACAAACCCCTTCCCCAATTGTTGATCCATCACATTTCCGTTGAGGCGGTCAAAGAATAGTCCCTGATGCCCGAGGCGATTCCTTGGCATTGCGGAGTTCACATCCGTGGCCAGTAGTTCTCCGTACGGGTCATAGCTGTATTGAGCCTGGACGTTACCAGCGGTGTCCAAGAGAGCGGTTACCGTCCCCGCATGCCCGGTCAGGGCATACAGAATCACCTCGCCGCTTCCCATCCCCGCCGACCCCGGGGCGACCTGGGCGACCAGTTCATCCACGTAGTCCGCCCCCCAGATGTATTCGCGTGCCGTCCAAGTCAAGTACTGGATCACCGGCGCCGGCGTATCCGTTTCTTCCTTGGAGTTGACGCCCTTGGTGCCGGTGTCGGTGTCTTCAAGTGGATCGACAAAAACTTCTTGCAGGCGACGTACGCCGTCGTAGTAGTAGTGCTCGATGCGTACTAGGGCTGTTCCCGGCTGCGGCCAAGGCCGCTGGGCTCGGATCAGTCTTCCAAGGCCGTCATAGGCGTACTGGATCAGCCAGTTTCCGGGGGAACCGGAATACGTTCCGGGCCCGCCGCCAGCACCCGGTGCATAAGTCACCGTGCCTTGCTGCGAAACCTGCACCAGGCGATTCAGGCCGTCGTATTGGTAGAAATAGTTGTTGTCCAGGATCAGGTTGCCTGCCGCGTCGTATTTGATCGTTGCGACGGTCTGCTGCCCGGTGCCCGTTGATGTCGTCACCGTGTTGATCTGGTTGGTTTGGTCCGTTGCGTGCGTCGTGCTGAGACTCGACCAGGTTCCAGTTCCTGCAAGGTCTCCCTGGCGCATCAAGCCGGGCAGAGCTGAGGTTCCGTTCCAACTGTCCACTATGCCCAGATTCCAGGCCGCAAGTACCGGCATGGGCACAGAACCGGTGGTTTCGATGTCCGTGTGCGCGGCGTTGAGCTGGCCGGTGTCGGACTTGATGAGCCGGTCGAGTTTGTCATACCCGAACGAGAAAGAGCGGATGTTGTCGCGACTCAACGTTCCCCAAGTGGCCTGCGTCACGAGCTTGTAGAGGGGGTTGTCGTTCTGGTCGTAGCCCGTGCGGACACGCTGCTGAGTCTGGCCCGCGGGACCGGTCCACCAGAGGTCTCGCGTGCGGCCGAAGCAGTCGAGGCCGTCCAGTCCAACAGATCCGAAGCCGGACGAGTGGAAACCCTGTTTGGCAACGATTGAAGTCTGTTGGCTGCCACTGAGCACTTCTCCGAGTCGAGAAGCGATGCGACGGCCCGAGCCCCCGTAGTCGTACCTTGCCACTGCGGCATTACCAAAGGCACCCGTGGACAGGATGCCGGTCATGCGCCCGAGCGTGTCGTCAGAGTTGCTGTGACCAAAATCCGCTCCGGAATGATCGCCGTATTCAAAGGTCAGGAGTCGGCGCAATGTGCCTGCCGCGTTTGCGGACGGATAGGTCATGGATAGGAGGCGGTTGAGGTTATTGACGCCGGATTGTGTTGCGCTGCGCCAGTCCCAGTGGTAAGTCGTCTCCGGGCTTGTCGCAACTGCGACGCCGCCGTGCTGCTGACGGTCGTATTCGAGATTGCCGTGAGAATCGTGGTGGAACGCGTTCTCAGCGATAATGTCTGCTGCTGGCGGGTTTGTTCCCCAGTTTGCCATGGACTTCCAGGCCGTTGCCTTGGTCAGCTGGCCGAGGGGATCGAACACGAATCTCGACATCGCGATGCGGTCCTGCAGGGCTCCACCCGGGGCGGTGGGGTTGGCGGCGGTGTTGACCGTGTACTGCGTCATCCGGCCGGCTTCGTCGTAGCGGTACTTGATGACCGTGCCTTGTTGATCGGTGCGTTGAGCGATCTCTCCCGTGATGAAGTACTTGAACTTGAGGGAGTTGGCGGCGGACGGCTGGCCCGTCGTGGGATCGGGGAAGCGCACTTCCCGAACCCAGCCGTTGTTGTAGTTGTGTGGGGAGAAGGAGTTCCCGTCAGTGTTGACGACCTCGGCACCAGTAGCCGCGGGCTCGTCGGGATCGCTGTAGAGGATTTGCGTGATCTGGGCCGCGCCGGATGCAGTCTCCCAGTCTTCGGTGTGCAGAGGATCGAGGAGCGCTCCGATCTTGACCAAGCGGCCCATGTCGTACTTGTACACAGTCATGTGCCGGCCGAGCGGGTCGTTGGCGGTCTCGACCTGGTCGTTCTCACGCCGGCACACCAATTCACCAAAGGCGTTGTAGATATTGTGTGTCACGACGCCTCGCGGATTGACCACGAGGGACTCCTGTCCCTGCTGGTTGTATCCGTAGACGGTGATCTTGACCCAATCCGGGAGGCCTTGGCGGTTGACGATGATCAGCTGTGAGGGGGCGTTCGGGTCAGGGGCGGGCGAGATTGTGGGCCGGGCGGGGATTTGGGCGTTACCGAGGTCACTCGTATACGCGTCCTGCTGTGCCGCCGGCACTCCCGCGGCCAGTGAGCCGGTGCCGAGTTCTGCAACCGCGGTCGGACGTTTCTGGCTGTCGAACCACTTGTATGTGTACGATGTAACCGAGTTGCCGGAGTCCAGCGAGGTGCCAGTCGGATTGACACGTTCTGCCGTGGTGATGATTGCAGCATTGCCATCGTCATCGAACGTGTAGCGAGTCCTCGAGACTTCCACACCGGCGGCCCAAGTGCTTTCCGCGACTGTTTGGCCGTTGGCGTTGTACTCAGTCCGCGTTTCACCGCCACCGGGATGGATGACGCGGATCGGACGATCGGCGTAGTCGTAGTAGGTGTAGGAGAGGAGGTAAGCGGAACCGTCGGTAATGGAGGGGTCGTATTCGAGTTGACCTTCGGCGAGTCCGCGAGGGTTGAACCAGGTTTCCGATAGGCGCACTGCCCCCGCAGCGAGAATCTGGGCGGCGGTCGGCACCGGGGTTGAAGGGCCGGCAAGCGTCGGATTGCCGGGGCCGGAAGCGGGCAGTCCGCCGGCGAACGTCGCAACGAATCGCACTCGGTCATTGCCGTCCAAATACGTCGCGGTCGTCAGCGCTGGGGTCGAGCTGCCAGATAGATAATGCGTGGTGGCGACAGAACGCATCTTCCAGTCGTAGCTCTGAGTCGTCACCCAACCCAAGCTGTCCTCGTTATGCGTTGCCGAACTGCAAAGCTGATACTGGTCTGTCGGCTTATCTCGGTATGTTCGCGTGGTCACAAGTTGCAGCGCGTTTTCAGGAGCCGTGCCATAGGCGCGCTTCTCGAGGAGAACGAGATTGTCGGCGTATGTGGCCGCACAGGGGTCCTCGGTTGGAGGCTCCGCGGTTCCCCAATAAACGTGCACGTCATTGGTGCCTCGATAAACTCGCAGCAACTTGCCCAGGGGGTCATACACGTTGCGCGTAATGGTTCCATCCGGGTGCTGTTGCCTCTGCACCTCACCGAGATCCGTGTAGGCGATGTGAACCTCGCGAGACTCACCGCTGCCGGGGGGATGAACCTTGATATCGGTCGGTGCTCCATCCCCGTTTGTTGCAAGATCTAGGTCACGGAGGACCGTGTACTGTTCGGTGCCGCTGGGCAGATTCACCCAAGTTGAAGTCCAGTTGACCTCCTGGCTCAGGATCTTCATATTGAGCGTGAGCGGATGGTGAGGTCCCCACCCGTAGTACTCAGGCGGGCCTCCCTCGCCGTGGAATGTGATTTGGCCCGGACTATTCAAGGCGGTGATGTTGCCGCTTTGGTCAAAGACAGCACCTTTGTAGATTCGTGTAGCGAGGGCATCGCCGGTGTACGCGGGGTCTGGATGCGGCTGATAGCGGTATACATAGAAGTCGCCAGCCTTGTGATTGTTTTCCACGCGCCAGGGCCCGAGGGTGCAGAAGTCGGTGGCAAGCCACTGGTTTAGAGCCGACACCACGGGTGGCGTTGTGCTCTCCGGTGGCTGGCGGTCCCAACCCGACGGACGCACGGGGGGATGGGAGATGAAGCCCGTCGCGGGGAAGAAATAGTCCGGAGGCGAGAAGATGGCGCCAGCGTCAACACACGTGAACACGGTCCTTCCCATGTCGTCGCTTCGCTGGAAATCGGCGTAGAAGTTCTGCGCCCCACTAGTCGAAACCGCGCCCCCGTTGATCAGCGTTTGAGCGCTGGCCGCGGGCAGCGCGCCTTTGCCGTGCCACACATCCATGAACGGAGCACGGTCATAGTCAAACTGTGTGATCTCTACCGGATACATGTCGGCTCCGCCGGGCGCGGGCGCCGGGGGCTTGATCGTCACCTCCCGACGAATGCGCTTTTGGGTAGTGCCGTCAGGTTGAGGAAGATCGTCGTACGTGTAGCCGCGGAAAGTGATGTTGATCCCGTGATTCGTGGGATCTGGATCCGCAACTTGGGAGGCAGTAAATGTTTGCGTGAAGTTGTACAGCGAGCAGTCGGGACGCGTAAAGCTGATGTCATACTTCACCATGTCGTGACGATCAAGGTCGCGAATCAGCTGCCTCTGCCATTGCACATTCGAGTAAATGCCCGAGCCTGTACCCTGTTTGTTGCCGAACGCCGCGATCTCCATGGACTTTGCAAATTCTGGACGGTCATCGTACTTGAATACTCGAATGAGACCGCTTACTGCAGGACTAGTGTTGTTTTGCGGGTCCGCTGCTGCGGCAACTCCGACCGTGCGGACCTGGATCAGTCGGCCGAGTGCGTTTTCCGGACTGACTCCAGAATCGGGGTGCCAATCGTAAATCCGTTGTTCCCAAAGGCCGCTGGAGGATCCAGATCCCGCACCAAAGCCGGCGAGAATCCAGTGCCGGTCGTACACCACAGTGCCAGCTGCGTTCATGAGCACCAGGCGGCGCGAAGTGGGAATTCTCTTGATGAGCTTGGGGTCGCCGCTTTGCCGAGCGGCTGCAATCGAAGTCCAGACTGGATCCCCGTGATTGGGGTTTTGCGGATCGAGGAACTTGCTCCAAGCCGCATTGTCCCAAGAATCATGAGCGTCCACAACAACTGCCCACAGAGGGTTGGCAAGGCCGGGAACGTGCTTCTCGGTGAGAGGCTGCCCGGCGCCAATGTACCAGTCCGCAGGAAGCACCAAGTAGGGATGGTGAAGGTGAGTGCGCAAAAGCGCAATGTGGTGGTTGAGGACCCCCATTTCGCCGGTGGTTCCGCTAAAAACGCCGCTCGGGAGGCCCTGAAGATAACTGTTGGGTAGGAGCATGAACCGGTAGACGCGGTAGACCGCCCCGTCTTGACCGTTGGTTCGTTCGGTGTAGACGGACGTTCCATCGCGATCCAGCAGCGGTGTGACCGAACCAAGGTCGGAATACTGCTGAATGTATTGCTGCAACATCTCCGTACCAAACGCTGAACCCAAAAGCGTCGGTTGCTGGGGCTGGACGCTGTATCCGGCTTCCCCGCTGTCCCACGGCTCTAGAACACGATCCGCGCTGTAGAGCAGGGGCTTGACGACGTTGGGGAGCTCACCCTGGGTTGGCTCGACGGGAATTTCATCAACATCGTTGTTCCCGCTTGCCCGCTTCAGCATCAGTCCAAGAGGCCAATCTTGCAGAACGAGGGACTGGTCCGGCCAGTTGGTCCGCTTCAGAATGACATCTTTGACAGACTCCAATCGGTCGGAACTCCAAGCTCCTTGGAGTGACCAGATGTCCAGTGGCACATCTGTCGCAGCGGCCCCGCCTGTACCATCACGAACGTACTGGGCCAAGTACCGATACATCCGATGGCGGGTCGTGCCGCCCAAGTTCTGATTGGTTTGTGTGATCTTGTTCTTGTGCGTAGTCGTCGTGAGCAAGAGTCGGGGCGATTGCAAGGGCGGACAGTTTCCCCAAACGAACGGATACCCGTCATTGTCCGCGCCGAACGGCCGGTCGTATTGGAGCAGAGAACATCCCTGGTTGAAGAGGTTCGTACCATCCGCATACAGATAGCGCACGCGGTATTCCCAGGTGTCAGCCAAGTGGCATTCCTGGGCAGCATCAATTTGGGAGATTGCCAGCAATGCAGCGGCCCGCTGCGCTCGGGTTGTGAAAGTCTGATTGCCATACGCGGCGAAAGCTGAGTGGGGAAGAGTCTGATCGAGATAGGGCCGTCCGGTATCGCTCGTGGGAATGTCGTAGTTGAAGCGATACACGTAGACGCTGTCGAGGGCATGCTGAGCCTCGAACCGATCCGCGGGGAGGGTCGGGTCAAGCACTGAATAGATTCCGCTACCCTCGTACGACCCCGCCGAATGTCCCGCCAACCCTACCGACCAGGAGTGGGGGTCATAACGGGTATCGCTGCCTCCAAATGCCCGGTACACCGGGACAATGGTCCAGGCGACCGTGATGTTGGTGTTTGCAAGAGAGGCAGGAGTATCAACGTTTGCCTGAGCCGTCGTGAGTCCGCTTAACAAACGAACACGTTTGATCTGCCCTTTCATCTGCGATTGCTGAAGCATTTCAACGCAACCCTCTGGCGTCGGGAGACCGGTCGCGTTCAGTTGCTTGCGGATAAACGGCGTGTATTCCAGGTCCACACGGTTGCCATTGAGGTCATCGATTCGTTTCAAAACCGCGTACCGTGGCATCCCGAGAGAATGACCTTCATCGAAGTGCACCGGGTTCCCCACCAAATCCCCTGGTGGCGTGCTCTCCGGGTCAGCAGCTTCCAAATCGCCAGCGGTCCGGGCTGGAGTTTCCGGGCCGACATCGTCGTACACCGGGGCAAACGTGTACCGCAGGGACCCATGATTGGTCCAAACGTACCACTCGTCCGGCCGCTTGGTCCACCCGTTACCGACCGTTCCTACGCCGTCTGCGCTGTATCCCAGGACCATTCCAAAGCGAGGCGGAGCGGTGTACACGCGGGTGGCTTGCGGGGGCCCGCCAAAGCCCTGGAGAATGAAGGGTACCGATTGGTGTGCATCGGGCAGGAAGTAGCAGCGAGGTTCCCCGACCTGTTCTGAACTGCCCCAGTTCGAAGCATCGATCAAGAGCAAAGGAGCGACGCCAAGCATCCAGCCCTGGCCCGCCCAGTCCCACCACTCCCCGGATGGGTTAAATGTGTGTAAACGGGCGCTGTAGTACAGTGGCAAGCGGTCGTACTCGTGGCGGGAGCGACCCGGAGTTTCGGAGTACGTTCGCTGCCACCGGAAGGAAGCGTTTCCAAACGGCAGGACAAAATCCGTCTCTTGCAAGAGTGGAGCACCTGTGACCATGTCCAGGTTTTCACCGATGAGCGAGCGCTCTGTGAGCGAAGTCGGCCACCCGTAGGGCTGCCCTTGAGCGGACACCAGTGGTGCAGAACTTGCCTCCAGGTCCAGTTTGCGCGGGCCGTAATCGCCAGCGGCAGCTCCGAACCGCATGTCCATATTCAGGGGGTAGCGCGGCGACCAGTATTCATCGCAGTTTGTGCGCGTCACCCAACTCCATTGCCCGTTGGCGTCATGCTCGTAGTAGATCATTTGGCCGAGACCGGCAAATTCATGGGTCGCGAGCGGGGCGCCCCAAACATTGAAATCGGCCGCCCCTTGAACCCATGGTCCGCCGCACTTCGATGCGAAGGCGCTGGTGACACCATTTACGGGTGGAAATGGAGAAGTCAGGGCGGCCGTACTAATTTGGCTTGCAGGGACAAAATCGCCCCAATGTGTGGTGCGCAGGCCCTCAGGGGTTACCTGCTGCAGGTACCTCATTTGCACGGCTTGGCTAACGCAGTCGCAGGAAGTCAGCTGTCGCGCTTGAGCGAGTTCGGGGGAACCCGCGGCGAACATGAAGGCCAGTGCCAAGACGGCTTGAGACTTCGCGCGATGGAGCATTTCAGACCGCATGAACTAGACTCCTTCGTGTTCAAACGCAGCGGTGCAAACTTCATGCCCATGCGGGAACAGTGAACATCTCCCGAGGCACGCGACCGGAGTTGAACACAGAATCGTGCACGCGTCAAGGGGCTTGTGTGCGCGACTCGTGTTCAGAAGGCGCTACCTCCGAATCGCTGCAAGGTTGCAGCAATTCTGCAGGCTCGGCTTGAAAGTGCTGTAAGTCGCGCGATTGCACGGTGTTGGCGCGTAGAAAAGTCGTTCTCGGCCAAGGGGAGAGGTATTGCGTCATCCCGATTTGTGCGAAGCGAAGAATCATGTACACTCACCTGTGTGAGACGAATGCGTACATCCCTGTCAATTGCGATGACCCTATTGCTCGTTTCGGGGGGCTGGGCTCAGGACCAGCCGGGAGCGACGGTCAACCTGGCGGGCCAGATCGACATTCCGCGATTGGTCGATTTGTCTTCGCAACGCCTCAAACTCAATGTCGAATACGACGCCAACGCCCTGAAGGCTGCGGGTTTGATTACTCTGCGCCTGGATGCGGGGCTCAGCGACGACGAACTGTGGATGCTCACGAACCGCGTTCTGGTCGCGCACGGTTTCGTAACGGTTCGCGTATCCGGCAAGGCCGCCTTTGCCATCGTCAAGCTCGCGGACGCCCCCAACGTTGCCGGAGTCACCACAACAGTTCCTGGAGAGCTGGTGCCCGGATATCGAACAACTGTGGTGCGGGCCAAACATAGATCCGCGAAAGAGCTGACCGAAGTTGTCGCAAGGGTGCTGTCCAAACCGGGCGGTACGGTGGTCGCCCTGAGGGAGGGAGCAGAGAACGGCCTGATCCAAATCTCCGACGTCGCTACACGAGTCGACCAAGCAGTGGCGCTTGTCGAACAGATTGATGTGGCAACCGTGCAGAGCAGAGTTGAAGAGATTCCAGTCCGCAACTTTACCGCGCAGCAGCTCGCCACTGCGGTGGCGCAGGTCAACGAGAAGCGGGAGCAGGTTTCTGGCCAGAAGATTCCGGGCGAAGTGATACCTTCGACCGACGGCAGTTCCGTGCTCCTGATCTGTGATCCTGCCAGGTCAGAGTATTGGAAGTCCCTGGTCACTCAGCTCGACCGCCGCGAACGGACCGAGACGGTGACATACTCCCCCAAATCGTTCCCGGCGAGGGATGTCGCCAAGCTCGTCGAGGAAGCCTTGAGGTCCGGCGTCGTCGACGATCGGTGGCGGTTGTTTGTCGACGAGCTCACGGGGTCTCTCATCATCACCGCTACGCCGACCCAGCACGAACAAATCAAAGCGATGGTTGATCGCCTTGACACCACGCTCACGGGGTCCAAAAGGCCCGTGCGGTCGTTTGTGATCCGAAATCGGCCGGTTAAGGAAATCCAGGCGACCCTTGAACAGCTAGTGCAATCTGGGGTGTTGGCATCGGAGCCATCGCCGAACGAGGCGGGTTCCGGAGTCTCTGCGCCCGCAGGGGCATCACCATGGCCACCGAAGGGCTCACTCTCGACACCGAGCTCGAACACCACCCGCACTGCGTCCTCGTCGTCGCCGCCTTCGTCCCAAATCATGTCGCCGACTGCTGCTGAGCAGATGCTTGGTTCTCGGAGCGCCGGCGGCTATCTCCCGGGTTCAGCTCCAAAGAGCGCATCCTCAGACCTCAGCATCTCTTCCGATGAGGGCACGAACACTTTGATCGTGATGGGGGAGCCGCGGCTTCTGGCCCAGATCGACTCTCTTCTTCAGACATTGGACATCCGTCAGCCGCAGGTGATGCTCGAGGTGCTCATCCTCAGCTTGTCCGAGAGCCAGACCTTGGACTTGGGTGTGGAGCTTGAGAAGCTGAGTGGAGGGGAAACCAGGACACGAGTTTCATCTCTCTTCGGGCTGAGCACTCGGGACTCTGTAGGCAACGTTTCAGCGGGCAGTGGATTGGGGCTCACCGGGGTCGTGCTCGATCCGGGCGACTTCTCCGTCGTGCTGCGGGCGCTTCAGACCCTGAACAACGGCCGCTCGTTGTCGATGCCGCGGCTTCTCGTCACCAACAACCAGCAGGCAACTCTCGATTCGATCTTGGAGCAGCCATACGCAAGCACCAACGCCAGCAACACCGTGACGACGACGAGCTTTGGCGGGAGCAAGCCCGCGGGCACCCAGTTGACATTGAAGCCGCAGATTACGGGTGGAGCGGGTGGTGGCGAGGGCGACCACCTTCTTTTGGATTACAACGTCTCTCTGTCAGCATTTGTTGGGGCCGCGGCCAACTCTTCGCTTCCTCCCCCCCGTCAGGAGAACAAGCTGCAGAGTGTCGCGAGTCTTCCAGATGGCCACACGGTTGTGGTCGGTGGCATTGAACTCACCACCGATGGCAAGGCAACCAATCAGGTGCCTGGGCTCGGGAGCATCCCCGTGATCGGCGAGTTGTTCAAGAGCCGCTCAAACAACTCATCCCGCTCCCGGTTCTATGTCTTTATCCGAGCCAACATCCTGCGGGCCCGCGGCTTTGAGGACCTCAGGTACTTGGGTGAGGTTGCGGCATCTCAAGTAGGGATCGACGATGGATGGCCGGTGGTGGAGGCCAGAGTGATTCGCTAGTGACCCAGGGCGGTCCCGAGGAGAGATGAGCACGATCGAGGCTAAACCGGAGCCGATTCTTGAACGGGTCGCCGCACTCGGCGGCCGCCTCGTGCCATCACCTCTCTTTCTTTCCACCATCACCCATGAGTTCGCGCGGCGGCATCTGGTCTTGAGTGCCGGGTTCGCTGGCGATACTGAGCGTCTCCTGGTGTCATCACAGACCAAGCCTTGGATCGTTCACAACGTTGGCGTGGCTCTCCGCCGGCCCGTGGCAGCGGAGGTCGCCCCCGCAGAGACAATCGCCGCGGCCGTGGATGCCGCGTATGCCGCGGCGCAGAATCGACCTGCAAATGAAGTAGCCCAGGTTGATGTGCAGGGCTCCGTGGATCTTGAAGCGGATCTACAACAGGCGGTTCGGGATGCGGAAAGCGATCTCTTGTCAACCCAGGGCAAAGCCCCCGCAGTCAAACTGGTGGATCTGATCCTGTTCGAGGCCCTGCTCAAAGGCGCCAGCGATGTGCACCTGCAGCCTGTGCGGGGCAGGACGCTGGTTCGCTACCGGATGGACGGTGTGCTGCACACCGCGAGGGAGTTGCCCGGGACCTTGGCGGCATCCGTAACCAGCCGAGTGAAGATCATGGCCCGTCTGGATGTGGCCGAGCAGCGAGCGCCGCAGGATGGGCGGGCGACGGTCACGATCGGGGGCGCTGGGGCGGGAGTGGCGGGACGTCGCATTGACCTCAGGGTCAGTGCTTTGCCCAGCACCTACGGCGAGCGGATTGTGCTGCGGCTTTTGGACCCTTCGCGCTCCCCGCACCTCAAGAGCTTCGCGGCCCTGGGGATGTCGCCAGAGATCGAGCATAAGTATCTGGCTCAGGCCAACCGGACCAGCGGAATCGTGCTTTCGACCGGACCGACGGGTAGCGGCAAGACCACGACGCTCTACGCGACTCTGGCCTGGCTCAGCTCCAGCTACTCGGGCTCGCGCGGCACGGGTTGTGAGCTGAACATGATGACGATCGAGGACCCCGTCGAGTACGACCTGGCAGGGTTTGGTGGGGGCGATGGCTCGGTCGGGGGAGGGCCAAGGCTTTCGATCTCTCAGACCCAGGTCGATCCCAAGAAGCACGTGACGTTTGCAGCGGGCCTGCGGCACATTCTGCGGCAGGATCCGGATGTGATCATGGTGGGGGAGATCCGCGACCAGGAGACCGCCCGCATCGCCGTACAGGCATCGCTCACAGGGCACCTGGTTTTGTCCACGCTCCACACCAGCGACGCGGCCAGCGCCATCGCGCGATTGATTGATTTGTCGGTCGAGCCGTTCTTGGTCTCATCCAGCTTGTCAGCGGTGCTGGCACAGCGGCTGGTCAGAACGCTGCATCTGGACTGCTCGGGTCAAGGCTGCGAGGGGTGTTTAGGCTCGGGATACAAGGGTCGCACGGGTGTGTTTGAACTGCTCGTGCTCGACGGGCCACTGCGGGAGCTGGTCGGCGCCCGGGCTTCGGCCAATCAGATCAAGGACTTGGCTGAGAAGTCGGGTATGGTCAGTTTGCGACAGGCGGGAGAGGACTTGATCCGCCGTGGCATTACCACGTTTGAAGAAGTGGGCCGCGTGATCGAAGCCGTCGAGGAGCAGGCGTGATGGAGAAGGCACGAGGCAGCACGAGGATGCGCAAGGCGGCGTTGATCGCCGTACTGCTCGCGTGTGCCGGCTTCGCGATTTGGCCCGTCGAGATCGCCTCGGTTGCTCCGCCAGTCGTTGCACAACCCGAGACCACCAAAGCCCAGGTGGCCACGCTCGATCTGGCGGCGTTCAGAGTGCCCTTGTGGGTGGCCGATCCGGCTCCGCCGGCACCCGCCGTAGCCAATGCGCCCGCTCCGCCCCCGCCGCCGCTCAAGATCCAGCTCCTGGCGATCATCCATGAGGACGATGCTTACAAGGCCGCGGTGTACGACCCGGATTCGGATCGGATCTTGGTGGTCGCTGCCGGGGGAAAGGTCGGGACCCGCAAAGTCGAGAAGATCGACGAAGCCACATTGACGCTAAGGGACGACACGGGGAAGCGCGTGCTCGCCCTCAAGGCTGGAGGCGCGAGAGCAGTGGGGGGAGAAGGCCCATGATCATCTCGGCCGAACGCTTGTATTGGTCGGTGGTCGAAGCCCCCGGTGTGAAGGGCGGACCGCTCCCTGCCGGGCTCCTACCGCGAATTGAAGACGACCTGCCCGTCGATGCCGAACTGACTTGGGCTGTCGGCACTCCGATCGATGGCGGCCGATTGCTTGTGTGCGCAGCCCTTCGGAGTGAGCTGGGCGGAGTCCACGACGGCGTTCTCATCCCCGACCGCGTGCCGGAGTTCGTGACCAGCCCTGTCGATCCATCCTTGCTCAACTTGCTCGTTGGGCCGTTCGAGCCCGTGGCCACCCGCAAGGCGCGGCAACGGAGGCACCTCATCGCGGCGGCCGCGGCCCTGGCTGCCGCGGTCCTCATCGGTGTTGGACTCGAACGCCGTGCCGGCGCCTGGCACCAGGAGGCTCAACAAACCAAAGCCGCCACCCAGTCCGTCATCGGTTCGGTATCCCCTTCACTGGGCTGGAGTGAGGATGACCTGACGATGGAGCTTCTCCAACGGAGCCAGGCGCTGCCGGTCGAACTTAGGGCTCCGGGGGATGCGGCTTTAGCCCTCGCGGGCCTGATCGGGCGGTGGCCGACGCAGATCCCCGTCAAACCCCAGTCAATATCGGCGACGGGCAGCAGCGCATCGGTGTCCTTGCTGGTTCCCCCTCCAGGCGACGCTGCGGCGTTCATTGCCGCCCTTAGTCCACCGGAGGGCTGGAAGCTCGAGGAGCCCCGGTTGGTCAGTGTTGATAAGGCCACTCGAATCAATCTTGAACTCAGGAGGGTCGCGCCATGAAGCACCTCATCCTGTGGGCATTGGCAGCCCTCATCTTGATCGTCACGGGAACGCAAGCCGCCCGGGCCCACGCAGAGCGCAGTGAATCACGCGCGGCGTTGACTCTGGTGACCCAGCAAGCAAACGAGTTGGTTCGATTGCGGCACGCGGCCAAAGACTCATCGCTGCCCAACCGTCCCGAAAGCGGTCTGGCGGGCAAGGTCAGCCAGGCCCTTTCGCGGTCGGGCCTGGCCTCTTCAGTCATGCAGAGTCTCTCGCCCGAGGCCGAATCCAGTGACAAGGGATTGGTACGTCAGCACGCAACGTTGACGCTTGCCGGGCTAACACTGCCCCAAGTCGGCAAGTTCCTGGACGCGTGGCGCTCCAATGAGCCCGATTGGGTGGTCTCGGGGCTGGATCTTTCGCCCGCGGGAGCCGGAACCCCCGGGGCAGACCTGCCCCTGCGCGCCGTTATCACCATGGATGCCATGTTCAAGGACACACCTCGAATGCCGGCAGGAGCTCCTCGATGATTCACATTCGTTCAGGCCGGGACTCACTCTCGCGGCGCTTAGCGATCGGTCTATGCATCGGTGCCGGGTTGGCCAGCGCCGGTTGCGCAACGCATCCCGGTCCGTATTCGCCGCAATCCGAATCCGCGCGAGATACCAACAAGGCGCAGGCCCTGACCCAGAAAGCCGCGGCCATCATGGACAAGGACCCCGTCAAGGCGGAGTCGTTGCTCCGCGACGCGCTCACAGCCGATTTGTATCATGGGCCTGCGCACAACGATCTCGGAGTTTTGCTGCTCAAAAAGTCCATGCTCTTTGAGGCCGCAGGAGAGTTCGAGTGGGCCCGGAAGCTGATGCCAGGTCATCCGGATCCCCGCATGAACTTGGCGCTCACCTTAGAACGCGCAGGTCGCGTGGATGAGGCTCTCACCGCCTACGCATCGGCGCTAGAGGTCTATGAAGGGCACATGCCAACAATCGAGGCCATGACCCGACTCCGCATCAAGTCCGGGCGCACCGACGACAAGACCCGGGCGATGCTTGAGGAAATCGCGTTCAAAGGCGAGACACCGCAGTGGCGCGAGTGGGCGCGGGGGCAGATGGCAAAATCGGCTCCGTAGCGACGTGGATCAAGGGAGACCTCCCATGCGAAACCACTCGACGTTGGATCGGACTGCTCTTGACCAGATCGCGGCGATCGCTCATCGGCTCTGGTGTGAGCGGATGAAGTCCGAAGGTTGGCGCTATGGCGACCGGGTTTGCATCGACGATCGAACTCACGATGCGCTGGTCCCGTTCGACCGGCTCAGCGAAGCCGACCAGATCGCGGCCCGCCGCTCGGTCCAGTGCATGGAACTCGAACACAGGCTGGCCGAAGAGATCTCTTACGCCCGTGGTCCCAATCGTGATTACGTTCTAGAGGACATGAAGGTCGGTCTCCGGGCCGTGTTCTGCCCGGACTTTCGACCACCCGCAATGGAGCGGGTACCCCAGAACGAAAGAGGTGAAGTCGAGGGTTGGGAGTGCTTGGACGGCGAACTTGAATCCGTTCGCGTTCGGTGGGCCGACGGCAGCTGCGGCGAGTATGCAGCCAACAGTGGTGAACTCGCTCGGCTCGATGAGTTGACGTAGTTGGCTCCGAGAGAGAGTGGCCAGGAGCCATGTGCTCACTTCGCCGAGTACATCCCCCGCCCAACCCGTTTGAAGATCCCACCCTTGATGAGGGCAATGTTCACTTGCGTACGGAAGTTGTTGGAGTTCGTGCGGTATCCTGCCTTTTGAACAGCCGCGGCGGCGTCAGTCACGGAAAGAGTCTTGCCCTTGAGTACCGAAGCGAGGGAATCGACGAGGGTCTTGTCGTTTCTAGGTCGAAATCCACGTCGAGCCGCTCCGTTGGCGTCGCCGCCGAGTGCTCGGATCTGAGCTTCAAGTGTTCTCAGCTTAGTGGAGAGCCGGGCGTGGCGGCGTTCCAGAGTTGCCGCGGATCGTTGACGACGGCGGATGTCGGCGTGGATGTCGGCAATAGAGAAACGGTTGAGGGATCGGGACATTTGAACGCACTCCGATGAGACTTGAATCCTGGGGCTCCAAGCTTATCGAACCCGCGCACTCTTGGGGGACTGACCCCCGATTGTGCACTTCCCTATCGTGTTTCAGAGGTGTCGGCCGAATCTCGAAACGGATTGCTACGGGACATATCTGCGGGCTCCTATCGCCAGTGCAGGAAGAGTCTCGCAGCGCAACAAGCGGTGCATCGTGCGTAGTCTGTCCGGCGGTGAAAGCCGGAGGCCCAAGACCGATGAGAGGATTGACCCACGGGATTCAGCTATCGTTTGGTGGAGATTTGGGATGCACTCAAGTGGCTCTGCATGCTGAACGAACACGATCCCGCGGAGGCGACAAAAGCACTGCGAGGCTTGTCTGAGGACATCCGCAAACGCCCGGCCGAACCAGGCATTCATCCGGATTTGGCTGCGCGGGCGGCCGCCCTTACCTTGTGGCTTTCCGGTCAAGAAGAAGACGAGCGAAACGCCAACGCCATCGATCCAGGGCTGGAGCCGCGATGGTCTTATGAAAGCGACTACCTGGCGAGTCCGGGTACAAGCCTGTTCGCGCTGGAGCGCCAGCACGCTGCGCCCGTCCTGAGCGATGCTGCTTTGCAAATCGGTCTTCGGTTGGACCGTACTGCCGAACTGTGGCTTGATCCTACATTCCGTCCTGGGGGACCCTTCGTGGAGGAGATACGCACCTTTGCGAAAGGCTTTCCTGTTGATGAGCTGGATGTAGACCGCTCGCGTTCCGGAACGGACCTCCTGTTCGAGCGAATCACCCCCGGACTGGCCAGAACGGCTCCCGACCTGCTTGCCGACGTCATCCGGCGCAAAATGCGGGGTATGTCGGGTCGTCCGCGTTCCGCCCGATTCTCCAGTACGCTCCACCTTGAGGACCACATGCTCCTCGCGGGGCCGGAAGAGGTTCAGGTCGCTCGAAATCTGGGGGCGAATTCTCCTGACGTGGATAGAGGGAATGAGGTGTTTGTCAGAGACCGACTTTTGATGCTCGAAGTATGGTCGATGCCGGCACTTCCGCAGTGGACGGCGATTATCGAGGCTGAGGTGCAAGGGATACCAACATCGTTCGTCGATATCCTGGAACGACCCACCCGCGACGAGGTGGATGCGTTGATTGTGCGATTCAGAGATGATGCGCCAAGACGACGGCGAGACCTTCTCACGCTGATGTCGGTCGCTGCCCCCGAGCTCAGCGAGTCCGCTTGGTCGTGGGTCGAGGGGTTCATCAACGATGCCGACGAGGAGCAGCGCCGCGCAGCCATCGAGATCTTGACGGACTTTGATGCGCAGCGATTGGGCTCGATTCTGTTGGCCAGAAACTGGTCGTGGGTGCCGGGTGGGAACCACTTGCTAAACCACTGCGGGTCCGACGCTCTCATTGCGGCTTCGCGCTCCATCCCATTTGAAGAGGTCGCTCCGCGATTGGCACCGTGGAAATTACTGGAGGCCGCTCGAAAACGGGGAGCCCTTGGCAAAGAGGTTCGTCTCGCGGCGGGGATCCTGGACGCGATTCTCACAAGAGCCCAAAGAGCGCCAGACGCGCCGGAATCGGACCTGATTGTTGACCGAACTCGGACCGGACAGTCGCCTTTCTCTTTCGCAATCGCGCTTCGACCGGGGGTGAATGACGGACAGGACATGGTCGAGACTCTGCGGCGCACGTTGGACTTTGAGGCGACATCGGAGGCTCGGCGCCGTGCCATCAACGCCGCACTCGAAAGAGTCAAGGAGGTTTGGAAGGCCGGTTCATCGCTGTTCCTGGCGAATCTACCTGCATCGGATTTCGACCTCCTGCTTGAACACGCAAGCGACGTTATTGACAATTGGCTTGACGGAATGGGTGAGCTCACCGTCGACTTCCGCAAACGTTTGTTCCCCGCGGAATCGGTGTACATCGCTCTCTGCGAGGCCATGCTGAATCATCAGCCGGAGCGCGGCGCTGTATTGTGGCGGTCCTTGCACCAAGCGATGCGATCCCGTTACACGGGTGCCGGGCGAGTCGACGACTTGGTGCACATGGTTTTTCGGGTGAATGCATCGCCGCCTGTCCTGGCATTGCGAACAGAGCTGACGAAGCTGAGTGAATGCCATACGGATCAATCTCTGTTTGACCTGGCTGTAGCCGCGGTGTACAACGGCTGTTCGGAATGGCTCGACCAGCTCATTGAGTCCGATGCTGCATCTCCTCTAGCGTGGCAGCGTCGTAGAGCGGTGGTCCTCGCCGGGTTTAAGCCCAATCACAGTTTGCCGCTTGAGTCGGCGTGGCCGAATGGTCCAGTAAAGTCCAACTTTCAAGAGTTGGATCGAGTGTCTTCCCGAGCAGGTTGGAGAGATGCATGCGCCCGTCACTGGTGGAGGCAGTTCCTCCGGGCTTCGGACGCGGACACGGCGTACGCCGCTTGGACCCTGTTTGCGCGGGCCGCCGACCGCCGTGCGGATCTCTGGTTGCGATCAGAGACGGAGGCGATTGATCGAACGTCCACATTCATGCAGTCGAAACTTCGATATGCGCAGGTCAACATTGACGTCATAGACCGCAATTCCAACCGAGGACTTGACAAGCTCAGTGGCCAGTTCTTGGGTCGCAAGACCGTCGATGGGATCGGGCCGTGGACCCGCGATGGCTGAGGTTCAACGCACACAATCAAATCGCATTGTTGAGCGGACGCTGTGTTTCACGCGGACCGGAGAACGCGGCCGCGGTTGGTTGCCAGAATGCATAGTGAAACACAGGACACAACCACACCGGCGAGTTGAGCTTGATGGCTCTCCCACCTGCCAGTTGCGCACCAGTTGGCGAAGTGCTCGCAGTTTGCAGTGAGCAAATGGAACCCGGTCCGTCCGAGTATGGATTTGGCGCGAGACACGATCTGCGATGAAGAGAGTGCATCGGCATGAACCATCAGCTCAGGCGTTCTGCTCTTTGCGAAGTCACACCAGGTGACGTAGGCCACGGGGCCGCCGAACAAGCCTCCGCCGAACTCGATCAAGCGGCCATTACCTACAAAGATTGCGTGATGCCAGTAGACGCCGCGCCAAATGCGGAGGTGATCTCCCGGCAGAGCAGTTCGAGAAGAGCAAGAATAGAGAGCCGGGAAATCTGCCATGATTGGTTCTCCGAATGAACGATAAGAGAAGAGTCATCAAGTCGCCAGGACTATAGCATAAACTAGATCGGCAAATATGGCAATATCCATGACGGGAAATCAGATTCGGGCGATTCGGCAAGCGTTTGGTCTCCCCATCGACCAGTTCGCTCGGGTCATCGGCGTACATGCCGTCACGTTGAACCGGTGGGAACTTACCGGGAATGAGCACCCGAAGATCGATGGGATGCCGGGCAACATCCTGCTGGGATTGAGGGAGCGTTTGCTGAATGGAACGCGATTCAATCGACAAGCGAAGGCGGAAGCGGAAAACAAAGGGATGGAAATCGGGCAGCTATTAGCGTTAGGCGGACTGTTGCTTGCGCTTGCGGCGCTCCTTGAGTTCGCCAACGCGGGCAAGGGTCGGTGAGTCTCTTTGATGGATCGCAGTGATGGGGCGCTAAGCCGCGGTCGGCCGAACCGCCAATGGAAAGTGACCACCGGCTTGCTTGAGTTGTTCGACCTGAGCGCGCAACTCGCTCAACTCGCGGTAAGCCTGGATGAGTTCTCGGGTCAGGAGAGTCTCTTGGTCACCATTGTTTGGCGGTCGCTGATTCGGTGTTTCGCAATGAAGTGGTGCCGAGTGCGATGAGGAGAGGCGTTGCTTGGGTCCGTTTCGATCGAGGGCCAGGAAGTTGATGTACGCGTCCAGAGTGGTCGAACTGGGGGTATGGCCCAACCGGGCGTTCACCTCGTCGCGCGTCCATCCGTTCTTAAGGAGATGGCACGCCATGCCTGACCGCAGGTCTTTCCAGCGGACGGACTGATCGTGAGGCATGGTGGTGGCGCCAACCTTGGTGACGGCCCGTTTCAGAACCTGGGAGGAATATCGGTATCCAAAGGTGAAGGGACAGTCATCGGGGCCCAGGCGGGGCAGCACGATGTCGGCATACCGGGCGGTTTCGCGATAAAGCGTGACTTCGCTTCGAGCCACCCGCGTTCGCTTGAGTTTGGCTTGCGGCAGCTGCACAAGGTACTCGCGCTCACCTGAGTGGGCGTTGGTCTGAGGAATGAAGTCTCGCTTGGTGAGATTCAGAAGCGTGTCGATATTCTCGCCGATGTCCCAAGCGAGCCACAGAAGAAACAGATGTAGCGGATTGCTTATGGCGTTAGCGAGTCGCTTGAACGTCTCCTCTGTGATGTACCGCACCGGCTTTCGAGGCCGCGTTGAGAACTCGATGACCTCGCGTGCCAAAGCCTCCTTGCCGGCCAACCGGAACGGTTTGCTCTTGAAGATCTTGTTGTAGTAGCTGTGGCGATCCTGAAACTGGGTGCCCTTCTGAGTGCGGATCGTTCCATCCTCAAGGGCGTCGTAGACGCGCTTGATGTCGTCTTTCGTCAACTCCGTCCAAGGCTTGTTGTCGAACCATCGGTTGACGTTGCGCAGCCGCTGGATGTATCCGTAGAGCGTCTTGCAGCAGGCTTCATCGACCTCCGAAAGACCATTCGATCGCTTGAGCTTGTACTCCTCGAATGCAAAGAAGTCGGCGATGAGAGCCCGGTTGGGAGCGCAGATCGTGGCATCCGCCAGGAAGAGAGGCTTCGCATTCAGGTACTGTCGTTTCCATGTCATGGGCATTGAGGTGTCAGTGGGTTTATGTGCCTTGAACCGACGTGCCCATCGCGCCAAATAGCCTCGCGGCCCCGGCGAGGCAGTTCATAGCCTCTGCCGGGCCTGGAGATCACGGAGATCTCCGAGCCGTTGCTCGTGAGTTCACAGCCTCCAGAGGGACTGGAGCATGTGGGCACATCGTTCAAGATGCTGATTGCGCTACGACTTAAGGGTTTAAATAGATTGCTGTGGTCGAGTATTCATGTCGGTCACGCAGTTCGTCTCGGCAGAGTGGTTACGCCCTCCTCGAAGTCACTGCGTAGGCAGGCTTCCGAGCAGAAGAGCAGTGCATCGGCAAGCGGGACGATCCCGCGTGTGCCGACGACTCCCTCCTGAACGGTCAGCACATCAGCTCCGACGGAAAGTTCTTTGCGACAGTTGGTGCAGTTCATGGTTGTTCACCTCCCGTTGGGGAAGGCGGCGAACCTCTATATATGGATTGAACCGAGGCGCGGGAGCGGGGAAGGTCCCGCAATCCAGTTCAACCCCTAATAAGCGTCCCATATTCGGCTGGCTCATGAGTATCCGTTCAGCCTGCGCATGGATCGCCGAGCGTCCCCTTCGAGAGAAAACCATCTCCACCTTCTCGCACCCTCTGACCGCGGCGCAGTTGGCACAGCGGGAAGGCATCAATCTGGATCATGCCGGGTACTTGTTCTGGGAGCTAGGTACGCGCCATCTTGTGGAGTGCTTGAACCACTCAGCGCGGAAGAGCCGGTTGTACTGGCTCACCACACTCGGTCAACGCTGCCGAGATCGACTTCGCTGTCAGTTGCGGTTGCCGCCGCTGGAGGGTGATATCCCCAAGCTGGACTGGGACCTCTACGGATGGTTGTGCTTTCGCCATCGTTCAGCCATCATGCGGGCCCTGACTCAGCCGCTCCAGCCTGCGGCTATCAAGCGTCAAGCACGACGACAGGATGAATCGCTGCGCATGTCCGCCAACAACGTTCGAGACATCATCAAGCTCTTTCTGAAGCGTGGGATCGTGCACGCGGTGCCGGTCCCACGCGAGCATCATCCTCGCTACGCGCTGACCACAACGGGCGAGGCAATGCGCCGAATGCTGATTGCAGCGGGAGCCCGCGAATGAGCACCCTATCGCGACATGTTGGAGGCATGCCTCTCCAGTCATGATCTCGTTTGATCGCATCCACCGGATGGATGCAATGGAAGGCCTCAAAAAGTTGCCCGACGCGTCGGTGGACCTCGTGGTTTCCGACCCGCCCTACAACATCGCGAGCACAAGCCGGCAGACCATCCGTCACGGCAAAGTGATGTCGACGATGGAAGCCTGGGGTGCGTGGGATCACATGGATGCGTTCGACTATGAGCTGTGGATGACACAGATAATCAGCCAGTGCTTCCGCGTGCTGAAGCCCGGCGGCGCTTTGTACCTCTTCACCGCCCGGGATGACAACGGTTTCTTTTTGCGGCGGGCCGTGCGCCGCGGGTTCACCTATCGCAACCAGTTGATCATCGTCAAGAAGAATCCGCTGCCCAGCTTTGCCAAGAGCAACTGGCGGAGCGCCTTTGAGACTTGCTTCTACGTCACCAAGGGCAAGCCGAAAACATTCAACTTCCCCGAGAAGCAGGCTGATGCCGTCAATGTCTACGCCCATCCCGTCCGGGACCGTTTGACCGATCATCCCACGGAGAAACCGTTGACGCTAATCCGCCGCATCATCGAAGCGAGTTCCAACCCCGGCGATGTCGTGCTTGACCCGTTCATGGGCTCGGGCACGGCGGCCGTGGCGGCAAAGCAGTCCGGCCGCCGCTTCATCGGGTTCGAGACGAGTCCAGAATACATTCACATGGCGGAGACACGGCTGCGTGACACCGAACAGGGCTCTACGCCGCGGGCGGCATGAGCGAAGAGAGGTATTTCGAGCGACTTGGCTTCGACCGTGCCTTAGAGAGTGCGGCTCGGGTCATTGGCGCTAGCTTACTCCGCACCGCAGGTCACGATTACGTTCGCTCGACCGTAGAGCATGCGATCGCATTGCTCTTGGCACAGATGGACCGCCTGAGGCAGCAGCATTCCGCGGCGACGGACAGGCTCATCGGCCACGAGTGCCAGTTAGGCACAGAACTTCTCCAGATGGAGGCAAGTCGGTGGTGGTATCTCGATAGCCGTATGGAGCGTTGGCGAGACCAGCAGCAACTCAGGGCCCGCTTGGCATCGGCCGTCTCTGAACGGACACGTGAGCAGGTCCGGTTCGAGCAGGAGCTGCGTTCGCTCGAAGATCGCCTCCTGATTCTTGTGCACCGCCACGCGGCAGTGGGGGGCGCAGAGAATGGACATTGAGTCCCTGGCCGCCAAGCTCCGGCCGCTGGCACCGAACGAGGTCGCTCGGTGGATGCGGATCCGTGAGTCCGCCGACCCCGAGACCGCCCACCTCATCGAAGAGCAGATCCGGGCCACCGCTCGGCGGCTGCTGGGAGACACGGAGAATCAAGTCCTGCTCTCGCTTCCTCCGCCGAACCTGGTCCGCGGCCCGATCAACCTCGGCAAGGTGCAGTATGCGGGCGAACGCGGCTCGGCGGGTATCTCCACAAACGATGTTCTTCAGAACCTCGCAATCTTCGGTCGTTCAGGGGCGGGCAAGACCAATGCTGTGTTCCACATCCTTAAGCAATTGGCAGAACAAGGGGTGCCGTTTCTGTTTCTTGACTGGAAGCGGACCGCGCGTCATTGGGTGCCGACACTCAAGCCCCGTCCGGCCATCTACACGGCGGGGAGGCCGATCGCGCCGCTGGTGTTCAATCCCTTTGTGCCTCCGCCGGCGCTTGAGCCATCCACGTACATAGGCCTGCTCGTAGATGTACTCGCCGATGCCTACGACCTTGGAGATGGGGCGATCAGCGTCCTACAAGACGCGATCAACACGTGCTACTCAGAGGGCAATCTAGCTCCAACCGCGGCGCAGATCCTTGACGGGATTCATCGCAAGGCGAACAAGGGCCGGACACTGGGTTGGACGGCGTCGGCGTCACGGGCGCTGCGATCCATCGACTTCGCCGGGCTGGCGTCCGGAGAGGACGCCTCGCGGGATGAACTCACCCGACGAATCCTCGGACAGAGCACGATCATTGAGCTCGATGGCCTCAGCGCGGCTTCGAAGCAGTTTCTCATCCCCATGTTGTGCTTGTGGGTCTACTACCAGCGGCTCGCGTCGGAGCATCGCGAGCAGCTCAAGCTGGTGATCGTGGTCGAGGAGGCTCATCACGTCCTGCTCCGCGAACAGCGCCGCGCCAAGGAGTCGGTCATGTCGATGCTCCTTCGCCAGTGCAGAGAGATCGGGATCGGGATGATCGTGGTGGACCAGCACCCGCATCTGATCTCCAGCGCCGCCCTGGGGAACACGGCCGTGACCCTGGTGATGAATCTCAAGGACCCAGCTGACGTTTCCAAGGCTGCTGGGTTGTGCAACGTCCAGGACGCAGACAAGTCATGCTTCACGATGCTGCCTGTTGGGGAGGCAGTCGTGAAGTTCCAGGAGCGTTACCGCCGGCCTTTTCTCATACGCATGCCGCATATCGATGTGGACAAAGGCCGAGTTACCGATGCGTGGGTGCGCGAATTAAACTCGGGGGCACGAAACATCAGGCCGTCTTTCGCGCGTTCGTCGGGTTCGGGCCTGAACGTCCCGGATTCCGCCGGTCTGGGGCGGGTTCGGGCACCGGTTGAGGCGCTGGATGAGCAGGCCCTGCGGCTATTGACGGATGTGTGTTTGCATCCGGATGACGGGGTGAGAGATCGATACCGCCGCCTCGGACTGAGCGGGGATCGAGGCCACCGCTTGAAGCTTTCTCTACTCGTGGGTGGATGGGTCGAGCAGCAGATGGTGGGCATTGGCAACACGCGCAAAGCGATCCTGCGACCGTCTCAGGCGGCGATGAGCCTTGTGGGTGTGGCAACGTCAGCACCTGGCGATGGCTCCATCGCGCATGCGTACTGGCAACGCTGGTATGCGAAGCAGCTGGGCGAAGCCGGGTTTGAAGTGGAGCTGGAAGCGAAACGAAGGGGAGGCCGAGTGGACATGCTCGCTCACCGCGGCAAGGAACTTCTCGGCGTCGAGATCGAGACGGGCAAGTCCGATGTGCTTGCCAACGTCAGATCGTGCCTTCGGTCGGGCCTTACGCCCGTCCTGGTGGTGTGTACGGACAGTCGTGCGCTAGCGACTGTCGAACGCCGCCTTGCGGCTGCGGGGCTGATGGTCCCAGGTCGTGTGCAGGTTGTCACCGCTCCCGATGTCACAACGTTCACGGCGCCCGCGGCCGCTTCGTGAGGCGTCGGATAGATTCCGTTCCCGATGTGACAGGCGACGTGGGTTCCCGGATATCGGTTGAATCCTTAAGTACGTGGTGTGCGTTCGCGTGTGCATGACTGACGACAATGAATGGATCGAGGAGGATGGACTGCGCTGGGAGGGCACGCGTGAGGAACTTGAAGCGTGGAAGCGGTACAAGAAAACCAAAGCCCTCGCGTTCGTGGATCGGGGATACTCAGTCGATTGGTATCCCGACGGCGGGAACTGGATGGGTGTCTACATCCCCGAGCGCCATCATGCGCGAGCGCCGGAGACAAGAGCCGAGGTGAAGTTCTATGGCCATCCATCCTCGCAAGGCATCGATGGTGGAATGGTGTCCAAGCTCTCGATCACCTCAACGACAACCCATGCGATACGCCAACTCCTGGAAGGGAGAGGTTCTCTCACCCGCATTTTGTACGACTATGACCGCGGCCTCTCGGTCAACCGCCTGGAGGCATCTCCCGAGGGGCAGCGGCTCTACAACGCCATCTTGGAGGAACTGAACTAGGGGCAATGGCGCGGGAAGCAAGACTCGGATCGATCACTTCAGGAACGCTTCGAATCGAGGATCTGCTCCGAGCATTCGCCGGAGAACTTGAGTCGCTAGATTCCTCGGGACGGTATGTCGACATGGTTGCAGAAGCCCGAGGGATGAGTTCCGAACCAGACGAGGCTCACGAAGTGCTGAGCGAGCTGGAAGAGGCTCTCGGGACGTTTGCGCTGCCGTACACCTACTTCGGAGCACATGCCGGCGACGGAGCCGACTACGGCTATTGGCCCGACTGGGATGCGATCGAATCTGATCGCCGCGATGGCACACTCGCCAGCGGCGACATTCTGCCCGCCGATGGCACGAGCACGCCGTTGTACTTGCACATCTCGGACCACGGCAACGCCGAGCTGTACCAATGGGAGCCTGACCACCGCCGCTGGCGGTCCGTGTGGGGTGTGGTGTAAAGACGTTGTTCAACGCAGATGTCCTTGCCGCTTGGGCTGAATGGGGCTTGAACTGGCGCTGAGCCGCGAAGCACGGCGGTTTGTACCTCGAACGCGGGAATCTGAGGAATCTTCAAGATTCCTCTTGATGTTCACCGGCGTTCACCCCTTCATGGGACCCAAGCCCGGGTCGTCCGCTGCGTGTGCAACGGGGCCGGGGTAGAACCGTGAAGGAGTCGAACCATGTCGAGCAAGAAGATTCGGAAGTCCACGAACAAGGCGAACCCCCTGCCAAAGGTTGCTGCAAAGTCGCATGCCCGCAAGGCCGGGGACGCGGGTGTCGAGGGTGGCCACAAGGGCAAGCCCGCGAAGGCCGCACCGCCGAAACAGTCGAAGGGGTCGGCGGCTAAGAAGCCCGGCGGGCTCACCGCCGCCTACCAAGTGCTCTGCACGGCGAAGGAGCCGATGCGCTGCGCCGATCTGGTGAAGGAGTCAATCAAACGAGGACTCTGGAAAACCAACGGGAAGACCCCGCAGGCGACCGTTCACGCGGCCATCATCCGCGAGATCGCCGCCAAGGGCAAAGAGTCCCGATTCCGCAAGGTCGGTCGCGGGCTGTTCGCGTCCGCCCGGAAGGGGAGCTGAGCCGTGATCCAGCTGCCCATCCTGGGCAAGAAGGCCACGCTTGCGGCCATCGCGGAGCACTGCCTGGCGGACCTCAACGATGCCATCTCAATCAACGACAGTGAGGCCATTGTGCTTCTGGACGCCGAAGTGGTGCGATCGATCCTCGATCGCGCCGGCCCCAAGGACCAGCGCATCGATGATGTGATACTGCGCCAGGTTCTGTAGCCCGGTCCATACCCCCTCTTATCGCCTCGGCTGATGCCGAGGCTTTCTCACTTTGAAACCAGTACTGTGGGCTCATCGGGCTACGACTCGGGCAACCTCTAGGATCCGCGGGCGGCTATACTGTGGTTTCCGCCCGGTTGGCGGCGGTCGGCGCTGTCGTCCACGGTAGGAGGATGTTGTAGTATGGCGCAGCGATTACCCAGCCCTGTTGGCGGCCTTTCGGTCCGTGAAGCTGCTCAAGTCAGCGGCGTGAGCTATGAGACGGTAGCGCGGTGGATTCGTAACGAAGAGCTACCGGCCGTCAAGGTCCGAGTTCGCGGCCGCTCCCGCGAGTGGCGCATAAAGCGCACCGACCTGCGCCGGTTTTTGCAAGGGTAACCGCTGAGTTGCCCCGATAGAGTCGTCACGAGGGTATTTGAATGCCGGACACGATGAAGGCGTGACATCATGAACCACTCAGAACCAACGCGCCGCACCCCGGTTTCAATCGATCGCGTTTGCGAAACCCTGGCCACTGGAGCACCCGAACAAGTGGTCCCGATCTTGTGGAAAGCCGCGGAGACCGGTTGCAACTGTGAGTGGACCGGGCCGAACACAGATGTGCTCTGCGACGAGATCCACGAGCAGTCCAAACGTTTGCGCTTGTTGCTCACTGAAAACACGTGCGTTCGTCGGCAGGGCTTTCGCGATTGCATCGGCGGCGTACACGATCTCCTCAGCAGCGCCCGGGATGAGCCTCATCAGCGGCTCAGCTACAGCATGTCGCTGCGACGTCTATTGACCATGTACCGCTGGAACTCGCGGAACTTTGCCCCGATCGATGCCGCGCTTCAGCACAAGACCAATGGCTGGGGGAAGTTCTCCTATTCAGCCCTGGACCCGCAGCAGATGTTCTTCATTCTGGCGTCGGGAGAGTGCTCCCCCGTCCTCGTGCACTTCGATCAATGGCTGAGGGATCCAGCACAGCGTCGCGTGTTGATCGATGGGTACGCCAGCCGCATCGACAGAATGTCGGAACGGCAATCCACGCTGGTCGTTCTCGTGGAAAAGGAACTGGGTCCCAAAGGCCCGGTCGCCATTTGGCCGGAGATCCTCAGTCAGCTCAAGCGACCCCAAGCGGTGACGGAGGTTCTGTATGTTCAGGCGAAGGACCAGGTAGGCGGCCATTCGGCGGAGCCGTCTCGAACCGTCGTATTGTACGACTTGCTGAATACGGGTGATGGTTTGCAACACATCAGCAGCACCCTGCGCCGCGAACTGCGCCGCGACAGAATCGACGCCGTCCTTCTCTACAAGCACCGAAGCTGCAATCCGTCGGACGTCGGCATGACCGATGTGGATACTCTGTTCGACTTGGAGACTTTCCGCGATCTCGATCCAAGGGCATTGGCTTCAGATAAGGCGGGGTTCGTCGAGCCATCAGAGGGCTATCAGCCGTTTTTCAGGCGCCAACCCTCCGATGTGGACCCGCATTGGGCATTGCGGGAAGGAGCTCCAGAGGCGGCGAGCACCATCGCGTCTCCGCAAGTGCGCGAGCGGTATGCAGGACAATGGGTGACTGTGGAGGGCGGTCGTGTTGTGGCGGCTTACCCGAACGCTGGTGCGCTGGCGCGATCATTCCGGTACGAAGCCGGACGGGGGCAGTTCATTCACTACTACTCCGTCGCGAGCTAGGACACGAATGACAGAGCAGAGGATTCAATGCGAACTGGCCCCGCTGCCAGGTGGCGGGTGGATCGCCAAGGTGGCCGTGTCGCCGACTCCATCCAGGCAAGAGGGTTTCGACGCGATCCTGAACACCGCCATCCCGTTCTCATTCATTCCAGCGGACAAGTTGGGCGACCTGCCGGCCGAGGAGATTGGCGGCGAGGAGGTTGAGTGGATTGGGGGCTGGCGTGTCAGGTACCGAACTTTCGAAGTCCCCCTCTATCTTTTCGATGAGATCGACTGCGTCTGCAAACACACCATCGTTCGTGTCGGGGACGTCGGTGACCGCCTGCACGACGATCTTCCCGAGTTGCGACCGATGCTGGGCTTGAACGTTCTGGAGCCCGTAGGGGAGTTCCGATTGGAGGCTCCGCGGGGCGGAATTGCAGTGGCGGTTCTGAGGATTCTTGGCAATGAGGCCGCGGGGCAGTTGTGAGTTTCCAAGATTGAGTGGGCCGCGCGAGGCGCACCTCTATCCGACAGTTTCTTCCCGCTGGTCCTCAAGTCCGGAGTTGGCTATTGGCGGCGACCTCGACTTGCCTGTGAACGAAGAGGGTGGTCCGCAAGTTCTATGCGAAGGTCAGCTTCGAGCTGCCTCCAATCCTCAGGTGAGTAAAGCCCGTAGGGCTTGCGCTTCATGATCCTCTTGAACGCCGCCAGGATATTGGCCGTGGAAAACTTACCGCCCATGTCTCGAGAGAGAATGACCGAGAGAGACTTCGCGATCTTGCTGGGCAGCTCGGGGGGCTTTGCGGCGGGTTCATCCTTGACCCAGTTGCGCGTGTACGAGTTGCACATGTAGTCGACGAGTTGGTCGTAGCGATCGCGGTCGGTGTCCCGAAGGAGCAACAGTTCGGCGAGCTTCCGAGATGCTTCGATCATCAGCTGCTTCATCTCGTCGTCGGTGATCCGCGAGAGCCCGGATTTGTTCAAAAGCTCCGAGTCTTTACCCGCGTGCAGGTTCTCGAGCTTGCCATTGCGGAATGCGTAGCACGTCAGTGCGTTGGCTTCCTCGCGAATGGATCTCTTGGGTTTCATGAGACGGTGGGGAGCGTGGCCTATTTAGGCTTTGCGTCTAGGAGACTCGCAAGCAGCGCCGCAGATGTTCAATAGTGTAGCGAGGAACAGACTGACCGCGACGGGCTAGGAGAGTCTCTGGATCCGATCATCGATCGCGGCGTGCTCGTAGTCGACCATCATGTCACCAGTGTACAGCTGAATCCTAAGACGGAGGGCATTGAATGGGTTCCAAGCTGCGCTGGTCGATGAGACCCCGGCGCTCGCGGACGGCTCGACCAAGACCTACACCGCAAGGGCCCTTTCAATGCCGCAGGTTCAGGCGGCACCCGCCAAGTTGGTGCCCGCACCGGCCAAACGCGAATCGACAACGCACTCCGAACAGATTCTCTCGCCGTCGAGCACGGCTCTCCGACTGAAGCGCAAGGCCTTGTACGAACCCGACGGTTGTCTGTCTTACTGCATCGCGGGCGCTGCAGGGAGCACAAATATGGGGTGCGACCGGCCCACTGATAACCAGCTCATTCGGTGATGCACAGGACGCCTGGTAAAGGTATGCTGTCCTGCGCGATGATCTGGGGAGCGCGCTATTTGGCCCACGGTGTCCCTCGCGCCATAGTCGAGGATGCGATCACCAGCATCCTGGCGGGCAGATGTTCGGTGGAGGTCGTGGCGAGGTCGGAGGTGCGGTCTCAACTTCATATCAGAGCCTTGCGCTCCGGATTCAATTGGCGCGACCGCTGGGTGGCACAGGACATGACAATTGATATCCGCCCGACGAACAAAGGCACTGCGATTCGTGTTGATCATCGGTGGCAAACCAGGGCCCGGGTTCTCGGAGTCCTGTGTTGGGTTCTGGTCTCAGGTTTGTGCACATCCGGTTTGTATCTGTTTGTTGGCGGTGCCGAAGCTACCCACCCGTCAATGACTCTTGCCGCGCTTTTGCTGCTTGTGGTGGCGGCGCTGGCCTATGTCGTGCTTGAGTCCCTTCTGAAGGAGCGATCTTGGCGTGGGGGCTTGATGTTGGACATGCACCGGGCGATTGAAGTCGCAGGCGCCAAGGTCGAGCATCAATGGTGGCGTTCATCGAGCCGTGAGAGTGCCATGTTCTGGGCACTTCTCGTGTCATTTGTGGGTGCTTGCCTATTCACAATTCGCGATCACGCAACATCGCTCGCGGGCAGGAGTAGGGCTGGCGTGCCCTGGGTGGCGCTGTTGTTGGTCGTTGGCTCTGTGGTTGTATTGGGTTTCCTTGCTCTCCTGGCCCTCGGCGTGCTGCGCCGAGGTTCCGATCGCAGACTTACGATGGCTCTTCCAGGGCTGCTCTCGGTCGGAGCCGTCGCCATTCTTCAGGGAAGCTTGATTGGATTCAATGACATTGGGCGTCTTTCGCCTTCGGCCTGGTCCAAGTTGACTGACTTGCGCCGTAGGGTGGACGAGGGCGGAGGAGCGCTCGGGGCGGACGGCCGGGTTCTGAGTGCCGCGGAACTGAAAGCGATCCTGGCACAGGCGCGAGCGATGTGTGGCGTGCATCTGGCCTGCTACGGATTCGTTTTATTGGGATCGTTCGGATTCGCCCTGTGGGGCGTTAGACTTTCGCGCGAGGTGTTGGCGGCGAGCGGGCAGCTGCTGCACGGTCGTGACGCAACCGCCATGCAGGCGAGGTCTGGCAGTGGTTTCCTCGGCGTCATGAGGCCGATATTGCTGATCGCAGTTGGGGTTCTCGTCCTCGCCAGCGCCGCACTTGAAATCTACGTCTTGGTTTCGACTTGCACGGCGCTTCGTTTATGCGGCGGCTCCCCCTTTGGCAGCCTTCGGGATGGCGCAGTACCTGACGAGGGTGTCGGCGTGTTGATCGGTCTTTCTTATGATGTCGGTTTCGTGTTCGACCTGCCGGATCACCATCCTGTGGCGGTATTGGGCGCGAGGTCAGCCTGGCTGGTCGGGCTTGCGGTCGTCCCAGTTGCCTCGGTCCTTGCTCTGGTAGACCGGTTGATCATGCGGCACTTGGCGCGCCGCAGACTGCGAGCAGTTGAGAGCGCGGCGGAACACAAAGCGCGACTCTCTAGCCTAATCGGAAGTCTCTGTGCCGAGATCAGAGTAGCGCAGCCACGACTCGTGGTAGTGCCCAGCCGGTTTCCACATGGAGCTGCCTACGAGTATGGGAAGCGCGAAAAATACATCCTAGTGACATCTGCGTGCGTCGAAGTTCTCTCGGAAGATGAGCTGCGGGCGCTGCTGGCTCACGAGCTCGCTCATCTGGTCCGGGGACATTGTCGCCGGCACAATCGCCTTCAGATGCTCGCGCGTATCACCCTTGTCGGAGGGGCCTTTGCGGGTGTAATTGAAGATTCCGTTCACAATGAGCTCGAAGCCGACAGGACGGCGGTACAGCGACTGGGGATTGACCCGGCTGTGCTTCGCTCTGCTCTGGTGCAGATGCGCGCTGCGGCCCATCTCGCGGGTAGTGCCGGCGTGTTGTTGGGTGCGCTCGCTTTCACGGACAGGAACGCGGGGGAGCAGTCCCGTGGCGTTGGCGTATTTCAGGCTTGGCTGCGATTGTTCCGTTCCGATACGGAGCTCACGTACTGGCATCCCTCGATTGAGGAACGAATTCGTGTCTTGGAGGGCGCCTAGTGACGAGCGCAATGGCTCTTTCCCTTCCGACGCAGAATGTGCTGTTCGAGAGGTACCGCAAATGAATGGCCGAGACGACCTGATTCACGAGGCTGTTTTTGACGTCGTTGGTGAGCACTTTCCCGATGAGGCCCCGGCGCTGCCAGCGCTCTGGAAGTGGTGGCTGGCGTTTCGTGGTTCATCCGGTGCCGCGGCGGTACCGAACGCGGGCCTTCCGGCGATGGGTCCGCCCGACGATGCGTCCTACTCCGCTATGTTGATTTTGACGATCTCGGCTGTCGTGTCCGATTGGGTTCCAGGAGAGGAACAGCCCACCCCAGATGTGATAAAGAAAGCAATCTATGCCGCCGCGCGCGCTTTCGGGTTTGCTGGTACGCGGCTCGATCGGGTGGTGTCGGCATCCGCCGCAAAGCTGACTGCGGTGTTGAGCCGAGTTGAGAGCCCGCCGGTTGTATCCGCGGCGCCATCGGGTGCGCTCTGGGTTGAGGTGTCAGTTCGGGGAAAGAGAGAGTCGGCTCGCGCCGCATCGCCGGCTGAGATCACCAAGCTTCGACGCGAACAGAGCTTCGACTTGGTGATCGACGAGACGCAAAGATCATTCATTCAGAAGGACGAGCGTCTTTGCCCCTTCAATACCTTCGAGCCGCGCGTGCAACAAGGGCTCTGGGTGGTGCTGCAATCAGACGGTGGCGTGACCTATGAGCTTCTTGAAGAGTGCTTCGCGATCTTGCCGGGAGAGCGCGAGCGAGTGTACGCGCTCATCAATTCAGTCCGGAAAGCGTTCAAGCAACTCCTGGGCGGCGACAAGGGAATCATCGGACACAACAAAAGCAATACATACGCGATCGACGCATCCTGGTCCTGGTGCTGGGTGCGCGAGGTTCAGAATCGTCGCCAGAGTCGTCTTTTGTCGAACCCCTTCGTTGGTCCTTCGGAGCGAGCAAAGTTGTGACCGGTCGCCGCAAACATATCTGGCAGTGCTGCTGGGTTCTCTCGATAGGCATGATGAACTTGGCTCAGGAAAGCCTGCACGGGGGCGGCGAGGGCGGCAGTGGGCATGCGTTTGCGGGGTAGTTGCACACGCGCGTAGGTCCGCGCCCAGCACAATGCCGCTTCCCGCGAATACTGCTCCCCGTTTGTTGCGAGCAGAGGGATCCGGTTGATCAACAGGCGATAGTCCTCTCCTTCGCCTGCGAACCAGTCGGCGAATACGCCCGGTGGTCCACGCGGGCGGCCCACGATCCAGGTTTCCAAGGGCGGGCAGAAAGCTCTCTCGTACCCGTGCATATTGGCAAGTTGATAGGCGTGGAGGGTGAGCAGCCATGCACGCTGCGACTCAACGTCTGCTGGCAGCTCGTGAAGCGGTATCGGCGGGCCCGCGCGATTCGGGAATCGACCGAGGAGTTCCGTTGGCGTCGGAACAACACCTTCGGTGAAGAAGATGTACTCCGCCTGATCCTGAACTGCAAACCGTGCCATGAGCGGCGCAAATGTTCAGCCTTAATAAGCCTTTCGCTGCGAGCGAGCGGCCTCAGAACTCCGGAAGAAATCCGGAAGAACTTCTTCATTTTCAATGAGCTCGCAGTTTGAGAAACTCCCTCGCGGGTTTGGTTCCCTCCCCCGCCCGAACAGGAGATTCCCATGAACATGTGCGCGACGTACAAGCAGGTTCTGCAAGTAGCCGAGAACGAACTGCGGACAGCATACCCAAAACTCATCAAGGATGTCCAGCTTCCTGATGCGATGACCGTCACGGCCAAGTTGTACTGTCCGCCATCGTGCGCTCGCGAGCGCGTGCTGGTGGTTTCCTACGCCGCTGACGCCGATGAGAAGGCGCTCATCGCGGGAACCACGCGCGGCAGCCGTCCGGTGCACCCGGCAAAGGCCTTGCCGTTTGTGTTTGAGCACGCGGGCGGCGCCTTCCTGGGCAACAGCGTGCGTGTGAATGACAACGGGGTCATCGAAAACCACGTGTCATTCCCGCTTCTGGGCGATGAGCCGTACCCCTCCGTGCCTGACGAGATCACGCGCTGGATGGTGGGGCAGGCGCTGCGCGGTGGTGTGTTGCTGGAAGCGCTCATCCACTATTCGTCCATGTGCGATGCGGGTGTCGCCGCGGGCAAAGCGACCGCGATCTGTAGGAAGGGCTTCGCGCCGTTCAAAGCGCTCGTCGGAACATCGGCGGTGTGGGCGGATTTGTTCGGTCATTAGAGAAGTCACTTGTTCAGGAGGTTCAAATGGAAGCCAAGCACCTTGCAGTGTTCTCAAACGAGAAGAGCTGGGACATTGTCGTCCGGCCAGGTACTAGCACCGCCGACATCCGCCGTCAGACAGGGCTGCCGGCCGAGTTCATGCTCTCGCCGCGGCAAGGCCTGCCGTTTGGTGAGCACGAAGATCTCTTCGGCCTCGTGCGGGACGGAGACAAGATCTTTGCATCTCCTCCGGCGACCGTGGGGAGGGTCGGCTGATGTCTCTCCTTTCATTCTTGTTGGGAGCGGCTGAGGCACCGGGCGCACGGAAGCGCCCTGCCCCGGCCCAAACCCTGACGCTTCGGAACGGACGCTCGGCCGTTGTCATTCCTCGCAACACAACTCCCTTGTACGAACAGCGAGGTTGGAAGCGGAAGAACGGAGCGCTATTCGGGCACTACCGAACTCCCTTTGGTTCCTTCGAGGGCCTGGTTGAAGGGTCCACCTATTACATCTTTGATCCGCCCCAAGCGGTGCTCGACGGCGAGCATGGTGCGTGCTTTCGGCAACGGGGCATTCACCTGTTCGAGATTCACTGGCGCGAACGCCCGAAGGACATCAGCGCTGGCATTCTGCACGTCGAGAAATGTTTGATGGAGGCGTTGTCATGAACACGCCCATGGCAAAGTGGATCACAAAAGCGGGTATCAAACCCCATGCTCCTCATTGCGAACGACTGTGGCGCCGATGGGCTCATCGCATAGCTCAGCTCAAGGCAACCGAGACCCGATTCAGGCGAGAGCTCGTGGAGGCTGTCAACGGAGCGAAAGCGGCACGAGTGCAAAAGCTTGCCAGACGACTCGCCCGAGTGCAGCGCGAACGCTGGCTCTTGGAGAAGCTCCACAAACACAAACCCTCTCCGCAACTCAACGTCGTTCTCTCGAGTGTGATGCTCGCTCGATCGTTCGACGTCTGTACCGAACAACCCGAAGAGGGGATGCACTTCATCGCCGGTTTCGACTTTGACGGCCTGCGCTTCGGAACCCACATCGTCCCTTTCCCCTACTCCGAGCGCTCCGTCGTCGGCGCTTCTGGTGATCACTTGGCCACACAGCGCATCTGCGCGGAGATCCACGAAGCAGGCCACACCATCGTGGCATTGATGCACGCGCACCCGGGAAGCGGTCAGCATGCGAACCACCCGTCGTCCGTCGACTTCAAAACACAGCGCCTCTGGGAGCAGACATCGCGGCTGGTTGGGGGTATCTGGGCCCGGGATGGGTTTCTGCGGTGGTACTCAGTGAACGTGGACTTCGAGGTCGAGATCGTGGGCAACAACATGGAGAAGATCGATGCCCGTCAGTTCAAGCTGCATCCCTTGGAGTCGTGAGCGAACCTGTCCGCACTTGCGAATGGCGGTGCGCGTGTCGGACCGGCAGGAGCGCATCCCCGGCTGGCGGCAGGATCGCTTATCGGATGCGCGGATCGTTCTGGTCGGCGCGGGCGGAACGGGCAGTGAGTACGCCCTGGGTGCCGCGCGCAAGGGCACGGGTGTGCTCCACATCGTCGATCAGGGGTTGGTCGAACCGCCGGACCTGGGCAGGCAGCTCTATGTCGCTTCGAGTCTTTTCAAACCCAAAGCCAGCGAGGCTTGCCGCTTGCTCAGCAAGCAAGGGTTCCTGGGTACTCACCTAGTGCCACATCGCTCGATCATTCAGAACATCTCGTTGTCCGAACTCAAGCCATCGGTGGTGGTCTGCTGCGTCGACAATCAGATCACCGGGACCCGAGCGTACTTGGCCAAAGAGTGTCATCGATTGAGCATCCCGCTTGTTGTAGTCGCGGTGAGCACCGATGCGGACCACGGGTATGTCTTTGTCCAGGTGCCCGGAGGTCCGTGTTGGGCATGTGCTCTAGGCGGCTGCGAACCCAAGACCCCGGGCTGTCCCGGTGTTCCAGCCGCCATCGACATCCTTAAGAGTGTCGCGGGGCTTGCTCTCTACGCGGTCGACACGCTGCTGATGGATCGCAAGCGTGATTGGAACTACCGGTCCCTCTCATTGAGTCGCAGCGAGTTCGGCGCGGGTCTCATGGTCGAGAAGAAGTCGAGCTGTCCGACTTGCGGAGGCCATGCGTGAATCCCTGGGAACAGAAAGCCCTGGATCGGTGTCGGAGCGTGCTCCGGTTTTCGCTCTGGACCTGCTGCTCGCTGATAGGGCTGATGGCTTGCCTATTCGCGATTGCCTTCAGCTTCGAGTTCCTGTTCCACCTGTGGCGGTATTGCCAACGCGCCTTGTTTGATCGACCGTGGTAGGAGGACTCATGAGACCCATCCGATCTCAGCATGATGAGACCCAGTTTGTTGATCCGTGGACCGGCCGACCTCGCACGGCTTTTGCGTCGAGCACCGTTCACACACTTACCGACGTCGGGGCAGTCCATTCCGAAACGTCTGTTCAGCAGATCGCCTGCGCGTGCGGGTGTATCGGCGAAGTCGGAGGGTTCTGCCATTGCAACGCGCCGGTGTGCCGGAGGTGCTTTGAGCACTGCCCATGCGGCAAGCCGGTGTGCCCGCGGCACCGCATCGTCGTGAACGTGGAGGGACGTCGAGTTGGTGTGTTGTGCGTGGCGTGCAACGAAGCACAATCGCGAAAGCGAGTTGTGCACCTGGTGTTGCGATCGCTCTTGTCACCGTTCGTGGAGCTCAAGAATGGGCGCTGAATCTGAAGTCCCTCGCGTGGTGCGCGACCGGGTCTACGCGATGCGGCACGGGCTGCTCGGTGATGATGTCGGTCGGGCCGTCGAAACGATTCTCGAATCGGGACTAGACGACGAGTTTGCGAATCAGACCTTACGCAAGCGCGTGCGAGACCATCAAGTCGCTCGGTTCTTCGAGGGCGAGTTTGCGGCCCCCCGGTTGCCGCAGGGCGAGCTTATCCTGGGATTCGATACTCGAGGCCGACGCGTCCACTGCCCGCTCCAAGCTCTGAACGCTCACTCTCTCATGCTGGGGGGATCGGGCGCGGGGAAGACAACGCGGTCGCGGTTCATGGCTCTCCAGGTCGTTCCACGCGTTCAGGGTGCATGGCTCATGGACCTTCGCAAACGCGAGTTTGCCGTGCTCCGGCCGTACTTGGCACGCGCGGGTGCTGAACTCATCGTCCTGCCCGCGCGACTCATGCGTTTCAACCCGCTCCAAGTTCCACGCGATGTTGAGCCACTGGACTGGGCAGCCGCTGTGTCGGACATGCTGGTGAAGGTCTTGACGCTTCCTCCTAGAGCCTCAAAGCTGTTGAACATTGCCATCGTAAGGCAATACGAACAGCACGGGGTCTTGCGAGCGTTACGTGACTTCCCGACACTCTTTGATGTGCGAGAGGATGTTGCGGGCAGTACAGAGGCGAACGTTCCCGCCAAACATGCGCTCTTGGACGCTTTGGATGCCGTGCTCGTTTCGATTGGCGTTGCGCTTCGCTACCGGGTTGGATGGACCAGCTCCGACCTCGCGGCTCGCAGGATTGTGTTTGAGTTCGGCGGCATTCCCGAGCCGGCGAAGAACCTCATTCTCAACGCGCTGCTGCTCGCTGAGTTCACGTCGCGCATTACTCGGGGTGTGTCCAATCCACGCATGAACCTTTGGATCTGCCTCGACGAGGCGGCCCGCATTGTCTCCTCTTCAAACCCTACTGGAGGGCTCTCGGATCTGAGTGGCCTCATCCGCGGCACAGGCATCGGACTCGATCTGGGAGTGCAATCGGCCGACATCGCGCCGTCGATCTTGAGCAACACCGCGATCAAGGTGATTGGTCGTTGCGGCAGCGCGACCGACTACGAGCTCATGTCCGCGGCCATAGGACTGACGCGGGAGCAGCAACTGTGGATCAAGACGCACATGGTGCCCGGTTTGTTTGTTGGCCAACTGGGGGAGGGGCCCTGGCGAGAACCGTTCGTGTTTCGAGTGCCGCCCGTGCGAATACCCCACCATGAGACGCCGACGCAGGCGCTGGGGGATCTGCCGGCGCTCCCTGCAGTTCCGTCTCAGGGAGGGTCAGCATGACCCACTCACGACCTGGACTTGGTTCTCTAGTCAGCTTGCCCGTGGTGGAGGCCGTGGAGTTTCAGAACTGGCGGCCGCAAGAGAAACCGGTCGTTCTGTCACGCCAGCAGAGCGCGGCGGTGCTCACTGACGTCGAGAGACGGTTCTTGAAAGCGGTCATTGACCAACCCGGGCAACCCTCGGGGAAGTACGCGAAGCTTGCTCGCATCGGGCCCGCACAGGCTGTCAAGGCCCGCCGCCGTTTGGTCGAGCTGGGTTTGCTTAGAGAACACGCGGTCAATACGGGAGCCCGCGGGCGATCCTCCATTGTCGTAGAACCCTTGTCGGGCGCTCATGACGCGACCAAAGCGGTAGGGGGCGCATGATGCGGAAGGCATTCCTTCATGAGCGCATCCTTCTTGACCCCTTCGAGCAGCATTTCCGAACAGTGGGAGCCGCAGTCGAGCGCGAATCGCCGGTGGCTTATTGCGGCCATCCCGGCTTCATCGATCTATTGGTCCAAGTAGGCCCTTGCCGGATCGCCATTGAGGGAGAGCTCACCCCGACCCGCCTCCTCAACGACTTGAACAAAGCAATCGCCAGCCAGGCCACGTGGCTGTTGGTGGTGACTCCGACACCTTCCATCGCGGCCCGGTGTTTGAGAGTCCTCAGACCGCACATCGGCGGCAGCCCGATAGGGCGGATTTGTGTTCTGCCTCTAGGCTTGGCACTCCGGCAGGTGCGTGTTTGTTTTCCATTGAATTCCACTGCGTTCCCAGCAAAGAAAGCAAATCAGGAGTCCAGGCCGTGCGCGTCCGCTGGGGCAACGTAATTCTGATTTTGGTTGGCGTGTTGTTGGTGAGGTGGTTCCTCCTCCATCCCTTGGATCTGGACACGGTTTGGGGGCGCCTGGCGCAGTCCCGTCGCGACAGAGAACTGCTGTACATCGTCATTGCCGCGGGGGTGCTCATCGCTCTTTGCGCGTTTCGATCCCGGAGGGCTGGGTCATGAAGACCGATCCGGACGGGTGTTCAAAACCCTCGGTGGGTTCCCCGGTGCAAGCCGACCCAGGCACATCGACTCAACCACAAGAACAGCGTAGGTTCGTCGGTTCAAGCTTGACGTCGGGGCGCGAGAAACTGCGAGTCCAAGTAGTTGGGAGGAGAACTCCGGGTTCCGCACTCCGTCGGGCGCAGCTTCTTGCTTCCTGGCTCCTTAGCGAGTGGCACAGGGAGCGGAAAGAGCACCGATCGAGCCAACTTCAGGGTCATTCGGCTCGAAGCGATTTGACTTCTCCGATCATCGAGCCCCTTCTTTTTGAGTGAAAGGAGCTCCCGATGAAGAGTATTGATCCCAAGTATGCCGTAGCCTACCTGCGACGCTCAACCGGGCGTCAAGAGCGGTCCATCCCCGACCAGCGCAGCGAGATTACCCACTGGGCTGAGCGCAACGGGTACCGCATCGTCAACGAGTACATGGATGAGGTCTCGGGCGATGCCGCGGACACGCGTCCTGGCTTCCAGAAGATGATTGCCGACGCCAAACGGGGCGACTTCAAGGCCGTCATTGTGTGGTCCTCGGACCGGTTCTCTCGCGCCGACATGACGGAGACGGAGCACTTTCGGTTCCTGCTCCGGCAATCTACGGTCAAGCTCTTGTCTGTCACCGAGGACTTTGTCTCGCAGGAGGGCATCGAGGGCGATGTGCTCCGAGCCGTCAAGCAATATCAGAACCGGCAGTTCTTGATCTCCCTCTCGCAGAACACGCTGCGTGGGCAGATCTCAGCGGTGCTGTCGGCTTCCGATCCCGGCCGCATGCCCCCGTACGGTTATGACCGAGAGCTCGTCGGGCCCGATGGGGCGGTGCTGTACCGTGTGCGATTCACTGGAGGCGGTCGGCGCGAGGTCCACGACAAACACGGAACGCTGCAAGCCCATTACGCGCCGGGTCAATCGCTCCGCAAGCCGGGGAAGTCGTGCACGGCACGTCTTGTGCTAAGCGCGCCCGAGCGTGTGCAAGCGGTGCGCGACATCTTCCGCTGGTGCATTGAAGGCGACGGGTTCCGCGCCATCGCGGAAAAGCTGAACCGAGCGGGCATCCCCAGTCCGAAGGGAAAGCTGTGGCAAGTGCCCTCTATCAAGGCGCTCATTGAGAATCCCGTCTACCGAGGAGACATCGTCTGGAACCGCCGGACCGGGTCCAAGTTCTTTCATGTCCGCAACGGCCGGGCCGACGCCATGCGGCCGCCGGGCGAAGCGGGCACCTTCGCGATGACCAGCAAGGATGATTGGATCGTTATCCCCGATGCCGTGCCGCCGCTCCTAAAACGGAATGACTGGGAGCGTGCCCAAGTCGCCGCCGCGGCTCGTGCATCAATGCGTGGCGGGTGCGGCAAACACACCAACCGGTGGCTGCTGAGCGGTGTACTGCGCTGCGCGTGTTGCGGCCAACCGTTCTGGGGAGTACGCAAGCGCAAGGGCAAGAAGGCGGGCCGCAAGCCCATCGTGACCCCGTACTACATCTGCTCGGGAAGAAACCGGTGCGGACCCTCGCTGTGTCCCCACTCCGTACATGTGCGTGCCGACCGGCTTGAACAGTTTGTGCTCGATCAAGTGCAGGCGTGCATCTTTGAGGATGGCGAGAGCGTCAACGAGGCGGTAGAGCGGTTTGTTGAATCCGCGCGGGAGGATCACGGTATCGATGTGGATTCGCGCCCGATCAGGGCTGAACTTGAGCAGATCGACCGTACCGTGAATGCCTTGGTGACGGGGCTCGACCCGGCCAACATCGTCCTCGTGAATGACAAGCTCTCATCACTCCGGCAACGAAAGGAGGCTTTGCAGGCGCGGCTCCGTGAGTGCGAGGCGATCGAGGCGGAGCTGGATGAGCCCGCTCTTCGCAGCTGGGCGACGGAGCGTCTCAAGCTGTTCGGAGAAATTGTCGCGGGCAGACGCGACGACAAAGCGCGGCAAGCCATCGCGTCGTACGTGGAATCGATCGTGTTCGATCCGGGCACAAGGACCGGCGAACTCTACCTGTTCGACGGCCCCGAGGATTCGCCAGGAGACGACGACGGTGAAGGTGGAGCCGGATGTGGTGGCGACGGAGAGGACGGCCCAGGAGGCGACGACGGGTCCACCGGTGGCCCAAAAACCACACGACCCGCCGAGGGGCGGGTCGCAGGTAATTCAATAGCGGGGGTAGGATTTGAACCTACGACCTCCGGGTTATGAGCCCGACGAGCTACCAGGCTGCTCTACCCCGCAATCTGTGCGAACAGTACGCGATGGAGTTGCCGAGTCAACCGCTCGCGGAACTCAGTTCCGGCTGGAGTGAGATCGGGGGCTGCATTTCCCGCAGGCTTTCTGTAGCGACACTAATGAGCCCGTCGATCTGCTCGTAACTGTGCTCGCTGGTCACTGAAAGTCTGAAGTAACACGGAGCGGGGCCGTCGGGATAATCAATAAGGGGCGCAAGAAAGCCGCGATGCAGAAGCTGGTTGTGCACCTGCTCCATCTGGGGCCTGGTTCCGAGTGTGAACGCGAAAATCGGCGTGGGCGATTCGCGGGTCTGAATTCCGAGGCTCTTGAGGCCGCGCAGAAGTCGCGACGCGTTCGCTCGCAGTCGATCCAGCCTCGCCGGTTCCCGCTGGAGCACGGATATCGCCTCCAGCGCCGCGGCAACAATTGCCGGCGATGTCGGTGTCGTACAGACGTAGGCGGTGGATCCGGACCGGATCGATTGGATCAACTCAGCGGTCCCGCACACCACGCCCCCGTGGCAACCGAGTCCCTTGGCGAGTGTGGTCGTGATCACCACATCACGAGGCAGGGGCGATGGGACCCCGTAATGCGATAACGTCCCGCGCCCACCATCGCCGAGAGTGCAGAATCCGTGGCAGTCATCTACGATCAGCGTGGCGCCGGCTTTCCTCGCCGCCATGAGTAGGTCTGGTATCGGAGCTACTAAGCCATCCGCCGCGAACACCCCATCGGTCCAGAGCGACGCTCGCTCTCCAGCGCTGCCCAGCCTGGCCGCCGCGTCTTTGGCATTCCGATGCTCAAACTCAAACAGCTTCATCCCCGAGCCGGCGATCGCCTCCCGGATGCTGCGATGGCAACGCGCATCGACCACCGCCGAATGATGCGTGAGTGCAAGAGCCTGTGCAGTCGCGAGATTCGCGGTGTACCCGTCAGGCACGACGATCGCATCCGGTGCTTTTAGAAACTGCCTCAGCGCCGCTTCCAGTTGGTCGTGTGCCGTCGTGTTCCCCGTCGTCTGCCGCGACGCCGAGGTGCTGATCCCAAACTGCTTCAATCCCCTCACCATCGCTGCTTGTACGTCCGGATGGAACGAAAGCCCCAGGTAGTTGCAGCCTCCGAACGTCACGACCTCTCGGCCGTCAAGAGTGAGCACAGTCGCGGTCGCGTTCGAGATCGGAAGTCGGGGCATTGGGTTCTCGCCTGGGGCCGGAAAGTCGCCGGGAAACACAAGGTATGCATCGGTCCCTCGGAAGTCCCTGCCGCAGTCTCGTGGCCGCCAACGCGCTACACTCTCCCCCTCAAATTAGGAGCTGTTCCGTGGAAACCACCCTCATCATTCTCAAGCCCGACGCCGTCCAACGCGGGTTCATGGGCCGCATTCTCGCTCGTTTCGAGGACAAGGGCCTGGCGGTTGTCGGTTGCAAGCTCATGCAGATCAGCCAGCAGCTCGCCGAGACTCACTACGAGGCCCACAAGACCAAGCCTTTCTATCCCGGCCTGGTCCGTTTCATGACCAGCTCCCCCGTGCTTGTCCTGGCACTCAAGGGCAACGGTGCTATCGCCATCGCACGCAACATGATGGGTGCCACGTTCGGCTCTAAGGCTGCCCCCGGCACCATCCGCGGCGACTTCGGCGTGTCCAACAGCTTCAACCTGATCCACGGCAGCGACAGCCCCGAAGCGGCCGAGCGCGAGCTCAAGCTCTTCTTCAAGGCGGGCGAAGTTCTGAACTTTGATCGCGCCATCACCGCTTGGGTTTACGACATGAGCGGCGGCAAGGCCGAGTAAGCCCGACACTTCTCAGAAATGGACACCACCGCGGCCGGCAAGCCGCGTGTCCTCTTTTACTTGGCGATCGCGCCCGGCGTGTCCTGGCCATTGACCGGCGTTTGACCGTTCACGTGCCCATTCGCGGCCGCGTGCCCGTTTACCAGTTGCCCGGCAACGACCACCACGTTCGGCGCTGCGCCCCCCGCGACGATTTGATCTGCAACCTCGCGGCGGTGCACATCGATCTGCCGCGGGAAGTCGAAGGCGACTCGAACCCGATCGCCCTTGATCGAAGCGATGCGGACCACCCCGATAGGATTCCGCGGGTCGCCGATGACGACCTCCTCGCCTTCACGCCTCGTAATGACCAACATCTTTCGACCTCCAGTCCTTTGGACTCACCATCCGACCCACCATTTGCAGCATACCGCGAGCATCCGGCTTGCGATAGCAGAATGTGTGCGCATGCACCAAGTGGCGATGCTATCGGCCCTTGTGCGCAAATTCACGCGTTCATTGTAGGCGTCTGTTCGGTAGATCGGTGCACCCGCTGGTCCCGATCCGCCCGCGGCCATTAGCACTCACTCAACCGCTTCAACACCTTTGACCTCGGGCACGTGTGCCTTGAGGTTCCTTTCGATGCCGACTTGCAACGTCATGGTGCTCGAAGGGCACCCGACACACGCGCCGTGAAGGCGAATCTGAACGATCCCCTCGGTCGTTACGCCAACCAACTCAAGGTCTCCTCCGTCCGACTGCACCGCTGGGCGAATCAGGTTGATCACCTTGGCAACTTTGTCGCGCATCGCATCCGAAGGGTTCGCCGCAGCCGTAGACATCGCCGAAGATCATAGATCACGACCCGCGCTCGGGCGCAGGCGGGGCCCGGCCCCGCACCGGCATAAACTCGCCTAGATGAACATACGCCTCCGTATCGCGACTCTGGCCGTGTTGGGCACTTTGGCATCCTGCGCCGGGCGCAACCAGCCTTCCGACCCCCTCAGCGATCTCCGCAATCCCAAACTCGGTCCCACCGCTCGCGAGCGGGCGATCCGACAATCCTGGGCCGATGCACAGACCGGCAAGCTCGACCGGACAGCGGTGCGTGAGGATCTCAAGACCGTCGCTTGGTCTCGCCACTGGATCCTCGCCCACCGCCTCGCGGCACTGGATGCTCTCCTCAGCGATACCGAACCCAAGGGCGCGGCCGACGCCCGCGACATGGTCCGACTCATGCTCCCGCGTGAGCAAGAGCCCGCAATCACCCAGATCCTCGCGAAGACCGCCGCGGAACGCGAGTGGAAGGAAACGGTTCCCGCGCTGGTTCGCAGCCTTTCCCAGCCGCTCTCGGGAGTGTTGGATCGTGACCGTCCCGAGGCCGCGGCCATCGCCAAGCTCAACCCGGGACAGCCTCTGGAACGCGTCGTCTACGAAGTGTTCCTGAACCCGCCCGAAGAGGGCGGCGCTATCGTGTCCTCGGACAAAGTGCGATCCGACGCTTGGAACTTGCTGGCACGTCTGGACACCAACGGTTCTATCCGCACCAAGTTCCTGGAAGGCGAAGACGGCAAGTCCGGCCCGACCGACGACATTCGCGCCGGGCTCCGCGATCTGCACGTCATCCCGGTGACCGGCGAAGAACTTGAGTGGCTCTTTGCGTTGAGATCCGGCAAGACGGACGACCACCGGCGCTGGTGGGATGAGACTTCTCGTGCTGTTGGAACACTCGACGCGGCCCGTGTCGGAACGTTACAGCTCCGGCACCTGGAACCGATCCGCTGGGCCTCGGTGCACCACACCGACTGGCTCGCCGCGGATCGCGCGACGCTGTTGTCGGAACTGACGAACCGGTTCAAGGGCCGCAAGGTCTTCCGTCGCTCCACCGATTCCAACGAACGATTCCGTCCCCCGCCGGAGCGTTTGGAAGACTGGAAGAACAAGCTCCCCTGGGGCGATCTGCTCTCGGTTCTCGTGGTCGACGAAGCTCTCAAGCACTCCGATCTGACTTCGAGCATCTTCGCTCAGGTCGACATGGACCGTGACGATGAGACCTCCGAATACGGCGGCCTCCTGCGCACCGGGCTGGAATCCGACCACGCCATTCCGCCGGCATTCGCCGCGGTGCTCTTCCCGCCCCGTCCCGGCTCTCGACGCGGCGATAGGGAGTTCATCGCGTCATCGGACATGCTCTCGCAGGGTGACCACGCCCTGGCGCACTATCACTTCCACGTTCAGAGCACGAACAACGGCTCGTTCGCCGGGCCCAGCGCCAACGACATGCTCTATGCGGCTCGTTATGGACGCTCTTGCCTGGTGTTCACCAGCGTCTCTTCCAGCACTCTGGATGTCGACCTGTACACGCCCGACGGGGCGGTGCTCGACCTCGGAGAGGTCCGCAAGCCGTAGCGGCCCATGCTCCAAGTCCTGCTCATCGTCATGTTCGTCAGCGTCTACCTGCGGGATGAGCTTCCTCGCGTGTGGCTGCGAGAGGTCACACGGGGCGTTCCCGACTGGCAGCTCGCCGCGTGGGCAGTTGGATCGATGATCTTCACGGCGGCGGCGACGCACGCCTTCGTTTGGTTCCAGGGCCGTCGGCTAGACCGCACCGGATTGGTATTGCACGTCCGTCGCGCCGAAGATGCTCTGATCGTCGGACGGATGTTCTCCACGGCCTTGCATGTCTTTAACATCCTCGCCCTGGGCTGGATAGACACGATTCGCCATGCCATCGGAAACCTGGTCGCCATCGACGAGATCCTCGCCTGCCTCCCCGTACTCGGCGTGTTCATTGCCGGCTGGTGGTCCTTTTATCCCATTGACCGCCGTCTTCGCGAGTCCGTGATCATCCACGAGTTTGACCACGGGCGGGCAATGCCACCGATGCCGACCCGCGGGGCGTTCGTGCTGGCCGCGGTCCGTCACCAGATGTCGATCATCCTCGCTCCGATCGTGTGCATCCTCACCTGGGGTGAGTTCATGCAGTGGGGGGTCCAGCGGCATCACTTCCCCCAATGGGCCGATCAGGGCCCAGCACGGTTCGCCGGGACGGTTCTCATTCTCATCCTCCTGCCCGCGGCCCTCCGCCATGTGTGGGACACCATCGCGCTGGAACCGGGTCCCCTTCGCGATCGCCTGCTCGAAATGTGCCGTGTCCAGCGCGTCCGAGTCCGCGAACTGCTGATCTGGCGCACCCATGGCACCATGATCAACGGCGCCGTGATGGGCCTGATCCCACCCCTTCGCTACATCCTCCTCACCGATGCTCTCATCGAAAACCTGCCACCGGAGCAGGTCGAAGCTGTCACCGCCCATGAACTGGGGCACGTCCGTCGCCGCCACATCCTGTGGCTGGCCGCGGCCGCCATCGGCTCCATCATCACCTTCTCCGTCGGTGCGGAGTTGGCCCTCGAGCTTCTCGGCGGCGGCCTAGCCGACACCGCCATCGCCCAGGGCGCGATCGGTTTTTTCTCTCTGGCGGCGGGTATCTCAATGTTTGGGTTCGTCAGTCGCCGGTTTGAATGGCAGGCAGACGCGTTCGCGGTCCAGCATCTCAGCGGCCATCGCCCCGGTTCTAAGGGGATTGCCTTGTCCCCAGAAGCAGTGAACGCCATGAGCGGGGCTTTGAACTCGGTCGCCGTACTCAATCACATTCCTAAGAACCGGTTCACCTGGCGGCACGGTTCCATCGCGACCCGTCAGCGCAGGCTTGCCGCACTGGTCGGCTTACCGGCCGATCGCCTTCCCATCGACCGCCAGGCCCGCCTTCTCATCCTGCTTTCCGCGGCCGCCGGCATGGTCGCCGCGGGCCTGATGCTCTGGGCGAGCGTATCGTCTCCCCCAAGGTCTTCATCGCCCCAGGCGCGATCGAAGGCCGCTCTAGAACACGGAGGTTGTTGGTGCGATTTGTCAAGATGCATGGGATCGGCAACGACTACGTCTACCTCGACGCGTACACCGATCCGCAGTTGATGTCGAAGAAGGATCTTCCCGCGCTCTCGCGGATCATGAGCGATCGCCATCGCGGCGTGGGTTCAGACGGCCTGATCGTCGTCTGCAAGCCCACCGAGCGCACCGCCGATGTCCGCATGCGCATGTTCAACGCCGACGGGACCGAATCCGAAATGTGCGGCAACGGTGTCCGATGTGTCGCCAAGTTCGCCTATGACCGCCTGGGACTTCGCCGCAGCCCCATGATGGTCCAGACAGGCCGCGGCATCCTGCCCATCGACTACATCACGGAAGAAGGCAAGCTCTCTATCGCCACGGTGGATATGGGAGAGCCGATCTTCAGCGCCGAGAAGATCCCCGTTGACCTTCCTCGCCCCGCGCCCGGCGGCCGCGTCGTTGACTTCCCCATCGGCAAGTACATCCCCGGCACGGATCTCGCCGATGCGGGCGGTTCAAACTGGCTGACCGAGTGCGGTGTCGATGAGAAGATGACCTGTGTTTTCGTCACGGTGAAGGGGATGAACGAGGCTTCGATGCGAACTTGGGAGCGGGGCGCTGGTGTCACCCGCGCCTGCGGGACAGGTGCGTGCGCGGCGTTGCTTGCAGGGGCCGCCACCGGCCGAATGGCTCGTCGCGCAACGATCCACCTGCCGGGCGGCGACCTGGACATCCGATGGGATGAAAAGAACAGCCGCGTCTACATGACCGGCACCGCAACCGAGGTCTACGCCGGAGAATGGCCCGAGTAGTCCTTTCCGGAGCATTGCCGTGCAACCCACGCTGAACACGCCGCGGCTGATGCTCCGACCGTTCACGCTCGCGGATAGCGATGCGGTAGTTCGCCTCGCCGGTGAGCGTGCGATCGCGGAGATGACGCTCTTGGTTCCGCACCCGTACACCAAGGCCGACGCAGTCGGGTGGATCTCCTCACACGCTCAGGCGTTCGAGTCCGGCAAGGGTGTGGATTGGGCAATCGCGCGAGCGTCCGATTCACAGATCGTCGGCGCGATCGGCGCGGTCTTTTCGCCGAACCATGACCGAGCGGAGTTTGGGTACTGGATCGGTGTTCACCAATGGGGCAAGGGTTACGCCACAGAGGCCGGTCGCTGTCTGGTCGAGTACTGTTTCACAGACCGCGCGCAGATTCGAGTTGCCGCGCACCACTTCGCCCGGAATCCGGCGTCCGGTCGCGTGCTGCAGAAGATCGGCCTCAAGCAGGAAGGCATCTTCCCCAAACACGTCAAGAAGTGGGGTGAGTATCAGGACTGCGTGATGTACGGCCTGCTCAAAGAAGACTGGAAGCCCTGAGCTTCATCCAGGATACGTGCAGCTCGTGCGATCCGACTCCCACGCCGTGACAGACCTAAGCGAGCCCGCCACCCCCGCCTTCCTCATTGCCGAATCCAAGAGTTCAAAGCACACCTTGGCGATGTTCTCAACCGAAGGGTTGAGCCCCGAGCCGTCCTTAAACTCTTTGGTGTCCACATTCAGATTCTTGTGGTCAAACCTCTGCACCACCGCCTCATCCGCAAACCGCTCCAGTTCCGCCATCGAAAACGGCTGCCTCCCCGAACCGCCCAGCTTTACGGCGACACAGGGTTCGAACTGGTAGTTGTGCCCATGCCCGCTCGGGTCATTGCACTTGCCGAATAGTCGTCGGTTCTCCTCCAGGCTCAAACTTGTCACATTCAGCCGATGCGCGGCGCAGAAGTCAAACTTCTGACGGAGCAGCACGGTATCGATCGCGGCGGTGGTCATCTCAACCGAATAGTAAGGGGTGAGCTTCCACCGCAGAGTCGCCACCAAGCCCCGCAAAGGCTCGTCAAGCAACTCCAAAAGCGAGGGCAGAAGTTCCCCAGGTTCACGGGCGATCGATTGGTCGTCCAAGGCTCTCTGTAGGGCCGGAACCACCGCCGACCTCACGGCTCTGTCGATTTCTTTGATATTGATCAGGTACCCTGGGATTTCTGAAACCTCACCCCGACATCCAACAACAAGCTCATAGAAGGCCCCAAGTCCCGTCATAGGCGGGTTTCCGGCATATCCATTGGGCCCCAGGGGCCCGGGAACGCCTTTTCCTGGGGTTAGTGCAACGCGAACGCTCCGAGTCAGAACAACCATTGTGGCTATCCTAGGAACGGCCCCCGTCTGGGCCGGTATCATGTTTCAGCGGGGCCAGGTCGGCTCCAGCACTAAGGAGATGGTTCTCATGGTCAATCGGAAGGTCATCGCGATGGTGTCGGTCGCCCTGGGTTTCGTGGCACTCGGTTGCGAGGAAAAGCCCGCGGCTCCCGCCAAGCCGGCAACGCCCGCTGCTCCCAAGGCAAACACGCCGCCCGCAACTCCCCCCGCCACCCCGCCCGCAACGCCCCCGGCGACGCCGCCCGCCGCGCCGAAGTAATCCGGGCACAGGTACGAGATTCAACACGCGCGCCGGCCGCGACCGCGGCCTGCGTGCTTTTTTCAGGAGTCCACATGAACACTCGTTTCCTCACCGTTTCCCTCGTTTCAGTCGCCGCCCTGGTGCTGGCCGCAGGATGGGCCCAGCCCCCGGCCAAGCTGCCCGCCCAGTCGCCCCAACCGACCCCCAAACCGCAAGAGCCCGCCAAGGTGACCGAGCCTGCCAAGATCGCAGTTCCAATGTCTGAGGATGCCCACATCCTGGGCTACAAGATGAAACTTATCGATGGCAAAGAGCAGAACCTCGAGGACTTCAAAGGCAAAGTCGTCATCATCGTGAACGTGGCCAGCCAGTGCGGCTACACCCCTCAGTACCAGCATCTCCAGAAGCTCTACACCGACAAGAAGGATCAGGGACTTGTGATCCTGGGCTTCCCCGCCAACAACTTCGGCGGCCAGGAACCCGGCACCAACGAGGAAGTCGCCAAGTTCTGCAAGGACAAGTTCAGTGTCACCTTCCCGATGTTTGAGAAGGTCAGCGTCAAAGGCGCCGATCAGGTCGCCCTTTACAAGAAGCTCGCGGCACAGCCCGCCCCCATCGGCGGCGACCCCAAGTGGAACTTCACCAAGTTCGTCGTGGACCGTACGGGTAAGGTCGTCGCCCGCTTCGACGCCAAGAAACGCGACGGCCTCGAGGCTGATCTCATCGCCAAGGTCGATGAACTCTTGAAGCAGAAGTAATCGCTTCGAAGCTGCGCCATCCAGCCACCCGCGGGCCGCGAGCACCTCGCGGCCCGTATCATTTCAACTGATGCCGGTATTCGAGTACATCGCCCTGAGCAACAGCGGCCAGCGCATCGAGGGGGTGCTCTCGGGCGCCAGCGAGCAGGCCGTCCTCATGGAGCTGGAATCCCGCCAGCTTGTCCCGGTCTCCATCCAAAGCAAAGACGAATCCGGCTCATTCTTCCGGCGGCGGCCTTCCACCCGCGCGTTGGCAACGAGCTACGTGCAAATTGCTGACCTGCTTCGCGCCGGAGTCCCCCTCCTCCGTTCCCTGAAACTGCTCGGGAATCGCAAGAGCCAGCCCAAACTCTCCGCCGTGTTCCGCGACCTGGCCGAAGGCGTCTCCCAGGGTGAGGACCTCGCCGAGGTCATGCAGCGGCACCCTGAGACCTTTCCCAAGGTTCATATCGCCATGGTCCGTGCCGGTGAGAAGGGCGGCTTCCTCGACGGCGTTATGGCACGCCTTGGTCAGTTCGTCATGGGTCAGGCCGAGCTCCGTGGCAAAGTGATCGGCGCAATGGTCTACCCCTGCGTGCTCATGGGTGCGGGCGTCGTCGTGCTCTCGGTCATCTTCGGCGTCTTTGTTCCCAAGTTCAAGCCCATGTTCGCACAACTCCCTGACCTCCCCGCGGTCAGCAAGCTTGTTTTCGGCGCCAGCTCGCTCATCGCCGATTACGGCCCTTGGACCCTCGGTGCTCTGGGGATCATCGCGGTCATCCTCTGGCGCATGGCCAAGAAGCCCAACGTCCGCCGCAAATTCATCGTCTGGCGCACCCAGATGCCCGTCCTGGGTCCCCTCATCCGAGCCCTCGCCGCGGCCCGATTCTGCCGGA
>JBGAND010000017.1:0-115615 GCA_044222485.1 Phycisphaerales bacterium | reverse complement strand
GGGGGGGGGGGGGGGGCGCACGCCTCCGCGCGCACCCGCGCCTCCGAAGCCTTCTCCGCCGCCCTCCAAGAAGACCTCAACATCGCCGCGGCCGTCGCCGCCATCAATTCCTGGATGGGCGAGACCCCAACCCCCTCCGCCGAAGATGCCGCGCTCCTCAAAACCTTCGACCAGGTCCTAGGCATCCTCTCGCTCGAGAAGCCCGCCGAGGCTCAAACCTCCCTGGGCCTCTTCATGGATGGACTCACCCCCGACCCCGCCGTCATCGCCAAGCTCGAAGACCGCCGGGCCGCCCGGGCCGCCAAGGACTTCAAAAAATCCGACATCATCCGCGATGAGCTGCTTGCCATGGGTTACGCGATCAAGGATGTGGCGGGCGGCAAGGTCGAGGTGCGGCGGGGCTGAACCAATAGGGGCGCAGCCCCTCCCCCAAACCTTGAGCCTCTATTCCCTATTCAGACGCTCACGGACACCCCACCGCGTACTTATTCAGGAAACACTGAAAGTCGTTGGCGTTCAGCACCGGCACCGCCGTCGACCCATCGCAGTTGGCGTACAGGCTCCCCGCCGCGAAAGCATTCAGGAAACACTGAAAGTCGTTGGCGTTGAGAATGGGTGGCGACTCGCTGCCATCGCAGTTGACGTAGCAGAACGAAACGAACTGCCCGGCAGCAATGACTGAGAGATTGATCCAGCCCGTGTTTTCACTCCACGCATACCCGTTCAGCCGCCCGGTCGCCGCGATCCGCGCCGGGTCCGGGCCCGAGCCGAAGTTGATCCAACCGATGTTCTCTCCCCAGGCGAAGCCCGTGAGCGAGCCGCTCACGGGGTCGATATTGACGCCGAAGTCCGCCCCCGTCTGGCTGGCCTTGGGCGCGTGACCTATCGCTGGGAGCGCCACGCTGTTGCCAAGGTTGATCCACCCGACATTCTCCGCCCACACATACCCCGTGAGGAACCGGCCGTTGTGCCGCGCCCCCTGCAGGTCGGAGTTGGCATCTCGCCAGTTCATCCACCCGCAGTTCTCGTTCCAAGAGTATTTGTTGACGGGTGAGACGTTCGACTGGGCCATGGTGGAGATGGCTGTGAGACCCAGGGCTCCAATCGCGGCCGTGTGCTTCATGTTCATGGTGGTGCTCCAGCTCAATACGTGAAGTTGGCGTTGGGGTTGATGTTGCTGGTGGAATCGGGCGCGGAGTCGCCGTTGATGGCCGCGGACACCGGGGCGGTGCGATCAAAGATCGGCCCGCAGACGTTGTTGGCGGCAATCACCCAGTTGATGCCGTTGCCGCTGCACGTGTTCCGGATGATAATGTTGCCGGCCACATCAACATCGATTCCCCGGTCGGCGCCGGTGCAGTTGTTTCCCTCAATGCGATTGTCGCTGCTGGTCGCGTGAATCCCGGCTCCGGAGCCGTTGAAGCCGTTGCCGGAGCACGAGTTGTTAAGCACCACGCAGTCCGACGTGACCCGGATCCCGTCGGCGGTGTTGGCGGCGGAAGCGCAGGACCCGACCACGGAGCCGGCGCCCACGAAAATGCCGCTGAGAGTATTGAGGGACGCTGAGCACTGAGTGATCGTCGAGTCCGTGCTCCCGCGGATGCCGTAGCCGTTGTTCGACTTGGTGGTGCAAGACGTGATGACGCACCCGCCACCCTGGCTGTCAAATCCGTCCCCGACATTCGAGAACGCCTGGCAGGATGTGAATGTGCTGCTGTTGAGTGTGGCAAAGCCGTCATCGCCGTTTCCGTAAGCCAGCGACGAAGTCACCAGGCACGCCGCGCCGACATTGAACCCGTCGCCGGTGTTCGCGGTTGAGATGCAGTTGGTGATCGAGGCGTAGAAATCCACATTGATGCCGTCCCCGCCGTTGTTCCGGCTCGCGCAGCCTGTGAGGGTGGAGCCCAGCAGGGACTTGATACCGTCGCCGCTGTTAGAGTCCGCGATCACGTTGGTGACGGTGCACCCTTCTCCCACGCCCACGCCCCGCCCGGTGCAGTTGCGCGCGGTAAAGTCGATGACTCGCATGCTGTCACCGTTCAGGCCGCTGAGCCCGTCACCGCCAAAGGAACGGACCGAGCCGTTGCGGATCGTGAGGTTGGTCTCCGTCCCGTTGACGAGAATGCCGTTGAGTGTGCCGATGACGCCGAGGATTCGGAATCCCATCAGATCGAGCGTCACGTTGCTCGCGTCGATCTCGATCGCGTTCATCCCGGCCACACCCGAGATGTTCCCCGTCAGGTAGTACGAACCGGGCTGAGTGATCTTAAAGACGCTCGGTGTGGGATCGGCCAGCGGGTCCCCGGGCGTGTTGACCGCGTTGATCGCGATCCGGGGCTCCACCTCATTGAGCGTCTTGTACGTCGAACTCACGGGCCCCGCGGGCGGGTCGAGCGGGCCGGCATAGAGCACGGCTCCGGTGATGGCCAGGGCCAAGGCTGAGAGCGAAAGCGTGCGAGTTGAAACGTGCCGAGCATTCATCGCGAAGCTCCTTGTGATGACTACGAGGTCAATACGTGAAGTTGGCGTTCGGGTCGGTTGAGCCGGGGGCGGTGCCGCCGGCATCTCCGTTGATGGTGTTTCCGCTGGTCGCGGCCAGAATGACCAGCACGACGTTGCCGCTGCCGACGTTCCAGTTGGTGGTGTTGCCGGAGCAGGTGTTGCGAACGATGACGTTTCCACCGGCGGTGACGCGGATGCCGAAATCAGCATCGGTGCAGTTGTTACCCTCGATGCGGGTGTCGGTGCCACCCAGGACAAAGATCCCCGCGCCGGATCCTGCACCAAAGCCGTTGCTGTCGCAGGTGTTTCCGACGATGCGGCTGTCGGATTGGGCACGAATGCCGTCGAGCGTGTTGTTGCTGGAGGTGCAGGACTCAACACGGCACGCGTCGGAAGCGATGATCCCGTGAGCAGTGTTGCCGGCGGTGACGCATTCAGACACAGCGCAACCGGCATCCACTGAAATCCCGCTGGATGTGTTGCTGTTGGCAACGCACTGGCTGACGATGCAGCGGATGTCCGTGACGATCCCGTTGCCGGCATTGCTCGAGGTCGAGCAGTGACGAACAATGCCGTCGGTCGATGCGTGGATGCCGTCCCCGCCATTGGATGCGGCCTGGATGCCCTCGATGAGGCATCCGACGCCGATGAACGTGCGAACCAGGTCGATGCCGCTCAGCCCCCAGCCGCGGATGGCGCCGTTGCGGATCGTCACGCTGAACACGTTCGAATCCGCCCGGATCCCTTCCAGGGTGCCCGCAACGCCGCGGAGTTCAAAGCCCATGAGGTCGATCGTCACATCACTGGCGAGGATCTCAATGCCCGCCTTGCCGGTCACACCGAGGACATTGCCGGTGAGGTAGTACGAGCCCGGGGTGGTAATCCGGAAGAGCGAGTCGGCATCGCCGGGAGTATTGGCCGCGTTGATAGGGATGCGGGGTTCGACCTCATTCAGGGTCTTGTAGGTTCCCGACACCGGACCGGCGGGGGGATCAAGCGGGCCAGCCCACAGAATGCCCGCAGCCACGAACAGGGCAAGCGGACCAAACACAGCGGTGCGGAGCGAGGCACGGTTCATCACGAATCCTCCCTGTAACGAACTGGGTCAATACGAAAAGTTGGCGTTGGGGTCGGTCGAACCCGGGGCCAGGCCTCCGGCGTTGCCGGAGATGACCGGGGCCAGAGTCGCGTTCACAACCAGGCAGACGTTGCCGGCGATCAGCTCCCAGTTGGAGGTGTTCCCCGAGCAGGTGTTGCGCGTTATGAAGTTCCCCGCCGCGTCAACATCGATGCCGCGGTCGGAGGTGTTGGCGATGTTGCCTTCGATGCGATTGTCGGACCCGGTCACGTGAATCGCTGCGCCGTCGGCGGCCCCCGAACCGTTGGATCGGCAGGTGTTGGCACGGACCAGGCAGGAGGTGCCGACGCTGATCCCGTCACCCGAGTTGGAAAGGGCGGTGCACTCCACGATGCTGCCCGCGGTGATGGCCGTCAACCCGTCGCCACCGTTGCCCACGGATGCACAGCGCGAAATCGTGGAGCCTTGGGCCGCGGAAATGCCGTTGCTTGTGTTGCTGTTGGAAGTGCAGTCGGCAATGACGCTGCCGTTGTTGGCGAAGATGCCGATGCCGTCGTTGGCGTAGGCGGTGCAGCCCGTGATGGTGGCACAGATACTCGTGTTGATCCCGTTGAGTGTGTTCTGGGTGACGGTGCAGTGGGTCACCTCGGTCCCCGGCCCGGCGGCGATGCCGTGCCCCGAACAACCGTACACGCGCAGGTTCACGAGCCGGCAGTTGATCGCGGCGGGGGAGGCTGTGTTGACGCCATTGCCGCCCCAGGATCGGATCGAACCATTGAGCACAGCGACGCTGTTCGTGCTCGCGGCGGTCACGCTCACACCGTCGAGTGAACCCGCGACTCCCTGGAGGTCAAAGCCGCACAGGTCAACGGTGACGCCGGTGGCGGCGATCTCAATGCCGTGTTTGGCGGCCGCGCCCACCAGGTTGCCCGTGAGGTAATAAGAACCGCGCACGGCGATGCGATAGACCGAATCGGCATCGCCGGGAGTGTTGGCCGCGTTGATGGCGATCCGCGGCTCAACCTCGTTGAGCGTCTTGTAGGTGCCCACCACCGGGCCGGCGGGGGGGTCCAAGGGACCGGCCAGCAGCACGCCGCCGGCGGCAATCAAGGCAGAAAGGGCTACGACTCCGCGTTTCATGGCGCTGGTCCTCGGGTTGTAAAGGTCAGCATGCGCCCACGCAGCCGGCCTTCGATCGGGTCCCCTTACAGAAAGACCCGCCAGGCGGCTTTAAACTGCCGGACATACGAGTTTTTGCCCCGATCCCTCGGATGCCTATCGCCACAGGTGCTATCCGAGGTTGGCACCGGGTCCCGCCCGGGCAACAACGCCCCAGGGCTTGGCACATCAAGTACCCGTCTGGTTGATATCCCGGACCCCATGGAGGCCTGACCCCCACCCACAACCCTGAGCCCCTATTCCCTATTCGTTCTTTGGCACCGCCGCCAAAAAACTCGGCTGCATCCGGTCCGCCTCGACTTGCTTGCCGTTCTTGTTCATCACCTTGATCTTCTCGTGCATCCCCGCCCCGTTGTAAAGGTTGTTGGGGTAGCGCTTCCGCAGCATCTTGAGCGTCGGCGATTCCATGCCCGGGGCCTGCGGGTCAAAGTCCTCTTTGCCGAAAAGGCCGACCGTCACATTGCTCCCCGTTGGGCCGTGGTAATAGAACGCTTGCTCTCCTTCGTGACGAAGAGTGCTCACCGCCTGCTCCGCGGCCTTGCGGAACTCGGCGAGTTCTGCCGGCGTGGGCGGCTTGTCCAGCCGGGTATACGCGCCAATTTGCAAGGTGTAGATCACCCAGTCTCCGTTGACCTTCCGGGCTTGGCGGAGGTCGTACTCGGGCATGGTGCCGGGAATGGTGGCGGGCGGAGCCAGGAAAGCGGATGCGAAGGGCTTGGTTTTGATTCCGGAATTGCCCACCACCACCTCGGCGTTCCGAACCTTGTCCAGGCCCGCCTTGGCTTCCTTGGAGCTTCCATCCGCATACCGCCCGTAGGCGATGACGATGGCCGGGCCACGCTTCTCTAGATAGGCGTCGGTGAGCCCGGTCTCGGTCTTGACCTTCTGGAGCCCGGCGCGGGAGGCCTTTTCTTGATCATCACCGCGGAATGACTCGATCACCACCGACCAGACCGCCGCGTCCGGGGTCTTGACTCCCGGCTGAACCTTGTTGGGGTTGAAGATCTGCTCGCCTTCCTTGCGCAGCGATTCCTTCTTGGGATCCTTCTTGGGTTGGCCGAACGCCGGGAGGGCGATCAATACAGCCGTCGTGACACATCCAAGGCGCAGAAAGGGACTGTTCATCGAGGCATCTCCTGGGCCTGCAATCTTGGGCCGCGCAGGTGTGGCGGTCTATCCGAAAATGGTGGAACAAAGTTCCCAAAGTCCGCGGGGTTGTTATTGCCCTAACCCATTGACTGCCATTGAGTTACGCACCGTGGTCGCGATTGTCCAAAGATTCAAGGGTTGAAAGTAGGGCCGACGATAGACAGAACGCCACGGATGGTGACCACGAAGGCAGGAGGCCCGACGGATCGTGGGTGGTTGGGTAAGGTGGAGAGAGCTGTGTGTGGTGGTCGGAACCTAGAGGCTTCTGGTGGAGGTTCTTTGATGTCTGATATTGCAGCCGTGGTGGGTACGGGCGTAGGTGGCGTGGGTCGCCTGGAAAGTTCGTCCGAATCGATGGTGCGTTCGGTGGCCCAGGCCCCGGGCCGGGTCGAGCGGCCTTCGGACCGTGTCGAGCTCTCGGATCGTGCGAGGCTCTTGAGCAAGCTGGCGAATATGCCGGCCATCCGCCAAGACCTGGTGGACCGCGTCCGGCAGGAGATCGCGGGCGGAAACTACGACACGCCCGATCGCGTTGAGGGTGCGCTCAACAATCTGATTGATGACCTGGACCCGTCTGCCTAAGCGACCGGTTCATCCTGAATGATCACTTGACCCCGGGCCCCGCAGCTCGGGGTTCTTTGTTTGGGGGTTCCGCCGGGGCAGGAAATGGCTCGGCGATCCGGTACGCCGCGCCCGCGACCGCCCGCGTCACGAGGATGAACCGTGCCTCATCGATCGTCTCAACCGTGTCCGTGGGCTTGTGATAGTTGGGGTTACGGAAGTTCGAGGTATCCGTGAGCATCACGCCGGGCAGCCCCGCGAGCATGAACGGGGCGTGATCGGAACGCAGGAAGTCCGGCGGGGCGATCGGCACAAAGTCGACCACAACCGTCTTGAGCCCCGGAGCCGACGCCAGCATCTCTTTGTTCAGCCGCTGGCTGAACGCCTGGTGCTTCTTGACCGTCGCCATCCCGATGAAGTCGCCCACCGTCGGCGGCTCAAACACGCCCTCGATCTTGGGTATCGGCGACTTCTGGCTGTTGGGTTTGTCACTGAAGTAGCCCAGCATCTCCAGCGTCACCATCCCGACGATGGTCTCGGTCTTGTCGCGTTGCTTGACGTACTGGATGGACCCGTGCAAGCCCGCCTCTTCCAGGTTGAAGAAGATCATCCGCACGGTGCGGCGCATCGGCTGGTCCTTAAGCACTCGGGCGATTTCCAGAAGCGCCGCGGTCCCCGTGCCGTCATCGTCCGCCCCGGGCGCGCCCGGCGCCGCATCAAAGTGGGCCGACAGGATCAGGACTTCCTTTGGCAGCTCGGTGCCCGGCACTTCGACGATGAAGTTGTGCCAGGTGTGTGCGGCGAGCTCGTCGGTCGTCGCAGGCAGCTTCCCCGGCAGGCCGGCTTTCTGCTCTTGCTCAGACTGGTACTTAAGGTTCCAGGTCAGGTCCTGAACCTTGGGCTCGTATCCCAGGTCCTTGAGCCATTGCCCGACGAGCTCCTCGGTCTTGATCAGCCCCTGCTGTGATTCGACCGATCCTCGGACGGCTCGAGCGGTGGGGAGCGCCCGAAGCGTGGCCATGACCCTGGCGGCATCGACCTTTGTTTCGGGTCCGTCACCCGCCACGATGCAACACACAAGCGGGAGTAGGAGAAGTGACATCTGGACTCCTGGGCCGCTCGGAGTATACGGAAGGGCGCACGGATAGAGGCCGCTCTCACCCCTTGAGCCTCTATTCCTCTATTCCCTATTGGCCGACTACCAGTTCAACCCCTTGTGCGACAGCCATCCCCCGTAGACCTTTCCCTCCAGCTCGTCATACTCCACAGTTCCCCACCCGTTCTTCACGATCGCGTGTGAGTCAAACATGCCGTCCCGCTTGCTGTCCCTGAACCCTGCGGCATGCCCATGCTCTTCCTCGACTTCACCGACGCCAAGTTCGGCCTCGCTGGCGCATCGATGCCTGAGAAAATCGAGGGCCTCACCTTCGGCCCAGACCTCCCCGACGGCCGCCACCTGCACATTGTGACCACCGACGACGACATGAAAGCCGACGATCCCAGCGTGTTCTGGGCCTTCGCCATCCCCGCCTCCGATGTGCCGACATTTTCACCACAACAACACAATCCACCCCGCGAATAAGCGCCGCGACCAGCATCTCGTGGCCTCTCATATTTGCGCTTTGAGTTTTTCGCTTTGTGCTTTCTACCTGTGACCCCTCCACACCCCTAACCCCATACCGTCGCCGATCCCCCGTACCATCCCGGCTCATGCGTCTCCCTCTCACCCTCTGGCGATACGCCTTCGGCGAACTCTGGCGGATCATCCTGATCTCCGCTGGTGTCCTTGTCGTCGTCATCTCGTTCGCCGCGACCGTCCGCTACACCGCTGCCGGCAAGCTGGGGCCCCTCGAAACCCTCACCTTCATGTTCTACGCCATTCCCCCGATGCTGCAATACGCCCTGCCTTTCGCGGCCGGGTTCGGGGCCACTCTCGCTTACCACCGCATGACCCAGGACAACGAAATGACGGCCGCGGCCGCCAGCGGCATCAGCCACCGGGCTATCTTGGCGCCTGCGCTGATCACCGGCGGCATCCTCGCGATTGTCCTCTGGCTTCTCGCCGGCCAGGTCATCCCCCGTTTCCTCCGTCACATGGAACTCATGATCACCGAGGATGCCAAAAAGATCCTCGTCGCCTCGATCAAGGCCGGCCGCTCCGTCGAGTTCGCCGGCAAGATGATCCAGGCCAGCCGTGTCCACGAGCTGCCCGATACCGACGGCAAAGGTTCGCGCATCGTGCTGGTCGATGTCGGAGCCATCTCTGTGGACCCCGCCGGCAACGTCATCGGCGAGTACTTCGCCAAGCGGGCCTGGGTCAACTTCCTGACCGCCGCCGACGGCCCCGAGACCAGCAGCACACCCTCCTGCACCTACATCACCATGACCATGGAAAACGCCGTGGTCCTCCAGCCCGGCGAGGGCATCGCCAACGGCAACTTCACGCTGGGCAAGGCCATCAGCGCTTCGTTCAACGATGACCCCAAGTTCCTCACCACGGGCGAACTCGCCGAGCTACCCGATCATCCCGATCGCAACAACGTCGTGGATGGCAACCGCAGGAGAGTCGCCGCGATGGTCGCCGAGAGGCAGGTCATCGCCACAATCTCGCAGACCCTACGCAAGGACAAGCACATCACGGTGTTCGATCCCGACGGGCGTGAATACACGATCCGCGCCGGCGGAATCGAACGCCGCGGCGGGGGGACGCGCTGGGAACTCCTGCCCATCGCCCCCGGCAAGGACATCGAAGTCGAGCAGTCCGCCATTCCCGTGCAGGGGCGCAGGCCCGATCCTTCCGGCTCGACCCGCTTTATCGCCAAGACCGCGGGCCTCACCAGCGATCCCGCCGAGAGCGACGCACCTACGGGTGTCAGCCTCTCTCTCACGATGGAAAATGTCGCCGCGCAGAGCGTCGCGCGCCTGAACGACAACGAGGCCATGGGCGTCTCCGTTTCTCGCGAATACCACCTTCTCACCCTCGCCGACAAAGGCACCGACCTGGTCATGTCCATGCCCTCTCGCGAACTCCTCGGTGAAATCGACCGCCGCGGCCTGCAAAGCGACCCCGTTATCAAGGTTGGCGCCGCCGAACTCCTGGACCGCGTCGATAACCTCACCCGCAACGTCATCAGCAAACAGCACGAACGCGTCGCCGATGCCGTCGCCTGCATGGTGATGGTCTTCGCCGGCGCGGTCACCTCCATGCGCCTCAGCAATCGCATGCCTCTGACCGTGTATCTCTGGAGCTTCTTCCCCGCGCTCCTGGCGGTCGTGACCATCAGCAGCGGCCAGCAGACCACCCGCCACATGGGCCTCCACGGCTTGGGTGTCCTCTGGGCGGGAGTCGCCGTCGTCGCTGCCTACGCCGCGGGCGCTTACTGGATCGTCCGGCGACATTGATGGTCCACACCCGCAAGCCATCGCGAGACCAGAGCATCGCCGGACGCCTCATCCTGCCCGTGCTCATCGGTTTCCTCTTTGCCGTGGTCTGGCGCTACGACACGCAGATCTACCACGCGCTCTACATCGGCGCCGATCGGCGGCCTGAAGTCGAGTCCCGCTCGTGGTATCAGTTCCTCAAGAGCCTCGGAACGCTGTGGCCCTGGGCCGCGATCGGCGGCTCGCTCATCCTCGCGGGTACCAGCAACCGGAACATCCGAGCCGGCATCCTGCTCATCATCTCCGCCGCGCTCGCGGGAGGCATCGCCGAACTTCTCAAGCCCATCGTCGGGCGCTATCGCCCCGAAGTCTCCGATGGTGTGCACACGTACCACGCATCCGGTGCCGCAAAGCTCGGCCCTTACGGCTTGGCCAGCAGCCACGCCGCAGTCGCCTTCGGCGCGGCCTTTCTGATTCTCTTCATTTATCCGCGTGCGGGCATCATCGCTCTGCTCCTGGCACTTGGTTGCGCTTGGACTCGCCTTCTGTCCGGTGCCCACTACGCCACCGATGTCCTCATCGGCCTCCTTCTCGGCTACGCTTGTGCCTTCCTCCTTCGTCCCCGCGCCAGAAGTAGTGGGGGAGGGATGACCATCGCATGAACCTCCTGGACCGCTACATCGCCCGTCAGTACTTCATCAACATCGTGACCCTTCTGGTCCTCCTGTCCTGCTTCGTCGTCGCGGCCGACTTCTCCATCAACCTCGAAAAATACTGGAACTCGTCGTTCCTCAATGAGCACCCCGATGTTGGCTTCGGCGTCCGCCGCGCCCTGATCACCACGCTCCTGGTCGTCGACCTCTGGTGGCCGCGGCTCCTGAATCTCTTCAACTTCATGATCGGCCTGGTCCTCGTGGGTGCCATGGGCTTCACGCTCACGCAACTGGTCCGCCACCGCGAGCTGGTCGCGGTCCTCACCAGCGGCCAGAGCCTCCTCCGCATCGCGCGCCCCTTCATGGCGGTGGCCATCTTCATGACGATCCTGCAGGGGCTGAATCAGCAGCTCATCACGCCGCGGATCGCCGGCCGCCTCACCCGCGACACCAATGAGATTGGCAAGAAGGACATGGGTGTCGCCCAGGTCCCGCTCACGCTCGACGTCAAGGGCCGCCGCTTCTACGCGACCTCCTTCGATGCCGACAACGGAACGCTCAAGGATCTGTACGTCTGGGACCGCGACCCCCAGACCTCGCTGGTCACCCGCCGCCTCCACGCCAAGAGCGCCGTCTGGAACAACGGCGGCTGGGATCTCAAGGATGCCGTCTGGGAGAGCCGCGAGTCGGGCCTCAAAGCCAAGCCCGAGGTCGCCACCCGCTTCGAGACCGATCTTGACCCCACCATGCTCCGCATGAAGCGCTACGAGGTGTACGGGCAGAATCTGAGTTTCTCCCAAGCGGCGCAAATGCTGCGCCGGGCCGACGCCATGGGCACCGATCAGGAAGTCATCCGCCGCAACAAGGACCAGCTCATCCGGGCCAGCTTGGGCCACATCGCCTCCATGGTCGCCAACCTCCTCACGCTGCTCATTGCCATGTCCTTCTTTCTCGTCCGTGAGCCCCGGAACATGGCCATGCAGTCGCTGAAAGCGGCCCCCATCGGTATCGGCGCCATCATCGCCGGCGTTCTGGGCACCTCCGCGGGAGTCCCTGGAATGCCCACCAGCATCTCTGTTTTCATCCCGGTCATGGTCCTGGCCCCCATCGCCATCGCGATGCTGACCCGAATCCGCACATAAGTGCGCCCTTGCCCCCGGAAATGAACACAGAGGAAGTCAGAGGAAAACAGCGAGGAAGACAGAGGGCAGCAGTCTCCTCTGTGTTCCTCACTGCCTCATCCTCTTGTCCTCTGGGTTAGGCCTTTCCGCCTCCCGGTAGACCTCAGCCCGCCGAGTTCAAAACTCTGCTCCCCCAGCGCGTTACAATCCCCCCGATCGCCCGACCCGAAAGGTGCGTATGGCCTCCGTAGTCTTTTACTTCCAGGTCCACCAGCCCTTCCGCCTCAAGCGCTACTCAGTCTTCGATTCCCACCCGTTCTACTTCGACACGACCAAAAACGGCGACATCGCCAAAAAGGTCGCCACCAAGTGCTACCGCCCGACGACCAACCTCATGCTCGACCTGGTCAAGCGCCATAAGGGCAACTTCCGCGTCAGCTACGCCCTCACCGGCGTCGTCCTTGACCAGCTCCAGGAGTTCGCCCCCGACGTCATCGACACCTTCAAGCGCCTTGCGGACTCGGGCTGCTGCGAGTTCCTGGGTGAAACCTACTACCACTCCCTGTCTTTCCTCTACTCCCGCTCCGAGTTCGCCGAGCAGGTGCAGATGCAGACCAGGAAGATCCAGGACCTCTTCGGCCAGACGCCCAAGGTCTTCCGCAACACCGAGCTCATCTACAACAACGATGTCGCCCGGTTCGTCTCAGAAATGACCGACGACAAGGGCAAGCGCAGGTTCAAGGGCATGATCTGCGAGGGTGTTGACCGCATCCTGGGCTACCGCTCCCCCAACTACGTCTACCGCCCGCCCGCTTTCAACTCTCAACCCCTCCCCGGCGGAGGTGGCGGCAAGAAACCCTTCGGCCTCCTCCTCAAAAACTACCGCCTGTCCGACGACATCGCCTTCCGCTTCAGCAACCGCGGCTGGGCCGAGTGGCCGCTCTCCGCCGAGAAGTTCGCCGGCTGGGTCAACCAGATCAACGGCGACGGCTACCTCTGCAACCTCTTCATGGATTACGAAACCTTCGGCGAACACCAGTGGGAAGACACCGGTATCTTTAAGTTCCTCGACGCCCTCCCGGAAAAGGTTTTCGACGTCAACCCCGGCCACAACCACTTCGTCACCCCCTCCGAGGCCTTTGACCAGTTCGACCCCGTCGGCGAGTATGACGTCCCCCAGTTCATCTCCTGGGCCGACACCGAGCGCGACCTCACCGCCTGGCGCGGCAACGCCATGCAGAACAACGCCCTGGAAGAAATCTACCGTCTCGAAAAGAACGTCAAGCAAGCCATGCAGAAGGCCGAGGTCAGCGGCAACGCCAAGGCCATCGCCGACGCCAAGTACCTCCTGGAAGACTGGCGCAAGCTCACCACCAGCGACCACTTCTACTACATGTGCACCAAGTACTTCGCCGACGGCGATGTCCACAAGTACTTCAACCCCTACGACTCCCCCTACGACAGCTACATCAACTTCATGAACGTCCTGGACAACGTCCGCACAAGACTCGCCCAAGAACCCGCCGCCCGCACGCCCCAAACAGTGTGACGGTGATGCGCAGGTAATCCAGTCCCGTGCTATCGAAGTCGGTTCCTCCGACTTCGATGCCGTCTGCCCCAGTCGCCACTTGCTGACACACCAAGACGGGAAGGCGGCAGTGTTTTCTGTCCGGCGCTACCGCGATGTTCTTGTTCCCCGCCGCCTTCCTGTCTTTCACCCGTGAGGGTGCACGATCGTTGCCAGACGTCGCGACGCTTTGGGAGCGCACGTCTGGCAGGCCCTCCATTTTGCTTCCTCACCCGAAGGGTGAACGATCCTTGGTCCCCGCCAACTCCAGCGCCCTCTGATAAACCCCCTCCAACTCCCTCACCATCCCCTCCGCCGAAAACCGCACCCTGCACATCTCCCTCCCCGCCTCCGCCAACCTCTTCCTCTCCCCCGGCGAATCCACCAACCCCATCACCGCCTTCCTAAGCCCCTCCCGATCCCCCACGCGCACCAACCTCCCCGTCTTCCCCTCAACACACGCCTCCCGCGTCCCATCCACGTCATACGCCACCGGTACCACTCCACACAAAAGCGCCTGCGGCACCGTCCGAGGCAGCCCCTCGCGGTAACTCGGATGGGCCAGAATGTCCATCGTCCGCATATGAGCCGCAACACGATCCGACGGCACCAACCCAGTCAAAAGCACCTGCGCTGGCCGCGCGGGGCCCTTATCAAGCTCCGCCACCATTAACCCCATCCCCCGCGCTCTCTCAATCAACCGCCCACGCCACCACCCATCCCCAACCCACAACAGCTTCAAATGCGGCCGCGCCTTTAACTCCACTCCCAAAGCATCCAGCAAGTCATCATGCCCTTTGTGCTCCGCCAGCCGCGCCACAGTTCCAACAACAATGTCAGATTCGGCGAACCCCAACGCCGCGCGCATCGAATCCCGATCCTCCCCCGCCGCGGCCTCCATAAACCGCCCCGTCTCCATCCCCGAGTACACCGTCACAAACTGCCCGGGCCTACCGATCCCCTTGGACTGAAACAAAGCCGTCATCGCATCCGCGACCGAGACGATCACATGGCAGTCCTTCGCGGCCCGCCTCTCCGCGGCCACATAGATCCGATTCACAATCGTCGTCTTCAGCCGTTTGAACGCCGACCCCTCCACAGGCATAAACGGCGGCCCGTGAATGGTGTGAACCACCGCCGGCCCCAAGGCTGCCTCGCCATGAACATCCTTCCAATCACCACGTCGCTTGGCAGCCTCGTTGATTCGTCGTGATCGCAGCACGCCCCGATACACCGACATCCCCGCGAGCCTTCCCAGAATCCCCGCCTTGCTCGAATGCGTGTGCACAACATCCGGCCGGATCTGCCGAATCAACGCCGCCAGCGCCCGTGCGCAGTCCCGATCCTGGACGAGATTCACCTCCCGCACCAGACTCGGCACCTCATGCGTTGTGATCCCCCTCCCATCCGCCGTCCGAAACCCCCTCACCCGGTCCAGCATCGACCCCTCAGGCCCAAAGATGGGCCCATACGCCAGATGCACCTCATGTCCCAGCCGCGCCTGCCCCTCGCACGAGAGAACCGTGTTCTCCTGAGAGCCGCCAAGAATCAACCGGGTTGAGATGTGGAGGATGCGCACGCCGTCACAAGAGTACCGCACTCAGGGCACAGCCCGCGCTTCAGCCCCCGAGTGTCATACCCGCACACATGGCACCGCACCCCCGACCGATGCCGCGCCGCCCTCACCATCCAGAACCCCAGCCCCATGGTCAACACCCCCAGCGGCGCCAGCGGAATCCCCACACCCTTCACCTGCGGCGCATCCACCCGGCGAGGAATCAGCCGCAACTTCAACGGCTCACCCGTATTCGTCCACGGCCACATCACCCTCGCCCCCGCCGCGGGAATCGCCCGATTGAAAAACCCCGCCGTCCCCCGCTCCCCAACCTGCACCTGTCCGCGGCCCAAAACCACATACGTCTGCTTCAGCTTCACCAGGTCCACCGATGACCACCACTGCACACCCACCCACTCCGTCGCGATCGATATCCCCAACAACACAACACCGACACCCAGCACCGCCCACCCGCGCACCCGGCGTTGTCGCATCAGGTCACTCACCGGCCACCTCCAGCCCACACTCCGGGCACACCGCGGCCACCAACCCGCTCAGGTCATACCGACATCCCTCACACCGCTTCTCGCGTTCCGCCCGCCGCCGCTTCAGGTTCCTCATCGACCACAAAACCCATGCCCCAGCCGGAATCGCCGGAAGCCACAGCGGCGCAACGATGCGCCATTCATAACCGCCGCGCTCCGACTTCCAGCTCTTGTCATACCAATACGCGTTGCCATGCCGCCACGTTCGGACGGTCCAACGCTCCTGGCTGAAGTAAATCGGAACACTCCCCCGCGGCCCATCCCCCACACCCCAGATCGTCGCCTTCCGCCCTACATAGAGCGACCCATCAACAACCTCAATCGCCGTATAGAAGTGCAGCGAATCGGTCGGCCCGCGCACGCTCACCGTGTTCTCGCGCGCCAGCCCCCAAACTCCCAGCGTGCCCGCCAGGAGGGCCAGCGGAATAACCAGATTGGGCCTGCCGCGCGCCATAACCCTTTATCGGTCACCCGAGGCCATCACCCTACCGATCCACCGACCACTTTCCCGTCAAGCTGCGGTACTGGTCCGACTCATACGTCGGCCCCACAAAGAACCCCAGTTCAAACGCATCCGCCTGCGGGCGGCCATACTCCCAAACACCCTTCCCTACCAGCGGCGAATCCACGCGAGCCAACTCCGAAGGCACCAACTCCTCCAGCGTCACCGGATACCGCCCCTGCTTGGCCTTCCACCGCTCCAGCGCGGCAATCAAAGCTTCCGCTCGCTCGCGCGTCTTTTCGTAATCCGCCTCCGAATGTCCCAGCTTCGATCCCCACACCGCCCCGCGAATCTGCGGTCCGGCGAAGAATCGCGTCCCCACCGCGCCCGCGGCAACGACGCCCACAAACACGATCAGCAATCGAATCAGTCTGCGCCGTATTTCGAGCTTCTTCACGCCTTATATCTCACCCACTCCAGACACAACCCCGTCGGCGGCATCGTTGGCCCCGCCTTCCTCCGGTCCTTCCCCTCAATCGCCGCCGTCACATCCTCCGCCGACATCTTCCCCCGCCCAACCTCTACCAGCGTCCCCGCGACAATCCGCACCATATTCCACAAAAACCCATTCCCCGAAATATCAATGCGCACACGCCGCTCGCGATCTTCCTCCTTGCCTTCCCCCTCCGTGCCTCCGTGCCTTCGTGCCTCCGTGCCTTCCACGCGACACTCAAACACCCTCCGCACCGTACTCACACGCCCATGCCCCGCGGCCGCAAACGCCGCAAAATCATGTTCCCCCACAAACCGCTTCGCCGCCTCATCCATCCGCGCCACATCCAAGTCCGCCCACACATGCCGCACAAACCGCCGATCCCACAGCGCCCGATGCGGAGACTCATGCAGCGTGTACGAATACCCCTTGGCCACGCAATCCGTAATCGGATTGAACGTGTCCGGCACCACCTCCACCCCCGACACCAGCACATCCTCCGGCAACCGCGAGTTAATCGCCCGCATCAACTTGTCCATCCCCCGCTCCACCGGCCACACGGCATCCGAGCACGTAAACGCCGCCACCTGCCCGCGCGCATGCACGCCCGAATCCGTCCGGCTCGCCCCATGCAGCACAATCCGCTCCCGCACCACGTGCCGCACCGCCTGCTCCACCACTTCCTGAACCGTCCGCAGCGTCATCCGTGCGTCCGCGAGTTCAATCTCACCCGCCGCATTCGTTACAGGCTCCCGCTCCACAAACTCCCGCTCCCCCGTCAACACCTTCGCCGCGTCAATGTTCATCCCGGCAGGCGGCTCCTGCTTCTGCCACCCGCAGAAGTCCGTCCCGTCATACGCAATGGTCATCTTGAATCGCGGCACAGCATCAACCGCCCGGCTTGCGATCGTGGGGGGGTGGTTCAGCCGCGGCCGGCGTATCAAACCCCGTCACCACCGTCGCCGAAGAGTTCACCTCGCCCCCGCGCTTCTTAAAGATCCGTTGCCCGGTCTTCTTATCCGTCCCCGGATACATGATGTCCGCCAGATGCCACCAGATCAGCGCCGAGGTCACCGCCACAAACAGCATGATGCCGATGACGACGAGGATGATGGTTGATTGACCGGACATTGAACGAGTGAATCCCTGGGCACAAGGCCGAACGCTACAACTCCACCACCTGCATATCGGCTTCCTGCTTCACACCCACCACCGGAATCTTGACATCCGTCCCAAACGCCGCCAGAGCCGCGCATCCGCCCGCCATCCGCGTCCGCGTATCTGCCGCGTTGAACACCTGCGTCACCGCCTCCCCCTCCGAAGCCACCATCAACAGCTCCAAAGCAATCTGCCCTTCCGGCCGCGACATATCCCAACACGGCACCGCGGCCTCAAACGCCTGCAACATCCCCTTGGCGTTCTGGAACGTCCCCGCCTTCTCCGCCCAAGTCGCCCCGGGGAGCACAATGTCCGCCTCATCCACCATCGCGCTCTTGAGCGTGTCGATCAAAACCACAAACCGCTTCCCACCCGAATCACGCCCCAGGATCGACGGCAACTCATCCCCACACCAGGTCCCATCCGGATAGTTCCCCGTCAAAATCACCGCCCCAATCCCACCATCATCCGGGCTCTTCTTGACGGCCGCGATGAACTGCTCGTACGTCAGAACCTTCTTCTCCCCCTCACCCTTCGCCGTGACCGCTTCCAAAACCCTCCGCACGCCCCGGCTATTGGGAGCCTTCTCCGCATACACCCTGAACGCCTTCGGATCATCAGCCTTCAGCGATGGCGGGAACGTCTGATCCACACCCTTGATCGGAATCGGCCCCACCGCCAAAAGCGCCTCGGGATCAATCGCCTTCGCCGTCTGTGCCAGCAAGTACGCATCCTCACACGACAGCATCGGGCTCACCACCACCGCCAGCCGCCCACCAATCTCGGTCGCGGCCAGCAACCCATCCACCGCCTCGTGATACGCCCGATTCCACTCACTCTCCACCAGCATCCCAAACTGCCGTCGCATCGGCGCTTTCAACCGCTCCGCCGAGTGCACAAACTTCCAGCCATAACGCACCTCATCGGTGATCCACCACCGATTCACCGCCATGTTCGTCCGCGGCTTGATCCGATACACCTTCCCCTCATTATGGTGGATCGTGATGTTGTCCCCACTGGCCGTCAACGGATCAATCGACGGCGTCTCCTTCAAAAACCAAACCCGCTGCACAAACAAGAAGTCCTTATCCAGCAGCGCCCCCACCGGGCACAAGTCCGCCACGTTCGCCGACAGCGGATTGTCCAGCGGCCTCCCGGGGAACACATCAATCTCTTCCTTATTCCCACGCCCCAGCACCATCAGTTCGCTGGTCCCCGTCACCTCGCGCGTAAACCGCACGCACCGCGAGCACATGATGCACCGATCGCTGTACAGATAGATATGCGGCCCCAGGTCTTTCTTGGGTTGCTTGACCTTCGTCTCCTCAAACCGCGATGACCCCCGCCCATACTCGTAGCTGTAATCCTGCAGGAAACACTCACCCGCCTGATCGCACACCGGGCAATCCAGCGGGTGGTTGATCAGCAGGTACTCCATCACCGCCTTCTGATTCTGCACCGACTTGGGCGAGTCCGTCGAAACCACCATTCCATCAATCGCGGCCGTCTGACACGTGGGCATCAGCTTCCCACCCATGTACGACTCGATCTTCCCGGTCTTCGGATTCGGCGCCCAGCACTCACCCAAACAAATGCGGCACGACGCCACGATCGACAGCCCGTCGTGATAGCAATACTGCGGGATCGCCACCCCATTGGCGTTCGCCACCTGCATGATCATCTGACCGGGTGTGAACTCGCACTTGACGCCATTGATCGTGATCGAGGGCATGACTCTTCCTTGCCTACCCAGAAAGGTCCCGGACAGGGCCCCCATAATAGGGTCGAGCGTGCCATCGAAGTCGGATCACCGGCCACGCCGGCCTCCAACTTCGATGCCTCACCCCTCGCCCCCCTCACGGCCCCGACTCGATCCGAACCCCCATCGCCGCCTGCCTCATGTGCAGAATCGCCGCCGCGAACCGCGGGTCTTCCCGAATCCCGGCAAAGTCCTCATCGTGCTGGGCGTGCGCGGCATCTTGATAGCCAAGCCCGATCGCCTGCTCCAAAGCCTCAAACGCCTTGGTCGTCTCACCCAGCAGGGCGTTGTAGCACGCCGCGTCGTACATCTCCCCCGGGCCCAGGGTCGTCTGCGTCATCAACTGATCCAAGGCTCGGGCCCAGGCGATCTTCGCATCCAGATCGCTCCCCAGCAGCTTCCGGGCCCAACCCAGCTTGTACCACACCAGGCGCTCGCCGGTGTCGCGGGCCTGCTTGGTCAACAGCTCCTCGGCCCGGGTGAGGGGTTCGCGGGCGCTTTCCGCATCGCCGATCTGGCTATAGGCCCAACCCGCCTCGTACCACGGGTTGGGGTTGCTGGGCTCGCGCTGGCGACCGGCAACCTCCAGTCGCAACGGGGCCGCGTGCCGCCACGCGTCGGCCGCGGCCTCTTCGCGCCCATCGTCGCGATACAGGCGGGCGAGCTTGAACCACGCCGGCCCCAGCCGCCGTCCCGGCAGGGCCTGTTGCTCCGCAGAGAGGATCATGTGCTCCAAGCCCGGGATGTCGTCAGGCAGGTTGTCCGCGGCGAACATGAAGCCCCGCACCGAGCCCCCGGCTCCGCGGTTGTCCGGCGACCGCGCCAACAGCGTGGCCACAAACGCCCCCAGCCCGCACAACACGGCAAAGGTCAAGATCGTCGAAGTCGAAGTAAGCGACGGCAGTTTCATGTTCGCGGCCCCTACCCTACCACCAATGCCCCCCTCCGAACAAGCACATTCCTTCCAAGCCCCCAAAGGAACCCGGGATTTTTACCCCCAGGACCTCCTCAAGAAACGCTACGTCGAAAAGATGTGGCGCGACACCTCCATCCGTCACGGCTTCGAAGAAATCGACGGCCCCACCTTCGAACACCTGGACCTCTACACCGTCAAGTCCGGCGAAGGCATCATCTCCGAGTTGTTTTCCTTCCGGAGAGAAGGCGGCGAAAAGGACTACGCCCTCCGCCCCGAGTTCACACCCACCCTCGCCCGCATGTACGCGGCCAAGGCCGGCAGCCTCCCCAAGCCCACCAAGTGGTTCTGGCAGCAGAACTGCTACCGCGCCGAGCGCCCCCAGCGCGGCCGCCTCCGCGAGTTCGCCCAGTGGAACTGCGACCTCATCGGTGACAACTCTCCGCAGGCCGATTCGGAAATCATCGCCTGCTGCGTCGGCCTCATGGAATCCATGGGCCTGGCCCCCAGCGATGTCCGAGTCCGCTTCAACCACCGCGCCGTACTGGGCGAACTCGTCCGCCGCATGGGCATCGATGACGAACACGCCCCCTCCGCCTTCGTCCTCCTCGATCGTCGCGAGAAGCTCGACAACGATGCACTCGAGGCCATGGCCTTCGAGTTCGGCATCACCAACCAGGACTTCCTCCAGTTCTTGAAACGCCCCCGCGGCGGCTGCGGCCTGGAAACCGCGCTCGAAGAGCTCCCCGTGGACTCACGCGATGAAGCCAGCAAACTCCTCGAACCTCTTCGCGCCGTCGAGCAAGCCCTTCACGCCGCCGGCATCGGACAATGGTGCGATCTTGATCTCAACATCGCCCGCGGCCTGGCCTACTACACCGGCATGGTGTTCGAGGTCCACGAGGCCGCGGGCGAGGAACGCGCCATCGCCGGCGGCGGCCGCTACGACAAGCTCATCGAGATGTTCGGCGGCCCGCCCACGCCCGCTGTCGGCTTCGGCATGGGTGACGTCGTCCTCTCCCTGGTCCTTCAAGATCGCGAACTCTTCCCCGACGGCGCGAATCTGATGGACAAACTCGCCATCCCCGCCGCGGCCTACCGCCCCGACATCTTCATCATCTCCAACGGACAACCCGAGTCCGACGCGGCGCTACGCCCCCTCATCGCCACGCTCCGCCGCGGCGATAAACCCCTCCACGCCCGCCACACCTACAAAGCCACGAAAAACATCGGCAAACTCCTCCAGGAAGCCACCAGCACCCACGCCCGCTTCGCCGCCATCATCGAAAACGCAACCGAAGCCACGCTGAAGAACCTCACCACCGGCGAGCAATCCAAGCTTCCGCTCGATCAGCTCGCCGCGCGCGTCGCGCAGGGCTAGCCCTACCTGCCGCACCCCGCCGCGAACTTGTTCAAGTAGCACTGAAAATCGTTCGCCGTCAGCATCGGCCCGGATGTCGATTCATCGCAGTTGGCATACCTGCTCCCAACCGCGAACTTGTTCATGAAACACTGGAAGTCGTTCGCCGACAACCCCCCGAACGCGTCGCAGTCCGGGTAGCACATGGGCGTCAGGATGACCGCCAGCTCTCCCTGGGCCGTCGTCGCCTTGCACAGCACTTGTCCCAGATCATTGATGTCCGTCACACCGTGGATGACCGGATAGCCCGAGGCATCCTTAAACACGGCCTGGTTCAGGCCGATCTCCTTGCCGCCAACCCAGAGCATCCCGCCATTGTCGCTCGCCCGCACGCCGCCGGCCGCGCCTGCGTTGTTGATCGCATACGCCCCGCACGTGCCCTGCACAGGCGTGCTCAGAATCGTGTACTCCGTCGCCGGCTCGGCGATCCCGTTCCCATTCAGGTCCTTGAAGATCGCCGCCACGCACCCCAGCGACGGATGATTCACCTGCACCGCCACCTGCCCGTCTTCGTTCACGGCGTTTGCCAATGTGTAGAAACTTTGTCCGGTCACGCCCGCGAAGTTGGGCAGTTCGCTCGCCGCGTATCCGGGACCCGACGCAAAGAACCCCTTGTTGCTCGCCTGAAACCCATTGCCCACCGCATACCCGTTCGCATTCAACCCCATCACCACGGCATTAGTGCACTCGGTGTTGGTCACCATCGCGTTCGACACAACCGACGAAAAGATGCCCGCGTTCGGGCAGCCCGGATTGGCAAACACGCCCATCCCGCCCACCACCCCCAAGCTATTGATGCACTTGGTATACCCCTGAGTCCGCAGCACCACCGGCGTGTGGCTCACCGCCAGGTCCCATCGCGCCACATCCCATTGCGGGTTCACGGTCGATCCGCTCACCTGTCCGGCGTTGTTGATCCCCGTGGCCTCACTGTAAAGACCTCCGAAGTTGTCGAGCACGGATGGCCCCGCTGGATACCCATACGCCGGCGTCGGCAGCCAGATGAACGCCCTGTCATACCCCGAGGCGCTGTAGACCTTCCCCACCACCTGCCCCAGGTCATTGATCGAGTTCGGGTACATCACGCCCGTGTGGCCGGCCGGCGGCGTTATCGTCGTCACCTTGAACCACACCGGCTGCGCCTGCGCCATTCCTGCGGCGACGCTGAGAACGATCGGGATCAGTCGTGTCTTCTTCATGGCGGTTTCCTCTTGGCCCGATTGCCGGGCGATCACCTACGCGATGAACCCGCCGCCACCCCGCCAGATAATCGCCAAGGGACGTACTCAACCCGGCTTTTGACGCGAAAACACAGCCAGCGGCGCGACTTTGCCTTGCAAGAACCCCCGCCTTGCCGGACAATGCCCTGAAGAAGGCCATGCAGCCAGACGGCTCACAAGGCGAAGTCACCAAGCTCCTCGACGCCGCCTCCAGGGGCGACGCCGCGGCCTCCGAACGCCTCTTTCCCGTCGTCTACTCCGAACTCCGCCGCCTGGCCCAGCGCATCCTCTCTGGCGAACGCCGCGGCCACACACTCCAGGCCACCGCCCTGGTCCACGAGGCCTACGTCAAGCTTGTCGCCCAGGATTCCACCCCCTGCCACTCCCGCGCTGAGTTCATGGCCATTGCTGCCCAAGCCATGCGCCGCATCCTGGTGGACCACGCCCGATCAAAGAATCGCGAAAAGCGCGGCGGAGGCGACTCGCCGTTGGCGCTCAGTGAGGCGATGACTCTCTATCAGAAACGCGCTGTCGATCTCTCCGCGCTCGACGATGCGCTCACACGCCTGGCTGCCTTCGACGCCGGCAAGGCCCGCCTCGTCGAACTCCGCTTCTTCGGCGGCCTGAGCATGGATGACGCCGCGGCCCTCCTGGACGTGCCCCTCCGTACCTTGGAGCGCGAGTGGACAACAGCCCGCGCCTGGCTCCGCAAAGAAATCCTGGAGGCAGGGCTGTGATGGCCGCGGGCCCGAGCTGGAAAGCCGTCGAAGAAGCCTTCCACGAAGCGCTGGATGTGGATTCCCCATCGCGCCCCGCGTTCCTCGACCGCCGTTGCGCCGGCGATGCGGCCCTCCGCAGCGAGGTTGAGCAGCTCCTCGTCGGCCACTCCGCCGCCGACCACGCCTTCATCACACCTCCCGACGACCCACCGCCCCACCCCACGCAGATCGGCCGCTTCCGCATACTCCGCCTGATCGCCTCCGGCGGAATGGGCTCCGTCTACGAAGCAAAACAAGACTCTCCCAACCGCACCGTCGCCATCAAGGTCCTCCGCGCCGGTCTCGCCACGCCCACCCTCTTCCGCCGATTCACCCAGGAGGCCGAGGTCCTCGCCCGTCTCCGCCATCCTGGCATCGCCCAGATCTACGAAGCCGGCATGTTCGATTCGGTCCCCTTCTTCGCGATGGAGTTCATCGACACCGCCCAGCCCATCACCACCTTCGCCCGCTCCCTCTCCGTCCCCGCCATCCTCGACCTCTTCCTCCGCGTCTGCGATGCCGTCCACCACGGCCATCAGCGCGGCGTCATCCATCGCGACCTCAAGCCCGGCAACATCCTGGTAGACCAATCCGGCGCGCCCAAGGTCATCGACTTCGGTATCGCCCGCGCCATGGGCTCACCCGATGAGTCCATGCACACCAGCGACGGCCAGATGATCGGCACCCTCGCCTACATGAGCCCCGAGCAGTGCGCCGGCGACCCCGCCGCCCTCGACATCCGCACCGATGTCTATTCCCTGGGCGTCGTCCTCTACGAGTTGCTCTGCGGCCGCACACCCTTCGACTCCGGCGGCAAGCCCCCGCTCGAGGTCGCCCGCGCGATCCGCGAAGACACGCCGCCCCGGCCCAGCACGCTCGCCAAGGCTCTCCGCGGCGACCTGGAAACCATCATCCTCACCGCCATCGATCGCGACCGCACCCGCCGCTACCAATCCGTCGCGGAGTTCGCCTCCGACATCGCCCGATTCCGCAATCACCAGACCATCTCGGCCCGCCCCGCCAGCCCCGCGTATCAGCTCCGCCTCTTTGCTCGACGCAACCGCGCCCTGGCCGCGGGCGCCGCCATCGCGCTCACCGGGCTCCTGCTGGGCACCACCGGAGCCATCTGGCAGGCCGTCCGCGCCACCGACGAAGCCAGCCGCGCCAAGCGCGCCGAACGGGCCGCCCTCGATGAGGCCGACACCGCCACACGCATCGCCAAGTGTCTCCAGGATGCCATTGCCTCCATAGACCCGCGCGTCGCCGCCGGCGACGGTTTGGCCCGAGCCGCGATCCTGCACACCAGCGCCGAATCCGTCGCCCGCGAACTCAAAGACAAACCCCTGGCCCAGGCCACACTCTTCGAGCGACTCGGCGATGCCTATGCCGGCCTGGGACTGCCCGATCGCGCCGCCGCGATGTACAAGCCCGCCTCCAAGCTCCTCACCGATCAGGGCGCACCCCTGAAAGACCGCATCCGCGTCGATGCCGCGCTCGCCACATCGTTCCGCCTCCTTGGGCAATGGGAAGACAGCGAGCAGTTCTGCCGGACCATTCTCGGATTCCCGGCCGAGCCCGGCATCATGCTCCAGAGAGTGACCGCCGGACGCAACTTGGCCATCCTGCTCATGCGCCGGCACCAAACCGCCGAGGCCCAACTCGTCGCCGAAACCACCCTGCGGGATGCTCTCACGCTTAACCTGCCCGGCGGCAACCAGATCGTTGACGCCCGCCTTGAACTCGCCTCCATACTCGAGACCAGAGGAAGTGTCGAGGCCGCCCGCGCGCAGCTGACTCAAGCGGTCTCCGGCGCCCCCGCCGGCCTCTTTACGCCCCTGGCCCTCTTTGAGCTCGGCGTGTTTGAAGCACGCCAAAACCGCCAGGAAGCCTCCGCCGCGGCCTTCACCGCCGCCATCAACTCGTGGCGCTCCACCGCCTCAAGAGACCGCGAATCCGCCTACTTCTGCATGCGCATCGCCTATCTGCTCGAGTCCAACGGCAGGTGGCAGGGCTCCGAACCTTTCTTCCGCGAGGCCATCGACCGATACATCGAGCTCTACGGCCCTCGCCATATCACCGTCGGAGAACTCAACAAGCGCCTGGCCGACGCCCTCCAGTTCCTGAACCGCCCCCAAGAGGCCGCGGCCTGTTACCGCGAGGCCACGGCCATCCTCCGCGCCATCGTCGGCGATGAACACCCGGACGTCGGCGCCTGCCTCTACCACCAGGCTCGTATCGCCGCCGCTGACAAGGATGAAACGACCCTGCGCCACCTGCAGGATGAAGCCGCGATGCTCGAGCGCGCCAGCGCCAAGCTCCCCGCCGACCATCCTCACCGCAGCGGCCTGCTCCTCCTGACCGGCTTCATCGACATGCACCTGGACCAAGCCGCGGCGGCCGAACCCCGCCTTCGCGAATGCGCACGCCTGCGCACCCAACAACTCGGGCCCGAAAGCAAGATCACCGTATACGCACAGACCGTCCTGGGAGAGTGCCTGGCGCGCCTTGGCCGCTTCGAAGAGGCCGAGGCCCTCCTCCAGCAGTTCGTCCCGCGCGTCGAAGCCACCTACTTCCCCGGCAGCTACATGGCGGTCGAGGCCCGCCAGCGCCTCGTCGATCTCTACACCGCCTGGGGCAAGCCCGACCAAGCCCAGGCCGCTCGCGAGAAACACTGAAGCTCCCGCTTTGGTGGCACTGGTCGCTGCTTTGAGTAGCCAGTGTCTTCGTCATCCAAAGCCGCCGCTCTGTGCAACCTGCCCCCACAATCGGACTGCTGTCCGTGGGTTCAGCGACACCCGCGTCTCCTCCAACGCGGCACGCGGCACTCAGCACTTCTTGCAACTCCCATCCACCCAGACCCAGGCGCAGCAATGCCGACCTCCCTGAACGTACCAACGCATGGGTATTGCTTGTTCAGCGATGTCGATCGCGCCCTATGCCCCACGCCCCATCACTATCCCCGCCGCCACCACCGCCGCAACCTCAATCCTCATCGTGTGCACCCCAAACCGGCACACCCTCGCCCCCGCGCCCCGCGCACGCTCCAACTCCCCAGCCGTCCACCCACCCTCCGGCCCAATCAGCAGCCGCACACTCTCCCCCCGCGCCGAATACCACTCCCCCGACCCATCCGCGATCACCACTTCCGGTGATTGCAGCGCCGCCTCAAACGACACCCCGCCTCCGATTTCCATATGCCACGCCCGCCCACTCTGCTTGCTCGCCTCCGTCGCCACCCGCATCAACCGGTCGAGCTTCGATGCCCCCGGCTCGCTCACGCCGCGCTCGGTCTCAAGCAGCGACCACTTCGCCGCGCCCACCTGGCTGAGCCCGTCGATCATCTCCGACAGGTGCGACCCCTTGGGCGCTGCCGAAAACACCTCAACCCGCGGCCGCGGCGGCTCCATCTTCGCCACCGATTCCACCTCCACCACTACCCGCCACAGCCCTCCCGGCTTGTCGATCGTCACCACCTTCGCCGCACCCACACTCCCCTTCCCATCCAACAGTTCAACCCGGTCGCCCACCTCCACCCGTTTCACCCGGGCCGCGTGTACCGCCTCCTCACCGGTGACCTCAACGGCCCCGGGGACAATGCCCTGCTCAATATGGATACGGTGGGAGGGCATGTGGGTGTTATGGGGCGGAAGGGATGGAGTCATAGGGCGGGATCATCGATTACGCAGTTCTACACCCGTCGCAAGCGACTCGCAGGCCCGATAGGCCTTGAGTTGAGCCAGTCTTGCGCCGATCATGGCACACACACTCTCCTGCGGGGACCCGATGTCCGAGGCGACCAAGGACATTCAAGATAGCGACCTGGAAGCAAGTGTCGCTGCGCTCATCGGGGATACCGGCAAACCCGCCGCCCCCGCCGCCCCGATCGCGCCCTCCGACGCGACCCCCGATCCCGAAGCCGGCCGACTCGACTTCGAAGCCCTCGCCGCCGAAGCCGTCAACCTGCTTGTTTCCGCAATGCCGCCCGAAGAGACCGCGCCGCCCCCGACACAATCTGTCGAGGAGTCCCTCGCCGCCGCGGCCGCGGACCTGGCCAACTCGGCGGCCGCAGTATCCGAAGCCCCCGTGACTCTCGCGGATGCGCCACCCTCTGAGAGTCAGGACCTGGCCAAGGCCGTCGAGCGCCTGATACAAGAAGCGCCGCCAGAGCCCGCCCCAGCGCCCGAGACCCCCAAGAAGATCGAAGCGCTCGATGCACAGATCGCCAACCTTGCCGACGACCTGATCGCCGGTGAGTTCGCCGATGAGCAGAACGTGCTGCAAGGCCAGGTCGGTGAACCTCCCGCCAAAGAGGCCCCGCCGCCTCCGCTGGGCGCCGAACAACCGACCGCCAAACCCGCTGAGCCAGCGCCCAAGGTCGAAGCGCCGGCCACTCTTGTAGCCCCCGCCGCCAAACCCGCGGCAGTCGCGCCAGCACCCGCCGCGCCGACGACCCCGCCCGCACCCAATGTCGCACGCAAGGCGGCCACATCCGCCGCGAAGGTCGCGGCCCAACACGGCGCCAAGGCCGCGGGCCGCTTGAAGCCCCTGGGTGTCAAGCTCCTTGAACTGATCTCCCTGCCCCTCAAAGACAAGCCCAAGTACACGCGCGACCTGGTCGGGTGGCTGGCGCTTTGGACCCTCTTTGTGTCCGTCAGCCTGTGGGCCTATGTGCTGTTCTTCCGCTCCGCAAAGCCTCCGACCGCGGCGCAGCCCGTGGCCGCGGCCGAGTCGGAGCACGGCGCCGCCAAGCCCGAAGCCAAAGGCGGGCACGGCGAAGCCAAGGGCGGCCACGGCGAAGCCAAGGGCGGGCACGGCGAGAAGAAAGATGCCAAGGCCGCCAAGAAGCCGCCGGCGAAAAAGGAAGCCGCCAAGAAAGATGCCGCCAAGTCACACGGCGGCGGGCACTAGCTCACTCCGGGTGCTTCTCCGCCGGCTCATCCTTCGCAGGTGCAATCGAAGCCCGCCACTTCTTGTCCAGTTCTTCAAAGCTCAGTCCCAGTTCCGACTTGGTCGCGTCATCGAGCTTCGCGCCCTTGGCCATCGCGTTAAGCCAGGCGTTCCGCCCGTGCCGGCCGAATGCTTCGGAGATGAACGACACCATGTGGTGACCCTGGGTGTACACGTTCTGCTGGTGATTGAGCGCCTCGCCGTGAAAGTCCGCGAGCTTGTCCCAGTCCACGATGCCGCCGTTCTGGGCCCAGCGCTTGACCATGCGGTCCATCCGTGTCGCATCGCGCGAGTACTCCTCCGCTGACAGCTCGGCGACACCTTCGAGGACCCACCAGGGCATGTCGTTGGCCTTGGGTCCGAGGCAGAAGGTTGCAACGTGCCCGTACTCATGCCCAAGAAGGCTGCGAAGCTGGCCCTTGCCTGATCGTGGGTTGGCGAGGATCTTGATGGACTCGTCAGGCTCGTTCCAACCGCTGAGCCCCTCGACGTAGCTGAGGTAGATCGAATGTTGCAGGTGCTTCATGGAGGTGTAGAGCTTGACCTGCTGGATGCGTTCAGTGACGGCCTTGTTGTCCGAAAGCTCGAACCCTTCGTGAACGTGGGCGCGGATGTCGGGCAGGATTTCGGCGACGGCCTGCGCCGTTTCCTTCAGCGATTCATCCTCGTAGAACACCTTGGAGTGATCGCCTTCGTGGATGAGCCAGTTCTCTCCGGCATAGAGCCAGCCGACCTCGCCGCGGACGAAGCGGGCGGGGTAGGAAAGGGAGCGGTCCTTGGCGCCGGGCATGCGCCACTTAGTGACCAGGATGCCGACAGCGGCATCGTTGTCCATTTTGAGGGGCTTGGAATCGAGTGTGATTTCGACGTGCTCGACAGGCGCGCGAGCCAGGTCGCGGACCCAGTTTTGTTGTTCCTTGTAGAAGACGGCGTCGGCGGGGGCGACGCGGGCGAGGTACGCGGTTTGATCGGCCGCGGCGGTGGCGGCGGTCATTTCGCGGAGCAGTTGGTCCAGCGATTCGCGGAGGCCCTCGGGTTCGGGGGTTTCTCGCGCGGACTTCAGGGAATCACGCCAGTCCTTGTCGAGTTGCTCGAAGCTGATGCCGAACGCGGTTTGGGTCGCTTCATCGAGTGTCTTACCGCTGCCCATGGCGCGGACCCACTTGATGCGGCCTTCCTTCTTGAAGCGTTCGGTGATGTACCAGGCCATGTGGTTGCCCTGGGTGTAGGCCAGGCGCTTCAAGTTCGGTTTGGCGGTCATGTAGTCGGACAGGTCATCCCAGGCCTGCAGCTTGTTGTCGGCGGCGAGCTTGCGGTGGGTTTCATCAAGCTTGGCGATGTAACCGGGGCGGAACTCGCACGCGCACAGTTCGGCGATGCCTTCTTCGGCCCACCAGGGCAGCGCGTGCTGGGCGGCGCTGACCTCCCAGGTGGCGACGTGCGCGTATTCGTGCGCGAACGCGGCGGTCCAGCCGGTGACGCCGCGGGTGTAGGTGTCCATGAACTTGATGGACTCGCCCGGCTCGCTCCAGCCGCCCAGGACCTGATCGGGCATCGTGATGAAGACGGTGGCCTTGAGGTGGTCCATCGACTGGAAGAGTTCGATGGTCTGGCGTTCGGCGATGGGGCGGTCAAACTCGGCATCAACGTGGCCCTTGGAAGTGGGAAAGGCCTTGAAGACATCTTCGGCGACCTTTTCGGAGCCGGGCAGGAAGCGGACGCTGCACACGCCGCCTTCGCTGAAGACTTCTTTCCACTTCTCACCTTTGTAGAGCCAGCGGCCGTCGCGCTTCAAGAACTGGACGGTGGGGAACGTGACGGTGCGGGGTTTGGCCATGCCCCAGTTGTCTTGCTTTCCATTCTCAAAGCGCCACGACATGGTGAGGGGGGCTTCGGCGGTGGTGTCGGTGAAGGTGGCGGGGCCATCGGGGATGGAGAGGGAGAACTCGGCGGGCTTGTCCTTGGCCAGCGCGGCGATCCAGTGCTTCTGCTCGGCGAGCAGTCGCGTCTCATTGGCGTCGATGTGCGCGATGTACGCGTCGGCATCGCCGGCGAGGACGGCCCTGGCCATGTCGGCGAAGGTGGCCTCGAGCTCGGCCCTGACGCGGGCGTCATCGGCGAGTGCGAAGCGGGTGAGCGCCAGGATGGCGACGATAAAAAGCAGAATCGGACGCGGCATCCGTGATTGTTGGCCGCGTCCGACTGTATTGATGCGCCATTTGGCTGAAATCAGTCGGCCAGATCGGCGGCCGCGGGGGGCTGGACTTGCCGCATCTGCAGCGTGGTCTCGATCTTGAAGTTGGACTGGGTGGTGTGGCGCTCGGCGTGGAAGACTTTGAGGGTGTAGGACTCGCCGTCGGTGAGCCAGGAGAGGCGGTCGAGGTTGACGACCTGCGCGTGGGCGGAGTGGACGCCGCCGAGGTCGATGACGAGCTTGCCGCCGATGAACACCCAGACGTCGTCATCGCCTGCGAACTTGAAGGTCTGGGCTTCACCGCGGTGGTATTCGAACTGGGTCTCCATCTCGGTGGTGAAGCTGAAGTTGTGGCCGGTGCTGGCGTAGTTGCCGTAGAGGAGGCCGTCGATGGGGAAGAACCCGCCGCGGGTCTTGAAGGGGTCATCGGTGGCCGAGTCGAAGATGTAGGTGTTGGTTCCGGGTTTGCGATTGAAGGTGATGGGGACGGAGGCGGACGCGGTGTGGAGGCCGTCGCGGTACCACTGGGCGAAGCTCTCGACGGAGTCGATCTTCACATCGGTGGCGGCGCGGAGGGAGCCGGGGATGTCGCCCAGAGCGGGGTCGTAAAGCGCGGGGTTGATGGGCTGGTGGCTGGAGTCTTGGAAGTCGGTCACGAGCGACTGGCCGGTGAGGGATGCGGCGACGGGCTTGCCCTCAGTGTCGAGGTCGGTGGCGACCAGGCCGACGCGGACGCCGCCGGTCCAGCGTTCAAAGTCGGGGTGGCCGCCGGACTCGCCGTAGGCCTTGAAGTCGCGGATGGTGGCGACGACGGTGACGGAGTTGGGGAGGTCGGCGTAGGTGTCGCCGGTGTCGGTGGGGCCGTCACTGGGCGCGGCCAGTCCGAAGCCGACCAGGCTGATGGCGGGAGCCAAAACGAACCACTTGCGGGATGCGACCATCTCCGTCCCCCTTTGGGCCCCGTGGCCCGAGCCGCGGCGGCCGCGGCGGTGTTTCCTGATCCCGTGACGACCACGGGACCTGTATGAGTCACCCGCGCTGGTTGCCTCCGGCGCTTGAGGGTGAGTCGTCACCTGCATCGGCGCGGAAGCTGCGCGATGCAAGTGGTTTGGCTTGGGGTGGGCGTTTTGGGCCCCGGTTGTAGGGGCTTGCGCGGTCGAGCGGGTCGGCGAAGGGTGGTTATCGGGTAGCGCTGCGGTGACTACGCCAGGGTGCGGAGTTCGGCCTCGAGGTTTGCCCGGGCGCGGGATTCATGGCTGCTTTGAAAGTGGGGCGTATGAAAGATGTGACTGCGGCCCAGAAACGCACGGAGGACGGCTGACCGGCCGGGGCGGTACACGTCATCTGGAACGAATGAGTATTCGCGACGGATCGCGGCGGCGTAGATGGTGTACGCGGCTTGGGGTGATCCCAGAATTGAAAGGTCGGTGTCGGCAAGGAGCGCGGCATCGCCGGTCAAGGGGGCGCCGGTGTGGAGGGTTGCCATGATCAAGGACTCGACTTGGTCTTGAAGAGCGGCCGCGGCGTTGAGTTCGCGGAGCATCTGGCGGGCGACGGCGGCGCTTTTGGATTCGTTGTCTTTGGCTTTGGGGTCGTAGATGCAGTCGTGGAGCCAGATGGCGAACTCGACGGCGTCGGGGTCTGTTGCGAGGGAGCGGTGGTTATCGAAGATGGTCAGGCACGCGGCGATGTGGTCGAGGGAGTGGTAGGCGCGGGGAGGATTTTGATACAGGGTTTCGAGTGTGTCGGCGAGGGCGCGTGCGCTGTCGGCAGGGCCGATGCGGGCGCAGAGCGCGATCCAGCGGTCACGCATGGGTGCGGACAAGGTCGTCATAGACGCATCCTGGGACGTAGCGTTTTACGACTTCACGCCAGCCTTGGGGGCCGATGCAGCCGCGGACGAGGCTGGAGCTAACTTCTGAGATTTCGCGTGGGGGCATCAGGAAGACGGTGTCGAGCTGGGGGTGGATGTCGCCGTTGATGTGGCGCATGGTCTGTTCGTAGCCGAAGTCGGCTTCGCTGCGGATGCCGCGGAGGATGAAGCCGGCGTTGACCTGGCGGGCGTAGTCGGCGAGGAAGAGATCGCCGAAGCTGGTGACCTCGACGTTGGGGAGGGGCTGGGTGATGGTGCGGAGCCAGGTGAGGCGCTGGTCGACGGAATAGGCGGCGCGTTTGGCGGGGTTGCTGCCGATGGCGACGATGAGGCGGGAGAAGAGGGCCGCGCCGCGCTGGATCATCCAGGCGTGGCCGTTGGTGGGGGGGTCGAAGGAGCCGGCGTAGACGGCGAGGGTGGGCATGAGGGATGAGGGTAGAGAGTTCCCTCAACGCAATTCAACCAAAACGCCCGGAGCTGCGAGAGGGGACGTCCGCCGTGGCGACACGCCACGGCTCGCTTCGCGAACGGTACTGGAGCAAGTGCGCTTTAGAACTCCGCCTGCTTGGGCGCGCGGGGGAAGGGAATGACATCGCGGATGTTCTGCATGCCGGTGACGAAGCAGATGAGGCGTTCGAAGCCCAAGCCGAAGCCGGCGTGGGGGACGGTGCCGTAGCGGCGGAGGTCGCGGTACCACCAGTATTCTTTGGCGGGGAGTTTCATCTCTTCGATGCGGGCATCCAGGCGGTCGAGGCGCTCTTCGCGCTGGGAGCCGCCGATGATTTCGCCGATGCCGGGGACCAGAACGTCCATCGCGGCGACGGTGTCGCCGGGGGCGCCATCCGTGCCGGGGTCGTTGGTGCGCATGTAGAAGGCTTTGATCTGCTTGGGGTAGTTGATCAGGACGACGGGCTGCTTGAAGTGCTCTTCGGTGAGGAATCGCTCGTGCTCGGATTGGAGGTCGGTGCCCCACTTGACGGGGTATTCGAACTTCTTGCCGCCCGCGATGGCCTTTTGGAGGATCGCGATGGCTTCGGTGTAGGGGAGGCGGCGGAAGGGCGTGTCCATGACGTGTTGGAGGCGGGCGAGAAGGCCCTTTTCGATGCGCTCGTCGAAGAACTTCATGTCGTCGGCGCGTTCGGTGAGGACGGTTTTGACCAGGTACTTGATGAAGGCTTCGGCGAGATCGGCATCTTCTTTGAGCGTTGAGAAGGCGATCTCGGGCTCGATCATCCAGAACTCGGAGAGGTGGCGGCTGGTGTTGCTGTTTTCGGCGCGGAAGGTGGGGCCGAAGGTGTAGACGCGGGACATGGCGCAGCAGTAGGTTTCGACGTTGAGCTGGCCGGAGACGGTGAGGTGGGCCTCTTTGCCGAAGAAGTCCTGGGTGTAGTCCACTGGACCGGTGGGCAACGGAGGCTTGCCATCCTGCGAGACCCGCGGCGGGTTGACCATGTCGAGCGTGCTGACGCGGAACATCTGGCCGGCACCTTCGCAGTCGCTGGCGGTGATGATGGGGGTGTGGACGTAGAAGAACCCGCGCTCGTGGAAGAAGCGGTGGACGGCCATGGAAAGGCAGTGGCGGACGCGGGCGACCGCGCCGAAGGTGTTGGTGCGGACGCGGAGGTGAGAGACCTCGCGGAGGTATTCGAAGGAGTGCTGCTTGGGCTGGACGGGGTAGTGGTCGGGGTCATCCACCCAGCCGATGACGCGGACTGCGGTGGCCGCGATCTCGTTGCCGCCCTTGGGGTTTTGGACGATCGTGCCGTCGGCCTCGATGGCGCAGTGAGTCGTGAGCTTGGCGACCTGGTCGGCGTAATTGGAAAGGTTGTTTTTCGCGACGATCTGGATGGCGTCGAAGCACGTGCCGTCGTGGAGGGCGATGAAGGAGAGGCCACCGTCGGCCTTGGAGTCGCGGCGTGTGCGGACCCAGCCCTTGACCGTGACCTCTGAACCGACGGGAGCCTTGAACGCTTCGGAAACCCGCAACCAAGCCATAAACCACCTCCGGGAAAGAGGCGGATGGTAGGGCGGAGGGCGGAAGATTCAGGGTGCCAACGAAAGCGGGCGTGCCGGATGGCACGCCCGCGGGAATCCAAGTTCAAGCGATGAATCAGAAGGCCCAGGCCAGCACCACGAAGTAGTCCACATCGTTGCGTTCGGCGGTGCCGCCGGGCACGCTGTTGTACCGGTCCTCGATGCCGGCCTTGAGGCTCATCTTCACTTCCGGGTCGACCACGATTTCATACCCCACCCTGGCGGTGATGCGGTACTCGGTGGGGAAGTTGAGCAGGCTGGGCAAGTACTCCAGAGATGCGGTGATCTTCTGGCGTTCGGTGAGCTTGTGGCCGAAGTCGGCGGCGAAAATGCCGTTGGGGACCCAGCGGTTGTCGCTGCCGCCGATGGCGCGGGTAACGCCCAGACCGGCGCGGCCATCCAGCGTGGTCTTGTCGTTCTTGATGAAGGCGTAGCCGATGCCGTTGCCGGCCGAGATGCGGCTGCGCCAGTCCTGGAAGTCGTCGTACTCGTACTTGCCCTCGATGAAGTAGCTCCAGGGCGAGTCTTTTTCAAAGATCCAACTGTTGCGGGCGCCCAGTTCGGCGCGGTTCTTGATCGTGACGCTGCCTTGGGTCGCACGGCTGTAGCTGGCGTTGGCGGTGGTGATCATCGCGCTGGTCTTGCGTTCCGCGTTGGCACCGCCACGGAAGTTCAGCGTGCGGGTGTTACCCTCTGAACCGTTGAGGCCCAACTCGATGCCTCCGGTCCAGCCTTTCCAGAAGCTGTCCGGATCGGGCGCGGCGATCTTGTCGGCGGGCTGCTGGGGGATGGGTCCAGAGAACAGCTCATTTGTAAAAGCGACATCTCCGGCAAGGGCCGAAGAACAAGCGGCGAGCACGGCCGCAATGGGACCACGGAAACGAGGCATCTCTAACTCCTTTGCGGGCGCACTGATGGCCCGCCCTTCGGGGCGAAATCGCACAAATTGGTGGGGAAAGCATTACTTGCGGGCGAGCAGGTCTCGGATTTCGGTTAGCAGCTTTTGCTCGGGAGTGGGGCCCGCGGGGGCCGGCGCCGGCTTCTCGGCCTCGAAGCGCTTCTTGGCTGTGTTGAAGAGCTTGACGACCATGAAGATACAGAACGCGAGGATGACGAAGTTGATGGTGACGGTGATGAAGTTGCCGTAGGCCAAGACGGGGCCGGCCTCTCGGGCCTTTTCAAGGCCGAGGGTGTGATTGGGAGCCGCGTCGATCGCAGCCCGCACCTTGGAACTCAGGGGCAGGTACATGTTGCTGAAGTCCACGTTCCCGGGGATGCTGACCACGGGCATGATCATGTCCTTGATCACCGAGTTGATAATCGTGCCGAAGGCACCGCCGATGATGACGCCGACCGCCAGGTCCAGGACGTTGCCCTTGAGGGCGAACTCGCGAAACTCTTTGACAAATCCCATATCCGTATCTCCTTTGAACTCATTGACGAACGAAAGCTCGGCTTGCACGGCAGCCGCAACGCCCGGGCGACCAGCCCGTTACCCATCCTGCAAAGCACGCGGGACGCCCATCCATGAGTCCGTCAGAATGGCGACTCGAAAGTCGCCCGACGGCTGGGGGGCCAAGATTACTACCCCTGACAAGCTTGTTCAACCAAGGTCCTGTCGAGGGTCGGAGCGCAAAAATCGTCTGGTCTGGAGTCCTTTGCGAGGAGCTTTGCAAAAATCACGGTAATTGAAGCCAAATCCCGCTCATAGTCGCGGCCGCAGACCTGCATACGCCAGGCAAAGCGATGGTCAAGACAGGGCGGTCCCGAGAGTCCGCTTTGGCGAAATGGGGGTTTCGCCTCTGTTGGGTCGGGGGGTGGAATTGGGGTGGGGTTTAACTGGGGATGCGGTAGACTGGGGGGATGGCGGCCCCGGGATCGGACAATCAGGCCACGAACGCCGCTGAGGTGACAGTGCTACTTCAGGCAGCCTCGGCGGGGAGTTCTACAGCGCCCCAGGAACTGCTGTCGCTTGTCTATGGGCAGCTTCGGGCGATTGCCCAGCAGCGGATGGCGGGGGAGCGCCGGTCGCACACGTTGCAGGCCACAGCGCTGGTGCATGAGGCGTATGTGCGGCTTTTGGGGCGGGAGGATGTGCAGTGGGCGGACCGGGGGCACTTCTTTCGGGCGGCCGCGGAGGCGATGCGGAAGATCCTGATTGACCATGCCCGGGCGAAGAATGCGGATAAGAGGGGTGGGGGGAAGGCGGCGTTGGCGATCGCCAATGTGGCTGATTTGGCCGCGGACGCGGATTCTTCTGGAATTCTGGCCTTGGATGACGCGATGGTGCGCCTGGAGCAGGTGGATGCCCAGGCCGCGTCGATCGTTCGGCTGCGGTTTTATGCCGGGATGAGTGAGGAGGCGGTCGGCCAGGCGCTGGGCATTTCGGAGCGGACGGTCCGTCGAGACTGGGCCTTTGCGAGAGGGTGGCTGAGGGACACCCTGGAGCGCGAAGAGTAGTAGGAGCCCGAGATGTCAGGGGAATCCAAACTCAAAGAGGTCTTTGGGGAGGCGATTGATCGCCGGGGCGCGGAACGGGTGGCGTTTCTGGATGCGGCGTGCGCGGGAGATGAGGGGATGCGTCGGCGGGTGGAGGTGTTGATCGCGGCGGCGGAGGCGGAGGGGGTTTTCCTGAACGATGCGACGATGGAACTGCCGGGCGGGGGATTGAAGGTGGAGGGAGTCGGGACGCGGATAGGGCAGTACAAGCTGATGCAGTTGATCGGGGAGGGTGGGTTTGGGTCGGTGTTTCTGGCGGAGCAGGAGAAGCCGGTACGGCGGCGGGTGGCGCTCAAGATCATCAAGCTGGGGATGGATACCAAGACGGTGGTGGCACGGTTTGAGCAGGAGCGGCAGGCCCTAGCGATGATGGACCATCCGGGCATCGCGAAGGTGCTGGATGCGGGGGCGACAGAGGCGGGGCGGCCTTACTTTGTGATGGACTTGGTGAAGGGTGACCCTATCACCGTTTATTGCGACAAGAACAACCTGACGATTCCGGAGCGGCTGGAGTTGTTTACGCAGGTGTGCCATGCGGTGCAGCACGCGCATACCAAGGGTGTGATCCATCGGGACCTGAAGCCGAGCAACATCCTGGTGACGACGCAGGATGGGCGGGCGCAGGCGCGGGTGATTGACTTTGGGATTGCCAAGGCGACGGACCGGCGGTTGATTGACAAGACGATCTTCACGGAGTTCCGGCAGTTGATCGGGACGCCGGAGTACATGAGTCCGGAGCAGGCGGAGGGCGGGCTGGATGTGGATACGCGGTCGGATGTGTATTCGCTGGGTGTGTTGTTGTATGAGCTGCTGGCGGGGGTGACACCGTTTGATCCGGAGCGGTTGCGGTCGGCCGCGTTTGGAGAGATGCAGAGGATCATTCGCGAGGTCGATCCGCCATCGCCAAGTACGCGCATCTCGAAGTCCATCGAGACCTTGGCGGATGTAGCGGCGAAGCGGCGGTTGGAGCCGCGGCGGCTATCTTCGGTGATTCGCGGCGAGCTCGATTGGATCGTGATGCGGGCTCTGGATAAGGACCGGGGCCGCCGGTATGACTCGCCCGGGAACTTGGCGGCGGATATCGGGAGGTTTTTAACGGGTGAGGCGGTGGTGGCGGCGCCGGCGAGCGTGGGGTATAAGCTGCGGAAGGCGGCGCGGCGGCACAAGGTTGGTGTGACGGCGGCGGGGTTTGTGGCGCTGGCGTTGATCGCGGGGCTCGGGGCCTCGCTGTGGCAGGCGGGGGTTGCGGCGCGTGAGCGGGATGCGGCGCGGCTATCGGCGGCGGACGCATTGAAGGCGAAGAACGATGCCGAGGCGCGTCGGAAGGAAACACAGCAGGTAGCGGAGTTTCAGGCCGCGCAGTTGGCGGGGATTGATGTTGAGAAGATGGGCAGGCAGTTGCGAGCGGACCTGCTCGCGGATGCGCGAGATTCAATGCAACGGTCCGGGGTTGCGACGGCGGAGATCCAGGCGAGGCAGGAGCGGCTGGGGCAACTGCTGGACGATACGAACCTGACGAACGTCGCGCTCAAGTCTCTGGATGCGAACATCTTTGGTCGGGCGCTGACGGCGGTGAACGAGCAGTTCAAGGATCAACCGGTGGTGAAGGCGAGCCTGCTCCAGACGCTGGCGGCGACGTTTGTGAGTCTGGGTTTGTTAGACAAGGCGACGGGGCCGCAGGCCGAGGCGCTGGAGATCAGAAGGCGGGTTCTTGGAAAGGAGCACCGGGACACGCTGGAATCGATCGCTCAAACGGCCGGGGAGCTGCAGATCCGCGGCAAGTTCGAGGAAGCGGAGGTCATGTTTCGCGATCTGACGGAGGTCTTGAGCCGGATTGAGGGAGAGGAATCGCGGCTGACGCTCAATACCAAGTCAAGCTTGGCGCTATGCCTGCTGATGCAGCACAAGATGGCGGAGGGTGAGCCGATGCTTCGCGAAGTGGCGGCCACAGCGGTGCGGGTGCTGGGGCCCGACGATGCGGACACGCTGGGGCTGTGCAGCAATCTGGGCGGACTGCTCTGCGAGAGCGGCCGGCTCGTCGAGGCCGAGCAGCAGTTTCGGCGGGTGTTGGAGGGCTTGCGCCGCAGTGCGGGCGATGATGATGCGGACACGTGCCGCGGCATGAACAACCTGGCGATCGTGATTGATCGCCAGGGCAGGCTGGCTGAGTCGGAGCCGCTCTATCGAGAGGCGTTGACGCGCAGCTTGCGGGTCCGGGGGGTGGATCATCAGGACACGCTTCTGTATCGCAGCAACGTCGGGTTTCTTCTGTACGAGCAGGGCCGATATGCGGAAGCTGAATCCGAAACGCGGGAATCCTTGGAGAGGCGTCTGCGCGTCATGGGCTCGGAGCAGTTTGACACGGCGCAGTCGGAGCACAACCTGGGCGTGATCCTGAGAGACCAGGGCAAGTTCGGAGAGGCCGAGCAGCACTTGAAGAGTGCCTTGGAGAAGCGCAAGCGGTTGCATAGTGAGGGGCATCCTCAAGTGCTCCAGACCCTGAGCGCGATGGGCGTTTTCTGGTTGCGCCGGGGTGAGTTGGACAAAGCCGGAGCTTGCCTGACCGAGGCGCTGGACAAGCGGCGTGCGGCGCTGGGGAATGAGCATCTTGACACGCTGGAGTCGGCGAAAGACATGGGGGACTACCAGGCGGCGCGGCAGCGAATGGCGGAGGCCGAGGCGCTATATAGAGAGGCCGCGGCCGGGTTTGATCGCAACGTCGGGCCCGCCGACCGGAGGAGCGCTGAGGCCCGCGACGGCCTGGGTGTTGTGCTGACGGGGCTTGGTCGGTTTGAGGAAGCGGAGGCCTGCTTGCGCGGGGCGTTCCGTGTCATGGAATCAAGCGAGGGAGTATCGCGAGATCGGAGATCGCTGGTTGCGGGGCACCTAGGTGCTCTCTACGAGTCTTGGGACAAAGCAGCGCCGGGGAAGGGCCATGACGTCAAAGCCAAGGAGTGGATGGGGAAGAAGTAGGAGCAAGCGATGGCATCGGCGAGTGACGCGAGGCTCAAAGAAGTATTCGGGGAGGCGATGGACCTTCTTGGTCCGGAGCGCGAGGCGTACCTGAACAGGGCGTGCGCGTTGGATGCGGAGCTGCGCCGACGGGTGGAAGCGTTGCTCAGCGCTGCGGAGAGGGAGGGGCAGTTTCTGCGTCATGCGACGATGGAATCGCAGGTGGAGGCCAAGCCGGGGGAGGGGGCTGGGACGACGATCGGGGTGTACAAGCTCCTGCAGCTAATCGGGGAGGGTGGGTTTGGCTCGGTGTTCATGGCGGAGCAGGAGTCGCCGGTGCGGCGGCGGGTGGCGCTGAAGATCATCAAGCTGGGGATGGACACGCGGGCGGTGGTGGCGCGGTTTGAGCAGGAGCGTCAGGCGCTGGCGCTCATGGACCATCCGAACATCGCGAAGGTGCTGGGGGCGGGGGCGACGGAGAGCGGGCGGCCGTACTTCGTGATGGAGCTGGTGAAGGGTGACCCGATCACCATCTACTGCGACAAGAACAACCTGACGATTCAAGAACGGTTGGCGCTGTTCACGCAGGTGTGCCAGGCGGTGCAGCACGCGCATACGAAGGGTGTGATCCATCGCGACATCAAGCCCAGCAACATTCTGGTGGGGACGCAGGATGGCAAGGCGATGGCGCGGGGGATTGATTTTGGAATCGCGAAGGCGACCAGTCATCGGATGACCGAGAAGACCGTGTTCACGGAGTTCCGGCAGTTGATCGGGACCCCGGAGTACATGAGCCCGGAGCAGGCCGAAGGTGGGTTGGATGTCGATACGCGGACGGATGTGTATTCGCTGGGCGTGCTGCTGTATGAGCTGTTGACGGGGTCGACACCGTTTGATGGCGCGACGCTGCGGTCGGCGGCGTACAACGAGATGCAGCGGATCATTCGCGAGGTGGAGCCGCCCAAACCCAGCACCAAGATCGTGCGGTCTACCGAGACGCTGACCGATGTGGCGGCCCACCGGCGTATTGAGCCCAGCAGGCTGGGGACGCTGGTGCGGGGTGAGTTGGACTGGATCGTGATGAAGGCGTTGGAGAAGGACCGCGCGCGAAGGTATGAGTCTCCGAGCGGTTTGGCGGGGGATGTGCAGCGGTACCTGGATGGGGATGCGGTGAGCGCTGCGCCGCCGGGGATGGCCTATCGGGTCCGCAAGTTTGCAAGGCGGCATCGGGTGGCGGTGACAGCCGGCGGGCTGGTGGGGGCAGCGTTGGTGCTGGGGGTGATTGGCACGACGATTGGGCTGGTGAATGCTCGGACGGCGCGGGACCGGGCGCTGGCCGCGGAGAAGCTGGCGGAGGATCGATTTGTCGAGGCGGAAGGGGCGCGTGAGCGGGCGACGGCGTCGGAGCAACTGGCGACGGAGCGGTTGGCGGAGGCCGTGAAAGCCAAGGCGGATGCGGAACGGTTCCTGAAGGTGGCGGGAGCGGTGACGGAGTTTTTCACGTTGGATGTGCTGGACCTGGAACCAACGCCGCCGGGCACGCCTGAGCTGACGGTGCGGGAAGCGCTGGACCGGGTGCCGCAGAAAATCAAGGACAATTTTGCTTCGGAGCCCGCGGTGGAGGGCTCGATCCGCGAGCGGGTGGGGCAGTTGTACATGAACATGGGGAACCTGCAGAAGGCATCGGAGTACCTGATCGCCGCGGTGCCGCTGCTGGAGAAAGGTCTGGGGCCGGAGAAGCGGGAGACGATGCGGGCGCAGCAGCGGCTAGGGGAGTTGCTCCTGGAGCTGGATCGGTACGTGGAGGCTGAGGCGCAGTTCGACAAGGTGTATCAGGCGCGGATGCGGTCGCAGGGCCCGACATACAACCTGACCTTTAACTCGCTGGCGCGGCGTGGCGAGGCCCGGGTGCTGGCCGGACGGGTCGCCGAGGGCATCGCGGATGTAGAGAGCGCCCTGTCGGAATCGTCGCGGATCTTTGGTGACAACACGAAGATGGCGGTGATCCTGGGGAGGCAACTCGGGGAGGACTACCTCTTTGCCAATCGGGCCAAGGATGCCGAGCGGGTGGCGAGAGAGCTGCTTGAGAAGATCCGCACGCACGAGAAAGACCTGGGGCCGGGGGAGCCGGAGGTGCGGGCGCTTCTGGGTGAGGCGCTGTTGGCGCAGGAGCGCCTGAGCGAAGCCATGCCGGAGTTGGAGGCGGCCTTTGCCGTGATGACCAAGCAGATGCCGGCGTATCACGGGAAGCTGCTGAATGTCAGGGCCAATCGGGGCAGGGCGATGCTGGGGCTTGGGCGGATTTCCGAAGCAAGGGCTGAGTTGGAACAGGTGTATGTCCTGCGCGAACGTCAGTATGGGCCGGCGGTTGAGCGCTGCCGTGAGGTGGCGCGGAGCCTGGCCGACGCCGCGGCCAGGGCGGGCGATGAGGAGGGGGCGGCGAAGTGGCGAGCGAAGGCGAAGTGAGCCTACTTGGCCGCGACGACCTTCGCGAGCGCGGCTTCCATTTCGTTGGGATGGCCGATGAACGCGATCTTGCCCTTTGAATCCACGATGAAGGCGGTCGGGATGGTGTTCTGGCCGGCGGGCTTCATCCATGAGTTGCTCATGGCGCGCTTCGAGTCGTAGGCGACGCGGTAGTCCATCTTGTCGCCCTGCTTGGCGATGAAGGACTTGACCCCTTCCAGACGCTTGTCTTCGGCTCCTTCGGCGGGCTTGCGCTCGCTGGCGGCAACGCCGATGAAGACAACATCCTTGTGCTTGTGCTGAAGTTCGGTGAGGTGCGGGATGCTCTCGATGCAGGGGCCGCACCAGGTGGCCCAGAACTCGACGACGTAGACCTTGCCGGCGGCGAGCGTTTTGACCTCTTCACCCTTGACGAAAGTGTCGACGGTGAGGGCGGGGGCGGCATCGCCGACCCGGAGGGTGGTGGGGACATTCGCCTCGGCCTTTGGGCCGGGCGCGGGTTTGATCGGGGTCATGGGGACGGCGGCCTTGGCCTTGACGTACTCGGTGATGCGGGGCGTGGTGTTGTCGGCCCAGATTTGGTAACCCTTGGGCGAGAGGTGAAGGAAGTCGGGCATGATTTCTTTGGTGAGGGTGCCGTCGGGCTGGAGAAACTTGTGCCCGATGTCCAGGTAGTGGATCATGCGGCCATCGTCCAGGGCGGAGATCAGGACGTTGACCTTTTCGATCTTCTCACGCTGCGGGTTGGGTTTTTCGCCGCGGGGGAAGATGGCTAGCAGGAGCACGTGAGTGGTGGGGGACTTGTCGCGGACCTTCTGGACGATGGCCTTAATGCCTTCGGCGATCTCCTCGGAGGTGTTGTCCGAACCGTTGCTGTTGTTGGTGCCGATCATGATGACGGCGGCCTTGGGAGCGATACCTTCGAGGTTGCCGTGATCCAGGCGCCAGAGCACCTGCTCGGTGCGATCGCCGCCGATGCCGAGGTTGACGGCGTGGAGCGGGGCGAAGTCCTTGGCCCAGATGTCTTTGGCTCCGTCACCTTCCCAGCCTTGGGTGATGGAGTCGCCGATGAAGACCAGATCGACATTGCCCTGCTTGACGCGGGCGTTCATGGCCTCGTGGCGCTGATTCCACCAACCGTCTTTGCGAGGGGCCGGGGTTGTCGCGGTGTTGGCGCGGGGCGCGGCGGGTTGAGGGGGCTGGGCGATGGCCGCGGGGAGGAGGGTGAGGCTGATGAGGCAATGAATGACGGCCAAGCTGAAGCGGTGCATGGTGGGCTCCTTGGGAAGGGAGTGTAGGTATTTTGGAGGGCGGGGAGATTAGGCCTTGAGCCAGCGGGAGCAGATCGCCACAAGCTCGGGGCGATCGATGGGTTTCTCGGCGTAGTCGCTGCACCCGGATGCCATGCACTGCTCCCGGTCCTCGGGGGTGACCAGTGCGGTGACGGCGACGATGGGGAGCAACTTGTTTTTGGAGCGAACGATCCGCACCAGGGAGTGACCGTCGAGTTCGGGCATCTGGATGTCGGTGAGCAGGAGGCGGTAGGGGCGGCCTTCGCGTTCGGCGGCGTCGAGCATGTCAAGGGCGATGGCGCCGTTGGCGGCGACGCTGACCTCGGCACCGGCTTTTTTGAGGAAGAGCGAGAAGAGGCCCTGAGTGTCGGGGGTGTCTTCGGCGAGGAGGACGCGACCGCGGAGTCGCTGGTTGTTGACGAGTCCCTCAGGGCCGATGACGCCGACTACGGCCGGTTCGGCCTTGGCCTTGGCGACACGGGTGCGGATCGAATCGACATCCAGCAAGGAAGCGACGTCATGGTTGGATTGAACCCAAACCTCGACGCGGTGGATGCGTCCCTTGACGTGAGAGACGGCGGTGACCTTTCCTGCAAGCGAGACGCGTTCGCCATCGGGGAGCACGATGACCATGTCGCAGGAGGTTCCGACGTGGAGGAACACTCCGTGGGCGAGGATCAACTTTCCGCCATCGCAGGCGACCAGCCAGGAGCGGAAGCGCGAGGTGCGGCTGCCGCTTGAACTGGGAGACATTTCCACGGGCAGAGCTTCAGGCAGGAAGCGAGCTTCAGGGACTTTGGCTTCCGAGGCGCAGCGAGCTTCGGCGGAGAGCATGTCTTGAGCCAGCAGGCCGATTTCTCCGGCGCGCAGACGGAGGGGGTCGTAGAGATCGGGCTCTTCGCGATGGTCGTGCGGGGGCTTGCTTTTGGTCATGAATCTTCCGACCGGCGTCGGGACTCCCTCTTGGTCGAATGGGCGGTACGAATGTCGAGTTGTCGGTTGGTGCACGGGTGATCGGATCAGCCACGGTGCGGCTTTAGACCTTCGGACCTACGGCTCCGCAAACGGAAGGGCCTGGGCTGTGACCAACGGTCTTACGGGTTTGGAGCCCATCGGGACCGGGAGGGTGGACCGATATCCACAGTGGAGCGCTAGTGAGGGTCGAGGCGTTCGGTGATGCGGGCCATGGACAAGTCGTTGCCGGGGCCGGCGGTGACCTGGCGGTTGATGCTGTCGCGTGCCTGGTCGGAGAGGAGCCAACCCAGCGGGATACGCACGGCATCCTCGCGCAGGGTGAACTCGATGTAGGCGGCGGGGCGCTGATGGTCATCGTGGAGTGTCTGCACCAGAGTCTTGAGCTGTTGGATAGAAGCGGCGCCGCGGGCCAGGCGGGTGTTCAGGAGTGTGCGGAGCGGGGACATGAGTTCGCCCAGCCCTTGGGTGAGATAGCGGCTGCGCGCGATGGTGACGGGTTGGTCGGGCGTGTTGACGGATTTTTGTTCCTTAGGCGCGGCGGTGTCGGTCGCGAAGCCGATGCGGATGATCGTGAGGGAGAACTTGGCGGCGCTCTGCTCGGGGAGGTCCAGACGGAGCGCGTGCACCAGTTCGGCGGCGGTGGCGGTGCCGGAGTTTTCGAAGTAGCCGCCGTCGACGTAACGGCGCTTCACGGTCTGGGTCTTGCCATCCTTGTCTTTGGTTTGCGCCCAGAGGTATCCCGCGGGAGTCACAATGGGGAAGCGGGCGCTCAAGGCGGCCGCGGTGCTCAGACGCATTCCGAGCGCGGGGTACTTTTCGCGGAAGGTCACCAGCTTGTTCATGCGGGCATCGTTCAAGGACAGGTGGGTGGCCACGACGCGCTGGCCGGTCTCGACTTCCGTGGTGTTGAGGAGAAGCGCGGGAACGGAGTGATGGGCAAAGTCGGTCCATAGGGCGTCAAAGTCGCCCTCGAACTGGCCCCCTAGGCGGGCGGTCGCCCAAGCACGCTCGAGTCCTTTTTCCAGGGCAAGCGCGCGATCGAACGCGGGGATGCGCACGGGCAGGAGCCGCTGCACCATGTCGGGGAAGAGGCCCGCCGCCAGGAGAGGCGAAAGAAAGTCGCGGTCGAGCACCTTGTTGGCTGTGGCCTGGAATCCGTCGTTGAGTTGGCCTGACCGGTCAACCTCGGAACAAAGTCCGGCAAAGACGCTGGCGCCCACACTGCCGCCCGAGACGCCACTGATGGCGAACACATGCGAGCGGAACTGCGGGTTGGCATCCTGGAGGGCGCCCAGCACAGAGGCCGTGAAAGTTGCGGCGTAGATGCCCCCACCCTCGGTGGCGACGATGAATACCGGGTACGGGCGTCCGGCGTACTTGTGCTTGTCGGGCCGGTTGTCGAGCCAGGATTCAAAGGTGGCGGCAAGGGTGGGGGGAGTGTCGCGCTGGACCGGGTGGGTGCGCACCATGTGGTTGTCGTTCCAATCAAGCGCGCTCCAGAGCAGGGCCGCGGCCGCGAGGATCAGGAGCAGCGGGAGCCGCATTCTGCTGCCCCAGTACACCAGCAGACTGCCGAAGGGGACCCACAGGGCGGTTGCGGACATCAGGATCGTCAGGCTCCCGAAGCGCCGGGCGATCTGGGGGTGCCAGGCGAAGGCGGCGAAGAGGAAGGCTGCGATCGTGGGGACCATCCAGATCAGTTGAGTGGTGAGGAACGATCGGCGTTCGGGCTTGTTGGCGGCCCTTCGCCGCTGCTCAAGTTTGTTGAGGACCGCACGCCGGATGCGCCAGGTCTGGTACGTGAGCACCGTCAGGATGAGGCACCCGGCCCCAAACCATCGCAGTACGAACGCGGAGTTGGGGACGGACGGCAAGTCCGAAGCCGAGGCTGTGAACAGAGCGCCACTCAGGGCCAGGAGGGGCACGACCGCAACGAGGCGCGGAGCGTTGCGCACGAACCAGCCCTGCGGCGAAACTTCGTTGATCACCGTGGGCATGAGGCCGTTGAGCAGGACGCGGGCGCAATACCAGAGGAGGGTGACGAGCAGGCCCGCGGCCGCGCCGCCCATGAGAATGACCCGGTATCGAGAGGCTTGGGCCGCATCTTCGGCGGCGACGACCATCGCTTCCATGGCCTGCTCGTTGAACAGGGCGATCGAGATCACGCCGGCGATCAACATATGGAAGCGGAGGATGAACAGGACCAGGAGGAAAGGGTCGAAGCGTTCCCGCCGGATGAGGTAGGCGGCTTTGAGTCGCTGCCACCAGGAGAGCTGAGCGGGTGGCCCGCTCGAAGGTCGGACTTCCTGGTTGCGATCGATCGGCACGATGATCTCCTGCGGTGCTCGGAGCGCCGGTCGGGGACAGTGTTCCAGCTTGCCGGTTCTCCGTCAATTGCCCGGCGTGCTTCGCACACTTCCGGGTGTTCGCAGGGCGATCGGTAGGCCTATCCGCTCGGGGTCGCGGATTCGATTTCCTTCGCTCGGGTCTCTTCGCCGCGGGCGCGGTAAAAAGCGGCAGCGCGGGTAATCACGCGCGTGCGAAGAGCTGAGTCGACGCCTATCTGGGCGGTGGCCGAGAGCGCGGACTCGAGTTGAGCCCGGGCCTCATCGGACTTGCCTTCGTCAACAAGAGTCTCAATGAGTCCGAGGCGCGTGGCGATGACCCGTGGATCGGCGGCGGGATACGCGGCCTCACGGATGCGGAGCGCTTCGCGGTAATGAAACTCCGAAGCGGCTAGGTCCTTCTTGGCCCGGAGCAAGCCGGCGTAGCTATTCAGCGTGTGCGAACGGTCGGGGTGGTTAGGTCCCAAGCCCTTGAGTTCAAGGGCGATCGCCTTCAGAAAGAGGGGCTCCGCTCGCGCCGTTTCGCCCTGGGAAGAAATGAGCACGGCGAGGTTCGCGGTGCTCTGGGCGACCAGCGGGCTTTCGGGCCCAAGAAGGGCGGTACGGATTTCCATGGACTCAGCGACGGCCTTCTCGGCATCCGCAAGTCGGTTGAGGGAACGAAGCGCATTGCCGTAGTTGTTGAGGCTTTCAGCCAGGTCGAGCGTGCGCGGGCCGGATTCCTGACGCCATATCTGAATGGCCTGGATGAGTGCGTCTGCAGCTTCCTCTGCCTTGCCCTGCGAGCGAAGCACCGGGCCCAGGTTGCTCTGGACACGGGCGATGTCGAAGTTGTGATTGCCGCGAATGGTCTGGAAAATCGAGAGCGCTTCGCGGAGCAGGCGTTCGGCCTCGGGAAACTCGTGTTTGTTGTAGAGGAGGGTGGCTAGGTCGTTCATGCTTTCGGCGGTGTCGTGGTGGCGCGGGCCGACGAGCTTGAGCCGCTGCTCGTAAGCGCCGCGGATCTCTTTCTCGGCCTTTTCGTATTCACCCAGGCCCAGGTAGGCGGTGCCGATGGAGCTTCGGAGGCTGGCTTGGACCAGGGGGCGGTCGGAGAGTTCGGTGCCCAGGCGGGCCGCGGCCTGATCGAGGACATCGCGGACCTTCATGTCGGGCCCAGCGGTGAAGGGGTTGGCCGACTCGATCATGTCGCGGAAGAACTTGGTGGTGGCCTCGGCCTGGTCGCGGGCGATGAAGGCGTCATCGCGTTGGCGGCGGGCGACACCGGCCTGCCACACGACGGCGGTGATGCCGGCAAGGACGGCCATGAGGACCACCGCGGCGAGCGAACAGGCGACGGCGTGGCGGCGCACGAACTTGCCGGTGCGATAGGTGAGCGTGTCGCGCCTGGCGATGACGGGAAGGCCGCGGAGGTAGCGGTCGATGTCGGAGGCGAGTTGTTCCGCGGAGGCGTAGCGGCGTGCGGGCTCCTTGCGCATGGCCATCAGGACGATGGTGTCCAGGTCGCCGCGGAGTTCGCGGCGGAGGCGTGCATCCAGGGGCGACTTGTGAGCCGGGTCGCCGGTGACGGTGCTGGGGGGCGGCGGGGGCGCGCTGTTGACGATGCGCTGAATTTCGGCGCGGGTGCGGGTCTTGAACTGGTAGGGCGGGCGACCGGCGAGGATTTCGTACAGGATGACGCCCAGGGAGTAGATGTCCGAGCTGGTGGTGACAGGCAGCCCTTCAACCTGCTCAGGGCTGGCGTATTCGGGGGTGAGGCGGCGTTCATCCAGGCTCGTGACCGTTCCTGAGTCGGAGCCGTGAGCGAGGACCTTGGAGATTCCAAAGTCCAGGAGCTTGGGCGTGCCGTCGGCGGTGACGAGGATGTTGCTGGGCTTGAGATCGCGGTGGATGACCAGGTTCTGGTGAGCGAACTGGACGGCCCGGCAAACCGCGATGAAGAGGCGGAGGCGATCCGTGGTGTTCAGTGGCTTGTCGCGGAGGTAGGTGTGCAGCGGCGTGCCGTCGACAAACTCCATAACGAGGTAGGGGCGTCCGTCGGGGAGCGAGCCGCCGTCATGGAGGCCGGCGATGTTGGGGTGATTGAGGTTGGCGAGTGTGCGGCGTTCGCTGCGGAAGCGGTCGAGGATCTCGTCGGTATCCATGCCGCGTTTGACGACCTTGATGGCGACTTGCTGCTCAAAGGCGCCATCGGCGCGGTTGGCGAGGTAGACGGCGCCCATGCCGCCGGCACCCAGGAGGCGTTCGACGCGGTAGGGTCCGATCGAGCCGCCGACCATCGGATCGGGTTCTGTGCCGGCCATGGCGCGGAGGATGTCGGCGCCGAAGACGGGTGTGCCCAGGAACTGGGCGGGGACCGGGCCCAGGAGCGCGAGGACTTCGGCGCGGACGATGGTGTCGGGCTCCGCACCCAGGAGCTCGCCCCGCTGTTGTGGGTGGGCCCGGATGCGGAAGAAGAGGTCCTCAGCCTGAGCCAGTTGCAGGGGCGTCATGATGCGGTTCCATTCTGGCCGCGGGTCATGTCGCGGTGAAGCCAGGCGCGGGCGAACTCCCAGTGACGCGAGACGGTGGGAATCGAGACGCCGAGCACCAGGGCGGTTTCTTCAAGGCTCAGGCCGCCGAAGTAGCGGAGCTCGACGGTACGGGCCTTGGCGGCGTCAACCGCTTCGAGTCGTTCGAGGGATTCGTGGAGGTCCAGGAGATCGATGTCCAGGCCGGGGGTCGTCGATTCGAGGCCATCGAGCGATTCGCGGGGAGCTCCGCCGCCTCGCTTGGCGCGTCCGCGGCCGCGGGCGTGCTCGATGAGAATGCGGCGAATGGCTGTGGCGGCGGCCCCAAAGAAGTGGGCACGGTTCTGCCAGGCGCCCTGATCGGGTCCGACGAGGCGCAGGTACGCCTCGTGGACGAGCGCGGTGGGCTGCAGTGTGTGGCCGACCCGCTCCTGGTCGAGGTGGTGCGCGGCCAGGGCCCGCAGTTCTTTATAGACGACCGGGAAGAGTTCGTCGGTGGCGGCAGAGTCACCGCTGGAAGCGCGGGCGAGCAATCCGGTGACGTTGGGGTGTGCGCTCGGGTGCATTCATTGAGGTCCGGGGTCCCGCTGGGTAACTCTAGCGAACAGTGTGCCGGGGGCTTTTCCTCAAGGGTTTGTTGGCACGGGGGTTGCCTATTGCAGGTATTCCCTGGGAAAGCGGCTCCATTTGCTGGTGGGAAGGCCAGGGGAGGCCGCCGATGGCCGGGGCTGTGCACGACCAGCTTTCGGGGATTGCGTGATAGGCGGTTGGTTCTTCTGTCGCATGACCCAGAGCGTGAAACAGGAGTTTGGACCATGAATCGTCGGGCCGCACAACTAGCGATCGGACTCATCATCGCCTCACCGTTGGTCGCGAACGCGGCCGGCGGGGATGTGGTCTGGTCGATCCAGCGCGATGGGTACAACACCGATGCGCGTCCAGCGGTGGCTCCCGATGGCAGCGTGTATTGGACCTTCCGCGGTCTCTACAAGCTCGATCCGGCGACGGGCCAGGTCGAGTGGTTCAATGAAAACAACGCAAGCGCACTGGTGGCGATCGGTCCTGATGGGACGATTTACGGCACAGGTTCGGTGAACCAAGGAACGCCTGAGGCGCCCCTGTGGCATCCGACGGCGACGGCCCTTTCGCCGGATAACCAACTGCTCTGGGAATGGGTGTACGACGCTGCGTACTGGTACCCCGAAGCGGGTCCGACTCTGGGGCCCGACGGCAACCTCTACTACATCTCTTATGGCGGGTATCACGCGCCGGGGCACTTGTTCTCACTGAACAGCAACGGTGGGTTTCGTTGGGAGCTTCGTCGCTTTGCGAACGGCAACGGCGTGCAGAACCTGACGTTCGCAGGCGGAAATGTTCTCAAAGTCGGTCAGTACACCTCGATTCCGTCCGGGCCGCTCGTGAATACGGCCGCGGGGATGGCGGCCGCGGACATGCAGTCGGGCCAACTGGTCTGGGCGGAGGCGTTCGCGGCCAACGGCGATCCGATCGTGTCACCGGCCAACGGGCACATCCTGGTGACGCCGGGGTTGTTCCGGCAGTTTCGGTCGTACACGCCGGCGCACGAGCTTGAGTGGACATACACGGCGGAGTGGAGCCCGACGGGGATCAACACGATCGCGGTGGGGCCGGAGGGCGACAGCTACATCTCGCACGCGACGACCAAGGTCGTGTCGCTGACGCCGACGGGGGCGACTCGCTGGTCGGTCGCAAGCGCGCTGCCGGCGCCTTACTACTACCCGCCGACAGTCAGCCCCGACGGGAGCGCGATCATCTACACCACGACGGGGCCGGGGAGCACTGCCGGGTATGTGACCGCTCTGCGGACCAGCGACGGTTCCAAGCTCTGGGAGATGACGCTGCCGGCTCCGTCGGAGGGCTACGGCCCAGTTCGCGGATACGGTGGTGTGCGGTTCTCACCGGACGGGAATGTTGCATACGTGCCGGCCGTGTCGGTGTGCTACTGCGGCCCCACGGGGTACCAGGAGCGCGGGCATCTCTTCGCCATAGACGCACGCGGCGGGACCACGCCGTGCGCGGCCAACTGCGATGGCTCTAACGTCGTTCCCGTATTGAACGCCAACGACTTTCAGTGTTTCCTCAACAAGTTCGCCGCGGGTGATGTCGCGGCCAACTGCGATCAGTCCACGGCAGCGCCCGTGCTGAACGCCAACGACTTCCAGTGTTTCCTGAACAAGTTCGCGGCGGGATGCCCGTAAGGCCTCACAAGGACAGTCATGAACAGCAAGATCCGTGCTTTCGCAACAGCGCTTCTGACCGCCGCCTCGGCGTGCCTGGCCCAGGTCAACCCGACCTGGCAGCTCCATCGCCCGAGCATGGGCGGCATCCCGGGTGACTACGTCCAAGCTATTTACGTCGACGATACAGATCGTCCCTACATCGCGGCGTATACGCCGTTCTGGGAGGAGGGGGGCCTCGGCCACTTTGATGGCGATCGCTGGACGACGCTGAACAACGTGGATTCTCCGCTGGTGGCCTCGCCGCGGTTCATGGAGATTCTGCGCGGGCCCGATGGGTGGATCTGGATCGCATCCGACAAGGGCCTGTTGCACTACAACCCGGCGGTTGGGCCGGCGACGCTTCAGCGATTTGATCGAACCAACACGCCGATGCCTGGCGACCAAATCCGCGATATCGATTTCGCACCGGACGGCACGCTCTGGATCGCGGTGAACAACGTCAGTGGGTTTCCGGCCGGCGGGCTGGTGCGGTTCAATCCCGCGACCAATCAGTGGACGGTCTATACGACCGCCAACGGGATCACCTGGGGCGGCGGTGGCTGGACGGGGTGGGATGCCATCGAAAACGTGGCGGTCGTGCCGGACGCAACGGGCGCTGGATACACCGTGTGGTTCGGATCGCCGGACAGTCTGGGCATGGGCTCGTGGCGTGCGGGCGTGTTTACCTGGCACGGCAATCCCCAAACCCCTCCGGCGGGGCGATATCCCATCAAGGTCATGACTGTCGATCCTGTTGATGATGACGGCAACATCTGGCTGCTGACCAACCAGGGCCTGGCGCGCCGGTCGCGCGATGGTGTGTACACGCCCATCAGCTACCCGGCCGGTGTGAGCTCGCAGCTTCAGAAGTTTCAGCCGCTCCGCAACGGGCGGGCGATCATCGGCACGTTCTACGCGGATGTGTTCCTGTTCGATGGTGCGACCTGGCAGTTCATCGGCAACTGGGGCGGCGGCACGCACACCTACGCGTTGGCGGAAGATTCACTGGGCCACATCTGGGCCGGCGGCATCGGTGGCGCATCGTATTACAACGGGGCAACATGGCAGCGCTACCGCCTGAGCAACACGGGCATGCTCAGCTACCACATCCAGACCATCGACTTTGCTCCCGACGGTCGCGTCTTCTTGAACGGCAACGGCGGCCCTGGTGTCGGCGGGTTCAATATCTTCGACGGTGTCCACTGGACGGGCGTCAACAACCACAACTACGGCCTGGGGCCGGTGTGGGGCATGCCGACGGATGACGTTTCTTCGCTCTCGATGCGGCCCAACGGGCAGCTCCTGGTGGCTCCGAGCGGTCAGGGCCTCTTCGACTGGGATGGTGCGACGTACACCAACCTCGTGCCGCTGGGCACCTCACTCTCGATTGTGGAGAGCGATGGAATCGGGCGTGCGTGGGCCGCGGGCTCTTACGGAGGCCTGTTCCACGACAACGGCAGCGGGCAGCTCATTCAGACGCCTCGGCCCGCGATCAACACAATCAAGCGAGATCCCCTGAGCACGACGCGCGTGTGGGTGTGCGACTGGGACACCTTCACTCGGACCGACGGAACCGTTTCGAACTCCTGGCCGCGGTCACTGCTCGGGCTGACTCAGAACACACTTTCAGAGCAGCTTCAGAGCCTGGCGCCAGCGCTCGACGGAACCGTGTGGATTGGCAGTGGGAGCGGGCTGTATCACTTCAACCCCGTGACCTCGGCCTACACGCGGTACACCACGGCAAACTCCGGGCTGCCCTCGACCCAGATTTACCGAGTGCATGTCGCGCCCGACGGATCTCTGTGGGCCTTCAGCCAGGACGATGTGCCGCCGTACACGGGCGGGCTGACCCACTACGACGGGACAACCTGGACCACCTACACGGCTGCCAACTCTCCTCTGCGGGAAAACAACGTCGCCTGCCTGGCCTCGCGCCCGGTAACGGGCGGTTATGAGCTCTGGGTCGGCATGCAGGGGCAGGGCGTCGCCGTGCTCACGTTTGCCTCCGCGTGCTACGCCAACTGCGACAACTCAACCGCGGCACCCTTGCTCACCGCCAACGACTTCCAGTGTTTCCTGAACAAGTACGCGTCGGGCGATGCCGCGGCCAACTGCGACGGCTCGACCAATGCCCCGGTTCTCAACGCCAACGACTTCCAGTGCTTCCTCAACAAGTACGCGGCGGGGTGTCCGTAAGCAATCCACGTATCCCCCAGCGGTGGGGTACTCGAAGGAGTTTTGAATGGTTCAGATGCGAAGTTCAATCTTGTGCGCCGCGGCGGGTCTGGTGGGTGTGGTCGCATCGTTCGCCCAGGCCCAACTCGAGCAGAACTGGTTGGCTCGGTACAGCATGGCCGCGGGCGTGACACAGGACCTGCCGATGGGATTCGCCGTGGATTCCTCGGGCGCGGCCTACATCACGGGGCGGTCGCAGGATGCGGGCGGCGGGAGCCAGGCTGTTACGGTTAAGGTGAACCCCAACGGGCAGGTCGCGTGGGTAAAGACCTACTTCACCATGGATGGGCTACGAACCTCCGGCGAGGGGCGCGGCGTGGGGTTCGCGCCCAACGGAGATGTTCTGGTGACGGGACTGGTCGCCGGACCGGGGAGCTACGGCGATGTCATTCTGCTGCGTTACAACGCCGCGGATGGGGCGCTCATCCGAGCGTCGCAAGTCAACGTTGAGTACGGGGACACCGGCTGGTGCCTGGCGTCGGATGCGCACGGCAACGTGTACGTCGGCGGTGGAACGACGGGCGACTCCTCGGACTTCCTGGTCGTGAAGTTCGATTCAGCGGGCGAAGTTGTGTGGACAGCGACGCACGACGGGTCGGGCTTGGGGCCGTATTCACAAGACTTCGTGCGCAAGATCGCGGTGACGCCCGATGGCAATGTCGTGGTGACCGGCGAGTGCGTCGAGGCGCTCTGGGATGACTTCGTCACGATCAAGCTCGATGCGACCGACGGGCACGCGATCTGGACCAACATCTACAACTCCGGAGGCATTCAGTTCGACTACCCCAGCGACATGGTGGTGGATGCGGCCGGCGATGTGTATGTCACGGGCGCGGCGGGCACAACCCTCTCGACGTTCGCGACGGTCAAGATCGACGGGGTTACCGGGACGGAACTCTGGTCGCACACCGATCTAGCGGGAGGCAGCGCGGCCGCGTGGGGGATCGCGCTGGGGCCCGATGGCGGGGTATACATCTCCGGCACCAGCGACCCGGATGGAAACCACAGCAACTTCAACGACAACTTCTACACGGTCAAACGCCGCGGTTCGGACGGCGGGCTGGAGTGGGAAGCCCTCTTCGGCGGAAACCCCGTCGGGCATTACGAGAGGTGCAACAGCGTGGTCGTGGATGAAAGCGGACGCGTGTTCGTGGGCGGGCGCTCAGCGACACCTCCGTACACCAACGATGCCCTGATCATCGAGTACGACCCCACAACAGGTGCCGACATCGGCCACACGGTGGTCGAGGGTGTGTCCCCAGAGACCATCGAAGTTCAGTTCATGGGCGCGGCCTCCGGCGGCAGGCTGGTGGTCGGAGGGTTCTACAGCAACGCCAACACGGGCAACTACGACTACTTTGCGGCGGGGCTCGGGGCCACGCAGGCCTGCTACGCGAACTGCGACCAATCCAGTTCGCCTCCGATATTGAACGCCAACGACTTCCAGTGCTTCTTGAACAAGTTCGCGACGGGTGATGCGGGGGCCAACTGCGACGGCTCGTCCGCGGCCCCGGTGCTCAATGCCAATGACTTCCAGTGTTTCCTGAACCAGTTTGCCATCGGTTGCTCATGACCCGTCAGTTTTCGGAGGTTTCTGTGAACCAGCTTTGTCTCATTCGTTGCCTCGGCGCGGTTGCCGTCGTCGGCGCTGCCGCATCGTGCTTTGCCCAGGCTAGCTTCAGCGAGTCCTTTGAAGGACTTGATGACGGGACTGCCAGCGCCGGTGGTCCGCCGATGCTGGTATCGCGTGGGTGGGTGTTTCGGAATCAGAGCCGCCCCGCGGGTTCAGGCTTCAGTCCGTATTGGACGCCGTTCCCTGCGTGGGGACAATCGGGGTCGGGCCTGGGACATGGCGGCTTTGCGACTTGGCAAGATACTTCATCGAAGATCTCCGCATGGATGATCCTGCCGCAGGTCCCAGGCCAGATCGCGGGCGATCCGCTGCGACTCTGGACCAGCGCACCGACCAACGCGTTCGGGATGAACAACTCGATCCTCGAAATTCGCTATTCACCTTCAGGCGGGACCAGCACCGGCAGCAACGAGAACGATGTCGGCAACTTCACGCAGGTGCTGATGACCATCCCGGGCGCCAACGGGCACCCGTGGACCGAGCGGATCGTGACTCTTCCTGGCGCAGGTCGCGCGGCGGTGCGCTACATCCTGCCCCCGGCGCCGACCAACTTCGACTTCACCGGCACCTTCGTCATCGACTCGGTGCGTGTGGGGGTGCTGCCCGTCAACTACCCCATTCCTTCTCCCGGGCAAACGGTTCACTGGACTACCGCGATGAGCCCGATCGTGATCGGCTATGAGACGACGATCCCCGCAGGCGGGACCGTCATTGTCGATCCGGGCGTCGAGGTGCGCATCGCCTCGACCGAAAAACTCCACGTGAACGGAACGCTGGATGCCCGCGAGGGGACGCGGTTCACCGTGCCGATCGACGCCCAACTCAACATCGTCGGCGAGGCAATGTTCAACGGAACCGCGGCCAGCCGTGTCAACCTCGGCGGTGGCGCGGCCTGGTTCGGCGGTGATTACGGGTACCAGGTCAAGCACACCGGCCGCGCCGTGCTCAATCACGTGGACCTGGACGGGATGATGAAGACCGCGACGTACATCTATCTCACAGGCGGCGGCCGGATCATCGCGTCGGATGTCAGGGTGACCCAGACCGACTGTGGCTTCTACATCGACCGCGGGACACTGGCCCTGCGAGACTCGAGCTTCACCACCGGCATGCTCCGGCTAGTTGATTCATACCTGCTGGCCGATCACGTGACGCTCAACAACGCTCAGTTGGACTCGTCCCGATACAACGCCGGGCAGACGATCTATCTGGACAACTTCACCGCAACGGGCGTGGTGAACGACTCGCCATTCCTCCTCGGTGGCTTTGATCACTTCTTCGGCACGCACAACACGATCAGTGGCAACATGTACCCCGTACACCTCAACGGCGGCGGCATTGCCCCCGGGAGCACTCTGCCCCTGACGGGCAACACCAGCAGCATGATTCACGGCGGGATCGGGACACTCGGTGGCCGCGGAACGTTTCCCAACCTTGGCCTTGAGTACCGGATCGACTACCCGGGCGACAACTTCACCGAACTGGGTGGAATTCTGACGATCGAGCCCGGCGTCACCATCAACTTCGACTGGGGCGCGTACCTCTGGGCGACCTACGGCTCCAACATCATCGCCCGCGGCACGCAAGCCCAACCGATTACGTTCAAACGCCTGTCGCCCGGACTGATCTGGCAGACCGTGGACTTCTCCGTGAACTTCAACCGGCCGCACCTGGAATACTGCATCTTCGACGGCGGCGACCGGGCCTTGGTGGCCGATGAAACGGTCGTCCGGGCCCGCGACTGCGAGTTCCGCAACAACAACACCGGCTTCCGTGGCGTCAACTACCTCTACGCCGAGGTGCGCAAGAGCCGCTTCCTGAACAATGGTGTGGGCCTGCAGGCCGCATCGAACGCGGGGTTCGTCGCCAATGGTGGCACCATGCCCAACCTCTTCCAGGGCAACTCGCTCGCGGCCGAGAATCAGAGCTTGACCAGCACGGAGTCGGCCACCGGGAACTACTGGGGCAGCCCCACCGGTCCGACCGCGGCAAACAACCCGGGCGGCAACGGCGACCCTATCGGTCCATACATCACGTTCGCACCCTTCCGGACCACCCCGCCGGACTTCACCGACACCGCCCCCGCCGTGCGCCTGTTGCCGACCTCGTTTCTCAACGAGCACAACCGCAAGATCCTCTTGACATGGACCGCGAGCGACAACCAGGCGATCGTGTCGCAGCGGATCGAGTGGGCCCCGCACGATGAGTGCCTGCCGGGCTTGAGCGTGCTGGTGCCGAACATCCCCGCTTCGGCCCGCTCGTGGGAAGTCACGATCCCTGAATACGGATTCTCCAACTGCATCGATCCCGCGGTGCTGCGCGTCGTAGCCGTCGACGATGCGGGCCAGGAGGGCTTTGACGAAACCATGTACGGCTTGCCGCGCGATGCGGACCCGCCGGCCCCGGTCCCCTATCCGATCACGCAGACGCTGCGTCCCGGGCAGACCATCGACGTGTGCGTCAATGGAAACTACTTCGACGCGACTCTGTTCCTTGATGGCGACCGGTGGTCATTCTCGCTGGGGGGCACGACGACGAACTGCCTTTCGGGCGGCGCGCACATGCCGCCTGTGAGCACCGACTTGGCAAGGATCGGGATCCGACTGGGCAACTCTTGGGCGTTCACCCCGTACTTCTCGATCCGCCCCGACCCGGCCATCGGAGATGCTCCTCCCGTGGTGACCATGTTCAGCCCCACCGCGGGCCAGGCCCTTGCGGGGGGCTCGATCGTTCCGATCTCCTGGGCGGCCACGGATGATGAGGGTGTGCGGTCCTTCGACATCCACGCCAGTTACGACGGTGGGCGGACCTGGCACACCATCGCCAAAGACCTGCCCGGCACCGCGACCGCGTTCAACTGGCAGCTCCCGCCCTCGACGGGAATCCCGGATGTGCGCGTGCGCGTGATGGTCCGCGACCTTCGGTTCCAGAACTCATCCTCAGGCGGCGACCGCGCTCTCTCCATCACACCGGGGAGCGGCCCGACTCCCTGTTACGCCAACTGCGACGGCTCGACCACCGCGCCTCTCCTGACCGCCAACGACTTCCAGTGTTTCCTCAACAAGTTCGCGTCGGGAGATACCTACGCCAACTGCGATCAGTCCACGGCCGCGCCCGTGCTGACCGCCAACGACTTCCAGTGTTTCCTCAACCGCTTCGCCGCGGGCTGCTCTTGATCGCTCTTCACCTTCATCACCTCGACCACATTCGCTCCAGGAGTTGGGCATGCTGATTCATCGAGTTTGGGCCTCTGCGATCGTCGGGTTCCTCGCCTCCAGTGCTCCGGCCCAGGTCTTCTTCCACGGCCTCGATGCCGTTGGCTCCCCAGGCCTGAACGGACCATCCGCGCTCACCGCGCAGGGCTGGGAGTTCCGCGCCGTCCTCGACAGCGGCCTCACACAGAGCCCTTGGGACCAGGGCCCCTGGCACGCCGGTCAACCAGCGCCCTGGCAAGGCTCCGGCTACCTCACCGGCGGAATCTCCGCGCCGCCCGCCGTCACCAAGTCGTACGTCCAGTGGATCATCCTTCCTCCTCTGGCTGGCCAGGCCGCCGGACAGATCCTCAGCGCTCACGTCCGCGGCTTCACATCCGAGTTCCCCATCGCCGGTTCGGTCCAGCTCCGCTACTCGCCCTCAGGCGGTGTCTCCACAGGTTCAACCATCAGCAGCCTCGGCGACTTCACCGTCCAACTCGACGCCAACTCCAACGGCACCCTTACCGCCTGGGATGAACTTCAGGGCATCGTCCCCGGCTCAGGCCGCCTCGCCATCCGCTGGATCGGCTCCATCTCCACCGGCTTCGCCTCCGGCACAGCCCTCGACCTCTTCGTCGACGAAGTGTCCCTCGATTCCGCGGCCCAAACGCCGGTCCTTCCGCAGCCCGGCGAAACGGTCCACTGGACCACCGCCATGAGCCCCATCCACCTGGTCAACCAGCAGGTCATTCCCGCCAACGCAACGCTCATCATCGATGCCGGCGTCCAGATCTTCTTCGACTTCAACACGCCCCTCTTCACAGGCTCCGAAATGACCGCCCTCGGCGGGCACATCCGCTTCGAAGGCACCCCCGCCTCCCCAGTCATTCTCCGGCGAGGCACCAACACCACCCAGGTCCCCAGCATCGGTGTCGGCTCCGGTCTCCTGCAGACCGTCGGCACCGCTGGCTCGATCTTCGCCGCCAACGTCAACGCCGACATCAGCTTCGGCGCGGGTCAAAGCGCCTCGCTCACCATCCGCGACAGCACCTTCTGGCGGGCCGCCCCCATCGACTGGAACAGCCCAACCGACCCCCTCTACCAGGTGCCCAGAGTCAGCGCCAGCCGCGCGACGATCACCATCGACACGTGCACGTTCCAGAACGCCATCACCGCGATCGGCGACGCCGTGTTCAAGGTCGCCGGCTGCACCTTCGACAACAGCCAGCTCCAGGTGGTCCGCTTCCCCATCGCGCAGACCGCCAACATCGACGGCAACATCTTCCGCAACTCCACCATGGTCGCTCCAATCGAGCTCGACGGCTACGACGCCCACCTCGGCCCCGGCAACACCATCGTCAACAACTTTGCCCCGCTCTCGCTCCGCGGCGGCGGCCTCACTCCCGACAGCGCGATCCCCGCCACCGGCAACAGCAACAACCGCATCCTCTTCACCGGTTCGACCCAGGGCGAAATCGTCGGCCCCATGAACCTCCCCCCGATGAGCATTCCTTACCGCATGTGGTCGGGCTTCACCATCGGCCAGCAGTTCGATGCGCGCGTCAACTTCTTGCCCGGCGCCACCATCGAAATGGACCCCGGAACCTACATCTCTTCTCTCGGCGGCGCAAGAGCCGAAGTCCGCGGCACCCCCGAATCACCCGTTCGTTTTATCCCGTCGGTCGTCGGCCAGCGCTGGATCACCTTTCAGACTTCCAACAACCCGCCTCTGATCGTACGAAACGGGATCTTCGACGGGGCGGACTTCGGCGTCGGCGGCGTCGACACGCTTTTCACGGTGCACGACTGCACATTCACCAGCAACGGCGAAGGAGTCCGCAGCGGCGATTACTGCGGCGCGTACGTCAGCAAGTCACGCTTCATCAACAACCAGTTCGGCACGCACAGCATTTGGGGTGGCACCCAGGGCGCCGGCGCAGAGGGCGTCGTCATCGAGTACGGACCATCCAACCCCAACGCCTTCGAGGGCAACGGTCAGGGCGTCGTGGTCGATCCTCCCTACGCCAACCCAAGCTCCATGCTCCACGCCTGGTGGAACTCGCCTTCGGGCCCGACCTCGCCCGCCAACCCCGCCGGCACCGGCCAGTCCGCGAGCACCGCCGTCGCCGTCCTTCCCTTCCGCTCCTCACCCGTGAACTTCGATGACCACCCCCCGGTGGTTCGCGTCAAGCAGGTGGCCCACAGCCGCCGCCTGCGCGTCGGCACCAAGATCATCCTCCACTGGGATGCACGCGACGATGGCTCGATCGTTTCCCAACGCCTCGCCAATCTTCCCGTGAACGGCTTTCGCGACCCCGTCACGGTCATTCCCAACATCCCCCCCAACGCCCGGAGCGTTGAACTCAACATCACCGACGATGGTCAGGCCGGCCAGGTCTTCCGCATCATCAGCGTTGACAACTCGGGACAGGAAGGCTTCGACGACTTCCACCTGACCATCGGTGAAGATGGCCCCCTCGCCCTTCAGTACCTGACCAACCTGTCCGGCGGATACCGCGTAGGCGAGAACTTCACCGTGGAGACCACGCTGCTCGGGACCCCCGACTCCGTCGAACTCCACATCGACGACCTGCTCCACGATCTTCAGCCCCGCGGCACCCTCGGCCTGGATGCCGGTTTCAACACCATGCCCGCCGTCAGCACCGACCTCGCCCGCTACGCCGTGATCCTGTTCGGCGAGCCGCACTACAGCCCATACTTCTCCATCCGTCCCCAGGCCGGATTCGGCGACCAGCCGCCCGAAGTCTCAATGACCTCGCCCACCGCCGGCGCCGCCTACCCCGGCGGCGGCATCGTCCCTGTTCGATGGATCGCGGCCGATGACCACGGCCTCCGCTCCTTCGACCTGCACGCCAGCTACGACGGCGGCGAGTCTTGGCACCTGTTCGCCTCCGACCTGCCCGGCTCCACCCGGGCCTACGACTGGCAGCTCCCCGCAAGCACGGGATTCGCCGATGTCCGCGTCCGCGTCATCGCACGCGACTCCTGTTTCCAGGTGACCTCCGACGGCACCCATCGCGTCTTGTCCATCACGCCCGGTACCTGGCCGGTTGCCTGTTACGCCAACTGCGACGGCTCGACCACCGCTCCGCTCCTGACCGCCAACGACTTCCAGTGCTTCCTGAACAAGTACGCCGCGGGCGACGCGTACGCCAACTGCGACCAATCCACGGCGACACCGCTGCTGACCGCCAACGACTTCCAGTGTTTCCTGAACAAGTTCGCCGTCGGTTGCCCTTAAGCAAGTTTCCCTGATCGCCTCTTTGTGCGGGGATTCATGCCGTGAACATCGCGATTGAGGACATGATCATCCAGTAGGGCCGGGCAACGCTATCCGGCCGGTAGGAGTACCACGATGAATCGCATGGCGACCGGCGCGGCATTGGCTCTCTGTGCAGGACACGCCTGCGCACAAGTGGCGTACGACTTCACACTCGTCAACACGATCATGCCCCACCCGGGCGAGACCTATCTGTACGACGTCAACGACCTGGGTGTGGCCGTCGGCACCACTGAGAACTACACGCCTATTGGAATCAGCTACGTGGGGTTCAGTTGGTCGCCCGCGGGCGGACCCACACAGCAGGAGTTGAGCTGGCCGCACGGGATCAACAACACGGGGTTGGCCGTGGCCACCGGTGTGGTCCGTGACCTGGCCACTGGCCAGGTATGGAATCTGCCATTGCTTCCGGGTACTTACGGCGTTCCGTACCCGTCCGACATCAATGATGCCGGCATCGCCGTGGGCGCAGTTGCCACCTGCAACTGCTCGGCCCAGTTCCCGATCCCGTACGTTTGGGATGCGGTCAACGGCGCGCGGACAATCTCCATGCCCGGCGCGGGCGCGACGGACCTGACCCGTATCAACTCGCATGGCGTGGCGATCGGGCACGCAGGGGGCATGACAGGCTCGGATTCGTTCTTCATTGACCTTGCTACCGGGCAGTACACCCTGATGAGCAGCGTCGTGCCGTTCACGGGCGACGGAGCAACCACGGCCTGGGACATCAACGATGACGGTGTGGTGGTGGGCACTCGAGCAGGCACGGGACCGGTTTACTTCTACGGGTATGTCTACTCGCCGGTGACGGGTGTTCGGATCCTGCCTCTGCCGCCCGAGGGTTACCAGCGTGCCTTCAAGCCAACGACCATCAACAACGCGGGGTTGATCGCCGGAGAGATCAACACCCCTCTGGCGACCACCCACGCCTGCCTCTACGACGACCAGCACGGCTTCCGCGACCTGAACGACCCCTCCGTGGTTGCCGGCATTCCGCCCGGATTCATCCTCCAGCATCCCACTCGGATCAACAGCAATGGCTGGATTGTCGGGCAAGGCACCGGCGGCGGCTGGTACGTCGCTTCGTTCCTGCTCCGGCCGCGGACCCTCAACGCGTGCTACGCCAACTGCGACAACTCAACCACCTCGCCGCTGCTCACCGCCAACGACTTTCAGTGCTTTCTCAACAAGTTCGCCGCGGGCGATGCGGGTGCGAACTGCGATCAATCCACCGCCCTTCCGATGCTCAACGCCAACGACTTCCAGTGTTTCATGAATCAGTTTGCCACGGGCTGTCCCTGACCGCATCTGGAGCCACCAAAGACAAAAATGGCCAGGTACGGCCGCACCAGAACGCGCGATGCCGCTTCCTGCCTCCCCGACCACTTGGCACCAAAGTTGCTTCCACAAGTCCAGCGGCCCTCTCGACATTCGCGAAGAGAGCCAATCGACTCCGACTTCCAGTATTCCTGAATCATCCGTTCTGACCCGCTCACCGAGCCACTCACAAGGAACATCTCATGTCTCTCAGGACCAAGACCGTCTGCATGTCCGCCGCCTCCCTCCTGCTCGCCCACGCCGCCTCCGCCGACATCACGTTCGGTCTGGGCGTCAACTACGCGACGCCGACACGTCCCGACGGGATCGCCCACGGGGACTTTAACGGTGACGGCTTCATCGACTTGGCGGTCACCACCGACACGCCCGACAAGGTCAGCATCCTCAGGAACAACGGCAACGGCACCTTCGCCGCGCCCGTGAACGTTCCCACCGGTTCCGGCACGGGGCCGAACTTCGTCAGAGCCGTCGACATCGACGGTGATGGCGACACCGACCTGATCGTCGCCCTCCACAACTCCAATCAGATCATGATCCTGGCCAACAACGGCCTGGGCGTGTTCACCCCCGCGGGCACGTTCGCCGTCGGCGCTGACCCTCGCTGGATCTCCGTCACGCGGCTTGATGCCAACACCAGCATGGACATCATGGTCTCCAACCGCGCGGGCAACTCGCTCACCGTGCTCCTGAATACCGGCGGCCTCACCTACTCGAGCGCGACCTACCCCGTCGGCGCCGACCCGCGGACCACCGTGGTCATTGATCTCAACAGCGACACCATGCCCGACATCCTTGTCTCTAACCACGACGATCGCAACATCTCAATCCTCCAGAACGATGGCTCCGGCCACTTCACGGCCGCGGGCACCGTCTCGGTGGGCACGGAGTTGCGTCCCGTGGGAATGACGGTGATGGATGTGAACAACGACGGTCGCCCCGACCTGGTCGCGGCGACCAGCGGCAACGGCCTGAACTTCGCCTCGGTGTTCATCAACGCCAGCGGCGTGCTCACGGGGCCGACCAACTACCCCACGCTGGGTGTGAACCCCGGCCACATTGCCAACGCCGACCTGGATCGCGACGGAGATGCGGACCTGATCGTCGTCAACGAGGACTCCGCGAACATCTCCGTTCTGAGGAACAACGCCAACGGCACGTTTGGAACAGCGGTCCTGTTCGCGGTCGGTTCCAACCCACAGGCGATCGCCATCAACGACTTTGACCGCAACGGCATGCTCGACATCGCGGTCACCAACCAGGGGTCCGACAACACGACCGTGCTGATGAACACGGGCACGCTGCCCGGACAGTCCTGCTATGCCAACTGCGACGGCTCAACGGCCCCGCCCAAGCTCAACGCCAATGACTTCCAGTGCTTCCTCAACAAGTTTGCCGCGGGAGACGTTGCCGCCAACTGCGACAACTCCACCGCGGCCCCGACCCTCAACGCCAACGACTTCCAGTGCTTTCTGAACAAGTTTGCGGCCGGATGCCCCTGACTCTCGCGCCGCTCGTGTAGATCCCGTCCATGAACGAAGGGAATGCCCCTTGACGATCCGGAATCGATTCGTTGCCATCGCCCTCATGTCCGGGACCTGCTTGACCCTGGGTACCGCGCAAGCGCAGACTGGACAGTTTTCCTGGCGCTATTACCGCCCGGGCAACACCGGCATCCAGGGAGACTACAACGAGTCGATCTGGATTGCGCCCGACGGCGACCCCTGGATCGCCGGGTACAACCCGGTCGCCGAAGAGGGCGGCATCGCCAAGTTCATCCAAGGCCAGAATCGCTGGTTCAATGTTTCCAACATTGACTACCCGCCGTTTGGAAGCGCCAACGTCGTGGGTACCTCCCGCGTGAGTGACATGGTCGCCGATGGGCAGGGCAACCTCTGGATCGGCACGTGGGTAGGTGTCCTCCGCATGAACCTCGCCGCCGGCCCGAGTTCGCTCGTGATGTATGACCAGAGCAACTCGCCCCTGACGGGCGGGCGCACGTACGACGTGACGCTGGCGCCAGACGGCTCCATCTGGGTCATTGCGGACGGCGGCCTGTTCCGGTTCAACCATGCGACCAACACATGGACAGGTATCGGTGGGGGTGGCGAGGGCAAGATCGCCGCCCAGCCCAAGCCCGGTGGAGGCTACTACATCTGGTCCTCGGGCGAGGGTTCTGCCGGCATGGACCGGTGGGACAGCACCACGCAGGCATGGACTCACATCCCCTACGCCATCGGCAACGCCGTCGCGTTGATCAAGAAAGACTCCGTGGACGGGGCCGGCAACGTGTGGATGGTCCGGCTCGCGGACAATCAGGGGCAGTTGACGCTCGACTGCATGCGCCCCGACGGCTCATGGACCACTCCGCCGCTGCCCCCGCTGACAAACCAACTCGCCGGACCCTTCCCCGCCATCAAGCCCTTTGGAAACATGCAGGCGTACCTGATCGTGATCGCGCCTGACCTGTACTATCACCTGCACCGCTTCGATGGTTCGGCGTGGACCGATCTTGGCAGCGTGCCCCACGGCGGGTTTATCGACGACCTGGACTTCGCGCCCGACGGCACGGTCTGGGTCTGTGGCACGGGTCAGGGCGGTGCGATCCGTCGCGACCCCACCACTGGTTTCTGGCAGCGATACCGCGTCACCAACACCAGCCAGTTCGACTTCTTCAACAACGACCTGACTATCAGCCCGCAAACAGGCGATGTGTATGCGTGCGCGAATGCTTCATCGGAAGTCGGTGGCATGGTCAAGTTCGACGGTACTCGGTGGACCGACTTCGTGACGCAACTGGACTACGGGCTCGGCGGGCCTTGGCCGTTCCCGGGCGCTCCTCAGAGCGAGGCGATCTATGTTCGCCCATCCAATGGGCACGTCGTCGTTAATCCGATCAACAACTTCACGCACGACTTCGACGGGACAACGTGGACGTCGATCCCGGGCGGGTACGACCAGATGAGCCAGTATCTTGAGGACTCGCTGGGCCGGTTGTGGGCAGTCGGGCACTCCGGAGGTTTCTGGATCCTCGAGAACGGCGTCTTCACACCGGTGGATGGTGGCGGCACGCGGCTCCATCGAGACCCCGATCGGCCCGGGACGATCTGGATGAACTCGATCTATGGGGTCGTCCGCACGGATCGCGCGTACACGTTCTCACGCAGCGTCGCAGACTTCCCCCAGGTCAACGCGATCGGCGGGACCTTCACGGGCCTGGCGGCCGATCACAACGGCGTCGCCTGGGTCGGATCGACGGCTCAGGTCGACGGCACGGGCGGTACCTTGATCCGCCTCGATGCCACCACAGGCACGAATCAAATGTGGCAGCACGACTTGGGATGGCCCTTCCCCGGCGACCAGGTCACCCCGCGGCTGGTCACTCCCGATGGGCGGGTGTGGATGTCGTACGAAAGCGCGTATCCGTCCACCGACTTCGGGCTCCTCGCCTGGGATGGCACGACCGTCACCTCCTTCCCCGCACCGCCCAATGGCCAGTGGCGGTGGGGCGGCTTGCCACACGCAGGCATCACGGACATCGAAGTCAAACTAATTCCCAACGGCTACGAACTCTGGATGACCTGCGTGGGCCGCGGCATCGCGGTGCTCACCGTGACGACCTCATCCTGCTACGCCAACTGCGACGGCTCGACGGTCGCGCCCGTGCTCACCGCCAACGACTTCCAGTGCTTCCTCAACGCATTCGCATCCAGCAGCCCTTACGCTAACTGCGACGGAAGCGTCGTGACGCCGATACTGACGGCCAACGACTTTCAGTGCTTTCTCAACGCCTTCGCCGTCGGCTGCCCCAGGTGACGGTCGCCACGGTGCCCAACGCGAGGGACTCAGAGCTCACTGAGCGAAGCTGAACCGCTGATTCCCGCTTGCGGGCCACAAACTGCCAGCTGCGGGGCAGGTTCGCCTTCGCCACACGGAGCGACCATCCCAAGGTCGGTCCGAACAAAGTTCCAAAATCTGCCGCGGCACCTTGGCGCGCCGTCGTGCGTTCGCGTTTTCCACTTGGCGGGTCATTGGCACACACCCAGGCAGGTATCCCATGAAGTTGAACAACAGCGGTCGAGACCTTCAATACGCGGCCTTTGGTCTGGGCATGCTCTACGCTGGATTGGGGGAGGTGCGAGCGCAATGTGAACAATGGCTCCCCGGTGCTGGGTTGCCGGGCGTCGTTGGACCGGTGTGCGCAACGTCGTGGGACCCTGACGGCCCTGGGCCAGTGGAGCCGCGGCTCGTGGTTGGGTCGTATGGCACTGTTTTCGGCTCTATCTCGGCCAGGCATGTAGCGTCTTGGGACGGTACCCAGTGGCAACCGATTGGCACGGGCCTAGGCGGTGGCGTCTGGGCCATGACGGTTGCGGCCAACGGTGATCTTGTGGTAGCGGGTTACTTCACGGAAGCAGGCGGGATCCCGGCGCAGGGGATTGCGCGATGGAACGGGACGACGTGGTCCGCGCTGGGAAGCGGGATCGTGGGCAGCGCATACACCCTGGCGGCCCTCCCCAATGGTGACATTGTGGTCGGCGGCGAACTTATCGAGGCCGGTGGGGCACCTGTTCATGGCATCGCAAGATGGAACGGGTCGGCCTGGGATGACTTTGGTGGCGGCGTCACCCACCCATTTTCCTCGAGCATTGTGAAGGCAATCCAACTGCTTCCCAACGGTGAGGTCATCGTCGGCGGGTACTTTGAACTTGCCGGCGGAGTGGTGACCAACGGGATCGCTCGATGGAACGGGACGGTGTGGTCCTCTGTAGGGGATCCCTCGGGGGTCGGCGGGACGGTGAACGCGCTGGCCCGGCTTGCCAACGGCGACATCGTGGCGGGAGGTAACTTTGGGATCATCGGCGGCGTGCCCGTCGCCTATCTCGCGCGGTGGAACGGGACGACCTGGTCGGAGGTTGGTGGCGGGGTAGATGGCGGAACACCACCATTCACCTTTCCTGAAGTCAGAAGCCTGAAGACGCTGCCCAATGGCGACCTGCTCGTGGGTGGGTTGTTTGACACCGCGGGCGGAGTACCCGCGGCGAACATCGCGCGATGGAACGGAACGGCGTTCACATCCCTTGGAAGCGGGATGACATTGGCAGGACCTCCCGACCCGTTCTATCACGCCAACGTCGCGGCCGTGGCGGTGCTGCCAGGGGACAAGGTTGTCGCGGTGGGCGAGTTTGAGACGGCGGGGGGCGCGCCGGCTCGAGGTCTTGCGGCGTGGGACGGCGCTTCGTGGGCCCGCTTCGGCAGCGGAACCGACGACTTTGTACGTACATCGATTCGACTGAGCAATGGCGACGTCGTAGTGGGGGGTGGGTTCCGGTTGATCGACGGTGTGGCCGCGAACTCCGTCGCGCGGTGGAACGGTTCAACGTGGTCGTCGCTGGGCCAAGGGATGGATGGACCGGTCTTCGCGGTCGCTCAACTTCCCGGCGGAGACATTCTCGCCGGGGGCCATTTCTTAGTGGCGGGCGGAGTGCCAGCCAACAAACTTGCGCGTTGGAACGGAGTTGCCTGGGCCGAGTTCAGCGGCGGTCTGCCCGCACCGGGGGATGTATATGCGTTGTCCGTGATGCCCAATGGTGACGTTTTGGCGGGAGGTTCGTTCTACATGGGCATCGGCCCTCAGGGGTGCAGCGTGATCCGGTGGAACGGCTCGACGTGGTCCCCCGTCGGAGAGGGGTTACTCCCCGCGGTGTACGCCATGCAACCCATGTCGAACGGGGACATCATCGCGGGCGGCAACTTCAATTTGTGGGGAGGCGGGCCTCCGAGCGCGATCGCGAGGTTCGACGGAACGGCGTGGTCAAGCCTCGGCTCGGGCATCTCAGGAGGCGGTTTTGGCGGCGGATTGGTGCTTGATCTGCACGTTCGTGCCAACGGCGACCTGATCGCGGTGGGGGACTTCGCGGAAGCGGGAGGCAATCCTGCGCTCTCCGTGGCAAGCTGGAACGGGACCACGTGGTCCACTCTGGGCGATGGGTTTGAAGGCCCATTCCCAGGCTTCTCTCGCCAGGTCTACGCGGTGGATGAACTGCCCACAGGAGACTTGGTGGCGGTCGGCAACTTCACGCACACCGGGGGCAATCAGGTTGGCTCGATCGCAAGATGGAATGGAACTTCTTGGCTGCCGGTGGGGACCGGACTACACGTGTCGGAGGATCCCCTCGAGTACACCAACGCCTTTGCAGTCTCGGTAGGGCCCCGCGGCGAGATCATCGCAGGCGGAGAGTTCTTGTACGCGGGTGCAAACGTTTCACCCTATGTCGCGCGATGGGCATGTCCGGATTCTCCTTGCAACCCAAGCCCGAAGTGGACCGGTCTGCCGGCGGGCAACGGCCCAAACGGTACCGTGCTCTCATCCGTCGTCTTTGACGACGGCTCGGGAAGCGCGCTCTACGTCGGCGGGTCGTTCAGCAGCATCGGTGGCGTCGTGGCTCATGGGCTGGCGAAGTGGAACGGAGCCTCATGGACCGGGGTCTCGGTTGAAGAGGGTGCGACAGTGAATGCCCTGGCCGTGCATGACGATGGCACCGGGCCTGCGCTCTACATCGGCGGAGCGTTCAGCAGCGCCGGCGGCGTCGAAGCGTTCAGTATCGCCAGATGGAACGGAAACGCCTGGAGTGCGGTCGGATCGGGCACAAATAGCGTCGTCAGAGCGCTGACAGCCTTCGACGCGGATGGTCCGGGCGGTAAGCCGGCCCGGCTGGTCGCCGGCGGTGCCTTCACGGTCGCCGGAGGGTTGGCCGCCTCTCACATCGCCGCGTGGACCGGTGCGGGTTGGGTGGCATTGGGCCAGGGGACCGACGGGCAGGTGCTCACCCTTCGATCATGGACCGATGGAGCGGGCCCGGCCCTCTTTGTCGGCGGCGACTTCACCAACGCCGGTGGTGCCGCGGCCAACTTCATCGCACGATGGAACGGATCGTGGTCCACGCTGCAGTCGGGCCTGGGGAACTTCCCCACCTGCATGGAGGTGTACAACGACGGCACCGGCGAAGCCCTCTTCGTCGGCGGTCCGTTCTTCAGCGCGGGTGCAACTCCGGCCCAGCTCATCGCAAAGTGGAACGGCGCATCGTGGTCCCCGATCGCGGCGGAGCCCAACCGCGCTCCGCAATCACTTCGGGTGTTTGATGATGGTTCTGGAGCTTCGCTCTACGCCGGAGGAGCATTCAGCGATGTCGGAGGCGTGCCGATCAGCGGGGCGGCGAGGTGGAACGGAACATCGTGGTCGGCGGTAGGGACCGGAATCTGGCGCGCGGGCGATCTGCCGCAAGTTCCCACGCTCTGCGTGTTCGATGCGGACGCCGCGGGCCCGGCTCCCGCACGACTCTGCGCCGGTGGGTTGTTTGATTCGGCTGGATCGGCGGCCGTGCAGAACATCGCTTCCTGGGGCGCCTCGCTTGTTGGCCCGGTGATCGCGCAGCCGCCTTCGTCTCAGACTCCTTACGCAGGACAATCAGCCTCGTTCACCGTCATCGCCGCGGGCAATGGGACCTTGACCTACCAATGGCGAAGGAATGGCACAAACCTGACCGACGGCGGGCGGATCTCCGGCGCGAACACGAGCGTGCTGGAGATCACCGCCACCGTCGTGGCCGACTCGGGGATGTACGACGTGGTCGTGACCGACGACTGCGCACCTCAGGTCAGTGCCGCGGCCAATCTCTCGGTGGTCTGCTACGCCAACTGCGACACCAGCGCCATACCGCCCGTCCTCACCGCCAACGACTTTCAGTGTTTCCTCAACAGCTTCGCGGCGGGGGCGGTGTACGCCAACTGCGACGGCAGCACCATTCCTCCGGTGCTGACGGCCAACGACTTTCAGTGCTTCCTGAATACATACGCGGCGGGTTGTCCCTGAACACCGCGCTGCCAATCAAACCAACGAACCAGAGTGCATCATGCGAAACGGACTGAGGGTCATATTTGTTGGACTCGCGCTGGCGGTTGCCCCCGCGGCCGCTCTGGGCGAGCCCACGGATCGGTCGTTCACCTACCAGGGCCAACTCAAAAAGGCAGGACTGCCGCTGAATGGCACGGCGGATGCAGTGTTCACGCTCTGGGATGCAGCCGCGGGTGGGTCGCAGGTCGGGCTGACGCTCTCGGTGCCGGGCGCATCTCTCTTGCAGGGACTGTTCACGGTGGATCTGGACTTTGGCGCCGGTGGGTTCAATGGCGAGGGCAGATGGCTTGAGATCCAGGTAAGAAGTCCGGCGGGGGCGGGCGCCTACACGACGCTGTCGCCGCGTCAGCCCATCCTGGCGGCGCCATACGCCCTGTTTGCACTCAACGGCAATCCGGGACCCACGGGGCCGACTGGCGCGGCAGGACCAACGGGCGCCTTGGGTCCGACCGGATCGCAAGGACCCACCGGGATTCAAGGACCGCAGGGCGTCGCCGGTCCGACCGGGGCGCAGGGTCTGCAGGGAAACACCGGCGGTGCAGGGCCGACCGGAGTTGCAGGTCCGACAGGGACAGCGGGTGGCACAGGGCCAGCCGGTCCGACCGGAGCCCAAGGCCCCACCGGCGTGAGCGGGCCTGATATCGCAGTCATCGCGGCAAATCAATCCGGCATGGCGATGGCCTCGGTCCCAACGCCAATTGCTTTCCCTCTGGAGACTTTCAGCTCTGGGGGCGCAGCGATGCACTCTCCTGCATTTCCGCATCGGTTCTTCGCGACCACAACCGGTCGCTACGAGGTGCACACATCCGCGGCCTGGTCAGGCCACGGCGGTTCGGGCACGCGACGGCTGGATCTTCGGGTCAACGGGGCCACGTCGATCAACGGCACTCTGGTGACATGCAGTGGGGTGACGGGCGGGAACAACGTGGTGGGGAACGCCTCGTGGATCGTGAACCTGAACGTGGGCGACTTTGTGGAGGTAATGACGGCGGCCCCTTCCGGAACGGTTGGAACGTTGGCCGCGGCGGATGCGTCGTTTGCGCTGCTGGGGGCAGGGCCGCAAGGACTGGCGGGTGCGACCGGTTCGACGGGTCCAACGGGGGTGGTCGGGCCGACGGGAGCCGGCGTTGCGGGACCGACGGGACCACAGGGCATCCCGGGATTGATGGGGCCGACGGGATCAGTGGGGCCGACGGGAGCAGGCGTGCCGGGGGTGACAGGGCCGACCGGACCGCAAGGGCTAGACGGCCTGGGTGTTTTGCCCTCAGGGTTGATGGTGCTGAGCGAGAGCGCGACGCCGCCGGCGCAGTTTGCATACACGGGCGCGAAGATCGCGCGCGGAAACGGGTGGGAGGACATTGAACTTGCGCCGATCGGCAATGGCTTGGTTGAGCAAGCGAGCGTGGAACTGGGCGGATTCGTTCATTGCCTTGGCGGGAAAGATGGGATAGGCAACTCCTATTCGTCGCACTTTGTGTTTGACCCGGCGACGGGAACTTGGTTGATTGGAGCTGGAGCAGAGATTACGGCAACTCGTGCTTCACACGGTGCTGCTTCGGCTAACGGGTTTATTTATGTCGTGGGAGGGTACCGAAACTCCGCGATTTCGTCGGTGGTCGATGTGTATGTGCCCGGAACCAACTCGTGGACTACCGGTCCGTCACTTCCGACGCCACGAACCTATCCCCTTGTAGTCGCGGTCGGGTCGGTCGTTTACGCGATCGGAGGTGCCAACTCACTCGGAAATAGCACCCCAGTTGTCGAAGCAATGTCCGGTGGCGTGTGGCTCACTCGGGCACCCATGCCAGCGATGTCGAATGGCGGCTGCGCCGGCGTTGTCAACGGGAAGGTCTACGTGCAGACGGGTCCAGGTGAGCTTTACGAGTACGACCCGGTGTTAAACTCGTGGGCTCAGAAAGCGAGCGGACGCGCTCGATATAACGCCACCGCTATTGGAGTCAACGGGAAGCTCTATGTATTTGGCGGCGGCGATGCGAATGGTGTTGTGGTGAATGGTTCGATGTCCATTTATGACCCATCCAACAATGGGTGGACGGAATCGTCGACTCGGATGATCACGGGTCGGACATCGCATTCGGCATGCGCGGTCGGCACCAATATCTACGCGATCATGGGGTTTGGCACGATGAATCCGTATGTCACGACGCGCCGTTGTGAGCGGTTGGATGTGAGCGTGCCTCTTGATCTGTACATTCATCGAAAGAACTGACACGGTGACGTTGACATCGGTGACAAAATGTGGAGCGATGTGGGGGGATATTGAAAGCGGCAGGGACACGCATTGAGCCAACAAACGACGACTACCGCGCCTCCGGTCCACCCATTCGTTTGACCCGAAGTCGCAAACGCGACATATTGCCGTACTGCAAGTACTCCACACGAATAGCGTGCGGACCGGAAGTGAGCGGTTGGCGCACGATGGTGTTGGTCCGGTGATTGGTATCTGGCCAGGTGTCGATGAGCTTTTGACCATCCACGAAGAGAATACCCGCATCATCGGCTTCGAGGGCAAACTCGTAACTCCCAGCCGCCAGATCGACGGTCGTTTCCGCGATGATGCCGAAGTTGTTGTCTCTGCCGTTGGGGCCAAAACCCAGTCCGTGCCATCCCAGTGAGGTCAGCGCAGTCGAATGCACTTCCTCATCGGCGGGGCTGGAGGTACGAGTTGCCCATTGCTCGTACGAACGCATGTCGTGAAACCGGGCACCGAACTTTCGAACTACCCAAGGAGCGACGAGCACGCTGTCTTGAACGGTGCGAACGCGATCCTGAATCGGGACCGCCCACATCATGGTATAAAGGCCCGGGGGCGGATCTGACGTGGCCCACAGCGATTCGAGGCTGCCTTCGACAGGTTGCCCCGGCCCGCTCGTCGGATGCAAGCTAAAGGTGAACTCGCCCCACCGGACATCAGACGGTTCCAGTGTCTTGGATGGCGAAGCAGCCATCGCACCATCCAGCGCGTAGAGAGACTCGGAGCGCAAGCACTCACTGGCCCACGTTCCGTGCGACCGCAACCCGCAGACCAAAGCGGCCGATCGCCAATACTCGGCCCGGAGCGATTCGTTTGTGGGAGTGCTGTTGCGTTTGAGAATGGCGAGGATCTCTGCCCAAGCCGCTTCGGACTGGTCAATACGATTCACGTACCCAAATAGGTGCGCCTGGTGGATCAACCGAGGCACCATGTCGGGCGCCCAACGTCCCTTGAGCGCTCGACTGTTCGCGATCGCTTCATTTTCCAGTTCCAGAGCCGTCCGGAAGTCTCCTACCTGGAAGTAGAGGTGGGCGAGCTTGAGGGTCGAGTCCAGGGCGGAAGGATGGGCTGTGCCACGCGACCGCTCGATACGGTCCAGGTGCATACGAACAAGCCGGATGGCTTCAGGGATGCGACCGGCTTCGAGCATGTAGTCGGGTAGTCCAAGTTGCCGGACGAGCGTGTTGTTGTCCCCGGGCTCCAGCTCACGATTCACAATGTCCATCGCCTCGTCCGCCGCCGTCCGGGCGCCGTCTTGGTCGTGTATTGAGCCCAGGCAAAACGCAAGGCGGGTGAGTGCGAACGCCAACGAACAAGGCCTGGACTCCGGGAGTAGGCCGCGGAGCTTTGCGATCAGCTCCTTATGCAGAGCCGCTCCCTTCGCGGCATTGCTCTGGTAAATGACCAGGTAGGCCTCGTTGTCCATGAGTGCCAGCGTCGTCGGATGGTCTTCGCCGAGCACGCGCCGAGCGGCCTTCAGCGCATTTACGGTGTGCGACATGGCGAGGGGCGGAACATTCGACGGCGACATACCGTGAGTGACATAGTCGGTGTACGCCGTTGACAGGGCGCGAGTGGTGTCCAATCGCCGCGGATCACCCTCATCAAAGAGCTGTTGACAGAGCTCATCCGCCCGCCGCAAGTTGGAAACTTGATTCGGAAATGCGCCCAGCCCCCGAAACGCGCTGGCCAAGGCGATCCTCACGGTCCATTCCGACTCGGGCTCCCCGTCCAGGTCGCTGCCAATCTCGTTCGCGGCCTGTGCCAAAACCTGTACCGGACCATCGTTGTAACCCGACGGCGAAGTCGGGTTGGTCGCATCCAAAATCCGCTGAAGGGCCGCCGCAAGCCGAGCAGATCTCGTGGCTTCACGCTGTGCCCCGGCCTTCTGTTGATCCGCGACCAGGGCCTGCGATCTAGCAAGGTCCCGCTGAGCGGAGGCTCGCATCAAGCCCCAGGTCGTGCCGACGAGGCCGAGTAGAACGGCGGCCGCGGCAACGCCTAATCCCAGCACCAACTCCGGGTGCCGTTTGGTGAACTTCCGAATCTGGTACATCCGGGTGGGCGGCCGGGCTTGAATCGGCTCGAAGTTCAAAAACCGCTTGACATCGTCGGCAATTGCAGACGCGGACTGGTACCGTTGCTTCGCTTCCTTTTCGAGGGCGCGGGCAACGATCGTCTCGAGGTCGCCCCTGAATGCCGTGTCAAGCGACCCCAGCCTCGTCGGCTCTTGATCACGGATGATCCGTGCAGCATCCGCAATCGTCCGGCTGCGCGTATCCAGCGGCAACCGCCCCGAGAGCAACTGGAAGAGGACCACCCCTAGCGCATAGACATCCGAACGCGTGTCCACCGCCCCGATATCTCCCCCGATCTGTTCCGGGCTCATGTACGGCAAGGTTCCCACGAGTTGCCCTGGATTGGTGTGAAGCGTTGTCGCCTGGATGTCCGCATCGGTTACCCGCGCCACCCCAAAGTCCAGAACGCGAGGGGAGCCGTGCTCATCCACCATGATGTTCGAGGGCTTGAGGTCTCGGTGGATCACCCCTTTCTGGTGCGCGTATTCCACCGCTTCGCAAATCGCCACAAAGAGCAACAACCGTTCCCGCGTGCCCAGCTTCGCCTCCGCGGCATGTTCCAGCAGCGGCCGCCCCGTGATCAACTCCATGGCGAAGTACGCTTGGCTTCCACCGGCGAGTTCCAAGGTTCCCGCGTCGTAAACTCGCGCGATGCCGGGATGCTGAAGCCGCGCCAGGATGTGCGCCTCGTGAGTGAACCGGCGCAACAAGGCAGCGGACCCAACGCCCAGTTTCAACAGCTTGATCGCCACGGATCGCCGCGGATTGTCCTGCTCGGCCTCGCAGACGATTCCCATCCCGCCTTCTCCCAGCTTCCGAACGATCCGGTAACGACCAACGACCTCCGGCAAAACGGGTGCGGGAATGTCCGCCGAAGCGTGCCGCGATCCACCCGCGGTAAAGAGCCCTTGAAACGCGTCGAGATGCATCCCCTCGGCCATCGCGCTGTCATCCAGACCGTCGCTTCGGTGCCCGTCTTCCCTGAGCAGTTCTTCGACGGCTTCGCGGAGGTCGGCGCGCCCGCCGCAACGCAAGTCCAGTAAGGAGGCGCGAGCCTGTTCGCTCAGGGCCCGAGCCTCAAGAAAGATCTCACTGACTTGGGCGAAAAGCTCGCGGTTCATCCGTCGTGATCTCGCAACTGGGTGCGCAACCACGCGCGGGCCACCTGCCAGTCCCTGTCAACGGTGTTCCGTGAAATGCCAAGAGCCGCCGCAATGGCGTCGCCCGCCAACCCGCCAAAGACCCGGAGCTCAACAATGTGGGACTTCCTGGGGTCTAGTTCCGCCAGTTGTGCGAGCGCTTCATCAAGGGCGAGGATGTCGATCTCCCGGCTGGCCGGGGCTGCATGCTCCGCATCCTCGATCGCTATGCGTTTGAAGGCGCCGCCCCGTTTGGCGGTTGCTCGCTGGCGAGCGTGGTCAATCAGCACCTGTCGAATGGCTTTGGCGGCGACGACAAAGAAGTGGTTGCGGTCATTCCAATCCGCGCCGTCGCGCCCCACCAGCTTGACGTAAGCCTCATGAACCAGCGCGGTAGGCTGGAGAGTTTGATCGGGCGAGGGCCGCCGAAACCACACGGCCGCCAGGGCGCGAAGTTCGTTGTAGACCAACGGGAATAGCTCGGCCGCGGCCGAAGTGTGCCCACCGGATACGCGCCGAAGAATGAACGTGATGTCACCTGCATCAGGCGGGGGCTGGCTCACGGCACTCCTCTACGTAGAGCGCCATGATACACAATTATCCTCCAATGCCAAGGCAACAGGAATGCCCCGGGCGTTGTTGTGGATATCGGAGCCCAACACGGGCGAGGTTCCTGCGGCCTCAATCCGGCGAAGGGCGAAGGTCGGCCTGGACAGTCTGCGGCCTGTGCAACCAAAGCACGGCCCCACGGGGGTCCAAGGGGGCTTGGCCCAAGTCCACCAGCGGAAGTTGCAACCGAGTACTTGCAACCAAACACCGATCTACTTTGCCGTCGTCGGTTGCGTCGGTGCGTTGAGCGCATCAAGGGCTGCTTTCCATTCCGCGGCTTTGGCGTCGTGGCCCTTGCCGGGGTCGGCCTTGTCCCACGACTCGTAGAGCGCGACCAGCGCTTTGAGGTTTGGTTGGCGTGCCCGTTGAAGCTGCTCCGGTGAGCCGTCGATCGTTCGTTGAGCCAGGAGCAGTTCGGTTTCGGCTTCGGTGAATCGACCCAGGCCGGTGAGGGCTTCGCCCAATCGCACGCGGACTTCGGTGATGCTGCGAAAGCCCTTGCCGCGCGTGCGTTCGTAGGCGGCCATCGCTTCGCGAAACAGCGGCTCGGCGTCGGAGAACTTGGCCTGGGCGCGCAACACGTTCGCGAGATTCGCCATGGTCCTGATGGTGTCCTGGTTGTCGTTCCCCAGCGTGTCGCGATACTTCTCGAGCGCATCCCGGATTAGCGCCTCGGCATCGGCGAGCCTTCCCTGGCGCTGAAGGACCAGCGCGTAAACGGCCTGGGCGACGAGCGTCTCGGGATGCTTTGGCCCGGTGATTCGCCGACGGACATCCAGCAGCTTTCGATTCAGCGGCTCGGCCTCGTCGAGCTTGTTCTGCTCAAGCACCGCGTAGCCCAGGTCCCCCATCTGGATCAGCGTCTGCGGGTGATCCTCTCCCAGCGTGCTGACCGACTTCGTCCACGAGTCACGCAGCAAACGTTCCGCCTCTGCATGGTTGCCGCGCTTGCTGAACAGCCTTGCATACAGACCCTGCGCGCTGAGTGTCTTTGGATGGGAGTCGCCCAGAGTTTGCTTCTGAGCTTCAAGCGCCTCACGCAGAAACGGCTCGGCTTCGTCGAACTTTCCCGCGGCCAAGAGCAGCCCCCCCAACCGGCCGAAGTACTCAACGGTATCGGGATTCGCAGGACCCAGAACGCGTCGCGCCTTCTCCAGCGCTTCGCGATAAAGCGGCTCGGCGTCCGCGTAGCGGGTTTGCCTGTTGAGATTCGCGCCCAGGCCGCTGATCGCGCGGATCGTGGTGGGGTGGTCTTCGCCCCGCACTCGACGGTACTTGTCGAGCGCCTCGCGAAAGTACGGTTCCGCTTCCTTGGCCCTGCCCTGCTGTTCGATCAGGCCGCCCAGATTGAACGTCCAAGCCAGCACATCGGGATCGTCCGCGCCCAAGGCACGCGTGCCGCGCTCGTGAACCTCGCGCCACAACGGCTCGGCCTCCGAGAACTTGCCCTGGTGGGCGAACAGCGTCGCCAGGCTGTTGATCGCGATGAGGGTGTCGCGATGATCATCACCGTGGACACGGCGCGATCGCTCGACAGCGCTGCGCAGCACGGGCTCGGCCTCGGCGAACTTGCCCTCATCGCGATACAGATTGCCCAGGTTGCTCATCGCCCTCAGCGTTTCGGGGTTGTCCGGCCCGAGCACGCGGGTGTTTCCGTCAACCGCCTCGCGCAACATCTTCTCGGATTCGGAGGTGTTGCCCTGATCCATCAGGACCAGGCCCATGTTGTTCAGGGACAAGAGCGTCAGAGGGTCGGCATCACCCAGCAGTCGCCGCCGCGTCGCCAGCGCGGAGGCCTGTAACGGCGCGGCGTCATCGAACACGCCCAGCGTGCGATAGATGTCCGCCACGGAGTGCCGCAGCGCCGCATCGACCAGCGGCTGCTCCTTGAAACGCGAATCGACCGCAACAATCGCGGGCTTGAGGATCGTCCGGTCGATCAACTCAACGGCGGTATCGGTGGCGTTGACTTCCGAGAGCTCGCGGTCAAACGTGGCGATGCGCGCATCCGCCTCGGTGTTGGGGACTTTCGCTTTCTTCAAGGCGTCGGCAAACCTCCGGCGGATGCCGGCCATGAGCTTCACGCCCGCATCGGTCGGGTCGATCTGGCTGAGCATGTTGGCCTGGAACTCGGAAACCTGCTTCAGATCAGCCGCCCGTTTGTCGGACTTGGCTTCGGCGGCGCGGGCTTGGGTTTCGGCGAGCCCGGCCCGATCGCGCTCTGCCCGCGCGATCTTCGCCTGCCATGCAAAGGCGATCAGACCGAACAGCAGCGCCGCGACGACCGCTACGCCGGCGGAGACCTTACCCTTGTTTCGCGCGATGCCCTTTCTCAACCGGTACATCGCGCTCACCGGCGCCGCGACGACCGCTTCGCCCGAGAGATAGCGCTGCACATCCTGTCCGAGGCCGACGGCCGACTCATAGCGACGCTGGCGGTTCTTGTCCATCGCCTTCATCACGATCCAGTCGAGTTCGCCGCGGACGATGGTGCCCAGCCGACGCGGCTCGGTCTGTCTCCGCGCCGCGACGCTGCCGATCGTGTCGGAGTTTTGACTCAGCCGCGTGCTGGGGGTGGGCGGTTCGTCTTCGCGGATGATTCGCTGAATCTCCGCGTACGCGGCCGATCGCAGCTTCTCTGGATCAAACGGCGTGGCGCCGGTGAGCAGCTCGTAGAGCATCACGCCCAGGGCGTAGACGTCCGTTCGCGTATCGATATCCAGCGAGCCCTCAGCCTGTTCCGGGCTCATGTATTCTGGCGTGCCCACCAGCGTTCTGTGCGCCGTGAACAGCGTTTTCTCGGTCAGCTTGCTTGAGGTGGCTTTGGCGATGCCGAAGTCGATCACCTTCGCAAACGGCTTGTCATCCTGAGTGGAGACCAGCACGTTGGAAGGCTTGAGATCCCGATGGATCACGCCCTTCTGATGCGCGTGCTGCACGGCCTGGCAGACCTGTACGAACAACTCGAGCCGTTGGGATATCGCCAGATTGTGTTTGTCGCAGTAGTCCGTGATCGAGTCGCCGATGCACAGTTCCATCACGAAGTAGGGCCGGCCCTGCTCGGTCGCGCCGGCGTCGAACACCTTGGCGATGTTGGGATGATCCATCAGCGCCAGCGCCTGGCGTTCCTGCTCGAAGCGTGCGACGACGCTCCGCGTGTCCATTCCAAGCTTGATGATCTTCAGCGCGACGCGGCGGCGGACCGGATGCTCCTGCTCGGCCATGAACACCGTGCCGAAGCCGCCCTCACCGATTTGTTCGAGCAGCTTGTACGGTCCGATCCGGGAGCCGGGGGCCTCGGAGATCGGTGCGGATTCAGAGTTCGAGGAGTCAGGGCCGCTTTCGAGGAAGTCGCCGGCGCGGTCGTTGGCCAGGAGAAGCTCATCGAGCTGCGCGCGAAGGCCCGCATCGTTGGCGCAGGCGCGATCGAGGAAGGCCGCCCGTTCTTCGCCGGTCAGGGTATGTGCTTCGTGAAAGATCGCTTCGACGCGATGGGAGTTTGACATCGATTCGCCTTGCCGTGAAAGACCGTACATCTCAATGCGAGATTTCGCCGGGCCTGTCCTCACCCCGAAGTGGAAATGTCAACGCGGTTTAGAAAGTTCCTTGAACAGCCAGGCCCGTGCGTACAGCCAGTGTCGATCCGCCGTCGCGGGGGAAATGCCCAGCGCGGATGCGGCTTGCAGGCGGTTCATCCCCGCGAAGAAACGCAGCTTTACCAGCTCAGCCTTCTTGGGGTCTTCCGCTTCCAGCCGCGAGAGGGCTTCATCCAGGTCCAGCAATTCTTCGGGGATCGCATCCAGAGAGATCGCTTGCAGGTCGAGGTTGGCACGTTTGAGTCCCCCGCCGCGCTTGATGGTCCCGTGTTCGCGGGCCCGGTCGATGAGAATCCGGCGCATGGCCTCCGCCGCGGCGGCGAAGAAGTGCCCGCGACTATCCCATTGGGTCGCGCCCAGCTTGTCCGCCCCGACCAGCCTCAAAAATGCTTCGTGCACCAGCGCCGTGGCCTGAAGCGTCTGCCCGGGCCTTTCCTGACGCAGGCGGGCCTCGGCCAGCTTGCGGAGCTCCGCATAGACCACCGGCAGCAGCTCCCCCGAAGCGCGCGAATCACCGCCGTCAATTGCTTCAAGAATGCGAGTGACCGCGGCGTTGGCCATGGGGCAGAGCATATCGCGGGGTTCAGGACTCCACAGGGCCCCAAGCCGCCCAGCCAACTTTCCCAGCTTGCCAGCCTGAAACACGCCGCCCGACCGCGGCGAGGCGCGGCTCCAGCGCGTATTCCCTGGCTACTGGGGCGTTTGCGAGTCGTGAAAAGAAAAACGACAAACCGTGATGAGGCCCGCCCGCCAATCCCGCATTGATGGCCGGGACGACCAGTGGCGTCGGCCAAGACACATCAACTGTAATAAGGAATAGAACAATGTTTGCACGGACCTCTCCTCCTGTTTGTATGGCGCTCGTCGGGCTCTCGCTGGGTCTCTTGGCGGGGCGCGCGTCGGCATCGGTGATCACCGTGACACCGGTGGCGGATTCGTTCATCACGATCCACCCAAACCTGGGCGGGGCGAGCAGCAACCACGGCTCGGATACCTTCCTGGCGGTCATTGGCCCGAACGCCGCCAACCCCGTGTTCACCGCCACCATGGTCCGATTCGACCTGAGCGCCTACGCCGGACAGACCATACAGGGGCCGGTGACGTTCTCGATGTACGTTCAAGGCACCAACTTCAACAATCCCAGCGTGCCCGACCGCAACATCGAGGTCAAGAACATCTCGGGCACCTGGAACGAAGGTACGGTGACGGCGAACAACGCCAGCTTTGTGCCGGGCGCTGTGCTCGACACTCAGAGCATTCACTATCTCACCTCCGCCGATGACCGCTACGTGTCCTGGACCCTGCCGGCCGCGTACGTGCAGGCCTGGATCGACACGCCAAGTTTGAACAATGGGCTTTACATCCTGAACCCGACCGGTGGGCCCATCAACGACCTGCAGTTTGGTTCGCGGGAATCCTCCCACAAGCCACAGTTGACGTTTAACACCGTGTGCTACGCCAACTGTGATGAGTCCACCGCCTCGCCCCTGTTGACCGCCAACGACTTCCAGTGCTTTCTGATCCGGTTCTCCGCGGGCGTTTCCTACGCCAACTGCGACGGGTCGACGGCGGTGCCCGCGCTGACCGCCAACGACTTCCAGTGTTTCCTGAATAGGTTCTCGGCAGGGTGCCCCTGAACCATCTTCGAGAACGGCGTGATGCGTCGCCGGCGGGCGTATGGGGCGGGCCTCTCTCCGCGCTGAACGACAGACAATGTGTGCCGCCGCCGACCGGACTCCACCGGCCGGCGGCGGTTGTTCTTTACCGGCGCGTTGCCGTGGCGCCCGACGGCGTTCACGCCAGGTGGAAATAGTGGAGTCGCACAGCGTCATACGCGACGCGAGGAAAATGGAGCCGGGGGGAATCGAACCCCCGTCCCGAGACAGTCAACGTGGCGCTTCTACGCGTGTATCTGGTGGTTTGTTGTCGGTCTTGAACGCCACCGCCAGCAGCGTTGTTCGAGACCCAGCCCGCGGAGTTTTCTCATCCGGACGCCCGAAGGCGTCGCGTCCGGACCAGCCTGATGTCTTTAGGACTCCTTCACTATCAGGCGTTGTGAAGGTGTCCTGCAACCTAATTAGGCTGCGAGAGCGTAATTGCTGTTAGCAATTAATTTTTTGCGTGTTTTTTACCAGGCCAACACGCCCCTGGACGCGCGACACCATGTCTTCCCTGCCCGGTCGAAACCAGTTCGGCCCCAAGTTGTCAAAGAGAGGGGAGTGTATGCGCGCGGGCGTCTTGAGCGCGAGGGGTGAACCGGCACTGCTGCGCCGTGGCGTGGGGTGGTTGGCATCCGGAACATCGAGGTCGGAGGAACCGACCTCGATGGCACGGTAGCGTTTCTTCTTTATCATGTCTTCCGCTCGTGCGTGGAACCGGTTGGCTGCCTGCGCAGTTGGGCCTTGGGGGCTTGAGCTGCGCCGAGATCGGGCGGTCCACGTCGATGCGACCGAGGGTGGGATCACTTTCGTGATCTCACTTGCGGTAGAGGTTCGCTCAAGCTCTTCCGGACTATGAAGCGTCGGAGCCAACACGGGGTTTCCGCCCCGAATCCGCGGCCTCATCAATCCGGGGTTGCTTGAGCAGCCCCTCTACCTATGGGCCAAAGACACGGTTTGCGCGCAAAAACCGTGTCAAAAATGGAGGCGATTGTTCAGAAAGTGCTTGAATTAGGGCGCGGATTTGATGTGTCGATTTCGCAGAATTCGTGTCGTGCCCGAGCACTTTCGTGCGCACAAATCGTGTCCAAATGGAGACCGCGGCCTCCGGGCTTGGTCGGGGCGATTGACGGTGCAGTCAGGGTTTGTCGAACGCCACGGTCACGGCGACCTGCTCGGGCTTGGTTTTCATGGCGTCGTACATTGAAGTGAAGGTCTTGGCTTCGGGGGCGTCGATGGGGCGGAGGGCATCGACCCACGCGGGTGGGATGGGTTGATACCAGAGCCAGGCGACGATGGTCAGGCGATCGCCGACTCCGGGGGGCAGGGCGATTCGGTACGTGATCCGGTCCTGGCCGTCGGCGAAGTTCTGATCACCAGAGAGGCCCACCGGGGCTGTATCGGCGGCGTGGGGTCCCTTGGGGTCGTAGCCGGCGGGCAGCAGCCGGGTGTCTTTCAGGCGTTTGATCATGGAGCCCAGAGATGTTGTGGGCTTTCCGGCGTCATCCGCGGCCACCATCTCGTAGACGACGACCTGGTCCTGAGCGTCGATCACATCGCGGTGGGGGATGGCGAGTTCATCGGTGATCCCCTTGATGCGTCCCCTTTCGTCCGGTTCTCCGGAGGTGAAGATGTTGTTGCGGCCGTCGCGGATCTGAGTTTGGATCCAGGCGCGCCGAGCTGGATAGCCCGTGGGGAACTTGTGGCCGGTGAGATTGGTGACGACGAGATCGAACGTGAGCGATTCTTTGCCGTCGTCGGCTTTCTGGCGTTTGATGTCTTCGACGGCGATGGAGGCGGTGCGGTGGGAGAGTTGTTGGCGGGTGGCGCGGGCCATGCGTTCGAGCGCGGCGGCGGGGGCGGTGACGCCCAAGGCCGCGGCGTTTACGCGGAGCAGATCGAGCATGAACGCATTTCCGCCGACGAAGGCGTGGGCGCGCACGGGGAAGCGGGTGGCGATGTTGAAGTCAAAGCCGGCGGGGTTGCGTGCGACACGCATCGGGCCGATCTCGGCCATGTGGCATTCCTGGCAGGACTTGGAGGTTGCGGTGTGCTGGGGCTCATCGGTGTAGATGCTGTTGCGCCATTCCAGGAAGGGGGATTGCTCGGGGAACTTCTCGCCGGCGTGCTCGGTGCGGAGCGTGTGGCAGCCGGCGCACAGGGCCGATGCGCGGATGTGCGGCGCGGGTGTGGGGGTGAAGGCGGAGTGCACGATCATGGGTTGGCCACCGGGATCCGGATACGGACCGAAGATCTTGCGGCCTGGTTTGATCTCGATGTTGCCATCGAAGCGGGCATCGGTGCCCAGGCCTTCGGGTTGGATCTGGTGGCACACGGTGCATGAAACGCCGTCGGAAAAGAGGGGGTGCGCGGCGGCCGCGGCGACGGAGAGCGGTGGTTCGCCGGCGATGAGGTTGGTGTGATGCCCCATGGGCGCGTGGCAGCGGACGCAGAGAGCTTCGAGCTGCGCGGCCTTGGCCGGGTGCAAGGAAGACTCTTTTGCGACCTGGGCGCGCCAGTATGGATCGCGGGCGGCGTTGGCCATCATGGTGGCTTGCCAGAGCCCGTGCGGGGAGACGTCTTCACCGGTGGAGGACCAGAGCGCGCCGGCGGTGGGGGAGGCGCTGTGGCAGAGGGAGCAGCCGTCGCCGGTCGCGAAGACGGAGTTGGCGGATTTGGGCTGGAAGGTGCCGCGGCCCCAGGTTGGGTCCTTGGGGAGGCCGGCGGGCGGTTGGGCGAGCGTGGTGCTCAAGGTCACGAGCGCGAGGGTGAAGATTCCCTTGGCCCAGAAACGCCTGAACTGTCTGTGCTTCACGATCGTGGTGGCATGCATGGCGCGATCGTACCCGAGACGATGGGGAGTTGTCTCGAATTGGCCGCGGGTTCAGTCGATCGCGGTTTGTTTCGCGCTGCCATCGAAGGGTTGCCAGGCCACGGGCTTGGGAATTGCGGTGCCGAGGCGAGCGAGGTACTGCTCTTGCGGAATCTCGATGACTCCGAACTGCTCCAGGTGCGGGTTCCAGAACTGGACGTCGAGGAGTTCGAAGCCGCGGCGGTTCAGGTGCAGGAAGAGATGGGCGAGGCAGACTTTGGAGGCGTCGGTGCCGCCTTTGGCCGCGGAGTGGAACTTGGATTCGGCGAAGAAGGCGGCGCCGATGTGGACACCGTAGAGCCCGCCGACGAGCGTGCGCGAGGCACCTTGGCCGAGCCAGGCTTCGATGGAGTGGGCGTGTCCGGCTTCGTGAAGCGCGGCGTAGGCCTCGATGATTCTCTCATCGATCCAACTGTGTTGTTCGCCGGGAGGCGGTCGAGGGGCGGCGCAGGCTCGCATGACATCTACGAACGCCTGATCGGTGGTGACCTCAAACTTGCCGGAGCGGACGCGGTCCATGACGCGGCGCGGGATGTGGGCGGCATCCAGAGGGATGATGGCGCGGGGGTCGGGGTTGAGCCACTTGATGGGGCCTGGGGTGTGGTTATCGCCCATCGGGAAATAGCCGGATCGGTAGGCCTGAAGGAGGGATTCAACGGCTTTGGCCCGCGAGGGATGCATGGTTTGGAGGGCGTCCGATGGTTCGGGAAGTGATAGGATATTCCGCATGTATATTGAGTGGGAGGGGACAATTGCAGGCGGGGGCGAAACCGCGGCACGCGTTTCCCGATTCACCTTCTGCAAGAAGGTACCGGAGTAGATCCCATGTTTCTGCTGGCACAAGCAACGACGAGCGCGGCATCCATCATGGATAGCGACAACTTCACGGGCATCGTGATCGGGACGATCGTTTTGGCCGCGATCGTGTCGGGGTGCATCAAGTCGGTGGTGAAGTCGACCAGCCGTGAGCGGAGTCGGCGCGAGATCGCGGCGTATATCGCCGAGGGATCCATGTCGCCGGAGCAGGGCGAGCGGCTGATGAAGGCGGGCGATCAGGCTTAATCGGGCATTCGTTGATCATCAGTTGGAGACGACCCATGTGGACCGCGATGTTGGCTTCGACCGAGGGCGCGATGGTGGCGACGATCGCGGTGGGCGGCGGGTTTGTGGTCGCGATTGTGGGGATTATCTCCGGGGCGATACAGAAGACGTCTATGACCAAGCAGCGCGAGCAGACGCGGCGCGAGATCGCGGCGTATGTGGCGGAGGGGTCGATCACGCCCGATGATGCGGCGAAGATTTTGGCCGCGGGGGGGTCGTTGGGGGAGAGGTTGAAGGAGAAGTTGGGGGTGTAGGAGGACGGTCAATCATGGACTGCACCGAGTTCACTTGAAATAGCCGGGCCATGGACCATCCGGCGGTTTGCGTTCGACTTGGCCGCCGCCTGGTTTCCACAACGGCTCAGGTGCTCCCCGATCGCCTGAGTGCCAAACGCCGTGAATCTGCGGGCCGGTGAACTTGCCTTGGATCAGCTTGGCGAGAAGGTCTTCGCGGATCAGCGTTTGAGAATAGTGATCTCCTTTGGAATTGAGCCGACCGACAAGCACATCCGGCGGGAATAGACGCGGGTCGACCACCGTCCATTCGGAATACACCATGCCCGAGTCGTACTCGTTCATAGAACGGCTTTCATCAAGGCAGTCCAGGCGTTTGAGCCAGTTGACCAGCCAGTATTCACGATGAGCTTCATCGACTGCCGGGCCCTCCATGGTCACTGGAAGAAACTGAGCGTGGTCGGGCGCCTCTTTCTCAAAGAACGACTTGAGCGATTTGGACACAAGAAACGTCCCGTCGACCGTCCAAGGAAAATCTTCGAACACCTTCGTCGCTTGGCCTCGATACACGGGCCGCCGCCACTCTTCAATGGGTGTGCACTTCATGAAGTCCCAATCCCGGGTGGTGCCGCTCCAGGGACTCTTGTCAATGAACCACCGACAAGATTCCCTGCCGCCATCATTTGTCAGCGCTGAGTATCTCATCTGATCCTGATGTTCCCTCGTTCTCCGACTCATCTCTCGGTCGTGCAGTGCGCTGCAGCGATGGCGACGCCTTCAGCGATATCCGGGCCACGGCCCGTCAGGCGCATCGCGTTCTACGCGGCCGCCACCTGGCTTCCAAAGCGCGGCAGGTGCACCTCGATCGTTAGAGTGCCATACTGCGGTAAACTGAGGACCCTTGAACCTGGCCTTGATGATGCGATGCATCAGGTCGTCTCGGATCAGAACTCGCGACATGGTGTCGCCTCCCAAACCCATGTTGAGGCGACCCACGACGAAGTCAGCGGGAATGCGTGAAGGGTCAATGACGGTCCACTCTTTGAACACTCCGCCGCCATCCTCCGGCGGATACTCGTTCAGGGACCGAGCTTTGTCCAAACAATCTACCGACTTCAGCCAGTTGATCACCCAGTAGTTCCTGTGGGCTTCATCAACGTTAGGGCCTTCCATTCGGACCGGCAGGAACTGGGCGGTATCAGGCGCTTCACGCTCCAAGAACTGTTTGAGTGCCTCTGAGGCGAGCGGGGTAGTGCACACCGTATCTGGCATGTCTTCGAAGACTCTCGTCTTATTGCCACGCACGATTTGCGGCGACCACTTGGCAATGCGTCTGCACTTGATGAACTCCCAACTCGCTTTCTTTGCGGACCAGGGCACATCACCGATGAACCATCGCCTTGTACCACCCGAGCTTGAAATCTCAAAGTACCTCATCGCCACTTGATGCCCTTTCGCTTCCCAGCGAATTTCGTTTGCTTGCCTTTGACGGTATTGTAGAGGAACGAGGCATTCTTAAATTTTCCCGTCTTGTCTTTTCGGGACAAGAACTTGCCAATGTCTGCAAGCCGTTTCTTAACGGCGGCTTGCTTTGCTGAGTCTCCACCCGGAGTGGTGTCGATTGCGTCTTGGAGTTCTTTCAGCACCCACTCGTGGTACTCTCGGTTGTGTCGCCCCGCGTGTGGAATGGTAACCTTGTTCTCGGCAAAATCTAAGTCATTGATCCCAATCTGGCCGAGCAGGCGTTCGAACTTGCCGGCATGGCTTCCTTTGTTCGTCGCGATGTGGTGTATCTGCATCGGCTTTCGGGCAGCGAGATCCTCCGCGGAGAGGCCGGACCCAAACAGGAGCCCGTCGCTGATACCCCCAAGAGAATCTCCTCCGTAGTCAATTGTGACTACGCTTTGCGAATATTCGAAGTCGTGAGCGGACCAGTCTTCAGCCCAGTGTGCATCCAATTCCTGGTTGAACATGTAGTCTCGGACCATCCCGTACACGCCCATGAACTGGCTAAGGCCGGAGAGCGCATCGCCCATGGCGTCAACCGCCATGTCAGCCATGTCCATTCCAGTCATCAGCCCGCCGACCAGACCAAACCGTCCTGACGGGTCAGAAGCAATGGATGGGCGTGAAAGTCCGTACGCGTAGATATTGGGACCATCGTTGTAGACGGAGCCGACAGAAACCCAGGGGCCTTGAGATCCCTCACCACGATCACCCATGGCGAGTGGACTCCCGGCTCCATTCGGATCCCTCTGCAAAAACCTCCCCAACCCCGGCGCGTAGGTCCGGTTCCGGTTGTAGTACGTCCCGACAAACCCCCTCCCCAACTGCGGGTCCATCACGTTCCCGTTGAGCCGGTCAAAGAACAGGCCCTGATGCCCGACGCGGTTCCGCGGCATCGTCGGGTTCACATCCGCGGCCAGCAGTTCGCCGTAGGGGTCGTAGCTGTACTGGGCCTGGACGTTGCCGGAGGTGTCGAGCAGCGCCGTCACCGTCCCGGCGTGGCCGGTCAGGGCGTAGAGGATCAGTTCGCCGGTTCCCATTCCCGCACCGCCCGGGGCGATCTGGGCGACCAGTTCATCGACGTAGTCCGGGCCCCAGATGTACTCGCGGGCGGCCCAGGTGAGGTTGGTGATCACCGGGGCGGGCTTGGCGCTTTCTTCCTTGGCGTTCACACCCTTGGTGGCGGTGTCGGTGTCTTCGAGGGGGTCGATGAAGACCTCCTGGATTCGCCGCACACCGTCGTAGTAGTAATGCTCGATGCGGACCAGCGAGGTGCCGGGTTGTGGCCAGGGGCGCTGAGGGCGGGGTGTGACCCGGATCGTGTCCAACCCGTGGGGCGCACGGGTGGGTGCTCGCCCAACTTGGTCGCGGGCAGGAAGTAGTACTTGACTTGAGGGTTGGTGGCCGCGGCGTCTATCCAGCTGAACACGCTGCGGCCGCACTCATCGGTCCGCTGCATGTCCGCGTAGAACGTGTCGCCGGCGGCGACCTGAGGAGCCTGGTCGTCGATGAGCGATTGAACGGACGCCAACGCGCCGTAACCGCGCCAGCGGTCGGTGATGGGCGCGTACTGACAGTCCGTTTGGTTGATCTCGACGGGATAGCGGGGGATGCCGTCGGCCTCGACCGCGGGGGGCCGGATGGTCACCTCTCGATTGACCCGCTTGTTTATTGATCCGTCGGGTTTGGTGAGGTTGTCGAATCGGTAGCCGCGGAATGTGATGCTGTCCCCGTGGGGATTGGCCGTGACCGAGATATTCGTGTCGCCGTACTCATACCTATCGCGATCGGGCTTGGTAAATGCGATTTCGTACTTGACGACGTCATGCCGGTCTTTGTCTCTGATAAGCTGTTTCTGCCATTGGACTTGGCCGTTCAGGCCCTGCTTGCTTCCAACAGCCCCGACCTCCAGCGAGTCGTGGAGTTCTTCGCGAGTGTCGTAGTCGAAAACGCGGATTAGGCCTTGGTCATCCTCGTGTCCCGCTGCTTTGGCCGCGGCCCAGCCAACGGTGCGAATCTCCTTTAGTCGGCCGATCGCGTTGGCAGGAGGGGGGACCAGACTCCAGTCATACACCCGCTGCTCCCAGAGCCCCTCAGAGCCGCTGGAACCTCCGGCGAAACCGGCATACTGCCAATGGCGATCGAGCAGGATTGAACCGGCGGCATTCAAGAGCACCAAGCGGCGGCCATCGGGCATGCGCTTGCGTTTGTCCGGATCCGAGGAGGTGCGCATGTCCTCAATCGTGGGCCATTCTGCCCCTGCACTTGGATGATCGGCAAGATACTTGGACCACGCCGCCGCATCCCAGGAGCTGTGTTTGTCGATCACTACCGCCCAGAACGCGCTTCCCAGAGACGGCTTGTGGTTTGCCGTCAGGGGCAAGGGCAGTACTTCAGTCTGCTGGCCAGACCGGGCGGGAAAAGTCAGATACGGGTGGTGGAACATCGTTCGCATCATCGCGATGTTGTGGTTCAGGGCGCCCATGACCCCCGGGGTCGATTGGGTGTGGTAGTCGCCTGCCCACTCCGCAGGTAGCGAATTAGGCAACACCAGAAAGCGATAGATTCGGAACACCTCTCCGGTCTGTCCATCGGCGCGCGCTGTATAGATCGCAACTCCATCTCGGTCCAGAAGCGGTTGGACGGTGGCGCTAGTTCCGATACAGTCCAACGCAGAAGCCAAGCAGGCTTTCATCTCACTGCCAAACGTCGGTGTGTTGTCTGTTGTCGTCAAGAGGCAAGGAGTCGAAGCAGGATCCGCGCTGTACCCCGCTTCGCGGCTGTCCCACGGCTCCAGCACTTGCTCGGCGCTATAGAGAAGAGGCTTGGTTACGGTCGCCAGTTCACCAGGGAGCGGCTTGACCGGGATGACATCGTCATGAGGTAGCGAAGTCCCTCGCTTGAGCATCAAGCCCAGCGGCCAGTCAGTTACAAGCTCCTGGCGAGTCTCTGGATCCCAGGCCGAGGAATGGATGATGTCATCCTTGACCGCCTCCATTCGCTCGGTTCCCCAAACACCCTGAAGTGACCAAAAATCGAGCGGCACATCGAGGTTGCTCACCGGGTCTCCCCAGTGATGGGCGAGGTAGCGGTACATTCGGTGAGAACGCGTGGCCTTGTTCGACTCTAGATCAGGGTCTTGCTGGTGTGTGACCGTCGTGAACAGCAGCCGTGGCGACTGGAGTGGCGGGCAATGCGTCCACGAAATTTGTTCGCCCCCCCCCGGATTCCTAAACGGCCGGCTGTATTCGAGCAGTGCGATGTCATCGTTGAAGGTGGCAGACCCATCCGCGTAGATGTACCTGACTCGGTACTCCCACTTGGTCGAAAGGTGACACTCTGCCGCCGCGTCCATTGCGACTATGTTCTTGAGAGCCGCCTTGCGGGCCGACAGTGGAGACGCGTGTGTAAGGCCGGTACCCAATCCTTTGAACATCTCGTTCGGCAGCGTCAGGTCGTGCCAAGGCCGCCCATTGGATGAAATGGGAACCTCCATGTTTCCGCGGTACGCGAGCACGGTGTCTAGAGCGTGTTGAACTTCGAAACGAGCAGCTGGGTGAGGCGGGTCAAGTAAGACGTAAAGGCCGCTGCCCAGGTGATTGCCATACGGCTGCGCATTCTGAATTGAATAGGTGTGAGGGTCGTATTGTGTGTCACTGCCGCCAAAGGCGCGGTAGACGGGAATGATGGTCCAACCGACGGTGATTCCACTGTTGGTCAGGTTCGCCGGGGTGTCTACTAGGGACTGCTGATGGTCCAGCCCGCTGAGCAGCCTAATCCGCTTGATCTGTCCCTTCATCTGCGACCGCTGGACCATCTCCGTGCAACCCGCGGCGATTGGTAGCGGCGTGGTGTTGGGCGGAAGTGCCAGAGGCTCCCTGAGGAATGGGGTGTATTCAAAGTCCACACGGTTGCCATTCAGGTCATCGATGCGTTTGAGGACTGCATAGTGCGGCATGCCCAATGATTTGCCTTCGCCGAACCTGCTGCCGACGGACAAGGCACCGTTGGGCGGGGTGCTTTCCAAGTCTGCAATCTCGTAAGGGCCGAATTGACCGGCTCGGTATGGGGCTTCATAACCGACGTCGTCGTACACGGGCGAGAAGGTGTACCGAATCGACCGTTCATGAGTCCAGACGTACCACTCGGTCGGTCGCGGATTCCACGGGTTGGGTTGCCCGGCAAGGTTGTGACTCAACACCATTCCAAATCTGGGCGGAGCGGTGTACGTGCGCGAGGCTGGCGTTGGAGTCGTCGGGGTCCAATCCTGCAGCAAGAACGGAATCGATTGGTGTGCATCGGGCAGGAAGTAGCATCGCGGTTCACCTGCCGTCTCGGAGCTCCCCCAGTTTGTTGCATCGATCAGCAGGAGAGGTGCAGCGCCAACCATCCACCCCTGCCCGGCCCAGTCCCACCACTGCGAGGATGGTAGGAAGTTGTGCAGTCGCCCGCTTTGATACTGGATGATCGAGTCGTATTCGTGCCGCGTGCGGGAGGAGGTCTCCGAGTAGGTGCGATTCCACCGGAAAGTAGCGGAGCCAAACGGCAGCACGAAGTCAGTTTCCTCCAGGAGCGGCGCCCCCGTGATCATGTCGATGTTGCCGCCGATGGTCGCCCGTTCTGAAAGAGCACTGGGCCAGCCATAGGGCTGCCCGATGCTCGACACCATGGCCGAGGTGCTCTCAGCCAGCGCCAGGTGCTTGGGGCCGTAGTCTCCGGCCGCGGCACCGAATCGCATGTCCAGGTTGAGTGGATATCGTGGCGACCAGAGCGCCGAGCAGTCGTTTCGAACACCCCACGCGGCCGGGTTGCCGAAGAAATACAGTTGCTCGCCGATGTGCATAAAGCGGCCTGTCGCCAGTCCCGCCGCAAAGACCTCATCACCCGGCAGCCACGGGCCGCCGCACAGCGATTGGAATTGGCTGGTGTAGCCGCCCGCAGGCGGAAAGGGCGACGCGATCGTGGCGGCCTGGGCATCCGGCACGATGTCGCCCCAGTGGGTGATTGCGCCGTCTGGAAAGGGAGGCAGCGCCGTCATCCGCATCATCACGGTGTTGCTGATGCAGCCGCAATCTCTGTTGGGCGGTTGTGCAAACGCGACACTCCCTGTCGCTGCGACCGCGGCGATCACGCACGCACGATGAAGCCCCATCTTCATGATTGCCTCCGTCTCTTCACTGCCAGGTGCCGGACGGCTCGCAACATCACGAAAGAGCGGAGCCGCTGTACTTGTTATACCGATTTCTGTTCAAGGCGCCAAGTACAGGGGAGTTATCCACAGTAATCGACGCGACGCACAAAAGTGTGTGTGTACAAGATATGACATTACACATTTTTGTGTATTTGCTCACCGCCACGTTTGTCTCGCAGAGGGCGCGGAGGTGTGGTGACCGCGGTATTCCACGCGACGGGTCGGACGCCACCGGGTCTCGAATCTGGCGCAGCGGACCGATCGGGCGGCTAGGCCTAGCCGACCGGCTCGAAGTAGTTAAGTCCTTGGGCGACAAGCCGAAACAGAAACCTGATGTCTAGGTCGGCTTTTCGAAGCTCATCAAAAGCACCCGCAGCGTTTCCGCGATCGACCACGCCTGGGCGGGGCAGCCGCCTGGGCGGGCGGGATCGGCCGCGGTGTCCTCGGCGTCGTAGACCTCGGGGAGTTGGCCGGGGCAGAGTGAGTCGAGCTTGGTGGTGAGGGGCTTGAGGAGTTCGCGGGCTTCGGTCTTTGACTTGGGGCTGAACTTGCCAGCTCGCATGATGCCTTCGGCCAAGGGGCCTAGGAGCCAGGGCCATGTGGTGCCGTTGTGGTAGGCGGCATCGCGTTCGATCATGGGGCCGCGGTAGCGGGGTTTGAAGTTGGGGTCGGCGGCGTCGAGGGTGCGCAGGCCGCGGGGGGTGGCGAGGTGGGTCTTGATGGCTTTGACGACGGCGGTCTGTTGATCGGGGCTGAGAGCGGAGCGCGGCAGGCTGACGGCGAAGACTTGGTTCGGGCGGATCTGGGTGCCGGGCTTCCAGGTGCCGTTGGCGCCGGGTTCGAGGACATCGTTCAGGCACGAGAGTTTCTCGTTCCAGAAGAGGACCTTGAAGTGTTGGGCGGTGCGCTTGGCCATTTGCTCGAGTTGGACAGCGCGGGCGCTTTGGAAGCGCTTGATCGCGGCGGATACGCCCATGAGGCCGCTGTACCAGAGGGCGCTGAGCTCGACGGGTTTGCCGTGGCGGGGTGTAAAGACAATGCCGTCGCGCTTGGCATCCATCCATGTAAGTTGGGTTGTCGCATCGCCGGCGGAGATAAGGCCATCGACGGGGTCCATGCGGATGTTGAACTCGGTGCCTTCACGGTAGGCGTCGATGATGTCAAGGCACGCGGGCTTGAGGAGTGTCTCGAAACCTTCCATATCTTCGGAAGTTCTCAGATATTCGCAGGCCGCGTGGAGGAACCAAAGGGAGGCGTCGGCGGTGTTGTATTCGGCTTCGCCGGTCTGGTCGTTGAAGAGGTTGGGAATGAGACCGTTTCGGCGATGGGTAGCGAAAGTAGCGAGGACGGAGCGGGCTTCTTCGAAGCGGCGGGTGGAGAGGAGCAGGCCGCAGCAAGAGATCATGGTGTCGCGGCCCCAGTCGGAGAACCAGGGGTAGCCGGCGATGATGGAGGTGCCCTGGGTGCCACCGGTGCGACGGACGATGAAGTCGTCGGCCGCGGCGATGAGGGCGGCGAGTTGCGGGGCTTCGGGTGCGGACGCGGCTTGCGGGACGGCGTCGAAGGTCTGTTGGATAAGTGTGGAGAGGCGGGCGCGGTCGTGTTCTAAGGATTCGGCGCGAGTCGGAGGTTGCTGGCCGACCCAGGCGGAGATGGTAATGCTGGCCGCGGATGCGGGGCGGAGTTGGAGCTGGAACGCGCCGGGGCTCCAGAGGTCTTCGGTCCAGTCATAGCCGCGGTCGCGCTCGTGCTCGTAGGCGAAGTTGTGCCACCATTGGGGGCCGTGCTCGAACCAGCCGGAGTCGCAGGCCAGGTCGAGCGTGCGCCAGCCGCGTTGGACTTTGACGTGTCGTTGCGAGGCATCGGCTCGGAAGTCGGTTTCCGGGGAACCCGCGTGCATGAGCGTGTGGGCATCCTGCATGCGGAGGAGGGGGCGGAGCTGGAGGCGGGCGATGTCCATTGCGGCGCGGACGACATATTGGACGGTGCAGCCTTGCTGGCCGCGGGTGAGGTGGAGAGATTTTTCGACCTCGACCTGTCCGATGCGGAAGAGCCAGGAGCAGGAGAGCGGGGTCTTGGTGAAGCGGATGAGGTAGGGGCTCGCGGCCGCTTCGCCGCCGGCGAAGACGAAGGGAGTGAGGTGGATGGTCTCTTCGCGGTCGGTGCCGGGCGCGATGATGAGGCTCTCGGCGAAACTGTGGAGCATGACCTCGCGCTGCACGGGCGGGGCGAGGGAAGGAACGAAGAGGCCGTGATATCGGCGCGTGGGTGTCCCCAGCACGGTGCCCATGGCAAAGCCGCCTTGGCCGTTGGTGAGAAGCCACTCGGTATGTCTGAGTTCCGCGGCCCCTCCTTCGCGGGTGAAGTGGGGGAGGGGAATGGTCGCGGGGGGAGCCAGAGTCGCTGCGGGCATGGAGACAGGGTAACGCGCTAGAGCGGCTGGGGGCATGAGATCTTGGATAAGAGAAGAGTTCCCGGGGTTACGCACAATCGTACTTCTCCGGCGGATCCGCTTGACCGGACCCCTACCACCCCCAAAACTATTCAATGGCGACCATTACCCGCAACCCCTCCGCTCCTTCGCCCTCCAATACGCAGCCTGCCGCGACGACCCCCGAGCCTGGTGCGGGGAAGATCGTGGCCGATGGCATCACCTTTGATGATGTGCTGATCCTGCCGCGGCGGAGCAGTGTGATGCCGGCGGAGGCGGATACGTCTGCCCGCTTGACCCGCAACATCCGTCTGAAGATCCCGCTGATTTCCGCGCCCATGGACACGGTGACCGATGGGGCGCTGGCGATCGCGCTGGCTCAAGAGGGCGGGATCGGGATCATCCACAAGAACATGCCGCCGGAGGCCCAGGCTCGGGAGGTGGCGAAGGTGAAGCGATCGGCGAACGGGATCATCTCCGATCCGATCACACTCGGGCCCGGAGACACGGTCGCGAGGGCCCGCGAGTTGATGCGTCAGCACAACGTTTCTGGATTTCCAATTACGGAAGATGGTTCAACAGTTCTTCGCAGCAAGGGGAAGGTGCTGGGGATCCTGACGCGGCGGGACTTGAAGTTCGTCGAGGACATGGCCACGACGATCGCGCAGGTGATGACCAGCAAAAACCTGATCACGGCCCCGGCGGGGACGACGCTGGAGCAGGCCGAACTGATTCTGAACAAGAACAAGGTTGAGAAGCTGCTGCTGATTGATGGGAACTTCAATTTGGCGGGGCTGATCACGATGCGGGATATCGAGCGGCTGAGCCAGTTCCCCAAGGCGTGTACGGACTCGCGGGGAAGGCTGATTTGCGGGGCCGCGGTGGGGGTGGATCAGTATGACCGGGCTCAGGCGTTGATCGAGGCTGGTGTGGATGTGATCACGGTGGATACGGCCCACGGGCATAGTGAGAACGTGCTGCGGACGGTGCGGACGATCAAGCAGCGGTTCAAGATCGAGGTGATCGCGGGGAATATTGCGGCGGCGGAGGCGGCGCGGGACTTGATCGACGCCGGGGCGGATGCGATCAAGGTGGGGATCGGGCCGGGGTCGATCTGCACGACGCGGATTGTGACGGGGATTGGTGTGCCGCAGATCACGGCGATTTTCAACGCGGTGGCGGGGCGGGATGCGCGGGATCCGTCGGTGCCGGTGATTGCGGATGGCGGGATCCGGCACTCGGGGGATATTTCAAAAGCGATCGTCGCGGGTGCGGATTGCGTGATGATGGGCTCGCTGTTCGCGGGGTTGGATGAGTCGCCGGGCGAACTGGTGATCAGCCACGGCCGCCGGTACAAGAGCTATCGAGGCATGGGGAGCGAAGGAGCGATGAACGCGGGGTCCGCGGACCGCTACAGCCAGGCGGACAAGCTCACCAAGACTGAGTCCAAGGAGAGCCGCAAGTTTGTTCCGGAGGGTGTGGAGGGCCTGGTGCCGTATCGCGGGCCGCTGGCGGAGTTTGTGTATCAGATGGTGGGGGGCTTGCGGTCGGCGTTGGGTTATTGCGGATGCCGCGGTCTGGATGATCTGAAGCGGGAAGCCCGGTTCTGCCGGATTACCAGCGCCAGCATGGCCGAAAGCCATCCGCACAATATCCGAATAACCAAAGAGAGCCCCAACTACACGGCGGAGACGGCGCGGGAATAGTCGGGAAGTTGGGGATCGGGCCGATAGACTTGTGCAGTGGGCTTTCTGTCATCCACGACCGATGACGCCACGTGAGGTTTTTTGAGGAGCTGACCATGTTCCGATCCGGCAACCCTGCACTCAAAGTTTTCGACAAGCCCCAAACGCTACCGGGCTTTGGCTCGGATGCCAAGACCATGACCATCGCGGGCACGGTGAACGCGGCGTTCATTCTGGTGTCTCTGTGCGCGGCCTCGGCCATCGCCTCGTGGATGATGCTGACCAGCAAGGGCGCATCGGATGTGGCAATGCCGGTGGTGATCGGCTCCTTCCTGGGCGGGCTCGTCACATCCATCATCATGTGGTTTTCGCCGCGGACGGCTCCGTTTGTTTCGCCGATCTACGCGATATGCGAGGGCATTCTGCTGGGCGCCATCTCGCTGGTGGTGGCGTCCCGGGTCGGCGGCCCGTCGGGGCCTGCGACGGGAATGGTCTTCCAGGCGATCATCCTGACCTTCGGGATCGCCTTCTCGCTGCTGATCGGTTACAAGTCCGGGCTGATCCGCGTGGGCTCGACGGTGAAGCGCTGCATGGTGGCCGCGTTGGGCGGGATCACGCTGTACTTCATCGCCGGGATGCTCCTGCCATTGGCGGGTGTTCAGATGCCGCTCTTCTATGAGATGTTCGGTTGGGGCAAGGCGGGGATGATCGGTATCGGGTTCAGCGGCCTGATGCTGGTGCTGGCGTCGCTCTTCCTCGTCCTGGACTTCCAGAGCATCGAGGCGGGGGCCCAGTCCGGAGCGCCTAAGTACATGGAGTGGTACGGGGCCTACAGCCTCTTGGCGACGCTGATCTGGATCTACCTGGAAGCGCTCCGGCTGTTGTCCAAGCTTCGGAGCAAGTGATTCGGCGCGGCACCGGGGACGTTGCCGAATAGTTAGACAATCCACTGAGACTTGGCGGTGTCATATCGCCCCGCGCTGGCTATCGCCATGGGAACTCCGAACCACTGGGCAAGGCGGGTGCCGAGCTTGCGGAGTGACCCGCCGCGGCCCAGGAGCAGCTCGAATTGCTCTCCACCACCGGGCGCTTGGCGCACCAGGAGCAGGTGCCAGATGTATGTAGTGTTGCCCGCGCCTTCAACGCCGAATACGGCAAGTTCTACGCAAAGGAGCTCCGATCGCGGGAATCGGGTCGCCGATCTGGGAAGCTCAATCACGCCGTCTGCGCCACAACGCAGAAGGTCATCCAATTGAGCCTCCTGCCAGTTGCCCCACAGCACCGCCGCCCAGATCCCCGTGAATGCGATGATCCCGGCAAGCGACGCCAGCGTGATAGCCACTTTCGCGTTTCCGTTGTGCGAGGTGAGTAACACGACCGCGACGATGAGGCCCGCCATGATGCAGGATGGAAGTACGCCGCCGAAAATGATCATGCTCGCGGGCGGGTGCTTTCGCGCGAACATCCGGAGCGTGCTGCCGTGGTCGTCGATGGTCCAACACGCCGCGCCGATGTTGGTGATGGTGTCCGGGACCGCGGGGCGATAGCTGGTGACTTGAGTCGGGACCCCGAATGCTCTGTCGATCAGCCACCTCAGAACAGCCATTCGACCCTCGCGTTCATGATTGCCGGCGCATCATTCGTACAAGCACTGGCACGACCAAGAAGCTCGTGGCCAGCATGCACGCGCAGACGGCGATGCCCATCAGCCTCCCGAGTGATTGCAGCGCGGGCGTGCTGGTGAACACCAGCGTTCCGAATCCCAGGATCGTCGTCAACGTATTGATAAAGAACGCGTGACTGCTGTGGCCCAGGCGAGCCACGAGTGCAGCGCCGGGTGCCTTCTCGCGTTCGCACTGGCGGGCAACCTGGATCGTGAAGAGCCCAAAGTCGATGCCCAAGCCGAAGATCAACGGGATCGCGACGACGTTGGCCAGATTGATCCGCTCTCCAGACAGCGTCATGTACACCACGATCGCCAGCACCGCGCACAGCACGGGCGCGTAGGAAAGCAGCGTCAAGCCGATGTGTCGGAGAAAGAGGAGGTTAATCAGGGCCACGATGATGGCCGCCGCCGCGACCTGGTAGGGCATGTCGTGTTGGACGGTGCGCTCTACAGCTCGGGAGACGGCGCCAAGGCCGGTCGCCGTCGCGCCAGGAACATCCTTCAGTGCCGCATCCAAGGCATCCAGCGCCGCATCGCGCAACCGGGCATCATCCAGCGGACGGTCAATCATCACCAGCGTGATTGCCTGCCAGTGCCCGCTGTCCGTCCGCGGCAAGACAGACTCCGCAACCGAAGGAAACCGTCGCAGCGTGGCAAGCGACGGGTATTCGGCGGGGCGCAGGAGCTCGGGCAGGGCTTCGATGAAGTCCTTGTAGGCATCCACGTTGAATACGCTGTCGGCGATGGCGGCTTGGAACGCGGAAACCGCGGCCGCGGCGTCGATGCTCGCGAGCGTCTTCTCGCGATCCGCTCTCTTGGCCGGGTCCGGAAGCAGGTTGGCCAGTCCGATGGCTCGCGTTGCGCCGACCGCTTTAACCGCCGGGCTCTCTAATCGCGCCTGAACTTGGTGGGCCCGCGACACCAGCTGCTCGGCCGATCCCGCCTCAACGTGCACGATCAGCGATTCGGCGATGTCCCCGAAGCGGTCCGCGAGCTTCTTCTGAACTTCCAGTGGGGCGTTGGGTCGCGCGTGCATGACGGCGAGGTCCGTCTCAAATTGCAATCCGCCAGGCCGCGCGATGAGCACGGCCACACCCGCGGCGATCAACACGCCCGACACCGCAATCCACATCCTGGGGCGTGCCGCGGCCCCGCGAATCAGCCACTCCGCGCCGAACCGCTGCCCCTTGGTGCGGACCAGTTTGGGCCAGTGTCGCTCGATGAGCACCATCATCGCGGGCATGAGGGCGAACGTTGCCAGCACCGTCAGAGCCAGGCCGAGCGAGCCCAAAATCGCAAACGCCCGAACCGACACGACGTTCGACAGCACGACCGACATGAAGCCGACGATGGATGTACCGCATCCGACTAGCACCGGGGCCAAAAGGTTGGCAGTGGTCTTTTCGCACGCCTCCACCGGCCCGAGCCCCTCGGCCCGGAAGGCCTCGTACTGGGTGAGAAAGTGCACTGTGTACTCGATACCAAGGCCCGCCAGCAGCGAGCCGATCACCGCGACGATGGGCGTGATATCGGTCGAGTGGAGCGAGAACGCACCGAACGCGGCAACGTTGCCGACCAGGACTGGAATGAACGCAAGCACGAAGCTGAGCAGGCCGCGGTACGCGACCAGAAACAGGAGCTGGAACGCGATCATCGAGCCCCAGATGTTCCCGCTCATGTCGCTCCGCATGGCCCTTTCGGTGGCGGACGCGATCGCGTAGGCGCCCGAATACTCAACGCGCAGGCGATCCGGCCCAGTCGCCGCCTCGGCCATCCGCTTCACCAGTGCGGTGATCGCCTTAGCGTGGTCCAAGTCGCTCACGGGGTGTCGGCCCCCGATGCGCACCAGCAGGCTCTTGCCATCGGGCGTGATGAACTCACGCCCGCCCTGGTAGGTCTTGATGGGTGATGCCAATGAGCTGCTCATCGACTCATCCACCAGATCGCGGAAGCGCAACGGGTCCTTCAGAAGCTGCTTGGCCAGCGCCCCCGCCCCCGGCCCCGGCGCGGCGATCATCGCCTCATTGCGCTTGATCTGCTCCTTCATCTCCGCCGGTCGCAGTCGCTCCACCAGCGGCGACAGGTCATCCAGGTAATAGACACCTGCGGGCGCGACGACCTTGGTGAAGTAGTCGATGAACCCCTGGTCCGCGCCCCAGTAAACGTGGCTCACGAGCTCTGTGCTTTCCGGGGCCGCGTGCAGTGCCGATTCAAGCCGGGTTCCGAACTGACGGAGACGTTCCGCGCTGACTTCCGCCGGAGCCGCCGCATCCTCATCCGTCACCAGCAGCAGCACCTCATCGGCCGCGGAGAAGTCGTTCAGGATCTTCCCGAGTGCAGACGTTGCCGGGTCATGCTTCCCGAACACCGCCGTCAGCGTCGCATTGGGCCGCATCCGCTGCAGGCCCACGAGGCTGAGTGCCAGCAGCACACCCGTGATGACCAGCGTCAACCACGGCCGACGCGCCGGCGCCCCGAACAAGTGCTCCCAGCGCTGCCGGCGCGTGTCGCTCATGGGGCGTTCTTGAAGAGCCGCGTGTCGATCGGCGTCAGGACGTTCCCGGTGTTGTGCTCATCGTGCCGGTGCATAAACCATCCTGCGGGTGAACCGTCGGCGTTCTTGGCGCTCCCTTCAAACCCCGTCAGGCAGATCGCCACACCCGTGTTCTTCTCCGGCGTCGTGCTGGTTGCCTCTCCAACGACAAAAAACACATCCAGTTTCCCATCCCCATCAAAGTCCGCGATGATCGGCAGGTTGCTGCACGCTTCGGCCTTGCCCTTGAACACTGCTTTGGAGTCAAACTCGTAGAGCGTTGCTCCATCAGAGCCACGCAGCGCCTTGAACAGGCCGCGGCCGTTGAGAGCGGCGACGTCCGGCTTTCCATCACCATCCAAATCCGCCACGCTGACTCCCCGCGTCACGGCCCAATAGGCGCCCGGTTTGTCAAACCTCACCGACCAAAGCGATGAGCCATCCGTCTTGATCGCCGTCACCCGCTCGCTGGCCGCGATTACTTCGGTCTTTCCATCACCGTCAAGGTCCGCCACTACGGTCGGTCCCATGATGTAGCGCTCGCCCGGCACAGCCTTCCAAAGCTGGGTCCCATCCATTCTGAACGCATGAACAAGCCCGTCGTACGAGCCGATGGCAAAGTCTGGCTTCCCATCCCCATCCAGATCGCCCATCGAAGGGCCGTGATAAATCGACCCGCCCGTCTCCAGATGCCAGAGTTCGTTTACCTTCATGGCAACGGGCTTTCCGTCCGGTCCCATGGCCGCGGCTTCATTCTGCTTCGATCCGTCTACGGCAACCACCCGCATGGCGCCCTTGTATTCCTTGGGTCCGTTGAAGGTCGCGGCGATGTAATCCATCACGCCGTCTCCGTTCAGGTCCGCCACGATCGGACAACTCTGCACGGCCCCCTGCGGTGCGACTTGGACGTTGCGGATGCCCCTTCCGTCCGCCGCGCGGATGACGTGCAGCTTGGCCCCGAAGGTACCGACCACGATCGACAGCGCCCCGTCGATCTTCCCAATCCAAGGTGGCGTGTCGATGCACTCACCGGCGCCGGCCTCGTACGTCCAGCGCTTCTTACCCGTCGCCGCGTCGAAGGCGATGACCTGACTCGTATTCGACACGGGGACGATCAACTCCAGTTTCCCATCCCCATCCACATCGAAGAACTTGCACGAGGCATCCAGGCATGCCTGGCCTCTGCCGTTGCCTGCGTCGTAGGACCAGACTTCCGAACCGTCCTTGCCGCGGAGCACCCGCACTTTGGAGTCACCAAAGTAGCTGCAGAACGCGACCTCCAGCGTGCCATCGCCATCCACATCGGCAACGGCCGCGCCGCCGAAAGAGGCGGACTTGAGTGGCGAAGTCCAGAGCACGCGAGGGCTCGCGGTTGTCGGGGCGGCGGGCTCCGGTTGCACCGTGCCGGCCATCATCACGAGCATCGATAGCAGTGTCATAGGCCAGCCTCCACGCCCGGTCGGCGTTGCATGATCCTACCCGGGGCCAGTCGGGCCGAACCTGTCACCCTCCGAGCCGGTATGTTCAGATACCCAGGGAACCCCCATGAGCCGGCCCGAACGCCATCCACGCCAGACCAGCATCTGGACCGCACTCCGGGCGATCCGGTTTCGCTCCCTTCCCCAACTCAAGCTGAGAATGCCCGGCACCAGCCACAAGGGCCCCCTCCCTCCGCTTTCGGCGGCCCAGGCAGAGCTCATCCCCGAACTCAAGTCCACCATCACCGAGCTCGCGCTCGGGATTGGGCAGCGCAACGTCCTCAAACCGTCCGGACTCCGAGATGCTGAGGCGTATCTCGGCGGTGAACTGACGAGGATGGGATACAAGGTCCGGCGGCAGGCGTACACGGCCGCGGGCGTCGAGTGCGCCAACCTGGATGTTGAAATCCCCGGGCGCACGCATCCCAAGGAAATCGTGGTCGTCGGCGCCCACTACGACTCCATCGCCGACTCACCCGCGGCCAACGACAATGGCAGCGGTGTAGCCGCGACGATTGCTCTCGCCCGCCGCTTCGCCGCGATCCAGCCCGTACGCACACTGCGATTCGTGCTGTTCGTGAACGAAGAACCACCTTTCTTCTTTACCCAGGACATGGGCAGCCACGTCTACGCCTCCGCGTGCAAGGCCCGCAACGAGAACATCGTCGCGATGTTCACCCCCGAGACCATCGGCTGCTACAGCGATGAACCCGGCTCGCAGCACTACCCAATCCCCGTCGCAGACTTCTATTCCGATGTCGGGAACTTCATCGCCTTCGTCGGCATGCACGAGTCGGCGCCCCTGATCCGCCGCGTCGTCGGCACGTTCCGCAAGAACTGCAAGTTCCCATCCATCGGCGCGGGCCTGCCCTCCATCGTCCCGATGGTGGGGGCGTCGGATCACTGGGCCTTCTGGTGCATGGGGTATCAGTCGCTGATGGTGACCGACACAGCCCCGTTTCGATACAAGTACTACCACACGCGGCAGGACACGCCCGACAAGATCGACTACCCGCGAATGGCGAGGGTTGTGGATGGGTTGCACGCAGTGACGACGGATCTCGCGAACAACACCGCCGCAATCAGGTGAGCCGGGGCGTCCCCGCCCCGGTTCATACGCCACTGACATTCCAACCGGGGCGAGAACGCCCCGGCTCACTGTCCTAGTTGTTAAACAGGAAGTGACACACATCCCCATCCTGCATCACGTAGTTCTTCCCCTCGATCCGCAACTTCCCCGCTTCCTTGATCGCCTTCTCAGTCTTGTACTTCTCAAGGTCCGCGACGCTGTAGATCTCCGCCCGGATGAAGCCCTTCTCAAAGTCCGTGTGGATCACGCCCGCGGCCTGCGGGGCCGTCGCCCCGATCGGGACCGTCCACGCCCGGATCTCCTTGGGTCCAGCCGTGTAGAAGCTTTGGAGCCCCAGCAGCTTGTACACCGCGCGAGCAAGGGCCGCGAGGGCCGGCTCATCCAGCCCCAAGGAGGTCAGCATCTCGCCCCGCTCGCTCTCGTCGAGGTCTCCCAGCTCGGCCTCGATCTTCGCGCACACCGGCACCGCCTCCGCTCCCTCGGACTTGGCGTGGGCCCGCACCTTCTTGCACATCTCCGACTCACCGTGCAGGTCATCCTCATCCACATTCATCAGGTACAGGACCTTCTTGGCCGTGATTAGCCCCATGCTCTTGAGCTGCTTGGCCTGCTCGGCATCCTCGATGTGGAGCGACCGGGCCGGCTTACCCGCCTGCAGCACCGGGGCGATCTTCTTTAGAGCTTCAAACCGAGTGATTGCCTCGGGGTCGCGGCTCTTGGCGGCGCGCTCGGCCTTCGAGAGCGCCCCATCGACGGTCTGCAAGTCGGCCAGCACCAACTCGGTATGAATGATCTCGATGTCCCGAATGGGGTCCACGCTCCCCGACACGTGGACGATCTCTTCGCCACCCGGGGCCTTGGTGAAACACCGAACCACCTGGATGATCGCATCCGTCTCACGGATGTGGCTCAAGAACTTGTTCCCCAAACCTTCACCCTCACTGGCGCCCTTCACGATGCCCGCGATGTCTACCAAGCGCAGGGCCGCGGGCAGGATTTTCTGGCTCTCGATGAAGTGCCGGATAATTGCGAGTCGCGGGTCCGGAATTGGGACCACCCCGACGTTGGGCTCGATGGTGGCGAAGGGGTAGTTGGCAGCGAGGGCCTTAGCGGCCGTCAGAGCGTTGAACAGGGTGGACTTGCCCACATTGGGCAGGCCGACGATGCCGGCTTCCATGGTTTGAACCTCGGGGAAGGGGAATAGGGCTGGGGGTTTGGGCACTTCCGCCTGGACCCCAAAAAACGGGGCCAATGCTAGGTTCGCCTCTGGCCTGACCTTGGCAGCCAGCTTGCAAGTGAACTCAAAAACAGGCGGGAATCGCCTCCTGAATCCTGGCAGGCCAAGTTTTTCTTGGGAATCCGGTGGCACTTCCGAATTCCCGTGGCATGTTCCAAGGGTGTGAAGGTCTCTCTCGAGGGGACGGTGTGCGCGCCGGCTCTGTCGAGGGTTTGTTCGGAGAGGTTGGCTCTTGGAGAAGAGAAATATGAAGAGCAGCATCATCGCGGCCGGGGCCGCGCTCTTGGTCTTTGCCTCCGCAGGCATGGCCCAGACGCGCACGCTCCAGTTTGACGTGAATAACCTGGGCTTTCAGGCCTTCAATGCCCAGGGACAGTCGTCCGCCTTTGGCGGATTGCTGCATTCGGGCAGGCTAGACCTGTTCGAGGAGTCGCCGCTAAGCGAGCTGCTCTCGGTTTCGATCCGGACCGGGTCGGGCCCATTCATCATGCAGGCGTTCGTGGGTTCACTCACCAATATGGCGATGTCGCTCACCATGACCAACGGTGCGGTCACGGGCGGCTCGCTCATTCTCGATGTCAATGGCGGCCCGGGCCCGGGTGACCGCTACTCGGCCACCCTCAGCGCGGCCGGTGCTGTCAGCACCTACATCGGTGGCGGGTTCAAGGTTGAAGGCCTGACCATTTCCGGCACCTTCAGCGATGCCAACTTCGGTGGTGTTGCGGTCGCCGACTTCTTCGCCACCCAGGGCGGGCCTCAGAATCAGGGCAGTTTCATCGGTTTCAAGATCCAGCCCGACGCTTCGGGTGCGGGCCATGCCGATACCGATATCTTCGTGACGACCGTGCCTTCTCCCGGATCAATGGCCTGCTTGGCCGCGGCCGGGTTGGTCGCGATCCGTCGTCGCCGGCGCTGATCAGAATCACAGGTTGGCAGTTCCTCCAAAGCCCCGCAATTGCGGGGCTTTCTTTTCATGGCGGTAGCACGCCCGGCCCGTGCCTCTTAGACTCTCCCATCAACTGCGCCCGTAGCTCAGTTGGATAGAGCGGCGGTTTCCTTCGGCAAAGAGGGGCCCGATCCGGGGGTCACGTGCTTGAGCATGGGGCCAGAACGGATCGAGGCGAACCGGGTGAACTCGGGGAAGCCCACAGCGGAGATCGGCTCCGCCGGGTAATCCCGAGCCGAGCCGTTGGCGGGGCAGGGTTTGGGTGGCCGCGGACCTCCGGGACGCGATCCTCAAATCCTCGTCAACGGAAGGTGTAGAGACCAGCGGGTGAGCCGCCCCGGCAATACCCCCGCACGAGTCGGCTGGCCTTCAACCGACCGAAGCGCCCGGCACCCGCATCCAACCCACAGGTTGGAGAGGGTGAAGAGATGGTCCGGCCCGGAGCGAAAGCTCTGGATCGCGCCGAAACCGCAGGTCAGAGGTTCGAGTCCTCTCGGGCGCGCTTAGTCACTTCGGTGTTGCATCCACGCATCACCGCTGTGGCACATTTTCACCATTCGAGCAATCTTCGCAGACACTACGGGCTGGGCATTGCCTGGGCGTGATTCTTGTTGCATGTTTATGGCAGAGAACGCCATGCACCCTATCAAGCGAATATCAGACCTTCTCCTCCTGGGGCTCCTGCTCGCGGCCGCCACCGGCTGCGCCGACACCTCAAAGGTTGCCCGCTTCCCGCGCGGCGAAGAAGCCGGCAACTTGGGGCAGGCTTCGGAAACCGTCTTTGCCCCCACACCCGCGTACGACGGTTGGGAGTTCGCCCGCCTGGATGACGGCATGAACATCCGCACGGCCGAGGAGTTCGCCCGAGAAGACGCCCAGCGTCCCGGCCTGGGCAACCTCCGTCGCGTCATCCTTCAGCAGCGGTCCGATCAGGTGTACTACTACGAGACACCCCGGCACAACCGGCGCTAAACCCAAAACGCAAAGACCCGGGCCGACATGGCCCGGGTCGTGCATCACAAGGTTTGCAAAGGACTCAGTCCGCAAGAGCAGACGAGGCCGGCGGCGCAACCTGGCGGAGGTTGAGCGTCGTCTCGATGCGGAAGTTCGACTGGGTCGTGTGACGTTCGGCGAAGAAGAACTTGAGGCTGTAGGTCTGGCCATCGACCAGCCAGTTCAGGCGGTCAAGCTCGATGGTCTGCGATATGGCCGAGTGAACGCCGCCCAGGTCGATCACGAGCTTGCCGTCGATGAAGACGTACACGTCATCGTCACCGGTGAAGGTGAACACGTGCCCGGCGTTCTTCTGGTACACGAACTCGGTGTCGATCATGTACGTGAAGTGGAAGTTGTGACCGCTGCTGGAGTAGTTCCCGTAGTACATGTTGTCGACCGGGAAGAACCCGTGCTTGGCCTGGTAAGCCGCATCCAGGGTGTCGTCGAACACGTAACGGTTGGTGTTCGGCTGACGGACAAGGGTGATCGGGATGCTCGCCGTCACGTTGGTGCCGGAGAGGTCGACAAACCACTTGGCGAAGTTGGCAGCGGTGGTCAGAGAGCCGCCCGTGCTGTTGGAAGCAGTGCCGGCGCGGTCGCCTGCCTTGGCGGTGATGTACGACTTGGGCTTGCTGATGTTGCGACCCGAGGCGTCCTTCCATTCCGCCGAAACCTTGTAGCCGGCGCTGGCGAACACGGGCACGCCGTTAGAGCCCAGCTCATCGGCGACCTGCCCGATGTAGTGGCCGTATCCGCCCGTCGGCTGACGCTCAAAGTCCGCCACGCCGCCGCTCTCAGTCGCGGACTTGAAGTCGCGGACGGTGCCGCTCAGCACCACCGTGCCGGGCAGGTTGGCGTACTGGTCTACCCGCGCATCGGCCGGGCCCGACCACACAGCCAGTCCCGCGACAGCCGCGACGCTGAGAGCTCCAATAGCCGGTTTCACATAGGTTCGGGCGTTCATCGCTGGGGTCCTTTCGATCCGGCCGTCCCTCCCTCCACGGAAGGCCGAACCGGTTGATTCGTCCGTGTAGTCTCGAATACGAACCCCTCTTTACGCACCCTCTAGATCGTTTTGGGGGTCCGTCTGTGCCGCGCGGGCAAGTCGGGGCAGGCCGCAACTGGCAGATATCTATCGCGGACGTTCTCCACAAGCCCGGGGCCGCGGCCAACCGATGTATGATCGGACTCTGACCTCCCGGCTTGCCCGGGCGGTCTGGCGGGAGATCAAGCATGGATGCATTCGTGATCGAGGGTGGCCACCGGCTCGAGGGCCGCATCGCCGTCAACGGCGCCAAGAACGCTGCTCTGCCTCTTATGGCCGCGGCCCTGCTCACCAATGAGCCGGTAACCCTGCGCGATATCGCCCCCCTGGCCGATATCCGCAACCTCCAGAAACTGCTCGCCGAGCTTGGCTGCCGAAAGGCCGACGCCGACCCCCAGCACACAGATGTTTGGAAACTCCAGACCTCCGACGAGTCCTGCAGCCACGCCCGCTACGAGATTGTCCGCACCATGCGGGCGGGCATCTGCGTCCTGGGGCCCATGCTCGCCAAGCGCGGCGAGGCCAAAGTCTCCATGCCCGGCGGGTGCTCCATCGGCGACCGCCCCGTAGACCTCCACCTCCGCGGCCTCACCGCCCTTGGCGCCCGCATCACCCTCAAGGGTGGTGACATCATCGCCGAGGCCCCCCCCGGTGGTCGCCTCCACGGGGCCAAGGTGTTCCTTGGTGGTCCGTTCGGCTCGACCGTCCTGGGCACCGCCAACGTCATGTCCGCCGCGACCCTGGCCGAGGGCATCACGATCATCGAGTCCGCGGCCTGCGAACCCGAAATCGTGGACCTCGCCGAACTGCTCATGAAGATGGGCGCGCAGATTGAGGGCGCCGGCTCTCCCCGCATCACCATTTATGGTGTCAAGGAGCTCAAGGGTGCCGACCACCGTGTGATGCCCGACCGGATCGAGGCCGGCACCTACATGTGTGCCGCGGCCGTGACCAACGGGAACATCACGATCGAGAACTGCCCGCTGGATGCGATGATGTCGGTGACCGACCGGCTGCAGGCCGCGGGGGTGCACATTCGCCGCGTCGGCCATAGCCGCCAGGGTGATCCGACCCCGGAAGACCCGATGCGGGTGACGGTGCGGGTGACATGCGACCGCATCCTCCGTCCAGTCGAGGTGACGACCCAGCCGCATCCCGGATTCCCGACCGACCTCCAAGCCCAGCTGATGACGCTCTTGTGCATGGCCGAGGGCAACTCGGTCATCACCGAGAAGATATTCCCGGAGCGGTTCCTGCACGTGGCCGAGCTTTCGCGCATGGGTGCCAAGCTCTTCCGACAGGGTCCGACCGTGATCATTTCCGGGGTCCGCTCGCTCGTGGGCGCGCCCGTCATGGCCAGCGACCTTCGCGCTTCGGCCTCCCTCGTCCTCGCCGGGCTAGCGGCCGAAGGCACGACCACGGTGAACCGCGTCTACCACCTCGACCGTGGCTATGAAAAGATGGAAGAGAAGCTGAACCTGCTGGGAGCCTCCATCGAGCGGATCGATGAGAAGTCCCTGAGCGATGAGCAGCGGGGCGGATGAAGTGAGCCGGGGCGTCCTCACCCCGGCTTTGCATGGCCGATGCCAGATACCAAAGCGGCCGTGCAAAGTCATGACCTGTGCCAGAGCAGAATGACGCAACCCGGAGGAGTCACCATGAAGTGGCCCTTTCAGAAGAAGCCCGCACCGTCATCCGCATCCGACGTTCGCGAGCGAAACCTCAGCGCGCTGAAGGAGCGAGGATTCCTAGTCGCCCCTTCCCTGCCCGAGCGCGGCGTGGAGGCTGCAGCCATCCTCCGCCCGATCGATGAGATCGCCGGTCGCCTCGCGGCCCTGAACGCGGTATTCGCTTTCGCGGCCGCGCCCGAGGATGCCGTACCAACTCACTCCCTTCAGCAACTGATCAAGGCCGCCGAACTGACGGCATACATGACCCCCAGCGAGCGTGAGATCGTCGCAATGGCCCGCAAAGAGGCCGCGGAACAACACGGTGACAAAGTGGGTTGGCGCACTGAGAACGCCTTTGCGCTGGCCTGGATCCTGGGGCATGATTGCGACCTCTCACCCGGCGGGACCATGCTGGGTGGAAATGAAATCAAGCCGCTGGTAACCCAGTGGCCGCCGATCGACAGCGCCAAGTTCACGACGTGGAAGGCCGCGCTACGTCCGCGCCCGATCAAAGAGATCGTGGCCATGGAAGACCTCTTCTATTGCGCCCACAACGCGGCGCGCTCGGCGCAGGTTGAGATGATGCAGGCCAAGGGCAAGCCCGTGCGTTTTAGTACCGTGCCCGCAGGCTTTGATCCGGTTGCCGGTGGCGGGGTGATTCACGAACGCCGGCACGCACTATCGTGGGCTGTTTCCCCCGGAGTGGCCTGGGACGACACTGACCTGAGCACGTGATCCACGGGCCGCTTGCAATGCCCCGATACTCCAGTTGTCCGGTCGATCGGCCCGCGGCACTGTTCAATCCTCGTCAAACCCGCCATCCACCAGCTTCTTCAGCGCCTCGCAAGCCTTTTTGCTGTCCGCACCCACCGCGACCACCAGCAGTTCCGTCCCCTTGGTCGCCGCCAGCATCATCATGTGCATGATCGACTTGCCATCGACCTCCTGATCGCCGCGGCTCACGGTGACTTCACATTGAAACGTGCTCGCCAAGTCCACGAACGACATCGCCGGCCGCGCGTGCAGCCCGAGCTTGTTGACGATCGTGACTTTGACCTCGCACCGTTCCGACACCGGAGAGCTCCGAGCCTGTTGAATCCCGGGCGGCCTCCGCGCCCGGCGCCGGCCACCCTCTGGTGTTATCCAGCCAGAAGCTGGTTGTCCGCCTCTTCCAGAAGCGTTTTGACCTCGTCGGCCGTCGCGGCTTGCCGCAGGAACCGCCGGAACGTGTCTTTGCTCAGGTTCTTGAAGATCACTTCCATGGCCTGCAGGTGCTCTTCGGGACGATCCTCCGGTGAGAGGAGCAGGAACACCGAGTACACCGGCTGCTTGTCCAGAGCGCTGAAGTCCACCCCGCGATCCGAAAGCCCGATGGCCGCGGCCATGCCCTTCACCGACTTGTGCTTCACGTGCGGAACCGCCACGCCCCGGCCGAACCCTGTCGAGCCTCGCCGCTCACGCTCCAGGACCGACTTGATGAGCTCCTCCCGCAGCTTGGCGGGCGCGGCCCCAGAGGTGATCAGGGCATCGACCAGCTCGGTGATCACCTCATCCCGTTGCGTGGACTTCAAACGGGGGACGATCGCCAATTCCGACACCAGTTGTAGCATTCGCATGGGTTGAGAACCTTTAAGAATCGGCCGAGAACGGCGCCTTACCGCTTGCCCTTTTTGAGCTTTTCCTTGAACTCGCTGACCTGTCGCGACCCTTTCTGCATGACCGCATCGATCACGGCATAAAGGTCCTCCCCGACATCCTTGGAAACAAAATCCTCGTGCTTTTCGACGTCGATCACCAACTCGACCCCGAACTTGCCGTGATGCTGGTGGTCTTCTTTGGAAACCCGCAGCGTGATCAACTGAATGCCGTCAAAGTACTTGGAGAGCTTTGCGGCTTTGCTGGCCGCGTGCTCCCGAATGGCCGCCGTGACCTCCAAATTCCGACCCACGACCTCAATTCGCATGAAACTGTCCTCAATCATTCGGCCTCACCGTGCCAAGCCGCTCACGTGGAGCCGCCGGCATCCGAGAGTCTACACCGTCCGGGCCGCGGATGAATCAGGTGGAAGCACCTTCGCGACCGGTTCAGCGGCCATTTTCTGGTGTTCGGGAATCAACACCCCGCCGGTCAACGCAAAACGTATCGCTTCATCCACGGACAAAGGCAGGTCCACCACCTGGTCCTCAGGGACGTTAATCACAAACCCGGTAAATGGGGTCGGAGTGGATGGGATGAAGACCGAAACCGTCGGGCCGCCGGCTTGGTCAGAAACGGCTTTGAGCGACCCGCTGGTCACCAGTCCGACGGACCATACTCCCTTCCGCGGATACTCAACCAAAACCACCCTTTTGAAGGCCATAGGCTCGTCGCCCATGATGAGATTCACGACCTGTTTGACGTGTGGATAGACCTGCTTGAACCCTGGGATTCGGGATATCCAGGCCTCGAATTTGGAATACACCCGGCGTCCGATCAGGCCGCCCAAGAGCATCCCCGCGAGATAGATCAGGATGATCCCCGTGACCAGCCCAGCCCCCGACAGGTACCAGTGAGACTGCCAGAGAGCGGCTAGTTTCTGGGATCGAACCTCGCGGTCCACCAAGTTGGCGTCCGAGTCGCGGAAGGCCTTGCCCTCGGATTGTTTGAGGAACTCGGCTCGCTCAGGCTCGCTGACGCGGAACCAAGGGGGCTGGCGTTCGGGCTGGCTTGATATGACCTCCGGTGCTGCCCGGAGCACCGACCAGCGGATACCCCGGTTGATGGGGACGGCCACGTTGTTAAAAACGAACGCGAAGGCGTACCAGAGGATCCAGAGCGTCAGGATCGAGGGCAGGAGTATGGCCAGGCCGCGCCCGAAAAAGCGCTTGAAATCGGCGGCAAATGTCCGGTTGTGGTGGGCCATCGGGACCGCCGGGAAGGGGGTAGGGGCGGTGCCGGAAGCCCCTATGGGGGTACCGCCGCCCGACGTGGACCGAAAATGGGCCTGAGAGGACTCGAACCTCCGACCTTGCCCTTATCAGGGGCACGCTCTAGCCAGCTGAGCTACAAGCCCGAAGCAGACGAGTCTAACGGTACGGCTCACCGAGTCAACGAACCCGAATCGTTGTAAGAGCAGCGCTAATCCCGACGTGCCCCCCTCAAAGTAGGCGTATTCCCTCTTGTCAATAGGGGATTTTTGCTGATAATGCCCCATAGGTAGTGCAGGGAGAGACGTGACGTACAGGGATCGTGTGCCCCGGAAATCGCGGCTCAGAGACAAGACACGATTGGTGCTGAAAAAGGCGCCCTCGTGAAGGAGTTCGGGTTGTCGTTTTTCTCGCGGGGTTGGCTATTGCCAGCGTGTGCAGCGCTGGCGGCTCACTGTGGCGACTGTCTTGGCTGGTATCAGCCTGAGGCCGTCCGCATCCAGTTTTTCGAGCACCCCGGACAGCAAGAGCGATCTGGTCGACTTTTGGTGCGCCCGATCCAGGAAAGCACATGGGTTGCCCGCGGCATGAACCCCGCGGAGGCGATCAAGAAAGCCGCCGCGGCTCGACGCTTACTGGGCCCGGACCTGATTTCAAGCCTCCCAGACACGGACATTCACGTCATTTCGCTCCAGCAGGGCCAGACCGAAGAGGCCCGAGCCGAGGAGTTAATGGCAACGTGGCTCTTTGAATACGTGGAGCCGGATTGGATCGTGTACCCCGCCCGGGAAGGCCAGCCCACGTTGCCGGATGATCCGGCGTTCCGTCAGCAATGGCACCTGAACAAAATCAATGCGCCGCGAGCCTGGAATGCGACGACGGGTGACGGGTCGATCGTGTGCGCCTTCGTAGACACCGGCATTGACCTGACTCATCCGGATCTAGCACCCCTGCTGGTGCCGGGTTTCAACGCCGTGACGCGGCTTACGCAGGCCGCGGGTGGGCAGGTGGGGGATGTAAACGGGCACGGCACGGGCGTTGCCGGTGCGGCCGCGGCCATGGGGAACAACCACTCGGGCAGCGTGGGAGTGTGCTGGACCACCCGCATCCAGCCAATCCGGGCGAGCAACTACGCGTCGGGGTCGGCGTATTTGAGTGACATCCTGTATGGGGCGAGCTGGGCGGCCTTTTACGGGGCAAAAGTGGTGAGCGTGAGCTACGCGGGGGTGGAGAGCTCATCAGTGGAGCCGACCGCCCAGGTGATACGCCAGACCTACGGCGGGCTGCTGTTGTGGGCCGCGGGGAACAACTCGACCAACTTCAACTGGTTTGATCACCCGAGCACCACGATTGTCGGTTCCACGACGATAACTGATCAGCGGGCGATGGACTCCAACTTCGGGCGAGCGATCGACGTGATGGCGCCGGGGGTGAACATCATGGTTCCGCGCATGGGCGGAGGGTACGGCTACGACTCGGGCACCAGCTTCGCGACGCCGGTCGCCGCGGGCGTGCTCGCGATGGCATGGTCCACCGCCCCATCGATGACGCCAGACCAGGCGATGGACGCTCTCTATCGGTCTTGTGATCCGCTCGAACCGGTTTGGGAAGGGAACGACACGGGGTGGGGCCGTGTGAACGCGGCCGCGGCGGTCCAACGGGCCACGGGGCGGATGCCCCCCAAAGAGGCGGAGTTCTTCAACGCGACATCGGTACCCGGCCCGTTGGTGCCGGGTCTGCGGGTGAGGTACTACGCCGCTCAAGGCGCAACCTCGCTACCGCTCATGGCCGGATCTCCGATCATTACTTCTGTGTTGCCGTGCCTTAACTGCGTTCAGACAACGCAGGGATTTCCGACGAGCTTTGTCGGTTGCCCGTATACCTGGGGGTTCGCCCTGACGGCCGATGGCGTGATCGATGTCCCAGAAACGGGCGAGTACACGATCACCCTCACGTCGCGAGACGGCTCGCGGCTGTTTATCGATCACCGAATGGTGGTGCTGAACGACGGTGTGCACGCTCCATCGCTGCGAAGCGTCAGTGTGTTGCTGGAGCGGGGCATGCACGAAATCCAGTGCGATTATTTCAGCAGTGGAAACCAGCCGTCTCTCACGATGAGCATCCGCGGCCAGAATGCGGGCGAGGCAGTCGCTCCGCCCTCGATGTTCCGGCACCGGCTCGTTGCCTCAGATCCCCGCTGACCGCAGCCAAGGCGGACTTGATCATCCCGTGCAAAAAGAACAGCGGCGGCCGAAGTGGCCG
>JBGAND010000016.1:0-118712 GCA_044222485.1 Phycisphaerales bacterium | reverse complement strand
CCCCCTCCAGCTTGACCCGGCGTTTACCCGCGTTACGCTTGCAACCGTCCGGGCAGATAGCTCAGTTGGTAGAGCATCGCACTGAAAATGCGGGGGTCCCCGGTTCAAGTCCGGGTCTGCCCATTCACCCAGCTCTCAATGGATTCCCAACGCCGACCCCCAACGACTCGTTGGGGGTCTTGTGTTATCGGCGTAACCAAACCCGCCCAACCCGCGGCACTCGCTGCCGATCGTCAAAACCTGACCACCTTTCGCATGGCGCCGGTACACTCCCTTCGGAGGACTCTCATGCGGAAACCCGTCGCTTTGTTGCTCTGTGGATTCCTGGCCTCCTGCGCCGGCTCAGACCGCGCCTGGAACATGCCCGGCCGCGATGAAGCAGGCGAGTCCGAGCACGAAGAAACCGACGGCCCCGACCTCGCCCTGGAATGGCGTCGCCTTCGCTGGCTCGACGAACACAAGCAAATCGCCCCCGGCTCCCTCCAACGCGCCGTCGCCGCCCGCCAGCGACTCGCTCGCAACTCCACACCCACCGACGGCGCCGGCATCAGCTCCGGAACCTGGACCGAGCGCGGCCCCTCCAACGTGGGCGGCCGCACCCGCGCCCTCTGGATCGACCCCACCACCCCCTCCCACCTCATCGCCGGCTCCGTCGGCGGCGGACTGTGGAACAGCTTTGACGCAGGCGCCACCTGGGCCCCCGCCAGCGATGCCCTCCCCACCCTCGCCATCGGCTGCATCGCCGGAACCCCCACCAATCCCGACATCCTCTACGCCGGCACCGGCGAAGGCTTCTTCAACGGCGATGCACTCGGCGGCATGGGAATCTACAAATCCACAAACCGCGGCCTCACCTGGGCCCTCATGTCCTCGACCTCCGGTTGGGACAACGTCTGCCGCATCGCCGTCTCTCCAACCGACCCCAATGTAATCCTCGTCGGCAAGCGCTACGGCGGCATCCTTCGATCTACCGACGGCGGCGCATCTTGGACAACCCCTCATTGGGCCCAGGGCGGATACGACATCAACTTTCACCCCACCGACGGCACCAAGGCCGTCGCCACCGTCATCGATTACGACTTCGGCACCAACGAGTGGTTCCACGCCGCGTTCTATTCGAACGATGCCGGCGCAACCTGGACCGCCGCTGCCGGCCTGGGCCGCGTCGTTGACTTCGGCTCCCGCATCGAAGTCGCCTACTCCCGAAGCTCACCTACCACTGTCTACGCCGCCTGCGGCGCGAGCGGCGGCCTCATCTGGCGCTCAACCGACGGCGGCCAGTCCTACATCCAGCAAACGACCTCTGGCACCACCGGTTCCAGTTGGTACGCCGCGCCCCTCTGGGTTGACCCCACCAACCCCAACTTCGTCATCAGCGGCGGATACCACCTCTTCAAAAGCACCAACGCCGGCGTCTCGCTCTCTCAGATCAGCAACGGCTACATCCTCACCCAACAGGTTCACCCTGACATGCACGTGGTCATCGAAGACCCGGGCTACAACGGCACATCCAACCGCCGCGCCTACGCCACCTGCGATGGCGGCGTGTTCCGCACCGACAACATCAGCACCGCCTCAACCTCTTCCGGCTGGGTAACCCTTTCCCCCGGATACCGCACCACCCAGTTCTACGGCGCTGCCGGCCACGGCCCCTCCGGCCGCATCCTCGGCGGAACGCAAGACAACGGCACCCTCCGCGTCACCACCGCGCCCGGCGGCACGCAAGCCGTAATGCCCTTCGGCGGTGATGGCGGCTTCTGCGCCATGGACCCCATCGACCCCAACTACTGCTACGGCGAATACGTCAACCTCCAAATCCACCGTTCCATCGACGGCGGCATGACCTCTCAGGGCTACATCGTCAACGGCCTGACCGATGCTGGCTCCAACGCCAACTTCATAGCCCCCTTCGTTCTGGACCTGAACAACCCCAACACCATGTGGGCCGGCGGCCGCTCCCTGTGGCGCTGCAACAACGTCAAGGCCGGCACTCCCACCTGGGCATCCGCGCGCCCCGCGGGCAATGACAACATCTCTGCCATCGCCGTCGCCACCGGCAACTCCAACATCGTCTGGATCGGTCTGAACAACGGCGAGGTCTACCGCACCACTAACGCCCTGGCCGCGACCCCGACGTGGATCACCGTCGATGACAACAGCGCGACCAATCCCCTCCCCAATCGCTACATCACGCGAATCGTGATCGACCCCAACGCTTCCTCCACCGCGTACGTTGCCCTCGGCGGCTTCAGCGATGGCAACCTCCAGAAGACCACCAACGGCTCAACCTTCACCGACATCACCGGCGCGGGCGCCACCAGCCTTCCCCTCGCGCCGATCTACGGCGTCGCCCGCCACCCCACCAACACGCAATGGCTCTACGTCGGCACCGAGGTCGGCATCTTCACCAGCATGGATGGCGGGTCGACCTGGGCCACCACCAACGAAGGCCCCGCCAACGTCTCCGTTGATGAACTGGTGTTCATGCATGGCTCGACCACGCTTCTGGCCGCCACCCACGGCCGCGGCCTCTTCACCGCACCCGCCAAAGACTGCTACGCCGACTTCGACTCCAACGGCGCCCTCAACGCCAACGACTTCCAGCAGTTCCTGAACGCCTATTCCGCAGGAAGTTCCCGCGCCAACTGCGATGGGACCACTACCCCGCCAGTCCTCAACGCCAACGACTTTCAGTGCTACCTGAACGCGTTCGCCTCGGGATGCTCCTGAACCGTTCGCCGTCGGCACCAGGAAATATCTACTTGACACCCCGTTCAAACTCGCGACACTGCAACGGGAGAACACCATGATCCGCACCCTCGCCCCAACCGTCGCACTGCTCCTCACCCTCGCCGGCTCCGCCGCCGCCGACACCATCATCATCACCCAGAACGCCGCCTCCACCGGCGGCAGCGGCGCCTACAGCACCGTCCTCAACGGCGGCGCCCGCTCCTGGCTCACCGCCATCGGCGCGGCCGAACTCAACAATCGCCTCCCCGTCGGCTCCACCATCACCGGTGTCTCCTTCCGCCTCGCAAGCTGGCAAGCCTTCGCCAGTTGGCCCGCCGGCTCCGCCACCTTCAACAACTTCGACATCTACTTCGGCCAGGCCGCCCGCGCCCCCGGCAGCCTCGACCTCGCCAACGCCAACAACAACTGGGGCCAGGACCTCACCCTCTGCCGCTCCGGCCCCGCCATCTTCGGTCCAGGCTACTTCCCCGGCGGCGCCGTCAGCCCCAACTCCAACCCCTTCTGCACTCCCATCAACCTCGCCACCACCTACACCTACCACGGCGGCGACCTGCTCATCATGGTCCGCCACACCGGCAACAACGCCGGTAACGGCAACCTCGACTGGGTCTCCAGCTCCTTCGGCACCACCGGCGCCCAAGGCATCGCCGTTTCCAGCTACACCTCCAACACCACCTGGGGCGGCGGCGGAAACGGCGGCTCCATCGTGATGCAGCTCACCTTTACTCCCCCTTCCGCCACCTGCTACCCCAACTGTGACCAGAGCACCTCTTCTCCACTCCTCACCGCCAACGACTTCCAGTGCTTCCTCAACAAGTTCGCCGCCGCCGACTCCGCCGCCAACTGCGACGGCTCAACCTCAACCCCCACGCTCACCGCCAACGACTTCCAGTGCTTCCTGAACCTCTACGCGGCCGGGTGCTCCTGACATCCACACCTCGCGCACCCCGAATCCTGCTAAACCTAACTTCTCCCATGTAACTTCCCGCATATTCCGCTACACTACTTCGCACTGGCCTCCCCACCCCTCTCGGCGGAGACTCCCATGCGATCGCCCCGCTCCAGCAACTCGGCCCGACTCCTCTCCCTCGCCGGGCTCGCGATGTCGGCCTCGCACTCATCCGCGCAGTGCCCTTGGTCTTCCCAGTTCTCCTCCGCCGCGACAGGCCTGAACGCCCCAGCATATTGCCTGCAGGTCTTCGACCCCGACGGCCCCGGCCCCCTCCCCGCAGAGCTCTACATCGGCGGCTCATTCCTCACCGCCGGGGGCGTTCTAGCACCGCGCCTCGCGAAGTGGAACGGCAGCGTCTGGACAAGCCTGGGCATCCTCGGAACCGATGTCCGCGCCCTGGGACTCCACGATCCCGACGGCGCAGGTCCCGCCCTCCCCGTGCTCGTCGCGGCCGGCACCTTCACATCCGCCGGCGGCACCCCCGTCAACAACATCGCCTCATGGGATGGTCAACACTGGTCCGCGATGGGCACACCCCAACCGTGGTTCAACCCCTCCGGCATCGCCGACTTCGATCCCGATGGCCCCGGACCTCTCCCATCCATCATGGTTGTCGCCGCCCTCAGCGTCGAAGATCCCAACCAAGTCAACTTCGGCGGCATCACGACCTGGAACGGCCAAACCTGGACCCAGCCCGCCGGATACTCCCCCGATGGCCGCGCCATCGCCGTCTTCGACCAGGACGGTCCCGGCCCTGAAAACGAATCCGTCTTCATCGGCACTTCCGAAACCCCCGGAATCTGGCGCTGGGATGGCGCTAACTGGAACATCGTCGGCGGAGGATTCACCCGCAGCCTGCCCTACATCTGCAACACCCTCCGCGTCATCGATGAAGATGGCCCCGGCCCCGGACGCCCCGCCCTCTTCGCCGGCGGCTCTTTCACCGGCGCCGGTGGCTTCGGAGCCAACGGCATCGCCCGCTGGAACGGCGCGGCATGGAGTGGCATGGGCTCCGGCCACGCCGATGTCAACGACTTCGCCATCGCCGACCGCCCCGGCCTCCCGCCCATCATGTACGCCGTCAGCCTGTCCGGCGTGGTCCGCTGGGAACCCACGCAACAGGTCTGGTCTACCACCGGCACCCTCGATGGAACCTCCATTTTCGCACCGGCGATGCGCCTTGCCACCTATTCCGGCCCCGACCCGACTCCCTCCCTCTATCTGTCCGGATTCGCAAGCACCATCGATTCCATCCCCCTCTTTGGCATCGCCCGCACCAGCTGCTCCTGCTATGCCAACTGCGACGGCTCCGCCGCCAACCCCCTCCTCACCGCCAACGACTTCCAGTGTTTTCTCAACCGCTTCGCCCAGCAAAACGCCTACGCCAACTGCGACGGCAGCACCAACCTTCCCACCCTCACCGCCAACGACTTCCAGTGTTACCTCAACGCCTACGCGTCAGGCTGCCCCTAGAGCTTGCCCAGGAGGAAGTAAACGATCACAAACACAATGATCGTCCCGATAATCCCGCCGCCCCACTTCCAAGCCGCAAATCCCGCGATGCCGCCCTTGATCAGATTATTCATGAGTGTGCTCCATGGAAACCCGTTCGAGCTTCCACACCCACAGTATCAGTCGTGGGTGAATTGAAAGCCCTTCCCGGGTGAATTGGCCTTCATTTCACCAGATAGCGAATCATTCCCACTCAATCGTCGCCGGCGGCTTACTAGAAATGTCATAAACCACCCGGTTCACCCCCCGCACCTCATTGATGATCCGATTCGAAATCGTCGCCAGCACGTCATACGGCAACCGCGCCCAGTCCGCCGTCATGAAGTCCTGCGACTCCACCGCGCGAACCGCAACACAACTCTCATACGTCCGCCCATCCCCCATCACTCCCACACTCTGCACCGGCAGCAGCACCGCAAAAACCTGGCTCGTCGATCGATACAGGTTCTTCGCGACAATCTCCTCAAGCAAGATCTCATCCGCATCCCGCAACAAATCCAGCTTCGGCTTGGTCACCTCGCCAATCACGCGAATCGCCAGCCCCGGCCCCGGGAACGGATGCCGCCAAACGATGTGATCCGGCAGCCCCAGCACCTGCCCCAGCGCCCTCACCTCATCCTTAAACAAATCCCGCAGCGGCTCCACGAGCTCAAACCCCAGCTTCTCCGGCAACCCTCCCACATTGTGGTGCAGCTTGATCCCCGCACTCTGCCCGGCATGCCCCTGCCCCGACTCAATCACATCCGGATACAACGTCCCCTGCGCCAAAAACTTCGCCCCTCCCCCACCCTTCAACTCCCTCGCCGCGGCCTGGAACACCTCGATAAACCGATGCCCAATCCTCCGCCGCTTCTCCTGCGGCTCCACAATCCCCTTCAGATCCCCCAAAAACTCCTTCTCCGCATCCACCACCCGCAGATCAATCGCAAAGTGATCGCGAAAAGTAGTCTGCACCAACTCCCGCTCGTTCTTCCGCAACAACCCCGTATCCACGAACACACACGTCAACTGATTCCCAATCGCCTTGTGAATCAGCGCCGCCACCACCGCCGAATCCACCCCGCCCGACAACCCGCAAATCACCCGATCCTTCCCCACCTGCTCCCGGATCCTCGCGGCCGCCGTCGCCGCATAATCCGACATTTTCCAGGTCCCCTTGCACCCACAAATGTCGTAAAGGAAGTTCCGCAAAATATCCACACCATGCGGCGTATGCGTCACCTCAGGATGAAACTGCACACCCCAGAACTTCTTGGTCGTGTGCCGCGTCACCGCCAGAGCACAGTCCGGCGTTGTCGCAATCGGAACAAACCCCGCCCTCTCAAAGTCCTTGATCTCATCCCCGTGCGACATCCACACCGTCGTCTTCTCCGGGATCGCATTCAGCAACCCCTTCCGATCCGTAATGTGAATCGAAGCCCGCCCAAACTCCCGCCGCCCTCCCGAAACCACCCGCGCCCCAAACGCCTCCGCCGCCACCTGCAAGCCGTAACAAATCCCCAGCACCGGCACACCCATGTCAAAGATCCGCGGATCACACTTGGGCGCATCCGCGTCATACACGCTCTTAGGCCCACCCGAAAGGATGATCCCCTTGGGCTTCATCGCGCGCAGTTCTTCGAGCGAAATGTTCGGATTCACCAGCAGCGAAAACGCCCCCGCCTCACGCGTCCGCCGCGCAATCAGCTGAGCCGTCTGGCCGCCAAAGTCAAGAATCGGGACAACTTCATCATGCGGTAAAGGCGTCATCGGTCAATCCCCAAATGACATGCACGGGCCAAGCGACCCGTGCACAAAGGGAAGTGTAGGACACCCCCCACTCCCAGAAAACCGTGCCATCGAAGTCGGTTCCTCCGACTTCGATGCTCCGACGCCCCGGTGCCACTGCTCGCCGTAGAAAACCCCAACCCCTCAACCACGCCAACCCAGGCGCTGCAGTGCCGAACACCCCAGACGCATCTACCTTGAATCGCTGGCTTTATTGCTTTGGTGGCTTCTGTCATGGCGCTGCGTGGCCAATGTCCACGGTGCTCAACCGTTACACTCACTCGGCCCAAACCCTTCCGATCCCTTGCCGGTCCCATGCATCATCACGTACGCAACATCCCGCTTGATTCGCCTGTCTCCTCCCTGTGCTGGAGCGGCAACACATTGATCGACTGGGCCGGCGGCAACCGCGTCATTGATTTCAACGGCGGCGCCAACCTTCGGCAGAGAATCTGGAGCTACCGTTTCGACGCCGCCGTCCAGTCACCCTCGGGCCGCTACGCCGCCATCTACGAGCAAACGGGCACCAAGGCGCTCCTCCTGGAACGTGGCGAACTCATCCGCGAACTGAATCGCAGCTACTACTGCGCCAACGCCTACGAGTATCCAATAGGCTTCCTGACACACCCGGATGGTCGAGAGTTGATCGCCCATTGCCCCGAAGAGTACGACCAGCTCGAAATCGACGACGCCGCGACCGGCGAACGCCTCACCTCCCACCGAGATCGCAATCCCGTGGATTTCTTTCACTCTCGCCTGGCGGTGAGCCCAGACAATCGCCGGTTGTTGAGCGCGGGCTGGCAATGGCACCCCATCAACATGGTCTCAACCTGGTCAATCGCCGAGGCGCTCGCCGACGGCCGTGCCCTCGACGCAGTTGGCTCGCCCTACCGCTTTGTAGACGCAGAGGTCAACGATGCTGTGTTTGTCGATTCTGAGCGATTGCTCCTGAGTTCCAGCCCAGACGCGGAGAACTTTGGAAACAACGACTCGCCTCTCCGAGCGGGAACGCTGAGCGTTTTCAACCTGCAAAACGACACCTTTGAATCGACCGCAACTCTCGAAGAAACGACCGGACCAATGCTCTGGCTTGGGAACGACCTGGTCGTCGGGCTCTACGAGCATCCAAAGATCATTAACGTGCGAACCGGGCAAGTTGTGTTCCGCTTAACGGAAGTGGCAACGGGCAAGAGAAGCGGCTGCATCTTCGATCGCTCAAACTCTCTTCCCAAACTCGCTCTTGACCCACCCCATCGCCGACTCGCAGTTGCTCATCCCGATCGCATCACCGTGGTCGAGTTTCCCCAGAATCCCTAGCACCACCGTCAACCGCAATCCCAAAACCCCTTGAGCCCCCCACAAACCTGACACTCAAACACATACGCCGCCGGATCAATCCCGATACTCGCAATCAACTCCGCCTTCTGTTCCTCACTCCACCCCTCACAATCCCGGAGAATCGACGGCACCGCCGACTTCCACCTCCCCGTCAGATCCGCTGCCGTCGCCTCTCCGATATACACACAAGCCCGCCCGCAGCACATCTGCCATTTCACTCCCTGATTCGTCACAAATCCCGGAGTGCGATTCTCCACAAGCTCGCGATCGGCCTTTGACAACTGCGGCGTTTCCTTGAACGCGGGATAGATGGTGCCGTCATTGAACGAACCCTCAAACTTCGCCGCCGCCGACCCATCCGCAATACACCACGGACAAATCGGGCGATCCAGATCCCCCGGCCCAAACATCCCGCAAGTGTGCACCCACCCCCGACCCCGCTCACAACACGCACAAACCACATCGCTCCGCTCAAATGACTCCTCCCCCACCGGATCACGAAACAACGGAAACTGTGGCAGCGGCTCCATGCCCACATTCTAATCGAACCCCCTCACCTCTCCCTTCTTCCCCTGATACCTCAAGCCCATTGCCCGATACCTTTTATCTCTTTTGACCACGTTTCTGCTGACAAATGGTGGTCAAACCCCAAAACCCCCTTGAATCCCTCCGCGGCCAAGTTATGTTCGTCTCCATGGTCGCGCACGCCACCACATCCCCTCTCCCCCTCCTCTCCCCAGAGGACAAACGCCTCCTGAGAATCTACTTCCGCGTAGGCCAATCCATCCAAGCCCTCGCCGACGAACTCATCTCCCTCGACGCCATCAACCGCTCTTCAACCGACTCCCCACAGCCCATTCCCCACTCCCCCCTGCCTGACGAGTTCGACCTCGCCACCTGGGCCACCTCCGAAACCATCGCCCCCCACATCAACTACCGCAAACAAGAACTCGCCGACGCCCGCCGCGAAGAAGCCCTCAAAGAACTCACCTCCCTCGTCAAACACTCCGATGACGCCCTAGAACGCCGCCGCGCCGCCACCACCCTCCTCCGAATGCTCAGCACCCAGCTCCTCCGCACAAAGCGCGACCCATCTCCGCCGCCGCCTTTGGGTACCCCGCCGCTCCGCGGCAGTTTTCCTTCCTCTCCCGCCGCCGGGACGGGGGGCGGGAGAGGTGCCCGCGCAGCGGGCGGTGAGGGCTCCGTCCCTACTCCCCCTACCAACGCTCCATTTACCAGCGACACACAACCCAACACCACCGCGTCCGACCACAACTCCTGCTCCGCTCCCTCTCCCTCCGCGCAATCCGCGGCCTCTCTCCACTCCCCACTGCCCACTCCCCATTCCCATCCTCCCCCCCTCCCCGACCTCTTCTCCACCGGCGACCTCCCCCACACCCAACTCCCCCCTCCCCTCCCCCTCGCGCACCCCCGCCGAACTCATCCAACTCACCCAAGATCTCATCCAAAACCGCACCGACGACTCTCTGCTCACCCTCTACAACCTCCACGGCCCCATCACCAACCGCACCCTGGAACGCTTCCACCAATTCAAGACCTGCAACTGCAACTCCCTCACCGGGGCCTGGAACTTCCACAGCTCAACCCCCGCCCCGATCACCCAAACCCCCGAAGGCCTGGAAACCTCCATCCCCATCAAACTCAAAAACCAAAACCCCCGCCGCCTCATCATCAAACTCCGCTTCCAGCGCACCGGCCCCCTCGCCGGCTGCTGGCTCCTCGACGGCCTCTACTGCTTCCACCCACCCCGCAACACCAGCTAGCCGTGCCACCCGTGTGGCATGCCTACGTCCTCGTAGGCATGTCCGCCCCACCAGTGGGCCCCCTAGCCGCGCCGCACTCTCGCACCAACGAGACAACATGCATCAGGCCGAAGGCCTGCACGTCAGTAGCCGGGGGTTGATGCGCCTCGCATCACCCCCGGAAGTCCGCCATCCAATTCCCCGCGCCCTGTAAGGGTGCTCCTACGCCCCGTGAGTTCCTTGTGCTCCACCGCGCCAAATCCGCGCAACCCCATCCATTGGCACCCTCCCCACCAACCCCATACCATGCCCCCCGTGCCACGCTCGTGGATCGTCATCCCACTGCTCTTCCTCACCGGCTGTTACTCGCCGAGCCAAGGCTTCGACTCCCCCGAGCCCAGCCAGCGTCTGCGCGCCGTGCTCAAAGCCGCCAAAGACAAAGACCAATCCGCGATCCCGCGCATGATCCGCTTCCTTAATAGTGATGATCCAGCCCTGCGCCTTGCATCTATTCGGACCTTGGAGTCGCTCACCGGCCAAACCCTCGGATACGACTACGCGGCCCCAGAATGGAAGCGCCGCGACATGACCAAGGCCTGGGTAGAGTGGAATAACCAGCGGAAGGCCTCCCTACAGACCCCCGAACTGGCCCCCGGAAAGGCCTCGCAGACCGGCCGCGGGAACGCCGATACAGTTCCCACCAGCGTCAAATGACTGCACCCGCCAACAACTCGACGCCTGATCTCAGATTGCAGATGGTCAGCGATCCCGTGTACCTGAGCGGCGCTCGGGAAATGGTTGCGTCGGTATCGAGGCGTCTAGGCTTCAGCGAAGAGGCGTGCGGGCAGATCGCCCTGGCGATCGATGAAGCGTTGTGCAACGTGATCCGACACGGGTATGAGAGGCGGCGGGACGGACCTATCTGGCTCAGTCTCTGGCCCCTTCCCGGCGAGAACGGACACGCGGGAGGATTGAGGATCGTTGTTGAAGATGAAGCCAAGCAGGTCGATCCGGCCCAGATCAAGAGCCGCGACCTGGATGAGATCCGCCCCGGCGGGCTTGGCGTGCACATCATTCGTCAGGTGATGGATGAGGTGAACTTTGAGAAGCGTGAGCGTGTTGGGATGAGGCTGACTCTGATCAAGAGGAAACCCAAGGACGGTGAGGCAGTCTGCTGTGCCTCAAACGCCGGGGGAGCATGACGATGGCGGACGATTCAGGAATAAAGGTGTCCAGTGAAGTCAAAGACGGAGCAGTGATCATTTCGCCCGAGGGCGATGTGGACCTGTCTCGGTCCCCGGTGCTACGGAACTCCCTGCGCCAGGCCCAGAACGCCAAACCCAAGAGGTTGATCATCGACCTGGGCTTGGTGGACTACATGGATAGCTCCGGCGTGGCCACGCTGGTTGAAGCCCTCCAGATCGCCCGCAAGAACAGCACGAGAATGGTCCTGTGCGGCATGAAAGACCGGGTGCGCTCGATCTTCGAAATCGCCCGCCTGGACACCGTGTTCACGATTGCCCAATCGCGCGAAGCGGCGATGGGGGCTTAGACCGGCCGCTTGACGTTTGGCCATGATTCCGCGATAGTCGGTTCTTCATGATCGACACTGAGGAAACTCCAAAATCGCTGAGCCTGCTGGCGATTCTGCTCGCCCCGCTTTCCTACGTCGGCGGCCGGGTCCTCTCGATCCTCGACCACATCGGCAGCCTCGTCTTCCTGACCGGCGCATCCCTGGGCTGGCTCTCTCGAGCAATCATCAACCGCAAGATCCGCCTCGGCCACGCCGCCATCATCTCTCAGCTCGTCCGCGTCGGCGCCCGGTCGCTGTTCATCATCTCTCTGGTCTCCTCCTGCATCGGCCTGATCCTGGCCCTGCAGATGTCCCCACCCCTGGACCAGTTCGGCCAGAAGGAGCTGGTCGCCAACATCATCGGCGTCGCGGTTCTCCGCGAGCTCGGCCCCCTGATCGCGGCCGTAGTCATGACCGGCTTCGCCGGCGCCGCCATCGCCGCCGAAATCGGCACCATGGTCGTCGGCGAAGAAATCGAAGCCCTCGAAGCCCACGCCCTCAACCCCGTCCGCTTCCTGGTCGTCCCCCGCATCATTGCCGCGACGATCTCCATGACTGCTCTGGCGGTCTTCGCCGACTTGGTCGCCATCGCCGCCGCGCTTGTGACGGCAATGCTCGCACTCGACATCCCCTACGCGGCGTTCGTCTCAAATCTGCTCGACCAGGTGAAACCCGTGGACTTCTGGACGGGCGTCGGCAAGGGCGCCATTTTCGGCTTCCTCATCGGCGTCATCGCCTGCGGCAACGGCCTGCAAGTCACCGGCGGCGCGGCCGGCGTCGGCAAAGCCACCACCGCCACAGTCGTCGAGTCCGTCGTCGCGATCATCATCGCCGACATGATCTTCACCGCGATCTTCTACGCATTGCACCTGGTCTAGATCAGCGCCGGTATCCGAGCGGTTGTTCAAGAAGGCTGTAGCCCTCTCTCAACACGGTCATCCCGATCACCGCCGCGGCCGCCATACCGGTCATGATGAGACCGGAATTCGTGTGGCCAGTTCCCAACAACCATGCACATGCATAGAAGGAAAGCCAGAGAGCGCCGTACCGCTCGATCTTCTGGGCCGCGCGCGGACCGGTGCCGTGCCGATACACACGACGCGCGGCGACGAAGATGAAGAGGAGGGCCAAAGCAATCGGATAGATGATCGCGGTCGCGGGCACCCAATCAGGCCAAAGCGTGCGGGCCCCGCCCGGTGGCGCCGAGAGCTTCCACTGTTGCCAAAGAAGCATGCCGGACCAGAAGAGCCAACCAGCGAACGCGGCGATCACGGCGCGGCGGCTGAGCTTGGGGACCTTTCGGGCCATCGCGTGAGTGGCCGCCGCGACCAGCAACGCATGAGTCATCACCCACCAGACCGGCCACAGAAATTTCAGGTGCAAATTCGGAATAAGCATGTGGCCTCCGTAGATGAGGCCGAGGAACACAAGGCCCACCGCGGGGACGAACTTGCCGGCGGCATTGAAGACGATGATGGCTCCGAGAAGCGCGAGGGTCCAAAGGACGGCCTGGGTTCCGAAGGCGGTGGCGCCGAGGATGGCGACGATCATGGTGCCGGCGACTAAGAGGACGGCTCGCTCGGTAGTGATCTGGCCGGCGGCGATGGGGCGCTGGGGGCGGAGGATGCGGTCGCGGCGTTGGTCGAGGATGTCGTTGAGGGCGACTCCGAAGGAGAAGAGGCCGATGCCGACCATGGCCGCGGCACCCAGGAGGAGCCAGAGGGGGGACTGGTTGAGCTCGGTGTGATAGCCCTCTCGGGGGGTGGTGCGTGTCCAGAGGATCACGAACCAGGTATTGGCGATGACCGAGAAGGCCATCGTGACCCGGGTGAGGTGGAGGGCGGGGGCGATTCGCGTGAGGAGACGCCGCATGTGGGTGAGAGCGTATCGGCGACCGCCGGGCCGCGTCTCCTATCATCGGGACTATGGCATCGGAATCGAAACAGAACGGGCAGGCTTTGCCGCGGGTTGCGGTGGTGGTGAGTCGCTGGAATGCCTCGATAACCGAGGCACTTTTGGAGGGCGCTTTGGCGGCTTATGAGGGGCGGGTGGGGAACCGGAAGGGTGTGGATGTGTATTGGGGGGCGGGGTCTTATGAGTTGCCGGCGTTGGCACTGGCCGCGGCGGAGACGGAGCGGTATCGGGGGGTTGTGGCTTTGGGGTGTTTGATCAAGGGCGAGACGAAACATGACCGGTACATTGCGGAGGCGGTGAGCAAGGGGCTCATGGATGTGACGATGCGGACGCGGGTGCCGGTGGGGTTTGGGGTGTTGACGGTGGATTCGGTGAAGCAGGCTCGGGCTCGCGCGGGTGGGGACAAGGGGAACAAGGGGGCCGATGCGATGGGGGCGGTGATGGATGCGGCGGCGGAGATGCATGCGATCAAGCAGGGGCTGGCGAGTGTGATGCCGGTGCGTGAGGTGGTGGACAAAGCGGGGAAGATCAACGGATGAGTGCGACGCCGCGGAACATCCGGAAGGTTGCGTTTCAGGCGCTGTTTCAGCTTGATGCGCGCGGGGAGCGGGATTCGCAGGCGATCCGGGATTCGATTGATCATGATCAGGATTCGGGGTTGAGTGTGAAGGATTTGGATAAGGCATTTGAGTTGGCGCTGGGGGCGTTTGGAGAGCGGGCCGCGGCGGATAAGGAGATGTTGGCGTTGGCGCCGACTTGGCCTTCGCATCGGCAGGCGGCGGTGGATCGGGCGATTCTGAGACTGGCTCACTACGAGATTGTTTCTGGGAAAACGTCGCCGAAGATTGCGGTGAATGAGGCGGTGGAACTCGCGAAGGAGTTCAGTACGGATAAGTCGCCGGCGTTTGTGAATGGGTTGTTGGACAAGGTGTTGAAGAAGTACTTGAAAGAAGCGGACGCTGCGAAAGCCGCGGCGAACGTCTTGGAAGAAACGGCAGAGACCGAGGCTGCGGGCGATGATTGTGTTTCCCCGCCGGCCCCCCCTACTCCTTCTTTCAAGGATGGGGAGTAACGCTTGGCGCTCTTCAAGTCGCTGGTTTCAAAGCTGAAGAAGGGGTTGGAGAAGACCCGTGAGGTCCTGACGATGGACCTTGGGGATCTGCTGCGCGGGAAGCGGTTGGATGAAGCGTTGATTGAGCAGGTTCGGACGAAGTTGCTCGCGGCGGATTGCGGGGTGGTGACGACGACTCGGTTGATTGAGGGGATTCAGGCGGATTACAAGGCTGGGAAGATGAGTAAGGGGGAGGATGTTCTTGAGTATTTGAAGCGGGAGATGGCCGCGCTTTGGCCGGTGGAGGATCGGACTCTGCACTTCGCGGCAAGCGGTCCGACCGTGATCATGGTGACGGGAGTGAATGGGGCGGGGAAGACGACGAGCATTGCGAAGTTGTGCTCGATGTTGCGGGGGCAGGGGAAGACTGTGTTGCTGGGGGCGTGCGATACGTTTCGCGCGGGGGCGGTGCGGCAGTTGGAGATTTGGTCGGAGCGGTTGGGGGTGGATGTAGTGAAGGGGCAGCAGGGTGGGGATCCTGCGGCGGTGGCGTTTGATGCGGCGGCCGCGGCGGTTGCTCGGGGGGTGGATGTGCTGATTGTGGATACGGCGGGGCGGCTGCACACGCAGGACCCGCTGATGCGGCAGCTGACGAAGATCCGGAGTGTTCTGGGGAAGAAGATTCCCGGCGCGCCGCACGAGACGCTCTTGGTTTTGGATGCGACGGCGGGTCAGAATGCGATGCGGCAGGCGGTGGAGTTTGGGAAGGCACTGAAGGCGGAGGGTGAGGAGCGGAGCGGGGTCACGGGCATATTTCTGTCGAAGCTGGATGGAACGGCCAAGGGTGGGATTGTGGTGGCGATCAAAGAGGCGACGGATATCCCGGTGAAGTTTGTGGGGGTTGGGGAGACGCCGGAGGATATTGAGGCATTTGATCCTTCCACGTTTGTGGGGGGGATGTTTGAGTGAGGGCGAGTTTTGGATAGAGCGCTTCTGGCGCTCGGAGTGTTGTGGATGCCGAAGTTGGCTATTCAGAATACTCGACTACTTCGACATCGCAATCGTCGACGGTTGGCAACCGCGTTAGTTGTCGCCACCGTAGGAATTGTGGGTTACGGCGCCACTACCGTCGTCAGGGTGTCCTTGCAGCCGGCGAATCACCGTTTCTTGGTCATTGGCGCGGGTCAAGTAGCGGTCGGTCACTGCGATCAGGTCTTTGTTGATCAGTGGAAGATACTGCGATCTCTTGGTGAGGGTGATCCCATTCGACCAAGGATTCGACTGGGATGGGACTACAGGTCGAGCGGGCCTTGGCACCTGCTGTCGCTGCCGCTTTGGCCGGTTGCGGTCTCTGCGGTCGCTATCGCTCTTTGGCTCAGCCGCCGAAAAATGGTTGGGGGAAGTTGCCCAAATTGCGACTACGACCTCGTGGGGACGCCTCCACACGGTGACCATCTCACGTGCCCCGAGTGTGGGAGAGTATTGAACAGTCAGCGTGCACTGAAGGCGATTCGCCGGATGGGAGAGTCAGGTGTGTTCAACTCGGGCGGAAAGAAATTGACTCGCGACGAGATGCACGAACGCGGTTGACACGAATGTTCTGATCTACTCCAGCGATGCGCGAGGCACCAACTGGGGGCGGCGATAGTCAATATGGCCGAATAACGTGCAGGCCGCGGATCGCCTTGAAGTGGCGGTCGTTGGTGGTGACAAGCGGTTGCTGGAGCCGCATGCAAGTGGCGGCAATGAGGCAATCGGGTCACTTGATTCCATGTGAGAGTCGGACGTCGGGAATCAAGGAAAGGCAGAGTTCAAAGTCGGCCGACTTCACTGCGGGTCGCTTGAAGGCGCCGAGGAACTGGATGGTTCGGCGCATGTCGGGTTGATCCAAGGCACCATCGAGCATTTCCGCAGCGCATACCGGATGAATGCTCGCGGCGTTCTTGTTGGTCAACCCCACCAGAAATGAAACCGCATCCGGATGGTCGCGGCGGCAGTCAATGAGGACAGTGGTGTCGATGATGAAGACGCTGTACGCCTTAGACATTCCGCCCCCGGCGCGATGCGCGAGCGCGAAGTTCGGCTGCAACTTGTAGGGTTGACTTTCCCTTCCAGTCCGCACGCTCCTTCCACGTCCCACGTGCGGCAAGGACGGCGGCGATGCGCTGCTTCTTGGTCATCTTTGTTTGCAGCATGCGATTCCATGCGCTGGACCGAGACTTCGCCGTGATCCTGGCTGAGGTGAGCTTCTTGGACTTTGGGCGGGCTGCCGAGGACTTGCGCCTAGGTTGTGGCTTGGCCTTGCCGCGAAGATTGACATCCACGGTTGCGCCGTTTCGGAGATCCACATCGCCAAGGAGCGTGACGATTCCGTCGCGATAGATGCCCTTATAGGTCATGCAAGATTCTAGGCGAAATTGCGGGCATGGTGCCGCGACCAAAGCACGCAACGAATACTCCCAGAACGATTGCGGGAGTTGGGGAGACGCGGGAGGATATTGAGGCGTTTGATCCGGGGGTTTGTGGGGGCGATGTTTGAGTGAGGGGGAAGTGACGAAGTGACGGGGTGACTGAGTGACGCAGTGGCAGAGTGGATGCAGGACAACCGGGGAGGCGATGTACTTCTGCCCTGTATCGCGAGCAAAGTTCCATTTCGTCTATCAAGATGGCGTGCTGCGGCCCCAGGAACGGCTAGATCTGCCTGAAGGTTCGCGCGGCATAGCGAGTATCCGAGAAGAGTCGTCTTCCATAAATAGCGCCGCCCGCAAGCGTGCGTTAGAGACGATCCGCCGCATCGGGGAGTCGGGCGTGTTCAACTCGGGCGGGAAGAAACTGACTCGCGATGAGATGCATGAACGCGTTTGATACCAACGGGGTGGGAAGGTTTGGGTTCAGGCGACGGGGCAGAAGGATTCGCGGTTGCTGTACCAGGGCAAGGGGGAGTTTCGGGCGGACTTTGATGCGCAGGTGAAGGTTGTGTTTCCTGAGGGTGCGGGACCTTGCGAGCATTTGGTGCTACATCAGGGTGGGGAGCATTCGGCGAGTCGGAAGAAGTAGGTGGGGCATTGGCGTTCGGCAGTGGATGTTCGGAGCGATCGGGGAACGCAACGCCGATTGCCGGGGCGGTTGCATACGGGACCGTTCGTCCGCCCACCGGGCGGCGGGGGACAAATGGATGCCTTCCAGGGGCTTGATCGCTGCGCGATCTGCGCCCCTGGCTACGCCCGTGCGCCCTACGGGCGAAGAACGGAGTTCGGGAAAGGTCCACCGAGCTCAAGAGAGTGGAGTTCGCTCAGGTCTTCAGGACATGCTTCTGCGAAGCCAGAAGCATGCCACCCAAGTTGTTGCGGGTTAACGCAGCTCCACGAACGTCTCTGTTTCGAGCTTGCTCTCATCGCTCGTCCAGTGGCCGTAGACCTCGATCATGGGCCAGCCGGTTTTGTGGCCTTGGGCTTGGAGGGCTTTGGTCATGGCGGCGCCGGTGGTGGGAATGAGGTGGTACGGGCCGACGTGTTTCCAATAGGCGTAGCGGGTGAGGTGGATGGTTTTGCGTTCGAGGGTGGCCGCGGCGGGGTGGGTGGTGTCGCTCAGGATGACACCAGCGAAGAGGGTGTTGTCGGCTTCGTAGATGACGCGGTTGATGCCATCGTTTTGGATGTTGTTGGATTTGAGGGTGGGCCAGACCTGGTTGAGGAGGGAGAGGATTTCCTGGCCGTACTTTTTGGCGGGGTCGTGGCGGAGGGAACGGCCGTGGAGGGTGTAGGTGAGGGGGGTTGTGAGGATTTGGGGGAGCATGGGGGAAGTGTACTTGGGGGTTGAGGATGGCACGATCGTGGCGATGAGCCGTCTGCGCCTAAGATGTCCTTGATCGGTGCTGGGGAGTAGCCTCCCGCGGCCTGTCCGGGGAATCGGGCGGGATCAATCGCGGGCGGAGCGGGTCGTCAAGACGGGGCGAGATATGCCCCCGGCCGCTCCTTGCGTCAAGGCGCAACGTGCAAGACCAACACAAGCTCGGGGCCGTGAGCGCGACGCGGGCCGGGGCTTGGTTGTCTTCGCGACGCAAGGACCCGCCCCGATGGATCATGTTTTCAACGGCACAGCCCTTCTTACTCTGGCCGGCACCGGCGTGACCTGGTTTTATGCCGGTTTCATCGGTATGGTGATCATCTTTCTGGCACTGGATCTGGGGGTGTTCCACCGCGAAGCCCACGTGGTTTCGGCGAAGGAGGCCGCGGCGTGGTCGGTGGTCTGGACCCTCTGTGCGCTGACGTTTACGGTGTTCATCTACTTTGCGTATCAATCGCACTGGCTGGGCCTGGGCATGAGCGTGCAGGTTGTCGGCCACGCGGGAGAGACGATGGTGCTCGACGGTTTGACCGCCGCCGAGCAGTACCTCACAGGGTACGTCATCGAGTGGTCCCTCTCGGTGGACAACCTCTTTGTGATTGCGGTGATCTTCTCGTACTTCGCTGTCCCGCCGAAGTATCAGCACCGCGTGCTTTTCTGGGGCATCCTGGGCGCGCTGGTGATGAGGGGCGCGATGATCGCGGTGGGTACGGTGCTCATCCAGAGGTTTGGCTGGATCACGTATGTCTTCGGCGGGTTCTTGATCCTGACGGCCGTCAAAATGGCGTTCGCGGGTGGCGAGGGCGTTCACCCGGAAAGGAACATTCTGGTCCGCGCCGTGCGGGCGATCTGGCCGGTCTCCTCAAACTATGACGGGCAGAGGTTCTTCACCAAGACACGCGGTCCCGACGGGGTGCTGCGCCGGGCCGTGACGCCGCTGTTCCTGGCGTTGATCGTTGTCGAGTTCACCGATCTGGTCTTCGCCGCGGACTCGGTACCCGCGATCTTTGCGATCACGGGAGAACCGTTCATCGTGCTCACGTCCAACGTTTTCGCCATCCTCGGCCTTCGCTCGCTGTACTTTCTGCTCGCCACGATGCTCAGCAAGTTCAGGTATCTCAAGCCAGCCCTCATCCTGATCCTCGTTTTTGTGGGGGTCAAAATGCTCCTGGTTCACAGCGCGTTCAAGATCGACACGGCGGTCTCGCTGGCGGTCGTGGTCGGCCTGCTGGGCGCGGGCGTGACCGCTTCGCTCTTGGTCCGGTCTAAGCCCGCCGCGCCTGGCACGGAGTGAACACCGACCCAAACTGTGAAACCCGAAACAGCACGGAACTTGATCAGACTCGCTATTTAGACCCGACGGGTGTGCGGGCGCTTTGGCCTTTGAAAGACCCCCTGCCGGTGGCGGGGATGGCGATGGTTTCGGTGTGGTCCCAGTCTTCGATGAGCGCGGCTCCGGACTTGGCATCCTTGATCTTGACGCGCCAGTGAACGACCAGGGACTTTCCGGCGACCGAGGTCGGAAGTTCGATGGCAACATTGGTGTTGGGCGCGGCGGGGTTGCGGACTCGGGCGAAGGGCTCGGCGATTTCTTTGGGGAGGATTTTGAGGGCAGCGCCATCGACCTGGGCCGAGTCGATTTCCGCTTCGTAGGAGATCGTGCTGTTGGGACCGACGGACGCCTGGAATATGAAGGTGATATTGGGGGCCATGCTTGCGCCGCCGGCATCTCTGAGTCGTTCGGAGTTTCCTTGCCAGGAGACGTTGACGGCTTCGGCGGTGCAACGCTTCTTGCGGGCGTCATCGAGTTTGCCGGAGGCGAGGGCGGCATCGACGACGTCGCCCCAGCCGACGCGGATGCCCAGTGAATCTGATGGCCGCGCGGTGAGGGCTTCATCGACGGCGGCGGAGAAGTCGGCTTCGGAGAGAGAGCCGTCGCGGATGCGGGCGGCGATTTGGTCTATGGCGGAGGTGGTCCCGGACTTGGCATCGGCGAGGACGGTTTCGAAGGGGGCTTTGGGGGGAGCCGGAGGTTGGCTGGGGCCGCAGGAGGCGAGGGCTGTGGCGAGGAGGATGATGGCGGAACGGAGGAGGGGGGAGGGTTTCATGGGAGGGGATTGTAGGGGAAAGGGATGGAGGGCTCACGGTGCTGCATAGGAGGGACATCTAAGACGACCCTAAGATCGGGCGCTGGGTAATCTGGCCGCGGCGGGAGGGAATCGCGAGTGAGTGGAGGTATCGGCCATGGCGATTGAAGGCTCAACACGATGTGGGTTGCGGGGGATTGTCGCCGCGGCGGTTGTCCTCGCTGTCTGCGGCGGGTGCTGGGCGCAGGTCATTGATGTGGGTCCGGAGTCGGGGAGTTTGGCCAAGGCGCTGCGTGAAGCCAAGCCCGGCGAGACTCTTCGACTTGCGCCGGGCATTTATGAAGGTTCGATCAAGGTGCCGGCGGGAGTTTCTCTGGAGGGGGCTGGGGCAGAGTCGACGACGATTGTCGGGACGGATGGTACGGTAATGCGGTTCGGGACGGCTTGGCCGGACGACATCGGCCGCCGCGTGGTGGGGCTGACGGTGATGGGCGCCAAAAGCCAGATGAATGGGATTGAGGCTTCCGGATCCATTCGGATCGAACGATGCCGGTTCGTGGGATTCTCTACGGGAGTTGAACTCTCGGAATCACCGCTGTCGGACATTGTGTGCAGCGATTTTGTCAACTGCAGCTTTGGTATCCAACTGCGAGGTGCTTCCCCGACTATCTGGGGGTGCGAGATTATCGGGGGCCATAAAGGAGTTTGGGCAACGAAGGGTGAACCGTACTTGCGCAACAACGTGTTCTGGGATCAGTCAGTTGGCTATTCGCAGAGTGGAGGCAGATCCGGGCTCGTTTGTCAGGCGATTGTGCGGAACAACTTGTTCTTTGAGAGCAAGGTGTCTGGCATCGACATGCTGTTTTTTGAACCACCGAGTCCGTTTATTCACCGGAACATCTTCAACAGCTGCGAGGTTGCTGTGCATGCGAGTCGGACCGTGCTGGACGGGTTGCGGTATTGCATGGTTGACCCGGGACTGAGGAACCGGTTTCGTGATGGGGACAAGGAAGAAGTGGTGCGCGTGGGGACGGATGGAAATGTTGAGGGCAGGGTGGGCGCATCGCTTATGGATGGGATGCTTGCGTACATGTATCCGAAGGTGGCGGTGGTTGGGCCTCGCGAGGGACAGCCGTTGACGATCGTTTACGGGCCGGAGCCGGAGTGGACAGGGTTTGGGACGCATGGGACGGGCAAGGTGCCGCCGATCCGGTTTGGCGTGGCGCAGCCCATCGTGAACAGCACGATGGAGGAGGATGACTTTGCACGCCATAGGGGGCTAAAGGTCTTGAAGCGGGTGCGGGAGACGTCGCGCGGGAGGCACGTTGACAGGCTCACATGCACGAAAGATGGTGAGGAGTCTGAGTTGGTGTTTGATATCAGCAGGATTTTGGAGGAGGAGGCGAAGCCCTAGGGCTGCGGGTATGCAGCAACGTGCGACTCTGGTGTCCGGGCATCGAAGTCGGAGGAACCGACTTCGATGGCACGGGAACCGGGTGCTCTGATATCCTGCGGGTATGAGAGCAGTTGTCGTGTCGAAACAGGGATCGCCGGTGGCCCCGAATATCCGGTTTGTTACGGATTGGCCGGAGCCGACTGCGCCGGGGGTGGGGCAGGTTTTGATTCGGACGCTGGCGACCGCGTTTAACCAGATGGATTTGTGGGTGGGGCGGGGGGTGCCGGGGCTTTCGCTTGAGTATCCGCGGATATCGGGGTGTGATGCTTGTGGGGTGGTGGAGGCCGCGGGGCCGGGGGTGGATACGGGGTGGCTGGGGAAGCGGGTGATTGTGAATGCGGCGATTCGGATTCCGGGGCGGGTGTCGCCGGGGGATCCGCCGGGGTCTACTTTGGCGCCGGAGTATCAGCTGATTGGGGAGCATCACAACGGGATGATGGCGGAGAGGTTTGGGGCGCCTGCTGCGAATCTGGCGGTCGTTGGTGATGGGGCGGAGCCGGAGGGGGCGGCGGCGTTTGGGCTGTGTGCGCTGACGGCTTGGTCGATGATGGTGACTAAGGGGCAGTTGCGGAGTGGGGCTTCGGTTTTGATTACGGGGATTGGGGGTGGGGTGGCGACTTCGGCGTTGTCGATTGCGAAGCACTTTGGGTGCGCGGTGGCGGTGACGAGTCGGCATCAGTGGAAGTTGGATAAGGCGAAGGAGTTGGGGGCGGACTTTGGAGTTTTGGATAAGGGGCAGGATTGGTCTAAGGAAGTGCGGGGGTGGACGGCCAAGCGAGGGGTGGATATGGCGGTGGATTCATCGGGGAAGGCGACGCATCTGAACTGCATTAAGTCGCTGGCCCGGGGTGGGGCGTATGTGACGCCGGGGTGTACTTCGGGGCCGGATGCGGTGACGGATCTGGCTCGGATTTTTTGGAATCAGTTGAGGTTGTTGGGGTCGACGATGGGGTCGAATGAGGAGTTTCAGGAGGTTGGGGCGTTGTTTAGAGCGGGGAAGTTGCGCGGGGTGGTGGATCGGGTGTTTGCGGCGGGTGATGCGGTGGCGGCGTATCAGAGGTTGGAGGCGGGGGAGCAGTTTGGGAAGGTGGTTTTGAGGTGGTGAGACCGTGATGACGCTGAGGGAGGAGCCACGTGGGATTCACTGACATCATCAAGAACAGTTCGTGTGCGAAGTGCCACCGGGGCGCGACGGTGGCAGACATCAAGAAGGTTGAGACGTTTCTCCAAGTACGGCTCCCGAAGGATTATCGCGAGTTTTTGATCGATTGCGGGTGGATGAAGATCGGTCCAGATGTCGTCTTTGGCTTGGGGCCCCAGGCCACCAAAGCGGTGAGCATGCGGGAAGTTTCAAAGGTCGAACGAGTGCTGGCGGACCCGCCGATGCGATCGACTCTTGTGCCACTGATGAACGATGGTGCGGGCAACCACTTTTGCTTGGACACGGCGAAGTTCGACAAGGGCCGTTGCTCGGTGGTGTTTTGGGAGCACGACCACTCGCGAGGGACGATGCAGCGGACCAAGAAGGTCGCGAGTACTTTTGAACAGTGGATTCTTGAGTTGATCGAGGCGCAAGAGGAACTGCACCGGTGATGAGGACGGAGAGTTGTCTGTAAGCTCGGCCGCTTCTTGAAGGTCACTTCATTTCCGCGGCCGCTCGTTCGAGTTGCTCGGCAAGCGACTTTGCGGCGGGGTGGTTGAGTTTTAGGATTAGAGGCCAAAAGCTGTTGTCTTCGTCGACGAGGACAAGGGTGGTGCGGGGGTCTGTTTTGGTTTCGCCGGTTTCGGGGTTCGTGCCGTGATAGGCGGGCATGACGTTCCAGGTTACGGTCTCCGGGAGCGTGAGCTTGCCTGCGGCGGTTATCGTGTAGGGGAGGGTGCCGATCATGACGCCGGCGTCGGGGTCGTTGGTGCCGTCGGGGTTCATTTGGGCTCGGACTTGGTTGAGAAGAGAAGTTGCTCCGCCGTTGGTCATGGAAACCTTGGCGATGGGTTTGCCATCTTTGGTGGTGGCTCGGAGGACGATTCGGGCGCGTTCTGTGGCCGCGGTGCAGAGGACACCGTGGTCTAGCTCGGCGCTCTTGAACTGGGTCATGGAGAGGGCGTTGAGGTCGAGTTCGGCCTCGAGAGAGTCGTTGGTTTCGGGAAGGATTTCCTTGGCGAGCATTTTTTCGATGCCGTTGGGGTCGTTGTTTTCGTTGGTGAGGACGGCGATGAGGATGTGTTCGTCGATGTAGCGGGCGTATTGGGCTCGGTAGCCGCGGGTGCCGCCGCTGTGGTGGATTCTTTTGCCGCTGCTGGGGGTGGCTTCGATGAACCAGCCCATGGCGTAGCCGCCTTTGGCGACTTGATAGAGCTTGGCTTTGGCCGCGTTGGAGAGGACTTGCTCGGTGCGGAGGGCTTCATCCCAGCGGATGAGGTCATCGAGGGTGGTGACGATGCCGCCGGCGCCTTTGAGGCCCCAGGCCCAGGGTTCGCCGGTCTTGGATGTGAAGAGTGTGGCGCGGCGTTCGCGGCCGCCGTAGTTGATGACTCGGGCGGTTTGGAGTTTGGGATCAAGGCCGATGCCGTCGATGAAGCCGGAGCTTTTGAGGCCGGCGGGTTTGAAGAGTTCATCGCGGATGTAGTCTTCGAATTTTTTGCCGGAGACTTTTTCTACGATGGCGGCGAGGACGACGTAGCCGGCGTTGCTGTATTCGAACTTTTCGCCCGGGGCGGCATTGGGTTTGGAGGCTATGGCAAGGCGCACGGCGGCGTCGCGGTCGTCGAAGTCGAGGCGTTGGATGGCGACGCTGTCGTTCAAGCCGGAGGTGTGGTTGAGGAGGTGGCGGAGGGTGACGCCGTGGCCGCGTTCGGAGACGTCGGGGCAGTAGGTGGCGACGGATTCGTCAATGCTGAGTTTGCCCTGGGATTCGAGCTTGAGGATGGCCGCGGCGGTGACTTGCTTGGAGATGGAGCCGATGTCGAAGAGGGAGTCGCGGGTGATGGGGTCGAGGATGTCGTTGGCGATGCCGTAGCCTTTGGCGAAGATGACTTGGCCATCTTTGGCGACGACGATGGCGCCCCAGAACTGGCCGAGTTTGTGGCGGAGGATGGCGGCGTCAAGGCGTTGAGCGAGGGCGGTGGTGTCGAGGCGTTTGGCGAGGGGAGTGGTGTCGGGGGGGAGTTTGGGGGGGTCCTGGGCGAGGGTGGGGAACGCGACCAAGGCGATGGTGAATATCGCGACGCCGATCAGGCCGCGTGGCTGAAGCCAGAATCGAGGTAAGCCCGTTAAAACGGGCTGGGGAATTAAGAAGAACGATCGCAGTTGGGCGATGCCTAACTGAAGCCGTGGCCTACAAGCGAGCAAGGCCGTTGAAACGGCCTGAAGAAGTGGCGATAGACGGGAGGTGAATCGTTGAGGGGAAGTGGACCAATGACGGAATGGGGAGATTTGGCGGGGAGTTGAGTGGGGAGCGCGTGCGGTGGACATTCATGGATTCCTGTGCCGCGGGTGGGTCAGTGTTGTACCATGATCCCCCACTTTGAGTTCAAGGAACCAGCATGAAGATCCACGAATATCAGGCCCGCGACCTTCTCCGTTCTCATGGCATTCCGGTGCCGAGTGGGCGGGCGATTACGAACTTGGAGGATGCGGCCGCGGCCTTTAAGGAGGCTACGGCGGGGATGGCTTCGCCTCTGGCGGTGGTGAAGGCCCAGGTGTTTGCGGGTGGGCGGGGGAAGGCGGGGTTTGTGAAGCTGGTGAAGACGGCGGAGGAGGCGACGACGTCGGCTCGGTTCATGTTTACGAACCGGATGAAGTCGCCGCAGACGCCGGCGGAGGGGCTGGAGGTTAAGAAGATTCTGGTGGCTACGGCCGCGGATATCGCGGATCGGAAGACAGGGGGGAAGGAAGAGTTTTATCTGGCGATCACGACGGATCGGAAGACGCGGCGGAATGTGTTGATTGCTTCGCGGGAGGGTGGGGTGGAGATTGAAGAAGTCGCCCACAAGAACCCCGCGGCCATTTTCAAGGTGTTGCTGCATCCGCTGCTGGGGTTGCAGGGGTTTCAGGCTCGCGAGGTGGCGTTCAAGCTGGGGTTCAAGGGGAAGCAGGTTGGGCAGGCGGTGGCGGTGATGATGGGGCTCGCGAAAGCGTTTGCGGAGAAGGACTGCACGCTGGCGGAGATCAATCCGCTGGTGTTGACACCGCCGAGTGCGACCCATCCAGATGGGCAGGTTTTGGCGCTGGATGCGAAGTTCAGCTTTGATGACAACGGGCTGTTCCGGCACAAGGAGCTGACGGATCTGGCGGACAACTCGGAGGAGAATCCGGCGGAAATGCGGGCCGCGAAGTTTGGGCTGACGTATATCGCGCTGGATGGGAACATCGGGTGCCTGGTGAACGGGGCGGGGCTGGCGATGGCGACGATGGACATCGTGAAGCTGCATGGCGGAGAGCCGGCGAACTTTTTGGATGTGGGAGGGTCGGCGTCGGAAGAGGCCGTTACCGAGGCCTTTTCGATCATTCTGTCGGACCCGCGGGTGAAGGGGGTTTTGGTCAACATCTTCGGCGGGATCATGAAGTGTGATGTGATTGCGCAGGGGATCATCAACGCGGCGACGAAGCACAAGAACCCGGATGGGTCGCTTGGGTTTAAGGTGCCGCTGGTGGTGAGGCTCGAGGGGACGAATGTGGAGGCGGGGCGGAAGTTGCTGAATGATGCGAAGGCGAAGATCCCGACGATGCAGGCGGCGACGGACTTGACGGATGGGGCGAAGAAGGTTTGTGGGGCGGTGGGGAAGTAAGGCAAGTGCTGAGTGCCGAGTGCCGAGTTCTGAAAGACGCGGCTATTCGCGGCCGGCCGATTCGGAGGGGGCGTAGAGCTCGAGGAATCCGCAGGCGGTGCAGCGGAGGGTGGCGACTTGGAGGCGGTTGCTTGCGTCCACTTTGTAGTTCAGCGTCCACCACGAGCGTTTGGGTGGTGTGCCGCGGATCCATTGGGCGATGCGTTCGCCTGATTGTCTGAGGCCAGCGCCTTCGCCGCGGCCTTGGGAGTCGACGAGCAGGCCGAACTCCATTTGGGATGAACACTTGGGGCAGGTGGTTGAGGGGCGGGGTGTGGGCATGGGGGTCTCGTGGTGGCGAGGGAAACATGCCCATGCAGAGCCAAGGGCATGCCACCCGGTTAATCGAGGATTGTTGGTTTTTGCCAGAAGATGAAGTCTGTGTCTATTGGTTCGCCGCCGAGGTCTTTGGTGAGCATGGCGATCTGGCCGCGGTGGTACCAGGCGTGGCCGAAGACTTGGGTGAGGAGGTCGAGGACTCTCCAGCGGCGGCCTTTGCCATCTAGAGCGGTGTATTCGAATTCCTTTTCGAGGTCGGCATCGGTGAGTGTGGCGAGGTAGGCGGTCCAGCGGGGTTCGATGTCGGCGACGGCCGCGGGGAGTTGTTCGAGGGATGTGGTGGGTTTCCAGGTTTCGGGTTTGTTTTTGCTTGCGCCGAGGCGGAAGAGCCACATCTGGCGTGCGGCGACCATGTGGGCCATTTTCGCGACGGCTCTTGCGAACTGGGGCGAGGAGCGGTTTGCGGCGGGGCGGGGATGGACTCGAGCATTTTGAGCGTTTTGGCGTTGCAGTCGCGCTCGTAGTCGTACCAGGTTCGGAAGCGTTCGGAGAAGGAGAGGGGCATGGTGGGGTCCCGGAAGGGTTGGGCCGACATTGTTGGGCGCTTCGGCTCTGATCAGAGCCCCCTGCGGCAGCAGGGGGTTGAGTCGAGCGTGCGGGTGATCAACCCCCGACTGCCGTCGGGGGCTCTGTTAATTCGGTGTCAGCGCTTTGAGGCCGGCTTGGAGGGCGGCGGAGGCGGACGATTCATCCTGGCCGCGTTGGAACTCGATGGTGAGGATGGGGAGTTTGCGGTCGATGCCGAAGTAGGAGCCGAGGGAGCCGGGGGTTCGGTAGCTCATTTCGGGTTGGACTTTCCAGCGCGGGTCGGTGGACTTGGCGGCTTTGACGAAAGTCTCGGCGAGGGTGGCCGCGGGGCCGTCGTAGTTGACGAAGGGGCCGCTAGCGATGGAGTGGAGGACGATGACGATGTCGGGGTTGAAGGCGAGGAGGTCTTTGTGGATGGCGGCGGATTCGCGTTCGCTTAAGGGGGCGGAGCCGCGACCGGTGCTGGGGGTGAAGTTGGCGGCGGGCCAGTTTCGGTTGAGATCGCGGCCGCGGGAGTTGGTGCGGCGGTGGGCGATGGTGCCGTCGGGGTTCATGTCGCGGATGATGCGGATGGTGGTAAGTGAGTTGTGGGAAAGTTGGTCCTTGAGGGATTCGAGGGCGGTGCGGCCTTCGGTTTCATCGCCGTGGATGCCGCCGATGAGGTAGATGCGCAAGGGGCCGGTGCCGGATTCGGTGGCGAGGATGGGGCGGCCTTGGGGGGTGCGGGCGAGGGAGGACCAGGAGGGGGCAACAGGAGTTGCTGGAATGGGTGGAGGTGTTGAAGAGGTTGAGACCGCTGGCGCGGGTGGGCCTACTGGACCGGTTGGGCGTTGCATCGCCCGGCAGCCGGAGAGCAGGACGATGAGAAGCAGAAGGGTGATTCGCAAGGTTGAGAGGATATCGGTGGCGTTGGGGGTAGAAGTTGATCACTGCAGTGATGTCCAATTCCTACGCCCCTGCCGGGGCTACGAGCGCTGCGCGGGTTTTGGCGTGAGTGACTGGTTGGTGCTGGTGGTTCGCGTAACTCATGGCGCTAGAAACCTCTAGAACCGATTCGTCAGCGTGTGTCGCGGAGTGCTTCGAGATCGAGGGGGTGGGAGAACATGGCGAGTTGGCCGTCGGGGGTGCGGGGCCACTGGGATTCGGGGCGGTCGTGATAGAGCTCGACGCCGTTGTGGTCGGGGTCGTGGAGGTAGAGGGCTTCGCTGACGCCGTGGTCGGCCGCTCCGTCGAGGGGGATGTTGGCGGCGATGAGGCGGCGGTAGGCGTCTGCGAGTGCGGCGCGGGAGGGGTAGAGGATGGCGGTGTGGAAGAGGCCCGTGGTGCCGGGGGCAGGCGGCTTGCCGCCTTTGGATTCCCAGGTGTTGAGAGCGAGGTGGTGGTGGTAGCCTCCGGCGGAGAGGAAGGCCGCGGAGTTACCCATGCGCTGGGTGAGTTGGAAGCCGAGGATGCCTTGGTAGAACGCGAGAGCGCGGTCGAGGTCGGCGACTTTGAGGTGGATGTGGCCGATGCGGGTGGAGGGGTGGATGGTCATGGGGAAGTGCCGAGTGCCGAGTCCCGAGTGCCGAGTGAAGGACTGCCGAGTGGGATTTGCCGAGCGCGGTTGCGAAGAAGTTGCCAGGTCATGAGGAGCCACGCGATGATGCAGGGGAGGGCTTTGAGGTGGTACGGGCCGACGTAGTTTTCGCGGATGTTGGAGGGGAAGAGGTCGCTGCCGGACATGCTGGTGAGGATGAAGACGAAGGCGACCAAGAGTGTGCGAAGGATGGGGGGCGGTTCGGTGATGGCCCAGAGTGCGACGCCGCACATCGCGATGATGTAGGTGGGTGATTCGGCTTTGTGGTTGAAGATGACGACCCACACCAGGAGTGCGCCGCAGTAGAGGATTCGGAATGCGGGGGTTTGGCGGACGGCGCGGCGGGCGAGGGGGAGGAGCAGGAGCACGAGTCCGGGCGCGAGGTACCACACATCGGATACGTGGATGTGGAACCAGCTCTGCGTGAGCGTCATGAGCGAGTGGTTCATGTCGTGGGCGGGGTCGGTGGCCATGAGGTGGAGCCAGCCTTTGTAGAGGCTGATGAGGTGGGTGAGCCCGGTAATGGGTAGTGGCGCGGCGGCCAGGAGGAGGCCCCAGAAACCGCAGGCGATGAGGAAGCGGGGTTTGCGGTCGTACATGAGGAAGAGGATTCCGGCGGCCGCGCCGAAGACTTTGATGTAGAAGCCCAGGCACACCAGGAGCGCGGCGAGGATGACCTGGCGACGTTCGAGTGAGGCAAGCGTGCCGATGATGAGGCCGGCCATGAGGCCGTTGCTCTGGGTGTTCTGCATGGAACCCAGGAGTTCCATGGAGATGAAGAGGAGGATGAAGGCTTTGGCACCTGCGGAGATTTTGAGACGTTGGACTGCGAAGAAGGGGATGAAGGCGTTGAGGAGGTTCCACAGGAGCAGGCCGGCGGGGACTGGCAGGATGTGGAGCGGGGCCATGAAGAGTGCGAAGGTGGGGCTGTACTTGTAGAGGTCCTCGTGTTGATCGGGGTGGAGGGAGTAGAGATCGACACCGTGGATGAGGTTGGGAAAGGACCAGCGGAAGATGGTGAAGTTGTTGATGGTGGTTGGGTCGATCCACGAGCCGCGGATGGTGACGAAGGCGACGATGGCGAGGTAGAGGCCCGCGAGGAAGAGGGGGCTAGAGAGCCAGGGGAGTTTGGTGAGGAGGCGGTTCATTTCGGAAGCGTCGATGATACGGGCTGGGTTAGACTGGGGGTATGAACGCACTTGCGCCCGAGACTGCTTTGGCCGCGCTGGCTCGATCCAGGAGCGCGGGGGGTAAGGAGTTCATTGAGCTTTTTCGGCATGGGTCGTTGACGGTGGAGATCTACAAGCCGGAGGGAGTGGACAGACAGACGCCGCACACTCGGGATGAGGTGTATGTGGTGATTTCGGGGACGGGGTGGTTTCGGAACGGGGATGTGCGGGAGCGGTTTGTTGCGGGGCAGGTGTTGTTTGTGCCTGCGGGGGTGGTGCACCGGTTTGAGGAGTTCAGTGCGGACTTTGCGACTTGGGTGTTTTTTTATGGGCCGGAGGGGGGAGAAGCCAGAATGGCAAATCAGCAAAGCAGCAGATGAGCAAATAAGAGCCAGGAAGGCGATCGACATTGCTGAAAGCTGGGCTCCGTGGTAGATTGAGTGGGGTCGGAACGGTCCGGTTCTCGACGGGAACTCTCTCGTGGACACTCGCGGGCAACACACTGCTAGGTCGCGGTTCGGCTTCACGCTGATTGAGCTGCTCGTGGTCATCGCGATCATCGCGCTGCTCATCGGGCTACTGCTTCCTGCGCTGGCCAAGGCGCGGGACAGTGCTCGCGCGACCGTGTGCACATCCAACGTGCGGCAGCTGTGCACGAGCATGACGGTGTACGCGACGGACTTCAAGAACAAGATGCCGGGGACGTATTGGCAGGGACCGATCAACCTGGACTGGGCGGGGCGGATGAACGCGCTGTACGTCAACAATCCGACGGCGTACCGGCATCCGTTTGAGACCTCGGTGCTTGCGCCGTACTTGCAGACCGTGGACAAGATCATGGAGTGCCCGACGGCCAAGCGGCAGGCCAACAACTTCTTTGACTACACGATGATCATCCGGATGGCGGGTGTGAAGCTGGATTGCCAGTTTGACATGCTGTATCCGACGAACCCGACCGTGGCGTTCGGGCCGAACAACACGAGCAGGTTTCGGGCGATACCGCTGTTAATCGAGGAGGACCCGATCTTCTATCAGGCGGCGTACAACGATGGCTCGTGGGCGGGGTCGGATCAGTTCTCGAACGTACACACGGGCAAATGCTCAATCGGATACTTGGACGCATCGGTTTCGCCGTTTAAGTCGCCCAAGGGGCCGAACAACAACGCGGCCGAGGCACAGGACTTGAATGCGGGGCAGTTGCGTCTGCTGGCACGGAAACAGTACTACACGATCAACTCTTCGTCGGCCGCGGAGTATGGGTGGGCGAATAGCCCTCGGTAGAGCGGCTGAGACAAAGGCACACTGGCCACGCGGAGCGTGACCAGTGCCACCAAAGCCTGAAGCCAAGACCGGCGAGCCGCGATACAGTCGTATCCATCTGGAGAGGCGTATGAGCGAGCGGCTGGAAGTGACCAAGACGTACAAGCTGTTTATCGGTGGGGCGTTTCCACGCACGGAGAGTGGGCGGTCGATTGCGATGGCGGGGAGGGACGGCGGGGTGGCCGCGCATATTTGCCATGCTTCGCGGAAGGATCTGAGGGATGCGGTGGAGGCGGCGCGGAAGGCTCAGCCCGGGTGGGCGAACGCGACGGCGTACAACCGCGGGCAGGTGCTGTATCGGATGGCGGAGATGCTGGAGGGGAAGAGGGGGGAGTTTGTTTCGTTGATTTCAGAAGGCACGAAGGCACGGGGGCACGGAGGCACGAAGGGGAAGAAGAAGGCGGGGACTGCGCTGACTCCGGAGAAGGAAGTAGAGGCGGCGATTGATCGGTTGGTGTGCTTTGGCGGGTGGGCGGATAAGTACTCGCAGGTGCTGGGGTGCAACAACCCGGTGGCGGGGCCTTATTACAACTTCACGGTGCCAGAGCCGACGGGGGTGGTTGGAGTTGTTGCGCCGGATGAGCCTTCATTGCTGGGGTTGATTTCGCTGATTGCGCCGGTGTTGTGCTCGGGGAACACGGTGGTGGCGTTGGCGAGTGAGGCCAACCCGTTGCCAGGGGCTGTGCTGGGTGAGGTTTGTGCGACGAGCGATGTGCCGGGGGGCGTCATCAACCTGTTGACGGGAGTGCGCGAGGAGCTGGTCCCCCACTTCTCATCGCATCGGGATATTGATGCGTTGCATGCGGCGGGGTTGACGGCGGAGCAAGCGAAGGTGTTTCGCGAGGGCGCGGCCGACAACGTCAAGCGCGTCACCGTGCGCGAGAGCGTCAACTGGCTTGATGATCAGGCGTGCAATAGCCCTTGGTGGATCGAGCCGTTTGTTGAGATGAAGACGATCTGGCACCCCAGCGGCGTCTGAACCCTTACTGCGCTTCGATCTTGACGGTGCTGCAGCCTTCGCCGAGCAGTTCATAGACGAACGCGATGTCGGCATCGCCCAGGCGCACGCAGCCCATGGACTTCTGCTTGCCGATGCTGTCCGGGTCGATGGTGCCGTGCAGGCCGTAGCCGGTGGCGGAGATGGATTCGCCGACACCTTCCAGGCCGATCCAGAACTCTCCGATGGGATTCTTGGGGTCGTCGGCATCGAAGCGTTCGCCGGTGCGGGGGTTGACCCAATACGGGTTCACGAGTTTGGCGCCGCGGCGGATGGCGAAGTTGCCGACCGGGGTTGAGTTGCCTTCTCCGAGACCGACGGTAAACGAGCGGATGTAGAGCCACTCGGCTTGCTTGTCGGCCGGGCCCATGAACAGGTCCATGCGGTACGCAGCCTTGTGAACGATGACGTGGAAGGGGCCCTTGACGAGTTTGAGCCGCTGACCTTCGCGGAGGCGGCCGGGGTCGGACATGCGGTTGATGCGCTGGAGGAGGCGCCAGTCGGGGCCGAGGTTGTTCCGCTGGTTGATCTTGACGAGGGAGTCGCCGCTTTTCACGGCGTAGGAATCGACGTACGGGTCATCCTTGGTGACCTTCGTCGAGAACACCAGGTCCTCGTTGATCTTGGTGAGCTGCTCGCGGACGGTTTGCTGCTCGGAGGGCATGAGCTTGCCATCCATGAGTGCGCGGCTGTAGAGGATGCGAGCGGCAACCAGGTCGCCGGCTTGTTCCTTCTGGCGGGCCGCGGCGACGGAGGCGATGGCGTCCACGGGACCGGATTCGAGTTTGGGCTGGGGTGCGGGCGCGGGAGGTGCAACGGGCTGCGGCTTAGCGACAACCGGGGGTGTCGGATCCTTCTGGGGTTGCGGCACGGGATTGAGCGGCGAAGTTCGCTGCGATCTCTCGGCCGCGGCTCCCTGGCCGATTTCAAGGATGGGGGCGGGCGGCTTCTCGACTATGACCGGTTTGGGCGGTTCTTGGATGGCAGGCTCGGAAACCACGGGCTTGGGCGCTGGTTGCTGGGCGACAGCGCCGCTGGGTTGCACGACCTTGTCTCGCTGGCCCTTGGGGAGCAGGAAGTAGACGAGGGCCGCGATCGCGACGATGACCGCGCCGCCAACCAGGATTGGCGGGGCGTTGCGGCGCTTGCGGCGATACATGGAGCCGCCGCCAGAAGACGAGCGGCGGGCTTGGCTGGGCAGTGGCATCGGGGTTCCTTCCCTGACTGGCTCACCCTTCAGGAGGGCTGGCCAAAGTGATCCATCAACAGGCAGGAAGAATATCGGCCTTTGTGGGCTCAGGCCTTCCGGAGTTCCCCGGGAGTTGCCAGCCAACCGACATGGATGTCGTGGGGTTCGGCGGGGACGGCATCCACTAACTGACAGTCGAAGAGGACGCCACAGCGGGCGGCTCGGACTTCGGGTTGGGCGAGGTAGCGGTCGTAAAACCCTCCGCCGCAGCCTAGGCGGACGCCATTGCGGTCGAAGCCAAGGCCCGGAACCAGGATGAGGTCGATCTGGTCGGGGGGGACTTCGGGGCACTCGGGTTTGGGTTCGAGGATGTTGTTTCGGCGGAGGATGAGGGACTGGGCGATGTCGGTGACCTGGGCGGCGGCCATGCGTTTTTGGAACCAATCGACGCGGGGGAGGCAGAGGCGGCCGCGTTTGAGGATGTCGAGGGCGAGGGGTTTGAGGTCGGGCTCACCAGCGATGGGGGCGAACATCATGACGGTGCGGGCGGAGCGCCAGAGGTCGGAGGCGGCGAGGTGTTTGCAGATCTGTTCGGAGCCTTGGCGATGCTGCTCTAGGGTCATTGCCTTTAGGGCCAAGCGACAGGATTCTCGGAGGGCGGATTTTTTGTCGGGCGTGGCGCTCGTCATGGGGCGGGTCTCGACTTGCGGCGGAGTTGGCGGACTTGGGCGAGGCGCTCGGAGATTGCTTTCTCGAGTCCGGCGTCACCGGGTTTGTAGTACTCCTTGTCGACACCGAGGTAGTCTTGGCCGGTGAGGGCACCGGGGACATCGTGGCTGTAGATGTAGCCCTCACCCGGTGTTCCGGGTGCGCCGTTGTGACGAGTCTGGCCGACTGGCGAGCTATGCGAATCTCGCAGGTGCATGGGGACAGGGAGCGTGCGGCCTTCACGAACATCGTTGAGGGCGGAGTCGATGGCCATGTAGGAGGCGTTGGATTTGGGGGCCATGGCGAGGTAGATGGCGCATTGGGAGAGGTTGATGCGGGCTTCGGGCATGCCGATGCGTTCGACCAGTTCCCAGGCCGCGGCGGCGACCATGATGGCGCGGGGGTCGGCGTTGCCGATGTCTTCGCTGGCGAGGATGGCCAGGCGCCGAGCGATAAAGCGCGGGTCCTCGCCGGCTTCGAGCATGTAGGCTATCCAGTAGACGGCGGCGTCGGGGTCGCTGCCGCGGATGGACTTGATCATGGCGGAGATGGAGTCGTAGTGCTGATCGCCGGTGGAGTCGTAGACGGCTGCTTTTTGCTGGATGGAGTCTTGGGCGATTTGGCGGTCGATGGAGAGAGAAGTGCCGAGTGCCGAGTCCCGAGTGCCGAGTGCGTGCTGGGAGGAGAGGACGGCTACTTCGAGGGCGGTGAGGGCGCGGCGGGCATCGCCGTCGCACTTGAGGGCCCAGACGTGGTAGGCGTCGTCGGAAACGGCGAGTTGGAGCTTGCCGTAGCCGCGGTCGGGGTCGGCGACGGCGCGGCGGAGGACGTCGGTGATGTCTTCCTCGTTGAGGGGTTCGAGGCGGAAGAGAGTGCTGCGACTGACGAGGGCGGAGTTGCACGCGAACAGCGGGTTTTCGGTGGTGGCGCCGATGAAGGTGATCAGGCCGCGTTCGACATCGTTCAGGAGGACATCCTGCTGGGCGCGTGTGAAGCGGTGGATCTCGTCGAGGAAGAGGATGGTGCGGCGGCCGCCGGATTGGAGGCGGCGGGCGGCTTCATCGATGATCTCGCGGATGCGTTTCACGCCGACGGAGGCGGCGTTCTCGCGCTCGAAGTGGCGCTTGGTGTGGGATGCGATCAGTTCGGCGAGTGTGGTTTTTCCGGTGCCGGGGGGGCCGTGGAAGATGAGGGATGTGATGGCGTCGGCCTGGAGCATTCGACGGAGGAGTTTGCCTTCGCCAAGGATGTGTTTCTGGCCGGCGAACTCGTCGAGTGTGCGCGGGCGCATGCGGGCGGCCAAGGGCTGGACGCGGCCGAGTGCTGCTTCGCGTTGTGGTGCCCAGAGGTCCTTCATCGGGAGATGTTAGGGATGTGGGGCCGCGGGTTCGCTACCATCCGAATGTGACGGGATTCTGGATAGTCATCGCTGTTTGCGCGTGGGTGGGCTTCGCGGCCTGGTGCGGGTTCATTTTGAAGAACCCGCGTGGGGATGTGGAAGCGGGGCTGATGTGGCGGTTTGTGCGGCGGTATGCGCGGCACATGCAGCATTTGAAGGTGATTGGCGAGCACAACAGGCCGAACGTCGTTCAGGCGGGGCCGCTGATTGTGGTGGTGAACCACACTTCGGGGGTTGACCCCGTGCTGGCGATCGCGGCGTGCCCGTTTGAGATTCGGTGGATCATGGCGTCGGACATGCGGTATCCGTTGGCCGAGGGTTTCTGGCAATGGGGGCGAGTGATCTTTGTGGATCGGAAGAAGCGGGACGCCAGCGGGACGCGAGAGGCGATGAAGCATGTTTCGGAGGGTGGGGTGCTGGGGATCTTTCCGGAAGGGGGGATTGAGGATCCGCCGCGGAGGTTGAGGCCATTTCAGGCGGGGGTAGGGTTGATGATTCGGAAGACGGGGGCGCCGGTACTGCCGATTGTGATTACGGGGATTGAGCACACTTCGTCGGTGGCGGCATCGTTCTGGACGCGTGGGCACGCGGTGTTGGAGTTCAAGCCGATGATTCGATTTGGGACGGAGCTGAGCGCGGCCGAGATTGCGGCGGAGTTGCAGAAGAAGTATGTGGAGTGGACGGGGTGGGAGGTTGGGCGCAACATCGCTGAGTAACGTCGCTCAGGATCATCTTTCGAACTCGTTCTTGCTCAGCGCTACCTTGTATCGCAGTTCGACATCCGGAACATCGTGGATCGGTTTGTACGCTGTCGGACACGCGAACGCCATAATCGTTCTTGAATTCGCCCACAGCTTGGCGAACGCCTTGAACTTCGGCTCCGCACCTACGTGTGCACCCCACGGAACACTGAGGTGGTCAACCCATGCGTACTTGGTGGTCTTACCCTCTCGAACTCCCGCCATGATCGTGTGCGACGCGTCTGGCGGCCAGTTGTAGAAACGAAGGTCGCCGAAGAAACCGGCATCATTCAACTCATCAAGGGTAGCTTTCAGTTGTTCAGGCGTAATGGTCCCGGCTTGCAGATTCTTCCCTGCCTTGTCTGGATCCATTGCGAAGACAACCGTGCCATCGGACCATCCGGCAATAACCAATCCGCCGTCGATGCTCATCCCAGCATCGCGCATGACCTGAAACACTACCGTTGGCTTTGCAGGCTGTGCTGGCGGCTGCGTGCTTCCAAAGAGCAGACCAATACAGGCAAACGAGGCCACAACTACCAGCGCAGAACGCATCACAGAGAGTGCCATGAACTTGCTCCTGGGTCAAGACCAAGTATCCCACTTCCCTGGTCCGGGCACAAGAGAACTTCTGTAACAGTGCTATTGGCACCCCGCCGAGAAGGCATTTAGGAAACACTGAAAGTCGTTGGCCGTGAGGACCGGCGGCACCGTGCTGCCGTCGCAGTTGGCGTACGGACTGCCGGAGGAAAAGGCGTTCAGGAAACACTGGAAATCGTTGGCGGTGAGGAGCGGCTGAGCGTTGCTGCCATCGCAGTTGGCGTTGAAGCCTTTGGTGATGGTGATGGTGGTGACGGCGTTAGCCCCGGTCGCCATCGAGCCCGACACCACGACTTTGCCCAGAGCTGCATCGCGGGAAGTGATGCCGCCCGTTCCGCCCGTGACCAAAACGCATGCACCCGAGTTGGCCGGGATGCGCAGCGTCGTTGAGAAGGCCACGGGGTTGCCCGACTTGTTGGTGAAAGTCTGCGTAATCGTCGTCGCCGTCTCGGTGATGGTCGTATCGACTTTGTGCGTGTAACCGAGGGCGGTGCTGACCAAGGTCACACCCTTGTAGCTCATCGTGTTCCATGCGGTCGGGAGTTTGGGCGCGAACACCATCGTGTTGGCTGGGGCATCCGGCCGGTAGTCCAGGAACTTCATGATCGAATCGGCGAAGAACGACATGCTCTCCCACGCGTTGGGCCACGCGGCCTGGAGCATGAAGTCGTTTTGGCCGGGGTACATGAGAGAGCCGGGGCGGGACGGATCGCCGGGCACGGCGCGTGGGGCGAGTTGTTCGGCCCCGAGGCCGATTGGACCGAGTCGATCAAGAAGCAAGTCGAGGCGGTACTTGTGGTTGTCGATGTCGCCCTTGCCGGTCGTGTAGTCCTGACGCAGCGCGTAGTAGCAGCCGTACCACATCGTGGAGAGGTACCACGGGCCTGCGCCCCATGGTTGGCCGCCGCCCCAGTAGCCGTCACCCCAGTAGCGGTTGATCAGGTCGGTCCAACCATACTGGTCGTTGGGGAAGCCGCTGAAGTTGACGAGCGGCTCGATCTGCGGGGCGGTGTTGTTCAGGCGTTTGGTGATGCCGTTAAAACGGTTCACGACCTGGGCCATGCGCGGATCAGTGGGCGAGTACACCTCAAACGGGTACACCGCTCCGAGCATAGAGATGTCCGTGTTCTCGCCGTCCCAGTTCAGGCGGTCATCCAAGCCGGACTTGATCGTGTTGGCTCGGTTGGTCGCGTCGGTGGCGTCGGCAGACTGTCCGATGGCGGTGGACAAGGCCGCGGAGTCGCGGAGGGCGCGGACAATGTTCGCGTTGCTGAACACGAAGGGCGCGTAGCTGTCTTCCCAGACGTTGTTGGAGTACATGAGGTTCTGGGTGCCCGGGCCGGTGCCGGGGGGGTCGATGAAGTAGAGGCGTGAGTCCTGCGAGTCCTGAGTCATCGCGAGTACGGAGTCTCGCATCGCGCCGTAGTTGAGGTTGATGAAGCCGGTGTCGCCGGTGATGTCGTAGATGTACTTGACGGCCCACGGAAAGACGGCGGTTTCATCGACCTGGGGTGCGCCCCAGACGGTGTAGCCGTCGGTGGTGTACTTCTGTTTCCAGAAACCCTTGTAGGTCTGGCCGGTGTAGGGATTGGTTCCAAAGCCGGGCTCTGCGTCGCGATACGCGGTGTCCTTCATCCACGCAATCGCCTTTTTGGCTTCGGCGATGTGACCCGTTCGGGCGAGCGTGACCGCGGCCCACATGGCGTCCCGTGGCCAGACGAAGTAATACGCGCCGTTGTGGAACCCAGCGACAATGCCCCCGCCGATGGCGTCCTGGTGGAGCGCGGTCGCGATCAGAGATCGCTTGAAGAGCTTGTCGTAGCGGTTGTCGGGGAAGTCGATGGTGACGTTGGAGGTGAGCCAGTTGGCCCAATAGGCATCGGTCGTGGTCTGGATGCTCGCGAGCGAATTGGAGTCGAACCATGACAGCACGGGGGCGATCTGGTTGTCGTACACGCCATCGTTGACGGGGATGCTTGCGGTCAGGGGCACGGGGCGGAAGTAAGCCCCCACCAGCGAAAAATCGACCTCCACCGGCACCCCCGGCGGCAGCGTCACTTTCTGACCGATCCAGCCCTGGCTCTGGTCCGTCGACGTATCCGCCCACGAGTCCGCGGCCACCGTTCCGCCCGAACCCCCCACTGACGCGAGCTTCTTCATCGTGCCCGACAGGTACAACGCGATGTTCTTTTCGTACCCGCCGAACGTCGTGATGTTGTACTCCTCCGGTGGCGTGATGAACGCCCCCGTGCCGTTGACGGTGCGACGGGTCTTGTCGTACGCCGTCATCGAGCCGCGCGCGGCATCCCAGAACATGGCGTCGTAGGTGTCGCCCCCGTTCAACGCCGGATCCAAGTACAGATACACGTTGACATCACGACTCGACTTGCCTCCGTTGGTCAGGATCATCCGTTTCACGACGATGTGACGTTGGGGCTCACCGCCGTTGCCGTTCGGGAAAGCGATTCCCGCGGGGGCGTAGTCCAGTTGCTCGACGGCGATGTTCGCGCTGGTGAGCGTCTGCGTCGTGCGGACGGTGCTGGTGTCGTCGTTTACGTACGACTGCTGGTTGTTCGAGTATGACACGGCCCCGGGGTTGTTGATCCAGTGTGTGAGGCCATCGACGCGGATGCCGACGGTGGCCTGGTTGAGGTGCATTTGGCCGCGCTTTTCGGCGGAGAGGAGCGACGGGAACGTGTCGGGACCGTCGGAATATCCCTCGTTGCGTGTGCCGACACCTTCGATGCCGCCGGGGGTCGGGAAGTACATATCCCACCACGAACCGTTCTGATCCAGCATCGCGGCCGTGTACGTATTCCCGACGAACGCTTCTTCCTTCCAGAAGTTAATGGGCGGATAGCCGGCGCTGGGGTTGGGGCTGCCGGCACCCGCTCCGGGCCATGCGAGCTTGTTGGTGAAGGAATACGAGGCCGCACCGTTGGCGAACTGTTCGACGCCGACATCCGTGCTCCAGGCGCTGAGCTTGTACTTGATCGTCTGGCCATAGGCCCGGCAGTTGGCCGGGAGGGTCACCTTCCACCAGTCGCGCGTGCCTTGCGGTGTGCTCTCATTCCGAACGAACGACACCTGACCGCCGACGTTGGTCAGCACCAGGGTGCCGACGTTGCCAGTTCCCACGGTACCACCGGGCTCCGCACCGTTGGTCGTGAAGTACAGTGCTACGCGGTTGTACGCGAACTGGAACGAAACGCGGAAGTAGAGGTCGACCACTTCATCCTCGCGCGGCACCTCCGGCTCGCGCTGCGTAACGCCCGCAACCTCCCCGAACGTCTGGGCCCCGGGAGTGTGCTCAACCGCGGTCGGCTGCGCCGTCGCGACGACTGGAAACACACCGGCGACGATCGCGTACAGGCAACGCCAATTCATGAATGGTTCCTTGTTGGGCTGACGGCCCCCATCCCCGACCTAAACCGCCTTCTGAAGGAGCCAAGCATCCGGGCAAACCCCGGGAGTGTCAAGGGTATTTCTGCGGCGAATTGCCTCGCGAAACCACGAGAAGCGCGGTATGAATGTCCGTGGTCGTGGGTCAGGAGTGACAGATGGCATCAAACGTTCTGAACCTTCGGGTGTGCGGCATCCTCGCGGCGATCGCCGGGCTTCCCCTTGTGGCGACGGCGCAGCCCGACTACTCGGACCAGGTTTTCTATCAAATCATGCCTATTGCATGGAGGGATTCGAACCTCGACGCCAACCGCTACGGCGACTTCGGCGGCATCACCGCTTCCCTGGATTACCTCCAGCAGCTCGGCGTGACGTGCCTCTACATCAACCCCATCTTCCCATCCGCGGCCTATCACGGGTATCAGCACGGCGACGCGAGCCAGCTCAATTCGTGGTTTGGCACGGAGGGTGAATTCCTCAACTTGATCAACCAAGCCCACGCGCGGGGGATCAAGATCTTCCTGGACTACGTCGCTTACGGCATCAGCCAGAACTCGATCTGGTACACCTCCGCCCACAACAACCCTGCCAGCCCGTATGACCTTTGGCTTGCGTTCACGAACGCCGCGAACTCGTCGTATACGGGTTCGTCGTACTCAACCTGGAGCGGCGCGACCGTCGGCTTCATCCACTGGAACCTGGCGAACGCGAACGCCGCCAATCTCGTGACGACCTGGGCTCGCAAGTGGATGGACCCCAACGGGGACGGCAACCCGGCCGACGGCGTCGACGGCTTCCGCCTCGACCATGCGTACTCCAACGCTCCCGAAGGCTGGGGCGCCACCATTAACTTCTGGCAGAACTGGGCGACTTCGCTCCGCTCTCTCAACCCCAACGTGTTTGTTTTCTGCGAGCCGGGTGACTGGGGCAACTACGGCACCGACCTCATGACGCCCAACGGCTTTGACGCCGTGCTCACCAAGCCCTGGCAGTTTGCGGCCCGCGACGCGATTACCAATGAAATGGCGGCGGGGCTGTACTCAAGCACTTCGGCAACGCTGGCCGCCAAGCCCGCGGGTAAGACGATCATCGCGCAGCTCAGCGATCACGATGCGGACCGAAACGCGTCCATCTGGGGCAGCAACAACTCCAAGGCCAAACTCGGCGCGGCCGTGCTGATGACCCAACCGCTGCCGCCCAACATCTACTTCGGCGATGAGATCGCCATGCGCGGCACCAAGGGAAACTGGGGCAGCGATGCCAACGACATCCCCATGCGCGAACCCTTCAAGTGGAACGCCGTCGCGGGCTCGCCGATGAGCAACTACTTCGTCATCAACGCCAACGCGTACAACAACCGCTTCCAGCAGAACAATGACGGGCGGAGTGTGCAGGAACAGACCGGCATTCCCGGCTCGGTGCTCGAGGAATACCGCAAGCTCATCACCGCCCGCAAGAACAACATCGCCCTCCGTCGCGGCCAGTACATCGCTGTCAACAACGGCAGCACCCGGGTCTGGTCGTTCCTCCGGCATTCGGCGGGTCAGCAGACGCTGCTGGTTGCGATCAATCTCTATTCGCAGGCGGTGACGACGACCTACAACTTGTCGGCGACAACCATCACGGGTGGGAGCACGATTCCGACCGACGTGGTCACCGGCGCCACATTGCCCCCGATTACCACGGCAAATCGGGGCGCTTACAGCATGCAGATTCCGGCGTACAGCTACCGGATCTTGTCGGTAGACCTCACGCCGACCGTGCCCGGGCGAGCCGACATCAACGGCGCGGCCATCCCCGCTGAGTTCAACCCCTACGGACGCCTCCAAGCCACCCAAGACTCCCCCACTGCGCTGGGCGATAACGTCGCGGAGCTCGATCAGCTTTACGTCCGCGGCGAGCCGGGATACCTCGCCATCGGCATCACCGGCAACCTTGTCTCCGACGGCACGGGACTGGCCTTGCTACTGGACACCGGAGCCGGAGGCCAGAACACGCTCTCGGTCGCCAATGCCCCCAGCCCGCCCGGCGGGGTCGCGCTTCTCAGCGGCACCGTACTTGATGCGGGGTTCGCACCCGACACCATGCTGTGGATCAACACGGCAAGCGGCAACGTGTACGTCGATCAGTTCGCACTTCCCGCCGCGGGAGGCACGACCAAGACGTATCGCGGAGCCGGGACGGTCAATAGCGGCCACGGGATGCTCAACGGCGGGGTGAATTCCAACGGCATGCTGATCGCGATGAACAACACCAACTCCGCGGGTGTTACGAGCACCTCGGTGGTGAATGCCGCGACTGCGACCACGGGCTTTGAGTTGCTGCTTCCCTACGCCGACATCGGCATGACCGGAGGCCCGTGCGAGACTGTTCGCGTGGCCGCGTTCATCGCGAGAACGGATGGGACCGTGACCAACCAGTGGCTCCCGGGCCTGGCCGGGCGTACAACGAACCTCGGGCTGCATCCGGACCTGAACTCCATCTCTGGCACCCAGTTCGCGACATACATCGCGAACCTGCCGGGCGACTTCAACGCCGATTCATTCTTGAACGCCGTGGACTTTCAAGAGTTCCTGAACAAGTACGCCGCGGGGGACGCTCGGGCGAACTGCGACGGGAGCACCACCGCGCCGGTGCTGACGGCCAATGACTTTCAGTGCTTCCTGAACTGGTACTCGCAGGGATGCCCCTGAGCAGGATTTCTCACCACCGAGATTCACCGAGGGAAGCAGATACCAAATCAGCAAATGCCTGCGCTCCACTCCCGGTTTCTCGCTCTTGCTTCTCCGTGCCGCTCAGTGTTATCCGTGGTGAAACTCCTCACTCCTGAAAGCACGCCTTCTTCACGGACCCATCCTGCACCACTTTGGTCACGCCGGAGGGCAGGTTCAAAATCTCGACCTTGATCGTGCGAGACCCCGTTCCCCACGGGCGGGCCATGTCACCCGTGGTGCCGGTCACGGAAAGCACCATTTCGGGGCCGCGGCGTTCGATCTTGAAGGCGGTCTTGAGATACTCATTCTTACGGAATCCCCAACCATCGCCCGCGTCCTCGTAGATCACGCCCTTGGCTTCAACTCGATCGTCGAGGTTGACCAGCAGCGTGAGTTCCTTAAGAGGGGTTTCATCCACGCGCTGCATCACCGGGCCGACGGGCACGATTGAGCCGGGCTTCAGGTAGAGGTCCGGCAGGTCGGTGTTGTCCATATCGCCGAACCCGAACTTGGCCCACTTGCCCTCCGGCAGGGCCTGCACGCGTGAGCGGTCCGGCACCATCTGGGGCACCACCATCACCGCTCCGCCGAGCAGGAAGGCGTCATCTTCGGAACGAAGCGCGGGGTCTTTGGAGTCTGCGAAGAAGACCGGCCTGGCCACCGGCGCACCCTCGGTGTGGGCAAAGTGGAACAGCGTGTACAAATACGGCATGAGGCGATACCGGCGCTCAAGAGCCTGGCGGCAGGTTTTCTCGACCTCTGGCCCGAACGACCAGGGTTCCTTGTCGATGTTTCCCTTGCCTGTGTGGCCGCGGGAGAAGGGCAGCAGGGCGCCCACACCCATCCAGCGGGCAAAGAGTTTGCCCTCTTGACCCTGCGGGCCGTTGCCTGCAAATCCGCCAATATCCGGCCCGGCGAAGGGCTGGCCGGAGAGCCCCATGTTCAGCACCATCGAGACGGACTCTTCCATGTGGGCCCAGTCGGCCGTGTTGTCGCCGGTCCACATTGCGGAGTATCGCTGGCCACCGATGTAGTTGGCCCGCGTGAGCACGAACGGACGTTTGTCGGGATTCACCGCCATGACACCGTCGCGACTGGCGCGGACCATCATCATGCCGTACACGTTGTGATAGCGAGCGTGCGGCCCCGGCCCGCCGAGTTCCGCATCCGCCCGGTGCAGGTTGTCCTCCGGCATCGTCTTGCTCGGCACGTTGAACACGGCCGGCTCGTTCATGTCGTTCCAGACACCGTCGATGCCCATGGCCATGAAGTCCTTGTACAGCGTCCCCCACCACTTGCGCGTGGTCTCCATCGTGAAGTCAGGGAACACGCAGAGGCCCGGCCACACCTCACCCTCAAACGTGCTGCCATCCTTCCGCTGGACCCACGCGTTCTTGTCCATCCCTTGGTCGTAGACGAAGTACCCCGGCTCGGCCTTGATACCCGGGTCGATCATCCACACGGTGTGGAATCCCTGAGCGTGCAGATCCGCATTCAGTTGCTTGGGGTTGGGAAAATGCTGCGGGTCAAACGTGAAGCACCGGAAGCCGCGCATGTAGTCGATGTCGTGCCAGATCACATCACACGGGATCTTGCGATCGCGGAATCCCTTGGCGATCTCTCGCACTTTCGCTTCCGGGTAGTACGAATACCGGCACTGGTGATAGCCGATCGCCCACTTGGGCGGCATCTCCATCATCCCCGTTATCTGCGCCAGTCCCTTCACCACTTCCATCGGCGATGGCTTGTCGATCACCGTCACCGGAAACTCCGGGCCGTCCGAAACAAACTTGATCCCATCCGTCAGGTCGATGGTCATCTTCCACGTCGAGTCCGCCAGCACGCCGTACGCACTCCCATCCGCCCGCACCGCCAGCACCCACGGATGCGACTGGTACAACGATGGCGAAGGATGCCCATACCCGTACGCGTCGGTATTCCACGTGACGATCTTCTGGCCGTTCCTTAAGAACGGCCCCGTCGCGCACCCCGTGCCATACAGCGATGTCCCCGGCTGGATCGCGACCGTCACCGTCGATTTCCCGTCCGCCTTTGAGAACACCGGCTTCACCAGAAAGCCCGCCGGTGCCGGTCCCGTGCCCGCCACCGGTTTCTCCAGCGCAAACGAGGGCGGCATCGCCTTCATCGCCGCATCACTCGCGTGGAAGCGCACCATTCCTTCGCCGATGCTCTCTGAAACCTGCCCCAATGCTCCCGCGGCCAGCATCCCCACCAACGCCGCGATCCGCCTCACCTGAACACAACTGCGCATGTTGACTTCCTTGGTGCCCGCCGCTCTCGCCGGCGATGCTGACTCAGAGTGTAGTGAATGGTCGGCATGAGGATTTCACCCCTGTTCTGGGTATGGAATAACCACCGACTGACGCGAAGTCCCGATCCGCAAGCCGACAATCCGCGTAGATTGGGGTTCCACAATCCCGCCTTTGCATGCATAATGCGTCAGCGACGCACAACTACTCGGAGACCAGGATGCAGGCCAAGCGCCCTTTGAAAATCAAGCCCGCCCTCCTCGCGCTCTTCGCGGGCTGCGCGTTCGCTTCCCCCGCGCTGGCTCAGGCGATCAACCCCGTCTACCTCCAATGGTGGGAAGTGAAGTGGACGGACATGGAGCACCGCACGCCCGACTTCTTCATCGGCGGCTACGGCGCACTCTGGCTCCCCCCGATCTCCAAAGCCGGCAGCACCAACAGCGTTGGCTACGACGTCTGGGACCGTTTCGACATCGGCCGCCCGGGGGCTGAAACCGCCTACGGCACCGAGGAAGGCTTCAAGGCCGTCGTCTCAGAGCTTCACAGCGCCAACGCCCTGGTCAACATCGACATCGTGATGAACCACAACACGGGTCGGCAAACGGCTTACTCCTTCCACGCCGCAGGCGGGTATCCGGGCTTTTGGACCGGCCCACTTCCGGGCCTCAATCAGGCCAAGCGCGCAGATGCCAACTGGGGCGACTTCCACAACGGCATCGGCGCTTCCACGTTCTACCAATCTGAGAACCCCGGCGGCGCTAACTACAATCTCTACAACGGCGACCTGGTCGCCCTCACCGACATCTCTCACGAATCCAACAACTCGTTCATCCGCCACCCCATCGCCGCGGGCGATCCGCTCAACATCCCCGCGGGCACGACCTACAACCTCCCCGATCCGGCCAACACCCGCTGTTACCCCGACCGTCAGCTCACGCCCACCATCGTCAACAACCCCGGCACCTCGCGCAATCCCGGGGCCCAGCAGTTCACCTTTTACCCCTACAACGCTGCCAACCCATCCTTGGGTGACCCCGTGACCGACAACGGCACCGGCCTCTTGATGCGCTGGACCCAGTGGACCCTGGACTACCTCAAAGTCGACGGCTTCCGCATCGACGCGATTAAGCACACACCGTCCTGGTTCTACGACACATTCTGGGACTCGGTCGTCTACCAGCGCCGCACCGCCCCGTCCGGGGCCAAAGTAACCCCGTACAGCTTCGGCGAGTGCGTCGAAAGCAACTCTTTCACACTGGGTAACTTCATCCGCAAGGATGCCTTCGGCAATCGCGATTGCCTCGACATCAACGGCTCGGGCGCGCTCCGAAACGTGATCTCGGCCGCCGGTTTGGGCTCCTGGGCTAGCGTCCTCCCCGCCCACCTCGACAACCAGGATGACGGCTTGAACAACGGGTCCATCGGCGTCAACCACATCTTCAGCCACGACAACGGCGTCACCGACGGCTCCCCGCCCGCCAACCCCACCAGCAAGCAGCAGGGATGGTTCGCACACGCGTACCTCCTGATGCGCACCGGCCCCACCATCGTCTACCACAACGCCCGCGGCGTCACCCGCCCCGGCGGGTTCTGGCCCGACCAGGGCCTCCCAGTCGCGCTGGGCCTGGATCCCCAGACCAACGCCCTCAACCCGACCATCACCCGCCTCGTGCAACTCCACAACTGGTACGGCCGCGGCGAGTTCAACCCGCTCAATGGCACAACCTCGCCCGCCATCGACGATGTCATTGTCTTCGAACGGCGCAAGAACCAGGGCGGCGGCAGCTATTCCGCGAACGTGCTGGTCGGTGCCAACGACCGGTACGATGGCGGCTACGACCAGCGCACCGTCACGACCAGCTTCCCCCAGGGCACGATTCTGAAGGAAATGTCCGGCAACGCGACCGACGCCATCGTCGATCCAAACAACGACATCTTTGATACGGTCACGGTCGGCGCGGGGGGTTCGGTCACGATCCGCATCCCGCGCAATGCCAACGCCAACAGCGTCGAGCACAACAAGGGCTTCGTGGTCTACGGCCCGGCCGTTCCCGAGGGTGTCGTCACTGTGTCGCCGATCGCTTCAACGATCGCCGCGGACGGCACGGGCATTTCTCACTGGGCCCGCCGACTTAACGCGGTTCCTGTGATCAACGCCCCCACGTTCACCCTGACCCTGACGACCACCCAGGCCCAGGCCGGTGACCCCGATACCGACGACTCGGCCGCGTTCCGCTTCAATCAAGGATTCGTTGACCTCAACGGCAACGGCGGCGTTGATAAACCCGCCAGCGACCCGGTCATCCCCGGCTTTGAGAACTTCCTCACCACCAACCAGCCGCTTTACAACTCCGGTCTCCAGAACGGCACCTACACCCAGACCATCAACACCGCTCTGCTCCCTGAAGGTTACAACTACATTTCCGTCTACGCCTTCAAGCACCGTGCCGCCAACACCGACCCGCTCTTCCACGAGTTTCGCACCGTGGTCTACATCGATCGCTCGACGCCGCCCGTCGCGTGGTCTGACGCCGGCACCACCATCACCACCGACTCATTCCTCTTCAAGATCAAGTTCCAGGACCGTACCGCCAACCGAATGCACCTTTTCATGGACTTGGCGCCCGGCACCGACCCGATCCCCCTGTGCAACTTCAACAATCTCGGGTTCAAGTTTGACCGGCAGGAATGGAGGAAGACCCTGACCGGACTCACCTCCGGCGCTCACTCCCTCACCGTCGTCGCCTTTGAGGACAGCGGCAACGCATCGGTCTCCAAGTTCTCCGTGAACGTGGACATCCCTTGCTATGCCAACTGCGATGGCAGCACCAGCACGCCGCGCCTCACGGCCAACGACTTCCAGTGCTTCCTGAATGCGTATTCCTCGGGTAGTTCCTACGCCAACTGCGACGGAAGCGTCGCCACCCCCTTGCTCACCGCAAACGACTTCCAGTGCTTCCTGATCGCGTACGCCACGGGATGCCAATGACCCCGCGCGGCAGTCACTTGCTTGCCGCCGCCCATTCCCCGGTATGTACGAACCGGTCCACGGCTCCGAGCCAGCCCTGATCTGGCGTCAGCCCCTTTCCGCCGTCGAACGGGATCAAGGCAATCACCTGCGCCGCACAATGCTCGCACACATTCACGACCTCCGGTGAGTCCTCCGAGCCCGCCGACCCAGTCGCCCACGTCCTGAACAACACCTGTCCTTTGGCCCGAATCGCCGCGCTCCGGTGCCATCCGTCCGCAATGCCCGCCGCGCCCTTTGTGGACCCAAACCGCTCCGACGCACACCCTTCCACCACCCGAGCCACCCGAGCCGAATCGGTCCGCCCGATCCGCATTTCTCCGCCGGGCTGATCGACCCGAGACGCAAACACGATGGTCCCGTCATTCCAAGCCGCGGCGATAATCCCCCGCGAAGCCCCCTTCGCTTCGTACACAATGACCTCTGGGGGGCCGACAGGGATTCCTGACTCAGACTTGGGCTCTGGCGGGGCAGATGCTTGTCCAAAACCCCCGCGGTCGGTCTGCCGCTGCCCACTGGTCAAGGGCTGAGGCGCAGTACCGGAGGCTGGCGGCTGAAACGAGCCGCAGCCCGCAGCAACCAAACCCGCAATCCCGACGAGCAAGAAGATCTTCATGGCAAGCTCCCCAAAGCGATTCCGAATCGCCAACAGCCTACCGCAGAACCACCTCAAAAAGAAAGGAGCCTCCCCGAAAGGAGGCTCCTTGAATCAATCGCGATGGATCTGAAACTCAAGCGCGGCGGCGACGAGCTGCCAGCAGCCCACCCAGGCCCAGAAGTGCCATGGAGCTCGGGGCCGGGACCAGGAACCACTGGTCGCCCGCGGCATAGGTGCCGTTCAGGTTGATGAGGTTCAAGTTGCCGTTGGTGTAGGTGCCGGCGCCGTCGTTGCCCAGATTGCCCACGCCAATCGGAGTGCTGCCCAGGAACTGGTTGCACAGGTAGTCGTGGTTCTGGCCGTTGATAAACGCCATCGCCTTGAGGCCGACGAGGCTGCCCAGACCCAGCGAGGCCAGCGGAATTTGAATCTCAACACCCGTGAACGCGGACAACGCGTTGGGGCCTTGCGCCGTGCCGGCGGCGCCGTTCACGCCGAGTGTGTTGGAGTTGTTCAAGGCCACCGCGGCATTCAGGACGTTGTTGCCACCAGTGAGCACGCCGGCACTCTGGCCGTCGTTGCCGCCGAGGTATTGGCCGTCGTTGGCCAACAGGCTGCCACCATCGACAAACATGCCAAAGCCTGCACCCGATCCGCCGCAGGTCACCGAGAGCCAGTGCGTCGCACGGAAGGTCTGCGTAGCGCCGTTCACACCAGCCTGATCGAGCGTCATGCCAGCGTAGTTACCGGGGAACTGCTGCATCCCGCCGGGCAGGACGTTGTACCCACCGGCGTTGCCGTTGTCGAAGAAGAACACCATCTTGTTGTAGGTGGTGCCGCCGCCCTCGAGGTTGCCCGTCACCAGCAGGTTCAGGTTTCCGCCCGTGGCATAAGCGAATGCCGCATCGATTTCTGAACCATTGGCGCTGTTGATCAACCCCATGTTGGAGTCGCCGAAGCCCGTCCCGACGTTTTGGTACACAATCGGGCCGCCATAAGCGCCCTGATACGAGCCATCGACCTGGGCCATCGCGCTCCCGGCGAGGGCCAGGACGCCAATTACGGACAATGCAGTAGCCTTTTTCATTTCTCTCGAACTCCTATGAACAAATTGGTTCTCAGCCGGGCCGCGTCAGCGAACCGCTGGTGTCTTGTCTCTGGTGAAGAGTCTAAGGGAAAGGGCGGGCCTTGCAAGCAAGAACACGCTCAAAACAAGCCAATTTGAGGGGGGAGAACACCCCATTTGCGCGCCGCCGCGGGCTCAAGCCGCAAAGGGGCTAACCCTTGGTGCCCGAAAGCGCGGGCAAGACGACGGCCTTGGATTTCGGGCTTATCTCGTAAAGCATGACCTCGCCGATGCGCTTGCGAAACACATGCAGACTTGGGTCAACTGAAGGCCCCGGCGTGATCGTCTGTCGGTCCGTTCGTTCCAGCACCACCAAGACCGGTTCCCCGCTCATCCTCACCAGCAGGACCCCTGAAATCGGGCTGATAATCTTGCCCTTGCTCCAGCCCACGTACTCCAGCCCGTCGGGATGCGACGTCGGATAAATCGGCTGCCGCATGTAAAGCCGGCACCACTGCACGAACGCCTCATCCGTCGTGCACACTTCTTCGGGCTTGAATCCCGCGGCGACCACCTCGCGATACGCGGGCGACAAGACATCGGGCCCGCTCGCACGCAGGATAAACCACCACACCCCCGCGCCCGCCAGCAAGAGCGCGGCCGCGGCCGCCCACGGCAACCAGCGGGGGTACGGAGCCCGCAAAAGCTCACCCCTCTGTGATCCCCGACCTTCACCCACGGTCGGCGCGGCAAAGAGCCTCGCCAACGACTCGTCGATGCGGACTTGCGTTTCCAGGTCTGCTCGGGCCGTGGGGTGCTTGTCCGCCAGGGCCGCCAGTTCGGCCGCGGACTTGGCGCGGTCGATCAGCTCGTCCAGCGTCACCTTGTTCCCGGGGTTGTTCGGCACTTCAGCCAACGGTGCCTCCCGAAGTCGAACTGGTTCGCGAGATCAACATCTCGCGCATCGCGGCTCGCGCACGGTGAACATGGCTCATGGCAGTGCCTTCCGGGATCGCCAGCAACGCGGCGATTTCGCGGTATGGCAACTGGTGGAGCGACCTGAGCAACAGACAGACACGCGGAGTTTCCTCGAGTCTGGCGAGCGACTGAAGGACCCGGTCGTCAAACGCGGACTGGCCCGGTGACAAGGCGCCGATCCGATCAAACCGCGGCGTCTGCTCCTCGATCGTGCGACCGGCCCGAGACTGGTCCAGTTCCGACGGGTCCGTGGCCCCCGTGTGCCTCCGAACGCCCTTTCGCGCGTGGTTACGGGCGACGTTTCGGACGATCCCGCCCATCCATGCCGCAAAGTTGGTGTCTGGTCGAAACTCATTGATCTTTTGGAGCCCGATCACGGCCGATTCCTGAACGATGTCCTCCGCATCCTCTCTCCGCCCCAGCACGGCCGCGGCGATGAGCCAGAGCGACTTGCCCACTGCCTGGAAGCGCGCAGAAAACTCGGCCGGCGTCAGCGGGGCACCGCCCGCTGCAACTCCGTCGGCCGAAGCGTCCCCCGACGAGGCCGCTCCTGGCTTCACTGGCATCTTACTTGGAATGTCTTTGGATGGGCTGGGCATTGCAGAATCAGATGCTCGAGTTCTCGGACACGATAGCCGGACCGCCTTTGGAGAAGCCCAAATCTGGTGAGAAGCCGCACGGGGTATCGCTCAAATCTCGGCTCGCCGCGCCCGAGGACCCGCTGGCCAATCGCTCAACCCGCTGCCACGTTCGGAAGGGACAGCCTCGCGGATCCACGAGCACCCGAGGGCACCGTCACATCGCGATTCCCGTTCGAGCCACAGGCCCCCCGACACGCAGCTTTGCCGGGTTTCCTTGTGGCAACAAATAATCTCCCTCAGACCGGCTTATTTTGTCAGGAACCTGCAAGGGTGTCTTGCCGGGTGAGGGAAGCCTCCTATAGTGACTCGTCTGGGCCGGATCGCGCCCGGACGCCGACCGCGGCCTCATCGGTCGCTCGGCCATTTGTTCCGTCGTTCGGGTGATTATTCTCCACGGAGGGGGATTTCACCCGCCACCATAAGCGCCCTAATGCGGGCTCGCTCGTCGATCCGGATGTTCCGGAACGCCGGGGCGATCCGTGTCCGCCGGTGTCGCTGCAAGGATTCTGACTCATGGCAAACACTCTGGTTCAAGACTTGATTGAGGCGGGCATCCACTTTGGCCAGCGGGCCAGTTCGTGGAACCCCAAGATGCAGCGCTTCATCTACGGCAAGCGCAACGGCATCCACATCATCGACATCAAAGAAACCGTCAAGGGCCTGCTTCTTGCAAAGAAGTACATCGCCCGGACGATCGCCGAAGGCCGCGACGTGTGCTTCATCGGCACCAAGCGTCAGGCCAAGACGGTCGTCGAGACGCGCGTGACCGACGTCGGCATGCACTACGTCACCGAGCGTTGGCTGGGTGGCACGCTGACCAACTTCCGCACCATTCGCTCTCGCCTCAAGCGGCTCGAAGAGCTCGAAGCGATCGAGACGGCGGACAACTTCGCCAGCTACTCCAAGAAGATGGAGAGCCAGTTGCGCCGCGAGAAGGACAAGATCAAGCGAAACCTCGACGGCATTCGCCGGATGGAGAAGCTGCCGGGCGCGCTGGTCTGCATCGACGTGAAGCGTGAAATTACGGCCCTCAAGGAGGCCCGCAAGCTCGGCATCCCGACAATCTGCCTCATCGATACTGACGGCGACCCGGATCTCGCGGATATCCCGATCCCGGGCAACGATGACAGCATGCGGTCGATCGATGTGATCATCCGCGAGTTGTGCCTGGCCGTGGCCGAGGGAAAGACCCAGCGTCAGGGCACAGCTGAAGGCCGCGAGGGTGGAGACGCCCGGACTGCCGCAGGCCAAGCCGATGCCGCCCGCCGCAGCCGCCGGGTCCAGTTCCGTTCCGACGATGCGGGCACTCCCGAGGCACCCGCCGCGGATGCCCCCGCTGTCGCCGGCAAGACCGAGTAATCACGCTCCTGAATCAGAATCACACGCAGCCGATCGCGGGCCCAACCCCGTCGGCGCTTCCACCGACTGAAGGAAGACCATGGCAGAGATCAATCCCAAGGATGTCATGAAGCTCCGCAACGAGACGGGGCTGCCGATGATGGACTGCAAGGCCGCGCTTGGCGATGCCAAAGGCGACATTGAGGCCGCCAAGGACATCCTCCGCAAGAAGATGAAGGGCAAGATGGACAAGCGGACCGACCGGGCCGCCGGCGAAGGGCGCATCGCCATCGCGACCAACGACGCGTCGGGCGTTGCCGCGATCGTCGAGATCCGTGCCGAGTCCGACTTCACCGCCAAGAACGAGAACTTCACCAAGGCCGCGCAGAAGATCGCCCAGATCGCTCTGGAGCGTGGCCACGCCGGCGAGGTCGCGCCCACGCCCGAAATGACATCGATCGTCGATGAGATCCGCGCCCAGACCGGTGAGAACTGCTCCATCGCCCGCGCCCACAAGGTGACCGGCGAGACGGGCACGACTGCCTGGGGCGTCTACATCCACCACGACGGCAAGACCGGCGTGCTGATCCAGGCGACCGGCTCGATCAACGAGACCACGCTCAAAGAAATCGGCATGCACATCACCGCCTCACCGCTGCGTCCCTTGGGCGTCACCGCCAAGGACATCCCCGCCAACCTCGTCGAGAAAGAGAAGAAGTTCCGCATCGAGCAGGCCATGGAGTCCGGCAAGCCCAAGGAGATCGCCGAGAAGATCGTCGAGGGCGGCATGCGGAAGTTCTACGAGGAAGTGGCTCTGATGGAGCAGCCCTTCGTCAAGGATGAAACCAAGAAGGTGAAGGACATCGTGGGCCCCAAGGCTCAGATCGTCGGGTTCTATCGCTGGCAGGTCGGCGAAACCGCCTAAGCTCCCAAGTTGAACCGCAAACTCTCCGGCTCCGGAAGCGTTGCTCCCGGAGCCTGGTTCGTTTTTGGCCCGCGGCGACCGGGATCGTCGATTGCAAGTGCCTTCCGATAATGGACTTACAGACAATTACCGACTTGGCAACCCCACGCCCGAAAAAAACTTCGCCAAAACCTGGCAAACGCGAATTCCCGTGGCATATTCGGTATGTCTTGTCTCTCTCTCCTCCTATGACCTGGCATCGATTGGAAACAAACGAAGCCGGGCTTACTGGGAACCGATCGGGTTCCTAACACAATCGGGATGGAAACGAACAATCGGCCCGCTGGACTCCTCGGAGTTTTGCGGGCCGGGTTGTTTTTGGATCCTCAGAGCAGTTGTCCGTCTTGACCGCCACTCGCCGATACCTTGGCGATCATCGCCCCACCCTTTCAACTCGCCTTCGCCACCCTCGACTGGGCCGTCCTCGGCGGGTACTTCATCCTGCTGGTCATCACGGCCGCGATCCTCTCGCGGAAGCAATCCGGCACCGAAGACTACTTCCTCGGTGGCCGCCGGATGCCGGCGTGGGCGGTGGCTCTTTCGGTGGTCGCCACCGCCATCTCCGCGGCCACGTTCATCGGCGCCCCTGAATACTCCTACGGCGGCAACCTCACCTATCTCTCCGCATCCATTGGGCAAGTCATCGCGATCATTCTGGTTGCCATCTTCTTCATCCCCGTCTACTACCGCGAAAACGCAGCCACCGTCTACGACCTCATCGGCCGACGCTTCGGCCCGGGTGCCAAGCAAGCCTGTAGCTGGATGTTCATGATCGGGCGCGTCTTCGCCAACGGCGCCAGGCTCTTCATGGCCGGCCTCGCCGGATCGCAGATGGTCTTCGAAGACAGCGGCGCCGGGCACACCATGCTTTGCATCGCCATCCTCAGCGCCATCGGCGTCGCATACACGTGGATGGGCGGCATCAAGGCCGTCATCTGGACAGAGGTCATTCAGACCATCGTTCTGGTCGGCGCGGCACTCGCGGCCATCGCCTTCCTGCTCCACCGGATCCCCGTCTCTCCCGGCCGTGTGCTCGACGTTCTGAACCATGCCAAAACGGCAACAGGCGGTTCCAAGCTGGATGTCCTGAAGGTCGGCATCGACACCGCAAAGCCGTGGCTGGGCTTGCAACTGTCACAATCCTTCACGCTCGTCACAGCCCTGCTGTGCTGGACCATCTTCAATCTCGCGGCCTACGGCACGGATCACGACCTGGCCCAGCGCATGCTCACCTGCCGCAACTCCATCCAGGGCGGCAAGTCGGCGATCGGCGCGATCCTCATCGGACTGCCCATCACCGCGCTCTTCATGACGATCGGCCTGCTCCTCTACATCTTCTACGACCGCCCCGACATCATGGGCGCCGCCTCTCCCGGGCCGCGCCCAGGTGAATCCAAGGATGTTTTCCTCACCTTCATTACCAAGCAGATGCCCCGCGGTCTAGCTGGACTCATGATGGCGGGCATGTTCGCGGCCGCGCTCTCCAGTCTTAGCTCCGCTCTCAACGCCATGGCCTCAACGTTCGTCAACGATGTATACAAACGGATCCGCCCAGGCCTGGCCGATTCACGCTACCTGCTCATAGGCCGCGCCTCCATGGCCGGGTGGGGCATCGTGCTCGGACTTTTCGCGTGCGTGTGCGTCTACTGGCAGAAGAACAATGCCGCCGTCGGTGGCCAGACCCTGATCGACTTTGCCCTGGGAGTCATGAACTTCGCCTACGCCGGGCTCGCTGCGGTCTTCTGCGCCGCCATCTTCACCCGCCGCGGCAATAGCGCCTCCGCATTCACCGCATTGGGCACGGGGTTCATCCTCGTCTTCCTGATGCAACCCGTGGTGTTCAAGTGGTGGGCCGGGCGCATCGACAGCATGACAGGCAACACCACCCTCACCGACGTTAAGATCGCCGGCCCCTGGGTGCTGCTCTTCGCGTTCCTGATCAGCCTGGGGGTGTGCTGCATTGGGAAACGGAAGGCTGTGAATGAGTGAGAGCCGGGACATGCCGCTGTTGTTGCCGCGGCCCAAGAGGATCACATTCACGGGCGGTGTCATCCCCGACACCGTTAACATCTGTTCAACTCGCCAAGACTCTCTGCCGTCCGACTTTCCCTCACAGAGTCACGAGGCCTACCGAATCAACATTGGTCCTCGGGGAACCGTTGTCGCCGCGCGTTCACATTGGGGATTTGCGCGTGCCAATACCACGCTGCAACAACTCAGCCGCTGCTACACCAAGAACGTTCCGGCTCTAGTCATCGAGGACTGGCCAAGTTTCACCACTCGCGGCGTTATGCTCGACATTTCCCGCGACCGAGTGCCGACATCCAGAGAACTGATGGATATCGTCGGCACACTCGCGGCAATGAAGATCAACCATCTTCAGCTCTACACCGAGCACACGTTTGCGTATGCCGGGCACGAGGAAGTCTGGCAGGGATGGTCGCCGCTCACGCCTGATGAGGCGCGGGACCTGGACAAGTGGTGCGCGGCCCTGGGAATCGAGCTCTCCGCCAACCAAAACTGCTTCGGCCACCTCGCCAAATGGCTCAACCATCCCAAGTACGCCCCGCTTGCCGAGACTCTTGGCGACTGGGTCTTTCAGAACGAAACCGAAGCGTTCCCGCGGTCCGGCCCGTTCAGCCTCTGCCCAACCGATCCGAAATCGATTGAGCTCGTCAAGGACCTTCTGGGCCAGCTTCTCCCCTGCTTCAGCTCCCCCTTGGTCAACATCGGCTGCGATGAGACCTTCGACGTCGGCTGGGGCCGCTCCAAACAAGCCGTCGCCGAACGCGGCCGCTCCGCGGTCTACATGGACTTCGTCAAGCAAATCTCAGACGTCGTGAAATCGCACGGCAAGCGACCGATGTTCTGGGCTGACATTGCTCTCACCGATCCCAAGTCGATCCCGCTTATTCCTGAAGACATGATCGGCCTAGCCTGGGGCTACGAACCAGACGCCAAGTTTGGTGAGTGGTGCTCGCAGCTCAAGAGCGCGGGTCACGAAGCGTGGGTCTGCCCCGGCACCAGCTCCTGGCGCAGCATCACCGGACGCACCGACGAACGCCGCGCCAACATCCGCCGCGCCGCCCGGGAAGGCGCGGCCAACGGTGCTACCGGCTTTCTCATCACCGACTGGGGCGACAGTGGCCACCATCAACAGTGGCCTATCGCGTTACACGCGATCGCAGAAGCTGCGGATGCCGCGTGGAATGCGGATGATCTCGGTCTGTTCGACCCACGCGCGACTTCGCTGCACGTCTTCGGCGACACCTCGCTCAAAATCGCACCGTGGCTGAATGAACTCGGCAACGCCGATGCCGATCTGCGACAACGCGGCGGCCGTGTGAGCGCAGGCCAGGCCCACACTCACCTCCGCAACTCCTCTGTACTCTTCTGCGACTTGCACATGCCCGACCGCCCCGCCAGAAATGATGACGAAAAACTCCGGCGTGGGCTCGCATCGATACCGGCTGATCTCTGGGAGCAAACCGTCAACCGCATCCACGAACTCTCGAGCTCTCGACCCAGAGTCAACGAGCTGATCGATGCCGAACTCTCCCACACCCTCGACGTCGCCTGCTTCGCCGCCGTCCGCGGCCTCTGGCGTCGCTCCGGCAAGTACTCGACCAAAGAGCGCTGCGACCTGGCCAACTGGCTCCGCACCATCATCGACAGACACCGCGGACTCTGGCTCCGCCGCTCCCGCCCCGGCGGCCTCCAAGACAGTTGCTCCTTCTATGAGAAGATCCTCCAAGACCTGGAGGCCACGTGACCATCAAGCTCCGCCGCGTCGTCGGCTGCATGACCGGCACCAGCATCGACGGCATCGATGCCGCGCTCGTCGAGATCGACGGCACCGGCCTCTCCATAAAACCCCGCTTCGTCCGCGGCCACAGTTCCGACCTCGGCTCAATCTGCGAACCCCTCCGCAAACTCGCCGACCAACATCCCATGACCGCCGCCGACATCGCCGCGGCCATGCACGCCTCCTCCCTCCTCCACGTCAAAGTCATCCGCGAACTGCTGAACGGTGAGAAGTGCGACCTCATTGCGGTCCACGGCCAAACCGTCTTCCACAAGCCCCCGCTCTCGTGGCAACTCATGCAGCCCGCGCCCATCGCACGCGAACTGAACACGCCGGTCGTGTTCGACATGCGAGCGATGGATCTGGCCGCGGGCGGGCAGGGGGCGCCGATCACGCCCATTGCAGATTGGATCCTCTTCCGGCACCTCCATGAGCCGATGCACCCGCGTCGTCTCGCCATCGCGAATCTTGGCGGCTTTTGCAACATCACCGTCCTCCCGTACCCCGAAACCACCTATCTCCATTCGCCCGGGTCAACCATTCACGCCACCGAGGTCGCCGTTGAGGTTAACGACGAAGGCGAGGTACTGAGCAGCACCTCAACCAGCGAAACCCATCATGATGCCGTCATCGCGCCCAAGCCGGAGAGCGAACGTGATCTGAGCTCTGAAGCTGCGGAAATCGGCGGTGGTGATGTCTGCGCGTGCAACCAGTTGCTTGACATGATCGCACGCAAGCTGATGGGGATCCCCTTCGACAATGCTGGGGAACGTGCCCTGGCCGGCCACATCCACAACGAATCACTCGTAGATCTCGAAGGCCTCCTTCGGTCCCAGCGAGGCCAACGTCGATCTCTGGGGACCGGCGATGAAACGGGCGAGTGGCTCTCTCGCTGGAGGGCTCACGTTGCCCCCGACGATCTCGCAGCAACCGCGTGCGAAGCAATAGCTCAAGTCATCGCCGAGTACACCCAAGGCTGTCGACGTATTCTGCTGGCAGGCGGCGGGGCAAGGAACGCCGCGCTCGCTCAGGCCATCACATCGTGCGCCACCGCGATCGTCGAACCCATCAATGCACACGGCCTTCCCGCAGGCTACCGCGAGGCCGCTTGCTTCGCCATCCTCGGCGCCCTCTGCCAGGACCGCACCCCCATCACCCTCCCCCAAGTCACCGGCGTCGCCTCTCCCGCTCCCATCTCCGGAGCCTGGGTGCTTCCATGATCAATCCCCCAGACCGCTCCGCCATCGCAACCGAAAAGCGCAACCCGCGCTCAATGAATCTCCACACCCTCTCCATCGCCGACTGTGTCAAACTCATAAACGAAGAAGACCGCGCCGTCCACACCGCCCTCCAAGCCGCCGGCCCTTCCCTCACCGCCTTCATCGAAGCCGTCGAGCCCCGCTTCCTCGCCGGCGGCCGCCTCATCTACATCGGCGCCGGCACCTCCGGCCGGCTCGGCGTGCTCGACGCCTCCGAAGCCCCTCCCACCTTCCAACTCCCCCCCGACCGCATCATCGGCATCATCGCCGGCGGCGACTCGGCCCTCCGCAAAAGCAGCGAAGGCAAAGAAGATGACCCGAGCGGCGCGGCCGCCGAACTCGCCGCCCTTAACCTCACACCCAACGACACCATCCTCGGCATCGCCGCCGGCGGCACAACTCCCTACGTCCTGGGTGCGCTAGAGATCGCCAAGCGTTCTATCCCTGTTCAGCACTCAGTACCCAGCACCCAGCACTTCTCCTCCCCACTCACCGCCCTCCTCTCCTGCTCCCCCATCCCCAGACCCCACGCCGCCGACCACCTCATCATCCTCGACACGGGCCCCGAAGTCCTCACCGGCTCCACCCGCATGAAAGCCGGCACCGCGACCAAGCTCGCGCTGAACACCATCTCAACCACGCTCATGGTCCGCTCGGGCCGCGTCTACCAAAACCTCATGATCGAACTCCGCGCCACGAATGACAAGCTCCGCGACCGCGCGGCCCGGGTGCTCTCAATGCTGACCGGTTTGCCCCGCGAACAAGCCCTCAACCAACTGGCCGCCGCGGGCGGAAACGTGAAGGTGGCCCTCGTGATGCACCACCTACGACTCGATCCCGAACAGGTGGCCGCGCTGCTCGCCAAACACGGCGGACGCCTGCAATCGCTGATCGGCCCGCCGCGGTAGCTCGACATGGGGTAGATACCCCCTCTGGCAGCGTGTGGAGCCGTCGAAGAGGCCTGCCAAACCCACCCTGTCGGTAGGGAATTCCACACCAGGTTGTTTGTGCCAACAGAAATCCGGTTATACTGTTGCAAGAGTCCGAGGAGTTGGATTAGACTGCCGCCGCTGGCAGGGTTGCCCGGTTCACTGAGTCGCGTACCAATCAACACAGATGCACGCAAGCGTTCCACGCCATGGTCGCAGGAGCTTCCCGGTTTCGGGAATGGCAGCTGTCCGTGCGTTCACCCTGGTCGAGCTCCTGGTCACCATCGCCATCATCGCCACGCTTCTGGCCCTCTTGATCCCGGCGCTCCGGCACACCGTTGGCGCTGCCCGTGGATTCCGATGCCAGGTCTCTCTCCGCAGCATCGCCTTCGACTTCTCGGTGTTCGCAGATGAGAACCTGCACGGCGACCGCGGCAACGATACCCGTGAAGTCGGCTCCCACCGGTTCCGCCTCGAGACCTTCCAGGAAAGTCAGTACGGTTTGGATGAGTTCTGGCGCTGGGGCTCCGCCCAGTCGTATTCTCTTCCCGACGCCGCGAAGAACGACCCGATGCGCTGCAGCGAAGTGAAAGCTCCGATCACGCTGCTGGCCAGTACGCCCTGCTCCACAGCCATCGAACCGCCGCGCAATATTTCCTACGGCTTCAACCTGCGTCTGCATCGCGCTGAAATCGTGGGTCCCGACGGTCAACTGCGGCTTTCATCCGTCGTGCTCAAGTCCGCCGTGCTCGACAATCCGCGCGTTCCCCTCGTGTGGGATGTTGACGGCGCCGTCGCCGAAAGCCGCGGCGCCACCCCCAGCTTCTCCGCTCCCTCCGCTGGATCCAACGGCTTCTTCGCCAACGACGCCTACTGGTTCCCGGGCCGCCGCCACAACGGCGCGACCAACTACGCGTTGATGGACGGGTCGGTTTCCGCGACTTCCAAGCACCCCTTCGAAACCAACTGGGATTGGTCGTTCCAGCCCACCCCATAACACTCGCCCGCCCCGGACACCGCGGCCGCATTCCGGTATCGTTGTCCCCCAATGTCTCTGCAACGCAAGTTCACACTGCTCCTGCTGATCATGGCCCTGGCCGTGATCACCAATCTCGGCGCGGCTCTGTGGGCGCTTCGCTTTGCGCAGGGCGAGTTCGTTCGGCCCTTGGCCTCCATCAAGCTCATCCTCCCCGAACTCGGTGAGGTCAAAGAGGCGATCACCTCGCAAGCAACGCTGCTCGGCGGCTCGCCGGATGCGGTCGGTTTCCCCTTTCCCGCGGCCCCCGAAGCCCAGCCCGGCGCGGCTTCCTTGGGCCGTTTCAACTCCATCGCCGACACCGTCTCCAAGCACCTCCACCATCTCGAAGGTCTGGACAACTACACGTCCATGGTCGGGATCAGCACCGCTCGAAACCTCCGCACCCGCGTTGCGGAGGCAACCACCGCCGGACGGGTGTGGCTCGCCAGCCCGCCCCAGGATCCCTCAGGGTCCGCCGTCAACCAGTTCAAGCAAGTCCACGACCTCATCGAGCGCATGGAAAAGACGGTCACCGCCAGCGGCACCTCCGCCGCCCAAGACTACGCCCCCAAAATGGGGTTGCTGCTCCTTCTTGATCTTCTCGCATCGTTGGTCATCGTCGTTCTGGTCTGCATCCTCGGAGTCATCCTTTTTCGGCGCTGGGTCATCCGCCCGGTTCACGAGCTCCGCGAGGCTGCCGACCTCCTCTCCAAGGGCGACTTTTCCCACCGCGTCCGCGTCACTGCACAAGATGAGCTCGGTCTCCTCAGCGATGAGGTCAACCACATGGCCGGCATGATCTCACGCATGCAGGAAGAACGTGTGGACCGCGAACGCCTGGCCGCGGCCGGCGAGGTCGTCCGCCGCCTGGCTCACAACCTCCGCAACCCCCTGGCCGGCATCCGCAGCCTCGCCGAGTTGACCCGTGGCGAACTGGCCGCGGACTCTCCCACGCGCGAGAACCAGGACCGCATTCTCCAGACCGTGGACCGTTTCGAAGGCTGGCTCGCCAGCATGCTCAGTGCGACCTCGCCCCTCCAGGTCATTCCTCAGCAGGTCCAAGTCGCCAGTTGGCTGACCGGTGTCGTACAGACCCTCCGACCCTCAGCCACCGCCTCTGGAGTGACTATCCGCGTGGACACATCTCTAGCTCCCGTTGTCGCCACGTTCGATCCCCGCCACATGGAACAGGCCCTCGTGGGGATCATCAACAACGCGATTCAGGCATCACCTTCCGGCCAGGCGATTACGGTCCATGCCGCAACCTGTGAAGACGGGAAGTCCTGGGAGCTTGGGGTAACCGACCGCGGCCCCGGCGTTCCCCCAACCCTGGTCGACAAGATCTTCCGGCCCTACTTCACAACCAAGCGCGAAGGAACCGGCATAGGTCTTGCAGTAGCTAAACAGGTGGTCGACCAGCACGCGGGCCGGATTCGAGTCGAATCCCCCGTCAGCGGGCTGGAACCGGTCACCGGAGGCCCTGGAGCACGATTTCTCCTGTGGCTTCCGCTCGCCGGGCCGCCTCAACTGGCCAATACTGGCCAGTAGAAGGCGAGATTGGAGCAAGGTTTGGCCAGGATCCTGATCATCGAAGATGAAGAGAACCTCAGGTTCTCCATACGGCAAACGCTCAAGAAAGCCGGGCACGATGTCGCCGAGGCCGGGTCCGTACCCGCAGCTTGGGAGCAGATCCAGGCAACCGACTTTGACGCGGTGCTCACCGATGTGAATCTCGGACCCGACAGCGGCATCGACGTCGTCGGCCGTTTGCGTGATGAAGGGTTCGAAGGCGCGATCGTCGTGATGACCGGATTCGGTACGATTCAAAGCGCTGTCGCGGCCATGAAGCGCGGCGCGGACGACTACCTGCCCAAGCCGTTGAGCCTCGAAGAACTCGTGCTGCTGGTTGATCGCCTGCTCGAGAACCGCAAGGTCCACCGCCAGCTCAGCCTGTACAAGCGACTCGACACGGCACGTGAAGATTCCCGCAGCATGATCGGTCAGAGCCCCGCGTGGCAGCAGGCGATCAAGCTCGCCGAGCGCGTCGCCGGCGCTCCACTTCCGACCAAGACCAACGGTCCGGGAGGCTCGTCGGGTGGCAGCCTCCCGACCGTTCTTATTCTCGGTGAGACGGGTTCCGGCAAGGGCCTGCTGGCTCGGCACATCCACCAGCACTCCTTGGCCGCGCAAAACCTGAAGCCCGACGATGCGCCCTTCGTGCATGTGAACTGCTCGGCGCTCCCGCCCAGCCTCGTCGAGTCCGAACTCTTCGGACACGAGAAGGGCGCGTTCACCGATGCCAAGAGCCACCGCGTCGGTCTCTTTGAGATGGCCGAAGGCGGCACCATTTTCCTGGACGAGATCGGCGACATGCCGCTCGACCTGCAAGCCAAAATCCTCACCGTGGTCGAGGAAGGAACCTATCGGCGTGTCGGCGGGTCCAAGGACAAGTCCGTCCGGGCCCGCGTCATCGCCGCGACCAATCAGCCGCTGGAGGAGCGGGTGGATCAGGGTAAGTTCAGGCGGGATCTCCTATACCGCCTGAATGCTCTCACGCTTCGGATCCCGCCTCTACGGGACCGGGCGGGAGATGCTGTCCTGATCGCTACATCCATGCTCGAGCGCTTCGGGAAGGAGTACGGCCGTTCCCCCTCGCGGCCGCTACTCCTTTCCGAGGCGGCTCGGCAGGCCATCCTCCGGCACACCTGGCCTGGAAATGTCCGCGAGCTCATCAACATGTGCCAGCGCGTCGCCATGCTCTGCGATGGACCCAGCATCCTGGCCGAAGACCTGGGCCTGGGTGTCAGTTGGCCCGGAGCCGACGCTCCGCCGACCCGCATCCCGGCCTCCGCCGGCGGCGACGGCGCCGAGCACGGCGGCCCGCTCCGGTTCGACTTCGACTCGGGCCTCCACAAGGCTGAAGATGTCGAACGCGAGCTCATGATCCAGTCACTGCAGCGCACCCGCGGCAACGTATCAAAGGCGGCCAAGCTGATCGGAATGCAACGCAGCAGCTTCCGATATCGCATCGAACGTTTCGGCCTGCACGGTTTGGTGCAGGAGATCGCCAACCGATGAACCTCGCCCGGGGTCATGGCCGCTTCTGCGCAATCGCCCTGTTCGCGATCACCACCGCGGCCAGCGCGGGTAACCCCAAGATTCGGACAGACCCGTCGGGCGATGCCGTGCTGCGCCCCACCGATCCGGAGATGTGCGGGAGTCTAGGGCCTGGCGGTATCAAGCCCGACCTGCTGAAACTCTCCCTGGGTGCATGGCAATCCAACACCGCCTCCACCAACCCCTATGCCGGGTTTTACGCCGATCCTGAGCACGCGAATCTCTTCCGCCTGGACCTGGAAATCAAGGGCGTTGTCTGCCCCCCGGGCACCGTTGCGCTCACCAACTACAACCCGTTCCAGTTCGGCGCCAGTCCGCTTTACGGGTTCATCGAACTGGACATCGACTCCGACCATGACACCGGCGGAGAACTCACCAGCGCCGGCAAGTCAAAGTACCTGGCCAACGTCGGCCGCTTTGGACTTTCTCCGCAGGGCTCCATCCACGACCGGTTCGTCTCCAATGGACGGTCGATCGATTCAACTTTCGAAACCAACCCGCAGTTCGAACGCAGCGGCGCGGACTTCTTGCTCGCGTTTTGCGGGTGCTACCCCACCACGATCACCTCCGAGGGCGGCAACGGCAACCACATCTTTGAAGCCGGCGAGACCTGGATCATCCAAGGCGGGTTCTTCCAGCGCGCGGGGGGATACCAACCCGTGTGTTCCAGCACCGGCGGGGCAGCCGGGCTGCAGATCGGTCTTTACGTACCTCTGGTCAAGCTCCGCTGGTCACACAGCACCGTGACCGACACAACGACCGTGACCCTCGTTTATTCGTTGACTCAACAGGGTTCGGCGCAACTCGCAGGGCAATCGGTTCAGCCCATCAACCTGAACGTCTCGGACCAAAACTCGATCGTCGAAGCGCTGACGGATGTCGCTCAGGGCGCACAGTTCGCTCCCGCCGGTTCCCCGGCCTGGTACCTCTCTCACCGATGGATCGGCCACAACCCCAGTGACCCCAGCGAACGCGACAACCTCGACCCGACGCGATGGGATGTCACCGCCCTCATCGGCACCACGTTCGAAACACCCATCGACACTTCATTCATCGCATGGACCGACACCGGGTTCGAAGAGTGCCCCTTGGACCTCGACGGAGACGGCCTTTCCGGTCCGCTGGACAGGCAGCTTGTCCGCGATCGCATTGACGAACTGGACGGCACTCTGGCCGATGCCGAAGGGCAGGCCTGGGAGAACGGCTCGGTTCGCCTCATCCAGCCCGGGCTGTGGTTTGAGTCCACGGATGTCGACGCCGATGGCCGGATCAACCGCTTGGACATCGGGGCTTACTGCCCCGCCGACTTCAACAAGGATGGCGCGATCAACATTCTGGACTACCTGAGCTTCATGAACGCGTTCGCCGCGGCCGACCCCCAGGCGGACTTCAACCACAATGGCATTCTGGATGTTTTGGACTTTATTGCCTTCCAGAACGCCGCCGCGGCAGGGTGTTAGTCGGATCGGTTTCCGGCCCTGCAAACGCAATTCTGGACTGAATTGAGTTGAATTCCCCTTGACGGGGACTGAACAAACGGGTAAACCGGGGAGTTGGAAGAGTTAGCGCCTCTTCCCCGATCGTTGACGGGTCCGGTCATTCAGACCGGGCTTGGCATGTTCGGAGCAAAGCGGAGAGGTCAAAAGATCAGTTCGGGGTCCGCGCCAGCAGCGCGGTATCCCTCAGTTCCGGAAGGCGTTTGATGTCCTTGCCGGTTGCGCTCCGTTCGGAGCGATTGTGTGGCATGCGGGGCTTACGTGAGCCCCGCAACCTAGGGCGATGTTCACTTAGTGGAGAAAGTCACATGTCGAGCAAGAGATTCGGTTCCCGTATCGCACCGTCCATTTCCGTCGGTGCGTTGTTGTTGGCCTGCGGCGCGGCCCAGGCTCAGTACGCGACCACATTCGAAGCACCCACATACAACAGCTCCGTCGGCATCGGCGTGCTGATGACTACCGGCTTCGGCGGCGGCGGCCAAGATGGCTGGTACCTCCCGAACGCCGCGAGCAATGACGGCTATTGCATCACCTACACGGGTAACACGTGGAACCTGGCGACCAACCCCTCTGGTGGCGCTCAGGCATTCGCCGCGACTCCCGCGGCCCCGAACTTCGGTCGCGCTCAGCACGCCGTGAACTTCGCCACCGCCAACCCCGTTTGGGAAGCCACGTTCGATTGCACCGGCCGTTTCAACGGCACCGCTCTTCCGGCCTCGGACAACCTCGCCAGCTGGTCTCTGCAGAACCCGCTGTTCGCCGCCACGGCGTTCCGCGGCTTCCAGAACCTCCTGAACTGGGGCTCGGGCCAGATTCCGGGCACCACGAACTACACGGCGACCGCCGACAAGTTCCACATCGGTATCGGCTATTACACGGATGCCTCCCCCACCACCACGCTCTTCGCCCTCCCCGGCGCGGCGTGGGGCGACCTTCCCGTTGACCACTGGTATCGCTACACCATCAAGTGGACCTTTGGCAACGGCGGCACCATTCCGCCCCGCATCCTGACCTGCTCCATCAAGGACCTCACGACCAACGGGCCCACGACGACGGCGTACGTGTCGAACAACGGTTGGTTCCTGCAGGGCGGCTCGACCTCGACGCTCCCCTTGCCCACCGACTTCCGGTTCTTCTCCGGCGGCGGCGGCGCGGGCACTGAAGCGGGCGGCAACGTGTCCTCTTGGGACAACGTTGACATCCACCAGTCCACCGAAGGCACCGGCGCTTGCTGTCTGCCCCTGGGTGGATGTTCCTTCGTAGACCAGACGACCTGCGCCAACGCCGGCGGCACCTACAAGGGTGACGGCGCGGCCTGCGCCGGCGCGGGCTGCCCCGCACCGGGCGCTTGCTGCCTGCAGGACGGCACCTGCGCGGTGGTCTCCAGCGCTCAGTGCGCCACGGCCCTGGGCATCTACAAGGGTGACTCGTCGGTCTGCGGCGCCGGCAGCGGCTGCGTTCCGTTCGGTTTCACGGGCGATGACTCCACGGTCGTCAACGAAGTGGGCGACATGATCGCCACGGCCGCCCCCGTGAACGGTTACGGCCAGCCGCTCAAGTACGTCAACGGTTACTGGGCACTGGGTGATCGGGCCGACATCTACAAGATCCAGATTTGCGATCGCACCACCTTCACGGCCACCACGCTGGGCACCATCGACAGCGAAATCACCATTTTCGACACCACGGGCAAGGCCCTGGTGTTCTGCGATGATCAGGGAACGGGCATCGGCGGAACGCAAACCAGCTCTGCCGCTCTGGTCACCAACCAGTTCATTCCTTCCAACGGCACCTACTACTTCGCCGTTTCCCAGTTCCACAACACCGCCACCGCGGGCCCGATTCTGCCGCTGGACATCCTGGGCAACCCCATCTTTGTTGAGCCCCGCCCGGGTGGAACGGCCACCAGCGCCGGCTTCCCGGAGTGGACGCCCAACGGCACCAGCACCACCAACATCCTTTCCACGACCTTCCCGGCGTGGAACATCGACCCCGACGTTCAGTCGTCCTACACCATGTCGCTCACCGGCGCCTGCTTCCTGGGCTGCTACCCCAACTGCGACGGCAGCACGGCCAACCCGCTGCTCACCGCCAACGACTTCCAGTGCTTCCTCATCAAGTACGCCGGCGGCGACGGGTATGCCAACTGCGACGGCAGCACCGCTAACCCGCTGCTCACCGCCAACGACTTCCAGTGCTTCCTCATCAAGTACGCCGGCGGCTGCAACCCCTGAGCCATCGGACAGCTTGATCCCCTGAATACAGGGCCCCGGCCGCTTGGCCGGGGCCTTTTTCGTGCACCGCCAGCCTTCTCGCCGACAGCCTCGACGTCCTTGAATCACTGCTGTTCCGACGATTCTCTTGACTAACACCCCAATTGCAGTAGGCTGTTAAGTATTGCGACCGGTCTTGGTCCAGCGATCTCGAGCGTTCCCGGTCGCGTTTGTTCCTGTTCGGCGGCGGTCTTGCCACCGAACCAGCAGCAGCGGCATCGCTGACTGACTCTCGGTCCAGAAGAATTCCAGCCCGCAAACGGTTCTCCCGCGAGCGTCCACAAGCGGTTTCCAGGTTCGTTCAGCCCAGCAGTTTCTCGTCCGAGAACCGTTGCTCACATTGGTCTCAACACGATGGGCTTGCGTGAGCCCATCAACACAGAGTGCTTGTTCAACAACGGAGATCTCGTCAATGAAGACCTACAAGAGGATGGTTTCGCGGATCGCTTTCGCCAGCGCTGCGGTCCTGGTCTGCGGCCTTGCCCAAGGCCAATCGTTCAACTTTGAAGCACCGACTTACACCGGCTCCGCCGCCGGGACCATCGTCACCGGTCAGGATGGCTGGTACCTTCCGGCCGTCACCGGCTCTCAGGATGGCAACGTTTTCACCTACGCCGGCAATGCGCTCAACGTCGCTCCAAACCCCAATGGCGGGCTCCAGTTTGAAGGGGGTCTTGGCAACGCCACCGGTCCGGCCCGGGCTCAGCACCTTATAAACTTCAGTGCCGGCGGCGTGTGGACGGCGTCCTGGGATTGCACCGGACGCTGGAACGGCGCAGCCCTTCCCGCGACCAACAACATCGGCAGTTGGTCCATGCAGAACTCGGCTACCGCCCGCTACTTTCAGCAACTGATGAGCTGGGGCGGCGCAGGCAACAACTACCAGCCGACGACCTCCCCTCCCACGGATCACCTGGCCCTCGCCGACAAGTTCCACATCCACTGGGGCTACTTCACGGCCTTGTCCCCCACCGTCATCGCGTTTTCCGTCCCCGGACCCGAATGGCTCGACCTCTCGATCGACCATTGGTACCACATCACCTGCAAGTGGGACTTCAACGCCGCCCAGATCCTGGAGGTCTCGATCAAGGACATCACCGCCGGGGGCCCGACCACGGTCAGCGATGTAACCGCCCTGGGCTGGTACCTGCAGGGTGGACCCAACTCGACCTTCCCGCTTCCCACGGACATCCGCATCTTCGCCGGCGGGGCCGGCGACGTTTCCGCGTGGGACAATCTGGTCGTCGCGCCCGTCACGCAGTCCTGCTACGCCAACTGCGACGGCAGCACCTCCGCACCGCTGCTCACGGCCAACGACTTCCAGTGCTTCCTCAACGAATACGCCGCAGGCCATTCGTACGCCAACTGCGACGGCAGCACGGCCAATCCGATCTTGACCGCCAACGACTTCCAGTGCTTCCTCAACGCCTACGCCACCGGCTGCAGCTGATTCCCAAATGCGGCCCTCGCACACACAGGGCCCCTGCCGTTTGGCAGGGGCCTTTTTCGTACGCCTTTGCAGCCCCCGGCCGCCCAGCCTAGGCTCGTCTTCGCCGGGATAGCCCGCCCGGACCCGGAGACGATCCCCCATGAGGCAGTTCCACATTCTGGCCGCCGTCGCATTTCTGACTCTGAGCGCGGCCCACGCCCAGTCCATCTCCTACGAGAAGTACAAGCTCGACAACGGTATGACCGTCATCCTGCGGCCCGACAAGAGCCTTCCCGTGGCCGCGGTCAACATCTGGTACCGCGTCGGGGCCAAGGATGAACCGCCCCGCCGCTCCGGCTTTGCCCACCTCTTTGAGCACCTGATGTTCATGGGCACAGAGCGCGTCCCGGGCAACGACTTTGACATCATCATGGAAACCGGCGGGGGCAACAACAACGCCTCCACCAATCTCGACCGCACCAACTACTTCTCCCACGGCCCCGCGGCCCTCCTTCCCACCCTGCTCTGGCTCGACGCCGACCGCCTCGAGGACCTGGGCCGCACCATGGATGCCGACAAGCTCAAGAAGCAGTGCGACATCGTCCGCAACGAGATCCGCCAACAGGTCGAGAACGCGCCCTACGGCAAGTCCGAGGAGTACATGTACCGACTTATGTACCCCATCGGGCACCCCTATCACGAGGCGGTCTACGGAACGCACGAGGACCTCGCGGCCGCGGATGTTGCCAATGTCAAAGACTTCTTCGCGACCTTCTACGTGCCCAGCAACGCCTCGCTGGTGGTCGCCGGCGACTTTGACCCCGCGGTGATCAAGCCCCTGGTCGCCAAGCTTTTCGGCTCGATTCCGCCTGGCAGCGAGGTCACCCGCAAGCCCCCGATGGTGGCCAAACTCGACAAAGTCGTCCGCGTCACCATGATGGACAAGGTCCAGCTCCCCATGATCCGCATGGCCTGGCACAGCGCCCCGGCCTTCGCCGACGGCGATGCCGAACTCGATCTGCTGGGTGCGGTCCTGTCCAGCGGCAAGACCAGCCGGCTCTACAAGCGGATGGTCTTTGATGACAAGACCGCGGTGGACGTCTCCGCTTTCCAGGATGATGCGGGCCTGGGCTCCATGTTCCACATCGACATCACCTGCGCTCCTGGTGCCGACCTGGATGCGATCGAGAAGACCGTGGATCAGGAGCTCGCACGCCTGGGCAAGGAAGGGATCACGGTCGCCGAACTCGACGAGCGCAAGGCCGGTTACGAGCTCTCCAAACTTTCTCAGCTCCAGAGCATCGAAGCCGTCGCCGACAAACTCAACCAGTACGAATATGTCTGGGGCGAGCCCAACTCGTTCAAACGGGACCTGGACCGCTACCGCAACGCGACACCCGCCAAGGTCCAGTGGTGGGCCATGCAGACGCTCGACCCCGCCCGCCGCGCGATCATCCGCGTGCTGCCCGAAGAGCCGGAGCGCGCCGACTCCGGGCGCGACAAGCGTCCCGCCGACGGGACCGCTCCCGCCTTTACGCCTCAGGCCCCTCAATCCTTCACCCTCAGCAACGGCATCCCCGTCATGCTCTGGAGCAAGCCTGAGCTTCCGTTGATCGCCCTGAACGTGCAGTTCCAGCCGGGCGGCGCACTCACCGACCCCGCCAAGGCCGGACTGCCCTACCTCGCGGCGGGCATGATCGAAGAAGGCGCCGGAAACCTGGACGCCCTTCAGTTTGCCTCTGCGATGCAGGGCTTGGGCGCGCGATTCAACGCCGGCGCCGGCGATGAATCTGCGAGCGTGTCTCTCACGGTTCTCAAACGCAACTTCGACCGGGCCGCGGCCCTGGTTTCCGATGCCATCCGCCGCCCCCGCCTCACCCAGACCGACTGGGAACGCGTCAAGCGGCTGCACCTGGAAGGCTTGAAGCAGGAAGACGATGAGCCCGCCGTCGTCGCCGGACGCGTCGGCCTCCGGGCTCTCTTCGGCGAAGCCAACCCGTATGGCTGGCCCGCCTCGGGAACCGTCGAGACCGTCGAGAAGCTCAACCTTGACGACATCAAGAAGTCACACGCGGCCCTGTTCAAGGCCGACACCGCGACCATTTTCATCGCCGGTGACATCACCGCGCAAGAGGCCAAGTCGTCTTTGGACAAGGTCCTGGGCGACTGGGCCCGCGGCACATCTCCGACGGTCTCGGCTCCCGAACTCTCCGCCAAGTCCGGCTCGGCTTTGCGCGTCATCCTTGTGGACCGCCCCGATGCGGTGCAGACCGTCATCCGCTTCTTCACGCCCGGGCCCAAGTACAAGAACGACAAGCGCGTTTCGTACGAGCTGCTCAACACGCTCCTGGGTGGGGGCTTCACCAGCCGCCTCAACCAGAACCTCCGCGAGAAGAACGGCTTCACCTACGGCGCGGGCTCTGGATTCTCGATGTCTCCGTTCGGCGGGTACTTCTCGGCGCGAGCGAGCGTCAAGGCGAACACCACCGGCGCCGCACTCAAGGAGTTCATGGCCGAGTTCGCACGCCTCCGGTCCGGTCCGAAGGGCGATATCACCGACGAGGAAACCGTCAAGGCCCGTGAGACCATCCGCACCAGCGCGATCCAGTCCTTCGCGGGGCTGAACGGCATCCTCGGCGTCGCGGCTGAACTGTCGCTCAACGGTGAACCGTTCGACACGATCGCCAAGGACCTTGCGATACTCAACACCGTCAAGGCAGCGGACCTGAACGCAATGGCCAAATCGGCACTGCCGATCGATCAGGGAATCCTCGTGCTCGTCGGCGACAAGAAGCTGATCCTCGAGCAGATAAAGGGCCTCGACCTACCCGCACCGGTTGAACTCGATGCCCGCGGCAAGCCGATCAAGGAATGAGAACTAGAGCGCCGGCCAGCGGGACAGCACATCCGCGGCCGCACGCGCCTGCTCGTCGAGATCTCGCAGGTCTACCACGATCGGACGGTTGTACCCGGCAACGCTCAACGCTGCGCTGTAGGCCAGCAGATCCAGCCGCCCTTTGCCGCCCGGCATCACGCGTCGCGTTCCGCTCCAATCGCTCAGCCGCGCCGACCGTATGGATACGCCGAGCTTGGCCACCAATCGCAGCACATCCGCGCCGGCCCTGGCCACCTCAGCCGGATCAACTCCAAACCCCAGCGGCCCTTCGTTCTTGAGAATCCCCGCATCCTCCGGACGCACCGCGTGGTCCGCGACCGGCACTCCGAGTCGGTCCGCCAACCCCGCGATTTGAACCCGCAGCGATGACTCCGGACGCGCCGGGAGCGAAACGCTGATCACAGGCTCCTGATCCGCCGCGCCCCGCAAGTCCGCGGCCAGCTCGAGCGCCGATTCCACCGCACCCATCGCCCGCGTCTGATGGACCGGGTCCGCAAAGTGTTCCGCAGGGATCCAGAGATCAAGCCCCGACAGATTTAACCCGAGGCGTCGCAACAGCGTCGCGATATCGCGCCGGCCCGACCGATCGAGCTCCCGCGGGCGCAAACCCGGGGCAGTCGCATCGAGCTGGATTCCCCGATATCCCAGCTTGGCTGCCCATTCCATGGAGGCGCGCGGCCCGGCCGACCACGGCAGATCGGCCGCGCGTGACAAGCCCGCAAGCGAAAGACTGAGTTGAGCGGTCATGGACAGAGGTTGTAGGTCGCGCCGATGCCAGGGACGAGGCGTGATCCGGGGCGAGCCCATACGATCCGCTCATGTCCAGAAAGACCCCCACGTGGGAATCGGTACACGTCGCCTTCCTCGGGCTGTGCGTCGGCGCGGTCGGTATGGTCGGGGCGGTCGCGGCCGTTGCCTTCCCCACGGCACACAAGCTCAATCCCAAACTTGCTGGAATGGAGGCCTACACCGGGGAACATTGGATTCTGACCGCCGGTGGGATCATGGCGCCCGCGTTCACGATCGCCGCCTACGTGCAGTACGCCTGCGTTGTCGGTGCCGCGGTCGCCTTCGCCATCGCCCGATGGCCACGCAAGGAAACGCGGTTCAGCAAGCTCCTCCTTGCCAGGTCGCTCCTAATCATCGGGCTGGTGTTTGTCTCGGGGTATCAGGCCGCGATGCTGCGGCCGCGGATGGATAAGAACCTGGGCGCGATCTGGGAACGCGCGCGCGTGGGAGATAACCCCGGCGCTGCCTCGGCGAAGGCCGCGTTCGACGCCGATCACGGCACCTCGCGCACGGTTCTGGAGACGACGCTCGCTTTGGCCCTCGCAGGGGTCGTTCTGGCGTGCGTTTCGTCGGCGAAGCCAAACCCAACGGCTGGGGATTCGGAGCGCCTGGCGTGAGCCGCACCGGAAAGACCGTCTCGACGGATTTGCCGATCCCCTTTGACCTCCCGCGGACCACGGCCGCCCAGCGTGCCCGTGCCGGCGAGATCCTGAAGGCCCTCGCCGCTGAATACCCCGACGCCCGTTGCGAGCTCACGCACTCCAGCCCGCACGAACTGCTCATCGCCACGATTCTCTCAGCGCAGACGACCGACGTCTCGGTGAACAAGGCCACCCCCGCCCTCTTCAAGCGCTTCCGCAAACCCGCCGACTTTGCGGCGGCCACGCCTGAGGAGATAGAGCCCTACATCCGAAGCCTCGGCTTTTTCCGCATGAAGGCCAAGGCGATTCACGAATCCATGAAGGTGCTGGTAGAGAAGTTCGGTGGCCAGGTGCCACGGACAATGGACGAGTTGCTGTCACTCCGCGGCGTCGCGCGCAAGACAGCGAACGTGGTACTGGGAAACGCCTTCGGTATCAACAACGGGGTCGTGGTCGATACGCACGTTGAGCGGCTCTCAAAGCGCTTTGCCCTCGCCCAGCCCAAAGACACGGTCCAGGCGATCGAGCGCAAACTAATGGCCCTCTTCCCGCGTGACCACTGGTGCGACCTTTCGCATCTGCTCATCTTCCACGGCCGCCGCGCGTGCAAGGCCCGGGGTGCCAAGTGCGACCACCCGATATGTCGCCGCTTCGGCAGCGCCTGCGAAAACCGCGCATTGCCCACCAAGAAGCGTCGTTCTACTTGACGCTGCGAACCTCATCCGGCGGCTCGGTCGAGGGCATCGCCGTGAGATTCGAGTCGATCTTCTTGATGATGATCGTCGTCTCCCCGGGCCCGGCCTTGGTCACGGTTTTGGTCGGCTGCATGATGCCGTTGAAGTCTTTGTAATCGGAAATCGTCGTCACCGCGTCGCTCTCGGGGCCGGCCCCTCCGACCATGCGGATGCCGATGATAAATCCGGTCTTGGCGTCGAAGTAAATCGTCCGCTCGCGTCCCTCTTTGGGTACCGCCTTCACCGCGAACGCATCGATCGCCCCGAACTTCTCGCTGCTGAGTGTCTTGATCTCCTTGTAGCGCATCTTGTAGTTGGCTTCACCCAGGAAGTCGGACTGCCGCTTGAACTCGATCAACGCCTCGCTCTTGAGCTTGTTGGTTCCGTTATTGGTGTCCCGCATCCAGCCCTCTTCGCCGTTGCACCAGACTTCCTGCGAGACCACGCCGGGAACTTCCAGCGTCTGGTAGAACTTGTTGGGCGCGACGCGCAGCACTCGTAACGATCCCTCACCGATCGACCCGGGCCCGATGTACGTCGCGCGCACCAGCCGGTTTTTCTCACCCTTCAGGGCATCCATCCCGCCAATGGCGGCGATGTGCTTCTCAAAGAGAGCCTCAGCCGTGGGCAGCTCTTCGGCCGGCTTGGAAGCCGGCTGATCCTTCGCGGGCTCCTTGGCCTTCTCGGCCGGCTGCTCCGCCGGCTTCACGGCCGGCTTTTCGGTCACGGGCGGCTTGGCATCTTGGGCCAGACAGGGGCTGATCAAGAGGGCACAGACAAACGCGGGCAGCAATGACCTCATAGGGCAGACTCCAATACCCGCGGCCGGGAAGGGGCCGGGTTCCGTTCAAATGGTACGTTCCTGAGCCTCCAGAGATCGGTTAGACACGCGAATGACCCGCAAGGTCCGCGAACTCTGGCTCAATATGCCCGGAAGGAGTCGAACCTTCAACCTCTGCCTTCGGAGGGCAGCGCTCTATCCAATTGAGCTACGGGCACCCAAGGCCGCGGACAAACCGCAGCGACCACATGCTACGATCGCCACCCCGCCCAAGCAACGCCCCCGAGACCCCCACGCTTCATGACCCAAACCCCGCCGAATGCATCCCCCGGCGGCCCGGCCCCCATGCGGATCATCCTGCTGCTGAGTTTCCTCTGCAGCATCGGCACCGGGGTTGTGACCAATGGCGTCTACTTCCTCACCTCCGACACTTACCACTTCACGCAACGCGAAAACTACCTGCTTGGACTCGTCCAGGGCGTGACCTACATCATCGCTGCCATGGGTACCGGCCCGGTCGTTCGCAGGCTTCGTGCGCGGGGCCATCTGAGCACTCGCAGCCTCCTGATGGGCTCCGTCGCCGGAATGGGCCTGCTCTGCTTCATCCCCGTCGGCGCCCAGTCACTCGCGAGCAGCACGGCCGCGGCCCCGCCGAAGTGGGCCCTGTGGCTGATGGTTGGCGCGTACATCCCGCTCACCGGAATCCTCTGGCCGGTCATCGAGGCCTATCTCAGTGGCGGACGCTCGGGCGATCGGCTCCGCAAGTCTCTGGGCACCTGGAACATCTGCTGGTCATCGGCGCTGGTCGTGGGCCTATGGCTCATCGGCCCGCTGCTTGGATCGCATACCAAGGGCTCGCCGGGCCTCATCACCGCTCAGCAACTCATCGCCGCGCTGGGTGTGCTGCATCTGACGACCCTCGCCGTCATCACACGTCTCGGCCCCGAACCCGGCGTGCATATTCACGAGCAGCATCAACCCCATCCGCCCGTCTACTCCAAACTCCTCCGCATCTTCCAGATCCTGCTTCCCACCAGCTATCTCGTCCACACCGCGATGGCCCCGTATCTTCCGCACGTCCTGGATCGCCTGGGAATCTTGAAGGAGTGGGCAGCGCCCGCGGTGTCCGTCTGGGCGATCTCGCGAGTCCTCACGTTCTTCTTCATGGAGCGGTGGCAGGGCTGGCATGGTCGCTTCTCTCTTGCGGTCGTTTCGATCACGTTGCTCCTGGGCGGGTTCTCTTGCGTCGTATTAGCTCCTGTCGCGCTATCCGGCTCCATCGCCATTGCGGCAACACTCCTCGGCCTTGCCACCTTCGGCATGGGCATCGCCACCACCTACACCGCGGCGCTCTATTACGCCATGGAGGTCGGCCAGTCCGAAGTTGAGGCAGGGGGAACCCACGAGTCGCTCATCGGCCTGGGATACACCGGCGGTCCCCTGTGTGGACTCGCGGCATCCGCGTTCATCGCCCCGGGCGATGCCTCCCACCGCTTTGAGTTCATCGTCGTGCTCATCGTTGGGGCTATCGCCCTGATCGCCTTTGCCGCCGCCGCCAAGCGAACCCATTCTCACTCCCGAGCGTCCCAATGACCTGACGGAAACCGGCCACGGCATCATCTAGTTACCAAGTGGCGGGAATCCGCTCGATCGTGGGGGCCGAACCGACTACGCAGGCCCGATATCATGGATTGCCCCGGCCGCGGGGCGGGCGGCACGATGCCGCGCCGGTGGGTGGCCGATTCCACCCATGCGCCCGGGAGGCTTCCGGGTAACTGGATTCGCACACTGGCACGGCTGTGCCCGGAGAGCGTTTCATGGGTCACGGTCGTATGCGTCGTTCTTGGCTTCTTGCCGGGGCTGTCCTCCTGGGGTCTGTACCGGCCCTGACGGCCGCCTGGGCCCCCCCGAATAACGATGACTGGTCGGCCAAGGCGTGGGCCGCGGCCGCCAAGGGTGATCAGGCGGGTCTCGAGGAAGTCCTCAAGAACGCCCCCGCCTCCCTCAGCCCGGATAGCAGCCTCGCCAAGTCCATTCGCCACCTTTTGGCAGATGTGCAAGCCCGCGAAGCCAAGCGTGGCGAAGAAATCACCCGCGTCCGGGGCGACCTCACCAAGGCCCTCGCCGGCGGCGACTCAGACCTCAACCTCTCCCTCGCGCTCAAGTCGGCGGTCGAGCTCAACATGCTCTCCACCAACAAAGAAGCCTTGATGGATGAGCCGCAGATCAAGAACCTGGTCGCCCAGGCCGACGCCGCGGCCCACAAGGCCGAGGCCCGCAGCGACTGGATGATGGCCAGCGAACTTTACTATCGCCTTGACCTCTTGCTCGAAGAGCACGGCACCTATCGCGACGATGTGAAGCGCGAGAGCCAGCGCCTTTCGATGATTCGCCTTTACGCCCCGCAGCGCCTGTGGGACCTGAAGAACGCCCGTCGCAACGCTGAAATCGAATGGCGCGCCAAGCAGCCCAAGGAAGTCAAAGACGGCAAGGAAGTCAAGACCGACGATGCCAGGCCCCTCCCGCCTTACAACCCGATGGGTGATGACTACCACCAGAAGCTCGAAGGCATCGATGAAGCCATGATCATCCGGTCTCTGGGCCGCGGCTATGACCGGCACGTCGAGAAGACGTCGATGGACAAAATTCTCCGCGGCGGCATCGAAGCCGTCCGCACGCTGGCAGGGACTGAGGACCTCAAGGGCGTGTTCCCGGGCTTGGGCGATGCAGAAGCCCGTGCCGACTTCATCCAGTTCCTGAACACCGAAGACCAGAAGTACGCCCGCCTCGCCGCTGAGGCCGGTCAAGCCGACCTGTACGGCCTGATCAACCGCATGATCGCCCGCAACGACAAGACCATCAAACTGCCCAAGACCGCGCTGCTCCACGAGTTCGGCAATGGCGGGATGGGCGCGCTGGATGAGTTCAGCGCGGTGATCTGGCCCGATGAGGTTTCCCGCTTCGAGCGCAACACTAAGGGCCAGTTCGTGGGCGTGGGCGTCCAGATCGAGCTGGACCCCCTCCAGAACATCCGCGTCGTCACCCCCCTGGATGGCACCCCCGCCCAGCGGGCTGGCATCCGCACGGGCGACCTGATCAAAAAGGTCGACGGCATTTCCACCGTCGGCTTTACGCTTGATCAGGCGGTCGATGTCATAACCGGACCTGAGAGCACCAAGGTCACGCTCACGCTGGACCGCGAAGTCACCAAGCCCGAAGGTGGCAAGGAAACCAAGGAAGTCGCCTTCACCCTGCAACGCAGCAAGATTGAGGTCGCCACCGTGAAGGGCTGGCGTCGCACCGGGGCCAAGGAAGATGACTGGGACTGGTTCGTCGATGCCCAGAACCGCATCGGCTACGTCCGTCTCATGCAGTTTGCCGACAAGACCGACAAGGAGTTCGATGACGCTATCGCCGCCATGAAGAAGGGCGGTCTCAACGGCCTCATCCTCGACCTGCGCTACAACCCGGGTGGATTGCTCGACCAAGCCGTCGCCATCTCCAGCCGCTTTGTGGATGGCGCCTCGGCCAAGGGTTACGACAAGATGATCGTGACCACCCACGCCAAGGACAACTCGATCGTCCAGAGTGAAGGGGCCAAGCACGGCGAGGCCAGCCTCGCGGGAATCCCCGTGGTCGTTCTCATCAACGAAGGCTCCGCTTCCGCCAGCGAGATTGTCTCGGGCGCGCTCTTTGACTACGCCAAGTCCGGGGACGTCAAGGTCATCCTGATGGGCAACCGCAGTTACGGCAAGGGCAGCGTGCAGAACGTCTGGCCGCTGGACCGCGCCGGCACCCGCGCGTTCGTCAAGATCACCACTCAGTACTATCACCTTCCCGGCGGCCGCATGATCCACCGTCGCCCCGGCGCCACCCAGTGGGGTGTCGATCCGGACCTGAAGGTGGACATGCTCCCCAGCCAGATCGCCGACGCCCTCACGCTCCGCCTCAACGCGGACGTCCTGCGCACGGACGAGAACGGCAAACGCACCGCCGCGGACGCATCCTCCAACCCCGACGACCTCATCAACAAGGGCATGGACATGCAGCTCGAATCTGCCGTCGTCCTCCTCCAGACGCAGGTCCCAGCGGCCGTCGCGGGCTCCGGCATCGTCGTCAAGCCCGAGCGGAACAACTGATTCCCGGCGATGGTGGCGTTGGTCATGCTTTGCATGGCCAGTGTGCTTCCCGCCCACAACAACCAACTCCGTCGAGCAAGCCCACTCCGGTGGGCTTACTCGCTTTTGCAACCGTGCCACGCCATTCTCCCCATTCCCACAGGGCAATTACCCTCCCATTGTCGCCCCATCCCCCCACCCCTACGATCTCGCTCACTCAGGGAACGCCATGTCGCAAACATCCGTGAAACCGCACACCAAGTCCATCTCCGGTATCCCCAAGGCTGAGCAAAGTGCCTCAGCCTCCCTGCCGGATGCCACGGTCATCGGCTGGCTCCGCAGCATGTATCTCATCCGCGAGTTTGAGAACCGCACCGCCCAGGCGTATCAGCAGGCCAAGATCGGCGGGTTCTGCCACCTTTACATCGGGCAAGAGGCCGCGGCCGTCGGCACCATCGGGGCCGTCGAGCACGATGACCCCGTCATCCTCGCCTACCGCGACCACGGCCATGCCCTGGCCCGCGGCATGGATCCGGGCGTGTGCATGGCCGAGATGTTCGGCAAGATCACCGGGTGCGCCAAGGGCAAAGGCGGGTCGATGCACATGTTCGACAAGCCCAACTGGCTCTTTGGCGGGCACGGCATCGTCGGCGCCCAGACGCCGTTGGGCGCTGGTCTGGCGTTCGCCGCCAAGTACGAGCTTGAAGTCATGAAGCGGTCCGTCACCGGCGGACCCGCGAAAAAGAAGGTCTCCCTGTGTTACTTGGGCGATGGCGCGCTCAACCAGGGCGCCCTGCACGAGGCCATGAACCTCGCCGGCCTCTACGGCCTCCCCGTCATCTACATCGTTGAGAACAACGGCTACTCGATGGGCACCTCCATCGAGCGCGGCACGACGATGGCCCACGACCTGCTCAAGAAGGCCGATGCGTACGGCATCGAAGGCCGCGTGATCGATGGCTTTGACGTCCTGGAGCTGTACGACAACTTCAAGCCGCTGGTAGACCTGTGCCGCGACAAGCAGGTCCCGGGATTCGTGGACCTCAAGACCTACCGGTACCTCGGACACTCGATGTCCGACCCGCAGAAGTACCGCACGAAGGAAGAGGTCGAGCAGTACAAGGCCAAGGACTCGATCGATGCCTTGGCATCGCACCTGATGACGGTTCGCAAGAAGGCCGACGGCTCACCATGCCTCACCGATGCCGACTTCCAGAACATGCAGAAGGAAGTCAAGGAAGTCGTCCGCCAAGCCCTTGAGTTCGCCGAGAACAGCCCGGCCCCGGATGTCGAGGCGGAGCTCTACAGCGATGTGCTGGTCAACCCCCAGCCGAATATGAGCCCCATCCGCGACTACATCCAAGGCGCCAAAAACCCGCTGGCGTAACTTGGGTGGATTCGTTTTAGGTGGATTCGACGCTCCGCGGCGAATTCGGGCATCCTCGCCCGACCCGATCACCCGCGTGAACCGACCTCGCGAATCCCTCGCTTCCGCACGCGTGGCAACTCCACTTCGTCTAGCTCTTTCTCCGAAATCCCCAGCGCCTCTCGCACCCTCAGGTCGATCTGCCTTTCGAGCAGCGCAAGCTCTCGGCGCAACTCTTCCTCATCCCCAACGAATCCCCCGAAGTCGTCACACCCCTCCTCCAACCGCGCCAACTCCTTCACGATCTCCACCGCCCTCTCGACCTCTCGCCCAATCCCCATCGGCTCGCGCGGCACCGGCACCTGCGCTGCATACCCGGGATTGAAGTTGAGCCCCGAAACCAGCCGCCTCAAGAACAACGTCCCCGCTCGCGAGTTCATCACCGCCAACGCATCCAGTTCGCGCCCGACAACCCTGGGCACCATCGTCACCACGCCCGCGATCGCCGCCGACGGCCCGACCACCATCCGCGCGGCCAACTTTCCGCCCGCAACCCGCGTGTATTCCAGGCACCCCGCACGCCGCTCTATCCACGGCCATCCCGCCACCACCGAAGCCCGCACTCGCCGACGAATCGGCGCGTACCACCGGCGATACCCCTGACCACCCGAGGCCGGCACCCACTCGGGGTCCCCCACCTCAACGGCCGACGCTTCCCGCACATCGCGAGCGTTATTCCCGGACCACACGCCATCGACAAACGTGAACAACTCCCCAAGCGGAATCGTCGGCCGCGTGCTGACGCTCCGCACTGGCGGGGCGAACCGAGCCCCGACCGACGCTCGCAGCTCCGCCAGTTTCACCACTTCGCCCCCGCCCTCGATCGCGCTCAATAGCGCCCGGTCCGACCCGCCCCCCGAGCGAATCACCCGCAGTTCCTTCGCCCCGGCGGACTTCTCCACCACTGCCAGAGAAACAAACAAGAGCGGCGCTGTGTCAAACACGCGCTGCCCCAGATGCGCCAGCACCACCGGCCCCCCAGTTTCCAGCATCCTCTTCCGCAGCGGCGCGGCCGGCGCACTCATCGTCCACGCCGATGGGGCGACGATCCCCATTCGTCCGCCTTCCTTTTGCAACGAGTGACACCGGCTCACGAACGCCACCGCCAAGTCGGACACCGCCAGCGGGTCCGCCTTGGCCAACTTCGCCTTCACCGAATCCCCCAGCTTGCGAAAACCCACGAACGGCGGATTGGTCACCACCGCGTCATATCTACAAGCCAGCAGCCGTTCTGCGGAAACTAGCCCTTTCGAGCCCTTCGGCGGCCGCTGGAGCGAACCCATCTCCCGTCCCGAACCTTCAAAGCAGTGGATGTTCATCCGACCCAAAGTGAACGTCGGATCGACTTGCCGACACCTCACCGCCAGGCACACCCTCGCGATCCGGATCGCATACGGATCAATGTCCGTCCCGAACAGGTTCCGAGAAAGAATCCTCCGGCAGATCTCCCGCGCCGAGCGCCTCGAAAACTCTCGGCGGTGCATCGCGTAAAGCAGGTCAAAAGCCTCAAGCAGAATCAGCCCGGCCCCGCACGCCGGATCCAACAGCGCTAGGTCGTCCACCGACCGCCGCGCCGCCGCGCCGGTTCCACACAACAACTTCCACTCGGGCAACTCTCGCCCCGCCCACATCGCCCCCAGCGTGTTCTCCAGCAGAAACCGCCCCATCGCCCGCGGCGTGTAAATGCACGTCGCCGACACCAAGTCCCGTCCTGAGATCTTCTCCCCCGACTTCCGCGCCAGCTTGGCCGCGACCCGCGGCTTGTCGCAGTTCACCCAGTACTGATACAACCACGCCGCGGCCGCTGGATCGGCAAACCACTCGTCCTGCCCCCGATCCCACAACACCTCAACCGCGCGGCCAGAGCGCGCCGCCCCACCTGTGGGACGCCGCTTACCCTCGCTCCGCAAAGCGACCAGTCGGACAAACTCTTCAAGCCCCCATCGCCCCCTTCCCAGCACATCGCGAAGAGTCTCGGCCAGATCCCGCAGCCCCGAATCAGCACGCGCGTTTGATTGGAGATCGCGCACACTCATGCACGGCCCGCCGCCTGCTCAGGCAAACTCGATAGCCGCGACGGTCGCATCGTCATCCAACCCTCCCCCGCCGCCGAACGCGTCGATCGCCTCGAACGCGGCACGCACATCGCCCGACGCCGTCGAAGAGCCCGAAACCGCCGACGCCAGTCGGTCGCGCCCGAACTCCTCACCCGCGGCGTTCCGCTGCTCCACCACGCCGTCGGTGTACAGGATCAACCGGTCGCCCTTCTCCATCAGCAGCGATTCATTGTCGAAGTTCCGGTCCGGGTCAATGCCAATCGGAATAGCGCCCTTGGACGGCACCGGCTTCACGGCCCCATCCGCGCCCGACCGGATCAGCCAGTGCCCGTGCCCGGCATCCACATAATCCACACGCCATCCCTCACCCGCTCGTGTGAATACACCCACCCATACCGACGCGAACCGTCCGGCCGTCGAACGCTCCGCAACGAAGCGATTCACCGCGGTGACAGCCTCCGCCGCATCGCCCTTGACCAGCAACTGAGCGTGGAGGTACGACTGCGCCAGGGCCATGAGCATCGCCGAGCCCACGCCGTGCCCCGCCACATCGCCGACCGTGACCGCGATGCGCCCGTCCGCAAACGGCACGATGTCAAACAAGTCTCCGGCCACAAACAAACCCGGACGCATCTGCACGGCGTACCGAATCGGGTCAAACTCACCCTCCGGCGGCGGCAGCATGACCTGCTGCGCCTCGCGGGCCGCATCCAAGTCCCTCTCCATGCTCTGCTGACGATCGTGCAGATCAATCCGCTTCAAGTTCGACATCGCCAGCCCGTGCGCCCGAGCGATCGCCTCGCAAAAGCCCGTGGCCTCTGCGCGAACCTGATTCTCGCTGCCCCGTGCATCCAGGTACAAAAACCCCTCCACCACGCCCGCTAGAAACAGCGGCACGCACATCGCCGAGTGAATCCCCAGTTCCGCGATGCTGTGCTGTCCATAATCAGTCCGGTCCACCGTCAGCACGCTGGTCTCACCAGCCGCGGCCTGCTTCACCAGCGACCGGCTGAACGCGAACTCGCTGGTCTCGTTCACATCTCGTCGCATGCTCTCGATGACCTGCACCTCTTCGCCGCCGCCGCTCCGCTTGAGCACCGCGCCCCGGGCAAAGCCGCTCCCCTTGAGCACCGAGTCCAGAATCATCTTGGCGAGCGTGTTCTCATCGGTCGCTCCCGCGAGCTTTCCCATGCACTCACCCAGCAGTTGCAACCGGACATCGCTCCCGGTCTGCCGCGTCGAAACCCGCCCCACCCGCGAGCGTCGATCCGGGCCGTCATCCATCGTGGCGGTCATCGCCTGCTTGGACGCCCCGAACTTGGTCAGGAAGGTCCACGGACCGATCCGCAGCAAGTCCCCCGTTGCCAGGTTCGCCGGACGCGACGGCTCCAGCTTCACTCCGTTCAGAAAAGTCCCGATCCGCCCGCCCTGGTCCACCACGAACCACTCGCCCGAGCGGTTCACAATCGTCGCGTGTTTCCGCGACACCGAGTCATTCAAAAGACAAACGTCGCTGGTCGCCGCCCGCCCGATATTCACAGCGCGGCCCGCCTTCGCCGTGAACGAAGCGGGGTGCGGTCCCGACAGGCTCTCAAACTCGATTTGGGTGGGTGACTTTGCCATAGAAAACTAGAACAAACCAACGGACGACTATACCCGACCCTTAGCCAGAACGGGTGAGGCCGGAGAGCACCGAGGCCGCCGCCGCGCGGGCCATTTCCGGCTCGGCGAGATCATCGGCCACCCTTCGAACCGCCGCGATCACGGCCGGATTCGGGGTCCGATTGAGCAGATTCCCCGCCGCGATCACCGCGTTTCGCTTCATCATGGCAAGCGTCGCCCGCTTCATCGATGAGCCCTGGAACTCGCGCCGGCGGTCCTCCTCCGTCCACGCGAGGACCTTCAGCAAGTCAAATCCGTCCCGCGCTGGCGCGTAGTCCGAATTGGGATTCCCGACCGCCTCCGGCCGCGGCGAGTTGTGCGGACAGACGTCCTGGCAAACATCACACCCAAACACCCAGTCACCCATCGCCGCATGGAAACCGGGATCAATGGGTAACCGGCGTTCGATCGTCAGATAGGAAATGCATCGCGTGGCATCTATGGAGTACGGCGAAATCGCCTGAGTCGGACACGCCTCAATGCAGCGGGTGCAGGTGCCGCAGTGGTCCGGGATCGCCGACTGCTCGCCGGGTTCGGGCAACTCCATTGTCGTCGCGATGCCTCCCAGGAGCATCATGCTGCCAAGCTTGGGGTGGATCAGGAGGGTGTGCTTACCGATCCAGCCCAGGCCCGCCCGGGCGGCGTGCTCGCGTTCCAGAACCGGGGCCGTATCCACGAATGCGCGGAACTCGGCCGTCGGGTGAGCTTGCTTCAAACGGTCGCAGAGCTTGTGCAGTCGCTTCTTGATCACCGTGTGGTAGTCGCGACCCTGCGCATAACGAGCGATGCGGCCCGCGCCCGGCGCTGGAACCCGCCGCGTCTGGTTCCGCGACGCGTACAGGTCCGCGACCATGATCATCGACCGCGCGCCCGGGAGAAAAAGGTCGGGGCTCAGCCGCACCTCGATATTCTCTTTGAGATACCCCATCGAACCGTGCTTGCCCGCGTGCAGCCATTCGCGGAACTGGCCTTCCCACTTCGAAGGCGCAGCTTCCACCACTCCCGCGGCCGCGAATCCCAGCTCCTTGCACAGGGCCAGCACTGCCGCGGTTTCGTTGCTCGTTCCCACGCTGGACCTTCGCAATCAGCCGCGAGCGGCCGCGGCCTTGGTCAGACCGGCCCACTGAAACACCCGCTGAAGGTCCGCCGGCAGCACGCTCTCGGCTGCGGCCAGTCCGGGCACCCAGGCGCGGTCCCACTCAAGCACAAGCCAGCCGGAAAAACCGCCGCCGGACAGGGCCGCGACGGCATCAGCACAATGCAGTTCGCCCTCGCCCATCGGGCAGGGCTTGTGGTCCTCGTCGCGATCGCGGAGCTTGGCGACCCAAAGCCGATCACCCAGCGTCTTGACGGCCTCCGCCGCCGATTCTTGGGCCACTGCGCCGACGCCGAACGAATACGCCGCGCCGACCAGATCGCTGCCGGCGCTATCGATCAGTTCCATCAGGTCTTTGGCGGTGTTGAAAGACCCTCCGTTCTCGATCACCAACCGGACGCCCGTGTGTCGCGCCGCATCCGCGGCCAACGCCAACCGTTCAGAAACACGCCGTACAGCGGAGGCCCGCTTCTCCTTGGCCGGGTGCTCGAAGCCGAACACGCGAACCAGTGGACACTCAATCTTCGTAGCCAAGTCGATCGCGGCCTTGGCATCGCGGACCGACCGCTCCGTGTCCGAAATGACCCGACCGATCAATGCGGGGCGAATCGGCTCGGCAAACCCGACGGAGGATGCGACGACCGCGGGGTCCACACCGCTCTGACCCAGGATCCGCCGCACCTTCTCGGGCGATGTAAGGGCGGGGTCGCACGCGAACTGTGTCGAGGCCGGTCCAAACGTGCGGAGCTCTACCCCATCAAAGCCCCACTCCGATGCGGACTGCGCCACCTGATCCAATGTCCAATCCGGGCAGGCGACGGTGCTGAATGCGGTCTTGAACATTGCGGCCTTTCGGTGCTCTTCCGGCTTTGCTCTGGTGGCACTGGTCATGGCTCTGCATGGCCAGTGTCTGGATTCAGCCAGCATGGTATGGAACCCGGCCCAACCGTCAAACCCACCACTACAGACAGACAGGGAACCGAGAAAATCCACCCTCTCAGGTTGACGCTTGTTGTCAAGGCCCGCGGCCGCGGAAATCGAGGCTCCGCCGGAAGGAGCGGCGAACTTTCTCCCCACGTCCCAAGCATCGCCATTGCCTGAGAATAAGGGTCCGAAAGCGTTTCTGAGCCGTCGGCCAGCCCCTGGGATGTCGATACGCAGGTGGTCGAGGGAGGGAGAGAGAGAATGCCGGTTTGTTCTGATGACAGGCGAAAGGTCTGCGCGGCCCTCGTGGCCATGGCGGGCTTGGCCGCGGGGTTGTCGGGGTGCGGCTGGACCGCCCGCGATGAGTTCATGGTCCGCCGCCAGACCAAGCTGACGCCCCAACCGGGCGACGGCTCGCGGCAGACCTCGCGCCTGCCGGATGACCCGTTCCGAGCCCAGGCCGGGCACGCAAGCGTGGCGGCGGATGGGGAGCGGTAGGACCGCTCCTTTCTTCCCTTCCCGGCCGCGGCCATAATGGTCCATGAACTCACGCGAACTTGAACCGGGCATCCGCACGGACCTTGCGGACCGGATGACGTACTCGGGGTACCTGCATCTGGACCAACTGCTGTCGGCACAGCAGCCGCTGTCCAGTCCCCCCCACCACGATGAGCTTCTATTCATCATCCAGCACCAGACCTCGGAGCTCTGGTTCAAGCTGGCGATCCACGAGATTCGGGCGGGAATCGAGTTCCTGAAACGCGGCGAGCTGGAGCCCTGCTTCAAGGTGATCGCCCGCGTGAAGAATATCCAGACGCAGTTGTACAACCAGTGGGCGGTGCTTTCGACGTTGACTCCGACGGAGTACGCGCAGTTCCGCGGCGTCCTGGGCCCCGCCAGCGGATTCCAATCCCTCCAATACCGCATCGTCGAGTTCCTGCTGGGCGCCAAAGACAAACGGATGCTCCAGTTCCACAAGCACAAGCCTGCGGACCTGGCCCAACTCGAGGCCGCCATCAACACCCCCAGCATCTACGACGAGTTCCTGCGCTACCTCGGCCGCCGCGGCCTGCCGATCCCCAAGGAAGTTCTGGAACGTGACACCACCGAGCCGCTGGAGGTGAACGCCGGCGTAGTCGCGGCCATCAAAATGGTGTACGACGATGTCGAACGCTGGTGGGATGCCTACGAGATGTGCGAGAAGCTGGTGGACCTGGATGAACAGTTTGCGCTGTGGCGGTTCCGGCATGTGAAGACGGTGGAGCGGATCATCGGGTACAAGACGGGGACGGGTGGGTCTTCGGGGGTGCCGTTCCTTCGCAAGCTCGTCGAACTCAACTTCTTTCCGGAGTTGTGGGCGGTGCGGACGGAGATTGGTAAGTAGGTTTGGCTCAGCACGCGCGAACTTCAGTCTGTGGGTGCTAGATCGCGGGCAACGCGAGCGTAAAATCGCTTCCCTTGCCCGGTTCGGTATGGACTTCAAGACGACCGTGATGAGCCTCGATCAGCCGGCGGGCAGTAGGAAGCCCAAGACCTGTGCCCCCGGACTTGGTGGTGTAGTAGGGCTGGAAGATCTTCTCCATGGCTGCGGCGTCGATACCCGGCCCGGTGTCGATGACATGGAGCGTGATCTCGGAACGCTTGTCCGGGGCGACTTGACGGGCGGTGCGGAGGATGAGTTCCCCACCCGGCTTGCCGGTCATGGCTTGCACGGCGTTGAGCATGAGATTGAGCACCGCCTGCTTCAGATGAGCCGCGTCGAGATTGGCCATGAGCGGCCCCGGAGCCAGGTCCACGCGCATCCGCACACCCTGCTGCTGGGCTTGGGGCATGAAGAAGTCGGCCAGATCGCTCACGATCAGGTTGAGGTCTGCGGGGACAGGCTCGACGCGGACGTTGCCCGCGAACTGCAGGAAGTCGGTCAGGATGCCCCGGAGGCGGTCTGCCTCGCGCCGAAGCGCGGCGACGCGCTTGAGCAAGCGTCCTTTTTCCTCTGGCTCAACTTTGAGCTCATCAATGCCCTCGGACAGGAGCTGGGCGTTGAGGCCGATGGTGGACAGGGGGTTCTTGATCTCGTGGGCCAGGCCACCGGTCATGGACCCGATCTCGGCCATGCGCTCGGCAGCGCGGGCGCGGCGCTCGGCGGCGCGAACTCTGGCGAGATGGCGGCGAACAAGGGACCACGAAACGGCCGCGGTGAGGAGGATGCCGAGGGCAAAACCGATGAGGATGCTGGGGAGGTCGGGCAAGGACGGATATTACCGGCGTGGCGAGCGGCTGTATCCCTTGGGGGGCGGTCGGACCGTGATCTCCGGCCCTTCGACCCGGCTGACCTTCGTGGCCTTCCAGCCCTTGTCGCTCTTGGTGGCGTCGTAGGTGACCTTCGACCCATCCTTCAGGGCGCGGAAGCCCTCACCCTGGATGACCGAGAAGTGGACGAAAATGTCCTGCCCCTCGGGACCGACGACAAAGCCGAATCCCTTGCGAGGATCGAACCACTTCACTATGCCTTCAACCCCGACGAGAGACTCAGCGCTGTCCATACACGGGCCCCTGATTGAATCACCGTCGCCCCATTGGAAAGCGACGGGCACCCAAAGGCTCTCACCTTCGCGGCTTCCCCCCAACAGGGAAACCGCGAAGCCTCCTCATTTCCTCATCGACGCGCCAACCAACCGCTACTGCATATCGAACCAGATCCGGCTCAGAGATGATTTTGCAGAGACGCTGCCCAACGAATGGGGGCGATGCCCCATCGGTCTTCAGCGTACCAGAACCGTGGTCGGCGTCAAATGCCTTACCCGGGAACGGTTGTTTCCACAAAAATGGGTGAAAAAACGCCCCGGAAACGGTTCCCGGGGCGTTGGTTTGCTTTGCGTTTGCGTCCGCGGATCAGCCTTCGCGACCGCCGCCGCGGCCCGACGGAGCGGGCTGCTGCCCACCGCCGCCACCCTCGGCCATCATCGCGGCCTTGCGGCTGAGCTTGATGCGGCCCTGGTCATCAATATTGATGACCTTCACCTTGATCATGTCGCCCAGACGGACGACTTCAGAGACGCTCTTGACGAAGCCTTCGGCCAGTTCCGAGATGTGGCACATGCCGTCGGTGCCGGAAGCGATTTCTACGAACGCCCCGAAGTCCTTCATGCTGACAACCTTGCCGGTGTAGATCGTGCCGACCTTGATCTCTTCGCAGAGAGCCTCGATCTCCTGCTGAGCGCCCTTGAGAGCATCGCCGTTGGCGGCGGCGACCATGACGGTGCCGTCATCTTCGACGTCGATGGTGACGCCGTACTTCTCCTGCAGGCCACGGATCATCTTGCCGCCGGGCCCGATGAGCTTGCCGATCTTCTCGGGGTCGATCTTGATCGTGACCAGGCGCGGGGCGAGCGGAGAGATTTCCGAACGCGGTGCGGCGATGGTCTGCTCCATGATGTCGATGATCTCGAGGCGGCCGATCTTGGCCTGGTCGAGGATCTTCTCGATTTGGACGAGGTTGAGGCCGCGGGCCTTGAGGTCCAGCTGGATCCCGGTAATGCCCTCGCGGGTGCCGGAGACCTTGAAGTCCATATCGCCGAAGAAGTCTTCCTCGCCGATGATGTCGGTCACGAAGACCTCGTTCTGGTCGTTGTCATCCGAGAAGCGGCCGACGGAGATGCCCGCGCAAGTGCCCTTGATGGGGACGCCCGCATCCATGAGTGCAAGGCAGCCGCCGCAGACCGAAGCCATCGACGAAGAGCCGTTGGACTCGGTGATGTCGGAGACGATGCGGATGGTGTAGGGGAACTCTTCGGGGCTGGGGAGGATGCCCATCAGCGAACGCTCCGCCAGCGCGCCGTGCCCGATTTCGCGGCGGCCGGGGCCGGTGATGCGCTTGGCTTCACCCGTCGCGAACGGCGGGAAGTTGTAATGGAGCGTGAACTTCTTGGAGTACTCGGCGATCAGGCCGTCGATGATCTGCTCATCCTTGGCGGTGCCAAGGGTGCAGGACACCAGCGACTGGGTCTCGCCGCGCTGGAAGAAGGCCGAGCCGTGGGTGCGGGCGAAGACGCCGACCGCGGACTCGATGGGACGGATCTGCTTGGGCCCGCGGCCGTCAGCGCGAGTGCCGCTCTGAACGATGAGGCGGCGCGTGATCTTCTCTTCCAGGCGCTTGAAGGCTTCCTTCGCCTGGGTGCGACGCTTGAGGGAGTCGGCATACTGGCCGTAGGTGCCGTCGGACTTCAGGGCGAAGTGCTCATCGAGCACCTTCTTCTTGAGGGCGTCGGCCTTGGCGCCGCGATCGTGCTTGAGCTTGATCTTGCGGATCTCGGTCAGGTCCTTCTCGGCGACCTTCTTCATGGTCTCGATGACTTCGGCGGACGGCAGCAGCAGCTCGCCGGCCTTCTTCTCTTTGCCGGCCTTGCTGACAAGCTCGCCGATGAGGGCAAGGGTCTCTTTGATCTGGTCGTACCCGAACTGGATCGCGCCGTGCACTTCCTTCTCGGAAACTTCGGCAGCGCCGACTTCGATCATGTTGACCCCGTCCTTGTGGCCCGCGAGGACCAGGTCCAGGTCGGAGTAATCCATCTGGGTGACGGTAGGGTTGATGACCAGGCGGGTACCGTCATCGGTATGGACGCGGCCGACGCGGACCGTGGCAATCGGCCCTTCGAAGGGGCAGTTGCTGATGGCCAAAGCAGCGGATGCAGCCGTACCGGCCAACACGTCCGAATCGTTCTCGCCGTCGTGGCTCATGACGAAGCACTGGATCTGGACTTCATCGACGAAGCCATCGGGGAACAGCGGACGGATCGGGCGGTCGATCATCCGCATGGTCAGGACTTCTTTTTCGTTGGGGGCGCCTTCGCGCTTGCGGAAGCCGCCAGGGAACTTGCCGGCCGCGGACGTCTTCTCGCGGTAGTCCACCGTGAGGGGGAAGAAGTCCAGGCCCTCGCGGGGCGCGGCCCGGACGATCGTGGCGAGCACGGTGGTGCCGCCGTAGGTGGCCATGACCGCGGCATCGCAAAGCTTGGCGATCTTGCCGGTCTCGAGGGTAAGTGTGCGTCCACCGATTTCACGTTGAACGCGAATCAATCCATCAGACATTTTTCTGTCCTTCTGCATCTAGGCACAGCCCGGCCGCGATGGTCGCGACCCAAGCTGATCAAGTGCGACCCGCCCGTGCCCCCCAGTGGGGCGCCCTAGAGGCAGAAGACAAGAGGCAGTCGTGGAGTTTGATCTTTGACTGCGCCTTGTCCACTGCCGCCAGGCGGGACAGGCCGCGATAAACAAACACGCCCGTGTCGTTTCCGGCACGGGCGTGGTGGATTACTTGCGGAGGCCCAGGCGGCCGATGATCGCCGCATAGGACTCTCGATCGGTGCGGGCCAGGTATTTCAGGAGGCGGTTTCTCTGACCGACCATCAGGATCAGGCCGCGGCGGCTGTGGTGATCCTTCAGGTGGCCCTTGAGATGGTCCGACAGAGCGGAGATCTTCTCGGTCAGCATGGCGACCTGGACCTCAGTGGAGCCGGTGTCCTTGGGGGACTTGCGGTAATCACTGACAACTTGCTGACGGCGGGCCAAAGCGATCGACATAAACCGGGTTACCTTTGGAAAGCGGACATTTGGAGGGGAGGGGGTCGGCCGGAGCTTGCCCACTCTTACGGGGAGAACTTTAGGGGAGGAAGGGGCAGGGATCAAACGGTGGGAAAGGGCTTTAGGAGGCGGGTTTACGGCGGGCACGGGGGGTCGGAATGGCCGCCAAGGCCAGAATCAGGGCAGTGCTGGGGGCTGGGGCGATGGGAATTTTGAAGCCCGATCCGAAATCGGACGCGACGTACTTGGTATAGAGATTGTCGTACCACGTCGTCGGATCATTCGGGTTGGGCTGTTCGATGCTGTAGGCGAGGATGATTCCGTTGTGCTGGCCTGCGGGGGCGGCGGTTCCCGGCTCGGCCTTGAAGCGGACCTCACGCGGGGTGTAGCTGGCGGGCGTCCACACGCCACGGAACGAGTTGTTGATTGGATTGGTGCTGATCGCCGAGCCGCCCGGGGCGACGAACTGGCCGCCACCGAAGCTATCGAGGAGTGCGCCGTCCAGAAGCACGTTTCCCGTGAAGCCGCCGCCTGCCACCGATCGCGGGCCCCACGCGCCGGCAGCGGTCGAGGCGCCGTTGTCACCCCTCAAGTTGTATGTGAAGCCAGCGAGGCCGCGGACGGTCCCAAACCCCGGAGGGGGTGGCGTCGTGTAGATGGTGGTCTGACCGACGGCGTTGGTGCCGTTGATGAGGGCTTCGCGGTGGAGAGAGATCCTCGCGCCTTCGCCGGGGTCCAGGATGCTGTTGGGCGCCGCGACGGGAGTGACAGTGCCAGCCTGAACCTCCACCCATGAGTAAGTGACTCTGATGAGTTCCTGAGCCGGGGCCGCGGCCGTGGTTCCGGCGAGCAGTGCGAGCGTAACGCCTGTGCGTGTGTTCATGTGCGGCGGCACCTTCTGCTTCGATGCGGAAGAGTGATCAGAGCGCCAAGGCCCAAGAGGGCGATGCTGGCAGGCGCGGGGGCGATGGGGATTGAAACTCCGGCACCAAAGTCCGAGCCGATGTACTTGGTCATGAGCAAGTCGTAGATTTCTGACGTTGGGTCAGAAGGGTCCACCTGCGCATACCCATAGCAGACCATGATCCCGTTCTGCTGACCGGGGGGCGCGGCGGTGCCGCCTTCGGCGACAAATCTGACGGTCCGCGGGGAATAGCTCAGCGGCGTCCACACGCCTCGGAACGCGTTCGATACCGGGTTGGTGCTGTTCGCGCTGCCTCCGGGGGCGACGAACTGGCCACCGCCGAAACTATCAAACAGCGCTCCGTTGAGCAGCGACTGACCACCAAATGCACCGACGCTGAAAAACCCGGAAATCGATCGAGGTCTCCAGGTGCCCGCGGCCGTGGGCAGGCCGTTGTCCCCTCTGAGGTTGTAGACCATCGACGCGATTCCCCGCACCGTGCCGTTGCCCGGCGGCGGCGGAGGCGTGTAAGACGTGGTTTGGCCTACCGCGTTGGTGCCATTGATGAGCGCTTGAATATGGATCGAGATTCGTGCGCCTTCGCCAGGGTCCACGATGCTGTTGGGGGCGGTGACGGGTGCGACCGTGTTTCCCTGAACCTCGAGCCAGGAGTAGGTGACTCGCATGAGTTCCTGCGCAGAGACAGCCGCAGGAAAGCCAGCGAGTGTTGCCAAGAGAAAGGTCGCGCGGCGGGTCATGGTCGCTCCTTGAACAACCCTGCCGCGGACACAGGCGGGGGATAGGACAAGACCTCAAGGTCCGATAGAACAAACCTACATCAGAACACGCGGCGTGCCATGAACAACTGCAGAAAGTTGGGGGTGTGGGAAAGCTGTGGCCACGTTGGACGGGGATTGCGCGGGGGCGAACGCGCACTGGCCATGCCAAGCCATGACCAACGCCATAAAGGCGATATCCTCTGTTCCCATGCCCACGCCCCAGACCGCCCCCGTTGTGCTTTCCAACCGTGCCCAGTCGTTGAAACCGTCGGGCACACTGGCGATCGCGGCCAAAGCCAAGGCACTGGCCAAACAGGGCGCGGATGTCCTGAACTTCAGTCTGGGGGAGCCGGACTTTGACACGCCGGAGGCCATTCGGAAGGCCGCGGTGGATGCTCTGGGATCCGGACAGACGCATTACGTGGCGACGCTGGGGGACCCCGAGACCCGCGCGGCGATTGCCGACAAACTCGTGCGTGAAAATGGCATTGCAGGCCTGACCGCGGATCATGTCGCCATCTCGACCGGCGCCAAGCTCTCGTTCTATCTCGTCGCCCACTGCCTGCTCGATCAGGGCGGTTCAGGTCCCAACGAAATGCTGCTGCCAGTCCCCGCATGGGTGAGCTATGCCCCCATTTGCGAACTTGCTGGCGGCAAGGTTGTACCCCTTCCAACTTCCCCCGAAGCAGACTTCAAGATCACGCCTGAGCAGCTCAAGCGGGCCATCACGCCGCGGAGCCGGATCCTCCTTCTGAACTCGCCGAGCAATCCTTGCGGCACGATGTACTCGCCGGAGGACTTGAAGGCGCTCGCCGCTGTCGTCGCCGAGGCCGCGGCCACGATCGCCCCGGGACTGGTCATCGTGACCGATGAGATTTACGAGAAGATCGTGTACGGCGGAATGGCGCACTTCTCAATTGGGTCGGTGCCTTCAGTCGCGAACCGGACGGTCACGATCAACGGCATGAGCAAGGCGTACGCGATGACGGGCTGGCGCGTCGGATACGCCGCGGCTCCCGGAGAGTTCGGCCTGCGCCTCATCAAAGCCATCGATGCGTTCCAGGGTCAGATGACCAGTTGCATCACTTCGTTCGTATTTCCGGCGATCCGTACGGCTCTGAAGAGTTGCGGCCCTGATGCTGAACGCTTCCGAGTTGAGTTCTCCAAACGCGCCAAGCTCGCCCATGAACGCCTTATGGCCATACCCGGCATGAAGTGCCCGCGGCCGACGGGGGCGTTCTATCTGTTTCCCGACGTTTCGGCCTACTTCGGCAAGAAAACCGCGGCCGGAAAGGTCATCGCCAACTCAACCGATTTTGCTGAGGCCCTACTGGTTGAGGCTCACGTGGCGACCGTGCCGGGCGTGGAGTTTGGCGGGTGCGGGGGGAACCACATCCGAATCTCATTTGCGTGCTCGGAGGCGCAGATTGAGAAGGGGATGGGACGCATCGGCAAGTTCGCCACATCCCTGGCCTGAGCCCCTACTTCTTCCGCGTATACGTCGACACCAGCGCCACCCCCTTGGCCCCGTTCTCCATCAACCCCACAAGCTCGATGGAAAACGAGTCCGGCGACAACTGCTTCACAATGATCTCGTACCGCTCCTTCTGCCCCGCGGTCACCACATCGCTGGTGTACTTCACCGTCTTGCCCTGATCCTCGCTGTTCCCCTTCAGGATCATCATCGAGGTGTTCCCGGTATACGACCACACACCCTCAAACGCGTTGACATCCTTGCTGTAGCCCCAGTACTTGATGCTGGTGATCTTCTCACCCATGAGGCTGGCGGTCTCATCGTGCATGACGAAGCGGCCGCCGAGCACGCTCTTGAGCGTTGCCTCACCCGTGGATTCCGCCGGCGCCCCGGTTCGGTCATCCGCGTTCATCCACATCTGGAGCTTGATCGTGTACGCCCCCGCGCGATCGGTCCAGACCTTGTTCATCGGCCCCGGCTGAGCGAGTTCCGCCATCTCCTCCATGTGCTGCTTCATCGCCTCGGGTGTCGGTTTCACCGGCGGCTCGGGCTGAGGCATGACCAGCGCTGCAAGTAGACAGACGGCTGAGATCAACACTTTCATGGTTGCTCCTTTGGTACGGGCCTGCCAGTTCTATGTCGCGTGCAACCGCACGACTTGCGGCAACCCGCTCACTTCACTTCCGGCTCCGGCCCCACATACACCACAAAGTCGGCCCGGTTCTTGTCTTCCTCTCGCAGCGTGTCCGACCACGCATCCACAAAGCTCACCGTCCGAACCTTCACTCCCGGCCGAAGCTTCTCAAGAGCCTGAATCAACCCGCCGTGGTGGTCCTCGTGAAACCGCCCGACAACCAGAAGCGTCGGCGTGTTGCCCGCGTTCACCGACTGCGCCACCGAATCCGCCATCGTCCAATCCCACAACGACTGCCCGCGGAACGCTGAGTCGAGCCTCTCCTTGGCCTCCGCCTCATCCTTGGGTTTGGGCCCGTGCGCGGCCGCGGGATCGGACATCACCTTGTTGAAGTCGTCGCGATACTTCCCCGTGGGCAACTCGTCCGGAACACGGATCAAGCCGCGGAGCGAGGGAGGCAGGTCCTTGAGATTGTCATAGTCCTTCGCTTTGCCCGCCGCCGTCACAAACGGACGCGGAGCGTTCGCGGCGATGACCGGGCGTTTGGCGGCTTTCGCAGCCTCCACCATGTCGCGGTGCCCGGGCGGATAGCTTCCCGCGTTGCGGTTGGTTCGGGCTTTGAACTTCTTTTCATCCGTCAGTCCTGCGAGGTACTCATCGATGCGGGTCTGCTCATCGCGCTCGAAGAACTCCAACGCGAGGGCCGACTTGGGTGATCGGGCCAGCAGGTCCGTCCACAAACCCGCGGCCGTCGCGAGCCCCAACGGGTGCCCGTGGTTCTCTCCAACCACAACCGCATCGGCAGACGCGATCGAGGAGGCAGCCTCGGTGAGTGAAGACGCGTTGCCGGTGCGACCGCTGAACCAGCGGGCCTGCGCCGGGTCGGGAGGCGCGGTGGCCTTAGGAGTGGACGCGCATGCGGATAGGGCAAGCAGAATGACGAGGAGGAAAGTGCGTGGCATGGGGTCAGCATACCAAGCGAACGGCCGGCAAGTCACGAACACCCGGCCGCAAACCTGTTCAGGAAGCACATGAAGTCATTGACGTTCAGAACGGGAGACGAGGTGCTGGCGTCGCAGTTGGCGTAAGGCGCGCCGATCGAGAATCGATTCATAAAGCACTGAAAATCGACGATGTTCAGGGCAGGAGAAGCAGTAGAGCCATCGCAGTTCGGATAGCACGGAACCGCGGGGCCGATCCACATCAGCGCTTCGTAGTGGCTGGTCAGGGCGTTGAAACCGTAGCCGACAACGTACGTGACCGTGGAATCGCTCCACACACCCTTCGCGTACGAGTCATTCTGCTGAAATCCGGGCGGCAAGTACGCATGCAGGTCAATCCACGACGCTGCTGATCCGCGCCACAGCGCGGCCCGGTATCGATTCTGTGAAGTCCAGAAGCCGACTTGCGTGCCCCCAAAGACGCAACTAACTTCCGAACTCGCGGCCTGAGGCGGGTTCAAATCCACCCACGACGCGGCGGACCCGGACCACACTCCCGCGTGACGACTGCCGCCCGCAAAGCTCGCATATCCGGCTTGCTGCCCGTCGTGCACACTGTTCGCGGCGGACTCCATCGCGCCACCGGGATGAAGGTCGACCCAAGATTCCGCCGTACCGGTCCAAAACCCGGCGTGAGTCTGCGACCCGAACCACGCGAAGCCTGCTTGCTGTCCCTGGCTGACACCTGTCGCCTCCGACCTGCTCGCGCCCGCCGGATGAAGAAACAAGGCGGATGCCGGCGTACCACTCCACATCGTCGCGTACGGGGCGTGAACGCCGTAATGCTGAAGCCATCCAACTTGGGTATTGCCAAATACCGCAAGCGCCCGGGTGCCATAGTTTTCTTGCCCGGGAGCCGGATCCAGCATCGTCTCTGTGTTTGATGGTCCGTTCCACAGCACCGCGAGCGGTGAGGGAGCGCTGTGACCCTCGTGGAGCTGGCCGACGCACTGCTCGGCGTTCACCGCTACAGCCTCTGAACCCCAGACGTTCGGTGGATGGAGCGCCACCCAAGACTGAGCCGTTCCCGTCCACATCGCGGCGCGGCCGCCGGCAGCACCAACTTGCCGATTGCCGAACACGCCATAGGCGCGGGAGTTCGGTGCCCCGGGCGGATCAAGACTCACAACCGTCCACTGCGCATGTGCGCCCATGGCCAAAGCGAGTGAACCCAGGCTCACTGTCTTCGCGAAACGAAGATGAACGCGACGGTTCTGCATGACTGGCACCAGCATACAGCGCGGCGCGAACTCTGATCAGAGCCCCCGACGGCAGTCGGGGGTCGGATACCTTAACGATCGACTCAACCCCCTGCTACCGCAGGGGGCTCTGTTCGGAGTCCCGCCTCCGTCACCACCACCTCCGGCACCGCCTCCTCCGGCCGCAGCCCAATCACGATCGGCCCGCACTCCCCATCCTGCTGAACCGAGATCGCCCGCCGCCGCACCAGCTCCAGCACGGCCAGAAAGAGCCCCAGCATCTCCCCCCGCGTCCGCCCTGTGAAGATCGACACCAGCGGGAACAGCAAACCCTGTTCCTCATGCTTCAGCCGATCCAGGATGTCCTCAGCGTGCAGTTCGATCGGCGTGTCATCGTACTTGACCGTGTGCTCACCCAGCCGGTCAAAGTTCACCGCCGCGATGATCTTCGAAAACGCCTCCACCAAATCAACGAGGCTGATGTCTTCTAGCTCGATGTCCTGGTTGCTGGCCAGGATCGCCTCGCGCAGTTCCTGGTCGTTGATCCCCGCACCCGCCGCCGGGTACCGCTGCTCCCAGTCCTGCTTCCGATGCTCCAGCGCATCCGCGGCGTCGCGATACTTCTTATACGCCAGCAACTGCTGAACCAGATCCGCCCGCGGATCGGTCGAACTCGAATCCGCCGCAACCCCATCCCCATCCGCCATCGGCTTGGCCGGCGTCAGCATCCGCGACTTGATCTCCATCAGCGTCGCGGCCATCACCAGGAACTCACCCGCCAGGTCGATGTCGATCGTCTCAATGTGCCCCAGATACGCCATGTACTGATCCGCGATCGCCGCGATCGGGATGTCCGTCACATCCACCTCCGCGCGGCGGATCAGATACAGCAGCAAATCAAGGGGCCCCTCGAAGGCGTCCAGGCGTACTCGGTAGTCAGTCGTCAAGCGGCATCCCTCGGCAGTGGCAACCAGTGTACCCTTATCGGATGGACAAGAGCCGCCAAACCAGCCACGCCGATGAGCGGGCCTTCGCCGCGGGCGTCCTGCGGGCCGAGGCCGCGGCCGTCGGCGGGCTGGCTGAGTCGCTAGACCCGTCCTTCCACGAGGCGGTATCCCTGATCCAGAAGTGCGCCGATTCCGGCGGCACGGTCCTGGTCACCGGCCTGGGTAAGTCCGGCCTGATCGGATCGAAAATCTCCGCGACCATGGCCTCCCTGGGCATCCCCTCCCACGCGGTCCATCCCTCAGAGGCCGCCCATGGGGATCTGGGTAGGTTCCGTCCCACCGACACCGTGATCTGCCTCTCCTATTCCGGGGAAACCGACGAAGTCGTCAACCTCGCCGCGGTTCTGCATCAGGATGGGCTGCCGATCATCTCGATCACCGGCAGCAAGCACGATGAGGCCGCGGAGGGTGATGGGCGATCCAGCCTTCAGCGCCTGGCCACCGTCGCATTAACCATCGGCAACGTCGATGAGGCGGGCGGCTCCGAGTTCGCGGCACCGACCTGCTCCACCACCGCGATGCTCGCGATGGGTGATGCCCTGGCCCTCTCCGCGGCCCGCCGTCGGAACTTCACCGACCAAGACTTCGCCAAGCGCCACCCCGGCGGCTCGCTCGGCGGCCTGTTGCGCCCAGTGGTCGAGGCCCTCCGGTTCGCGGTTGACAAAAACCTTCCACTCATCCCCGAAACGCTCACGGTTCTGCAATCTCTTCAGAAAGCAGAAGAAGCCGGCCGCCGGCCCGGCGCGATGCTGATTGTGGATTCCGCCGGCAAGCTCTCCGGAATCTTCACGGACGGCGACCTGCACCGGCTCATCCTCAAAGACCAATCTCAACTTCACAAATCAATCTCTGCCGTGATGACCAAGAAGCCGCGATCGCTGCCTTCCACGGCGCTGATACGTGATGCCGTCAAAATGGTCCGCGAACGCCGCCTCGACGAAATCCCCGTCGTCGATGAATCCGGCAAGCCCGTCGGCATCCTCGACGTTCAAGACCTGGTCGCGATGCGGCTGGTGAAGGACTAGGCTCGCGATGACCCCCACCCCCAAGAAATCCGCCGCGGCGGCCAACGTCGAACTCCTTATCCTCGACGTCGACGGCGTCCTCACCGACGGCTCCATCTACCTCGATGACCTCGGCCACGAGACCAAACGCTTCAACGTCCGCGACGGCTTCGGCATGAAGCTCTGGCAAAAACTCGGCTTCTCGATCGCGATCGTTACCGGCCGCACCGGCCGCGCTGTGGCCCATCGCATGGCCGACCTGGGCGTCCAGCAGGTGATCCAAGGCTCCAAAGACAAAGGCGCGGCCATCGCCGAACTCGCCACCCGCAACAGCCTGTCGGTTGACAAAATGGCCTGCCTCGGAGATGACTGGCCCGACCTCTCCATGATGAAAAAAGTGGGCTATTCCATGTGTGTCGCCGATGCCGATCCGGTCGTGAAAGAGGCCGCGGCCTGGGTTACCAAACTACCCGGCGGCCAAGGCGCCGCCCGGGAGGCAATCGAACACCTGATCTCAGCCAAAGGGCTGATGGAGAAGGCTCTGCGGTTCTACGATCCTGCCTGATGCCACCACCCCCCTCAGCGTCCAAGGATCGGACAAAGACCCACACCCAGAAAAGGGGCGCCTACGCGGCGCTGGCGCTGGGACTGGCATTCATCGCGATGGTCGCGTACTTCGTCGCATTTGGCGGGCGGCCGCAGACGCAGCAACCGACCGACCCGCTCTTGCTGCCCGGTGGCGCTGACCCCCGCACGGTCACCGTCGGCGGTGGTGATCCCAATGGCCAGCTTCTCAAAAGCCAGAACGTCAAAGTCGATCTGATCGACAAGAACGACCCGTCGCGGCAGTCCGGCCAGCTCATCTTCGCGAGCCTCGATCCCCTCGAAGCACGCCGTTACGCCGTGGACAAGCCCGAGGCCTGGCTCTACCTCGTCGATGGCCGATCCGTCTACATCCGGGCCGATTCTGGCAAGCTCTACATGCCCGACAAACAGAAGCAGCCCGACTCGGGCACCATCAGCGGGCACGTCGAAATCCAGATGTTCGCCGCCAAGCCCGACAAGTCCCCGGTCGATCGCGCGGTGGACCAGCCGACGATGACGCTGCGAACCGAAACGCTGGCGTTCGAGGCCGCGGTCGGCGAAGTTGTTCTGCCCGGATTGGTCACGGTGCTCTTTGACGGAGGCAAGTTCGTCGGGACCGACATCGCGCTGGTCTTCAACCAACCACGCGAAAGCCTGTCGCGTGCCGATGTCCGCAAGGGCGGGTTCCTGACCATGAACACCGACCCGAGGCCATCAAAGTCGCAACCCAAACCGGCAGAGAAGCCCAGCGAGCCCGGCCCAGCGCCAACTCAGGTTGCGCAAACACCGACTGCGCCCGCCGCGCCTCCCCGCTCGCCGGTTGAAACGCTTTACCGCCTCGTCATGAATGAGAAGGTGACCGTGACGCAACTGCAGCGAAGGCTGGATGCCGACAAGCTCGAGCTCGTCGCCCGCTTGCTCGACAACCAGTTGCCCGCCAACGCCATCACCGAACTCAAGTTCGCCTCGACGGGCGAAGAAAAGCCCGCGGCCGCCTCCCCCACCACTCCTCCCGCTGCGACAAACGGAACCACCGTCGCCACGGCCCCGGACACCGCCGCGCAATCCACCCCACCCGCGCCATCCAAAGACATGGTCCTCGCCTGGACCGGCCCCTGCGTGATCCTGCCCCTCGACAAAACGCCCGACGAGCTCAAGAACAACCACGTCGCTCTGCGATTCACCGCGGACAAGACCGGCCTGGTGAACCTCGCGGATGCAGAGCGCGGCATCACCGGCAAGGCCACCGCGATCGCCTACGCCGCGACCGAGGCCGCTCTCTCGCTCATCGGCACGCCTGAATCGCAAGTCACCATGAACGTGCCCGGTTCCGGCCTGCTCAATGCAGCGCGGATCGAAGCCGACCTGATGAAGGGAATCATCCGCACCCCCGGCGCAGGCTCGCTCCATGCGGGGGCCGATCAGGCTTCGCGTCAGGACCTGACCTGGGCCGACAAGGGCGAGTTCGCCTTCTGGATGCGTGATGGCCAACTCACCAACGCGCTTAAGGCCGCGACCGTCTGGGGAGATGTCACCGGCTCCGGCAAAGACATGACATTCAAGAGCAAGCAGGCCCACGCCGAGTTTGCCGACGCCAAAGAACTGGTGATTACGCGAACCATCCTCACCGGCGATGCCGTCGCCGACTCCGCCGACACCGGCCACATGCAGGGCGGCCTGATCGATGTGACGTTCGATCCACCAGTGAAGGGCACCGAGCCGCGCCCGCGCTTCGTACACGCCGAAGACAAGGTTCTGGTCAACCGCGCCGGCCAGCGCCTCGCTGGCAACTACCTCGACGCCCACCTCATTGACGTCGCCGACGGCAAAGTCGATGTCGGCTCCCTGCTGGCCCGCGGCAATGTTGAGTTTGGCAGCGACAAGGACTTTCTCATCGGCCGCACCGAGGAACTCACCGCTGATCTTGCCCTCGATACCGACGGCAAGCAGAAACAGCTGGTCACGCTCGTCGGCGCGAACTCCTCGATCACCCGTAACCAGCCCGACCGCGAGCAGGGAACCATCACCGGCACGCAAATGCAGATCGACGGCCGCCGCGGCCGCCTCGAAGCCTTTGGCGCTGGCGACTTCGACTACAAGGGCTTCGCCAAGGGCGCTCCCTCCAGCATCGATGCCAAGTGGACCAAGCGGATGATTTACGACGATCTGGACGGCCTGATCGACTGCCTCGGCGATGCATCTATTCGCTACTCGCCCGACATCCTCACTCGGAACAAGGCCGACGGCGAACACGTGAAACTCCTGATCACCCCAGGCGCACCGGGCCAATCACTTCTAGCATCGCTCCCCGGCGAAACCGAAACTTCCAAGAAAGCCCAAGACCGCGAGGTCATCAAGGCGGAGGCCTACGGATCGATCCTCGATCGCGAGGGCGGAACAAACGCACGCGTCGAATCGCGCAGCTACGCCGCGGACGGGAAAGAAGCCGACAAGCAGAACCTTCAGAAGCTCTTCTACATCGAAGGCCCCACTATCCTCGCCAACAACACCGCCGGAACCATGGATGTCCCCGGCGCGGGCAAGTTCCTCCTCATGGATCAGTCTGAGGCTCCCGCTGCCCCAAGCAACGCGCCGGGCACACGCGACCTCGGTGGCGATGCCCGCGGCGTTTCTCTCTTCGAATGGGCCGGTTCGCTCCATGTCGAGCGTCAACCCAGCGGCGACACCACCCTGGGCATGAATGACAACGTCAGCGTCATCCACCGCGCCCTTAAGGATGGCACCGTCACCGAAATCAAGTGCGCCGCCATGACCGCCGACCTCAAAGAACACGGCGGCTCCTTGGGCGACACTTCCCGCGGCAAGACCGAACTCCAGCACGTCGAAGCCGTCGGCGGCGTCTACGCGGCCTCCGGCCCGCCCAAGACCGAGCAGAACCCCAAGCCCGCAGTCCGCGAACTTCTGTCCCAGAAACTCAACTACGACGCCCTCAAGCAGACAATCATCGCCGAAGCCGACAAGAACGGTGTCGTAACCATGTTCGACCCGGCCGCGGCATCGCCAACGACGGCAACCTGGCTGTCGTGGGACTTGGCTACCGGCAACATCGAAGTGAAGAAGCCCTCAGGCGTCGCACCGCGGTAACGCTCACGCATCAGTGCGATCAACAACCTTGTACGCCTCGCGCTCGCCGCGGCCCCGCAGGGGATAGTCCTTCCGCAGCGGATGCGCCGGGAACTCCTCCCACGTCAGAATCCGCCGCAGATCCGGGTGATTCCGGAACCGGATGCCGAACATGTCAAACACCTCGCGCTCCGTCCACTCGGCACCGGGCCAAATGTCCGTCACGCTATCCAGGTACAGCGCAGGGTCCTCAACAATCCCATCCGTCGGAATCGAAGGATCCAGGAACACCTTCACAAAGAACCGGTCATCCCGCGAGAACGAGATCAGGTTGTAGTACACCGCAAACCGCCCGATCGGCTTAGTGGGGTAGTTCAGGTAGTCGATGCCGCCAACATCCGACAGAAAGTTGAACGCCGTGCGCTCATCGTTCTTCAGAAACGCCATGACCTCGTGCAGATCCCCAGGCTCGACAATCAGAGTCGATTGGCCGCGGAACTCAGTTCCACGGAACTTCTTCCCGGGAAAGGCGTTCTTGACGAGAGCGAAAGCGGGATGGTCGAGTGTGGGTTTGGACATAGGTGGCTCGGGGGTTGAAGGATAGTTTAGCGGTGGTCAGGCGCTGGCGGTAATCGCATCAATAGCGCGGGATTGTGCCCCCGGATCCGGACCGATCAACACGCGTGGTTTTCCCGCCGGAATCGCCGCGACAACCAACTTGATCAACTCGGAACTCAACACCCCCCCACCGATTGGCGCCGGCTCCAACTGATCCGGATCCCCTTGGGTCGCGACCACGTTCGAAACCACAACCGCCGGCACCGCCGGATGCGACGCCAGCGCATCCACAATCCTCTTAAGGTGATCCTCCGCCCGCGGCAACATCGCCGCCGTCAGCAGCCCCGCCGGATCCAGCAGAATCTCTACCGGCTGCCCCTCACGTCGCTTCAGAAAACTCATGCACGCCTGCGCATCGGCGATTACGTGCCGCGGATGCGGCCGGAAGCACAACCTCGCCCCCGCGGCCGCCGCGAACGGCAGCACCTGATCGCACCATGCGTCCAACGCATCCCACCCCTCCCGCGTCCACGTGCGGAAGTCGCGGTCAAACTTCGTGGAATCATCGCCAAACCACCCCGACCAGCAGACAATGCGCGAACTGGCTCCGAAGATATTGGCCGGGGTGTGTCTTAATGGATTGGCCGCGGACACGATTGCCAGCGGTTCCCCACCCCCAAGCGGGATGATCGATTCGGGGGTGAGGTGGAAGTAACTCATTTGCGCAGCGTAGGAACCGCGCGGGTGTCAGGGTGATGTTGGCCGGTCGGCAATCAAAATCGTCCGAGGAATGCAACCGCGGCGTGACTCCGTGTGAAGTGATTTGAGAACGTCGCCCGATAGTCGTCACTCGCCGCACCGACCCCTTGGTTCTAAGGGCAAGGACGGCGAATCGGAGGCTTTGCATGCAGTCCACGGGCGCCCCCGGGCGCACCTCCGAGCCGCTGGAGAGCAGCTCGCCATCGTCGCGATTGACCCGGGAGCAGGTCGTCGATCGCATCATCACCATCAACCCCACGGCCAAGACCTCTTTTCTGGCCTCGTTCAACGAAGCTTCGCTGGGCAGGTATCTGGACCATCTGGTCGCCTCCAGCGGCCCCCGCGGCCGGCAGGCACGGGCCTGGATGCGTCCGGGCGATGCGCCGGCGATCATGACCCGCGAACCTCGCGACTGATTCGACATCCCAAGTCTTTACGCCGGGGGGACTCGCACGTGGTGGGGTCCCCTTCGGTGTTTTTGGCCGAATCGTTATTCAACCTCAAATCGTGATGCGGACTTTCGTTTCCGGACTCATGCAGGCTATCGGAACACCCGATGGTGAGTCCCGTCGGGCAAATCCCTGTCTCCTCCCCTCTCAAGGCGAGGATTCCGGTGGTCCGATAAAGGCTGAACGGGGAGTCCCCGTTCGTGGAAATGGCCGGCGGAGTCTCGGCGATTTGAGCTACTGGACCTGGTCGTGTCGGGAGGAACCCCATCGACCGATGTGCCGCCCGAAAGCGGCTGATCCACGGAGACTTCACCCATGACCATGTCACCCCCCCGCAAGACCACGCTGATTCTGACGACCCTCGCGGGCATCGCGATCGGCGGCTGCGAGATGGCACCCGGCACCTACACCGCCATGGGCACTGCATCTCCCACTCAGCCCCCCACTGTTGGAGACAACGGCACTCCCACCGGAGCGCCGGCACCCAATCTTCGGGCGCAGCCTGCTCAGCCCGGCCAACAGATCACGGCCGAAGCAAACGTGACCCCATCGCCCTTTGATCCGCTCGCCGCATCCATGGCGGGCGTGACAATGAGTTCCGAGCCGGCCCCGCACAACAACATCTCGCTCAACAATCAGACCGCACCCACGCAGCCCTCGAACGCCGCGATCAATCTCTATGGAGAGGTCCTGGCCCGATCGATGACGCCGCGGATCTCTAACTCGCCGGCCAAGGTCGGCGGCGCCAACGTGACGCAGGTCAGCTTCGCCATGGAGGGCGCCGACTTTGACCCGGACATTTCTCCGGATGGCAAGAAGATCGTTTACGCCAGCACGCAGCACAAGTTCACCTCCGACATCTACATCAAGAGCGTTGACAGCCGCGTGGTGAGCCAGCTCACCAATGACCCGGCCAACGATGTGATGCCCAAGATCAGCCCTGATGGAACGCGTTTGGCGTTCGCCTCCAACCGAACCGGGAACTGGGACATCTTCGTGATGCCCATCACGGGCGGCCGGGCGATTCAGCTCACCAACACGGCCGGCGATGACCTCCACCCGTCGTGGTCTCCCGATGGAACCAAGCTCGCCTTTTGCCGCCTGGGCGAAGTCAGCGGGCAGTGGGAAATCTGGATCACCGATGTCGCCAACTCCGGCGTTGCCAGCTTCGTTTCTTATGGCCTGTTCCCGTCGTGGTGCCCCACGCCGCACACCGGCGCCGGCGGCGCCGACAAGATCGCCTTTCAGAAGAGCCGCGAGCGCGGCGACCGGGCCTTTGGCATCTGGACCATCGACCTCAAGGATGGCCAGGCCGGCAACCTCACCGAAGTCGCCTCGACCCCGTTGGCCGCGTGCATCAACCCGGCGTGGAGCCTGGATGGTCAGTGGCTCGCGTTCGCGACGGTTCCGAATCCGCGTGAATGGGCCCGCAGCACCGACACCCGCCCCACTTCTGCCGACCTCTGGCTGATCGATATCAACGGCAGCAGTCGCATCAGTCTTTCCGCGGGTTCTGCCGTCAACCTCATGCCGGCATGGGGCCCCAACAACCGCCTCTTCTTTGTCTCGGATCGCGGCGGCGTGGACAACGTCTGGTCCATGGACACCAACCAGGTCATCCAACTCGCCGCGCTGAACGCCAAGCCGTCGACTCCCTACGTCGCCAAGCCGATCGCCTCGGAGAGGTTGCCCCTCGAGATCCAAAGCCCCGGCTCCAAGGTCGCCAATCAGCCTGATCCCCAGGCTCCCGGCGAAGGGCCGCGGCAACACTGATCCCCCCTCCCGCGCACAGCTCGAAAGGGCCGAGCGCGGTTTGCAGTTAACGGCCGCGGCGGAGATGCGGCACCGAACAGGCAGGACGCCATGACAACAGAACAGACCATGCTCAACAGTGGCCTCTCTTGGCGGGCGTTTGCACGCTCGCGAATTGAGGCCGGACTTTTCCTCCTCTCTGCTCTGGTGATCGTCCAGTTCGTAGCGGGGTGCAGTTCGGGCCAGAAACTCACCGTTCCGCAGGTGCTGATGGCGCCGTACGACACATCCAAGGGCGATGTGCTCTGGGCCGTGGTGCCGCTGAGGAATGAGTCGGGATTCTCGCAAGTCGATGCGTACCAGGTCAGCGACAAGATCGTTGCCGCGGCCGCCCAAGTGCGAGGGATCCGATGTCTTCCGCTGAACAGAACAATCGCCGCGATGCGGAACCTGAACCTGCAGGAACTGGCGAACCCCGAAGAGGCGCAGCAGTTGGCCACCGCACTTGGAGTTGACGGAATCATCGTGGGCTCGATCACGGCATACGACCCGTACAACCCGCCGAAGCTCGGACTGGCCCTGGCCCTTTACTCGCGACCGGGACTGCTGGATAAGCAGGGCTCGGCAAACATCGACACGCGGAAGCTGACATATCAGCCCACCGACTACCACTACTTCACGCGAAGCAGCTTCAAGGATGCACCCGCATCGGTGGTGTCGGAGTTCATGGACGGAAAGAACCACCAAGTGCAGTTGGATGTGCAGAGATACGCCTCGGGTCGCACGGAAGCGACCAGCGCCCTGGCCTGGCGGAGATACCTGGCGAGCATGGACCTGTTCTGCGAGTTCGGCGCATGGCAGTCCGTTGACCGGCTCCTCAACCATGAGTGGCTCCGGGTCGCACGGATGTCTGCGGAAAAGAAGCAACCTTGAGGCCGCGGCAGATCGCCCCGGCCCTTTGGGCGGAGCGATCGATGAGCCAGACAGCACAAACCCAAGTCGACCCCGGACAGGCGATACGTCGCCTGGCCGCGGCCATCTCTTTGCACGCGGCAAAGTCTTCAGAAATGAAGCTGAACGCAGGCAAATCGCCGTCCAGCGCAAAACCTGCTCATGCAAACCCGGCCAAGACAGCGGGAAGCCTCGCCAGAATGCCAATCTCGTGACAGTGTCACTCAACCAGACGATTCGGGAAACCGATCTGCTCTGATAACGCAGTGAGGCCAACCCGGCCCAGATCGCCAGGAGTTCGGAACCATGTCCACCCTTCCCATTACCGACGCCTTCTCCAGCTACTTGATGGATGAGCGTCACTTCAGCCCGTACACGGCCCGTTGCTATGGGGCCGACCTCCGCCAGTTCGTCGAGTTCCTCTCGAAAGATGGCGGCGTGGCTGTTGACCTGACCAAGGAAAACGACGCCCTCAAGCAGCGGGAAGAGGCCATCAAGGCCGCGGGCGGCAAGAAGCCGGCACCCAGCGGCGTGGCGGGGAGCATCCCGGCGACGATCACCAAGACCATTTGCGGGGCCACGGCGGACACCATCCGCGGGTTCCTGAATCACCTGGGCGAGCAGCATTACTCCGCGGCCACCATGGCCCGGAAGATTGCGACGCTCCGCTCGTTCTTCAAGTGGGCTGATCGGCGCGGGCTGTCGGACACCAATCCGATGACTCTGATTCGCACGCCTCGGCAGAGCAAGCGCCTGCCCAAGGCGATCACGATTGAGCAGATCGAGAAGCTGCTGGCCGCTCCGGACGACCGGGATGTGCTCGGCCTTCGCGATCGGGCGATGCTTGAAACGCTCTATTCGACCGGCATCCGCGTGAGCGAGCTGGTTGGCCTTGAAGTGGATGAGATTGACCTGACGGGTGAGGCTCTTCGGGTGAAGGGGAAGGGTAAGAAGGAGAGAGTGGTGCCCCTGGGTTCGCACGCCATGGCCGCGATCAAGCGGTACATGGAGCAGTTGCGGGCGGATGGACGATTCACGAGCGCCTGGACCGAGGGCCGCACGCACCGGCCGCTGTTTGTGAACAAGCACGGCGGACGGCTCAGCTCGCGGTCGGTTCGCCGCAAGCTGGATAAGTATCTCAAGCAGGTTGGACTGGACCCGACGATCAGCCCGCACACGCTGCGGCACAGCTTTGCGACGCATCTCTTGGATAATGGTGCGGATCTGCGGAGTGTTCAGGAGTTGCTGGGTCACCAGTCGCTCTCGACGACTCAGGTGTACACGCACTTGACGACGCAGCGGATGCAGAATGCTTATAACCAGGCACATCCGCGAGCTGAGGCGGGTTGAAGAGACGCGACTAACGGGACAACAAGGTGATTGATCAAGCCGCGCGGGAGTGCGGCTTGTTTGTTTTTGGTGCCGCGGGATGCCCCGCGAATATCCCGACGACGAGCAACATGTGCCATCGAAGTCGGTCTTCCGACTTTGATGTTCATAGACGCGAAAGGACGCCGCGGACATCGAAGTCGGAGGAACCGACTTCGATGGCACGCGGTTGTTGTCGATCTTGACTTCCGCTCGTGCGTGGGCCGGTTGGCTGCCTGCGCAGTTGGGTCCTTGTGGGACTTGAGCTGCGCCGAGATCGGGCGGTCCACGTCGATGCGACCGAGGGTGGGGTGTCTTTCGACATCTCACTTGCGGTAGAGGTTCGCTCAGTCTTCTCCGGAATATGAAGCGTCGGAGCCAACACGGGGTTTAGTCGCCCCGAATCCGCGGCCTCATCAATCCGGGGTTGACTGAGCAGCCCCTCTACCTATGGGCCAAAGACACGTTTTGCGCGCAAAAACCGTGTCGAAAATCGTGGTGGTTGTTCAGAAAGTGCTTGAAATAGGGCGCGGATTTGATGTGTGGATTTCGCAGAAATCGTGTCGTGCCCAAGCACAACCGTGCGGACAAAACTTGTCGTTTTCGGGGTTCGCAACACTGGCCATGCAGAGCCATGACCAGTGCCACCCAATGCCTTGAACTTTCTTGCCTCGTGGCTGAAGCCGGTATTCAGCTAAGCCCGTTGAAACGGGCTGAAATAAGAAGAACTGAGAAGAGACAGGGGCCGGTCGCGTTACCACGGCTGAAGCCGTGGCCTACGAGCGAGCAAGGCCGTTGAAACGGCCTGAAAGCCGGCACAACCAGTGTCTGATGAGCACAGAAAGTTCACGGCGTTGAGTGCCACCAAAGCGAAAGGCGTGGGACCAACTAGGTCCGTGTTGCTCGGTCGAACTCCCTCCCCCTTAGGGAGGCGGAGCAGGAAGGGAGGTCAGGGCGCGGCGGAGTTCGGCGGTGATTTCGTCTGGTTTGTCGGCGCGGCCTTCGAGGTTGATCACGGCGAGGAGTGTTTTGTCGGGTCGAATGATCAGGATGGCGGCCGCGGATGGGGTGAAGCGGTCCAGGGATTGGGTTGCGCCGGAGGACCACATGAGTTCATCGGCGCCGATGGGATCGGGGTCGGGCTGGGGGTTCCAGGCTTGGCGGAGGTCTTTCCAGCGGTCGCGGGAGAAGTCGGGGAGGTCGATGGTGACGGCCGCGGCGGACTTGGCGTGAAGGGAGCGGAGGGCCGCCAGACCGATGCGGGCTTCGACCATGTGGGATTGCTGCTTGTCGGCCCGGAAGAGGATGAGGGCCAGGGGATTGGGCTTGGCGGCTTCGAGGGCTTCGTGGAGCTGCCAGCCGGTGAGGTCGAAGCGGGAGAGGGAGATGTTGGGAACGGGTTGGCCGAGTTCAATGATCGCCAATGGCCTGTTGGGTGGCTTGAGATCAACCAGTTGCGGCACAGGTTGGCGGCCTTCCAGCGGGATGACCCACTTGGCGGGGTCGCCGGGGTCGATGGGGTGGAAGGAGAGTTCGTAGGTGCCTTCAAGGCCGGCGCGGCGGATGGTGGCGATGAACTTGGTGAGGCGCCGGGACTGCACGCCGACTTGGATCTCGGCGGTGCCGGTGATACCGCTGCCCTTCATGGAGACGATGGGCGGGCGGGCCAGGTCATCCCAGATGCCCTTGTCCCAGGTGATGTCGGTGAGGAGGGCGATGGGGGAACGGAGGTTGAGGTCAGCGTTGGAAGCGAGCGCGAGTTGTGGAACGGGCAGAGGTGGAAGGAGTTCGGCGAGGCGGGCGGGCGTGAGGGGCTCGGTGTAGGTGCGGGTAAAGACCTTGTCGGGCGCGGAGCTGTTGATGGCGGTGAGCTTGCCGGCGGCGAAGTGGATGCGGAGGGCACCCAGGTCCAGGAGCATGGACCTTGGTTGGTGGGTGCCGGGCTCGCCGGGGTCGATGCGGACGATGAAGGAGTCGGAGCGTTCGGCGGTACCTGTGGCCGCGGCGGAGCGGAACTTGACGGTGACTTCTTCTGCGGTAGGTTTGGAGTAGGCGGAGCGGAGGTCCAGGAGGACGGCTTCGGGAGGCGCGGGTTCGGGGGGAGTTTTCTTGGGGGGCTCGGGTTGGGCGAAGAGAGGGGCCGCGATGCAGATGAGGATTGCTAGTGGCGCTCGCATGTCAGGCTTTCTCTGCGGTTAAGAGTCGTTTGAAGAGCTGACCTACGGTTGCGTTCATCGTCGGCACGAGCATATCTCCAGCAACCTCAGATGCCGGCACGAGGACAAACAGGCGTTCGTGCATGCGAGGATGGGGCACGCAGAGGCCGGGCTCGTTGATTACTTCCTCGCCGTAGAGAAGGAGATCCAGGTCGAGCGTGCGAGGCCCCCACCGCTGTTCCTTGGATCGGTCGCGGCCGCATTCTCGTTCGATCTCGAGCAGGTGGTTGAGGAGGGCCCGAGCGGTTAGGGAGGTTTCGATGCGGGCCGCGGCGTTGAGGTAGCGGGGTTGGGGTATTGGGCCAACGGACTCGGTTTCGAGAAGGCTTGAGGTGTGGACGATGGTGGTGAGAGGAACATGTCGGAGGGCTTTGACGGCGGATTGGATGTTGGCCGCGCGGTCGCCGAGATTGCTGCCCAGGGCAATGCAGGCTTGGGTTTGGGAGGGCGCGGTCATGGCGGGAAACGATAAGGCCGCCCCAGGGGTGGGGCGGCCTTGGATGGGGCTGGATTCAGGAAGAACATCGCCTGGAGAGGCGATGCCACGAAGTTACTCGATGGGCTCGAGTTCCTTGGAGCGGTGCTGCATCTGGGCCTTGAGGCGGGCCAGGATGGAGCTGTGCATCTGGCTGACGCGGGATTCGGAGAGGTCGAGAGTGGCCCCGATCTCCTTCATGGTCATGCCTTCGTAGTAGTAGAGGATGACGATGAGTCGCTCGGCGCGGCTGAGGCCCTTGGTGATCAGGTCCTTAAGGTCGCGGCGCTGCATCTCGCGGAGGGGATTGCTGTCGGTGTCATCGCGAACCACGTCGATCTCGCGGAGCTCGCGTGAGCCGTCGCTGGCGGCGAACTTGCGGGTGATGCTGTGGGTGCTGACGGCGGAGCTGTCGCGCTTGACCTTGTCGAACTCTTCGCCGGGAAGGTTGAGCTTGGAGGCCAGCTCGTGATCGGTCGGGGCGCGGCCGTTGGCCATTTCGAACTTCTGGCGGGCGCTTTCGACCTTGGCGGTGCGGTGGCGGACGAGGCGCGGGACCCAGTCCATGGCGCGAAGCTCATCCAAGATGGCGCCGCGGATACGGGGGGCGCAATACGTTTCGAACTTGACGTTGCGATCAAGATCGAAGGCATCGATCGCATCCATCAGGCCGAAGAGGCCGGCGGACATGAGGTCTTCGATATCGACTTCGTCGGGCAGACGCGTGTAGATGCGCTCGGCGTTGTAGCGAACCAGCGGCAGGAACTTCTCCATGAGGAAGTTCCGAATGGGTTCGGACTTGGCGGCATCGCCGTTCTTGACATCCTGGTACTCGGTCCACACCTCCTGGATGGGTTTCTTGTCCAGGGGTGTCCGAGTCTTCATGGGTTCAAGGCGCGCCCCTCGGCGTGCGGAACCACGGAGACCTTTCATTTGTCGCGTTGCTGTCATCGGCCGCTCCTTAGCCTTCCGCTCTCTCGCCGCGACCAACCGTCCGCGGCATTCAAACCAATCACGTTGTTCAGACCCGTCCTTGGGTCAACAGCGAGCGGGAGTATACAGACTTCCGCCGCAATGCAAGGGCCAACTTACGAAACTCCGTTCACTCTTCCCACATTTGGGGATGAATCCCCCGAGGCGACTCCCGTTTCTGAAACGGGTCGTGTCGCGCGGTATTGAACCATGTACTCGCTGACCACTCGCTCCCCGATCGCGCCGGCAATGAGGCCGATGATGTGGCAGACGATCATGCTGGCGATGGCGACCGTGAGAATGCGGCTGCTGGGATTGCCGACCGCCATCCCTGCGACGATGGCCACGGCGAATCCGCCCAGACCAAAGCTCGATGCGATCAATCTGTCGGGAGTCCCGATGCTCAACGATCTTCCCTCCGAACCGGATCACCGCGAACTGAATCACTGCGCAGCGACAGCAGTGCGATCTTGATCGTCGCACAGAGCGGGCCAATCGACGAAATGCTGTCAAAACCGCACAAAGTTCCGTATCACTTTCTCAAGCCCCCTTACAAACCATCAACTCCCGCGCAAAGTCAGCCGGGACCAGAGTCCGGAAAGGCCGGAAGCACGCGGGCGGGCGTCCGGGGCATGCCGGAGCTCCATGGATTCCACGAGGACACACCCCAACCTACGAAGATCGCGGCTCGCAGCACAGCGAGGGTCGTCAAGAATGAGGGGTTTTCGCTTACGGACGGCCGCGCCAACCTGTGTGTCCTGCGCAACCCAACCCATTAAAGGGAGCCGATAACGCAAGAATCTGCTGCAAACGGAGGCGATTCTGGCGTGAACTTCGTCGGCTTCTTTCTTGCTGCAGACCTGGTTGACGACCAGGGCGACGCGGGGGAGCTGGCCGGGCGGGGAGGTCATCAGGGCGCACTTGATGAGGGCGTAGGCGTCGGCGATCGAGGTGGGCTCGGGGGTCGCGATGATGAGGGAAAGGTCGGAGGCCTGGATGAAGGAAAGCACTTCGCGGCCGAGGCCGGCGCCTGTGTCCACGATCAAGAGGTCGGAGCCGTCTTCGACCTGGTCGAGAGCGCCCAAGAGGCGGGAGCGTTCATATTCGGAGAGGTCAGCCATTCGGGCGATGCCCACCGAGCCGGGGATGAGGCGGAAACCCCCCGGGGCTTCGACGGAGATTTCGGCGAGTGACGCGGTCGGTCCTCCGCTGCGGGTTCGGTCGGAGACGCCGACGAAGTGCTCAAGGCGGCGGGTGGGTGTGAGGCCGCAGAGGACGTCGGCGTTGGCCATGCCAAGGTCGGCATCGAGCAACGTGGTACGCCAGCCCATTTGGGACATGATGACGGAGAGGTTGACGCAGGTGTTGGTTTTGCCGACGCCGCCTTTGCCCGAGGAGACGGTGAGGACCTTGAGATTGCGGGCGGGTGCCGCTGCCGACGCCTCGACCATCGCGCGGAGGCGAGTTGCTTGGTCGGAATGGAGCGGAGAGAGGGGGATCGTGGTCATTTGGCCGCGCTCCCTTCCAGGAGCATGCGGGCGAGGCGTTCGGACTTGCCGGCCTCGATGTGATCTGGAACCTCTTGTCCTGTCGTGACATACGAGAGGCGGAGCGCGACGCGTCGGGCGACGGTGATCAGAACGCCAAGTCCGACGGCTTCATCGAGCTTGGTGAAGATGAGGCGGTCGGGATTGGCGGGAAGGAACCGCTTGGCAGCCTCCAGCATCACGGACTCGCTGGCGACGCTGGAGAGAACCAGGTGGGTCTGGTGGGGTTGGGCCGCGGCGATGAACTTCTTGAGTTCATCGAGGCGGCCGGTGTCCTTGGGGGAGCGGCCGGCGGTGTCGATCAGGATGATGTCGCAGTCGGAGAGTGACTCGCAGCAGGAAGCCATGTCCGCGGGAGACATGGCGACTTTGAGGGGGAGGCCGATGATCTCGGCGTAGGTGCGGAGCTGATCGACGGCGGCGATGCGGTAGGTGTCGCTGGTGATGAGGCCTACGCGCTTGCCCTGGCGGAGCTTGTAGGTGGCCGCGAGCTTGGCGACGGTGGTGGTTTTGCCGACTCCGGTGGGACCGATCAGGGCGAGGGTGAGAGGGCGGCCGTCGGAGGGTCGGACGGATTTGAGGGCGTCGACATCGGAAGGGATCATGGAGGCGATGTAGCGGATGACGGCGTTTTGGACGGCGGTTTCATCGCCGAGTTGCTGGGTGGTGAGTTCGCGCTGAACGCGGGCGACGATTTCGTCCGCCAGATCGTGGGCGAGTTCGGTCTCGAGGAGTTGGGCGTAGCAGCGGAAGAGGGCGTCGGGCATGGCCCCGGCTGAGAACCCACCACCCCCACTGCTATCGCCGTGGACCTTCATCGCGGTCTGACGGGAGCACTGGAGGACCTGGCCGACCATCTTGCGGAGGGCGGCGAGTTCATCGTTGATTTGGAAGTTGGCTTTGGATTCGATCTGGACCTGAGTGGAGGGCGAATCGCCGTTTCGCGCGGGGGCGTTGGTCCGCATCACAGGCATCCGCTCGGGGGCGGGTACGTTGGGGATGGCAAAGGCGGTGGAGTCTTCGTTTTTGACGGCGGCGATCTGGGCCGCGGCGTCGGGGGGCGAGGGCCGCTCCTTGGTGGGGGGCACACCGTAAGCCCTGAGTGCGGCGATGTTTCCGTTTCGGCGGGTGCGAACCTCGCCTGCGCCGTCGGAAGCAGTCACCTCAACGAGGGACTTCTGGCCCAGGCCCATCCAGCCGCCCACCTTGAGCGTGCGTGTGTGCAGAATGACAGCATCCTTGCCCAGGTCTTTCTTGACCTCGGCCAGGGCATCACCCATGGTCCGCGCGCGATAGGTTCTCAGGTTCATCCAGCCATCCGTGGCAACACTCTTCTATTGGGCATCCTGCCCACATGAATCCGCCAGAGGATACACACCTGCGCAACAGTTGCAAGTGACGATCAAGCTGCGGCCGCGGCCTCCTTTGCTTCTTCCAGGGAGACCAGACCCATCGACTCGACTTCGACGGTGGGGATGATCTCGTTGTAGGCGAGAACAGCGACGTTCGGGAGGTGCGGCTCCAGGAGTTGACGCACGACGGCTCGGACTTGGGGTGAGGCGATGACGACGGGTTGGTGGCCCGCGGCGGTGACCGACTTGAGGGAAACGACGATGAGCTGGGCGATACGCGAAGCGACCCGGGCGGGCATGGAGACGATCGTGCCGCCGCTGCCGCGATCGATGTAGCCGTTGATCTGGTCTTCCAGCACCGGGTCGAGCGTGACGCAAACGATGCGGGTCTTGCCGTTTTGCGACTCGCTGGGAACGGCGTACTGCTGGCAGATAGTGCGGCGGAGGCCGTTGCGGACGTATTCGGTGAGGACGTCGAAGTCCTTGGTCTTCGGGGCCCAGTCGGCGAGGGTTTCGAGGATGGTTTCCAGGTCGCGGATGGGGACACGTTCCTTGAGGAGGTTTTGGAGGACTTTTTGGAGGTCGGCCATCTTGATGGCCGCGGGGACGGTCTCTTCGACGAGCTTGGGGCTCTTGACCTTGAGCTGCTCGATGAGGTTGGAGACTTCTTCGCGGGTGAGGAGTTCGGCGGCGTGGTGTTTGACGACTTCGGTGATGTGGGTTCCCAGGACGCTGGTGGAGTCGACAACCGTGTAGTTCATGGTCTCGGCGCGCTGCTTCATGGCGGGGTCGATCCACCAGGCGTCGAGGCCGAAGGCGGGCTCGCGCGTGCGTTCGCCGTCGATGGTGCCACTGGCGACGCCGGAGTCCATGGCCAGGAGTTTGCCGGGGCGGACTGCGCCGGTGGCGACGGGGTTGCCGCGGATCTTGATGCGGTATTCGCTGGAGCCCAGTTGCATGTTGTCTCGGATGCGGACGGGGGGCATGACCAGTCCCAGGTCTTGGGCAAGCTGGCGGCGGATGGCGCTGATGCGTTCGAGGAGGTCGCCACCTTGGGCGGTGTCTACGAGAGAAACGAGTTGGTAGCCCACTTCGAGTTCGAGCGTGTCCACCTTGAGGACGGCTTCGACGGGTGGGGCTTCGGACTTGCCCTTGGGACCGGCTTCGGCTTCTTTGAGTTGGGCCGCGGCGTGGCGGCGGGAACGGAGCATGCCAAAGGCGACGGCGGCAAGACCGAGGGCTGTGGCGATCAGGGGCAGTGTCGGCAGTGGCGTAAAAGAGAGGAGCAGGAGGAATACTGAAGTGATGATCAGGCCGCTGGGCTGGCTGATGATCTGATCGGTGAGTTCATCGCCGAGTTGGGCCTTGGAGCCCGAGCGCGTCACGATGAGGGCTGAGGCGATCGCGATGACGAATGAGGGGATTTGAGAGGTGAGGCCGTCGCCGATGGTCAGCTTGGTGAACACCGCGGCGGTTTTCAGCGGTTCCCAGCCGCGGTCGATCATGCCGACGGCAAAGCCGCCCATGACGTTGATGATCGTGATGATGATGCCGGCGACGGCATCGCCGCGGACGAACTTGGAGGCACCATCCATGGCGCCGAAGAAGTCGGCTTCCTGGCGGATGACTTCGCGGCGCTGGCGGGCTTCAGCTTCAGTGATCGTGCCGGCGTTGAGGTCGCTGTCGATGGCCATCTGCTTGCCGGGCATGGCGTCCAACGTGAACCTCGCGGCGACTTCGGAGATGCGCGTGGCGCCCTTGGTGATCACGACGAACTGGACAATCACCAGGATCAGGAAGATCACGATGCCCACGAAGAGCGATGAGCCGGCGACGAAGTTTCCGAACGCGGCGATGACATGACCCGCGGCGTACATGGCTTCGTCGGGAGTGTTGCCTTTGGCGGTGAGGATCAGGCGTGTGGAGGCGATGTTGAGGACCAGTCGCAGCAGCGTGGTCGCGAGGAGCAACGACGGAAAGACGGAGAAGTCCAGCGGGTGATCCATGTAGATCGTCGTCAGCAGGATGATGACGGCGAGACTGATGTTGGCGCAGATGAGGATGTCCATGGCCCAGGGGGGCATGGGAACGAGCAGGACGCCCAGAAGTGCGACAAAGCCGACGGGGACGAAGAGGCCGCGGTACTTGCGGAGGCGGTGCATCCATGCGGGGAGGTTGCCAGCGGGCGCGAGGGGGACGACGGTGGGTTTG
>JBGAND010000052.1:0-25750 GCA_044222485.1 Phycisphaerales bacterium | reverse complement strand
TGGGTCACACGCCCAGACCGGGCGCGAGGGGAGACTCATGTATTGTGCGGTGGGAGGGGGGTGGGGGGCAAGGGAAATGTTGGGAATTGGGGGTGGATTGAGGGGGAAAGTGCTGAGTCCCAAGTCCCGAGTCCAGAGGTTTCCACTCGGGACTTGGGACTCGGGACTTGGCACTTCTTCCTACTTCCACCTCGTCACATGCCAACTCTTCTTCCCCCGCCGTAGCGCGATCACCTTGCCATGGAGCAGGTCGGCCGCGGTGAGTTTGTCTTCGGGGCCCGCTTTTCGGGTGTTCACCATCACCGATCCCGCCGTTAGGAACTCGCGGGCTTCGCGTTTGCTCTTGGCCAGGGTGGTCTGGGTCAGGAAGTCGGAGAGCGGAACACCCTCGCCGGCCAGGAGCGCCTTGTCATGCTCACTTGATGGGGCGGAGGCGAAGACTTCGTTGAGTGTGGATTCGGGGAGGCCGGAGATGTCGCCGGAGAAGAGGGCCTTGGCCGCGGCCTCGGCTTGCTGGACGGCTTCATCGCCGTAGAGGATCGCGGTGGCGGCGCGGGCAAGCTCGCGGTGGGCGACTCGCTGGCCGGGGTCCTTGGCGTGCTCAGCCTCGATGGCCTCGATCTTGTCCTGAGGGTGAAGCGTGAAGATGCGGAGGTAGCGGCCAACGTCGGCATCGGTGGAGTTCAGCCAGAACTGGTAGTAGGCGTAGGGGCTGGTGCGTTCGGGGGTCAGCCAGATGGCGCCGGACTCGGTTTTGCCGAACTTGGTGCCGTCGGACTTGGTGACGAGGGGGGCGGTGAGGCCGAAGGCGATTCCATGCGGCGGCTCCTTCGGATAGAACATCTTGCCGACACCGCCAGCATCCTCGACTGCGCGGTGTTCGCTGTTTCGCCGAACCAGATCAGCTCCACCCACAATGTTGCCCCACTGGTCCGAACCACCCATCTGCAGCGTCACCGGCCGCGGCAGGTTGTGCTTGGCAAAGTCACGGAAGAGCACGAGATAGTCGTAACTCTGGAGGATCATGTAGCTGAACTCGGTGTAGCTGATCCCCTGGTCGCGGGCGTTCAGGCGTTCGCGGACGGAGTCCTTCTGGATCATCATGTTGACCGAGAAGTGTTTGCCGATGTCGCGGAGGGCTTCGAGGAAGCCGAGTTTGCCGAGCCAGTCGATGTTGTTGACGATCGGCGGGACTTTGGCGTGGCGGCCTTCGGCCTTGGCCGCGTTGCTGAAGACCCGGCCGAAGATGGACCGCTGCTTCTCGACGTTGTTGCGAACGACTTCCTCAGTGTTGAGCTGGCGCTCGGCGGACTTGCCGGAGGGATCGCCGATGAGGCCGGTGCCGCCACCCATGACGACGACGGGCTCGTGCCCGGCCCGCTGGAAGTGGACCAGGAGCATGATGGTGACGAGGTTGCCAATGGTGAGGGAGTCGGCGGTGGGGTCATAGCCGACGTAGGCGGAGCGCGTGCCGGAAGCGAGGTGGGCGTTCAGCGCGGCCTCGTCGGTGCACTGGTGAAACAGGCCGCGCCACTTGAGTTCGTTGATGAGGTCGATGGGCATAAGGGTCAAAGAGTAGACGGAGTTGGTTCAGGACAAAAACAAAGCCCCCGCCGTGCGGCGGGGGCTGGAATACTCATTGTTTAAGACCAGACTCATGGTCCAGGTTCGAAGTTCCAGTTGGCCGCCTCAGTGGTGCCGACCTTGCGGGCGTAGTTGGACCAGCGGGTCATATCGCGCAGGTCCTCGAGTTTCTTGGCGTCGGCGTGCCCGTCGGGAGTGCCGTAAATAACTTTGTCCAAGTTCCGGGGGTGCAGGTTGCCCCAAGCGATGCTGGGCTGGCTGGGATCGAACTTGTCGCTCGCGACCCATGCGCCGGGAGCAGTGCCACCAATGCCGCGAACCGGGAAGCCAACCTTGGGCGGAGAGATGTGGGCTGCGCCGGGCAGGAAGGGGTTGCCAACCTGCATGGGAACGACGTTTCCGGTGTATCCGCACGTAGAGCGGTCGGTCAATGCCACATCTCGCTCGCGAGAGGTGGCGAACACAATGAGCTTGGCAGAGTTACGGACTTGATCCAACCGCTGGGTGTAGAAGCGACCGCCCAGGGCCTTGGACTGACCGTTGTCGCCCATGCCCGTTCCGTTCGGGAACGCGCCCCAACCGTAGTGGCCACCGACATACGCGCTGTTGTACCCGAACGAGGGGTGCTTGGCGATCGCGTACTGGAAGCCCTGGACGTTGTCGTAGACATTCGAGCCCGCGTTCACCGAGGTTGGCGTTTGTGACCGTTCACGGAACATGCTGGCGGTAGCCTTATCTGACTGCATGGCCTCGACCGAAAAGTCGGTCGCCATGACAAACCGCCATGGCCACGACTTGACGACATCGCCTTCCATGAGCTTGCCTCGATCGGTCGGGTCCGCCGGCATCATGTTGACCGGCCCGACGTGAGGGTGAGCCCAAGACCAGTTCAGATAGCCCGGCATGATCGCATCTTTATTTGCGTTGCAATACTGGGTCCATCCCAGCATCATCTGCTTGCAAGCAGCAGATTCCTTTGCTGCTTTGCCGCTGGCGCGAGCCCTACCCAGAGCCGGCAACAGGATGCCAATCAGCAGCGCGATGATCGCGATGACGACGAGCAGTTCAATAAGCGTAAATGCTCGCCGCGGGGCGGACTGACGGTCTGCCATGAGTGAACTCCTGATTCCGCTGGGTTTTCCCAAGAGAGAGAAGCTGAAAGATTACCACATGAATGGGATGCTGGCAATGGCAGTTTCGGCTCTGAGAGGAATTTTGGATGAATTTTGTTAGGGTGGCGGGGAGTCAAAGTTCCCAGGTTGACAGGTAGTGAAAGTCCGTGGGGTTTGTTGGCGCGGTGTCCAAAAAGCAAAACGAGGCCGAAGCCTCGGTCCTCGCTTGCGTTTCGGGCTCATTAGCCCTTGGCCGGGGGCGGCGGGGCAATCTTTGCGTCCGGGACGCGGTTCTTGGTGGGGGGAAGGCTCATCAGGAAGGAGTGCAATGCCCGGATGTCGTCATCGGTGAGGTTGGCGAAGGCCTCGAAGGGCATGATGGGCAGGATCGGGCGGTTTTCCTTCCAGTGCTGGCCGGTGCGCCAACTGCGGATCAGGGCGTCGGCGGTCAGGTTGCCGATGCCGGTTTCCTTGTCGGGGGTGATATTGGCCGCGTAGCTGACGCCCCAGGGGCCTGCGAAGCTGGTGCCCGTGGGGCCCATGGTCATGAGGTTGCCCTTTTCCAGCATGGAAGGGTCCCAAGTGGGGGATGGGGCATTTTCGGGCTGGCCCGTGAACTCGCGGCCGGGAATGAACTTGCCGGTGTTGTCGCGCGGGCTGTGGCAGTCGTTGCACCCCATGCTGGCCATGAGATAGGCGCCGCGGCTGCGGAGTGCGGTTTCTTGATCGGGTGTCAAACCGGTCGGGATCGTGTTGTGGGATCCGACCATGTTCTGGTACGAGAACCAGCCGATCGCGGAAACGAAGGTGGCGAGGCCGAAAGTGACGGTTGCGAGGCGAATAGAGGTATGCACGGTGAAACTCCTTTGGCCGCTCTGCTCGGTGGCCAGAGTGCAGTGCGAGAATCACCGGAAACGGGGACATGGATTTTCTAGATTTCTGGATCGGGGGCCGGAGCATCCTCTTCCTCACCCTTGTCGCTGTCGGGGTCGGTGAGGGGGGCCGCGGGCTTCATGACTTCCTGGAGGAGGCTGGTGGCGAAGGCCCCGCGGGGGAGATCGAAGGCCAGGCGCACGTAGTGGCCGTGTTCGTCGATGCCGCCTTCAACGTCCGGAAACAGGAGGGGAACGCGGAGGGGCCGGCGCTCGCCGGTAAGGCGGTTGCGGCGGCGCTCCTGGAAGGCAGTGATGGTTTCGAGTGTCACGCCCGTGGCCTCCAGGGCTTCGACTTCGATGCGGTCGGGCTCGCCGGAGGCGCGTTTCATTTCCGCGCCCCACATCGGGCCGGAGGGGCTGATGGCGAGCGATGCGAGGCGCTCGACAAGATCGGGTGTGGATTCGGTGACGTCGAAGCAGGCGCGGTTGTCGTGCTTGAAGGCGACATCGCCGGGCATGAGCGTGGCGATGGTGTTGGTGCGGAGGCGCTCATCGAGGACCGCGTTGAAGACCGCGGATTGAAAGGCGGTGAGGAAGAACTCGGTCTCGTTGCGTTCGATGGCTTTGACAGCCTTGCCCGGTGCGCGGCCTCTAGATAGCTCTCCGACGACGCGGCGCTCGGTGCGGGATTCGCGGTAGAAGAGGTTGAGGGCGGTGGCAAAGTCGCCGCGGGCGTAGGCGCGGCGGGCTTCGACCTGGGAATCGGGAAGGTGCTCATCGGGACCGAGGAGCGCATCGATCAGGCCCTGATGATCGCCGAGCAGCATGGCGCGGCCGATGATGTGGTTGCGCTGGAGGTAGCCGAATCGCTGCTCGCCGATGCGGTTGGGGAGGCCTTGCTTTTCGAGGCGTGAGATGATCCTGGAGGCGAGCACGGCCTTGCTCATGTCGACGTTGCGTATTTTGAGAGAGAAGCGGTTGGTGGCGAGGTGGCCGCGGCGGAGCTTGTTGGCGTGAAGATCGACCCAGAGCACGGCCATGCGGTCGTGCTGGAGCATGGGGAAGTCTTCTGGCTTCTTTCCCGGGACGTGGATGGAGAAGACCTGGCGCGTGATCGCGTTCTTGTCTTTGAGGCCCGCGAAGCCGACGGCGGTAACGTGGACTCCAAAGTGCCGGGCCAGCACGCGGGCGGCCCGCATGGTGGACATGCCGCGCTTCTCGAGGAAGAGATAGATGTGCTCTCCCTGGCCGGAGGGCTGGTAGAGGGGCTGCTCTTCGACCAGGAAGTCCTCGGGGCGCTGGCGGAATGAACCGCCGATACCCGGGAGGTCGGCGGTGAGCAGCGGTGGGGGATTTGTGGGTGAGTAGGCGGGAAGCGTCACTTACGCCTCTTCGTTGTTGGCCGAGTCGAGCACGTGCTCTTCGACGTAGATGGGGACATCGCCGGCGATGCCCAGGGCGATGGCATCGCTGGGTCGCGAGTCGATGTGGATGACCTCGCCGGATTTCTTGACGTCGAGGGTGGCGAAGAACGTGTGCTCGGAGAGGTCGGTGATCGTGATGGAGACGAGCTCGCCACCCATGGTTTCAATGACGTTGGCGAGGAGGTCGTGGGTTTGGGGGCGCTTGGGAGCGGTGCCCTTGAGGCGGCGCTCGATGGCTTGGGCTTCGGGGAGACCGATCACGATGGGGAAGGAGCGTGGCTCATGGCCGTTCTTTTCCGCGTCGGCCGCACCCTCGTCCGCCATCTCGCGAAGCTCGATGATCTGGTAGTCCACCAGTTCGCGGATCAGGATGCGAGAGAGTTCCATCCGAACTGCCATGGCCGTCGCCTCCCTGAGAGTTGGATCGTGGACCGGTCGGGGGCGGTTGTCAACGGCGAGGGCTGAGGGTTGAGCCGGGGATTTGGAGAATCTGGCTACTGGGCGAGCCGCGTCGCCAGTTCGCGGGGGATTCCGATGTCTCCGACGGTTACGCGGCCGAGGTAGGCCTTGGCGTGTGGGGCGAGGAAGCCGACCTTCAGGCCCGCAAGTGTAATGGTTTGAGTCGCTTTGACTGCGATGCCAAGCGGGTGTCCGGTGTCGGCATCGAGGCCTGAGGGGATGTCCACGGCGAGGACCGATTTCTGCGTGTTGATCTGTTGGATGAACCCGGCGATGACACCCGTGACAGGGCGATCAAGGCCGGTGCCCAAAAGGGCATCGATGATCAGGTCTGTCCGTCCGAGTCGAGACGGCGTGCGAATCGGAACATTCATCAGCCGAGAGATCTGGAGGTTGATTGCGGCATCACCCGAGTAGCGCGCGACGGGGCCGCTGAGGATGAGGGAGACTCGAGCGCCGGCGTTGTGCAAGTGTCGGGCCGCGGCAAAGCCATCGCCGCCGTTGTTGCCGGGGCCGCAGAAGATGATGATTCGGGGGTTCTTCTGGCCGCGGACCATTTTCATGGCCGCGGATGCAATGTGGATGGAAGCGTTTTCCATCAGGACGATGGAGGGGATGTGGTACTGCTCGACGGCGAGACGGTCGAGCTTGCGGACCGACTCGCGGGTGAAGACAAGGCGGCGTGTGGTCACAGCACGTTCTTTCGCAGCCAAATGGGGTCTAGGGAAGGGCCCGTGGGGATTGGTGTCGTCGCGCCCCAGTTCAGGAACTGGTGAAGCAGATGAAGCCCCGCGGGCCCGGTGTGGTCGAGTGAAGTCGCAATGAGCAGGCCGGAGCCCACGCGTGTCCAGAACGCGGCGTCGAACATTTTGGGTGTGCCGCGGTCGTGGGTGAAGACCAGACGGATGATGGGCTCGACGTGGTCGGCGATGCCCAGGTCGTCGGAGGCGATGGCGCGCGGGTGGCGGTCGAAAAGGTCGATGTGAAGGAGATCGGCGATCCAGTCGGAGTCGCCGGCGTGCAGCGGGCCGCCCCCCCGTTCGAGGATGAGCGGGCATTGGCCCCAGACGTTGATGAACTTGGCGGCGAGGCCGGAGCGGGTTTTGTTGGCCAGGAGGAGGATGCGGCCGCCGCTGGTGAGGAAGTTGAGGAGCTCGGGTGTGAGGCGGTGGGTGGCGATGAGGGTGGTGTCTTTGGGAACTGGAGCGTCGGAAGTCCACGCGGTCGCAGACGGGAGGAGTTGGGATGCGGTCTGAAGCAGTGGAGTCCAGGAGCGGACTTTGAGGCCCCAGCCGCTGGAATAGCCCCGGTCTTCGAAGTCGGATTCGGCTTCGGCGGGGGTAAAGGGGAGGGCGTCGAGGCTTGCGATTCCGGGCGCGAGCGGGGCTGGTGTCGAGAATCGCCAGATCTTCCAGGAGTTGGTTCCGATGCCCGCGGCGGTTGCATCGATGGAAGTTCGCACGGGCCAGTCAGACTGGAGAGCATCGAGCGACAGAGGTGCGAAGTGCGCCTGGCCGCGGTCGCACTCCATGGGGATGCTGCGTGTGACAGGCCGCGCGTTGGGGGTGCCGGACTCGAGCGTGGCTTGAATCTCGCCGCGGAAGGGGCTGCTGAAGTTGGAGATGCCGATCTCGGCATTGATCGGTGCGCCCATCGCAAATCCGCGGCGGTGACCGGGGGTTCGCAGCAGCAAAGTCTGATCGCCGAGCCAGGTCGTTGTGTCGTCGGAAGAGAAACGCCACCGCCCGAAGTCATCCATGAACCCGAGGCGTGCGACGGGCACATCGCGGATCTGGTTCATGACGAAGCCCGCGCACCCGTCGAAGCACCGGAGGGCTTCAACCTGGAACTTGCGAATCGCGAGGTTCTGCTGGTGAGCGCCAGCGACGAAGCGCTCCAGCGTCGGCGCGCCGTACCTCGCGGCTAGCTTCTCCTCAAACGCGCGGCACTCATCCACACCATTGGGATACCACCACTCGCCGCGGCCCTCGCGCTGCGACGTATCGACCCACGCCGTGCCGATGATTGTCTCTCCCATGACGAAGGGCTTCCGCGGCAGTTTGGCGGTCGTGGCCTTCACATCCTCAACGAATCGCACCCACCGCCCCGAGCTGTCGTACACGTGCTCATCGTGCAAGTCGGTCTTTTCTGGGTCGGTCCACGCGATGAAGCCGGTTTGCAGTTGTTTGAGCGTGTTCGGCAGCATTTCCCGGGCGGTGTTCCACCACCAATCGGCGAGCCGCGGATTGAAGCGTTCGTGCTCGCAGGAGCCGCTGACGAGGAAGACGGAGGGGTGGCGCGCATCGCGTTTGAAGAACTGCGTGAATAGCCGCTGATACTCGGGGATGTGCTCCTCCTGCATCGGGCTCTTCCACACCGGGTGCTCTTGCCAGATGAGCATGCCCACCTCGTCGGCGATGTCGAAGTAGTACTCAGGCGGGTACCACATGCAGAGGCAGACGCAGTTGAAGCCGAGTTCTTTGAGCTTGGCGAACTCGGCGCGGACTTGGTCGGGTGTGGGCGCGGGTGAGATGTGGTCGGGCTCGTGGCCCCAGTGGAGGATGCCGCGGATGAGGAGGGGCTTGCCGTTGAGGAGGATGTGGCGGTTGTCGGGGCCGCCGGTGGTGATGGTGCGGACGCCGAAGTTGATGCTGCTGGAGTCGGACGTTCCGTTAGCGTCAGACACCGTGACACTCAGCGTGTTGAGCGCTGGCGACTGGGGCGACCAGCGATCCATGAGCGGGAGCCGCGCCTTGATCATGAGTTTGGCAACGCCGGGCTCAACTCGACCGGTTGCGCTAAAAACCTGGCGATGATCGAAGTCATGAATTCGGACATCGGCATCTCCACCGGTGCCCGGCTCGATCTGGACTCGCACGACCATCTGGTCCGCATCCGCGTTGAGGCTTACTCCGTTGGGCGCGAGCGCCACCGCCCCGGTTCGCCGCAGCGAAATGCTGCACCACACCCCGCTGTGCTGCAGGCTCAGCACATCGTGGAATCCTTTGGTGATGTGGCCGCTTTCAGTAAGCACTCCCGGCCCCGGGCGCGGCGCGTGCATCTGGTCCACGCGGATCACGACCCACACATCTCCCTTCGCCGCCGCCGCCGTCACCTCAAACTGAAACGGGATGAAGTCGCCGACGTGCCGCCCGACCCGAACACCGTTGACCCACACGGTTGCGTCGGTCGCGACTGATTCAAACCGAATCCACAGCCGTTCGTGAGGCGACTTTCGCCAGGAGTGGGGGAGTTCGACCTTGCGAGCAACCCATGCCACGCCACGATGATCCGGTCCCAGTTCCCTTTGCATCGGACTTGGGAGCGTGATCGTCCGCCGCTCGGCCGACCACTTCGCGGGCTCGTGCCAGCCTGCTCCGATGCCGGAATCGTTTGGGTCGGCGCGGATCAACCAGGAACCCGCCAGATCAAGTGTGTTCGCATCCGTCGGCATCAGCCCCCCTGGCTCCGCAGCAACTTTACAACATCAGCCCGCATCGGCAGCGACGGAATCGCCCCCGCCTTCATCGTCGCCAACGCCCCCGCGGCCGACGCCCAGCACACCGCATCCATCACCCCCATCGAATCCAATGCCCCGGCAACGTGATGCTCGATCCACCGCGTCGCCAGCGCGCCGGCGAACGCATCCCCTGCACCGACGGTATCTACCGGCGAAACGGCAAACGCCGGCACATGCCCCTTGTGCTCACCGTGCGAATACCACGCACCCTTCTCTCCCATCGTCACCACCACCATCCGCGGCCCCATCCGTCCGATCTTCTCCGCGACGGCCTCGGGCGATCCGGCCCCGCCGAGAGCCGCCGCCTCGGTTTCGTTGACAATCAGCACATCCACCGACGCCAGCAGTTCCATCGGCAGCTTCGCCTCCGCTATCGGCGCCGCATTAAGCACGACCGTCGTCCCGACTTCCGCGGCCAACGCCGCGGCCCTGATCACCGTTGCCAATGGCAACTCAAGCTGCAACACCACGGCATCTGCCGCCATGATCGCTTCCCGCGCCGTATCCACGTGGGTGGGGAGCACCTCCGCATTCGCGCCCGGAGCGACGATGATCGTGTTCTCCCCGTCGCCGCCGACGGAGATGGCCGCGATCCCCGTCGGCCCTGCCCCGCGCATCACCCGCGCAACATCAATCCCCTCCGCCGCAAGAACGGCCAGCAGCGAATCACCATGCGCATCCGTCCCAACCGCTCCGACGAAACTCACCCCTGCCCCCATCCGTGCCGCGGCCACCGCTTGGTTCGCACCTTTCCCTCCCGGCGATACCGAAAACGGCCCACCCAAAACCGTCTCCCCCGGCATCGGCAATCTCGGCGCACGCACCACCATGTCCATATTGATGGACCCGATCACGCAGATGCGGGATTGGTCAGAAGGAGCCATCACACAAGCTTACCGTCCTTGCGCATTGACTCGGGCTCTACGCACTCCTTGAGTGCTGCCCGAGTGTCCGGCCCAGCCCCCAACACCGCCCTCCTCTTCACGGCCTTCGAGCCCAGCGGCGATGACCACGCTTCCGCCGTCATCGCCGAGCTCAAACGTCGCCACCCCGACCTCCCCATTTACGCGTGGGGTGGCCCCAAGATGGAGAAGGCCGGAGCTGTCATCGTCGAGCGCACGGGCGATGACGCCGTCATGGGTATGCCCGGCTATCGCAAGATCCGCGAGCACACATTCATCAATGAGCGCATCGAAGGGTGGATGCGGGAGTACCGGCCCAGGGTGCACATTCCCGTCGATTCCCCGGCCGCGAACTTCCCGATTTGTAAGGCGGCCAAGGCCCTCGGTATCAAGGTGGTCCATCTGGTTGCCCCGCAGATCTGGGCATGGGGCCGTTGGCGGATTAAGAAACTCCGGCGGCTAACGGACTTGGTGCTCTGCCTTCTTCCCTTTGAGGAAGGGTTCTTTCTCAAACGCGGCGTCGCAGCCCGGTTCATCGGGCACCCGTTGTTCGATGTGACCCTCGATGAGGCCGAACTGGACCGCCGCGCTGCCCCGCTCGGCGGCGGCTCTCCCAAACTCGCCCTCATGCCCGGCTCGCGTCCGAAGGAGCTCGAAGGAAGCTGGCCACTGCTCCTTGATGCGTTCCGCGACCTTAAACGGAGCTATCCCGACCTCCGAGGCGTCGTCGCCGCGACCAAACCCTCCGTTGAACGTGATCTTCGCGAGCGGGCGACACTCCTGGGCGGGTGGCCCGACGGCCTGAACATCCTTGCCGGCGATGCCGACGCGGTCATCCGCTGGTGCGACTTGGCTTTGGTCAAGTCCGGCACGATCACACTTCAGATCGCCCGCCAGCACAAGCCCATGGTCATCTTCTACAAGACCAAGGCCGTGCTCTACTACATGGTGAACTGGTGGGCCCTGTCGACCAAGTTCTTCACGCTCCCCAACATCATGGCCCACCGCGAGATCGTTCCCGAACTGGTGCCGCACTTCGGCGGGGCCGAGGACATCGTCCGGGCCGCCCGGACGCTGCTGGACTCACCGGAGAAGATTGCAGAGCAACGATCGGAACTCGAGCGCGTCACCGCTCTCTTCAAGGGCCGCGACGCCTCTTCCAATGCCGCCGACGCCATCGAAGAGGTCGCCGGGCTTGTGCGCAGGCCGTAAACAAATGAGCCGTTCGCGCCACGTTGCGCGAACGGCTCATGAACCACAATGCTCGTTGGCTTACGACTTCAGGTCGGCCTTGCTCAGGATCTCATCCTCGCCGGTCTTCTCGGAGGCCCGGACGATCGCCAGGTGACGGGCCGCCGCGGCCTTCACCGCAAGACTCCTGCTGAACAGCTCACCATTCGAGGTAAACGTTCCCAGGCTCTCCACGACCTTGTCATTGTCATCGACAATCGCAAGCCGATAGTTCCGGCCGTCGGGTGTCGCAACGGACTTGGCGAAAAACTTCACTTCTTTCCATTCCGGATGCACGAACACAGACGCTTCGCCCTTGAACTCCGGCGCCACGGCGTGGAAGACGACCCGCTTGGTGTCGGGTGCCAACAGCACATCGGTGACGTACTTCTCGCCGAACTGCTTGCTCATGTCCTGCAGAGCCTTATCACTCTGGGCAATCCGCTGCAGCCCTTCATATTGCGCCTTCCACGTGAATGTCGTGAACCCCAGCACCACGGCCGCCGCGGCCATTCCCCAGGCACCGGCCCGCCACCACGGCGAGACCGCGCGGCTCTTGAGCATGATCGGCGTCAGTTGCTCGGAGGTGTCCAGCGGAGCGGACGCGACAGAGGCCCGCACGGCCTCCAGTACCGCGGCGCGAAGGCCGGCGGGCGGCGTCACGTCCGGCAGCAACGCCTCGATCCGCGACAGCCGCGTCTGCTCACGACGGACCTGAGCCTGGATCGGCGGTGTCGCCGTGCGGAACGCGGCCTCAAAGGCCGATTGCTCCCGCTCATCCAGCAGGCCCATCGCGTCAAGGATGGCAAGTTCGATCAGTTCCTGAAGATTCATATGGGTGCTTCCTCGCTCGCTCTCTCTCGTAAACGCACCAGCGCTCTGCTGAGTGCCGACTTCACTGTTCCAATGGGTGTATTGAGTTCTTCACCAATCTGCCTGAGTGTCTGCCCCCCCAGGTACGCCCTGGTCACCACTGTCCTTTGCAACTCCGGCAAATCCTGCACACGTTTCATCAACCCCACGAAACGTTCATCGGTCTCCATCCGTCCTGCTTCTTGAACCACGCCCTGCACTTCACCCTGCCCGCTTTCCAGAGCCGAGGGCTTTACCCGCGCCCGATTCCGACGCAACTTGTCTACAAGATGACGGCGAGATATCAACATCACCCAGGTCACCAACGCGGCCCGCTTCGGGTCATACCGCTTGGCGGTCTTCCACAATCGGACAAATACCTCCTGCACCGCATCCTCGGTGTCCGCCCGGGTCGGCATCACCTGATACGCCATCCGATACACCAAGGAACCGAAGCGGTCGTACAGCTCGGCGACCGCCGCTTCCTCATCTGCCGACACCCGCCGCATAAGCGACAGGTCCGCATCATCCTTGTCCGAGGAACGTCTCATGTTCCGCAGTCTACCGCGGCCCGGCGGCGAGCAAAGCCAAACTCCCGGGCCGCAGCCCTATCCGCAATGCTCGGCCATGGGTTCCAACCTTCCACCGATCAAACACTTACCGGACAAGGGTAAACGCCGAGACCCCTGGATCCTGACTTGAAATGGGCGATTTGCAGTAGGGGTATGTTTGGAATTACCGTTTTTTCCCCTTGCTCAATGCTCCCATTTTCGATAACCTTTGATGAGAACCGTGTTGTCTTCTCGTGGAGACTGCTCGTGCGAGCACAGGTGGTCCAAGCTGGGTCATCGTCCACGCGCTGTTCCGAAGCGCAGCTCTATAGCCGCGCGCGAGGGTTCACGCTCGTCGATGTGCTCGTGACTATGACGGTCATCGCGATCCTGATCGGGATCCTCTTGCCGTCTCTCTCATCCGTCCGCGAGACCGCTCATCAAATAGTGTGTCGGTCCAACGTCCGCCAGTTGGCCATCGGAATCGCGATGTACGCCGAAGCGAACGCGGACAGCATCCCGCGAACGGGCACCATCCCGGTGCTCAATGGACCCAATAACCAAAACTCGTCATACAACACGCTCACTCTTCGATTCGGCGGCACTCAAGGAGCGATTCAGGGCTGGGATGGCCTTGGCTTGTTGTACGCCGAGGAGTACACGGCCGCTCCCAAGGTGTATTACTGCCCTTCCCATACCGGCGAGCATCCCTACCGCGCATTCGCCGAAGCTTGGGCGACTGATGGCGTGACCATCGCCGGCAACTTCCAGTACCGTGGTCAGGGCCCAACCGGCAACGCCGGTCAGCCGATGACAAACCGTATTGACCGGATCAGACCTTCGGGCGCAATCGTCGCCGACGGGCTCCGCAGTCAGTCGGAGTTCAATCACAAGATCGGCGCCAACGTCATGCGGGCCGACATCTCCGTGAGCTGGTTCAACGATTCTGCACGCTCCGTGTCCAGTGGGCTCGCGAAGGACTCCGAGTATCCAACTGAATCCCAAATTCAGGAAGCTTGGAACGATCTGGACAATCCCGCTTCCCACTGAGCCTCCCGCACTCTTCCGCTGATTTCTACCTCTCCGGCGACCGGCGCTGACACTATTCTCTCCTTCCACACGCCGGAGATGCCCTGATGCAAACCTGCCTTCATCCGATGTCGGTCCTTTCTGTCGTCTCGTTCTTGCTCTTGTCCGCATCATCCGCCGCCGCTCAGCTCACCCCCGATCGCACGTATTACGGCCGCCATCGCCCGGCTCCCATGACTGTCCGCGTGCCCCCGGATCTCAAGGGCGACGTTCAGGTAGAGCTCCTCGAGCCCGTTTCCGCACGTGTCACGGCTTCCGCTCCGGTTGCCCCCGGACCCATTAATCTGGCCGCGGCCTTTCCTTCGCTCTGGCAGGATGCCAAGCAAGACTCCGAGCCCCCCAAGCTTCTGTACGCCCAGCTGGTCGTCGGCGCCAAGAAAATCGGGGCACCAGTCGTACTCCAGCCCCTGATCGACCCGGCCTATTGCCCGATCATCGAGGACACCGGCGAACCCAAGTATCGCCCGAGCAAGGGTGTCTATTCCGGCCTTCGCGCGTATCCCGAGCGCTACCTCGTCATGGAGACCTCCATGGGCGACATCCAGTTTGCGATGCGCCCTGATCAAGCGCCCAACACCGTCTTCAGTTTCCTGAGCCTCTGCCAAGGCGGCTTCTACACCGACATCATCTTCCATCGCATTAAGCCGCGCCACCCCAACGGCTCACCCTTCGTCATCCAGGCCGGCGACCCGCTTCAGCTCAAAGACGCTTCAGACACCAAGGCCGGCGAGGGTGGACCTGGTTTCTCCATCAATCTCGAGCCCAGCAAGCTGCCGCACGACTTTGGCGTGCTCTCCATGGCCCGCAGCAACCTGCCCAACTCCGGTGGCTCTCAGTTCTTCATCTGCCTGAGCCGTAAGGGCACGGAGTATCTCGACGGCAAGTACACCTCGTTCGCTCAGGCCACCGCCGGCGATGACGTGATCCAGAAAATTGCCGCCTCAGAGTTGGCCACCGGTTCGGAGCGACCCAAGGACCCACCGGTGATCAAGCGCTGCCGGCTGATCGACGCCGCGCCTTACGGTGAAGGCCCCAAGCCCGTGGCGCTCCCTGAAGAGAAGCCCCAGTCGCGTTAGAAGGTGAACGTCGCCTGCAACGACACAAACGCCGCGGGGTTGACGTTCGCATCCACCAGTCCGTTGCCCGAAGAATCGTCAACGCTGATGTTCTGGAGCAACCGCACACCCACGCCGGCCTCGATCGAAAAGTTTTTGGTCGGCTTGAACATCGCATTGAGCAGTACCGGCACCGCACTGTCGCGCCCGATGCCACCGGGCACAGGACCGGTCTTGTCCAGCCGGAAGTCCCGCGACTCGTACCACGCGCCCAGGCTCACGGTCCAGTCTTCGACGGGTTTATAGAACAGCGTCAGCCCCGGCTTTCCCGCCGTGGACAACCGCCACTGGTCAGAGATTTCCCAGTTGAAGGTCGGCACCGGCAGGATGAGCGGGTTCTTTCCAAGTTGCGAGTACACCGCCAACGCCGCGCCCACTTTCAGGTGCTCGCTCAGGTAATACCCGACTCCGCCGTACACGCCGCCCACAACCGCTTTGCCCAGTTCGCCGCCATCTTCCGCCGCAAACCCGACCGATCCACCGACCGACCATCCCAGTTGCCGCGTCTGCTGCTTGCCGAAACTTGCCCTGAACATCTCTTTGTTGATGTCCTGAAAAGGGCTTGACGTTCCTGCGACCAGCGCCGTCGTATTCGAAAAATCGTACCGTGAACGCTCGTACGCAAACCCCAAGTCCAGCTCTCCCATCGGCCCGACGGGAATGTCCACCTCCAGGTCCAAGCCCACCCTCGACACCGAGACCGCACCGGGTTTGTTCTCGAGACCCGCGCTGAAGCCCAGTTGGGCCGGGACCTTCACGATCCACTCCACCTGCCGCGGCGGCGGAACAGCATCCGGTTTGGGTGCATCCACCGCCGGCTTGGGCGGCTCCTCTGGATGCGTGGGCTTCGTCGGTTCCTGCGCGGCCGCGATGCCGCACATCACTCCCGCGCTTGCGATGATCGCCAATCTCAGTTCGTTGCTCAACATGCGGCCTCCGTGCCTTGAGGAGTGGGGGGCGGTAGCTTGCTCATACTAACATCGGTTGTCTCAGCCCGTATCAATAGCGGGGCACGGTCGGATCCACTCCCAGCGACCACGCCTCAATGCCCCCGGCCATGGACTTGGAATCGATCCCCTTCCCCCGCAGAAACAACGCCGCCTTCATAGAGCGGCCACCCATGTGGCAGTGCACCACCACCGGCCTTCCCGCGGCCTCCGCCTCGATGTCATCCACCCGGCTTTCCAAGGTGTGCAGTGGGATCAGCACAGCCCCGGGAATCCGGGCCGCGGCCCACTCATCCGGATTCCGGCAATCAATCAGATACACGTCTGACATCGCGGTTTGGACATCGCGAGGCGTCACTTCCAGGTCGGGCCGGAACGGATACCCCACCGGCAGCCCGCGAGCATCCAGACTCACGGCGTCACGCTCTTGGCAGGTGGAAGCGTGAATGGATCGTTGTCATCCGGCATCGGCTGACGTTCACCTGGCGTGAGTTCGGGGTGCCATGAACGGGCATACCCGTCATCCGGGCTCGCATCCGTCCGCCACGGCGCCCGTCTGAGCATCCGGAACGGCATGAACGGGATGTCGCTCGCGGCCTTGATCAGGTTGTAGAGCGTCTCGCGCTGTTGCTGGCCTTCGCTGCCATTGGCCAGTTCAAGCGCCGACATTGCCGTGGGGTAAAGGTCCCTCTGCCGCCGCGTCTTGTTCGTAGCCGTGGCGCGTCGGTTGTAGGTCGGCGTGTGGGCGGTCCCATCCACCGGCACGAGAATCTCGGTCGATGCCCAGTTGTCACGCTCAACGCCGGCCACCGACGGCGAAACGAGCCCCGCCGGAACCGCTCCGCCGGTCGAAGGCTTCGACGCCTCGAGAAACTCGAGCCGCACAGAACGTCCGACCGTCGCGCGGTCATTCTCCGGGCTGATGCATCCGCTGAGCACCACGCTCGACAGACCAACGATGGCGATAGCTCGTTTCATCACGGCCACAGCGTAGCCCCCGTGCCACCGCGCTTCTGCCCGGTGTCGATACCTCAAGGCCTCCCGAGGTATTCCGCGGCCGCGGTCTCCACAGCCTGCCGGGCCGTTTCCTCGTCAAATCCGCGTCGCGAGAGGTAAGCAAAAACCCGCCTCCGGATGGTGTCTGGGTCCAGCCGGGCCGGACTGACGCGCACCCGAAGCCGGGCCAGCTCCAGCGCCTCGTTCTCCTCATCCTGCCCCTTCATCATCGTCCCGAGCACGGTCGTCACCGTCTCCGGCACGATGCCCCGTTCCAAAAGCTCGGTCTCCACCATGACCTTGGCAATCGGCCCCTGATCCATCCGAGACCGAACATACGCCTCCGCTACGCGCCGATCATCCACCAGTCCCAACTCTTCCAGCGATGAGATCGCACTATCTACCACTTCGGTGTGATGCCGCTTGGACACGAGAAACTCAATGAGTTCCCGGCGCGTCAGATCACGTGCGGCCAACGCTTTGATCGCGATGTCCTTGGCCGCCTGTGTTTTGTCATCCTGCTTGCTCACGTCAGTTCATCCAAGAACGCCGAAATCTCGCTGGCCGCGTGCGAATCACTCGCAGCCTTGGCCGCCTTCAACCCCGCCCGCAGCGTCGCCGCCGCATCATCGCGTTTTTCCATCGATTCCAAGGACCGAGCCTTGTGGTAGTACGCGTAGCAATACGCCGGATCGGCCGCGAGGCACCTGTCATAAAACTCAACCGCCTTCCCGTGGCTTCCCTGTTTGGCGTGCTCCTGGGCTATCCCGTACAGCAAAAACGCGTCCGCCGGGTCTACCGCCAACAGCTTCTCAAGCTGCTCCAAGCTAGGCATGACAACAGCCTAACCCACCCGACCCCATTCGGCAACGCCAAATCGCTCTCCCCCCTTTCCCGTCGTGCCCCCGTGCCTGGGTGCCTCTGTGCCTTCTACTCTTAACCCCATGAACCAGATCAAGACCATCGGGATTATCGGTGCCGGGCAAATGGGTGGCGGAATCGCCCAGGTCGCGGCCGTCGCCGGCTTCAAAGCCCTCATTTTCGACACCACCTCCGGAGCCCTGGGCCGCTGCCAGGATGCCCACCAGAAACGCCTCAAGCGCGAGGTCGAGAAGGCCCGCATGACTGAGCAGGCCATGACCTCGGCCCTGCAGCACCTCCACTACGTCGAATCCCTCGACATGCTCAAGGGTGTTGACATCGTCATCGAGGCCGTCGTCGAGGACATCAAGATCAAGCGCGAGCTCTTCGCCCACCTGGCCCGCATGTTCCCCGGCAACCAGATCCTCGCCAGCAACACATCCTCCATCAGCATCACCGAGATCGCCGCGGCCGCGGACCAGGCTGTTAAGGACTCCGGCCACCGCGTCATCGGCATGCACTTCTTCAACCCCGTCCCGATCATGAAGCTCGTCGAGGTCATCAAGGGCATCCAGACCGCCAAAGACACCACCGACCGCACGATCGAACTCGCCAAGGCCCTGGGCAAGACGCCGATTCCCGCCAACGACCGCCCCGGCTTCATCAGCAACCGCGTCCTGATGCCCATGATCAACGAGGCCTTCTACGCTTGGATGGAGGGTGTCGCCGAACCCGCCCACCTGGATGAGATCATGAAACTCGGCTGCAACTTCCCGATGGGCCCCCTGCGCCTGGCCGACTTCATCGGCCTGGACACCTGCGCGTTCATCATGAACGTGCTGGCCGAGGGACTGAACAACGACCGCTACAAGCCGTGTCCGCTGTTGAAGCAACTCGTGGCCGCGGGAAGACTTGGCGACAAAACCGGTCGCGGGGTATTTGACTATCCCAAGCAATAGCGATCCGCAGAGGCTGCAGCCGTGGATGAGTTCCTGGACGGTCCAATTAATTGGCTGCTTGACCTGGCCGAAGAGCAACTGGTTGGCGTTGGCGTCCTTTGCCAGATAGCGATGATCGCAATCCTAGCCGCGGCCTTTCACGGTTCGTTTCTCACCCCCGGAACCAACCCAGGCGCCGGTCGCAAGGTTGAAGAACTGGTCGCCAGCTATCAGCGGGACCAAAACGAAGAGAATGCTTGGGCGCAGTTCGCAGAACTGTGCGATGCCTCGCGCACGACCAGTAGGACATTTTATGACGGAGAACTCGCGGCGTTGAACCACACCCGAGCGGCCGAAGGCAAGGAGCCGCTCACAGATGACCCGGAAGACAGCATTGAGGGGCACGAGGTCATTTGTCCCAGTTGCGATCCGGAGCGTCGGAGCGCGTCTCGACGTCTTGTGGATATGCACCGGGCGTCGGGCACGTTCGCGTTACAGGCCGCGCTCGGTGGACACACCATGTTTGTTCGTCCAATTCCTGATGGTCCGTTGCTGGACTTTTCGGTGGGTGAAATCGGGGCCTGCCGCGCAATGACCAGAATCGGGGCGGCACGGATGTACATCGCCCACGAGGCCCGCGATGAAACCGAGCTTGTCGCGGCGGTGAGAGATTCATTGGCCGTGTCACAGCCCCTCGCCTATCAGTCCACCATTTTGGACAGACTCTACCTGATCGCCAGCCGCCAGTTTCTCCTCGGCGAACTGCGCCGTGAACTTGTCGACGCTCCGACCTCTGCCGACTCAACGCGCTCGCTTCTGGCTCTAGTCGATAGATACTCGGTGTATCCGCCCCTGGACCTTGCCTTGACGGGCGAGAGATTGGCATGTCTTGATACGATCGCTCGAAGTTACACGGACGATGGAGCGGGCGGCGGCAACCTCATCATCGCTGAATACGACAAACTTCGTTCCAAGCCATTTCTTTCGAAGCTGCCCACCGACGACCTTGAGCGATCCCTCAGGCTGCTGGGTGCGTTCATGAAACTCGGTGTTCCGCGAAAGCGAGACTCAATCGCGTCGTGCAACAGTGTCTTTGAATCGGCGAACGCTTGGCTCAAGTTGGCACCTGCCGAACGAGCCAAGTCGCGCTCCAACCCGAACTCGTGGGACGACAATCTCCGGGAGAAACGCGAGTGGGTCGTGGGGGCATGCATGCCCGATTTTCGAAAGATTGCTCGGTCCATTGACTGCGACAAAATCAACATCGACGGCACCCGCCTCATGCTCGCCATCGAACTCTTCAAAGCCGAATCCGGCGAGTATCCCGCCACACTCACCGACCTCGCCCCCGCTTACCTCCCCGCAATCCCCAGCGATCCCTTCACCGCCAAGCCCTACATCTACCGCCGCCTGAAACCCGGCGAAGATCCCACGCCCGACCAGTACCGTCCTTACCTCCTCTATAGCACCGGCTTCGACGCCTACGACAACAACGCCAAGACCCACCCCGACGGCTTCTTCATCCCCGCAGACCCCGACTGCAAGCCCGGTTACGACATCGTGATCAACCAGCCTCGCTAGGCGGCGCGCTGAACCAATCTTCCTCTCACCGGTACAACCCCCCATGCCCCGCCGAAAAAAACCCCTCTACCGCCCCCGCAACATCTTCCTCGCCCTGGTCGCGCTCATCGTCCTTGCCATCGGCCGCCAGGTCTACCTCGCCCTCACCGCCAAGCCCGGCAAGTCCGTCAACTACTCCGCCCTCACCGCCGATCTCATCCAGAAGTACCAGCCCGCATCCGCCACCCCCGATTCGCCTAACGCTTTCGAACTTCTCGATCAGGCCATCACCATTGAGTCGCAGGTCCAAGCGGACATGCGCGCAGCGCACGGCATGCCCGGCGGCCAATATCCCATCGACTACTCCACACTCATGGGCCCGTACCAGGCGTCGGGCGGATATCAGGAAGTCCTTCCCCAAATCCAGGCCCACTCCCGCGAAGCCATCGAAGCCCTCCGCAAGACCGAACTCTTCTCTCTCATGAGCCAGGCCGCGGCCACCCATCGGGCCGTCCGCCCCACGCCCCAGGGACGCCTGATTGACATGATGCTGCCCAGTCTGGGCAAGTACCGCAATTTCGCCCGCCTCAACGGCGCCCGCATGTACATGGCCAGCGTCTCGGGCGATGACACCGAGCGGGTCCAGGCCTTCGAGCAAACGCTCGCCATCGCGCGCGTTTCAGCACACGGCTCGTTCCTGATCGAGGCCCTCGTCGGAATCGCGATCGACGCATTGGCCCTGAATGAACTCGTCAACGAAATCGTTGAAAAGCCCCCGAGCGAAGCGACGCTTCTGGCCTGCCTGGCCGCCATCGATCGCCAGCCGCTCCCGCCGATGCGCTCAGCGATGGAAGGCGAACGACTCGGCACACTCGACACCATTCAATGGACCCACACCGATGACGGCGCGGGCTCCGGCCGTCTCATCACCACCACCGTCTCCCAACTCGGCGTAACCCCGGGTGCCGGGCCCCTGGATCGATTCAGCCAGTGGCGCATCTTCAACATCGGTGGCGCTGCCTTTCCTTCCAAGGCCGCCAACATCCGCAAAGCCAACGGGCTTTACGACCTTATCTTGAAGGCGGTCGATACGCCGTACTACCAGCGAATAGGGGCCACCGCTGAGATCGAGAACTACATCGAGACCCTGCCCAACCGCTACATCGTCTTGAAGGCCATGTTCCCCGCCATCGGAAAGTCCATGCAGTCGCGCGACCAGCTCCAGGTGCAGCTCAATGCCACCCGGGTCATCATCGCCCTGGAGATCTTCAGGCACCGCAACGGCCACTACCCGCAAACGCTCGACGAACTGGCTCCATCCATTCTTCCCCAGCTTCCCGTTGATCCATTCACGGGCAAGAACTTCGGCTACCAGGTCCTCGAACCCGCCAACGACCCCGACCTCCGTCGCTACACGCTCTATTCCTTCGGCGCTGACCAGGTTGACAACCGCGGCAACACCAAGCCCAAGGATGCGTGGGCCGCTCTTCGCCTGCCCGCCGGGCGCGGCTTCGACTACATCCTCAATCCCGGCCGCACCAAGCCCGAGCCCCCGGAGCCAAACGCGGCCGTTCCTGCCGCCACCGAAACGCCTGCGCCGGACTCCGTCCCGTCAGCCGAACCCACGGCTCCATCCGATCCGCCCAGGTGATGCCCGCCGCCGGCGGACTCTCAACCCCACCATAGAATTAGCGTCAGCGCGGTGGTGATCTTCACCGCGGCCACCAGCACCGCCCACTTGAACAGCCGCGGCCCTCCCAGCACCGCCACCACGCCGCACTTGAAGACAATGTTGGACATCGACGCGATCAGGATCGCCTTCCAGGCCGTCGCCGCGGCCAGCCGACCATCTTCGACCAACTTGGCTGTTGAAAGCGTGATGGCGTCCATGTCCGTGAGACCCGAAATCGTGGCAACAACAAACAAGCCGCGATCCTGGAAGTACCTCTGCCCCACAGCGACCGCAAGCGTTACTCCCGCATAAAGCGCCGCGAAGAACAACGCCGACTTCAACTCCGTCGGGTTCCCGTGATCATCAAGCTTCGCCGGTTGATGCCGAGTCACCAGCCATACAACCATGGACACGATGAGCGACGTCACGAACATGATCACCAGCGGACCGGCCGCGTCCGGGAAAAAGGCCGGCGCCGTCACCGAGATTTCAGCCAACAACCGCGCGTACACCACGCTCCCGGCGATCACGATCACCAGCACCGCGGCCCCCGTGTTCGCCGGATCGTTATGCCCCCTCTTTGCATAGGTCACGGTCGTCGCGGTGCTCGAGATCAGCCCCCCGAAGATCCCGCTCAGCACCGTCCCCGCTCCGCGCCCCAGCAGCTTGTACGCCACATATCCGCCCAGACTTATCCCCACCACCAGCACCACCATCAGCCAGATATTGTGCGGGTTGAGCACGTTCAAAGGTCCCATGGTTCGGTCGGGCAACACGGGCAAAATGATGAACGTGATGGCCGCGAACACCATGATCGCGCGCATGTCCGACTCGCCCAGCTTCGCCGCCAGCCCATGCAACCTGCCTTTGGCCTCCAGCAGGACCGCGATCGCCACACCCACCGCCAGCACCACGGCAAACGACCCGAACGCCGCGTAGGCCCCCAGCACAAACATCAGCACCGCCGCGATCTCGCTGGTCATCCCCGGATCGCGCTCTCCGCTTTCCTTCGCAGAAATGAAGTTCGACACCGCCGTCGCCCCCGCGACCACCGCCATCCCGAACCCCACCGCCCAGCCGCCCACCTTGTCCACCAGCAAACCTGAAATCGTCCCCAGCAGCGCAATCAGCGGGAAGGTCCGAATCCCCCCAAATCGCGATCCCGACCGCTGGCGCTGGATCCCCACCAGCAGCCCCAGCCCCAGCGAAATCCCCAGCGCCGCAAACGCTCTGTCCATGTCCATGCCCATAGCGTATCCAAAAACACCGCCGCCCCGGCTTTCCGGGGCGGCGGATCAAATCTCTTCACTCAATCAGCGAGTATCAGCTACCGCCCTGCTTGGCGGCCTTCTTGTACTTCTCCAGCCGATCCTTGATCTCATCGGCCTGCGGGCCTTCCGGCGTAATCTTCACGGCCTTCTCCTGCCACTCGATCGCCTTGGCCAGGTCGCCCTTGCAGAAGTACACCGCGCCCACCGTGTCCAGGATCATCCACTCCTGGGCCTTGCCCTTCTCAAGCTCCGCGGCCCGAAGCGCGGCCTTCTCGGCCAGCTTCAGGTCCTGCTTCTCGGGCTTGTTGTCCGGATCGACGATGTACCACGCCACCGTGTTCAGCGTCTGCGAATCATCCTTCGCCGCGCCATCCACGATCTCGTTGCCGTAGGCATAAGCCTTGTCGTAGTTCTTGATCTCGTTGAGCAGGATGATGTACTTGGTCCCCATCATCTGCTTGGCCATTTTCGGGTTGACCGCAATGATCTCATCCAGAGCCTTGAGCGCTTCCTCGTGCTCCCCGTTCTGCATCGCCGTCTGGAACCGCTTCATCGGGGCCTTGGCCTTCGCCTCCGCCTCCTTGCCCGCGCGATACTCCGCCGCATCCTTCGCCAGATCCTGCTTGCCGCTGACCGCGTTGTTCACGGCCTCATCCAGGCCGACCATCGGATGCCCGATCCACGCGATCTTGCCCTCGCCGTTCACAACGAACGCCGTCGGGATGCCGTCGGATCCGGACGCCTTCATCCACGACTCAGACATCTTGCCGCCCATGGATGCTTCGCGCTGCGCCGCCCGGCCCTCGCCCGCGGCCTTCACGTCATCCATGGCGACGGTGTAATCCATCTTGTCGCCCATCTCTTCCTTCACAAACGGCTCGACCTTGCTCTGGTCGTTCTCCCAAACCGAGACGCCGATGAACTTGACGTCCTTGTGCTCTTTCTGCAGCTCCGTCAAGTGCGGGATGCTCATCTTGCACGGCCCGCACCAGGTCGCCCAGAACTCGACCACGTACGTCTTGCCCTTCTCAAAGCCCGTGACCGGCTCCCCCTTGACCCACTTGGAAACCGCCAGCGCCGGGGCCTTATCGCCCACCATCAGCGTCGGCATCGCCGACTTCTCCGGCTGCTTGCCCGCAACGACCTTCGGTTTGACGACTTCCGTCGCCTTGTCCTGACCCATGACCCCACCGGCCGCCATCATCAATACGGCAGCCATCGCACACGCTTGTTTCAACATGGACATCTCCTAAAAGCCCCCTGATCTCATCAAGCCACCGCCACGCGGCGGCCAAAGTTTCTCCCGCTGCCAAATCTTATCGCCCCCAAGCCAACCCCGCCGCATTCCCCCTTTTTGCACAACGGCACCCCGTTTTCTCCATTCCCAGCCGCCCCAACATCACTTAGACTCTCCCCATGACCACCACCCCCAAGCCCACCTCCGCCTCCCCCTCCAAACCCCACAAGATCGACCCCCACGCCGTCACCATCTCCGGCCTGGTCCTGAATCCCACCTACGGCCCGGAAACCCCAACCGAGTCCCTCCAAAACCAACCCACCGAAATCCCGCCCCCCGGCCAGTTCCCCTACACCCGCGGCCTTTTCCCCAACGGCTACCGCTCCCGCCTCTGGACCATGCGCCAGTTCGCCGGCTTCGGCAGCGCGGATGACACTAATAAGAGATTCAAGTACCTCCTCGCTCAGGCAAAATCTTCGACGGCCGCCAACACCGGCCTCTCCACCGCCTTCGACCTGCCCACCCTCATGGGCCGCGACTCCGACGATGAGCTCTCCACCGGCGAAGTCGGCAAGTGCGGCGTCGCCATCGACACCATCGAAGACATGCACCGCCTCTACGCCGACATCCCCATCGGCTCCGTCACCGTCTCCCAAACGATCAACGGCCCCGCGGCCGTCATCTGGGCCATGTACCTCGCCCATGCCCTCCAGCGCAACATCTCCTGGAACGACCTCGGCGGCACACTCCAAAACGACATCTTGAAAGAGTTCCACTCGCAAAACGAGTTCATCTACCCGCCCGAGGCCTCCGTCAAACTCGTCGTAGACACCATCGAGTTCCAGTCCAAGTTCGTCCCCAAGTGGAACAGTGTCTCCATCTCCGGCTACCACATCCGCGAAGCCGGCTCCAACGCCATCCAGGAACTCGCCTTCACACTCCGCGACGGCATGGAATACGTCGAAGCCTGCCTCGAGCGCGGCCTCGATATCGACTCCTTCGCCCCACGCCTCAGCTTCTTCTTCAACTCCCACAACGAGTTCTTCGAAGAAATCTGCAAGCTCCGCGCTGCCCGCCGCATCTGGGCCCGCATGATGAAGGACCGCTACGGCGCCAAGTCCGACCGCTCCTGGTTCATGAAAACCCACGTCCAGACCGCCGGCTGCTCCCTCACCGAGCAGCAGCCGCTGAACAACATCGTCCGCGTCGCCTACCAGGCCATGGCCGCCGCCCTCGGCGGCTGCCAGTCCCTCCACACCGACTCCATGGACGAAACCCTCGGCCTGCCCACCGAGCAAGCCGTCACCGTCGCCCTCCGAACCCAGCAAATCCTCGCCTACGAAACCGGCGTCACCCGCACCGTCGATCCCCTCGGCGGCTCCTACTTCGTCGAAGCCCTCACCGACAAAATGGAATCCGACGCCCTCGACTACATCCACGAAATCGACAAAATGGGCGATACGAAGGTTGGCACCGGCAACTCGTCTGCCAGTGGTGTTGCCAACCCCGATCTCACGCAACACGCCGCCTACTCCCCCCGCCCCACCTACGGCCG
>JBGAND010000015.1:0-124439 GCA_044222485.1 Phycisphaerales bacterium | reverse complement strand
TGGGGGTCAAGGGGCGCACGGTCTGGGGGAGGGGCACGATCCCCTTGGTTTTGGGGTTGGATCCGCTATTTCATGATGGTCGTGACCGTCAGCTCCCCTTGCAACTGGGGGGGCCACCCTTTCCGCGTGAGCCGTGCACCTTCTCACCGGCGTTCCCGAAGCGTCGCCGCGTTGGGGCTTCAAGGGGCTCAAAGTCTGGGCCTAAACCATGAGCCCCTTGATCCCCAAAGAGAAACGGAAAAGGCGAGGGCCTCTTCCGTTGGGGGTGTTTCGTTCAAGAGCGACCCGCAGGGCCGGGCAGACTGAAGTCTTACTTGCGGACCATTTGACCGTCGTTCAGGGGCCGCACCGCCGCTGGGCTGGGATCAATGACGGGGGTTTTGGGGGAAATGTCGCGGCCCTTGATCTCTTGCTCGCGTGCCGCCTTCTCGTCGCGATAGCGTTGAATTTCCAGGGACTTTTCAGCGCTGCGCGGGTCGTTGTCGATGAACCGCACCGAGCGATCCGCGGACAGACCGTACGCGATCGGATGGATATAGCGCCCCATCTGACCCGTCGTCTTGCCCTTCGAAGCAACCAACGGATTGGTGCGAGCCTGAGGGTCCATCCGGATACCGGTGACCTGCCAGGAAACCTTCATGCCGCCCATGCCGCCGGCGATGATGAAGGTGTTGTTCTCGACCTCTCGCGCGACGTACACCGGAGCGAAGCCCCCGATCGTTGTCAGTTGGTAGCGGAACTCCTTGTTGATAGCCCCGACGTATTCGGGAAGCGAAACGACCGCGCGGCCGCGATGGTCGAGCGTCACCACGCCGTCGTAGATGCTCTTGAGCTCCGGGCTGCCCACGGCCGCGTGCGTCAGAATCCTGTGCTCCGGGTCCGTGGGATCATCGATCCGCATTGCGACACCGAGATTTTCGTCGACACGCGCGGCCAGGCCCTGAATCGCAGCAAACGCGACGCCCGCCGCGTCAAGGGTGCTGATGCTCTTGTCGTCGTAGCCCAGGCCGAAGTGGCCGAAGAAGTCTTGGGCCATCGGACCCATGTGCTGAATCGGTGCGCCTTCAGAGATGTAGTTCCACTGCGTGACGGGCGTCGAGATCAGACGATCGAGGACTTCCTGTGTGTCGAGAGTCTTGAAGTTCTCTTTCAGGTTGCGATCCGATGCGTTGGTCCAGGTCGTGCCCGTAACGAACGCCCCGCTGGAACTGCTTACACGGATGAAGTTGCCGGACCCTGCTGTGAACGGAGTTGTGGTAGTCCCGACGGTGAGGCCGCCCGTGGCGCCGACGACCATATTGATCCGGCCAAGCGACCACATCCTCATGTTGTCGTCAACATCTTCCTCGATGGCCACGCGCGGTGAAGCACCGGATGGCCCGTCGCCGAAACCGATCCGGCCGTAATAGTTGAACGATCCGCCTCCGCCCACAACCCACAATGAGCAACCGCCAAGAGCATTGAATGTGTGCTCGGCCCGCACGCCTGCGGTGCTGATTGCGGAGTTCGAAAGCACGCCCTGAACACCGTAGAGTCCGGAAGCATTGGTCGTGCCGAATACGCCGCTGATTCCGGCGCCGGTGACCTCGCCGACGAGCCCTCGCCATGTTCCCGACTGGCCGTACACGCCGATGTTGTCCGCGGCGCGGCCCCTTACGCCGGCACCAGAGCCGGCGGGAACATCACCAAAGACACCCGAGACGTTTGCAAAGCCCGCCGCCGGAGCTGTGCCGAAGATGCCGGCCGCGTCCGCCGTTGTGCTCGATGTTGTGCCTCGGACGCCGTAACTGGCGGTCGTTGTGGCGGAGTTAGTCACGCTCAGCGTAGCCCCGCTGGATTGGCTGGCGCTCCCCGCAAAGGGCAACGTCACGAATCCCGTCGGGCCTGCGGCACCCGTGTTGCCAATCGGGCCGGTCGGGCCCGTAGCACCGCTTGCGCCATTGGTTCCGTTCGTGCCGTCGTTGCCCGCGGCTCCTGTCGGGCCAGTCGGACCGGGCACGGAGGAGGCCGCGCCGGTCGGACCCGTGATGCCGGGAGAGCCCGCGGGACCGGTCGCGCCGATGAGGGCGGAGAGCGAGGTGACCGAGCCGTCGGAGAAGGACAGGGATGAGCCGGTGCCCATGGTGATGCCGTCGTTGTTAATCGCGACGCCGCTGCCCGAGTCGATGCCTCCATCGATGGCGATCGCGTCGGCGTGGATGCCGCCCAGGACGTTGAGGGTCTTGACCGAGGCGACCGGTGCGCCGCCGAGGGCAACCTTGTTGGGGAAGGTCGCGTCGGGGCCAACGAGTGTGAAGGGGGAAGCGCCGGTGGGGCCGGTGACGCCGTTGGTGCCCGCGAGGCCGGTGGGGCCTGTGGGGCCGTCGATGCCTGTGGGGCCTGTGACACCGTTGGTGCCGGCGAGGCCGGTCGGGCCCGTGTTGCCGTTGGTTCCGTTGGTTCCCGCAAGACCCGTCGGGCCCGTGGGTCCGACCGGGCCGGAGCCGGGCAGGAGGGTGGCGGTGGCGGGCATGGTCTGGCCCGGGATGGCGTAGGTGAGCTGTGAGTAGTAGAGAGGACCGGATCCGTCATCGAACGCCACGGTCGGGAACGCGGTGGAGTTGAATCCCGTGTCGGCCACCAGTACAGCTCCGGAGCCGCGGGCCTGGATGGCGGGGTTGCCGCCGGAGGCAATCGAGCCGTTCGACAGTGAGAAGTTGGCATCGCCAAAGATTTCAACGGTACCGACCTGCTCGCCGGTGGCGATGTTGACGCGGTTGGGGTTGCCGCCGGTGCCGGTGGAGATGTAGATCGAAGTGCCACCCACCGAGGAAGCCGAGTTGGACCAGTTGGTGCCGTTGACGATGCCGTTGTAGACCTCCAGCACGGCGCTGCCCGCGCCGCTGCTGGCGACGATGTTCCGGCCGGTGATCTCCGATCGACGTGTTGACCACTGGCCCGTGTTGCCCATCCACACGGCCGAAGCGCCGGGGGCGGTCAGGCGGACGTTGTAGAGGAAGAGCTTCTGGCCCTCGACACCGCCGAATGTGATGGCGTGGTCGCTGGCGAGGGCGTTGATGTTCACACCCGTCCAGCTTGTCAGGTTGGCATCTTCACCGACGCCGTTGACGGGCATGTTGACCGTCAGCGTGCCGTTGAGGTTGGCGGCAAAGCCGCTCTCGGTCTGGACGGAGACGACATGGACACCCTGAGCGGCCGAGACGTTTTCGGTGTAGTTGCCGGGGAAGACGATGACGCTCTTGGGGTTGGTGGCCGTCGCGCCCGCGGTGACCGCGGCGTTGATGGCGGCCTGGATGCTGGAGTAGTACGGGGCTGTGCCGCCGGGCTTGACGACGTAGTCGGCGGCGTTGATGCCGTCGGCTCCGGTGGGGCCGGTGTTGCCGTTGGTGCCGGGGAGACCGGTGGGTCCGGTGCTTCCGTCAGCGCCGGAGGGACCTGTATTGCCGTTGGCTCCGGGGAGACCGTTGGCACCTGTGGGGCCGGCGGGTCCTGCAGCGCCTGGCGCGCCGGTCGGGCCGGCGGCACCCGTTGGGCCAGCGGCGCCTGATGGGCCTGCGGCGCCCGTGGGGCCCACGAGCTGGGCGGTGGCTTGCGTCGTGTTGTCGGCGAAGGTGAGGACCGCGCCGGTGCCGGTCATCTTGACACCGCCGGTGGTTTGGATGGCGGTGCCGTTGCCGGCCGAGGCGTTGGCCTGGAGGGCGATGCCGCCGGGGGCGGCGTTGGTGGCCAGGACGCCGACGGAGTTGGTGTTGATCAGAGAGGTTTGGCGGCCCAAGACACCCGCGGAACCGGCCGCGGCGTTGTCGGAGCTGCTGGTACCACGGACGCCCAGGGTGGTGACACCGGCGAGCACGTTGCTGGTGGAGCCGGACATGCCGATGAGCGTGCCGGTGGAGGCGGTCGTGTTGGTATGGATTCCAACCGAGGCGGCCTGACCAGAGGTGCTGGAAGAGGTTTGGCCCTGGATGCCGGCGCCGCTGGTGCTGAGGCCGAAGACACCGACCGTGAGGCCGCTGCCCTGGACACCCTGGCCGCTGGTGCTCGCGCCAAAGACGCCGACACCGGAGCCGCCGTTCTGACCCTGGACGCCGACGCCGGCGGCCGCGGTGCCGCCGAAGCCGATGACGCCGATGCCGGTGGTGGTGAGCGAGTCACCCTCGACGCCGCGCGAACGGCCCTGACCCAGGACGCCCACGGTGATGCCGTTGGCCCCGGTGTTGGAGCTGGACACACCGAGGGTACCGACCAGGAAGGTGCTGGCGACGGTGGGGTTGACGGTGCTGGTGTTGATGCCGACCAGGCCGGCCGCGCCGTTGGAGTTGTTGGACGTTTGGGCGTCAAGACCGGTGATCGTGGTGCCCACGAGGGTCATGGTTTCGCCGGCGACGGGGGTGCTGGTTCCGACCAGGACCTTGCCCGCGGTGTAGAACGTGTCGTTGACGTTCAGGCCCCAGGGGGAAGCGCCGGTGGCGCCGTTGGCACCTGTGGGGCCGGCGATGCCGGTGGGACCTGTATTGCCGTTGGCGCCGGCGAGGCCTGTGGCACCCGTGGGGCCGGTGGCTCCGTCGGCACCGGAGGGGCCTGTGGCGCCTGCGAGGCCGTTGGCCCCGGTGGGGCCGGTGGCTCCGGCCGCGCCTGTGGGTCCGACGGGGCCGGAGCCGGGGAGGAGCGTGGAGCCGACGGGCATGGTCTGGCCGGAGTTGTTGTACGTGAGGAGGCTGTACTGGAAGGGACCGACTCCGTCGGTGGAGGCGATGTCGCCTGCGAGCGCGGAGTTGCCGGTCATGTGCGACTGGACCAGGAGCAGGGTGCCGCCGGTGGCGTCGATGATGCCGAAGTTGCTGGGGGCGCCGTTGAAGCGGATTTGGCTGTAGCGGAGATCGAGGACTGGGGCGCTGGCGGGGACGCCGGTTTGCGTGGCGTTGATGACGCCGAAGACGTCGGTGCCCTTGATCCAGAGGCGGCCGTAATCGTTGGGGCCGCCGAGGGTGGTGTTGCCCAGGGTGATCGCTGTTTGCGATTGAGAGTTGGGATCGAAGGTGCCGTCGTAGCCCTGGACGGTGCCGGAGAGGATGCGGGCTGCTTCGCTGCCGCTGGTGAGCTTGCGGAAGTTGGCGTTGTCGAAGACCACGCCGGCGGAGCCGGGGCGGGGGACGTCAACGTAGAGAGCGACGCCTGCGCCGTTGGCGTAGACGTTGGAATCGGTGACAGTGAGCTGGGCGAAGACGTTGCCGGCGACCGTCAGCGTGTTGCCGCTGGCGGAGGTCATGTCGATGCCGCGGATCGAGGTGACGCCGGAGGCGAAGGTGACGTGGCCGCTGATGGCGGTGAAGAAGTTGCGGGCGGGGGAGGTGGAGACCAGGTGGACGCCATCGACGAGCGCGACATCTTCGGTGTAAGTGCCGGGGCGGACGAGGATGGTGGTGTCGGGGAGTGCGCCGGGGCCGAAGCCGTCGCCGACGGCCGCGGTGATCGCGGCCTGGATGCTGGTGTGGGTGGCGCCGTCGGTGAGCGTGGGGGAGACGATGTAGCGGGAGAAGTTGATGCCCGTTGCGCCCGTGGGGCCGGTGTTGCCTGTATTGCCGGTGGGACCGGTCGGGCCGTCGTTGCCGGTGGCACCTGGAGCGCCGTTGCTGCCCGGAGCTCCGGTGGGGCCGGTGTTGCCGTTGGTGCCAGGAGCGCCGGTCGGTCCGGTGTCGCCATTCGCGCCCGTGGGTCCGGTGTTGCCATTGGTGCCGTTGGTGCCCGAAGCGCCTGTGGCGCCGGTGGCGCCTGTCGGGCCGACGGGGCCGGAGCCGGGGAGCAGGATCGCGCCGGCGGGCATGCTCTGGCCCGGGAGGGTGTAGGTGAGCTGCGTGTAGTAGATGTTGCCCAGGCCGTTGCTGGTCGCGACGTTGCCGCCGGTGATCGTGTTGAAGCCGGTGTCGGCCAGCAGGATGTCGCCGCTGGTGTTGTCGAGCACGCCGGGCTGGTTGCCGGAGCGGATCTGGCTGTTTCCGATGGAGAAGGTCGAAGTGCCGGCGAGGGCGACTTGGCCGAAGACGTCGGCGGATGTGAGGTAGGAGACGGCGTTGCCGGAGAGGTCGATCGCGGGGGTGATGGGGCTGGTGGGCCAGAAGGTGCCGGAACGGCCTTGGAGGACGCCGCTGGTCGCAACGACGGGGGTTCCGGTGCCGCCGCCGACGGAGCGGAAGTTGACGTTGTCGATCGTGACGCCCGAGCCGGGGCTGGTGTTGCTCATGACCAGTGCGCGGCCGGTGCCCGAGGCGTAGGCGACGTTGTCGGCCAGATAGAGCTGCTGGAAGGAAGAGCCGGAGAAGGTGATGGCGTCGGAGGAGGCGTTGATGTCGATGCCGTTGATCGCGACGATGCCGCCGGAGCTGAAGGTGACCGTGCCGTTGAGTGCGGTGGCGAAGCTCTTGCCCGCGACGGTGCTTTGCAGGTTGACCCCGCCGGCGAGAGTGAGATTTTCGGTGTAGGTGCCGGGGCGGACGAGGATGACGGTGGGAGAAGAGGGGCTGAAGCCGTCGGTGACGGCATCGTTGATGGCCTGCTGGATGCTGGTGTGGGTGGCGCCGTCGGTGAGTGTCGCGGCCACGATGTAGCGGGCGGCGCTGGCGCCGGTGGGGCCCGTGTTGCCCTGGAGGCCGGTGGGGCCGTCGTTGCCGGTGGGGCCCTGGATGCCTTGAGCGCCGGTGTTGCCGGTGACGCCTTGGATGCCCTGGATTCCCTGAATGCCTTGGATGCCCTGTGAACCTGTGGGTCCGGTTACGCCTTGAATGCCTTGAATGCCCTGCGCGCCGGTGTTGCCGGTGACGCCTTGGATTCCCTGGATGCCTTGTGCGCCGGTGGGGCCGGTTGAACCTGTTGCGCCGGTGTCGCCGGTCGATCCCGTCGAACCTGTTGCGCCGGTGCTGCCGGTTGATCCCGTTGCGCCCGTGTCGCCAGTCACACCCTGGATGCCTTGGGATCCGGTGTTGCCCGTGGGGCCCTGAATGCCCTGGATACCTTGGATGCCTTGGGACCCGGTGGGACCGGTCACTCCCTGAATGCCTTGGGCTCCGGTGTTGCCAGTGACGCCTTGGATGCCCTGAATTCCTTGAGCGCCCGTCGCGCCGGTCGAACCCGTTGCGCCCGTTGTCCCGGTTGCGCCGGTGCTGCCCGTAGCGCCCGTTGCGCCGGTGTCGCCCGTGACACCCTGAATGCCTTGAGAGCCCGTAGGACCGGTCACTCCTTGAGCGCCGGTGCTGCCGGTGACGCCCTGGATACCCTGCGCGCCGGTGGGTCCGGTATTGCCGGTGACACCCTGGATTCCTTGGATGCCTTGTGCGCCGGTGGCACCTGTGTCGCCCGTTACGCCCTGGATGCCCTGCGCACCGGTCGGGCCTGTGATGCCCTGCGATCCGGTCGCACCAGTCGAGCCTTGAAGTCCTGTCGGGCCCTGCGCGCCCGTAGAACCGGTGACGCCCTGCGCGCCTGTGGGACCGGTTGCGCCTGCGACACCGGTGGGACCCTGTGCACCCGTCGCGCCCGAGGGCCCTGGGTTCAGCGAATACAGGGCGTACGGCGTCGGGAGAATCGGCTGACGCGGGTTCAGCGTTGTGTACGAGCCTGCGCCGGCGGGGTTTCGCACCTGGACCTGGATCCAGCGGCCGTCACCGTTAAACGTGTTGACGCCGAAGTCGAGGTCAACCGTGAGCAGGCCCTGGGTGAGATTGGAGTTGAGCAGGTTGAGCGTGCTGCCGATCTGAGTGCCGCCGCCGGAAGCATCCCAGAGCGTGAAGATGAAGTCCGCGGTGCCGTTGATCGGCGCGCCGGCTTTCTTGAGTTGGCCTTGATAGGTGAAGGACTTGTCTGTCGGCGTTGCCCCGAGCGAGGCTGCGTGGCCTACGCACAGCATGAGCGCCGCGACGGATGCGAATTTAAAGCCTTTGTTGCCGGAATTCTTCATGCTCCAAACTCCTCGTACTCGTGCCAGAAAAACACCGAGAGATTCGGTTCGTAACGGTCCGCGTGTGTGCAGGAACTCTCTCCCGCCTCAGTTGAGGGGGACCAGCATACAGGAGAACCCTGTCAATTGCGACTTCAAATCCATTTCGGTCCTGTTAGGATTTGGCATGGATGTACTTCGGGATAGCCAAGGACTTGGAAGCAGGCTGGCCGCGGCCGTTGAACTGGGACGAACGGCTGGGGCGATTACCCTGCGCTACTTTCGCGATCAGTCGTATGTAGTAGATCAGAAGCGAGATGGCTCGGTGGTGACCACGGCGGATCGTGAAGCGGAGCAGTTGATCAGCAAGGAAGTGGCCTCCTGGTTCTCTGGAGACGGTTTTTTGGGTGAAGAGTTCGGCGAACGGACGGGCAGCACTGGATTCCGGTGGATCGTGGATCCGATCGACGGCACGGCATCGTTTGTACATGGGGTGCCGCTGTATGGCACCCTGATCGGTATCGAGCAGGAAGGCCGTTCAGTGGGTGGGGTGATCTTTATGCCGGTTCTGGATGAGATGGTCTTTGGCGCGATCGGGCACGGGGCGTGGCACGTCAGAGGAGGCCAGAAGCGTCCGGCGCGAGTGTCGGGTGTGGGAGCCCTGCGGGACGGTATGGTGTGTATTACGTCGTTTGACTACTTCACAAAGGCCGACCGCGAGGCGGAGTTTCATTCGTTGTGCCGCGCATGCCGATCGCTTCGGGGATGGAGCGATTGCTACGCGCACGTGCTGGTAGCAACCGGACGGATTGATGCTGTGGTGGAGCCGGCGGTGCATCCGTGGGATGTGGCGGCCACGATCCCGATCATGAAAGAAGCGGGCGGGTTGTTTACGGACTGGTCAGGGGTTGAAACGTCATATTCGGGGAATGGAGTGGCCAGCAACGGCCTGATGCACGAACAGGTACTGCGGTCGTTGCGGGTTGGCTGAGGGGGTACCCGCGGGTCTTATCCTCAAACCGTGAGGCGGCGGAGCGAACGTGGAATAGAGGATCGCCAGAAGCGTTTCGCTTGTGGAAACAGGTAACGGAGCCGGGAATGAAACGAATCGGGGTCTGGATCGGGATGGTGGTGGTTTTGGGGGTGCTGGGGTACGGCGGGTATCGCCTGTATGCGTCGCGGACATCGGCGCAGTCTGGCTATCGCACAACTCCGATCAAAAAGACCGACATTGCGATCACGATTACGGCGACTGGAACGGTGGTTCCTGAGGATGTGATTGATGTGGGCGCGCAGGTGAACGGGCAGATTGCCGAGTTCGGTGTGGATGTAGATGGCAAGCCCCTGGACTACCGCTCTGCGGTTCAGGAAGGGGCGGTGCTGGCGAAGATCGATGAGGCGGTGTTTGCCGCGGACCTGGCGTCATCGCAGGCGCAGTTGAATCAGGCCAAGGCGCAGGTGGGGATTTCGATCGCGAACCGGGAGTTGGCCAAAGCGCGGCTGGAGCAAGCTCGACGGGACTGGGAGCGGGCGCAGCGGCTGGGGAACACGGCGGCGCTCTCGAAGGCGGAGTATGACGCTTCGCAGTCTGCGTTTGAGCAGGCGGTGGCGAGCGTGGCGGTATCGGAGGCATCGATCACGCAGGCTCAGGCGTCGGTGGCCCAGTCTGAGGCGAGTTTGCAACGGGCGACGCGGAACCTGGCGTTCTGCGTCATCAAGTCACCGGTGAGCGGCGTGATTATCGATAAGCGCGTGGACATTGGGCAAACGGTGGTCGCGAGTCTGAACGCGCCGAGCCTGTTCCTGATCGCCAAGGACCTGAAGAAGATGCTGGTGCTGGTGCAGGTCAATGAGGCAGATGTCGGGAGTGTGACCCCTGGTCAGAGCGTGCGGTTCTCGGTGGATGCGTTCCCTGGAAGGAACTTCCGGGGCGAGGTCCGCAAGGTGCGGCTGAACGCGTCGATGACGCAGAACGTGGTGACGTACACGGTTGAGATCTCGACGGAAAATCCGGACTTGAAGCTGCTGCCGTACCTGACGGCGAACGTGAAGTTTGAAGTTGCCAAGAAGGAAGGAGTGCTGGGGGTTCCCAACGCGGCGCTTCGCTGGACTCCACGGACTGAGGCGAGCGCGGCCCCGGCGGCGGCGGAAGCGCCGGCTCGTGGCGCGGATGGCGGGGGTGGCGGAGGGGGACGTGGCGGCGCGGGTGGCGGAGGCGGCGGGCGTCGCGGGGGTGGTGAAGCCGGGGCGAGTCGGCCCGGCACCATTTACGCGCTCCAGAACGGCGTGCCCCAGGCGATTCAGGTCAAGGCTGGGCTGAGTGACGGCACGATGACGGAAGTTTCGGGCGATGGGTTGTCCGAGGGAATGGAGATTGTCGTGGGCGATCAGGCTACAGGGAGCACGGCGTCTGCGGCGGCGACGGGAGCGACCAACCCGTTTGCACCGCCGATGATGCGGGGGGGCGGCGGAGGAGGCGGGGGACGGCCGGGACGTTGATATCTGGTTTACGGAAAGCCCATGGCATTCATTGAACTTCACGACATTCGGCGGACATACCACCTTGGCGAGGTGGACCTGCACGTACTGCGCGGCGTGTCTCTGACGATCCAGAGCGGCGAGATGGTGGCGCTGATGGGGGCTTCGGGATCAGGCAAGACAACGCTGATGAACGTGCTGGGGTGTTTGGACAAGCCGACTTCGGGCAGTTATGTGCTCGGCGGTGAGGATGTGTCCAAGCTCTCGTCGGATCAACTGGCGGTGGTGCGGAGCCGCAAGATCGGGTTTGTGTTTCAGAGCTTTAATCTGCTGCCGCGGACGACAGCGCTTGAGCAGGTGATGATGCCGCTGTCGTATGCGAACCCGCCGATCAGCGATCGAGAGGCCAAGAAGCGGGCCAAAGAAATGTTGGAGAAAGTCGGGCTGAAGGACCGCATGGACCATCTGCCGACGCAGCTCTCGGGGGGGCAACAGCAGCGCGTGGCGATCGCGCGGTCGCTGATTAACCACCCCCCACTGCTGTTTGCCGATGAGCCGACGGGCAACCTGGACTCCAAGACGAGCAAGGAAGTGCTGGAGATGTTCGCGGAGCTCAATCGGAGCGAGGGCATTACGCTGGTGCTGGTCACGCATGATGCGGAAGTGGCGAGCCACGCGACGCGGACGATCAGGATTCGCGATGGGTTGATCGAGGATGGGGAGTTTTCTCCCTCGGCCAAGGAGGGAACGCCGTGACACCTAAGAAGACGGTGATGATGGCGGTGCTTGCACTGCGGCGGAACATCACGCGGTCGGCGTTGACCATTCTGGGCATCGTGATCGGGATCGCGGCGGTGATTGCGATGATGGAAATCGGAAACGGCTCATCGGGGGCGATTTCCAAGACGATCGCAAGCATGGGGGCGAACAACCTCATGCTCTTTCCAGGAACGGCGGCCAGCGGCGGGATCAGCATGGGGGCGGGGAGCACGATGACGCTCACCGCCGAGGACTGCGAGGCAATCCTGCGTGACTGCGATGCGGTAGCGGGGGCGGCGCCCGTGGTGCGGGCGCGGAGCCAGATCGTCTACCAGGACCGCAACTGGGTGCCGCAGTTCATTTATGGCACGACGCAGGATTACCTGGTTGTGCGTGAGTGGACGGACCTTGCGGAGGGTGAGACCTTTGGCGAGCCGGAGGTGCGGAACAGCGCTCGGGTGTGCCTGATCGGCAAAACGATCGTTCGCGAGGTTTTTCAGGGGGCTTCGCCGATCGGCAAAGAAGTGCGGATTCGGAATGTGTCGCTGAAGGTGATCGGCGTGTTGTCGGCCAAGGGGGCGAACACCTTTGGGATGGATCAGGATGACATCGTGATCGCGCCGTGGACGACGGTGAAGTATCGGGTGACCTCATCATCGTCTCAGGCTTCATCATCTTCCGATACGGCGGCGAAGTCGACAGCGGGGTCGGGATCGGTGTTTCCGGGGGCCGCGGCGGTGTATCCGCCGGCGTCGACGCAGGCAGGGCAAACGCCGATTACGCGGTTTGCGAATGTCGATCAGATTCAGATTGCGGCCAAGTCGCACTCGGACATCGCGACGGCGACGGCGCAGATCAAGGCGTTGCTGCGGGAACGGCACCGGATTCGGGCCGGAGAGCCGGAAGACTTCAACATCCGCGACATGACGGAGAGCGCCAACGCGTTGGCCTCGACGACGACGCTGATGACCAATTTGCTGCTGTTTGTCGCTCTCATATCGCTGGTGGTCGGCGGCGTTGGAATTATGAACATCATGCTGGTGTCGGTGACGGAGCGGACCAAGGAGATCGGGCTGCGGATGGCGGTTGGGGCGAGGGGGAAGGACATCTTGACGCAGTTCCTGGCTGAGGCGGTGTTGCTGTGCATTATCGGAGGAGTGCTGGGGCTGGCGCTGGGAAGAGGCAGCTCGATGATGGTGCAGCGGTTTTTGAAGTGGCCGGTGGAGCCGTCGGTCGCGGCGATCATCGCTTCGATCGCGGTGTCTGCGATTGTCGGCATCGTGTTCGGCTTTTACCCCGCGTGGAAGGCCTCGCGGATGGACCCGATTGAGGCGCTTCGGTACGAGTAACTGGAGATTCTCTTGAACAGGATTCGGCGAATCGCTGGGTTGGCGGCCTGCACGGCGGTTGCCGGCGGCTGCTCGGTCGGGCCGGACTACACGCGTCCGACGGCGGCGACGCCGGAGAAGTGGATTGAGGCGGAGAAGCCGACGGACCCGGCGATAGCGGCGGCCGCGGCGAGCACACCGGTGCCCCGGACCGCGGATATTTCCAAGTGGTGGGATGTACTGGGAGATGCGAAGCTGACTTCGTTGATCGAGCGAGCGCTGGCCGCGAATCTTGATGTTGCGAAGGCTGGGGCGCGGGTTCGACAGGCCCGGGCGGTGCGGGATATCGCGGCGTCGGGCCAGTATCCGACGCTGGGGGCATCGCTGGGGGCATCGCGGTCGCACTCGCCGGGGCGGACCTCGAACCTGTTTCAGGCGGGGCTGGATGCGTCGTGGGAGATCGACATGTTCGGGGGTGTACGGCGGGGGATAGAGGCCGCGGATGCGGATGTGCAGTCTTCGGTGGAGGCGCGGCGGGCGGTGCTGGTGTCGCTCGCATCGGAGGTGGCGCTGGCATATGCGGATCTGCGCGGCGGGCAGCATCAGCTTTCGGTGGCGCGGCGCAACTTGACGGCGCAGCTTGAGACGGCGTCGATCGTGCACCAGCGGTTTGAGGCTGGGTTTGTGGGACGGCTGGATGTGGCGAATGCGGATTCGCAGGCCGCGAGCACGCGGTCGCGAATTCCGTCGCTGGAGTCTTCGGTTCGGCAATCGGTGTATTCGTTGGCGTTGCTGTTGTCTCGGCAGCCGTCGGAGCTGTTGGCGGAGTTGTCGGGCGAGGCGGCGCTGCCCGGTGTGCCGCCGGAGGTGCCGATCGGGCTGCCTTCGGACCTGCTGTTGCGTCGGCCGGATATCAGGCAGGCGGAGGCGGATCTGCACTCGGCGACGGCGAGCATTGGTGTGGCGATGGCGAACCGGTTTCCGCGGTTCACACTGGGGGCCTCGTTTGGATTGTCGGCGGATGAGCTAGACAAGCTGTTCAACATGAGCAACCACTCGTGGTCGATTGGGCCGTCGGCATCGTGGACGCCCCTGGACGGCGGGGCGATCAGCGGGGGAATCCGAGCGCAAGAGGCCGCGGCGGATCAGGCGATGTTCACGTATCAGCAGACCGTGCTCACGGCGCTTAAGGAAGTGGAGTCCTCGCTGATTGCGTATCAGAAAGAACAGGAACGGCACGCGGCGCTGGTGGAGGGCGCGGCGGCGAGCAAGTTGGCCGTGGAGCTTTCGACGCAGAGATATACGGAGGGTGCCACGGATTTCTTGAACGTCTTGGCCGCGCAGCAGAGCCTGTTCAATTCCGAAGACTCACTTGCACAAAGCGACCGCCTGATCGTGCAAGGGCTGGTTACCATCTACAAGTCTTTGGGTGGGGGATGGGAAGAAGAACAGCCGCGGCCAGAGAAACGTTAACCGCAAACGGCGATTCCAATAACCCCCGAAATGCCCCGCTCAGGACTCGAACCTGAAACCCTCTGATTAAGAGTCAGATGCTCTACCAATTGAGCTAGCGAGGCGAATAGCGGGCAAGTGTACGCGGGTGGGGCAAATGGTCCAGCGCGGGGGCGGATCTGAACCCTACCATTGTCCTTCCACAAGGTGGGCTAACCGTTGACACTCTTCGAAGCGGGGACTAACCTTGGCCTCTCCGGAGCGTTCGTCGCCTTGTCGCGGCTGAGGGTTCCTGAGAGACTTGAGCCTTAGCCTGACGGCAGTTTTAGAAGGAATCACATGCTTCCCGCACAACGCCAGAGCCCCGGACGCACCCGCCGCCGTCGGTCGCACCACGCCATGAAGCCGATTAAGGCGACAGTTGACCCGTTGTCGGGCATGCCCAAGATGCACCACCGCGTGTGCAAGGACTCCGGGTATGTTCGCCCGGGTCTGCGCATCACTGTTCCGAAGCTGGGAATCGGCGTCGCTCGAGATTAATCCCCGCTGTTCCCCGGTCTCCGCCCCTTGAGAGGGAAAACGATGCGCTTGGCAATCGACGTCATGGGCGGCGACCACGCGCCCGACGCGGTTCTGAAAGGCTGCATCGAGGCGCTGCCGACTCTCGCCCCTGAGGATGAGATGGTCCTGGTGGGGCCGCGGGACATCATTACCGACGTGCTCAGCGACCGGGGCATCCGCGACAAGCGGATCGTGGTCGAGCACGCCAGCCAAGTCATTGAGATGAGCGAATCGGCCGCCAAGGCTGTTCGGGCCAAGCCGGACTCGTCGATTGTCAAGATGGCACGTTTGGGTTCGGCCAAGGCTGTCAATCGTGCGGATGCGGTGATGTCGGCCGGGAACACCGGCGCGTGCGTGTCCGCGGCCATCATGCATATGAAGCGGCTGCCGGGCGTCCACCGTCCGGGGATCGCTGTGACCGTGCCGGCGTTTCACGGCCCGGTGATATTGATCGATGCGGGAGCGAATCCAGAGCCGCGTCCGGCACACCTGTGGCAATACGGCATCATGGCGGATGAGTATGCCCGGCACGTGCTGAAGATCAAAAACCCTCGCGTGGCGCAGATGAACATCGGGGCCGAAGAGGGCAAGGGAACGGACCTGATCAAGGCGACACGAGAACTGCTCAAGGTGACGCCGGGCATCAACTACATCGGATACATCGAGGGGCGAGATTTCTTTGATGGCATCGCGGATGTCGTCGTGACCGACGGGTTTGTCGGCAACACGATTTTGAAAATGGCTGAGGGCTTGGCCCGGTCCCTGTTCATGGGGATCGCCCAGCAGATCTTCTCGATCGACCCGGACCTGGCGTTAAAGCTGGAGCCGGTGGTCAAAGAGATTTATCGTCGGGCGGACTATCACGAGCACGGCGGGGCCCCTCTGCTGGGGGTCAATGGCGGAATGATCATCGCTCACGGGTCTTCGGAGCCACGCAGCATCAAGGCTGCGATCCGCAAAATGCGGGAGTTCGTGACGACCGGTGTCAATGAGGCGATCATCGCCCGAATCGCTGAAGTCGAGCGACTCGGCCTGCACGCTTCTGAAACCGAGACGGAGACCGCATGACCCTGGTCGGCCCCATGCCCGCACGTCCCCCGCTGATCGGCGTTCGCATCGCCGGCACGGGCTCATTCCTGCCTGATAAGAAGCTGACCAACTCTGATCTTGAGAAGATGATGGAGACCTCGGACGAGTGGATCGTCCAGAGGACTGGTATCCGAGAACGGCGCATCGCTGATCTCAAGGGCGGACAGACCGTGAAGCACTTGGCCGCGGCGGCCCTGCGGATTGCGCTGGCTGATGCCGGGTTGACCGCCAAGGACCTGGACCTGATCGTGCTGGCGACGATGACCGGGGAGATGGATTGCCCACCCTCGGCGTGCCTGGTGTCTCAGATGGTCGGGGCGGGCAAAGCGGGGTCGATGGATCTGAACGGGGCGTGCTGCGGCTTTGTGTACGGCATGAACATCGTGCACGAGTTGATCCGCGGCGGGGCGTACCGGACCGTGGCACTGATTGGAGCGGACACGCTTTCTTCGCTGATGCAGTACAACGATGCGGGACGGTCCACAGCGATCATCTTTGGTGATGCCGCGGGCGCGGCCATTTTGCGGGCAACCGACGATACATCCAAAGGGATCCTGGCCCAGTCGATGCACGCGGATGGCGAGGGATGGAAAGAGATTTACGTCCCGCACACACCCTTTGATTTCCCGCCCAACGCCGTCTGCGATCCGGCGAAGTACGGGCACGTGCAGATGAACGGGTCATCGGTGTTCAAGTTCGCGGTGGGAACGTTCCCCAACCTGATCCAGGAAACATTGGACAAGGTGAAGCTGAAGGCGTCAGATGTGGACATGTACGTGTGCCATCAGTCCAACCAGCGGATTTTGCACGCGGCTCGCGATCGCTTTGGACTGCCGGAAGAGAAGCTCTACATCAATATCGATCGCGTGGGGAACACGGTCGGGGCTTCCGTGCCGCTGTGCTTGGATGAACTCCGCAAGACCGGCCGCATTCACGAGGGCAGCCTGGTGATGTTCGTCGCGTTCGGCGGCGGGCTTACGTGGGGCTCGAGCCTCTGGCGGATTTGATCGTTATCCCGCCTGGCAGGTCTTTGGGTTCGTTCAAGTTGATCCAGGTTGAGGCCGGCCAGTTTTCTGGTGCGGGGATCGCTGCAAACTGAGGGTGCTCGGCCAGCCCGCGCAGGGCGAGGCGGCCGCTGGCCAAGAGTGTTCGCAGGCTTGGGGCAGCGCCGGAGCGGAAGATCGCGGGGAAAGGCTCGATGATTTCGGGTCCGCGGGAGAGCAGGATTCCGTTGAGCGCGTGATGTTGATTGATCGCGTCGACCAGCCACGCGAGTTGGAGCCGCTCAACGCCGGGCATATCCACCGGTATGGCAATCAGAGCCGTTGTGGAACTGTCTTCTATCGCGGTCGCGATGCCGCGGAGCGGGCCGGCGCCGGGGCCGCGGTCGTGGGTGATGCGCTGGAAGTACTCGCTGCCCGGGGGTTCAGTTGAATCCTCGGCGAGCACGAGCAATGTTGGGCCGGGCCACGACAGGCGTTCAACCAGGTGTCGCAGCATGGGCACACCGTTCACAGTCAACTGGTGTTTTGGGGTGCCCATCCTGCGGCCCTGACCACCGGCGACTACGGCGAGTGTGGTGGCGGAGTGCGCGATCATCGGGGGACGACCCGCTGGGCGTGCGTGTAGATGTTGAATCGAGGCGGGCGGAGGAAGCCGATGAGTGTCTGGTTCAGTTCGGCCGCGAGTGACACGGCGAGGCTGGAGGGTGCGGAGACCGCGGCGACGATCGCGATTCCGGCGGCGGCGGCTTTCTGGACGATCTCGAAGCTCGCGCGGCCGGATACGAGCAGGATGTGGTCTTTCAGCGGCGCGAGGCCGTCGAGAAACAGGCGGCCGATGACTTTGTCCACCGCGTTGTGGCGACCGACATCTTCGCGGATCACCAGAAGGTTGCCCCGGCAGTCGAAGATGGCCGCGGCGTGGAGGCCGCCGGATTCTGAGAATGCCCTTTGGCCAGCCCGCATCGAGTCCGGGAGCGTGCAGAGGACTTCGGGCGAGATGGCCGCGACGGATTCGATACGGGAAACCTGCATGCGGATCGCCTCGATGCTGGCCTTGCCGCAGAGGCCGCACGAGGAGGACATGAACACGTGTCGCACCAGCTTGTCGTAGTCGATCTTGACCAGCGGGCCTGTGCGAACGTTGATCGTGTTTCCGTGCTCGTTCTTGGCGCAGGGGTCGATGGACAGAATGTCTTCCCGCGAGCGAACCAGGCCCTCAGACAGCAGGAACCCGGCGGCCAGTTCGTCGTCGTGCCCTGGCGTTCTCATCGTGACGCTGACGGAGCGGTTTCGGATGCTGATTTCCAGGGGCTCTTCAACCGCAAGGGCATCGGTCCCGCTGTCGAATCGGCCTTCGTTCCACACCTGAACGGGGGCAGGAGAGACAGACTCAGTCCCTGCGATGCGGCGGTAGTCGTCGGGAGTGTCGATGTCGAGTTCTCCGCCCGGGAAGTCGATGACGCCCAGTTGGTCGCCCAGTGACGCGAGGATTGCCTTGGCGCCTTGCTCATCGGCCAGGGCTATGAGTCGGGGAAACAACGCTCGGACAAAGAGAGCCGGGACACCGACCGAGCCCCCGTACTTGCAAGCGACGCCGGGCTTGGTGTATCGCTCAGCGATGAGCGCACGCAGAAGGTTGGCATCCACAAGCGGCTGGTCGGCCAGAAGGATCACGATCGCTTCGACGCCGGGGTCTGCGGCGGCCGCCTCAACGCCGGCACGAATGGATGTCCCGATCCCTCGTTGCCAGATGGGATTCACCAGCACTCGCGCGGCCAAGCCGTGCACACTCTTCTCGACCACGCCCGGCTCCGCACCCGCAACGACCACCACTGGGCTGAGCCCCGCTTCCAGTGCCGACCCCACGGCGTGCGCCACCAAAGGACGCCCTCGAAAGAGCATCCCCTGTTTGGGTTGACCCATCCGGCTGGACCCGCCCGCGGCGAGGATGACCGCGGCAATGCTCATGTCCGGCCGTCCAGGTCGCAGGCTCCTGGCACGGCGGGTCCGGTTACTCGGCCTTCAACGGGCTCGTGGATCGGGCCCGTGCGGTCGCGCAACGAGCCGCCGGGGCGCAGCGCGAAGAACGCCTGGATTTCGGCGATCATCGCGAGGGCGACCTGCTCTGGGGTCTCAGCGCCGATGTCCAGGCCCACGGGTGCGTGGATGCGGGCCATCGCCTCTTCGGAGGTGTGGTGTCCGGCAGATTCAAGGTCCGCGAACATCGTTTCGGTTCGCTGGCGTGGGCCCAGGACGCCGATATACGGCACGGCCGAACGCACCAAGGTGCCCAGAGATTCCAAGTCGATCGCGTAGTTGTGGGACATGACGATGGCCGCGGCTCGGCGGGATTGGTTGCCTTCGACGGCCGCCTCGATGGACGGAACAACGCCATCGGCTTCGGTGAGCCTCGCTTTGGCATTGGGCCGCCGCGACACGACCGTGACACGCCACCCCAGGCGTTTGGCGAGTTGTACCGTGGGTTCGGCATCGTGGCCCGCGCCGCAGATCAAGAGGTGGACCGGGGGCGGGATCACTTCGATGAAGACCCCGATGCCGTCGCACGAAACGTGGCGCGAGCGGCCTTCTGAAAGCGCGGCCATTGTTTCGGGGACGATCGATGCACCGACCTTCATCACGCCCGACGGGGAGTCGTGCTCGGTTGCGAGCACGAGCCAATCGCCCACTCGGGTATCTCCCCCACTTTCGATCGCCGTGGACACCGCCGCGAACTTGCCCGCGGCCTGGCATTCCTGGATGAAGCTGAGCGAGCCGGGAATGGCCGCGCCGTTGATGCGTTCGATCAGCACGGACACTCGGCCTCGGCAACCGAGCGAGTATCCCGCAGCGCCGGGCTCTTCGTCGAGGCCGGTGTCGTAGGTCATCACGACGGGCCCGCTTTCGGCAAGCCACCATGCCTTGCGGCAGACTTCATCTTCGAGGCAGCCGCCGCTGATCGAGCCGATACGGCCGATGGGCAATACCAGCATCCGCGCGCCGGGGCGGCGATAGGTGGAACCCTCCACCGCGATCACGGTGACCAGCGTCATCGGCTCATCTTGGGCGTGCCGGATCGCGTTCAGGATGTCGGACAACTCTTTCACACCGCCTGCCTTTGACAGCAGTCTATGGGCTTACTTGGCCGCGGCCTGCACATCTACGAGGCCGCAGTCGATGTATTGGCCGCCGCTGGTCTGGTGGCAATGGATGGCGATGGTGTTTTTACCGGATTTGAGGAGTTTGGCGGCGGTATCGCTGAGGGGGAGGATCTGGTAGCTGGAGGTGTAGGCCTTGAAGGTGGCCGCGGGCTCGCCGTTGATGAAGACCTCGGCATCCTCGTCGTGGTGTAGGGAGAGGTACGGGTTCTGGAGTGGCCCAGGGAGTTCAAAGCTCCGACGGATCCAAATATCGCTTCCGGACCACTCGGTGCCGATGACAGCTCCGGGTGTACCGTTGCTTCCGAATCCAGCGGGACCGTGCTTCCACTTGGAGTCGTCGAAGCCGGGCTTGGACCAGCCGTCGGCGGGTCTTTCGGTTGAGTAGGCCCAGGTAGCCGCGGTGCCTTCGCCCGCGTGGCCGACGACCGTCTTCACGGTTGGGGCCGGCTGGTAAAGGGCCTTGGTGGCGGCCGCGGCACGCGCGGGGTCGATCTTCCACACCTCGCGGTCATAGGTGAGCCAACCGTTGCATTCGATCTCGACGTCCGTCGTCTGCGTGTAGACCGCGGCGGAGAGGCCCTGCCCGATCAAGAGCGGCATTTGCTTCATCAATCCGACGTACGCGTCGGTGAGTTCCTCTTTGTTCCTGTAGGTGACGTAGCCCCAGTTGTTCTTGGTAATCCAGGTGTGGCCTTCGAGCGGTAGGCCCAGGCCGCCGAACTCGCCGAGCACGCTCGCGCGGGAAGGCTCGACCGGCGCCATCCCGGGACCCGGGTAAACATGGATGTCGATGGTGTCGCACACCTTCATGTCGGTCCAGCCCGTTGCGTTGTTTACGGGCCGGGTGGGGTCCCACTCTTTGACCTTCAGCGCGATCGACCTGGACCATTCCAGGTCATTCTGCCCCCAGCCTTCGTTGAACGGCACCCACATCACAATCGAAGGGTGCGAGCACAGCGCATCAATCATGCGGTGCATCTCTGTCTCGAAATTCTGCTTCCACTCCGTCGAGATCTCGGGCAGCTTCTGCTTGAAGTCTTGATGCGCAAAGAACGGGCTGGGCATGTCTTGCCACACCATGATGCCGAGCTTGTCGCACCAGTAATAGAACCGCTCGGATTCCACCTTCACGTGCTTGCGGAGCATGTTGCAGCCCATTTTCTTGGCCGCTTCGATGTCGAACTTCATCGCTTCATCGGTTGGCGGGGTGTAGAGACCGTCGGGCCAGAAGCCTTGGTCGAGGGGGCCGTATTGGAAGACGGGCTTGCCGTTGAAGAGGAGGCGGTTGATGCCCTTGTCATCCTTGCCGACCTTGGTGTCTCGGAAGGCGAAGTAGCTCTTGACCGAGTCGATCACTTTTCCGTCTCGCTTCAGGCGAACTTCAACGTTGTACAGAAAAGGATCCTCGGGCGACCAGACCCGCGGCTTTGTGATGCCGACGCCGACGCCTTCGGCGGCTCTGTTCGAGGAAACCGCCGCGCCATCAATGACTGCCTCAAGTTGAGCTGCGCCTTCGCCGCGAATGCTCGGGATGACCTTGACCACGCCGGTGCTCGCGTCCGCCTGGATCTTCAAGCCGGACAATGAAGCGGCGGGCACCGGTTCCATCCACACCGTCTGCCAGATCCCGCTGGTCTGCGTGTACCAGATGCCTCCGGGCTTCAGCCATTGCTTGCCGCGGGGCTGGCCGCCGGTGTCGGTCGGGTCTATCACCGTCACCATCAGTTCGTTCGGGCCACCCTTGATCGCATCGGTGATATCGAATGAGAGCGGGTCATACCCACCCTGATGTTCCCCCACGAGCTTCTTGTTCACCGACACCTTGCACTTCCAATCCACCGCTCCAAAGTGAATCAGAATCCGCTGCCCCTTCCAATCCGACGGGATGCTGACCTCGCGCCGATAGTGCAAAACCTGATCCGGTTGCAACACGCGTCCGACGCCCGAGAGCGCCGATTCAACTGGGAACGGCACCAGGATCTTGCCATCCCACTTATCCGAGGTCGCCGGGTCCAGGCCGGTGATCGAGTAATCCCACAGCCCGTTCAAGTTCTGCCACTTTTCCCGCACCATCGTCGGGCGCGGATACTCCGGCCAGGCCTTCTCCGGCGTCACATCCTTGGCCCAGCGGGTCATCAGGTGGCCTTCTACAGGCTTCCACTGGGCCGCGGCCTGCGCGCCCGCGATTGCCACCACCGCACCCATCGCCCAGACCCGAACTCGCTGAATCGCGCTTTGCATGAGGCCTCCTGCGGCCATGGTACCGGATTCGGCGGGGTCGCTATCCTGACGATTGACCCTTCATGCCTCTTGCAGGGGAATACCCATGTTCATCCAAACGCTGCTCACCGCCGCGGCCTTCATACTTCCTAGCCAGGCCCCGCCGCTGGCCAACCTCCATGAGGTCCCGTTCAACCAGGTGAAGATCACTGACGAGTTTTGGGCCCCGCGCCGGGAGACCAATCGAAAGGTCTCGCTGGCCCACAGCCTCGACAAACTCGAGGAAGCGGGCAACATGATCAATCTTGAGCTGGCCGCGGCCGGTAAGCATGAGGGATATCACGGGCCGGTCTTCATGGACAGCGACTTGTACAAGGGGTTGGAGGCGGTGTCGTACTCGCTGGCGACCGACCCGGACCCGGCGTTGAACAAGCGATTGGATGAGATCATCGCCAAGGTCGCCGCGGCTCAGATGGCCGATGGCTATCTGAACACGTGGTACCAGGTGAACGCGCCGGATAAGCGATTCACGAACCTGCGCGACAATCACGAGTTGTATTGCGCCGGGCATCTTTTTGAGGCCGCGGCGGCGCACTTTCAGGCGACCGGGTCCAAGAGCTTGTTGACCATCGCGACCAAGTACGCCGACTTACTGTGCAGCACTTTCGGCGATGGACCCGGCAAGCGGGCGGGGTACTGCGGCCACCCGGAGGTCGAGCTTGCACTCGTCAAGCTCTCGCGGGTCACGGGCGAGAAGAAGTACTTTGATCTGGCCAAACACTTTGTGGACACCCGCGGCACGCACTTCTTCGCCAAAGAGCACAACACGCCTGACGACAAGTACGATGGCGAGTATTGGCAGGACAACTGCCCCATTCGCGAGCATGACCACATCGTGGGGCACGCGGTCCGCGCGGCGTACCTGATGTCGGCGTGTACGGATATCGGGGCCGAAACGAACGATGAATCGCTCATGAAGATGGTCCGGCGCATCTGGCGGAACACGACGGAGCGGAACACCTACATCACCGGGGGAATCGGGCCTTCGGCCGCGAATGAAGGGTTTACGCACGACTATGACCTGCCCAATGAATCCGCGTATCAGGAGACCTGCGCATCGGTCGCGATGGCGATGTGGAATCACCGGCTGAATCTGGCATACGGGGATTCCAAGTACGCAGACAGCATGGAGACCGCTCTTTACAACGGGGTCTTGTCCGGCGTTTCGCTGGACGGGAAGAAGTTCTTCTACGTCAACCCCTTGACAAGCCAAGGCGCCCACCACCGCTCCGACTGGTTCGGGTGCGCCTGCTGCCCGCCCAACGTTACGAGGACACTCGCGCAGCTGGGCAACTACATCTATGCCCAGGACCACACTGGCATGTGGGTGAATCTCTATGTCCAGGGCTCGGTCGCGACCAACCCCACACGGCACCACACCAAGGTTGATGTCAAGACTCGGTATCCATGGGATGGCAAGGTTGAACTCAGGGTCACACGCATTCAACAAGTCGGGACCTGGTCTCTGCACCTGCGCGTTCCCGGCTGGTGCCAAGGCGCAACCGTCAGCATCAACAAGGAACCGGTCGCCGATCCGAAGATCGAACGCGGCTACATCACGCTCACCCGCGATTGGAAGTCCGAGGACCTGGTCGAGCTCAACCTGCCCATGCCGATCCGGCGCGTCGAAGCCGACCCGAATGTTGAAGCCGACCGTGGCCATCTCGCGATCGCCCGCGGCCCGTTGGTCTATTGCGTCGAGAACGTTGATGCCCGCTTCCCCATCCTGGCCTCTGCGATTCCCGCTGATGCGGAGCTCACCGCCGTTAAGCGGCCAGAGCTATTGGGTGGCGTGGTCACAATTGCTGGGAAGGCTCTCTATCGCCCTGCGGAACGGCCCATCAAGTCCCTCTATCGGCCCGCCCAGCCTGCGGCCACCGGAGAGTTCACGGCGATCCCGTATTACGCGTGGGACAACCGGGCCGCGGGTCCGATGCAGGTGTGGTTCCCGACGACCCCGCCGCCGCCGAAGGCGTACACCCTTGAGGCCCAGGCAAAGGTTGCGATGTCATACGTCGGCTGGAACTGCGACCCCAACGCGGCCCATGACGGCAACGAACCCAAGAAGTCCAGCGAAAACCCAGGCTCCAACTGCCATTGGTGGAGTCACAAGGGAGGGACGGAGTGGATCAGCTACACGTGGGCGATGCCGACGCAACTGTCATCCGTCAAGGTCTTCTGGTTTGACGACAGCGGGCACGGGGAGTGCCGGCTGCCGAAGTCTGCCAAGCTCCTGGCCAAGTCAGGTGACAACTGGACGCCGATCGGCGATGTCCCCATCGCGATGGATCGCTGGTGCGAGCTCAAGTTCAAGCCCGTGACGACGGACTCCTTGAAGATCGAAGTTCAGATGCAGGACAAGTGGTCGGCGGGCATTCTGGAGTGGAAAGTCGCCGTGCCGGACGAAGAGTGAGTGTGCCACGAGTTTCGGCTGCTCTGAGCCGACACCCGTGCGGCGGCCCCCGTCACACACGAGGCCGCGCCTTCAGGCACCTTCGGATCACCCCCAGTGCTCGCTCAAGTTCCGCGCCGTCGGGCAACATCCGCGGCGGCCGCACCGCTGCACCGCCCACACCCACCATCCCCGTCTCCGCCTGCACCAGCTTGATGAGTTGAACAAAGTCGTACGTCGTATCCATCCGCAACAGGGGTAAAAACCACGAATACAAAGCCTCTGCCCTTTCTCGCTGACCCGCCTTTGCCTCATCGAACAACACCACCGACTCCCGCGGCAGGGCGTTGACCAGCCCCGCGATCCAACCCACGGCCCCGGCCGCGATCCCTTCCACAATCAGGTCATCCATACCGACGAAGATCGCCAGGCGCTCGGCGAGAAGCGAGCGGATCGCGGTGACCCGCCGCACATCCCCGCTGGATTCCTTAACAGCGTGCAGGTTCGCGTGTGCCGCGGCCAACTCGCCAACCTGCTCAGGCGTGACATCCACCCCGTACGCGATCGGGTTGTTGTAAAGCATGCACGAGAGGTCGGTGGCGTTCATGATCGCCCCGAAGTGGGCCCGAGATTCGCGCCAGGCGCCCTTGTACAGGTAGGGCGGAAGGACCATCAGCCCCTGACACCCGCATTCCTTTGCTCGAGCGGCGATCTTCACGGCGTCCGACGTGGATGCCGACGCCACCGCCGCGATGATGGGGACGCGCGAGCCGACCGATTCCACACACGCCCGCCAGAGCGCTGCCTTCTCATCCAGGCTCAGGCACGCGCCCTCGCCGAGCGAGCCCGGCGTGACGATCCCGGTACACCCGGCATCGATCATCATCGCGACGTGCTTTTTGACGAAGGGCAGATCAATCTCCAGCCCCTTGGTGAAAGGGGTCGTGATCGCCGGGAAGACGCCATGCCAGTCTGCTCGCTTCATCGCATCGCCTCCGATTCAAGCCTTCAGGATCGCCGCGAATCGAGCCGGAGAGTAGGGCAGTGTGTCGATGGCCTGCGGCCTTCCCAGAATCGCGTGGGAGATGATCTCAGCGGTTGCAAGGGCGGCAGTAAGGCCCAAGCCCTCGTGTCCTCCCGCGAGATACACGCCGGGCATGCTCGGATGCTCCCCGATGATCGGCAAGCCATCCACCGATCCGGCGCGCACTCCGGTCCACTGGCGGACAACCCTCAGGCCCGCCAGCGCCGGCATGAGCGTCTCCGCATGACGCAGCATCCGGTCTCGAATCCGCGGCTCAACGCCGTCCGAGTTGACGCCAGCCTGCCGCGACGATCCGACGACGATCTCGCCACCAGCCCGCGGCTGCACGTTGAACGAAACCGACTCCGCGACATCGCTGTGCGCGTTCTTGATGTAGCCCAGTTCAACAATCTGGTGCCGGCACATCCCCGCCGCGCCGCCGAGCATCACCAGGTGCCCCTTCTTTGCGACCAGCGGCAATCCCGGCGTCAGATCCCGTCCCCACATTCCCGCGGCGTTCACAATCGCCGGTGAGTTCAGCCGCTCACGGCCTTCGAGTTCGACTTCGCCGGAGCGGATTACCTTCGCTGTGCCCACCCGCACGGAAATACCGGCTGATTCCAGCATCCACTTCGCCGCCACCGACGGAATGAGCACGCTGTCTCCGGGCACGACGAGGCCTCCAGCCAACTCCGGCCGGAGACTCGGCTCCGTCGCTGCGACCTGCAGACCACCCAACAACTCGGCACCTATTCCCGCGGCCCGCAATCTCGCGTGCTTCCGACTGGCCTCGGCCATTTCCGCCGCATCGGTCGCGACCCACAGCGTCCCGCGCCGATTCCACGCGGCCTCTTTGGGCGCTCGCGGAGCCACGTCATCCCACAACTCCATCGACCGCTTTACCAGCGCGAACTCCGGCGGCGGGTCATCCATCATCACGATGTGGCCCATCCCGGCACCGGTCGCGCCGCCCGCGATGCCGCGGGAGTCGATGACGAGCACCGAGCGGCCCTCCGACGCGAGCGCTCGCGCACACGCGGCCCCGACAATCCCCGCCCCGACGACAATCACATCCGGCCCGCCGCTCACAACCGGATCCCGTGTTTGAACGGATCACGATCATCAATCACCAAGGTCGCCTCCGCAGTGATAAACGCCCGGCCCGAGATGCTTGGGATGAGTTGGTCTCCCTGCATCCGCACTTTACCGACAAACCGACTGCCGATAATGCTCTCCTGCCGCCACTCCTGACCCGGCTTGAGCTTGCCATCTGCAAACAGACACGCCATCTTCGCGCTCGTGCCCGTGCCACACGGGGAACGGTCGTACGCCTTTCCGGGACACAGTACGAAGTTCTTGCTGTCGCAATCCGCTCGTGAAGGCGCTCCGAAGAACTCAATATGGTCAATTACACCGCCATCCTTGCCTGTTATTCCGGCCTTCTCCAACCCCTGCCGAATCGCCCAAGAAAACGCCGTCAGCCGCTCGATATTCGCCGCCTGCAGATCATGCCCGTGTTCAGAAACCAGGTAGAACCAGTTCCCGCCCCACGCGATATCGCCCCGCACCGGCCGCGGCTTGCCTTCAAACTCGAAACTCACCTCAACCCCTGCGGCATGCCGGTACGACGCGACGTTGTCAATGCTGATCGCGCCATCCTTAGCCAGGTGGATCGTCACCTCACCCACTGGCGTCTCGACGATGTGGCTGCCCGGGCCGATCCTCTTCAAGTGTACGAGCGTTGCGGCGAGCCCGATCGTCCCGTGGCCGCACGCGTTCAGCAGGCCGACGTTGTTGAAGAAGATCACGCCGCAAGCGAACTTGGGATTCGCAGAAGGAACGATCAACGCCCCCACCATCGCATCCCATCCCCTTGGCTCGTTCACGATCGCCGCGCGGAGGTGATCGAACCTCTCTGCAAACACCCTCGCCTGTGCCGCAACCGTTCCGCCGCCAAGTTCCGGTCCTCCCGAAACCACAACCCGCGTCGGCTCACCCTCTGTGTGCGAATCGATGACTGAAACTCTCTGCACGATCCACTCCTGCCCGCCTCACCGGCCCTTTGCCCGCCGCACACCCATGATGAGCACAAACACCCCGAAGATCGCCAGCGCGATCGGGAGTTGATGCAGCCCCTTGCCGAACTTGAGAAACGCCGCCAGCCCCAAGAGGCACACACCAGAGACCAGCCCGCTCCAGCGTGGTGGTGAGAGCGTTGAAATCACAATCGCGGCGGTGATCGAACCAATGAACTCTTTGTCCCGATGCCCAAGTACATACCACATCACGACCACGATCAGCACCGCTTCGATCGCGGCAAGTCCAATCCGTTGCTTCAATCCGGAGTCCATCTCGGGCAACTGGGGTTCGCTCATGGTTGCACTCCTGCCCCACAGCGTACCAATCCGCGTCCTGCCCGACCTACCACTTGATCTTCTTGATCCGGTTCACCGCCTCCACCACCCGCGGCGTCTCCACCGTCAGGGCCACGCGGAACCACTCCTTACCCCGCTCGCTGAACCCCGCTCCCGGCACCACAACCACATCCGCCTTCTCAAGCAAAGCCGCGCCGAACTTCATTGAGTCCATGCCACCCGGGCAACGTGCCCAGACAAAGAACCCCGCCGTTGGCGAATCCACTTCACATCCCGCCTCCCTCAACCCCTTCACCGCCGCATCCCGCCGCTCGCGATAGATCTTCCGCATCTCCCCCACCGCCGGATCGTCATACCGCTTCAGCGCCAACGCCCCCGCCGCCTGGATCGCATTGAACGTCCCCGAATCTACGTTGCTCTTGATGTCCTGAAGCGCCCCGGCCACTCCAGCGTGCCCCACCGCGAACCCGATCCGCCAGCCCGTCATATTGAACGTCTTGCTCAGCGAGTGAAACTCAAGGGCCTTGGTTGTCTCGATATCCGCATTGGCCGCCTGCCATATGCTCGCTGGCTTCTCTTCAAAGTACAACTCCGAATACGCCAGATCCGAAGCAACGATCGTGCCGCGAGGGGCCGCCCACTCCAGCATGGACTCGTAAAAGCGCACATCCGCGGTCGCGGCCGTCGGATTGCTGGGATAGTTGACCCACAGCAGCTTCGCCCCATCCACCATCGCATCGGCTCGCGGCTTCCATCCCGTTTCACGTGAAACCGGCAGCTTGTGAACCCGGCACCCCGCCAGGATCGCACCGATGTTGTACACGGGATACGCGGGGTCAGGCACCAGGACCAGGTCACCCGGGTTCGTCACCGCCCAAGGCAGGTGCGCGATGCCATCCTTGCTCCCAAGCAGCGCCACGATGTGCCGCACCGGGTCCACCTTGACCCCGAACCGCCTCTGCATGAACTCGGCCGCGGCCTCGCGGAAGGCCTTAAGCCCTCCGCCCACCGCCGGATACTGCTGGTTCACCAGGTCGCGCATCGAGCGGTTCATTTCCTCCACGATGAACCCGGGCGTCGGCTTGTCGGGGTCCCCCACTCCCAGGTTGATGACATCCGCGCCCGCGGCGATGCGCTCCCTTTTTTTCCGATCGATTTCGTCGAACAGGAACGGCGGCAGGGCTTGCAGACGGTCGGACTTTATTGAGGGTGTGGACATGGTCCGGATGCTAGCCGCCGCTCGGGCACGGGTTGATTCCGGGCCGTAGACTCTGGCATGCCAGTCACCTTCCGCCAGCACACCGCTCCCAATGGCCTCCGCATTATCGCTGAGGTGGACCCCGACGCCCATTCCGCGGCCGCGGGTTTCTTTGTCAAAACTGGAGCCCGGGATGAGGCCTCCTCACTTATGGGGGTGAGCCATTTCCTCGAACACATGATGTTCAAGGGCACAACGGACATATCCGCCGACGAACTCAACCGCAGCTTCGACGCGATGGGTGCCCGCAACAACGCGTACACGTCCGGCGAGATGACCTGCTTTTACGCGCACGTACTTCCTGAGGTGGTGCCGGAAGCTACGGAACTGCTGTCCCGCATGATGCGGCCAGCCCTGCGTCAGGATGATTTTGACCGCGAGAAGGGTGTCATCCTCGAAGAGATTGCTATGTACAAGGATGAGCCTTTCTGGGTGCTCTACGAGAAAACCATGGAGGAGCACTTTGCGGGCCACCCCATGGGCCACCGCGTACTTGGCACCAACGAGACCATCAATGCCCTGACCCGCGACCAGATGCAAGGGTACTTCGACCAGCGGTATTCGGCGGACAACACGGTGGTGTCTCTCGCCGGTCGGCTGGACTTTGACGCGACGGCAACGCAAATCGAACGACTGTGCGCCTCGTGGAAGCCAACCAGCGCCAAACGCGACAGCACCCGACCTCGCGTCAGGCCCGCGAAAGTCGAGCTCAAAGATGCGAAGGTTACCCGCGCCTACATGATCGGCGTGAGCGACGGCCCGGCGATGGATGACGAGCGACGCTACGCCTGTATCCTGCTCTCCCAGGTGCTGGGCGCGGCCGACAACAGCCGCCTCCACTGGGCCCTGCTTGAAACCGGAATCGCCGAAGAAGTGCAAGCCGGCTACGACCCGCACGACGGTACCGGCGACTTCTACGTCTACGCCTCCGGCGATCCGGATCGCGCCGAAGAGATCTGGTCTGTGGTGCTCCGCGAGATCGACCGCCTGGTTGATTCCATCTCCGAGGAGGATCTGGAGCGGCTGCGCAACAAGCTGGCAACGGGTGTCACGATCGGCGGCGAGCGGCCCGCGGACCGCATGCAGAGGCTCGGCCGCCTCTGGACCTACCTGGGTCGCTACACAACCCTGGAACAAGAACTTGAACGCATCAACGGCGTCACGCTGCAAGAGATGCGCGACGTGGCTGCGGCTTTCCCCATCAAGCCGGTGACCGTCGGAACCCTGATGCCGGCGGAATAATCACGCGGCCTTGCGCGGCACAAACGACCGAACGCAGTTGCCCCCGCCCGCGGTCGCGGCTTCCATCGCTCGTGCGGCCGCGCTGATGAGCTGCTCTACCTTGAAAAATGCCTTGTCCCTGGACTCCATGGTCGCCGAACCGATGCTCGAAGTGACACCCTTCCACTTCGCCGACCCGATGTCCCACTCTTCACTGAAGTTCGTCAAGGCCGCTTTGAGTTCGGATGAAATCCGCGTCGCCTCGGCCCGATCCACGCCCGGCAGCACGACGCAGAACGTCGCGCTCTCCCACCGGCAGATCAAACCGCCCAGCGGCTCTATCTGATCCTGCAAAAACAGATACGCCTCGACCAGCACCGAGTCCCCCGCTTCGGAACCGGAGTTCTGCACCAACTGCTTGAAGCCGTCCACGCCGAATACCAGGACCGTAAGGCTGCGTTTCTTCTTGTGGGCCGTCAGGAACGCCGTGTCGGCGTGCTTGAGGATCGCCCGAGCCGACCACGCGCCCGTGAGCGCATCGTACTGGTCGCTGTCAGATACCAGCGTGTTCAGACTCGCCCCGTGCGACTGCTCCTGCTCGCCTTGCTTTTCCAGCGTCTGCAGCGCCGCCCGGGCCCGCTCAAGAATCGGCTTGGGATCCGCCGCGGCCCCCGTGCTGAGGTTGAACAGCGGGGCTACCTGCGCGGCCCCCTGCGCGATCAGGCCGATCAGGTTGTCGCAGGTTTGTTCGTCGAAGTCGAACCATTGGGCAGCGCGACTCTGGAATCGCTTGAACGCGGGGCCGGGGTCCGCATCGGTCAGCACGTCGTGAGCGATATTGCCCAGGCCGACGGCACGGACCAGGTCGGCGTACTCCTGCGGCGCCGCGGTCGGCCGCTCGTGAAAGCGGACGGGCATGAGTAACTCGGGCGGCAGCTTCCACCGTTCGCAGAGCATCGCCCCGACCTCGGGGTGTTGAAGTTCGAGCTCCGAAAGTTCGTGTCGAATCAGCGATCGGTGATCGGCATCGGCACGCAGCACGATCTCCAGGTACTTGCGTCGCAGGCCCTGGAACATCGCGATCATCCCGATGTCCTGCAGCAAGCCGCCGAGAAATGCCTCATCCTCGGTCGCCAACCCGGCCTCGTGCGAGATGCACTTGGCCGCGACCGCGGTATACAGCCCGCGCCGCCAGTACGGCACAAAATCGAACTCGTTGGCGGAAGGCACATTGACGGCCGTCACCAGCGAGAACCCCAGTGCCAGGCTCTTCACCGCCGATAGACCCAGCATCACAATCGCCTGGTTGATGTTCGCGCAAGGCCGGCGGAGACCGTAGAAACTCGAGTTGACCGTCTTCAAGACCTTGGCCGTGATCGCCTGATCCTGCTGAATCGCCGCCGCCAGGTCATCCATTGAGACGTCTTTGGTTTGCGTCAGCTCCAGCACGCGCACCGCCACCGCGGGGAGCGTCGGCAACGTCGGACAATCGAGGATCTTCTCAAGCAACTCTTGATTCATGGGGACCCAGTCGAGTTATCGGCTTGGGAGTGGCTCGGGGTGAGCCTGCTCTCACATCAATCAGGGGCAGGCTTGCCGCTGCTGAACAAGGCTGCCGCGGCCGACAACTCGCGTCCGAGAACAAAGCCCAAATACGCGTTCAGGAGACGGCAGGCCCGGTCGATCGCATCCGCCGTGCCGTGACCGTTGTTGGACTCTAGTCCCCTGAGATGGATCAGCGTCTCCGCCTTGGCGCGCCAGAGTGGGCCCGGGCTTGTGTTGTGCTGGGGAAAGGACCGCTCGGAGGTGAACCCGCCAAGCGATGGCGCGAAGCCGTACGCGGCTGCGGGCGCAAGGACCGTCCCGGACACGACGTCCCGTTCCAGATCCGGACGCCATCCCGTCTCGCCCAACGTCACCCAGAGGAACCGCAACACAACGGCGCGGTCACCCTCGCCCAGCGACCGCAGGCAATCCAGCAGAGAGTCGAAGACTAAAGGATGAGGGTCCCGGTCGTGGATCGCGGCCTGCGCGACATCCGCCATGTACATGGCGCTGTGAAATGCCGAGAGGGACCGACGGATAGCCGGAAAGGTCTCTTGCAGGTCCCAGGCGGTAATCGTCGCGAGTTCGGCCGTGGGCTTAACGATCGCGACAACTTCGCCGCGTGTCAGCAGTTCGATGCCGCCGGAGAACGGCGCTCGTTCCCGCTTGGCCCCCTTGGCGATGCCGCGGACGATGCCCGAACCGCGGGTCAGCAGCGACACCGTCTGGCTGGTCTCGGACCAATCCCAATGGCGGATACAGACGGCCTGATCGCGGGTGCTAGGCAAGGGCTGGATCGTAACGGGGGGCTTGGCGGCGGGACGCGGCCTATTCTCCGCCCAATGCACTTCGACCTGGTCGATCGCGTGCTGGAGTTGGGCCCGGACCGCATTGTGACGCTCAAGCAGGTCACGGCGGCCGAGGAATACCTCCAGGACCACTTCCCAACCTTCCCGGTGCTTCCCGGCGTTTTGATGCTGGAGGCCATGGTTCAGGCCGGGCGGCGCCTTCTCGAAGAAAGATTCGGGCGGTCAGGCCCTCCCCTGGTGCTCGGAAAGGTTCGGGCCCTGAAGTACGGCAGATTTGTCAAACCCGGGGCCTCGCTCCGAGTCGAAGTTACGCTCGGAAAGGCCTCGGAATTGGAGGGATTTGACCTCAAAGGTGAAGGCCTGGTGATCGAGCCGGGATGGCCTGAATCCGAACCCCTTCCGGTCGGGGTGAGCGGCCGCTTTGTTCTGCGAAAGGCCCGGGTAACCCGACCTGAGTTTGTCGTCACAAACGTTGGGCACTAGAATAAAGGCTCGACAGGCAAGGAAACCCAAGGGGTTGATGCGGATGACACACGACGAGATTTTTGGGAAGGTCAAGGAAGTCCTGGTAGACGCCTTGGCCGTGGATGATGATGAGGTGACCCCGAAGGCCTCGCTGACCACCGACTTGGGAGCCGAGTCGATCGACTTTCTGGACATTGTCTTCAAGCTTGAACAAGTGTTCAACTTCAAGATCGCCCAGGGTGAGCTCTTCCCCGACAACGTCCAACAGGACCCCCGCTACGTCAAGGATGGCAAGATCACTCCCGAAGGGATCGCGGCCCTGAAGGCCCGCCTCCCGCACGCGGACTTCTCCAAGCTCGACGCCGACCCGCAGATTTCCAGAGTCGGCGGGATCTTCACCGTCGAGTCCATCGTCATCTTCGTAGAGAAGAAGCTGGGCAAGCAGGCGGCCTGACCCCCCACCCCCCCGGGGCATCTCATGCGATGGCTGTGGATTGACCGCATTGTCGAGCTTGTGCCGCGGCAGCGGATCGTCGCAATCAAAAACGTCAGCCTCGCCGAAGAGCACCTGCACGACCACTTTGCCTCCGTGCCCGCATCGCCCGGATTTGAGGGCCGCGCGGCCATGCCCATCATGCCCGCATCCCTCATCGTTGAGGGAATGGCTCAGTCAGCGGGTATTCTCGTTGGGCACGCGAGTGGCTTCGCTGAGAAGGTAGTTCTGGCAAAGGTCGGCCTCGCCGAACTCGATCGCGAAGTGACACCCGGGCAGACGCTGCGATATACCTCGACGATCAAACAGTTGGATCGGCAGGGGGCATCCACCGAGGGCATCGTGGAGTTGCTTGACCCGGTTGGCGGACCCCCCATCCAAATTGGCAAAATCGACCTGATGTTCAGCCACGTAGATCAGAACGCCGCGGGGCTTCAGTTCCCGGCTCACAACTTCGTCTTCGGCGAGACGTTCAAGACGGTCCTGCGAATGAGCGGGATCGACGTCTAAACGATCTGCAGCACGACCAGCGAAAACTGCGTCAGGTAGACCAGGCCGAACGAAACGGCCAGCGTGTTCGCGGCCAGCGCAAACTCTGCAAGTCGGCGCCCCATCACGGGACGCCGCCGTCCGACGTACTCGCAGATCGCCAGAACCATCGCGATAGTTGCGGCCTTGATGGAAATCAAACCGGACACACCGGCCTTCTCAATAGCGAATCTCGCCAGCGCATTAAGTTCGCTTCCGCCAAACCGCAGGACGAGCCATGTCACCAGCACATCCATCGCCGCCAGACCCAGCAGCCACACATAGTGCCGCGGAAAGACGACCGAACTTCGGAGCTTGTTCCAGTCGGCCCGGGCGTTGAGGGGTAGAAGACGATTGATCGGGAGTTGAGTCATGGGCCGCGGCTCGAATCTCGAGAGCGTGCCGGGGCGTACTCATCCCATCAGGCGTGCTCACGAACGATGCGGTCAAACAGCCGCACCGGGGCCGCGTGACCGGTCCACGAGGTGAACTGGGCCGCGGCCTGATTGACGAACATCGACACGCCATCAATGGTTCTTAACCCAGCCTCGCGGGCGGAGCGAAGAAGTGGCGTTTCGAAGGGGCGGTAGACCGTGTCCATCACTGCCGCACTCGGTTTCCAGTCTCGTATGTCCACGATGGCGATGACAGGTGCGTCGGGGGCGGGGCCATCCTTCATTCCGACCGGAGTGCAGTTGATGACAATGTCCGGCTGGGACGGGGAAAATGCACCCAGGCCGGCAGCTCGGATTCCGGTCGAGCTTGTCTGATTCAACGACGCGGCCAACGCCTCCGCCCGCTCGAACGTGCGGTTGTACACGGTGACCAGTCCCCCCGCCCTCGCACAGATGTAGGCCGCGGCACGCGCCGCTCCTCCGGCCCCAATGATGGCAACGTTCTTTCCCGTAATGTCGCCCTCCGAATCCGTCAGGCTCTGAAGCAACGCGGGGGCGTCGGTGTTTCTGAGTTCGACAGATGAAGGTGATCCATCGCGGGCACGCTGGATCGACAGAGTGTTCGCCGCGCCGATCGCAGTTGAGAAGTCATCGACCGCCCAGCCCTGCTCCCGCGCTAACCGCAGCATGCTTTCTTTGTGCGGGAGCGTAATGCTCAGCCCGCGCAGATTGAGTTTGACGTGATGGATGAGTTCCAGCACCGTGGCCTTCAGGCTCTCGTATCCGTCTGGCACGGGCAGGGGCAGATACACGCCGTCGTGCTTAATTGACTCGAAGCCCGCGTTGTGGATGTGCGGCGATAGGGAATGCGATACCGGGTGGCCGACCACGCCGTAGACGGCTGTTTCCGGCCCGATGGAGCGGAAGCGGTAAAGGTCGAGAAGTTCGCTCACGGTGGGTTGCCCGGGCGCTGTGGTTGTCGCTGAACGGAGGGCAGCAAACGTCAGGAATCCGCCGAACTTGGGGGCAAGTATTCGTGACATCAGGCCGAACTCACCCATGCCCAGGGCAATCATCGGTCGATCGCGGTGGACCAGGAGATCGAAGAGCTCCAGGTTGTCACGGAGAGAGCGCGCGCGGAAGGCAATCTTCAGAACCTTGGCCGCGGCCTGCTCCTGCATAGCAAGAATGCGCCGGGTCAGGTCTGCGGGGCGCCCATTGAAGTCGTGGGTTGAGAGTATGAGCGAAGTCTGCAAGTCGCGGACCTGCTCTGGGTGCTCGATCGCGAGCTTGATCTTCTGGCGGATATTCGCGGATCGCGAGTACGCGGAATGCTCGACATCGATGAACCGCGGCGGGTGCTCACCCTTGCCGAAGGCTGTGCCCAGGCGTTCAAAGAGTGAGACGCGGGCATCTTCCGGGCCGTCGTAGTGACCACCCTCGGAAGAAATGCGGCAAGTCGCGATACAGGGCAACGGAGAGTCCGAAATGAGACGGACGATGGGAGCTATCTGCGACTCTTCACCGTGGAAGAAGTCATCTAGGCGAAACTCGACGAGGTCCGCGCCCAGGTCCTTGGCCTGGCGCGCATCGCGCAACGCGGGCGAGGGATCGGTCACCGTGATGGCTACACATAGGAGAGTCGGCACAGGACGAGTTTATCGAGACCGGAAGGGGTCGGTTTGGTACCACGAAAGACAGGATGCCCATTTCCCTAAGATATGGACATGCTGGAACTGATTTTCGAGTTCATCATCGAACTGTTCTGCTTTCGCTGGGTCTACGGCGATGGCGGCGATGATCGCAGACCCTGGTGGGCGTACCTGCTCCTGCTATTGACCCTGATCGCGATCACCGGAGCGCTCTGGTGGTTGGTTGTGAGGTAGAGCAGGAACTCCGGTTCAGCAAACGTCGTCAGTTTCCGATTTCGCGGCCGAGGTCCCCGCCACAAATCCGCTCGCCCAGGCCCATTGAAAATTGAATCCTCCGATGCGGCCATCCACATCGCAAATCTCCCCGCACAGGTGCAGTCCGGGGCAGATACGACTCTCCATCGTGTCCAGATGCACCTCAGACAACGGAACGCCGCCCGCCGTGACCTCGGCGAACAGGTATCCGCGTGTGCCGTTGATAGGAAGCGGGGTCTCTGTGACCTGCCGCGCCAGTGCGCGCCGGGCATCCCGAGTGAGCGAGTGGCCCGGAGCAGCAGGGTCCACTCCGGCCTCATAGCAAAGGGCGTCGGCGAGTCGGTCGGGCACGCCACGATCGCGGAGATACCGAGACGCGGAGACCTTTCCCAGTTGCAGAAGCGCGGCGTCCAGTTCTTCAGTCTTGACGTTCGGAAGCCAGTTCATGAACAACTGCGGCGAGTTCGCCGCCGCGGCCTCCGCCATGTAATACCGACTGATGTCCAGCACACTCGGGCCGCTCAGCCCAAAGTGCGTACACAGTGTGGAGTTGGTAAACGACTGCAAGCGTTTGCCGGTTGGCGACCGGAGTTCGACGGTCGCCTCGACAGTGACACCGGAAAGCCCGCAGATGAAGTGATTGCGCGGGATGGTGAGCGGCACCAAAGCCGGAAACGTCTGCGTCATCGAGTGACCGAGTGACTTCGCGATGGAGTAACCATGTCCATCAGAACCGGTTTTGGGCAGCGATAGCCCACCCGTGGCGAGAATCACACGCGCAGCGCGCAGAGAGGGGATGGATGGGTGAGGGGGTGAGGGGGTGATCAGAAAGTCCGAGTCCATCCGTGAAATCGACTCCACGCGGTAACCAAATCTCGCTTCGACCCTCGCATCCCGTGCGGCGTCGAAGAGAGCATTGAGCACCGTGTGCGCATCGTCGGTCGTCGGGAACAGCTTGCCCGTGTCCTCGCGTTTGAGTTCAACCCCGAGTTCGCGGAAAAACTCCACGGTCTCCGTCACATCAAACCGCCGCAGCACCTTCTTGATCGCATTTCGGCTGCTGCCCGCGTATTGGCTCTCATCGACTTCGAAGTGAGTCACGTTGCAGCGACCACCACCGGCGACCAGAATCTTGGCCCCTGGCTTCTCTGATCCATCCAGCACCACCACCCGGGCGCTCGACCCTGCTTGGCGCGCCGTCCGCCCCGCCCAGATCGCCGCCATCAGCCCCGCGGCCCCGGCCCCCACTATCGCGATGTCGTATTGATCCTGGATCACAACTCCGCCAACCGCCGCGCGACTTCATGCTCCGTTAAATCGTGCATGATCTTCGCCATGTCACCACCGATCAGATCCCGCAGGTTGTACTCTCCAGGCAGTCGCTCATCCGCGACAATGCCTTCCTTGTAGCGGTAAGTCCTGATCTTCTCAGAGCGATCCCCCGACCCAATCTGCCCCTTGCGAGCCGCCGACCGCTCCGCGTGCTGGCGCTGCCGCTCCTTCTCATGCAAACGAGCAATCAGCAACCGCCGCGCCCGCTCTCGATTCTGCTGTTGGCTCTTAGCCTCCATCATCTTGATGATGATCCCGGTGGGCTTGTGGTGAATCTGCCAGGCCGTTTCAACCTTGTTGACGTTCTGTCCGCCCGGCCCCTGGGCCCGAGTCGCAAACTCTTCAACGTCATTGATCCAGTCGATCTTGACATCCACCTCATCCGGCTCAGGCAGCACGGCCACCGTCGCCGTCGAAGTGTGAATCCGCCCCTGGGCCTCCGTCGCCGGCACCCGCTTCACCGAATGTACACCCGCCTCAAAGTTGAGTTCCGCCCACACACCCTCGCCGCGGATGTTCGCCACCGCACTCCTGATCCCGCCCGCATCCGACTCCAGCGTGATGTCGAGGGGCTCAAACGACCACCCCTTCTTCGACGCATACCGCTGGTACATCTCAAACAGGTCCCGAGCCCAGAGCGCCGCCTCATCGCCACCGGTTCCCGCCCGAACTTCCATCATCACCGACCCCACCTTGCGGTCCTCGGTGGTGACCAATGCCTCCTTGACGCGCCCAAGCAGCGAGTTGGCCCGCGACTCAATCCCCGGCAGTTCCTCCCGCGCCAACGCCGCAAAGTCCGGGTCCGCGTTCGAATCAATCGCCTTCCGCAGCTCCCCCGCCTCCGCCGCGGCCTTCCGATAGTCCCGATAGCACTGAACCACCGGCTCCAGCGCCGCCTTCTGGATCGAAATCTCCCGCACTTTCTTGTGGTCTACGACAATCTCCGGCTCCCCCAGTTTGAACGCAAGCTCATCGAACTCGACCGACATTTTGTCGAGCATGAGCAATACGCGGGGATTCAGGACGGCCTCAGACATCGGGGAACAGGGTAGGTTCGTGCCCGAAGCGATCCAAAACCAGCCCGAAGCGCAAGCGCGGACGCCTTTCCGGCCTCGCTCGCGCTTCGGGCTCATCCACACATGAAATCCCCACCCCCGTCCCCCTATGTATCATCCCGTCCCCTCTGGAACCTTCTTCATGCCCGACGCGATCGTCATCCGCGGCGTAACCAAGACCTTCGGCACCAAGGTCGCTGTCAGCAATCTGGACCTCACCGTCCCCCAGGGCAGCCTCTACGGCTTCATCGGCCCCAACGGCGCCGGCAAGTCCACCACCATCCGCATGATCATGTCGATCTTCTTCCCCGACCGCGGCGAAATCTCCGTGCTCGGCAAGAAGAGCGCCATCGAATCCAAGGACCGCATCGGCTACCTACCCGAGGAACGCGGCCTGTATCGCAAGATGAAGGTCGGCTCGTTCCTGGCCTACATGGCCCGTCTCAAGGGTGTGGATTCCACGGGCCTGGACACCAAGGTCAAGGACTGGCTCGGGCGGGTCGGCCTGGGAGATGTCATCCGCAAAAAGTGCCAGGAGCTTTCCAAGGGCATGCAGCAGAAGGTGCAGTTCCTGTGCGCCATCATTCACGAACCGGACCTGATCATTCTCGACGAGCCCTTCAGCGGGCTGGACCCGGTCAACAGTCGGCTGCTGCGGGAGCTCGTGGATGAACAGCACAAAAAGGGGCGCACGGTCATCTTCTCAACCCACGTGATGTCCCACGCGGAGGCGATCTGCGACCACGTGGTGATGATCAACCGTGGGCAGAAGGTATTGGATTCGACGGTGAGCGAGATTCAGGAACAGTTCGATCCCCGCTCGATCCTGGTCGAACCCATGCAGCAGCCGGGAGATGGTGGAATCCTGGAACGGATCTCCGGAGTGCGCAAGGTCAGGCGCGACGGGGCGGTGCTGGAGGCGATGCTCGCTGAAGGAGCGGACGCGGGCCAGGCGATGAAAACCGTCTTTGAGGCCATGCCCGTCCGGCGCATCGAACGGAAACGGGCATCACTCGAAGATATCTTCATCTCGATCGTGCTGAACTCTCGGGGACCGAACTCTGAGGATGGCGGCGAGGATGCCCTGCGTGACTCGCTCAAAGAGGGCGCAGCCCGGGTGGGAGCAAAGGCATGAAAAAGCTGCTCGCGGTGGCCAAGCGTGAGTTCACGTCAACGGTCATGACCAAGGGGTTTTTCTTCGGGGTGGTGATTGCACCGGCGATGATGTTTGGCGTGATCCTGGTGACCAGCACGCTGATCACCAATCGTGCTCCCAAAGTGATCGGGAACGTCGCGGTGATCGATCGAAGCGGCAAGCTGGGGGATGAGTTGAAGAACCGGATCAGCCCTGAGGCGATCGAGAAACAGGCCGCGGACGACCAGGCGGCGATTGAGGCGGCCGTCGGGAATGCGGCCAAGCGGGTGATGGATGAGAACTCGGCGAAAATGGCGACGGGCGCGGCCAAGATGGCCGGGGGCGTGGCGGCCCGCGATGTGCCGCAACTGACGATCGAAACCTTGGCCCCCGACGCGAACATCGACGCCGAGAAAAAGCTGATCAAGAAAGACATGGGCGCCACGGACAGCGCGCGGCTGGCCCTTGTGGTCATTGCCCCGGACGCGGCGGTGAAGGCGGCGGACAAACTGGAGTACGGCAGTTACGAGCTCTACGTCATGCCGCGGCTGGATGATCGGGTTGAGGACATCATCAAGGACGGCGTGAACGATGCCCTGGTCCAGGCGCGGATCCGCGAAGCAAACCTGGATTCCAAGTCCGTGATGGCGATCACAAAGCGGCCGCACGTCAGGTCGACCACCGTGACGGCGGAGGGCGAACGCAAAACGTCACAGGGCGCGGCGTTCCTCATCCCATTCGGATTTATCATGCTGCTCTGGATCTCGTCGTTCACGGGCGGGCAGTATCTGCTGACGTCGACCATCGAAGAGAAGAGCAATCGCATCATGGAGGTGCTGCTGTCGGCGGTATCGCCGCTGGAACTGATGATCGGCAAGATCGTCGGGCAGATGGGCGTCGGGCTGCTGATCCTGCTGATTTACTCGTCGGTGGGCGCGGGCTCGGTGATCGTGTTCGGATTCGCGCACCTGCTCAGCGCCCAGAGCATCGGGTTCATGATCGTTTACTTCTTCATCGCGTTCTTCCTCATCGCCTCCTTGATGGCCGCGGTGGGAAGCGCGGTGTCCGAAGTCCACGAAGCCCAGTCGCTCCTGGGGCCGATCATGATCGTGCTGATCGTTCCCATGATGCTGGCCATGCCGATCATTCGGAACCCCAACTCGACGCTGGCCCTGACGCTGAGCTTCATTCCCCCGGTCAGCCCGTTTGTCATGGTCATGCGGATCTCCGCCAGCACGACGCCGATCCCGCTTTGGCAGATCGCCGCGTCAATCGCGGTCGGGCTGCTCGCTGTTTGCTTCGCCGCCTGGGCCGCGGCCAAGGTCTTCCGCATCGGCGTGCTGATGTACGGCAAACCGCCAAACTTCCGGACGTTGGTCAAGTGGATTCGGATGGCGTGAAGAAGAAGGCACGAGGGCACGGGGGCACGAAGGCACGGAGGAACGGCCCCGCGGCCCTCGATCGCTTCGACCTGTACGAACTCGCGGTCACCTCACCCGTGCCTTTGGCGCGCTTTTTGAAGGCCGCGCACGGCGGGCGACCGCGCACGCTTGGCGAGGACTTTTCGGGAACGGCCGCGCTCTCGCGCGCCTGGGTCGAGCTCGACTCCCGTCACCGCGCGATCGCCGTGGACAAGGACCTCTCCGTGGTGGCTGCCTTGGCCTCCAAGGTGGCACGCCTCTCCGAGGCGTGCGCAAATAATCTGCTTCCCATCAACTTAGATGTCCTCCGCGCCAAGCACCCCTGCGACATCCTCGCCTGCACCAACTTCCCCATCTGCTACTGGCACACCCGCCCGGCCCTGCTCAAGTATCTCAAGCACGCACGCTCCCGCTTGAGCCCCCGCGGCGTCTTTGTCGCCGATCTTTACGGCGGCTCCGACGCGTTTCACACCGGCAAGCAAACAGTTCACTTCCGCCTCAAGGGCCAGCGAATCGAATACACCTGGGAACAACGCAAGGCCAACCCCATCTCCGGCCGCGTCCACAACGCCATCCACTTCCGCATCGGCGGCCGCGCCATCCGCAACGCGTTCGAATACGACTGGCGACTCTGGTCGATCCCCGAACTCTCTGAGGCTCTGCTCGAATCCGGCTTTCGCAAAGTCGAAATCTACGACTCCCTCGGCGATGCCATGGACCAGCACGGCAACGTCATGATCCGGCCTGCCGAAGGCCTCGACGACCCGTACGTCGTCTATGTCGTGGCGCTAACCTGACGAACCCGAGACACGCTGCGCCTTTACGAGCCCGAAGCGCAAGCGAGGGTCTTAAACCCACCGTCCCCAAAAAAGGCCGCGGGCCCCTGGGTTTCCCCAAGGGCCCGCGTCGCGGTCGGGCGCGGCTGTTAAGCCGAGTTCTGTCCGGCCGTTGGTTCCCGCTCGAACCTTTGACGGGGGCTCTCGAGCGGGCCTTCCGGCCTGGGCGGCCATTTCTCTCAACCGTCGTATCGCTACGACGGCGGGCTTGGATACCGAAGCATCCAAGTCCTGCGGTCTACCCGCCCCCTTCCGCCCGGACTAGGCGTCGAACCGGTTTCCCGATTCGCGGAAGCTGTGTGACCTTGCACGCGGTGGGGTTTACCGTGCCTCTGCTGTCACCAGCGGAGCGGTGCGCTCTTACCGCACCATTTCACCCTTACCTGATCCCTTTCGGGCCATCGGCGGTTTGCTTTCTGTTGCACTTTCCCGCGCCCGCGACCGCCCTCCGCAGAGGGTGATTCGGACGGGTGGGCGTTACCCACCACCGTGTCCTGCCGTGCTCGGACTTTCCTCAAGACATGCTTTCGCACGCTCGCGGCCGCCTTGCCGCGCCTTCTCTTCATTCTATGTCGGCTGTCCTCAGCCCCTGCTTTCTTGGCTTTGGTGGCACTGGTCATGGCTATGCATGGCCAGTGGAGGGACCTGGGACCAAACCAAACTCACGCTCTCTCACTGGCCACTCAAAGCAGTGACCAGTGCCACCAAAGCCAGAAACAAGACCCCGCACAAATCGCTACCATGCTCCCCATGTCCCGCCGCGCCGCAGTCTGGATGGCCCCTGATCAGGTCCCCCTGATCCAAGCCGTCGCCACCGCCGCGGAGCTCTCCATCATCGCGGCGGGAGCCGTCGGCCGCGGCCTCTCCCCCACGGTCGCCAGCGCCCTCAACGCCAAACCCCTCGACGACCTCCGCGCCGCCCTCGCCAGCGCCGACATCGATCTCTTCCTCATCGCCGCCCCAGGCTCTTTCGGCACCGGTACCAAGGGTGAGGATGCCGCCGCCGTCGCCGCCGCCCACGCCCGCGGCGTCAAGATCGCCACGCTCGAACCCGTCCCCGCCGCGGCCCTGGACCTCGCCGGCGGCGGCTGGCTCGACGGCACCGTCCGCCCCGTAGACATCCTCCGCTTTGTCCCGCGCACACGCCTCTCCACCGCGTTCCGCGGCGCCTCCGAAGTGCTCGAATCCTTCGGCCAGATCCGCTCCATGGGTGTCGAAGCCTGGAACTCACCGGTCGAAGGTTCGCTCGGCGCCGGCCTCTACGCCGCGCTCGAACTGGTCCTGGCCCTCATGGGTGAACCCGAAACCATCGACGCCGCCTGCGCCATCCCCAGCGCCGGCAACACCATGCACGCCCTCCCCGGCGAAACTCTCCGCGACCTCCACGGCGACCTCACCGCCAACCTCCGCCTCGCCGACGGCCGCGCGGCCAGCCTCTACATCAGCAACCAGGCCGGCCGCTGGGACCGCACCATCACGCTCGTCGGCAACTCCGGCCGCCTCCGCATTCACGATGAAGGCTTTGAATGGATTGGCACCGACGGCAAAGTCCTCGACCACTCGCGCCCCCGCAAAAAATCCCCCGAAACCCACGCGATTACCGCCATCGCCGACAGCCTCGCGCGCCTCCTCGACCCCAGCGTCCCCGACCCCGGCCCCACCAATCACGCCGCGATTCTGGCGATGGGACAGGCGGCGCTCCTCAGCGCCCGCACCGGCCAAGGCGAGTCACCCGCCACGATCCGCCGCATGGTCGGGAGAGACTAATTCCGCTGCTAGACAGAATCCGGCACTACGAGCGATGCGTCAGCCGTGCCGTTAAGGCGCGCCGGTGGCCGAATCCCGGGTGGCGAATTCGCAGGAGGTCGCGTTCCTAGCCAGAACTGGATGCACCCGCACAGAATCACCCAGGTGAACAGCAACAGTGCCAGTGCAACGCTGTGCTTCACCCAATGCACCGGTCGTCCCAGCCGCGTAATGATCACGGCGAGCACCGGCGAACCGAGCATGGGAACGATCACCGCCACCATACTCGACGCCTTGACAACGGGGTGATACTCGATCACCTTGCCTTCCACAAGTTCTATCAGGATGAAGCCGACAGGGGGAAGCACCATCGCTGCAAGCAGAATTGAGAGACATCGCGGCCGCTTGAGATATGACCATTCCGCCAGCGCAGACCCCACGGCAATTACCCTTTGCTCACCGTCCTCTGCTCAATCCTCTTCTCCGGCACCGTCTTGACAATCCGATTCACATAGCTCCCCGGCGTATGAATCTGATCCGCCTCCAGCGCCCCCACCGGCACGATTTCCTCAACCTCCGCAATCACAATCGTCGCGGCCATCGCCATCATCGGATTGAAGTTCCGCGCCGTCTTCCGATACACCAGATTCCCAAACTCATCCGCCTTCCAAGCCTTCACCAGCGCCAGATCCGCAAACAACCCCGTCTCCATCACATAGTCCCGCATCTTCGCCTTGTCGCCACCCTTGCGGTTGTGATTCGCTGTGTCATCCGCCGGCCGCAGAAACGCCCGCGTCTCCTTCCCCTCCGCCACCGGCGTCCCCACCCCCGTCGCCGTATAGAACGCCGGGATCCCCGCGCCGCCCGCGCGGATTCTCTCTGCAAGCGTCCCCTGCGGATTGAACTCAACCTCAAGCTCACCCTTCAGAAACTGCTGCTCAAACGTCGCGTTCTCACCGACGTAGCTGGAAATCATCTTCCGAATCTGCCGCGTCTGCAGCAGCAGCCCCAGCCCGAAGTCATCCACCCCCGCATTGTTCGAAATGCACGTCAGCCCCTTCACACCCGTATCGCGCAAAGCCTTGATCAGGTGCTCCGGAATCCCGCACAGCCCAAACCCCCCCACCATCACCGTGATGTTGTCGCGGATGACACCCTGAGCCTTGAGGTCGGCCAGGGCGGACGGGGCGGTCTCAAACTTCTTCTTCGGCATGGGAATTCTCTCGAAGTGATCGGTCTCTCAGGGTATCAGCGCGGCGACACCCCGGTCGCCGGCCGAACTACCGGAACGGGCGCGGCCTTCGGCGGCCCATCCTTCAGCGTCCGAAACAACGCCGTCACCGCCACGATTTGCTCATCCGTGATTTGGCCTTGAAACGAAACCATCTGGGTCGTATACCCCGCCGTAATGGCCGCGGCCGGATCAAGGATCGACTCCCGGATGTACGCCTCATCCACCAAAACCTCACGCCCATCGGCCAGCTTCTGGTTGGACCCCCAAACCCCAATCGGGCTCGGTCCCGCCAGAGGCACACCATTCAACGAGTGGCACATGAAGCAGGTCTTCGCCTGCCACACCTGCCTGCCTTTCTGGGCCCAGGCGTTGAGAGTGGCTTCATCCATCGATGCCACCGCCGGCAAGGTCGCGGCGGGCTGTTCCTTCACAGGCGACGGCGCAGCCGGAGGGACGGCCGGGGTCGGGGCTTGGCGCTCACACCCCGCGACAACGCCGCAGATCAGCATCGAGGTCAAAACCACTCGGTATCGCAAGGAACTTCTCAACGACCGAGGCATCCTATTTCAGCTCAACCCAAACGACAAACGTACCTGTCGATAACGACGTCGCACAAGCGCGCACGACCTGCGGCTCTGCCCGGGAGCCTGATGCCGCCACCCTCTGAGCTTCCTCAAATACCGCGCCCAGCTCGGCACCCGTGGCCTGCCCCATACCTCGCACACCCACCTTGTACCACTTCGGACCCGACAACTCGTCAACCCACGCAAGCGAGACTCCCTTGCCGGACGAGAACGCGGCGATGGCCTGTCGCCCCTGTTTACGAATAGCTTCCGCCTCGGTTGGAGTTGGCGCTCCTCCCACTTCGTGACTTGAAAGTGGCTTCGAGGGAGTCGGTAGAGGAGCAGGCACCGGGGCCGCTTTGCGGTCGCACGCGCTGACGTTCAAGAGTGAAGCCGCCAACAACCCGGTTGTAAACCGGCATGCATTCAGGACGCCCATTCATTCCCCCTCAAAACAACTGCTGCTGCTCCTTCACTTCCTTCGGCCGATTGGAAAGATCCTTCAACTCCGCCATCAACTCCCCCGCATTGCTCAACTTCAAGTACTCACTCGCAAACCGGATATACGCCACCTCATCCACATCCCGCAGCTTCTGCATCACCCGCGCCCCGATCGCGCGGCTCTCCACCTCGCGATCAAACTCGCGATGGAGCTCCTCCTCAATCTGATCCACCAGTGAGTTCTTGACCTCCTCAGGAATGGGCCGCTTCCCGCACGCCGCCTGCACGCCCCGCATGATGTTCTCCCGGGCAAACGGCACGTGCGACCCATCCCGCTTCACGACCACCAGCCGCGCCGTCTGCTCCACCCGCTCATACGTCGTAAACCGCTTTTCGCACTTGATGCACTGCCGCCGCCGCCGAATCACGCGGCCACCCTCGCTGGATCGCGAGTCGATCACCTTGTCATCGTTGAAGCTACAAAACGGGCAGATCACGGGTATTCCCACCTGAAGAGCTGCCCCCGACGCCTTGGCGTCAAGACAAGGCCACTCCCAACCGGTGGTATCTTCCAGCATTCCGCCCCCCGCGTCAATCGGGTCGGGTTCTGGAAGGCTTCCCCATCTTCCCAACTACAGCAGCCGCCCCCGATATTCCACCGGCACCAGCGGGCACGCCTCCGTTGGCTTCTTGAACACCCTGTGCCGCACCCGTGCAATCCAGTCGTACACCCAATCCCCCACCGCCCGCGGCACGATCCCCATCACCGCCCCCAGCATCCTCCAGAACCACCCAAGCCGTCCCAGGATGTACCGAGCCGCCGCCGCCCGCACCAGCACCTTCCCATCCCGCGTCTTCACAACCACGCTGTCCGGCAGCCCCGCACGCTCCGACGCCGTCAGGCTCGCGAGAAAGACATCTCCCTGCAACTGAGCAAACCGAAACACCCCCGCCCGATCTCGCGGCAGCGTGAACTTCACCAACCAATGGCACATCCCGCACACACCGTCGTAGAACACGATGTCATGCTCCGGCCCGCTCAACGAAGAGTCCCCTGCGAGCACGTCCTCTACGGATCCGCCGGCTCGTTGGAGCAACTCTATCCGCGTCCGACCGTCTTCATTGGCCGTTGCCCGAGCGATCCATTGCCGCGATCAGCCGGTCCACCGCGTTCACCTGGTCCTTGGTCGCGGTGAACTCGAACCGGCCGGTGTTGTCGTTGCACTCCATGATCCGTGCAACCGCGCACTGCTTCATGCCCGGTGAGACATTGAAGATACGCCCCAGCAGTTCCCGCATCGTCGTCGGCGGGATGTGATGAAGCATGAACTCCTTCTTGGCGCCCTCCCCCGCCACCTCCGCCGGTGCGGGCTGATCAATCAGGTCCAAGAGCTTCTCGGCCGCGGCGAGTTGATCCTGGTGAGCCTTCATCACGATCGTGTTGGTGCCCGGGTCAAAGTCCATCTGCCGCGAAACCGGATCACGCCTCAGCGCTGGTGAAGCCAAAAACGCCTCCTCAAGCAACCTGGCCGCCACATCCGCCGGCACCACACGCAGCACAAACTTCTTTGCGGTCAGCTGGCTCGCCATCGCTTGCTCACCCATTCCCTTGAGCAGGTCCGCCACCCGCTGATGCTGCGCCTCTGAGCCATTCACGACCAGCGAGTTCATCCTCGCGTCAACGGTGACGCTCCAGATGCCTGCTTCCCCCTCGCCCAGCGTCGCACGCAGTTTCTCCGCCGCGGCCGTCGCGTCCGTATGCTGCAACCGATACACCTGCAGCGTCGGCCCCTGCGAGTTCGTGAAGAACCGATTGATGATCGGCAGGTCTTTCAAGATCGGCACCGACGCCGTCCCCGCCGCCCGCGATGCCAACTGGTCCAGCATCCACTTCACCTGCGGGTGCATCCGCTCAGGCGCGCTCACGAACATATGGTCCCCCACGACACTCAGCGATGCCAGCTCCCCGCCGTTGTTCTTCCAATCTTCCGGGCTGACAAACTCGCAGAGCAGCTTGGAGACCTCCTCGGTGATCTTCTCCCGCTCTTCCTTGAACGTCGCCATCCGATGCGCGATGATGTCACTCAGGTCATAACTCACCAGCCGCGTCTCGCTCTTGTCAAAAGCCAAACGTGTGGAAATCCGAATCGACGACTTGCCCTTCGCCGTCGGCTCCCCGACGCGATAGTCAAGAACCGCCCCCGCATTGCCAGACACCTGCCCTGCGATCGCTTTCATTGCCTCGGGAAACGTCGTGTTCGTCATCGAAACAAAGACCTGCGCATCCGAGTTCACCTGCGCCTCTTCCAAGGCCCGCTCGTCAAACTCCACGGCCCGGTCCACCATCCTCGCGATCGACTTGATCGCTTCCATCGCTTTGATTCCCTTGATCCCCGCATCAAACCGCACCGCGTTCACCTCCGCCGCAAACGGCCCGCCAGGAAGCGCCGGCTCAAACACCGCCGCCTTGATCGTCCGGGCCTTTTCCGAGGCCATCGCCCGCACCTGCTCCACCAGTTGGTCATGCTCGCGTTGCAGCTTGGCCGCCACCGCCTTCAGGTCCTGATTCTGTCGGGTAAGGTCCAATACGCGATCGTCGGCCGCCCTCACCGCGGCGACGTTCGTCGGCTGGCCGGGCTGTTTGGTCCCCGCAATCAACGACGTCACACTCACCACCAACGCCGCGCCAGCAATACCTAAAACGGATCCGTACATGACTAGTCTCCTTCTGGGTTCGTTCTGGAGTGCGCGATACTTCGCTGCCAGGTCCGCGGCCTCGCCAACCTCGGCGATCGCCACGCGCATGGCCTCTGCTTCTTTCATCCCGCCGACCATCAAGTCGTGAACACGGTCACGCAGGTGTGTTTCAAGTTCATCCCGAATGCCCTGGGCCTGAGAGCCCGGCAACATCCCCGCCAGCACCGTCAACCACCCCTCGATGGTCTGCGCCGGCTGCACCACCGGAGTCGCCGCGGCCTCATTCTGCTCTTTGCGGAGCTTCAAGTTCATTCCGCACGCTCCGGGGCCTCACCCTTGATAAACGCCGCGATCAACGAGAGATAGTCCCGATGCGCCTGCACCCGCTGTTCCAGCCGCTTGCGCCCCTTGGCCGACAGCTTGTACCACTTCCGCTTCCGTCCGCCCTCATCATCCTCGCTCACGTTGCGATCCGACCGCACCGTCTCCCACGAACTGCTGATAAATCCCTGCTTCTCAAGTTTCGCCAACAGCGGATACAGCACACCCGGCGTCAGCCGCACCTCCCCGCCGGACCGAGCCGCCACCGACTTGGTAATCGCGTATCCGTACAGCGGCTCATCCGTCAACACGGAGAGGATGATGAGTTCCGAATCGTCAGGCCGCAGATCACCGGATGCCATAGTGCACTCCCTTACGTCAACACCAATATATCGGTTCCAGATATATCTGTCAAGCACACAAAAAGGAGAAAAACGTCACAGCCTCCCGCCAGGCCAAATGCCCCCGTTATCGCCTCAAATACGGAAACACCACCGTGTATTCCGAGTTGCAATACGCCGGCACCAGCCACGGCGCCGTGATCCGGTTGGGGTCGCTCTCGCCCCCGGGGATCACCTTGAGATACCGCGCGTGCCCATCCAGAAAGCACACGTTGGCCCTGTTGATGTCGCCGTATCCGTTCCGGATCCTCGCCTCCGAACTCACCTGGTTGATCGTGATGTCGCAGTATTCATCGTTCACCCAGATCATCCGCGACGGCTCAAAGCCCTCCGAGAGGCTCAACCGGCGCGACCCCAAACGCCACGCCGTGGTCCAGTTCCCGCCCACAAACGCGCTGGTCTGAAAGAACCACTTGACCTGCAACAGATAGCTCGAACCCACATCGTCGTAGCACGATGACCCATCCACATTCTGTTCCGCAACACCAAACGTCGTAGAGAACGCGTCCCACGTCTGCTGATGCCCGATCTTGTCGCTCGGGTCGCGGCACACCGGCATTTGGAACACCTTGCGAACCCCGTTGCGCTCCGCCGGCGTCGGAAGGTAATCCGGATACAGGTACTGATTCAACGGCCGCACCGACGGCGCAATGTCGAAGATACCCCCGAACTGCGACCAGAAACTCGACGATGTCGGACCGCCGTTGTTGCACTTACCCCAGCCGCCCCAGGTCACCCACGCGTTGATCGTCGGCGGCACCGGCACACCCGTCGGCACCACCGGCAGCATCGACTTGTTGTCCCCCTGATAGTGCGACCCCGATTGCCCGACCTGCCGCAGGTTCGAAAGCGAAACCGCCTTCCGCGCCTCCGACCTGGCACGCCCAAGCGCCGGCAAGAGCAACCCGATCAACAGGGCGATGATCGCGATCACCACCAGCAACTCAATCAGGGTGAATCCAGCGTTTCGACGGGTCTGCATTCGTGGGACTCCTGTCGATCCGGACCGCATATTCAGGCCGCTTGAAGTGTACCGAGGATCTGAATCCAAGGTTTTTTCCTCGATTCAGACGATAAGTCTTCGCGATTCACTCAGGCTCGCACACCAGGAGAACAGGCCATGGACCACGTGTTGATGTTGGCGCAGCGTTCCGCAGCCGGAAGCGCTGTGGCCGCGGGAGTCGGCTTGGTATTTCTGGTGTTGTACCTCTCCATCATCGTGCTTGTGATCGCAGGCATGTGGAAAACCTTCGCCAAAGCCGGCCAACCCGGCTGGGGCTGCATCATCCCCATCTACAACACCTATCTCATGACCAAAATCGCCGGACGGCCGTGGTGGTGGCTGCTCCTCTTCTTCATCCCCTTTGTCAACATCATCTTCGCCATCATCCTCATGGTCGATATCGCCAAGAGCTTCGGAAAGGGTGTCGGCTTCGCCGTCGGCATGATCCTCCTCTCCCCCATCTTCTTCTGCATCCTGGGATTCGGCTCCGCTGAATATCAGGGCCCCGCGGCCGCCTGACGTGCCCCCGATCCCGCTTGCCGATCCCGTGTGGTCCGAGGCTGCCGCCATCTGCCCCGCGTGTGGCTATTCGCTCGCGGGCATCACCCCGCCCATGCCATGCCCCGAGTGCGGCGTCATGCACTCCGGCAAGCAGTTCATCGTCCACGGTGTCCCCAGCGCCGGCAGCGTGCTCTCTCCAAAACGCCTCGTCGCCGTCATTCTCGTGTGCGTCTTCGGCATGGTCATCTTCCAGTTCAGCACCATTATGTGGCTCAGCTCAGACTGGGTCTTCGGCGCGGCCGTCATCGCCGTATGGGTCGCCGCCGTCGCCGCGCTGATTTTCACCGGCCCGCGAGTCAAGGGTGGCAAGTGCCGGTTCGTCTTCGTCGAGGGCGGGGTCAACATCGTCCCGCTCGTCATCGACGAAACCAAAGCCACCAACCCCCTCATGGGCTTCCGCAAGTTCGTCGGCAATGAACGAGTACGGGTCACCCGTGTGAGCCCTGTCTGGGCCCGCCTCCGCCTTGAAGGTTCCGGCGGCACGCTCGCACTCGATGCCGGAATTCGCTGCCCCAAGGCCGCGGAACTCCACCTCATCCGTACCCTCGAACGCCTCATCCGCGGCGGCCCCGAAATCGACACAACGCTGACCCTCATCCCTCCCACGCCTCCCACCCGATAAACCCTCCTATGCTCTCCCCCGTGCACCCGCGAACTTCCACCACGACGACTACGACGACCACCCCTCAAGGGTGACCGGCCGGTCCTTCGTGCGTGGTCCTGACCACCTGAGCCCGGCCCCAAAGCCGGGCTCGCTTTGTTTGTACCCTGAACGCTTCCTCTCATCTGGATCCCCGCCATGCCCACCATGACACTGCCCGACGGCAACAAGAAAGTCTTCAACAAGCCCAAGGTCTCCGGCCTCGACGTCGCCGCCTCCATCGGCGCCGGCCTTGCCAAGGCCGCGATCGGCTGGAAGGTCGACGGCGAGCTCCACGACCTCGCCTACGAGCACCCCACCGACGCCAAGATCGAAATCGTCACCTTCCCCCGCCCCGGCCAAGCCGCCTCCAAAGACGCCCTCTACCTCATGCGTCACTCCGCGGCCCACGTCATGGCCGAAGCCATCCAGGATGTCGTCGGCAAGGACATCCAACTCGCCTACGGCCCTCCCACCGACACAGGCTTCTTTTACGACATGTTCGTCCCCGCCGGCAAGTCAATCTCCAGCGACGACTTCGCCAAGATCAACAACCGCATGGCGGAGATCATCAAAGAAAACCGCCCCATCACCCGTTACGAGCAAGGCTCCGAGGATGGCCTCAAACGCCTGCGCGCCGAGGGCAACAAGTACAAAGTAGACAATGCCGAACGCGCCCTCGGAATGCCCAGCTCCGTCTACAAGTCGAACAAACCCGCCGCGGCTCCGAGCTCGGGCGGGACCTCTTCTTCCCCTCTCTCCTTCTACGCCACCGGCACTCCCCACCAAAACTGGGAAGACCTCTGCCGCGGCCCCCACGTCCCCTCCACCGCCCGCATCGGCGCTGCCCGAGTCATGTCCCTCGCCTCCTCCTTCTGGCACGGCGATGAAAACTCCGACCGCCTCACCCGCGTCTACGGCACCGCTTTTCCCACACAGGAAGAGCTCGACAAACACCTCGTCCAACTCGAAGAGGCCAAAAAGCGCGACCACCGCGTCATCGGCAAGGCCCTGCGCCTCTTCCACATCGACGAAACCGTCGGCCAGGGCCTGATCCTCTGGACCCCCAACGGCTCGATCGTCCGCCGCGAACTCCAGACCTTCATCGGCGCCGAACTCAAAAAGCAAGGCTACACCGAGGTCTTCACTCCCCACATCGGCTCCCTCGAACTCTACAAAACCAGCGGCCACTTCCCTTACTACAAAGACTCCCAGTTTCCCCCGATCATCGAGCGCGAGACTCTCGACAAGCTCGCCACTTGCTCCTGCGCTGAGGTCATGCGCCGAGTCGAGGGTGTCAGCCAGCGCCTCGCCGACGGCATCAACGAACGCACCAAGACTTCCACCATCGCCAGCGACCGCATCCTCCCCGACGATCAACTCGTCCAGGGCTTCATGCTCAAACCCATGAACTGCCCCCACCACGCCAAAATCTTCGCCAGCTCCCCCCACTCCTACCGCGACATGCCCGTCCGCCTCGCCGAGTTCGGCACCGTCTACCGCTGGGAGCAATCCGGCGAGCTCAACGGCATGACGCGAGTCCGCGGCTTCACCCAGGATGACGCCCACCTCTTCTGCACCGAAGACCAGATCCCCGCCGAAATCCAGGGCTGCCTCACGCTCGTGAAAGTCATCTTCAAAACCCTCGGCATGAAGGACTACCGAGTCCGTGTCGGCCTGCGCGCCCCTGACAGCAGCAAGTACACCGGCTCCAAAGAAAACTGGGACAAAGCCGAAGCCGCCTGCATATCCGCGGCCGAATCCCTCGGCGTTTCCTTCTCCCGCGAACCCGGCGAAGCCGCGTTCTACGGCCCGAAAATCGACTTCGTCGTCAAAGATGTCATCGGCCGCGAGTGGCAGCTCGGCACCGTCCAGGTCGATTACAACATGGCCCTCCGCTTCGACCTCTCCTACATCGGCCCCGACAACCAGCCCCACCGCCCCGTCGTCATCCACCGCGCCCCCTTCGGCTCAATGGAACGTTTCTGCGGCGTCCTCATCGAACACTTCGCCGGCGCCTTCCCCACCTGGCTCAACCCCGAGCAGGTCCGCATCCTCCCCATCAGCGACAAGACCCTCGACTACGCCCGCAAGGTTGAAGCGGCTCTCAAGGCCGCGGGCGTACGCGTCACCGTCGATGAATCCAGCGACCGCATCCAAGCCAAGGTCAAAGTCGCGGCCGACGAAAAGATCCCCTACATGCTCATCGTCGGCCCCCGCGATGCCGAAGCCAACCAAGTCTCCGTCCGAGCAAGAGGCACCGAAAAAGACCTCGGCGCCATGCCCCTGGAAAAGTTCGTCACCGACATCACCGCCGAAATCGCCAACAAAGAAGCCACCCTCAACGTCCGCCCGTAGCCCCACCCCGTGCCACGGCTTTGCCGCTCGAACATCCCACGCGCCCAACCACCCCAACTCGCGGCACAGCCGTGCCGACCACCCCGTGCGTCCCTCTCCAGCCCCGTCGGCACCGCTCACTGCTTCAGTGAGCCGTGGCGTGTCGCCACGTAGGGCCACCCAGCCTCCGTTGACGATTCGACACACTTTTGTCCGCACGCTTCTGCTCGGGCACGACACGATTTCTGCGAAATCCACACATCAAATCCGCGCCCTATTTCAAGCACTTTCTGAACAATCGCCTCCGTTTTCGACATGTTTTTTGCGCGCAAAACGTGTCTTTGGCCCATAGGTAGAGGGGCTGCTCAAACAACCCCGGATTGATGAGGCCGCGGATTCGGGGCGGAAACCCCGTGTTGGCTCCGACGCTTCATATTCCGGAAGAGCTTGAGCGAACCTCTACCGCAAGTGAGATCTCGAAAGAGACCCCACCCTCGGTCGCATCGACGTGGACCGCCCGATCTCGGCGCAGCTCAAGCCCCCAAGGCCCAACTGCGCAGGCAGCCAACCGGCCCACGCACGAGCGGAAGACAAGTGAAAACCGGACCCGTGCCATCGAAGTCGAATAACCGGCCACGCCGGCCTCCGACTTCGATGTCCGGCGACCCCACGCCCTCGCACAACCACAATCGCGCGTCGCCCCACCACGCCCCGCGCCCCCACCCCCCCAATGATCCCCCGTGCCCACCACCTTCCAATCCTCCCTCCTCAAGGCCACCAACCTCAAGGGCCACGTCATCACCAAGGCCGATCGCGACCTCATCATCGCGGCCCTGGCACCCGTCGATCCAACCTGGGCGATCGACGCCATGCTCAAGGCCCCCATCGCCGGCTGCCACTTCCGCGTCCCCTGGGGCAAGCGCCATCCCGACTCGATTCACCACATCGAGTGGATGGATGCCCATGGCATCATCGAAGAAGCCACCAAGCACCAGCCCGGCATCGCGGCCAAACTCTCCGGCTACTTCCCCGTCGGCCGCGACCCCGAAGGCAACCCCAACCATTACTTCCTCCGCTGCGCCACAATGAACGATCCCGCCCTCTACCAGATCTACCTCGACAAGGTCGGCCCCGACGGTCGCCTCGAGTCACGTTCCATCAAACGCGTCCTTCCCGACGCCGCGGACCTCGTGAAGTACGCCTGAGCGGTCTTGACACATCTGATACGATCCGCGGCCAAAACCCACGGAGATCGCTCGTGCCGCCACGAAACCTGCGGTTCACTCGCCCCGCGTTTTCTCATGTTTCTGTCATCGTGGTCCTGGTCATCGTGCTGGCCGGACTGCTGGCGTGGAAGGCCTCCATCCAGTACGGCCTCATCCCCGCCAACCACCCCATGGCCTCCAGCGCCCGCGGCAAGGTCTTCACCTCTGCCGTCACCGTCGGCCTCGGCAGCCTCGCGATCGCCGGCGGCATCGCCGCGGCCTGCTACTTCCTGACCCGCCGCTCAACCAACGCGGCACTCCTCGCCATGGCCATCACCATGGTCCTCCCCGTCGCGGCCATCGGATACCAGCTTTACAACTACCAAGTCAACGTCCCCGCCCCAAAGACCGTGGCAACTCCCGCCACCCCACCACGCACGACAACACCACCTCCCAATACCAACTCCGCCGCATCGCTCGCAGAACGCACGCGCCAAGACATGGAAAAGAGCATGCAGGCCCTGAACCAACTTGCCCGCGGCCAATCGCCGACGCCGCGCACAACAACCCCGCCGCCCACTCCAAACCCTTCCCCCACCACGACCTCCAACCCCCCCCGACCCGCGCCCCGAGCCACTCAGCCCAAGCAACCCGACCCCAACGTCCAGAAACTCCTGGATGAACTCCGCACAAGCGTGACCACTCACATCACCACCGCAATCACCGCCTTCGAGCCCGCCGTCGCGGCCTTCGCCAAACCGCCGCGCTCCGACCTGGCCGACCTCCGCAAACGCACCGCGCTCATCAAATCCGCCCGCGAGGCACTCGCCCCACTCCCCGAACGCCTCCGCAATCTCTCCGACGAAGCCAAAGCCGCGGCCGAAAAAGGCGGATCCGAAAACTCCCTCCGCGACGCCATCGAGTTCAACAACGGCTTCTCCGCTGCGCAGCGTTCCTTCGCCGCGGATCAACTCATCCGCCTCCTCGACCAGGCCGCCTCCGAAACCCAACTCCTCCTTGATAACTACGGCCGCTGGAAAGTGAACAAGCAAGGACAAATCGAGTCTAAGGACTTCCAACTCCAATCCAGCGCCAACTCGGATCGTTTCTTCATCAAGTCGGGGCTGCAGGCCAGAGATGACACTGTGCGGAAGCTCAAGGGAGAGTGATGCCCATGCGGCGCCCCATCAGCAGAATTCGATGGTGGGCCAGAGCGCTACTGCTGCTGATATTTCTGGCAATCGGAACTCCGGCAATCTGGTCCAACTACGTGCAGTTGTCCGTTCCGGACGTGTTCGTTTCGGCGTGGTTTGGTGAGGGGCTTGAGGTGAACTTAGCGAAGTCCTTGGTTCGAGTTGACTTTGTGCCAGAACCGTTGCGGCGGGGACAACTCTCCATTTTCTATTCGTACCTTCCCGCGGAAGACTGGGGTCCATTTCACTTCCAGCGCACCACCGCCGGATATTGGAACGCGGACTTCGATCTCGCGTGGCCACTCTGTTTGTTGGGGTCGCTTCTTGTCTTGGCGTGGTTGCCCGGTCGGCGCGCGAGGAGAGGAGCCTGCGTCAACTGCAGTTACGACCTTCGCGGCTTGAAGTCAGGATTCTGTCCAGAGTGCGGGACGGCAATCCCAACTGGTTGACCGGGCCAATGAGTTAGTGTATACTAGCTTATCAAAAGGAGGCCCCATGTCCAAGCCAACCTCTCGATTCATCCTCTTCCCCTGCTTGCTGATGGCCCTCGGCACCGGCTGGCTACTCACCGTCCTGAACATCCTCCCCGGCGTGAACTGGCTGTGGATCATCCTTCTGGCCGGTGCCGGCCTTGCTCCACTATTCGCGTGGGGCGTAGATGCGGCGACCTTCCCTATCAGCGGGTTTTTCCTAGCCTGTACCTTCGCATCGCTCTTACGGCAAACCGGACGCCTGAACGCCGACGTGGAAACCCCGATTCTGGTCATCGGAGTCGGCTTCCTGATGCTGCTGGCCTATTTCCTACCTCTTTCCAGGCCCGTCTGGCTCATCGGGCCAGAACCCAAAGCCAAGCCTGCCCAGACTTGATACCCACCCCCAACCCCCCTTTCATTCACCCCTTCCCGGCGCTGTGCCGGGAGTTTGCCCGGATCGCCTGACCGAAGCCTCGGCCCCCAGGCGCGATCGCTGGTGAATTCACCAGCACCCCCACCCCAAAAGGTGGGATGACGGAGGTTCTTCGCATGGCCCGTTACACCGGTCCCAAGGTTCGTCTATCTCGTCGTGTCGGCGTCCCCATCGCTGATATCCCCAAGCACACCAACAACGAGCGCATCAAGACGCCCGCCGGCATGCACGGCTACCGCGGCCGCCGCCTGCGCGACTACGGCGTGCGCCTGAACGAAAAGCAGAAGGTCCGCTACCACTACAACGTCCTCGAGCGCCAGTTCCGCCGCTACCTGGATGAGGCCGCCCGCCAGCCCGGCAACACCGGCGCCCTGCTCATGCAGCTCCTGGAGCGTCGACTCGACAATGTGATCCGCCGCGCCGGCCTGGCCCGCACCATCTGGGGCGCTCGCCAGCTCGTTGCCCACGGCCATGTCATCGTGAACGGTCGCAAGACCGACCGTCCGTCGTTCGAAGTTTCGGTTGGCCACTCCATCACGCTCAAGCCCAAGGCACAGAAGCTGGCTCGCGAGGCGATGGAGTCGATGGCGGGCCACGAGGTGCCGGGTTGGATCGAGCTCAATCCCTCCGAGCTCACGGTCAAGGTCGTGGCCATGCCCACGCAGGACCAGATCCCCTTCGACATCAACCCGAACCTGATCGTCGAGTTCTATCGCTAATCCAACGTTTGGACCCACGTCGGGGCGCGGGTCACTCCGCGCCCCGCTTTGCATTTCCCGCGACTCTCGCGGCCCTCTCAGATAGGCTTTGCCATGCTCAAGAAGATCCGCAAGCACAACAAGTGGCTCATGGCGGGGTTTGGCGTCCTGCTGATGGTCACCTGGCTGGTGCAGCCGGCCATCAACCAGTTCAACTCCGCCCAGCGGAACCGCGTAGTCGCCAAGCTGGACGGCCAGCGGATCAATAGCGGGCAATGGTCCGACGCCAACAGCGAGGTCGTGGCGGTCATGAGACTGCTGCCGGGTCTGGCGGGGGCTTTGGACCTGAATGAACAGGAGAAGACGGTTCACTGGCTGATGCTCTGCCACGAGGCCGAGGCCGCGGGGCTCGTCGGCGGGCCGCAGGATGGCGAAGACTGGAACGCGCCGTACCAGTCACTGGTCTTCAGTCTCTGTTACCGCGCCCTGGGGATGTCGCCGGACCAGTTGGCCCAGCGATACCCGCAGATGGCGCAACAGTTTCTTCAGCAGTTTGACCAGCAGGCCAAACAGACCCTGCCGCAGATCATCCGCTCGGTCGAGATCGATCAACGGATGCAGCCCACGCAACTGCACACCGCACTGGCTCGGGCACGTGGAATCGAACGCCTCGTCAGCTCCTACCAGCGGGCGGCTCGCGTTTCGGACCGCGTCGCCGCCGCCAAAGCGCGCGAGTATCTCGACGGCGCGAAGGCTGACTACGTCTTCGTTCCGGCTGAGCGGATCATCAGCACGATTCCGGATCCAGACGCCTCGACGCTTCAGGCCCACTTCGATAAGTACAAGAGCACCAAGCCCGGCGAAGGCGAGTACGGCATCGGCTATCTCTTTCCCCCGCGTGTCAAACTCGAATGGATGAAGCTGGACCGGGTTGCGATCGAGGCGGCGGTTTCGCTCGACGCGGTTGAAGTCCGCAAGCGCTACAACCAAGGGCACACCGGCGAACCCAAGAAGTTCCCCGGCGAGTTCGCGGTTGAGCGTCCCAATGTCGAACGCGAGATGAAAACCGAGGTTGCGGACAAGATCGTCCACGAGGCGCAGATCGCGATCCAGACCGAGATCATCAAGGCCACCCGCGGCCTGGAGGCCGACGGCAAGTACAAAAAGCTCCCGGCCGGCTGGGAGCAGTCTCGTCCGAAGTTTGAGACTATCGCGCAGGCTGTGGTGGATGCGGTGAAGAAGCAAACCGGCACGACCATCCCGCTTCCCGCGGTGACGGTGAAGGCCGCGGACTGGCTGACCCGCAGCGACCTGCAGGCGCTGCCGGACATCGGCCGGAGCCTGGTGCGCCAGGGTGGGGGACAGCTCTCGTTTGATCAGGTGGTGTTCTGGACTCGCGAGATCCCCGGCACGGAAGCTGAAGCGGGCCCGATTCCGGTGCAGGTCAATGTCCCGTTGGCGGAAACGTACTTCACCGACTTTGCGCAGAACCGCTACTACATCTGCGTGCTGGCGACCAAGGGTGAGTCGCCGCCGGACACGATCGACGAGAAGCGCGAGCAGATTGTCAAGGACTACAAAAACATCGTCGCATTCGAGCAACTCAAGGCTCGGGCGGATGAACTCAAGGGCAAGGCCATCACGGGCGGACTGGACGCGATTGTCGCGGCGTTCCCCGCGGCCGAGGCGCCCAAGCCCGAGATTCCCGCGGCCGCTGCCCTGCCGCCCCCGAACGAACCCAAGTACAAGGCACTGGAAATCTCCAAGGATGTGCCCGTGGTTCCGGTCAACACCGCCGACCAGCACCTTGGCGTTGAAGAGGTCAAGAAGGCCGTGCTGGCCGCGGCCATGAAGATCGATCCGCTGACCCCGCGTGAACTGGTCGCCCCGGACGCCGCGACGTTGGCCATGCCGATCGCCAAGCAGTTGGGCTTGGTTGTGGTCCGCATCGTCACGCACGATCCGGTGACCAAGGAGTTCTTCCGCCAGGTGAATACGGCGGTGGAGCAGCGGGTGCAGTCTGAAGAGCTCGCCGACCTGAAGGCGGAGAACCCGTTCTCATTGGCCAACTTGCTCAAGCGGCACGCCTACACCAGCGGCGAGCGCGACATCAAGACGATTGATGATCTGAAGGCCAAGGATGATAAGAAGGGCGGTTAATCCGCTTGGCTCCTACACGCGGGCCTTGGTCCATCCCCCGTGGATAAACCTCGCGGCAAACAACGCCGCGCGGAACAGCAGTTCAACGCACAGCCCGACCCAGAGACCTGCCAGAGTCGGGTGGTCGCCGTACATACCTTCAAACGGGTTGTGGATGACGCGCCCGCCTCCCAGCGGAATCTCAACGCCTGAGAACGCGTACGCCAACGGAAGGCGGAACGCGTAGGTCGTGATCCAGGTGATCCACATCACGCTCTTGACATCGCCGGCGCCGCGCATGGCCTGGCGGATCACGATGCTGACGGCAAAGGGAATCTGAACCAGGCCGGTGATGAACAGGCACTGGGGCGCGGCATCCAGGTGCTCTTTCTGCGAAGAGAACCAGCCGACGATGGTGGAGCCCCCGAACACGAACGCAAAGCCCATAGCGCCCATGAGAAGCGAGGAGAGCGCGGTACAGACGAGGATGGCTCTCTTGGCGTGGCGCGGGCTGCCGGCGCCGAGGTATTGGCCGGTGAGCGAGGCCGCGGCGATACCGATCGCAAAACCTGGCTGAAAGCTGAACGCTTCGATGCGGACGGCCAGAATGTGGGCGCCGACGAGGTTTTGGGAGGTCCACCCCGCCATGAGAATGATGGGGAAGTTGCCGGCCCACATACCGATGGCCTCGAGAAAGTTCGGGAAGCCCACGCGGAGGATGCGCCGCATGGTGTGCCAGTGCGGACGGAGGCGGTGGCGTTTGAGTTTGAGGCCAGATGTGCCGCGGAGGAGCGTCCAGACGATCGCGGCCGCGCCGGTGACGTGACCGAGCGTCATTCCCAGCGCGATTCCGGTGACCCCGAGATTGAAGTGGAACGGGTTGTGGATGATGACCTTGCGGACCTCTTGCCCGGGGGGACCGACGAGTTGGGCGTAGTCCGCGCCCGAGAGGACCCAGGAAAGCCCGAGGTTCACGATGTTGACCAGGATCATGGCGCGCATCGGCCGGAAGCTGTCTCCTGAACCTCGGAGACAGGCGATGCCGGCGTACATGATCGCCAGGAAGGGCAGGTCAAGTGCGGCGATCCGAATGAAGCGGAGGAACATGGCCGCGCCCTCGGGCGTCATCCGCATGAGCAGGCTGAGGGGGTAGGAGGCTGCGAAGATGATCACGCTGAGCGAGAGGCCGATGGCCACCGCCAGGAGCATTGCCTGACCAACCGCGGCATTGGCAACGGCGAGGCGGCGGGCGCCAATGGAGCGGCTGATGAGCGCGGTCGCGCCGATGTCGAGGGCGATGAGGAACGTGCCGCAAAACCACATCAGGTAGGAGGCGTTGCCGACGGCGTCGGTGGCAGACTCGCCACCTTTCAAGTTCGCGGCAACAGCGATGTCGGACAGACCCACGAGCGAGCCCAGCACCGAATCCACCAGCACGGGCCAGGCGACGGTCCAGATCGCGGCCCTCATGGAGAGCCCGGCGAGGCGGCCGGCTTTGAGGCGGCCATCGGAGGTGAGACCTTGCTGCTCGCGACCGGCGGCACCTTTGATAACGCGAGTGACACCGATCGGCTCGGAAGTGGGGTCGAGCGACTCGGATTCGACGAGTTGCTCAACCTGCGGCCGCGGGGGCGCGGGGTCTTTGCGATCGGCGGACACTGGAAACTCCTGCTGCGCGGGCGGCGCGTGGCGGGGATAGTAGGTAGATGTTGGGGGCGCGGCGGAGTGCCGATGCAATCGTGCGAAACTTCGCCGGCATCATTCCTTACAATCGTAGTGGGCGGACCACCGAGTGATCGCATGAAGAAGCCTGACAACCTGTGCGCGACGATTATCCAAGGCTGGATTTCTGCGGAGTTGGGCCTGCTGGTTTTCGGCCTTCTCGTTTTGATTGGCACGCTCGCCTGGAACTCGTTTTCCAACTGAAACGCGACCGCGGCGGCGGGCTAGAGCGAACTCGTTTCAAGCGTAGCGATTGCGAGGGCCAGCCCGGTCGGCACGGCGGACGGTTCCTAGGTCGATGTGCGACGGTGCTCGGCACGATCCGATTTCCTTCCGGTTCATCGTGATGATCGGACGACCGCCGTGCCGACACGGCACGGCTCGCTTTCGAACGTAACCAGATTCGACCAAGAAGACACCGGCGACGGATGAACTGGGCTTGCTCTAGTTCTTGCCGCGGTTGAGGCCCTTGAGGAACGCGCCGCCGAGGACTTTCAACGTGACCTGGGGCAGTCCGGCGGGATTGGCGCGATTGAAGAGTGAACGGACCGCGGACTTCATGATGCGGAATCCGGCGAGCGTCGCGAGCATGGGGCCGGCCGTTGGTTTGGTCGCATTGGGCCGGAGCAGAAGCGCGGTGACGTCATCGCCGAAGTCGGTGCCGGTTCTGGATCGGATGGCCGCCAGGAGCGACGCGATGAACACCTCGGGTTTCGAAGGATCGATCGTCTTGGCGACTTCGATGAGTCCGGCTTCTCCCATCTGGCGACGATCGGGGCCGCTGGCTTCGATGAGCGAATCGGTGTAGACCAGGACCAGATCGCCGGGACTGAGGCGGACGGAGAGTTCGTCGTAGCTGGTGGGTTCGGCGATTCCAAGTGGGATGTTGGCGAGTCCTTCGGAGATTTTGCGGTTTTCGAGAGTCTGCCATGACTTGGTTTTGGCGCGATACCAGAGCGGGCGCGGGTGGCCGGCGTTGGAGATGACCAGTTCATCGGTGGGAGACCAGAACGTCGCGACGATCGCCGTTGCGAAACGGTTCAGCTCGGAGAGGCGTGTGAACTCTTCGTTGAGGCCGCGGACCAGGCGGGTCTGGTCGGCGTAGTTCACGAAGCGGCGCATAAGTGTTCGGAGAGAGACGGCGACCTCGGCGACTTCGTTGCCGTGCCCGCTGACATCGGCGACCAGGAGGCGGATGATGCGGCCGGTGGCGCAGCTGGAGACGTAATGAATGTCGCCGCCCGCGGCCTGTTCCTGGTACGGCTTGGCGTAGACCCAGGCGTCGAGGCCGGGCATGATGACGCCGTTGTCGATGGCTTGGTTGCCGCCCCAGACTTCCATGCATTGGAGGGTTTGGGCGGCCGCAGGATGTGGTGCGGTTGAATCCACGGGCTCTCAAGTAAGCAGCGAATCCAGCAGTTCAGAGATTCCCTGTGCGCGGGTGGCGATCGTCTCGAGGATCGGCCGCTTGCCCGCGATGTCGCGGAGGTCGCGGACCAGTTCGTTCTCGCCGGGGTGATCCGCCTTGTTGCAAACGAAGATGTCCGCGATTTCCAGGATGCCGGCCTTGTCCATCTGCACGGCATCGCCCATTCCGGGGGTCAGCACCACCGCGGTGCGATCGACGTGCTTGCGGATCTTGGTTTCGTTCTGGCCGGCGCCGACGGTTTCGACGAAGACGGTGTTGTACGCCTGGGGTCCATCGTGGGCGCCGCCGATGAGTTTGAGGATTTCATCCAGAGCGTGGTAGTCTTCGCCGCTGATGGCGAGTGAGCGGTAGTACACGGCCTCATCGAGTGAGTTGAAGTCCACGCGGAGGCGATCGCCAAGGAGTGCGCCGCTGGTGATGGGAGACATTGGGTCGAAGGCGATCACGGCGCAGCGGCCCAGAGACGGATCGGCCTTGGCCCGGCGCGTGTATTCGCCCACGAGTTGGGCCGCGAGAGTGGACTTGCCGGCTCCGGGCGAGCCGGTCACGCCGATCACCCTCGGCGGACGCGTGAGCCTCGTGCCCTTGCGCGTCGGCTTGCCGGCATGAACTAAGGAAATGTCCCGAGCGAGTTGGGCCGTCACGCCGCTGGACGCGACGGTCTCGGACCGGGCTTTGGTTGCGCCGCGGACGGCGTTCACGATGTCGAGCAAGCCTGTCCCGGTGGTGAAGCACTTGGCTACGCCGGCTTCGATCAGTTTCGGGAGGTCTTCCTGAGGGAGGATGCCGCCCATGTAGACGGGCATGTCGGGACGGCCAAGGGCTTTCAACGCCCCGACCAGCTTGGGTCCCAGCACCAGGTGCGAGTTGCTCATCATGCTGGCGGCGATGCAGTCGCAGTCTTCATCTCGGGCGGAGACGGCGAGGGAGCGCGGCGTTTGCCAGAGGCCGGAGTAGATGACGTGGACGCCGGAGTCTCGAAGGGCGCGGGCGATTACTTTCACGCCGCGGTCGTGGCCATCCAGGCCCATCTTGCCCAGCAGGACGCGTGGCCGGTGCGGAAGGTCCTCGCAGCGGTCCTTTTTCTCAAACTCGGACGTTGGGGCATTGAGTGCGGTCGCCATGAAACCTCAGCGGCCACGCCGCGCAGTTGACAGGGGATGGGGAAAGCCCGTGGAAAGCGATTCTAGCGGGTTAGCGCTGGCTTCTGGAGCGCGCGGTGGCCATCTGAGACCAACTTTGAAGAGATTCATGTTGAGACAAGGATTTTTGCAAGCCGGCGGTTTGGCCGCGACATGGTGCCATTCGCAGGGTTTCTTCTTGCCCAACAGGCCGGAATGTTCTGGACAGGCTGTTTGTTTCTCCCTCAATCTGTTCAGGACAATGGGGGTCGCCAGACCTCACGGTGGCGGCCCCCTCCGGCTCTTTTTCTCAGCCTGATCGAGCTTTGCCGGCGTCGGTGGTCCCAGCATCGGTGGTCATGGTGGAAAGCACAGGGATTTCCAGCGCGCCCTCGCCGAGGTGGACGTTTTCGCGGACGATCAACTGCGGGGGTTCGAGCAGGTCGTGGGCTCGGGCGAGATAGACGACCGTGGCCAGCCGCACAGCGATAGACAGGCCGAAGGCCGAGGCGTAGGCATTCAGGTCGTTGGACTGTCCCAGCAGCCAAGCTCCCAGGAGCGACCCACCCACCATGGCCGCGGCGTTGCCGACGTTGAAGGTGGCCCAGAGGCTGGTTCGTTCCTTTTCGCGTATGGCGTCGAACATCATGAGAAGGACGGCTTGCTCGTACGCTGCCCAGAGGGCGCCGGAAATAAGCTGCGTGAGGAGCATGTACCAGAACACACCGTCGATGTGCGCCCAGATGGGCACGAGCCAGAGGCCCGAGAGCGGGACCAGTCCCAGACCCCCGATCCACAAGAGTTTGAGAGCGCCGTACTTGTGGCAGAACGCGCCCCAGAGCGGTTGGAATACCGCTTTGGCGACGAAGGATGCCCCGATGAGGATCAGATACTCGACATAGGAAGAGTGGAGCCCTTCGCGGATGAAGGGAATGAGGAAGGGCTGGGCGATCTGTACGCCGACCTGCATGAACATCATGTAGACCAGGAAGCGGCCGTCGCGGCCGTGGCGGAGGCGGCCGAGAAGTTCGGTGGGGCCGACATCGCGGTGGTCCTCGGGGACGGGGCCCGTATCGGTTTGCGATGCGAGGTAGAGCGTGGATCCGATGCGGCACAGGGATGCGACCCCAAAGAGGAGCGCAAACCAGATGGGGGTGCCGCCGGACTGGCCATCGCCGAAGCGTTCCAGGATCAGGCCGCCGGAGGCCAGGCCCAGGATGGTGCCCAGGTGACACAAGGGTGCGCGGCGGCCGAAGTACCGGGACCGGATGCGCGGCGGGATGATCAAGCCGATCCACGTGTTCCAGGCGGAGGCGGAGGCCATGCCGCTGCCCCAATAGAACGTGGCGGCGATGAAGATGCCGGGCATCCAAACGCGGTGGGTCGCGGCCATGAAGATCAGCGGGATGAAGCTTGCCGCCTGGATGGAGGCGCAGATGACGATGAATCGGCGGTGACTTCCCAGGGCTCGGACCATGATCGGGCTTAGGAGTCCGAGCACCGCCCCGAACAGATATGGGACGGTTGTCACGAGGCCCGCGGCGACTTTGCTGCCCCCGACGGCGAGCACGAACAGGGCGAGGTAGGACTCGCCGATGCCGACCATGACCGAGAACAGGGCGCCATCCACGACGCAGGCGAAGAGGTTGTACCTCAGCCGCTGGGCCCGGCGCGGCTTGCTTTGTTGTGAATCACCCGCCACGAAGGCTCCAGTTCCTGCGGAAAGCGGATGGTACGGGCGAGCTTGTCGCCCCACTGCTTCCGTAACAGTCGTGTAACAGATCCCCGTTCGGGGAACAGATCGACCGGTTGGGCGTTCAAACTGCAGGTGATCGCCTCCCCCCCACCTCCCGGGAGTTCCGCCTATGTCACGGACCGTCGCCCTTGATCTCTTGGACTCGTTGAAGATTGCTTCGCCGTGTACGGCGGACTGGGATGCGATGCCGGGGGATGACCGGGTTCGGCACTGTGGGCAGTGCGATCTGAATGTGTACAACCTCTCGGCGATGCCGGCGGAGGAAGCGGCGGCACTGGTTCAGGCGAGAGAGGGCCGGTTGTGCGTTCGCATGCACAAGCGGGCGGATGGGACGGTGATCGCGCAGGATTGCCCGGTGGGGCTGCGGCTGATGAGGAAGAAGGCCGCGAAGGCGGTAGGCCGCATGGCCGCGGCCGCGGCGTTGTTGATCACGGGCGGGTTGGCGGCGGCGACGGGGTCGCGGAGTGAGAGGCTGCCGCGGCTGGCCGGGCTTCAACCGTTTTCGACGATTCGGGGTTGGCTTACCGGAACGCCGGTGCAGCCGGTTCAGGTGATCATGATGGGTGATGTGTGTCCGCCGCCGATTTCGCCGGTGGTTGCACCGGCTCCACCTGCTCCTCAGTAGTGATGTCATCCTCAGCGGAGATTTCACATGTCTCGCACCGTTGCTTTGAACCTGTTGCAGTCCATCAAAGTTGCTTCGCCGTGCACGGCGGATTGGGACGCGATGACGGGGGATGATCGCGTTCGGCATTGCGGGGAGTGCAACCTCAACGTCTTCAACCTCTCCGCGATGCCGGCGGAAGAGGCCGCGGCATTCATTCAGAACGCCGAGGGGCGGGTTTGCATCAGGCTGTTCAAGCGGGCGGATGGCACGGTGATAACACAGGATTGCCCGGTGGGGCTGCGACGGGTGAGATTGAAGGCGGCGCGAGCGGCGGGGCGGATAGGGGCCGCGGCGGCTCTGCTGATTACCGGCGGACTGGCGGCGGCGACGGGGAGTCGCGAGCCGCGATTGCCGCGGCTGGCATCAATGCGGCCGTTTTCGACGATTCGCGAGTGGTTGTCGCCGACGCCGCCGGTCGTTCCAAGCGTGACGGTTGGACGAATGATGGGAGAGATGGTCATTTCGCCGACTCGTGCCACACTGCCGCCAACTCCAAAGGGGCCAGGGTCTTGATCTACTTTGCGACTGCCGTTGCCGCCGCGTTTGCCGCGCTTATGGGTGCGGCGCTGTGGCTGGAGCCAAGTCTGCTTCGCTGGTATCGGCAGGAGGACATTGCGCTGCTGATCGCTCGTACGGTGCTGGCGCCGGGGTTTGCGGCGTGGGCGATGGCGGAGTTGGTGAACGTTGTCCGCCCGCTTCGGTTGTTTGACCGGCGGATTCGGAAGTGGACTCACCTTTTCATCGCGGGGACTTTCGCCGGAGTGCTCGGTGCGGTGATCGCCGCTTTCGGCCTGGCGCTGGGCGATGGAGAGGTTCACGAACTGGTTATTCTCGGCGCATGCGGAGCCCTGGGGACACTTCTGGTGCTGCTCCCGTTTCGACGGGTGCGAGCGGGGCAGTGCATCCACTGCTCTTACGACCTTCGAGCGCAGCCGGGGCCGGGTTCGCCGGGCGCGGGCGTGTGCCCTGAGTGCGGCGCAGCGACTTGGACGACGCCCGGCAAGAGGATCCCTCCTCCAATCGCGGCCTAGTCGCGGGGCTTTTCGTGAATTCTCGCGGGCTGCCACCTACACTTGCATCCACGGCCGCCCTTCGCGGCCACGATTACCTCACGAGAAGAATGCCCATGAAGAAGACTCTCTTTGCCGTCCTCCCCCTGGTCGCGTTTTCGGTCATCGGTTGCGATGAGAAGCCCGCAGCACCGGCCGCCCCCGCCAAGCCCGCGACCGGCGGCGGCGCCAAGCCCGCCCCAGCGCCTGAGACTCCCGGCACCGGCGCTGCCGGCCTGTTGGAAGGCGCCAAGGAAAAGGCCGCGGCTGCGACCACTTCGGGCAACACTGCCGCGACGGGTCTGAAGGACCAGGCGGTTGCCGCGATCACGACCAAGTACGATGCGCTCAAAACGCAGATTGCCGACCTGAAGGCCAAGGCCACGACGGTTCCGGCGATCGCCAAGTCGAGCTATGACTCGGCTCTGACCTCCATTGACAGCCTGGCCAAGGATGCCGAGGCCAAGTTCGCCGAGTTGAAGGCCGCGAGCACCGACGCGATTGCCAAGGCCAAGGAGGCCGCGGAAAGTGCGATGACCAAGCTGACCGACGCGATCAGCAACGCTCAGAAGACGCTGATGCCCAAGTGATCTGCCGATTCATCTGAAAACAAAGGCGGGCCCGGGATGATCCCGGGCCCGCTGTGTTTTTGGACTGGAGCGCAGGCCGTTACGGCGTCTCGGCTTCAGATTCGGATTCTTCGTGTTGGTCGGCCGCGGCGATCTTGGCTTCTTCGGCCTTGATCCTCGCTTCTTCCTCGGCCGCGATCTGGGCGTGGGTCTTGCCCTGGGCCTTGGCCTTCTCGGCCTTTTCCTTCTCGAGCTTCCGCTTGATCGCCTCGACCTTGACCTTGTCGGGGGCGATGATGATGCTGGCTTCCTTGCCCATCCAGCGCGGGGTCTGCTCGATTTTGCCGACATCGGCCAGCTTGGTCACGCACTCTTTCAAGTGCTCGAGACCGAGTTCGCGGTGGGCGATTTCGCGGCCACGGAAACGCTGAACGATGTGGACCTTGTGCCCCGCCATGAGGAATCGGCGGGCCTGGTCGATGCGGATCTGCACATCGTGCGGGTCGATCTTGACGGACCGGCCCAGGCGGATCTGCTTCATTTCGGTGGACTTGGAAGCGGCGCGGGTTTTGCGGGCTTTCTGGGAAAGCTCGTACTTGTACTTGCCGTAGTCCATGATCTTGCAGACCGGCGGACGCGACTCCGGCACGATCTCGACAAGATCCATCCCCACTTCCTGGGCGCGCTTCATCGCGTCAGCCGTCTCGACGACGCCGATCTGCTCGTTGTCGGGACCGATGAGCCGAATGGGGGTGATGCGAATGAGATGGTTCACGCGAGTGCGCTGAACCGGGGGGCCGCCGCGATCAAACCTTCTGTTACCGTTGATTCGAAGTACTCCTGTCAGAACTGTCCGGCGTTACCGTCGGAACGATTCCCCAAACGTGGGCTGCCGCGAGCCCGGGCTTGGGGGAGGGAAAACCACAAACTGGGATGAGAGAAGTCATCGGAGATGACAACCGGCGCGCGCGTTGGACAATCCCATGTCCGTCGGAATCAAGCAAAGGGATTTGTGCAACTGCATCGTGCGCGTGGTCCAGAGTCTCCGAACGGGCCCCGCTGGTGCGAGACCTCCTATAGAAACACTAACACTCATTGGGGAAGGAAGCAAGCAAAATCCGCCGGCTGGGCCGCGGTTTGGTTCCGTCTATTTCGACTGGATGCGATCAGGCGACGCCGACCAAGCTGCGGCGAAGCTGGGAAAGGGCATATACGGCGGCTTCGGATTCGGACCGGCCGACCACTGCGCCGACGGGGTTCCCCGCGCTGTCGCGCCACTCTGCCCGATAGCAATCGAAGAGTTGAACGTGGCGGAGGGTGATGGCAAAGCCCGCCTCGGTGAACTCGTTCTTGACGCGGTCCACGGTAGGGTACGCCCGGCCGTCGGAATGGTGCTTACACCCTGAGCTGTTCAGCGGGGTCCAGTTGGTGGCGTAAAGCTCATCGATGGCGAAGTCAAGACCCATGAGGCGCCCTTTCCATGCATCCGATCGACGCGGGTTCAGCGACGACATCGTAGCAGCCGCGGACTCTCGACGTCCACCGAATCCGGGGGCCCGGAACCGTCCGGTTTCAGACCCATTGGCCCATAACTCTCGCTCTCTCTCCCTCGGCCGACCCAGATCGGGCTTAGTCCCGGCAAACTTGAGGGTCCGAAGGCTTAGCTCGCCGGGCGCGAGAGCACCAGGACGTATACGTCATAGAGCACGTGCACCCCGACGGCGAGGCCAAAACCACGCACCGAGAACACCAAACCGAAGTAAATTCCGGCGACGGCGAGCGAGACCGCCTTGAGAACATCCAGGTGACCACCGGGGCCGATGACGTCGTGATAGGCCGCGAAGGCCGCGGCACTGAGGGCGATGGACAGCCCTGTGCCGACCCTTTCGGTCATCTTGGCCAGATCAACGCAAATCATGTGGAGCACGGTGACGCCGACCATGCGGAAGAGCATTTCTTCGTACAAGCCGGCACCCAGAGAGATGGTGAGTCCGGCTCTCCACGGGAGTTTGGCGAGGGGATCCAGAGTCTGGGTGACCTGGGCCGCGGCGGGAGTGGGTGCGGCGGTGCCAAAGGCCAGTTGCATCAACCCGATGAACACGATGAGGGGAAAGGTCAGGAGGGCACACTCCATAACCATGCCGGGTAGTACCTGAGGGCGGGTTCGGGTTCGATCGTTATTGAGCACGTGCCACACGATGAGAACCGCAACGACGGTGATCGCGGGCAGGAATCGGCCGGCCACGCCGAAGTCTCGGAAGAACGCGAGCAACAAGCTGTGGGCGCGGATGGTCTGGACCGAACTCATCGAGGGGTCGTTGAGGTAGAGCCGCGTGCCGATTTCGTAAGCGATGATGAGGGGGAGCAGGAGTATCAGCGAGTGCAGCGGGCCTTTGGAGAGGGTTGAGTAATCTTCACCACCTCTGGACCGTCGCGAATGGCGCGGCCGATGCTGCATCGACCACCCCGATCGGGCGGATGCGCGTGGTGACTTTCCTGTTCGCCTGCTGCTCATCGCCGGCCCATGAAACAACCAGACCGCCCGACAGGGGCGGTCCGGATCAAATCGTACCCGAATGTGGATTCAAGCCGCGAGGATTACTTCTTGGCGGCGGCGGGGGCGGCGGTCTTCTTGAGTTTGAGAGCGGCGCTCATGCGGCTCTTGCGGCGGGCGGCCTGATTCTTGTGGATGACACCGTTGCCGGCGGTCTTGTCCACAATCTTGGCGCACTCGCGCATGGCCTTGGTCGCATCCTCGAGGGTGCCGTGAGCTATGGATTCCCGGAAAGCCTTGATGGCATCGCGCATCGTCTTCATACGCCACTTGTTACGGGCGTGGGCGGCTTCGTTCTGACGGACGCGTTTCTGAGCGGAGAGAGAGTGTGCCATGTCGTTTCCGGGGTGCTGCCAGGGTCATAAAGAGGACTAGGGCCGCCCACCGACGGCCCGGGAGGGAAGTATCGCCTCTCTGGCCTCTGAATCAAGTCCCCCCCACTTGCCGCCGCCCCCCCACCGGTTTACTGTTGCCCCGGTTGCGGGCGTAGCTCAATTGGATAGAGCACCTGACTACGGATCAGGAGGTTAGGGGTTCGACTCCCTTCGCCCGTATTACTGCGGAAACGCCTGGGAAACCAGGCGTTTTTCGTTTTTGGACGGGCCGGAATCGGGGTTCAGGGCTCCGTAATTCAACCTTCACAATCGATATTCAGCGTGCGGTTACTGCGGGACAGCCGCGCCGTTTTCGATCCACACCTTCATAAGCCCGGCGAATTCGGCGTGGCTCATCGGTGGCTTGGCGCGGCCATCGCCGGGGTCCCAGCCTCCAAGAACCAGACTGTCTTCGGTGACATGGTGAAGCAGTTGGTCCAACGTTTTGCCGGTTTGGGCGGGGTCTTTGAGTTGTTTGGCGAGTTCCGCGGGCGTTTTGCCTTGGAAGACCATTTTCATGTTCGCCGGGGGAAGGTGCCAGTTGGGGTTGCCGGGGGGCATGTTGGCGCCGGGGGCGTTTTTGTCGAGGTGGCAGTTGACGCAGCGAAGGGCGGAGACGCCCTTGCCGTCGGGGCCGCGCTTGACGTTTTGGGTGTGAAGGCGGCTGTCTTCACCCTGAAGCGGGATATCGCCGGCGGGGTGGCAGTTCATGCAGCGGGGGTGCATGAAGACGGGGTAGGCGGCGAGAAACGCGGCGCGCGATGCCGCTTCGTTTGGCGCGTGGTTGGTGGGAGCTTGCGGAGTTGCGCTTGGCGTAGATTGCTTCGGCTGGCAGGCGGCCAGGAGGATTGAAGCGGATGCAGTTGCAGCGCCGGCGGCGATCGCGAGGGTGTTTTTGGAAAGTCTGTTCATGGCGGTGTTCCGGTCAGGCGTTCCTGAAGTCTGTTTCGCGGATAGGGAGCCGGCGGACACGCTTGCCGGTGAGGGCGAAGAGCGCGTTGGCCAAGGCCGGGGCGACGGGCGGCAGGCCGGGCTCACCCACGCCGCCCATTTTTTCCGTGCTGGGCACAATGTGCACCTCAACCTCTGGCATCTCGTGGATGCGGAGCATCGGGTAGTCGTGGAAGTTCCGTTGCTTGACGCGGCCCTTCTCGAAGGTGATTTCGCCGTAGAGAGCGGCGGTGAGGCCCATCACGATGCACCCTTCCATCTGCGCGCGAATCGTGTCGGGGTTCACCACAGGGCCGCAGTCGATGGCGCACACGACGCGGTGGACACGCGGCTTGCCTTCCGGTGAAACCGAGACTTCCACAACGTGTGCTACATAGCTTCCGAATGACGAATGCACCGCGATGCCCTGGGCCTGGCCGGGGGGAAGATGCTTGCCCCAACCGGCTTTTTCCGCGGCCAGTTCGAGGGTGCGCTTGGCGCGGGGGTGCTTGGACATGAGGCCGCGACGGAACTCAAAGGGGTCTTTACCGGCGGCGTTGGCGAGTTCATCGATAAAGCTCTCGATGGCGAAGGCGGTGTGCGAGTGGCCGACGGACCGCCACCAGAGGGTGGGTACACCGCCGGGGGCCTGGTGGTAATCGATGAGCTGAGCGGGGATGTCGTACTGCAGATCGTTTGCCCCCTCCACTGCAGTCTCATCGACGCCATCTTTGACCATCATGGCGGCGAAGGGAGTGCCGGCCATGAAGGATTGGCACACGATCGTTTGTTGCCAGGCGGTGGGCTTGCCAGAGGCATCTACGCCACCCTTGAGCGCGTGAAGCGCGCGGGGGCGGTAGTAGCCGCCTCGGATGTCATCTTCGCGGGTCCAGACGACTTTGATAGGGACCTGAAGTTGCTTGGAAAGCTGGACAGCCTCAACCACAAAGTGAGAGTCCATCACGGCGCGGCGGCCGAAGCCCCCGCCCAGGAGCGTCGTGTGCAACTGAACTTGATCGGGTTTGAGGCCTGCAGCGGCGGCCGCGGCCGCGAAGTCCATAGTTTGGTTCTGTGTACCCGTCCACACTTCACAGCGATCGGCCCGGACATCGGCGACGCAGTTCAGTGGCTCCATGGGTGCGTGGGCGAGATAAGGCAACTCGTAGCGAGCTTCGAGTTTCTTGGCAGAAGAGGCGATGGCGCCTGCGACATCTCCTTCTTTTTTGGCGACGGCGCCGGGGCGATCGCCCAGAGCGTTGTACTCGGCAGTCTGTGCGTTGCTATCGAGCCCGGCGTTGGGGCCTTCATCCCAGACGATGTTAAGGGCCTCGCGTCCGAGTTTGGCAGGCCAAAAACCGTCCGCGACGACGGCGATGCCGCGGTCGATCTGCACGACATGGCGGACACCCTGGATCGCTTTGGCCTTGGCCGCGTCGAAACTCTTCACTTTGCCGCCGAAAACCGGCGGTCGGGCGATGACCGCGACGAGCATGCCCGGCACGGTCACGTCAAGACCGAAGACGGCCTTGCCGTTGGTCTTGTCCGGCGAGTCGAGGCGCTTGGTGGCCTTGCCGATGAGCTTGAAGTTCTTGGGGTCTTTGAGCGTGACTTTGGCGGGCGGTTTCAGGGCCGCGGCTTTGTCGGCAAGTTGTCCGTAAGACATCTGGCGCTTGGAGTCATCGTGAAAGACTGAGCCGTTGTCGGTGCGGCAGGTCGCGCGTTCGACTTTCCATTCCGCCGCGGCCGCTTCGATGAGCATGTGACGGGCGGAGGCGCCGGCGTTCCTGAGTCGGTCGTATTCCGACCAGGTGCTCGTGCTGCCGCCGGTGAGTTGGATGCCGAAGGCCGTGTGGTTGTACGCCGGGGCGACAGGAGAAGACTCGACCTTGACCTTGCTCCAGTCGGCGTCGAGCTCTTCGGCGACGAGCATGGCCAGAGCGGTGTAGATGCCCTGGCCCATTTCCGCCTTGCCGACGATGACGGTGACGGAACCATCTTGGGCGATTCGCATGTAGGCGTTGGGCGTAAAGGGTGCCGCGGATTCCGCAGCGCCGCGTGCTTTGCCGGCGGCCTCAGGCAGATTGAACCCCAGGATCAGGCCACCGGTCACGAGGGCGGTTGACTTCAGGAATCCGCGACGGCTGACGTTGATGACATTGCTAAGCGATTCGGTCATCGGCCGGCTCCTTCAGCTTTGAGCTTCGCCGCGGTATGGATCGCCTTGCGGATCCGCTGGTAGGTGCCGCAGCGGCAGATGTTGCCGGCCATCGCGTCGTCGATGTCGCCATCGCTGGGGTTGGCGTTATCTCGCAGCAGGACGGCCGCGGCCATGATCTGGCCGGAATGGCAGTATCCGCACTGCGGGGCATCTTCGGCGAGCCAGGCCTGCTGGATGGGGTGTGCGAGGACGGCGGGGAGGCCTTCGATGGTGACAACCTGCTTGCCCGCGGCCCGCGAGATGGGCGTGATGCACGAGCGGACGGCCTCACCATCGAGGTGAACGGTGCATGCGCCGCATTGGGCCATCCCGCAGCCGAACTTGGTGCCGGTCAGGCCCAGGGACTCGCGGATTACCCAGAGCAACGGGGTATCGGGGGTGACATCGACAGTTCGTTCCTGTCCGTTGACCTTCAACTTGATTGGCATGGTGAGTTCCTGAGCGGGTCTCGGAGAAGATTCAGAGTACGCAAGCGCTGGCCCTGATGAAGATCATCGGATGCGGGCATCGTTTATCGCGGCCACCGACCAGGGATTCAATCGAGCGATCTACCGCCCGGACTACAGTTCTCTGCTCAGGCGGGCGTAGCTCAACTGGATAGAGCTCCTGACTTCGGATCAGGAGGTTGTGGGTTCGAATCCTACCGCCCGTGTTGCCGTCGATCGGGGCTGAAATGAACGCAGGCCGCGGTTCCTCGTGAGGACCAGCGGCCTGCGTCTCTATAGAACTTCCCGGTTGGGGCGGGAAGTCGGGGGTCCTGCCTAGTTGCAGCCTTGGGAGTACCGGTTCAAGAAGCACTGGAAGTCGTTGGCGGTGAGGATGGGGTTTGCGGTGCTGCCGTCGCAGTTGGCGTAGGCGTCGTTGGCGGAGTACTTGTTGAGGAAGCACTGGAAGTCGTTGGCGGTCAGGGCCGGGCTGCCCGTGCTCTGATCGCAGTTGGCGTAGCAGGTGACGAAGAGGCGGATGTAGTTCGGGCCGTAGACGAGGAACGCCTGCTTCTTGTTGAGAAGCGCCGGGAAGTTGACGTTGGTGAAGGTGCCGGTGACTGAGGACCCGGTGACGATGTCGTATGTGCTGCCCGCAGGCGGATCGAACGGGCCGGAAAGGGAGACCGTGAGCGTCGCCCCAGGCGTGATCGTGATGGCTGAGTTGCCCTGGATGCTGTCGTAGGAACCGACCGCCCCGAGCTGGCAGTTGAAGTTGGATGTCGCGCCGAACTTGAGCGTTCCATCCCGCGGCTGGATCGAACCAAGAGCCGTGGGCGTTCCGAAAGGCTGGTCGGGCGAGATGGCGCCGTTGACCACGATGTCGTAGTAGAGCCGGCCGGTGCCGGAGAGCGTCTGACCAGCCCCCAGCGTGAGCGGCGTTGAGGCGCCGTTGGTGGCCTGGATGTACGCCGTATCGTTGTTGAATCCTGTCGCCTGGAGTTTGACCGTGCCCGTTCCGGAGATGGTCGTGGCGCCGGTGGCCAGGATCTTGGTGAGGTTGCCGGCTCCGCCAATGGACTGCACAAGGATGGTGCCGTTGTTGATGATGCCGCCCGCGCCCGAAATCAGGGTTGAGTTGTCATTCACCTGAACCACGGAGCCTGTGCTGATCGTCACACCATCCAGCCCGGAGGTGGAAACCGTGCCCAGCGGACCTGCGGCGGTGGTGGTCACGGTACCGCCCACAATCGTCGCGCCCTGCAGCCCGAAGCCGCTGGCGCCGACCGTGCTCATGACACCGCTGGCGCCCTGGTTGATCGTCGTGTTGCGAACGTAGATGAACCCGCCGTTGGTGGACTTGATGACCGCGTTGTTGGTCTTGGGCTGGTCAATGAAGAAGAGGCCCTTGGCATTCACATCGGCGTTGATCGTGCCGTTGTTGACCACGTTGGTGTACACGCGCCCGTAGCCCAGAAGCTGCTGATTGGCGCCCAGGGTGAGAGTTTGTGCGGCGGCTCCGTAGTAGAGGTACGCGGCGTCGGTGTCACCGTTTGAAGCGGTGGCCTGCAGGCGGATGGTGCCCGTGCCGGAGATGGCGACGGCCGCGGCATTGGTCGCCATGTACGTGAGGTTGCCAGCGCCGGCGGGAGTGTTGATGAGCCAGTTGCCGTTGTTGACGAGGTTGGTGCTCAGCCTGACGTTGGAGTTGTCGATGATCTGGTGCGTGCCGTTCACGGTGAGGTTGCTCAGGAAGTCAGTGCCGAAGTACTGGAAAATCCCTGTGCCCGATGTGGTGAATCCGCCACCGGACATGGTGGCACTGACCATTTGCACGGGGCTGGCAGCATCGGTGGAGATGATCTGGGCGGCCGGGTTGCCCGTGACGGTGATGGAGCGGAACTGCAGGAATCCGCCGTTACTGGCGGTCATGGTGCCGTTGTTGGTCTTGGGTTGATCGATGAAGAAGAGGCCTTTGCCCGTGATATCGGCGTTGATCGTGCCGTTGTTGACCAGGTTCGTGTACACACGCCCGTAGCCCAGAAGTTGTTGGTTGGCTCCAAGTGTGAGTACGTCGCCAGCCGAGGCGTATGTGAGGTACGCGGCGTTGCTGTCACCGTTTGATGTTGTGGCTTGCATGCGGATCGTGCCCGTGCCGGAGATGGCGACGGCCGCGGCATTGGTGGCCATGTACGTCAAGTTGCCGGCGCTGGCCGGAGTGCTGATCAGCCAGTTGCCGTTGTTGACGAGGTTGGTGCTCAACCTGACGTTGGAGTTGTCGATGATCTGGTGCGTGCCATTGACGGTGAGGTTGCTCAGGTAGTCGGTGCCGAAGTACTGGAAAACCCCTGTGCCCGATGTGGTGAATCCGCCACCGGACATGGTGGCACTGACCATCTGCACGGGGCTGGCAGCATCGGTGGAGATGATCTGGGCGGCCGGGTTGCCCGTGACGGTGATGGAGCGGAACTGCAGGAATCCGCCGTTGCTGGCGGTCATGGTGCCGTTGTTGGTCTTGGGCTGATCGATGAAGAACAGGCCCTTGCCGGCGATGTCGGCGTTGATCGTGCCGTTGTTCACCAGGTTGGGATGGATCCGGCCGTAGCCCTTGATGGAGTGGCTCGGGCCGTTGGTCAGGACGTTGACCGCGGCCGCGTAGTCCAGGTAAGCGGAGTTGGAGTCGCCGTTTCCCGTAGTGGCCTGCAAGCGAATCGTGCCGCTGCCGCCGATGGTCGCGGCCGGCGCGGCGACCCTGATGCGGGTGAGGTTTCCGGCCGCTGCGGGATCGCTGACGGTCCAGGTGCCGTTGTTGGTCACCCCGCCTGCGGTCACGTCGACGAGCGAGTTGTCGGTGACGGCGTTCAGGTTTGTGAGTGTGACACCGTCGAGAGTGTTGCTGCCGAAGTATTGGATGCCGGAGCTGGTGCCGGCACCGTTGAGGGTGCCGCCCGCGACGCTGGCGTTGACCAACTGCACCGGGCTGGAGTTGCTAGAGAGGCAAACGCCGCCGGCGCCCTGCGTAAGGGATGTGCTGCGGACCTGGAGGAATCCACCGTTGGTTGCGGTCATCGTGGCGTTGTTGGTCTTGGGCTGCTCGATCAAGAACAGGCCCTTGGTTGCAATGTCGGCGTTGACGGTGCCGTTGTTGACCAAGTTCGTGTGCACACGCCCGTAGCCCTTGATGGAGTGGCCCGCGGCCTGGGTGAGGACGTTGCCCGCGGCGGAGTAGTAGAGATAGGCGGCGGCGCTGTCCCCGTTGCTGGTGGTTGCGGCGAGGCGAAGCGTGCCCGTGCCGGAAAGGGCCACTGCGGGCGCTGCGGTACTGAGGTAGGTGAGGTTGCCGGGGGAGGCGGCATCGGAGATGGTAATGAGCCCGGAGTTGCTGATCGTCGAACCGGCGACTTGGAGGTTCGCGTTGTCGATCAGGAAGAGCTGCCCGCTTGAGTTGCTGATCGTTAGGTTGCCGCAGGTCGCAGTGGCGTTCTGCATCGTCACCGTGTACGCCCCGGCCAAGCCGAGGGTCACGTTCGTCGCCGCGGAGTTGGGAACGCCGGCCGGAGTCCAGCGGGCTGGGTTGAACCATGAGTCATTCACCACGGCCGACCACGACGATTGGGCTTGAACCCCGGATGTCATCGCGGCAACCACAGACCCGGCGATCGCGGCCAACACCATCGGACGATTCAGACGCTTGTTCACGGCCAACTCCTTTTCTCGGACCCCCTCCGGGGCGATATCTCTGCACGGGCTCTGGGCCTTCCCGGACGTGGGATCGATCCCCGGCCCTGTTCCAAGCCCTAGCGAGGCTCACCACCGCTTCTGAAAGTTTCTGGCCAGAATTCATGCTGGTGCTACCGGTATCCCCTTTGTTCGGTGGTACATTTGTGCTGTGTACGCCCAGACCACGACCCATATCACGCTCCTGGCCCGCTTGACCGGAGGGGGTGACACCGCCGCGTGGCGGGAGTTTTGCGACCGCTATGAAGAGCTGATCCGCGGTTTCGGACGGAGGCGGGGCCTGGCTCCTGCTGACCTGGACGATGTGGTGCAGGATGTGATGCTCGCGTTGACCAAGTCCATGCCGGGCTTTGAGTACGACCCGTCCAAGGGCAAGTTTCGCTCCTACCTGAAAACCGTTACTCTCCACGCGATTTTCAGAAGATCCCGTCAGAACCCAGGCGCTGCCCAGCTAGGGAGCAGCGCCGGCACAATGTCTGGAGTCGGACCTTCCGACGATGAAACCGAAGAAACCTGGGAGGCCGAGTGGCGCCAGTATCACTTGCGAATGGCTATGCGGACGATCAAGTCCGAGTTCAACCCCGACGACTTGGCCGCGTTCGAGTCCTATGCCGTGCATGGGCACGATGCCGCGCTGGTCGCGGGCCAACTGGGCATGTCGGTGGATGCCGTGTATCAGGCCAAGTCGCGCATTCTCAAGCGATTGAGCCAGGTGATCGGCGCTCAGGTCGCGGAAGAGGGCTGAGCCCGGTGGTGACGTCATGACCAAGGGCTCACAATGGTTTGAAGACCCCGTGGCCATTACCGCCGAGATGAAGCGGACACGCTTTGCGCGCATCGCGGGTCCTCCGGTGATCAAGGGCTATGACCAGCTCTTCGAGATTGCCCGCGGCGGACAGGGGATCGTCTATCGGGCGATGCAGGTCTCGACCAAGCGCGCGGTCGCCATCAAGGTGTTGTTGGATGGCGGCCTGGCATCCGGGGTCGCACGCCGGCGGTTTGAGCGCGAGATCGACCTGGTCGCATCGCTCCGCCAGCCCGGCATCGTGAGCGTGTACGACAGCGGCGCCACCGATGACGGCCTGCTCTACTTCGTCATGGAGTTCATCGAGGGTGTCCCCCTCGACCAGGCGTGGCCCGACAGCCACAACAAGCCTCCGATCCGCGATGCCTTGGTGATGCTCGCCACCGTAGCCGATGCGGTTCAATACGCCCACCAGCGCGGCGTTATTCACCGCGACCTCAAGCCCTCCAACATCCGCGTGGATGCAGGCGGCCAGCCGCACGTGCTGGACTTTGGCCTGGCCAAGGTCGCAGGGGACCACTTGGGTGACAACTTCACGACCATGGATCGAGCCACGCTAAGCACCAGCGGCCAGTTCATGGGATCACTGCCCTGGGCCAGCCCCGAGCAGGCGATCGGCGATCCGGACGCCATCGACGCCCGAACCGACGTCTATGCACTGGGCGTCATCATGCACCAGGTGCTCACGGGCAAGTTCCCCTACGACGTCACCGGCGGGCTCAAGATCGCGCTGGACAACATTGTCAGTGCGGTACCGTCACGGGCGGACTCGATCCGCCCGGAAGTCGGGGATGAGGTTTCGACAATCATCGCTAAGGCCCTGGCCAAGGAGCCGGGGCGGCGTTACCAGAGCGCGGGTGAACTGGCCCGAGACATCCGACACTACCTCGCCGGTGAACCGATCGAGGCCAAGCAGGACAGCACGTGGTACACCGTCCGCAAAACCATCGGGCGCTATCGGATCGCCGTGGGCGCCGCCACCATCGTCTTTCTGGCGACAGCCATAGCGCTGGTCGTCTCGCTCACATCCCTTCAGGAAACGCGCCGGCAGCGCGACGTTGCGGATCAGCAGACCAAGATCGCTCGGATCGAGGCGTCAAGAGCCAAGGCGGTCTCCCACTTTGTTGAGCAAATGCTCGGCGCGGCCGACCCCGGGAAGGTGGGCAAGGACATCCGGGTCGTGGATGTGCTCGGCCCCGCCTCCGAAATGGCGGGATCCACGCTCGCTGATCAACCCGAGGCACGAGCGATGGTCTACGGCGTGCTCAGCTCGGCGTATCGCAATCTCCAGATGTACGCCGAGGCCGAGGCCCAGGCCCGGATCGGACTGGAACTTGCCGAGAAGGAGCTGGGCGGAAAGGGAGAGCAGACCGCCATTCTTCGCACAACGCTGGCCGCGGCCCTGACGGATCGCGGGCGTCCCCAGGAGGGGCTGGTTCAGGCGCGACAGGCCCTGGAACTGGCTCGCGAAGCTACCGGGCCTGACTCGCCCGCGGCGCTCGAGGCGTTGATGACGGTTAGCTACGCCTTGGATGCGTTGGAGAAGTTCGACGAGTCGCTGGAAGTCAAGAAGGAAGCCGTCGAGCGGACCAATCGAGTGCTGGGCCCCGACGCGCAGGATGCTCTTGGCGCCCGCGGCAACCTGGCCAACACGTACGTTCAGCTCGGCAAGCTTGACGATGCGATCCCGATTCTAGAGGATGTGGTCGCCCGGGCCCGCCGGGCGCTGGGGCCGAACAACATCGCTGCGCTGGCACCGATCAGCACGCTCGTCGTCGCGTACAACAACAAGGGCCTTTACGAGAAGTCTGAGCCGCTGATCAAGGATGCCTGGGAACGCCTCAAGCACACGTACGGCCCCGAGAGCAACACGACGCTCATCTACGCCAACAACTACGCCGTCGTTCTGAACAACACTAAGCGCGCGGCCGAAGCCGCGCCGATTGCGGAAGAAGCTCTGGCCGGGTTCATCAAGATCCACGGACCTGAACATCTTTCCGTTGTGCGCGTCATGACGGTGCTGGGGTCCATCTATGGCAACATGGGGGACCAGCCCAAGCAGATGGAGTGGCAGAAGAAGGCCTTGGAGATCGCGGACCGCACGCTCGGGCGGCAGAACCAGACTTCCGTGTACATCCGCAACAACTACGCCACCTCACTGGGCTCCATGAAGCGGTATGAGGAAGCGATCACGGAGTTCCGGGCGTGCGCAGCGGATGCGGATGCGGCGTTCGGTCCGGATCACTCCATGCCCGCCTCGGTTCGCTTCAACCTTGCCAAGAACCTCAGCAGCCTGGGACGCGACGAAGAAGCCGCCGAGATTCTCCAGGGCGCTGCCGAGAAGTTACTGTCCTCGCTGGGTCCCCAGAGCGACTGGACCACCGGCGCGTTTGACGATCTGATCGCGCTGCTGCAGAAACAGAACCGGCCCATCGAGGCCCAGCGCTGGCGCGACAAACTCAAGGCCGCGGCAGAGAAGAACTGATTCAGCTGCAACCGACCGCGTACGTATTCAGGAAGCACTGAAAGTCATTGACATTCAGCACCGGCGGCGAAGATGAGTTGTCGCAGTTGGCCCGAGGGTCCTGCGCGGCGTAGAGGTTGATGAAGCACTGGAAGTCGTTGATGTTCAGGATCGGCGCCAGGGATGAGCCGTCGCAGTTGGCGTAACAACTGACCGATTCAGGCAAAGGCCAGAAGCCACCCGTCACGAACAGTGTCCCGCCACTCATCTGGCCCGCGTCCGGCTGACCGGTCGTGCAGCCTAGTTCCAGCCCTCCCGAGCCACTCATGGTGGTGCCGCCCGAGTCAATCGTCGCCCACAACACATCGAACGTGGAGTCCGCCGGATTCTGCGGGGGCATTGGCCCCTCGAGCGGGACGGCGCGATAGTGCACCGGGGTCCCCGGGTCCTGCGCGCTTGCGCGTTCCGACATCATCAGTGGGAGCATCGCTCCCGCCGCCAGCAGCACGCCTCCGCGCATTGCCGTCTCCCTTTCTTCAAGCTATCCCACCGTACTACAGATCCGCGTAGTACTCGTATGCCACACCGTACAGAATGATATTACCAGAGTTTGGATCGCCCGCATCGTGAACTCTGGTGATTGTGATGATCACGTACTCATCAGAGTGCAAAATCAGGGGTGGACCCGCCCATCCATCGAAGTCTTCGTAGGCCAAGGTCTCGATCATCCCGCCGATCGGCGGAATCGGAGATTCCATTTCGTTATTCGGACCTGACGCGGCGTTCGCCCTGATCGTGTACTGCAACGGCAACTGCACCGTCGAACCCGTGAGGTTGCTCACGCGATCAAAGCTGATCTCAAGATGCGTCTTGCGCGACGGATCGGCTTGCGTGCTGTCGGTGCCCCAGAGGATGCGCAGCCGAGGAAAGCGGTTGCCGGGCAAGGCTGAAACGAAGTCGGCGGGAACCATGAACACCGCCGAGACCGCATCGTTGTTGGCGCTGGGCGACAGCGCGACCCCCCAGGCCTTGTTGATGCGCGGGACCGACGGATCGAAGTTCCCCGCGACCGCGGGCTGGGGATTGGTCTGCGAGAACGCCGCCGCCGGGATGAACATGCGCCGGAACGTGTTGGCGATCCGGTGCTGCCCGATGTTGCCGCTTCCGGCGTTGTTGATGCGGGTGATGATGTCTTCGCCGGTGAGGTTGGCATCCTGACCTGGCGGTCCGGTGGGCCCCGGAGCGCCGGTCGCGCCCGCAGGTCCGGCCGCGCCCGGTTGTCCAGCTTGTCCGGCAGCGCCTGTTGGTCCCGGGCTCCCAGGTGGACCTTGGGTGCCAGCCGGTCCCTGAGCACCGGTGGCGCCGGGTTCCCCCGGCGCTCCGTTTTGACCGGGAGCTCCGGTCGGGCCGGCCGCGCCGGTAACTCCGATCGGCCCCTGTGGACCTTCCGGCCCTGTGATTCCTTGAGCGCCGGTGGGGCCTGCAACTCCCTGTGCGCCAGTCGGGCCCTGAGAGCCGGCAACTCCTTGTGGGCCCTGCGGGCCCTCCGGACCTGTGGCTCCATTGGCCCCGACAGCTCCCGTCGATCCCGTGCCGCCCGTTGGACCCTGGGTTCCTGCAACGCCCTGCGGTCCGGTGGGGCCCGCGACTCCTTGCGGGCCTTCTATACCCGTTGGGCCGGCGATTCCCTGGGCACCGTCGGCGCCCGCCGCTCCGGTCGGACCCGCCGCTCCTTGCGCACCGGTCGGGCCTTGGATGCCCGCAACTCCTTGTGGACCTTCTGCGCCCGTTGGGCCCGCTGCTCCCTGTGCACCCGTCGCGCCATTTGCTCCCGCGGCGCCGGTCGGTCCCTGAATGCCCGCCGTGCCTTGGGGGCCCGTGGGACCAGGTTGGCCCGCGATTCCCTGTGGACCCTCGCCGCCCGTAGAGCCAGTGGCGCCTTGCGCACCGGTCGCTCCCGTTTCGCCGGTCGGACCGGATGCACCGGTCGGACCTTGCACACCTGCGACACCCTGCGGGCCAGTCGGTCCAACCTGCCCAGCGACGCCTTGCGGACCCTCTGAACCAGTGGGTCCCAAAGCACCCTGCGCGCCAGTTGCTCCACTTGCGCCCGCAGCGCCGGTTGGTCCAGTGGAACCAGCTATGCCTGTGGCCCCTGGAGCGCCAGCGACACCTTGTGGCCCGGTTGGTCCGGCCTGTCCGGCATCGCCTTGAGGCCCCTGGGCCCCGGTGGGTCCAGTGACACCCGTCGCTCCACTTGAGCCGGTCGGACCCACAGCGCCTGCCGCGCCCGTGGCGCCGGTCTGGCCCGGAACGCCCTGCGGCCCTGTTGAGCCAGCGACTCCGCTTACGCCAGTGGGCCCGGCGACACCGGTTGCTCCGATCGCACCGGTGGCTCCTGTTGGACCAGCAGGTCCTGATGGACCAACGGCACCCGTCGGACCGGCGACTCCAGTGGCACCAGTGGATCCTGTGGGGCCTGGATTTCCGTTGAGCGCGTAGAGCGCGTAAGGCGCGGGGAGAATCGGTTGTCGCGGAGAGAGCGTGTTGTACAGGCCCGAGCCCGCGGGAGTACGCACGGCGACTTCCAGGTACCGGCCTTCACCGGTAAATGCCGACTCGGAGAAGTTCAGATCAACCGTCACCAGCCCGCGCGCCAGCGTTGCGTTGAGCAACTGCATGGGGGTTCCGATCTGGGTGCCGGCCGTTGGCGCATCCCACAGCGTGAAGATGAAGTCGGCAGACCCGTTGATGGGATTGCCGCCCTGTCGCAGTTGTGCCTGGTAAGTGAACGAGCGATCGGTGGGCGTCTGAGCCGCGGCCATACGCGAGAGACAGCTTCCTGAGACCGCTGCTACCAGCGCGCACACACGGAAGAGCTTTATCGCACGCCTCGTCTGCGAACCCATACTTGCGCCCTCCCAGAAAGGACAACCCGTGATTCGTCCAATTATGAATCAAGGATTGCTGAAACGCCCGTCGGTTTGAGAGAGATTTACGGACCTTGCGGTTTGCGCGGAATGCGCGGTTGCGCAGGTTCTCGGTCGCAAGCGCGTCAATCTGGGTTGACCCGGGTATCTGGGTGCATCGAGTTATCGACCACACCTGCTGGTTATCGGCACCAACTGCAGGCGAGCCAGCTCCCGGAACCAGATGTGAGCCTCGCCGACTTTATCGACCTCCTTCAGAGTTCCCCCTGTCGATCCGATTCAGGCTCTGGTAACTGCGCGGGGATTCTGCGCCCAGAGGCTCAATCGGAATGTCAACCAACGCGACAGACTTGGCGGTACGCGGGCACGAGCGCTATCAGTGCAGCCTGCCCGCAGTGCTCGCCGTCGGGGCTGAGCACGCCAAGCTCATCCGCCTTGACAAGTCTGCGCCGGGAGCCGGCGGCCCCGCTTCCGTGTCCATCGTGGACCTAAGCATGGGTGGCGTGGGCATCAAGTCACCGCTGTTCTTCCCGCTGACCACACGCCTTGTGCTTCATCTCACGCCCCCGAGCGGGGAAGTCACGCACGCGATTCCATTGAATCTGCGGGTTCAACGGGTCATGATGCTCGACCGGTCGCCGGCGTACTACCTGGGCACCGCCTTTGAGAACTTGCCCCCCGAACACGCGGCCATTGTCTCCGAAGTCCTCGCCGGCTTGAAGGCCTCAGGGGCCAAGCTGGTGCCGGAGAAGCCGCGTGCTTAACCAGCAGGACTTCGTCGTTCAGATGCTCCGCGAGGAGCGCCTGGTCACCCAGGAGCAGGTTGATCGGGCTTCTCGCCGCGCCATCGAGCAGCAGACGACCGTCGCGGAGGCTCTGGTCGCGCTGGGGTTCGTCGGCGCGAGGGATGCCGCAATCGTCCGCGCCGCGGTGTGCGAGTGCGCGTTCGTGGATGTCACGCACTACGACGTCGATCTGAACAACTCTGCGCTGCTGCCCCGTTCCGTCGCCGACAAACAGCTGGCATTCCCGCTGTTCAACATGGGACGCACCATCACGGTGGGCATGGCCGACCCGCTGGACCTGCGCGCCCTGGACCGCATCCGCGCCCTGGTGAAGGCCGACGTCGAGCCTGTGCTCTGCGAACCTATCGCGCTGCGCAGCCTGATCGACCGGGCGTATTCCATGACCGGCGGCGCGGCCACCATGGAGGCGGCCCAGGCCACCGGCGAACAGAACGTCACGGGCGATGAGCCGATCGTGGCCGCGGTGAACCAGATCATCATCCAGGCGATGGAGCAGGGTGCCTCGGACATCCACATCGGGCCTGATGAGCACCAGTTGCACCTGCGCTACCGCATCGACGGAGCGCTGATCCCCCGCCAGGGCCCCCCACTGGGCGCCCACCAGGGCATCGTGCAGCGCCTGAAGGTCATGGCCAATCTCGACCTCACGCAGACCCGTCGTCCCTCAGACGGCAAGTTCCGCTTTCAGAACGGTTCCCGCAACGTCGACATCCGCCTCTCGACCATCCCCACCGTGACGGGTGAAAACGTGGTGATGCGTCTGCTCTCGTCGGCATCCAAGCTCGGCTCGCTGTCGCAACTGGGCTTTTCGAGCGAGATGGCGGCCCGTATCGAAGAGATCATCGAGCACCCGCACGGCATGATCCTGGTCACCGGACCCACCGGGTCGGGAAAGACCACCACGCTGTACTCGTTCATCACCAAGCTGAACACACCCGACCGGCACGTCGTGACGATCGAAGATCCGGTAGAAATCCGGCTCCCCCTGGTCCGCCAGGTGCAGGTGAACACCGAGATCGGCATGACGTTCGCCGGCGCGCTTCGCTCGATTCTCCGCCAGGACCCCGACGTGATCCTCGTCGGTGAGATCCGCGATGAGGAGACCGCCCGAATCGCGGTGCAGTCGGCGCTTACGGGCCACCTGGTGCTCTCCACGCTGCACACCAACGATGCCGCCGGCGCTGTCGCCCGACTCAAAGACTTCAACTGCCCTCCGTTTGCCATCAACGCCTCGGTCCTGTGCATCCTGGCCCAGCGCCTGGTCCGCAAGGTGTGCGTGGACTGCGCCCGGCCCTACACGCCCGACGCCGCGCTCCTGCGCCGCTTCTCCGGCGGCATGGCCGACGGCCAGTTCCGGCGCGGCACAGGGTGCCCCAAGTGCCTCAACAGCGGCACCCGCGGCCGAGTGGGCCTCTACGAGCACTTCGAGCTCACGCCCAATATCCAGCTCGCGATCGAGCAAGGTGCTTCCACCAACGCGATGCGAGCCCTGGCCATCCGCGACGGCATGAAACTGATGTGGCAGGACGGCCTGGAAAAGGCCCGCCTGGGTTTGACGACTCTGGAGGAGGTGGCGGGGGTCGCCACCGCGTACGACACCGAGGTCGATGAGGGCCACCCCTCTCGATCCACTGAACCCGTGAGGCTCTCGGCATGAGCACAGCAACGTCATTCGAGTACACCGCGATCGACAAGCGCGGCGGCAAGTGCCGGGGCATCGCCAAGGCCGCGACCGAGGTAGACGCCTACCGCCAGATCGCCGCCGCGGGCTTGACCCCCGTCAAGATCAAGGCCATCGCCGAGAAACGCCTGGGCAAGCGCCGCTCGGTCCGGCCCAAGGATGTCGCGCACTTCACCTACCAGCTCTCGGTCCTGATCTCCGCGCGCGTTCCCATCGGCGAGTCGCTGCGCGGCATCGCCGACCAGGAACCACCGGGCAAGTTCCGCGAAGTGATCTTCGATATCGCCAAGCGCATCGAGGCCGGCGGCCGCATCGCCGACGCGATGGAGCAGCATATCGAGGTCTTCGGCCCGCTCTACATCAGCACGCTCCGGGCCGCCGAACAGTCGGGCAACATGGTCAAGGTCCTCGAGTATCTGTCTGAAATGCTCGAGCGCAACATTGAAATGAAGGCCGCGGTCCGCAGCGCACTGATGTACCCCATCTGCGTGGTGAGCGTGCTGTGCCTGGCCTGCTTCTTCCTGATTGGTTTTGTGATTCCCAAGTTCGCCAAGATGTTCGCGCAGAAGGGTGTGGACCTGCCCATCTTCACGAAGATCCTGATGTTCGTGGGCGTCTCGATCCAGAACTACTGGTATGTCTACCTCATGCTGCTCATCGGCGGCATCTTCGGAATCCGCAAGGCCTGGAAGCGCCCCAAAGGCCGCTGGGTTATTGAGGGCCTTCTGCACAAAGTGCCTTACCTCAAGGACATTCTGATCGGCTTGGCCGTCGCGCGGTTCTCTCGCGTGTTTGGCCTGTGCCTTTCGTCCGGCCTGGGCATGATCGATTCGATCCACATGGCTGGCAAGTCCTCGGCCCGCCCCGCGCTCATGAAGGATGCCGACCGCCTGGTGGACCAGGTCCGCACCGGCGGCCGAATCAGCGTCGCCCTGATTGCCTGCGAGTACATCACTCCGTTCGCCAAGCGGATGCTCACGTCCGGTGAAGAGTCGGCCGAGCTGGGGCGGATGTGCGGCATTATTGCGCGTCAGTACGAACGCGATACGAGCAGCTTGACCAAAAACATCGCCACCGTGATTGAACCTGTACTGATTGTGCTGATTGCAGCGGTTGTGCTGGTCGTAGCGCTGGCCATCTTCCTCCCGATGTGGAACATGGTGAAGCTGATGAGTTAGTTGACAGATAAATACCCCAGTATCTTCGGAGCCGGAACGTTCCGGCCCTTGTGAGTGAGGAGGCTACCTCAAAGTGGCCGGATTAGAAAGGAACTCGGAAATGAACATTGCAGTCCGTCGGAATCCTGTCGCGCGTGCGTTTACGCTGATCGAGCTCATCGCTGTGATCGTGGTCCTGGCGATCCTCTCGGGCATCGCGATCCCGAAGTACTTTGACTACGCCGCCAACGCCAAGGCGTCATCCTGCAAGGGCACCCTGGGCGGCGTCCGCTCGGCCATCGCCAACTTCTACGCCAACTCGGCGGTGAACGGCACGGCCGCGTACCCCACCCTCACGCAGGTCACGACCCTGGGCACGGTCATGCAGGAAGCCATCCCGGCCAACCCCTACAACAGCGCCTCCACCGTCGGCGCCGCCGTCTGGGCCACAACCCCGCCCGTCACCGGCGCCTTCGGCTGGAACTACGACGCCGCGTCCGGCCGCTTCTGGGCCAACAGCACCACGACCGGCATCAACGAACACCTCTGGTAAGTTCATTGTGCCGAAAACTTGATTCTCAACCCGCGGCGTCGCGGAAGCGACGCCGCCGGCTTCTCGGGACTTTCCCGCTCCGGAGGTATTGACATGACGATCGCACGCCGTTCGCCTGCCCGCGCCTTCACGCTCATCGAACTGATCGCCGTGATCGTGGTGCTCGCGATCCTTGCCGGCATCGCCATCCCCAAGTACTTCGACTACGCCGCTGCCGCGAAGGCCTCTTCAGCCAAGGGCACGCTCGGCAACACACGGTCGGCCATCCAGAACTACTACCAGAACCAGATCGTATCGACGGGCACGGGGTCCTATCCCACGCTCACCCAGATGCAGACCCTGGGCACCGTGATGCAGGAAGCGCTGCCGCTCAACCCGTACAACAGCAGCAACACGATCGCCGCGGCCACCTGGGCGGCCACCCCGCCCGTCACCGGCGCCGAGGGCTGGAACTACGACGCCGCATCCGGCCACTTCTGGGCCAACAGCACCACGACGGGGATCAACGAGCACCTGTGGTAAACAAGAACCCGAATTTCGAGCGGTTTCGGGCGTTCACGCTCATCGAGGTGATCGTGGTCATGGTGATCATCGCGATCATGGCGGTGGTTGCGCTCCCGACGTTCTCCAACATCAACTCGTCACGCGCGGGCGTCGCGGCCCGGATGATCGCCCGAGACCTGACCTACGCCCGCGAACGGGCCATCGCGACGGGCACCCGCACCTGGGTGGTGTTCAGCGCCGGCACCAACTCCTACAGCGTTTTGTCGGAAAACTCCGCCAGCCCCGGACGCGTGGGCGCCACGACACTCACCGACCCCAACGGGAGTGGAAAGTCCTTTGTTCAGTACCTGAACACCGGCGATTATGCGGGCGTGACCATCACCGGCGCCACGTTCGGCTCCGGCTCCGAAGTGGGATTTGATTGGGTTGGAAAGCCGTATAACAGCTCTTCAACGGCCCTGACCGCCGCGGGGACTGTGACCCTCTCTGCCGGCAGCTACACAATCACCGTGCAGCCGACGACGGGACTGGCCAAGGTCACCCCCTGAAGTGCCGATAGTTTCGATGGGAGGTCGGCTATGGCGCCACCAAAGCGCAGAGCGTTCACACTGATTGAGGCGATTGTCTCGATCGTCATTCTTGCCACCGCAACACCCGGGATCCTCTGGGCCGTTCGCGAGGCGCACCGCGACCGGGTCAGCCCCGTCCAGAGTTCCTACGCGCGCTGGCTGGCCACCGAGAAACTCGAAGACATCATCGCCGACCGGCACAGCACGACGCGCGGCTACACCTACTTGGTCAACGCCAACTACGCCGCGGAGGCCTCCATCGCAGGCTCGACCGGTTTTACGCGGTCCGTCGCTATCGCCGAAACGGCCGCGGACCTGGTCACCGCCGGCACCGGCTTCAAGAAGGCCACCGTCACCGTGAACTGGACCGACGCCCGCGGCGTCGCCCGTTCTCTGGCCATCGCGACCATCATCACGGACTACACGCCATGAAGAACCGGCACAACGCCCTCAGGGCACCAAGGCATGCGCGCCGCACTCGGCGCGGTTTCACGCTCATCGAGACCATCTGCGCCATGGTCATCGTGGCGACCGTCGGCTCGGTCTCATCCGGCATCGTCTATTCGGCCATCCGCTCCTATCGGGATGCCAGCACCCGCGCTCAGATTCACAACGACTGCTCGGCCTGCTTTGACCGTCTCACCAAGGTGCTCTGGAGCATCCCGCGCGACACCAGCGCCGCCGTCGTCGCACCGTTGATCTCCAACGTCACGGCCACTTCCATCACTTGGAACTCGAACTGGACGCTGACGCTCTCGGGCTCACAACTCCTGCTCACCGAAGCCGGCGGCACCGCGCTGCCTTGCCTGGAAAACGTCACCTCATTCACCGTCACGTGCTACAACGAGAGCAACACTGCGATGGCCGCCACCCTCAGCGGCGCCGCGACCCAGGCCATCCGTCGCATCCAGATCCAAGCCACAGTTTCACGCCAAGGCGCCACCGAGACCCTCCGCACGCGTGTGTTCATTCGGTCCCTGATGTCCGGAGCAAAGATCGGATGAGCGCGGCCTTCCAGGTCCGATCCCAGCGGTCTGGCACCATCGCCCGGGCGTCGTCGTTCCCGGGTGCGCGAGGCACGCTGCGCCGGGGCGCCGGGGGCATCGCGATCATCATCGCGCTGGTGTTCCTCCAGCTTCTGGTCGTTGGCGCCATCGTCACCGAGACCCGCGACCAGGACATCAGCAGAATCCGCCTGGACGCCACACGGGCCTTCTACGCCGCGGAAGCCGGCTCCAACATGGCCCTCCGCGAGTCCATCTCTGGCGTCGATGAAGACCACGACGGCGTGATCGGCACGATCTCCAGCGATGGCAACTCCAACAACGACCCGACGATCGGCACCGCCCGCTTCACGGTGGACCGCGCCTTGGTCAGCGGCGTCACCCAGATTGTCTCCTCCGGACGCGCCGGTCTGGCCCGCCGCAAAGCCGACGCCCGCGTCTCCGGAGTGATCGGCGGCGTTACACAGACCGTGATGGCTGCGTTCGGCAAGGGCACCAACACCACACCCCGCTTCAGCAAGTGGAGCGGTAGCGCCTGGGGCAGCAGCGCCAACATGCCTGACATCGGCGGCCAGCCCAAGTGGGTTCGGATGAAGATCTGTCCGACCCGCAACGAAACTTGTGCGGTCATCGAGGATCTCTCCAGCCGGGTCAACGTTCTCTTCTACAACGGCACGACCTGGAGTTCTCCTTATCTGGTGAGCACTGACACCGGCGGCACCAACGACCGCCCCGAGGATGTGGGCTACGAGCAGAACTCCAGCGATGCCCTGTGCGTGTACTGGCGCGGCACCATCAGCAAGTTCGGATACCGCGAGTACAACGGCACCACATTCTCCGCCGAGACCACCATTGCAAACCCGTTCGCCACCGAGTGCGACTTTCTTGCCCTCTACCCGCGCCCCGCATCCGACGAGATGGTCCTTCTCGCCGCGGACGGCAACGCCGGCGGCCCTCTGGTCGGAGCGTTCTGGAGCGGCGGCTCGTTCCTGTCCTGGACCCAGCTCTGCGCCTCCATCGACACCAATAACCAGGAATGTTTCGGGATGGCGTATGAATCCCAGACCGGCAAGGGCGTGGCCGTCTACACCGAAACGGGAGTCGCAACGCCGCGCTACCGCACGCTTACCGGCTCCACATGGTCCTCGCAGGCTTCCCTACCCACCGTGGGGGGCGTGGCCAAGTGGATCCGTCTGGCCGCCGACCCCACCAGCAACCAGATCCTCTTCGCGTCTCTCGACAACCAGAACGATCTGAACGTCAACGTTTGGAACGGATCCTGGGGCATCAATCAGGAACTGGAAACCAACTGCGGCGCGGACTACGACGGTCGCCGCTTCGACGTTGTCTTCGAGCGAGGCACCGCGGAAGCTCTCATCGTTTACGCTGAGAACGGCGTCAACAACTTCCGCTACCCCTCCTGGAACGGCACCTCCTGGTCCGCAGAAGCGACCGGTCCCAGCCTGGGTGCACCCGTGGAACTCGTCAGCCTCTCACGCGGTTTCACCAACGGGGAGATCTTTGCCGCCGTTTCCGATACAAGCGGTCGCCTCCACCTGATCCGCTGGGGCGGCTCATCCTGGGGCACCGACACCATCATCGAAACCACGCTCAGCGGCTGGTCGTACTACTCGGCCTTCACCGTCCCCGAGCCCACCGTCGCTCCGCACCCCAGAATCAGCAGTTGGGCCGAGGTGACGCCATGAATGCCCGTGCCGTAAGGAGCCCAGCCATGCGTTCTGCTGTCCCTCGCGGCAATCCCCGCTCGCGCCCCGGCGCCATCGGAATCGCGACCATCATTGTGCTCGTCTTTGTCCAGCTCACCATCGTTGGCATGGTCATCACCGGCGCCCGCGACCAGGACACCTCGGTCCAGCGCCTCGACACGCTCCGGTCTTTCTACGCCGCCGAGGGCGGGATGAACATGGCCATCCGCGAGATGATCAACAACGCCGACGAGGACTCGGACGGCACCATCGGCTCGGTCTCCAACGATGGCAATATGAGCGATGATCCGACCGTCGGCACCGCTCGGGTCTACGTCACCAAATCGATCTCGGGGACGACCTCCACGCTGGTCAGCCGCGGCCGCTGCGGCTCCACTCGCCGCCAGCTCACCGCAGCAATTGAGTGATGTTCTCTGGGGGCAACCGTGGTTATCACCCCCTTTTTGCCCCTGAATCCAACCCTTGCATCCGTCCTTTGCCCAGACCCGCCCAAGCCCCCCCTTTCACTCGCCGATAGAGGCTGACGGGAGTGAGGCGGCTTGATAACCGCTTCATGACCTCCAGGGGGACCCGCTCGTGCCCAAACGCCGCGCTGTAGTTGAACTGTCGGCCACTCGTCTCGAGCTCACGGTGCTCAGCGGCGATGAGGTCGCGGCATCCAAGTCTCAGCGCCTCGACATTCCCGAATACGGTGAAGGTTGGCCCCGCACGCTCGAATCCGTCGCGCCCCAGCTCAAGCAGCTGGTCACCTCGTGCAACGCCGAAGACCTGCACGCCACGCTGATCTACCACTCCCCCACCTCCGCCGTCATCGTCTCGGCGGTCCCGGCCTCCGCCCCGCGCAAGGAATCGATTCAAGCCGCGGGCCTGGCTCTGGCCGACGCCTCCAACCGGCCCTTGAAAGGCAACCCGCACGACCTGGAGCGCATCTGGTCCGACGCCCCTCAGGGCGCCACGGTCATGGAAGCGGCGCCCAACAACGCCCACATCCTCGGCATAGCCGATTCCGAAGAGTCCGCCGGAGCCTTGGCCCGCCTGCTCAAGGCCGCGGACCTGCGCCCGGCCGACCTCATCCCCGCCGAGGCTCCCAGCTTCGTCGCCGCCGTTGATTCGGTGCTCGACCGCTCCAAGGCCACCTCCGGCACGGTCGTCGCACTCTACTTCGGAGAGCACACCTCGGTCCTGGCCGCGGCCACCGCGGGCCGCCTCCGCTTTGTCCGTCGAGTCGGCACCGGCTCAGAAATGTTCGTGGACGCCCTGGCCCGCGAGCTACGCCCCTCCGGCGATGCCCAGCCCGTCACGCTCTCGCGCAGCACCGCGGCGGAACTGCTGTTTCGCAACGGCATCCCCGCCCGCGGCCAGGTGTTCGACGCCCAGTCCGGCCTCAACGCCGACGTCATCCTCCCGCTGGTGCAGCCCGCGTTGCAGCGCTGCATCATCGAAATCAAGCAGTCGATCCGCTTCGGCCTGGATGAGAAAGAGCGCGGCACGGCCAAGCTGGTCTGCCTGGGTCTGGGAGCCCGCATCGGCCGTCTCCCACAGCTCGTCAGCGAACAAACCAACATGCCGCTGGATGACGCCAGCCCCGCCGCATCGCCCGGAGAGTGCGACAGCACCACCTCCGGCCTCATCCTCCAGTGGATCACCGGCCGCAAACTGGTTGTCCAGTTGCTCCCCTCGTTTGTCCACCACGAGCTGACTGCCCAGCGCGTTCGGCGCGGCATGCTCGCCGGCTTCGCCGCGGCCGCGGCCATGATCGCCTTCAGCGGCGTCAGCGTCCGAATGGACTTGGCCAAGCAGTTGGAACGCGTGCAGATGGCTCAGGCCAACCTCGACGCCACCAAGCCGATCACGGACCTGAACAACCGCATGATCGCCGCCCAGACCGGCGTCACCAACGCCAAGCAGCGCATCAACGCCCGCCTGGCCAACACGATGCCGTGGGATGCGGTCATGGCCATGCTCACGCAGTGCACCCCCCCCACGGTCAAGATCAACGAATCACAAATGACGCTGGAACGCGGCAAGCCGGTGTGCCGCGTCACCGGCCAGACGCCCCTACCCCCCGGCAACGACACCAACATCGCCGTTCGCACGTACTTGGACGCTCTGGGCGCCATTCCCCTGGTCAAGGCCACACGCCTGGGCGCTACCCAGCGCGGCGATTCCGAGGGTGGCCCCATCATCAGCTTCGAAATCACCATCATGCTCGTTGACCTCCCCACCGACGCGACCGAGCCCAAGGCCGACGTCGCGGCCGTTCCCGTTGAGAAGGAGGACCTCCATTGAGCAAGAACACCGGCGTCAACCAGGAGCTGCGCAATGTCATCGCCCAGGGCGCCATCGCCCTGATGGTCTGCGTCGGCGCCTACATGTTCCTGGTTGATCCTTCCTCCACCAAGCTCGCCGCCGCCCGTGCCGATGAGGCACACCTGGTCTCCCAGGCCAGCGCCGCCGAGGCCCTGCGAAACAACGCGCCTCAAATCTCCGCGGCCGCCACCCGGGCCCGCGATGAGGCCCAGAAGATCTCCCAGACAGGCCGCCTGGCCCGCAGCGAGCAGGAACTGTTTGCAGCCCTGTCCGCACTCGCCGCACGCAGCCACATCCGTGTTGACCAGATGACCCCCAGCAAGCTCCTGGGCACCGCCAAGCCCACCGCCCCGACGGCCACGCCGACGCCGGAGGGGTCCGAAAACTCCCTGACCGCCGCCCAGGGCTACATGATCGACGCTACGGCGTCCTACTCCGACATCGCGAACTTCATCAAGGCCGTCCGCACCGAACTGGGCTACTGCACCGTCAAGTCTGTCCGCATGATGCCGACCTCCGACACACGAACCAAGCTCGTTCATGTAGTGGTCGAGACCGAGCACTACTCCTTCGACGCCTCACCCGTCTCGCTCACCGCCGATGCGGCAGGAGCCCACTGATGTTCTCGTTCCACCGTCGCTCTCTGGGTATCGAGGCCGCCGCGATCGGCCTGCCGCTCCTCTTGGTCTACGTCGGGCGCGGCTTGGTCGCTTCGCCGCCCCCGCCCAGCAACTCCGTTCAGGTTTCGATGCCGACCATCGCCCCGGTCAACGCGTTGGCCACGGCGCCGCTCACGCCCGAACAGCAGAAGGCCACCGAGTGGCTGCGCATGCTCCCGCCCAACTACGACCTGACCTCACCGTTGAATCACATCGTGATCGATACGCAGGCCCCCAAACCCAAGCCGACGCCCGATATTCCTGTTGTCCAGGCAAACCCGATCGAGGGCCTTAAGCTCAGCGCTGTCATGGGCAACGATGCCGATCAACTCGCGGTCATCAGCGGCAAGATTTATCACATCGGTGACGCCGTCCGCGCCGGGCTCAAGCTGACCGAGATCGACCCCCGCAACGCAAGGATCGTCCTCACCGACGCCGAAGGCAAGACGTACGAAATCAAACGCGATCAGAAGTAACTCTCGAGCATCTCTGGGGGATATTCCGCTCGGTGCTTTCCTACAACCCGAGCGACGCCCTCTTCGCTTCCCACTCTGCCTTCTCGCGTGAGTTGTCGCTCTTGATCTGACCCTCCCCGCCCGAGCGCAGCGACTTGATCGCCTCAACTTCCAGCCGGGTCAGGTGCAGAGCCTCCAACTCGTAGTCGCGCCAAGCCTCCATCGTGATCGGAACGATCGGCTGAAGCAACGCGTACATCGCCTCCGCGTAATCCCGGATCTCCTTCTGAGCGTGCGAGTCCATCCGCAGCGACAAGAATCGCAGGATGTTGTGCAGATCGCACTTCCAGTACCACTGCGTATACACACTGACAGGCAACCCAATGCGAGCCATCTCCCGGCTCACGCCCGCCTCCGTCAGCTTCGAGTACTTCCCATACAGCGCCTCAGCCTCTTCCAGATACTTCACAAACTCTTCGGCTGTCTTGAGCCCCTGATCCGCTCCTCCCTCCGTGCCTTCGTGCCTCCGTGCCTCCGTGCCTGCTCCAACGAACGTCTCTTCCCCACCCTGCCGATTGCTCTTGCTCTGCTTGCGCACCTCATCCACCGTCGGCCGATAGAACTGATCCGGCACGATCGAGTACCGACCCGAATACTCGTTCACATTCGCCGTCCGGTGCCGGATCCACTGCCGCGCGATGAACATGGGCATCGCAACATGAAACTTGAACTCGACCATCTCAAACGGTGTCGTGTGCCGGTGCCGCAGCAAATACCGGATCAGGCCCTTGTCCTCGTTGACCTTCTTGGTCCCATGCCCGTAACTCACCCGCGCGGCCTGAACAATCGCCGCATCCGCAGTCTGGCCCTGTGGAACCAGCCGCGGCATGCTGTCCAGCAGCGCGATGAACCCGTGCTTGTGGATCCGGACCTCGTGACGCAATGCCCCGCCCATGACGTCAACCAGCGAGTCAGAAGGCGTGCGTTCCACCCGAAGTTTCGGTTCCGACGTCGATGACGGTTTGACTTCCGTGTCCTGCATACCCGCAGGATACCCGGCCCACCGCCGCCGCGTCCGGCTAGGGCTCCGGGGCTTCTACCTTGTCCTGGACGGGCGGCCAAATCACGAAATCCCCGTCCGGGCACTTCCATCGCGTCGATGGCGAACGCCACGCGGCGGCATTGGCGTTGGCCTTAGACCCCCCCGGTTCGGGAACCCGCCCGTCGTCATCATCCGCATCGCCGCCGATCGAATACAAAATGGGCAAGCCAGCACCCGACTTGTACCGCAACGGCGCCCCATCAAAGCTGTCCACCGGCACCGCAGCCAAGAACTCGGGCACCAACTGCTCCAGATGCTCGGGATATGAGCCATGAACCAACCGCCAGCGTTCGAGCGCGATCACCGTGACCGCCCCATCGCGCCGCATTGACCCGTTGTCCACGGCGTCCGAGGCCCTTCCCCACGCCGGTGCGAACACAAAGAGCGGGGCAAACTTGATGCTCCGGCGCGGGTCTGCTCGCATCCGATCGATCTCGGCGTCATACGCCGGCTCGCCTCGCATCCATCGAGGCACCGCCCGTTCCTGAAGCACCAAGCCCTCGATCCGCTGCCATTCGTTGACGACCTCTTTCCGTGTCGCAAGGAACTGGCTCGCAAGCGGCCCGATCAAGTAAACGCCGACCCCCGGCGAGTTACCTCCGCCATTCATGGAAAGCTGCGACCACATATTCGACACACCCTTAAGACAGATCCGCCCATCCCCCTTACCGTCGTCGGTGTACGACCGCTGTACCCAGTCTTCAAAGTACCCGCGCTCTCCCTCAAGACGAAGCGGTATCGGCCCGCCGGCAAATCCCTCAAACCTGCGACTCAAGTTCACAAGTTGCGCATCGCCCAGCAGACCCTGGTGCTCAGCCACAATGCCCCCGACCTCATCTGCCGCCACCGACATCGCCGCAACGCTCACCAGGTCCGAGATCAGCGTCGGGATCTCCCGAACGTGCCCCGCAAGGCCGATGATCGCTTCGATGTCCGACTCCGCGCGCTTACCGTCGCCCAGTTCACAAGCCACTCTCGCATCCGCGGCCAACAACCGCACCGACCAGCGGATCGCCCCCAAGTGCGCCATGAGCGTGTCCAGCAACAGTGGATTCTCATGCCCCGCCTTCGCCTTCTCCTTCCGGGTCTCGGGGTCCGACGACAGGCTCGGGTCGTAGGCGTCGCTCAAGCGATACCCGAAGCTCGGCGCGGCCGCGGACTTGCGGATCCACTCCAAAACCCCCGACGAAGCCTCAACATACTTCTTGGCCTGTTCCCACTCCGCATCTCCCGGCTTGAAGTACGGCCACCGCTTGGCGATGTCCTCCGGAACCACCTGCGCCATCGACATCCCCCGCCGCAACGCAAACAACCCCGTTGCCTCCTCCGGCGCCGCCGGCAGCTTTGCGTTGATCTCCGCCGCAATATTCCTGCTGATCCGCGGCGTGCCGATGCAGAACCGCACAAAGAAGTACAGATACACCAGCAGCAGTGCTAATACGGTCAAGGTCACCCGCCTTAGCCAGCCCCGAATCAGCCGAATAACCAGCGGCCGCCGTCTGATCCGCTCTCGCCGAATAAAGCGAGCCACTGCCTGCGGCTCTCCCATCCCCTCCAGAGCTTCCTCCGTCGATTCCCCATTCCCAATCGCCAAAGCCGCTTCTTCGCACAGTTCAACCGCTACATCCGCCCGTTCGACCCTCGAAAGCCGCGTCCGGCGAGCGATTTCCTTCGCCCGCGCCACTACCACATCCGGCAGGTGATAGTCCCTGACCCGGCCATCCACATCGCTCCGCCGCGCTGGCGGGGTGTTCACCCCGAGAGGTTCTCCGAGTATTCCCATGGCATCATTATTGCGATCTTCGCACTGGTAAATCCGACCCGGAAACAGCCACAAAGGCCAAAATCGCGCCCGAGCCGACCTATCCTTACCCGCCATATCCTACTTTTTTCGGCTCCACGCCTGCCAGAGAACGCATGCCCGACACCACTGCCTCCCATATCCGCAACGTCGCCATCATCGCCCACGTCGACCATGGCAAAACCACCCTGGTCGACAAGCTCCTGATGCAGTCCGGCATGTTCCGCGCCGGAGAGCTCGAAAAGCTCGCCGGTGGCCAGCACGACCTGATCATGGACTCCAACCCGCTCGAACGCGAGCGCGGCATCACCATCCTCTCCAAAAACTGCGCCGTCAACTACCACTCCGTGGATGGCCAGGACTACCGGATCAACATCATCGATACCCCCGGCCACGCCGACTTCGGTGGCGAGGTCGAACGCGTCCTGCGCATGGCCGACGGCTGCCTCCTGCTCGTCGATGCCCTCGACGGCCCAATGCCCCAGACCAAGTTCGTCCTTACCAAAGCTCTCGAGGCGGGTCTCAAGCCCGTCGTCGTCGTCAACAAGGTCGATCGCCCCAACGCCCGCCCCCATCAGGTCGTGGTCGACGTCTTCGAACTCCTGTTCGAGCTCGGGGCCGATGACCACACCCTCGACTTCAAAACCATCTTCTGCTCGGGCCGCGAGGGCTGGGCGACTATGGAACTGCACGACAAGCAGCCGGTCCCCACCAGCGGCGACCTCCGCTGCGTCTTCGAAACGATCATCAAGGAAATCCCGGCTCCCAAGGACAACCCCACCGAGCCCCTCCAGGCCCTCATCACAACACTCGACTACAGCGACTACGTCGGCCGCATCGGCATCGGCCGCGTCTACGCCGGCACCATCAAGGTCGGCCAGCAGGTCGCGATCCTCCGCCGCGATGGCAAGCGCATCAACTCCCGCGTCGGCAAGCTCCTTCAGTTCCAGGGCCTGAAGCGCATCGAAGTTCCCGAAGTCTCCGCCGGCGACCTGTGCGCCATCGTGGGCCTGGAATCCGTGGACATCGGCGACACCATCGCCGACCCCGAAAATCCCAAGGCTCTCCCTCCCGTCACCATCGACGAACCGACGATGACGATGCTCTTCCGCATCAACGACTCGCCCTTCGCCGGCCAGGAAGGCAAGTACGTCACCAGCCGGCAGATCCGCGACCGTCTCTACCTCGAGCTTGAAAAGAACGTCGCGCTCCGCGTCACCACCGGCAAAACCTCCGACGAGTTCATCGTCTCCGGCCGCGGCGTCCTGCACCTCGGAATCCTTCTGGAAACCATGCGTCGCGAAGGCTTCGAACTCTCCATCGGCAAGCCTGAGGTCATCATCCGCCAGATCGACGGCGTTGACTGCGAGCCCATTGAAGAGCTCGTCGTCGATGTTCCCAACGGCTCGGTCGGCAAGGCCATGGAGCTCATCGGCGGCCGCAAAGCCACGATGAAAAAGATGGAGCCCCGCGGCGACAAGATCACGCACCTGGCCTTCGAGATTCCCGCCCGCGCCCTCATCGGCCTGCGCGGCCGCCTCCTCACCGCCACCCAGGGTGAGGCCATCATGCACCACACGTTCCTGAAGTACGCTCCCATCGAGAGCGAGCCCCTCCGCCGCCAGCAGGGTGTCCTCGTCGCGACCGAAGCCGGTGCCGTCACCGCCTACGCCGTCGTCCTGGTCCACGACCGCGGCGTCCTCTTCGTCGTCCCCGGCGACAAGATCTACGCCGGCCAGATCATCGGAGAGCACAACCGCGACAACGATCTCCCGCTCAACATCTGCCGCGTCAAGCACCTGAGCAACGTCCGCAACCCCAACAAGGAAGCGACCGTCACGCTCAAGACCGCCCGCCAGATGTCCCTCGAAGAGTGCATCGAGTACATCGAGGATGATGAGCTCATCGAGCTCACCCCCGGCCCCATCCGCATGCGGAAGAAGATCCTCGACGAGTCGATGCGCAAACGCTCGGACCGCCAGCAACGCGACCGCGAAGAAGCCGGCACGGCCTAGTTCTGCCGCTTCGCCATCCGACGTGGCGCGCACTAGCGGCTTTTTACCCGCCGTCGCGCCAACCGCTGCCGATTCTGAGTTGCGAACTAACTGCAGCCCGCGGCGAACTTGTTCAGGAAGCACTGAAAGTCGTTGACGTTGAGCACAGGCGGTACCGTGGAACCATCGCAGTTTGCAAACGAGTCGGCCGCGGCGAACTTGTTGGTAAAGCACTGAAAGTCGTTGACATTCAGAACCGGAGGCGAGGTGGAACCATCGCAGTTGGCGTAACACACCGCCCCGCCGCTCTTCCAGAGCACCGCCACCTCTTGCCCGCTCTGCGCATCGAACCCCGATCCAGCGACATAAGTAGTTCCACCGCTCGACCAAATCGTGCGGGCGTGTGAGCCCAGCAGCGTCGGCGGCAGGAAAGCGTTGAGGTCCACCCAGGACGCCGCGGTTCCGGACCACAATCCCGCGCGATCCACAAAGTTGATGTTCGCGAATCCGACCTGCTGCCCGTTGTGCACTCCATAGGCAGTGGAAAAGTCTGACCCCGCGGGATTGAGGTCCACCATTGAGGCCGCGCTCCCCGTCCAGAGCGCCGCGTGAAAGCTCCCATTGGAAGCCAACTGGATCCATCCCGCCTGTTGATTGCCGCTCGCGGCATCCGCCTCAGAGTTTGACGCCGCCGCCGGATTCAGGTTCACAAACGATGCCGCGGTGCCGCTCCACAGCGCGGCGACGCGTGACCCCGAAACCAGTTCCACCTGTCCGACCTGCTCAGCGCCCGTCGTCCAGATCGCAAACGATGAAGTCGCGCCCGCCGGATTCAAGTCCTGCCACGATGCGGCCGTTCCCGACCACAAGCCCGCGTGTTCGTTCGCCCCGATCCGCGCCAACCCGACCTGCTGCGTCGCCGTGCCGTGATACACGATCGAGTACCCGGAAGAGGCCGGACTCAGGTCCGTAAAGCTGCCTGCCGTGCCCGTCCAGAATCCCCCGTGATAGTTTCCGAACTGCGCGTATCCGAACTGCATCCCCCCGCCCGCCCCGTAGCACTCGGAATATGACGCCCCCGTCGGCGCCAGATCCACCCACGACCCGGCCGTGCCTGTCCACAGACTCGCGTGCCGAGACGCCCCGATCGATGAATACCCCGTCTGCTGTCCGGCCGCGCCGCCCCACGCACCGGAAGCCGACGCGCCCGACGGCTGCAGGACCGTCACAGTCCACTGGGCCATCGCGGGCACCGAAACGAACAGCGGGAGCAACGCTTGCCAACGAACACTTGCCATTTTGCCTCTCCTACAACGCGGTCCCACACTCTACCTGAACAGGCCCCGGGTTCAAAGCCGTTTTTGCTCTGGCCCCCCGCACGGTGCCCGATACCTGAGCCAAGCAACGCCCTCGCCGCGGGACGCAACCGAGCCCGGCCAACCACCTTTGGATGACCCCCCGGGGCGTACCCAATTTGACGCAAGGCTCTGCAAATCCCTTCGCGTCAGCGACGATTCATACCAATAACTCCCTAACCCTTCGCTTCTCAACGCCCATTCACCTCTAGCCGACTTGCCCCTTGTCACATCTTGCGGAACACTCTCCTTGCACCCGCGAACATTCCCGGCTCAGGAGGCACCCATGATCCGCCAATCTCTCGCTTCACTACTAATCCTCACCTCCGGTGCCGCGGCCCAAATCACCGACCCCAGCTTCGAAACCAGCGGCCCCGCCTTCCCCGGCGGCGCCTGGGCCCAAGCCTCCACCAACTTCGGCACCCCGCTCTGCAACGGCGACTGCTTCGGCTCAGGCCAACCCACCGCCGCCCGCACGGGCACCTGGTGGGCCTGGTTCGGCGGCATCGATGTCGCCACCGAACTGGGCTCCCTCACCCAGAGCGTCAACATCCCCGCCGGCTTCACCAATCTCCAGTTCTACCTCACGGCCGACAGCGACCGCCCCGACGGCCTGGACTTCCTGCGCATCCTCATCGACGGCAACGTCGTGTTCCTCATCACCGATCAGGATCTGGCCGCGTACCAGGCCGATTACACGTTCGTCTCAGTCAACATTTCCGCCTACGCCGGCGGCACACACACCGTGAAGTTCGAGTCCCTCACCAACGGCGGCGGCTTCCTCACCAACTTCTTCGTCGATGACCTTGCCCTCTCCGTCGGCGAGCCCCCCACCTGCTACCCCAACTGCGATGGCAGCACCGCCAACCCCTTCCTCACCGCCAACGACTTCCAGTGCTTCCTCAACAAGTACGCGTCCTCCGAAAGCTACGCCAACTGCGACGGAAGCACGGCCATCCCGGTCCTCACGGCCAACGACTTCCAGTGCTTCCTGAACAGGTACGCCGCGGGTTGCACGTAAACGCTCGCCCACCACCAATCAGAGCGCAAGCCGCCGGTCCCTCTACGGTTCAAGTACATCTGACCCATCAATCAACCCCCCTACCCTCCCCCATGCCCGACGCCCGCACCGCCATCGAGCGCCGCACCTGGCGCCTGGCCTTCCTCCTCACCGGAAACCCCGACGCCGCCTCCTCCCTCATCGAGCGCGTCTTCAAAATCCAAAAGAACCCCGCCTCCCTCGAACCCCCGCTCCTGGACCGCCTCATCATCCAGAACGCCCGCTACCTCCCCAAGTCCACCGAAGTCATCCTCCCCCGCATCGAGGGCGTCTTCAACGCCGCCCCCGCCGCGGCCGCCCTCACCGCCGCCCTCTCCCTCTCCCACCAACCCCTCGAAGCCTGGATCCTCCGCCGCATCGATGACCTCGACGAACTCCACATCGCCCGCGCCATGGACTGCTCCAAAACCGCCGCCCGCCTCCACCTCGCCTCCGCCGATGACCGCCTCACCTCCAAACTCGGCGGCCAACTCCTCCCCGCCGCCGCGGCCCTCCGCGCCTACGCCGACGCTCTGGACCCCGCTCCACTCATCTCCGCCTACCGCCAGGATTCCCACCGCCGCCGCATCGCCAAACTCAAAGTCCGTGCCCTCATCGCCGCCGCGGCCATCCTCATCCTCTCCTTCATCATCTTGAAACTACTGCTCTCCGGAATCATTTAGCCTCGCAACCCCATCTCAAGACTCCGGTATTCTGATGCCGCCCCGCGCGCTCACCAGAAACCCGCCATGGCCGAACCACTCCCAATCCCAACCTGCCCCGCATGCGGCCACCAACTCCAAGGCCGCCCCCTCCGCGGCAAGTGCCCCAACTGCAGCAACAACTACGCCCTCAGCCTCCCCGGCCTGGAACCAGGCTCGGTCCCCCGCTCTTCGCGTTACCAGAAGTACCAATACGCCGCCGACCTGGACCGCCGCACCATTTACAAAGCAGCGGTAATCCTGGTCGTCGGGGTCGGCATGGTCTCGATGTGGAAGTTCGCGAAACCCGGCCCCGATGAAGCCGTCGCCTATCTCACTCGCTACGGCATCACCCTCGCCTGCGCCTTGGGCCTCTATCTCACCCTCTGCCTCGGCGCGATTTCATTCTGCGGCCCGCTCTGGAGAGCCGCGCTCTGCGTCGCCGGAGCCCTCGCCGGAGCCGACCTGGCCCACCACATCGTGTATTCCATCGGAGGCTGGGCGCTCCTCGGCGTCCCGTGGTTCGTCGGCTTTCTGGTTTTCACCGGCTTGTGTGCAGACCTGCTCGACCTGGAAATCACCGAAGCAGGAATCGTCGCGATCATCACCTACGCCGCCCGCGTCGGCTTGAAGTTCGCCCTCTTCGATCCCATGTTCGCGCAATAGATGAGCCCCCCTCTCACCTTCGTGCCTCCGTGCCTAAGTGCGTCCGTGCCTTCCTAATACGGCAGCACATCCGTCCGCGTGACATCATCCTCGGTCCCCGGTTCCCCATCCGGCCCGTTGCTGTGAAACTTCACAACCGTCTTGTCCCGTGTCCCCTCAAACGAGAACGACATCGGGTGCCCCCACTGGTCGTTGAACTCTGCGCCGCCCTCCATGTCTTGAGGCGTCTTTGGCAGTTTCCCGTTGTTGGCATCCCGATAGATCGAGATCAACGTGCACAACTGTGCCGTGCTGATCTGGTTCGCCTCTTCCCGCCCCTTCTTCCGCGTCTGCTGCACCTGCCCGATATAGCTCGAGCCCCCCGACCCCGGCTTGCTCGTGCTGCCCCCACCGCTGCTGCTGCCACCCGTGCTGCCAAAGTACAAATACAACACAATCGCCATCACGATCAACAGCGACAGAATCACCGCCCCATTACCCCGGCGCGTGTCCGACAGTGGAGGAAGCCGCATCGTTGATCTCCTAGCGCATTGATCCTACTCCCTCTCCCTGAGGGAGGGGGTTGGGGGTGGGTGTCCCGCCCTGCGGAAACCGCATTTTCACCCTGGACTCCGCCTCACATCTTCGGCCACATCCCCGCAAACACCGCCCCCGTAATCAACCCAAACGCCACTCCATCCAGCACGCACATCACCAGCGCCCGCGGCTTCTGCGCAAACCAAATTCCCCCGGGGATAAACGAGAAGCAATACGCCAGCACCCCCGCCGTCCCCATCAACTGAAACACCTGCCCAAAGCTCGCCCCGGGCTTCAGCGCCACGCTCCCGATATACCCAATCAAGAAACTCACAACCAAATACACCACAAACGTCAGCACCATATTCCGACCCATGCTGATCTTGCCCCACACACTGAGCTGCCCCATCGGCCCCACTTCCCACTTCTTCTTCGCCTCCGGAGTATGACACTCCTTCCGCGATCCAAAGTGCGGGAACCCGTAGTTCCCCGGCTTGATCCCCATCGACCGCACCGCCGCCAACAACCCCTCTTCATCCGGCAGCTTGTCTTGGTCCTTCTGGTGGTGACCCAACGCCATCCACGCCACCGCCGACGCTATCCAGACCGCAACAGCCGAAATCAGAATCGGCAACCACAAGTGTGCAAGCATTCCCATACGAGTTCTCCTGAACGTGACATTCCAACGCCCGCCGCGCCCGACGGACCGCCCCTCAAGCATCGTCACAATTAGCCTTTTGACCCGACCTTCCCTCTGGTAAGCTGATAGTCCCTCAGCGAAAGGCGTCCCCATGCGTCGATCCCTTTGCGGCCTCCTCCTCGCCACCTCCCCCGCCCTCGCCCAATCCATCAACATCGCCTTCGGCCCCGCCGGCTCCGCCCCCCAACCCACTTACTCCGCGGCCGGCTGGCCGGGCTCCTGGAACTCTTTCTCCTCCCTCCCCACCAACATCCGCTTCCCCCTGGTCGGCCTCCAAGGCCAAGCCACCGCCGCCCAGATCTACAACAACGGCGGCACCGCAATCCTCTCCCAGCCCATCCCCGGAACCACCGGCGGCGATGCCGCGCTCATGGGCAACATGTTCCTCTCCTACAACAACCCCGTCGACCTCTGCCTCTGGGTCGAGCACCTCCAAGCCGGCACCTATCTCGTTCTCATCTACGCCCTCACTCCCAACGACCCCTCTCTGCTCTCCCGCGTCCGCGTTGACTTCGCCTCCCCCGGCCCCACCATGGTCGGCGGCACCTGGCCCGGCTCGCACCAACCCGGCATCACCTACGGCACGTTCACGATCAACGTCGCCGCGGGCGGCGCCATCGCCCTCCACTCCGGCCTCTTCGGTGGCGTCATCCAATCCGGCATCAACGGCGTCCAGCTCATCCGCCTGGCCGACTGCACCGCCAACTGCGACAACAGCTCCACCCTTCCGCTTCTTACCGCCAACGACTTCCAGTGTTTCCTCAACAAGTTCGCCGCGGGCGACCCCTACGCCAACTGCGACGGCTCCACCGCCGCGCCCCTCCTCACCGCCAACGACTTCCAGTGCTTCCTCAACAAGTTCGCGGCCGGGTGCCCATAACCGGCCAACGCCAATCAGAGCCGAGCGGCGCAAGCCGCCGGTCGCTCCCACCTGTTCTCCCAACCTGCGCGATACACTCTCCCCATGTCCGACCAAACCACCCCGCCCCCCGCGGCCTCACCGCCCGACGACCAACTCAAAGCCGCCATGACCGCCTTCAAAAAGCGCATCAAGCTCACCAAGCTCGATCAAGAATCCAAGCTCGGCGGCCACCGCCCCACCACCAGCGGCAAAAAGTCCGACGTCATGGGCATCATCCCCCCCAACCAGTTCCCCCGCGAAGTCTGGGATGCCCTCGTCAAACAAGGCAAGCTCAAAAACATGGGCGGCGGCTTCTACGCGATGCCTTAGCTTCCTCTACTTCTTCATCCCATCCACCATCGCATCAAACCCCTTCCCCGCCGCGGCCATCTGCTCCGCCGGACCCGTCATCTTCAGAAACAACAACCCCGCCGGCGTCTCCACCACCGCCCCGCGCATCGTCCAGTTCGTGTGCGGAGCCGTCTCTCCCATGTTCATGAACGACCCGGTCATCTCCACCGTCGTCACGTTCATCCCATCCACCGTCCGCGTCTTGGGCTCCGCCTTCGACGGCTTCCCGTCCGCCCCCGTCACCTGCCCCTCCCACCGCGCGATGTTCGACGCCACATCCCCACCCGCCGTAGACAACACCAGCGTGCACATCTTCGCCGCATCTCCCGATGCGTCCGGCACCTGAACCTCCGCCAGCCGCATCGCGTTCGCCGGCACCACCGACTTCCACCCCTCCGGCAGTTTCGTCGTCAGCCCCATCACCGTCACCGTTCCCGGCCCCGTCACCGACGGCAGCGGAGCGTTGGGTGACACCGCGGGCGGATTCGGAGCCGGCGGCGTTACTGGCGGCGTCGCCGCCGGAGCCACAGCCTTCGTCGTTGGCCCCTTCACCGGCGGCGTACTCGCTTTCGGCGCGGGCGCCTTCTCCTCGCAACCAACACACACCACCGCGGCCAGCGCCAGCGACGCAAAAGTGATCTTGTTCATACCCCCATGCTACCCACCGCACAGCCCACATGTCACCCCGGTGGCTTCCCTGCCCGCCACGATTCCACCAGCGCCTGCTCATCATCAAGAACCGTGATCGCCACCCGCGTCTCACCCACGAGAATCAACGCCCCTTTCACGATCGCCCCAACCCCCACCGACGTCGTCACCAGCACCAAAAGCTGGGTCGCAAGCACTATTCCCTGAATCTCAAAATACGCCCCCGTCGCCCCCACCAGCGACACGCAAGTCCCCGCCGCAAACCCCCCCGCCGCAAAGTAAAAGCACCGCAGCGCCCTCACCAGCAGCCGCGCCCTCTGGATCGCGTGATTGAAGTCCCTCAGTTGATGCGCCGAATCTCCCGCATCCTTCCCGCTCCGCAGCATGCTCGACAACGCCCGCGCCTTGTCCGCGGCCCGCGCCAGCCGATTCGATGTCCCCAGCGCCAACACCGTCGACGCGTTGGTCAACACCGCCGGCGCAGCCAAAAACGACAACATCGCAAACGGATTGTCCATCACTCCCGACATGACTACTTCTTGTGCTTCAGAAACCACGCCGCCATCCCGCTCTCTTGATACGCCTTGTCCCAGCAGTTATGCCCCGTCCCCGGATACAGCGTCGACTCCACATTCGCCCCCACATTCTTCAAGCACTCCACCATCAACTGCGTATGGCTCCACGGCACCGCGTTGTCCTCCAGCCCGTGATACGCCCGCTGCGGGATGTCCTTGATTTTCACCGCCATCGCCCCCGCCGCGGCCGGATCAGGCTGGTTCTCATGCGATGTCGCCACATACCCACACAACCCCGCCATCGCCGCAAACCGCTCCGGATGAGCCGACCCGATCGTCCAGGTCCCATGCCCACCCTGCGACAACCCCGTCAGATACACCCGCCGCGGATCCACCCGAAAGTCCTGCCGCGTCGCATCCAGCATCGCCATCACTGCACCATCCATGTCCTCCCACTGCATCTTCGAGTTGGGCTTCTGCGGATACACGACAATGAACGGCCACTCCGCCGGGTTCTTCTCAATCGCCGGCCCAATCCCCACCGTCGTCTGCTTCTTCCCATCCGTCCCCGACTCCCCGCTCCCGTGCAAAAACAAAATACAAGGCCACCGCTCGTTGTCCCCGCGGTACTCCTTGGGCAAGTACACCACATACTTGTAATCCACTCCCCCCACCGTAATCATGCGATCCAAGTTCCCCGTCACCAACTCCCCTCCCCGCGGCCCCGCAGCACACGAAGCCAGAGCACACATCGCCAGCAACGCCAATAGCCGTGTCATCATCCCCACAGGATAGGGTGGCACGCCTACGTCCCCGTATTCCTGATCCGTGTGGCATGCCTACGTCCTCGCAGGCATGTTCCCGTCACACCCCAACCGCCCCCTTTGCCTCCCCTTCCACCCTTTCGCGTTCCCCTAACACCCCACCGCATACCTATTCAAAAAACACTGAAAATCATTCACATTCAATACCGGCACCGCCGTCGATCCGTCACAGTTCGCATACGGCTCCCCCACTGCGTACCGGTTCAAAAAGCACTGAAAGTCATTCACATTCAAAATCGGCGCGGCCGTCGTCTGATCGCAGTTCGCGTAGCACCCGCCCGTCGCCCCCGCCCCCATCACATTCGCAAACAACCTCCCAAAGTTCGAATCCGCCAGCTGCGCCGGCCCGCAAGTCGTCGAGAAACAGAACACCGACCCCGACCCCTGCGACCACCCCGTCAACCCGCCCACGCCCGGATTCCCCGTCGATGTGTAATACGTCGTCGCTCCCGCCCGCGCCATCAGATACGTCTCCGTACCCGCATAGCTCTCCAACGCAAACGTCAACTGCCCCGGCAACCCCGCGTTGATCACCGGGTCCGGTGTCGCCTGGTCATACGTCACCTGCAGCGCAACCCCATACGTCCCACTCGGCTCTGACGCAAACGCCGGCGCCAACACAGCAAAGTCCCCTTGCGCCCAGGCCTTCCACAACGTCCATTCCGAAGTGACCAGCCTCCCGCCGGCATTCACAAAGTTCAGCACCGCCTGCTGCCCGGCCACCGGCATTACACCCTGCGCCCAGTTGTAGTTCGATTGCAGATACACCGTGTTGAACCCCGCCAAACTCTGCGTCCCATCAAACGCGAGGAACTGCACCCCAACCGTCACCGTGTGCCCACGCGATGTCAGCGCGGCCGACACCGCCGCATCCGTCACCGGATCCCCGCTGGACATCACATACACATTCGCCGCCCCCGCCCGAGCCGTCAGAAACGCCACGCACGCAACAACGATTCGCTTGTTCATGGATGCCTCCCTGATCCCATCAGACTACCGCTTCTCCTCATATCTTCAATGCAATTTTGCATTTGTCGCCGGGAGGTACCTCCTCCACACTCTCATCTCAGATCGTGAAGCCCCTCCAAGACCGCCTCCCCTCCCTCGACATCCTCCGCGGCGTCGCCGTCCTGGGCATCTTCGTGATGAACAGCCGCAACTTCGCCCTCCCCCTGGACAAGTTCGATTCCCCGCCACACCCCGGCTCCGGCCCCGCCCCCACCGCCGACCTCCTCTCCTGGGCCACCGCCCACCTCCTCTTCGAAGACAAAATGATCGCCGTCTTCTCCGTCCTCTTCGGAGCCGGCATCGTCCTGGCCGCGGCCAAAAACACGCTCAAACCCGCCCTCCTCCACTACCGCCGCATGTTCTGGCTCTTCCTCATCGGCCTCCTCCACGCCTACGGCCTCTGGTACGGTGACATCCTCAACACCTACGCCATCTGCGGCGCCCTCATCTATCCCGCCCGCCGCCTCCGCCCAGGCCTCGTCATCGCCCTGGGCATCATCATCTTCCTCGCCCCCGTCTGGTTCCGAGTCGAGCCCCGCATCGCCGCGACCATCTCACCACCCGCCCAAACAACTCCCGCCGCCGAATCCACCGGCGACAAGATCTACCAACTCGCGTCAGAAACCGAAGCCGCGGCCCAGAACTCCCATTCCTACATGGAACTCGCCCGCTGGCGCGCCCGCCTCAACACCTTCTGGCACTGGTACGGCTGCATCAACTTCAACTTCTGGCGCTGCGGCGGCCTCATGCTCATCGGCATGGGCCTGGTCCAACTCGGAATCCTCTCCGCCGAGCGCCCCAGCCAAACCTACTGGTCTCTGTGCGTCGGCGGCTACACCCTCGGCTTCACGCTGGTCGCCATCGGCTTCTGGCCCCAACTCGCCCGCGCTCTCGGCCGCGCACCCTCCATCCCACCCGAAGCCCGCCCAATGTTCGGCCTGGCCACCTGGTCCCTCCGCTACATCGGCGCGGCCGCCGTGGCCCTCGGTCATATCGGCCTCATCATGCTCTTCTGCCGCGCACACTCGCTCCGCACGATCCTCAAACCCCTCGCCGCCGTCGGCCGCCTCGCCCTCACCAACTACTTACTCCAAACCATCACCGCCGTCCTCATCTTCGACGGCTGGGCCTTCGCACAATGGGGCAAGTGGCGCATGTCCGAAATCGCCGCGCTGGTCGCGGCCGTCTGGGTCATCCAACTCATCGCCAGCCCCCTCTACCTGCGCCGGTTCCGGTTCGGGCCTATGGAATGGGCCTGGAGATCACTCACGTACTGGCGGCCAGCCGCATAAGCATCGTCTGCCGCCCCATCACCAGCAGTTCGTACCCGTCCCTAATGATCGCCGGAATCGCCAGCCGGCCCTTGCCGCCGAACATGATGTCCGTGTCGTCAATCAGGACAATCGAAGACGGCGCGAGCTTGTGCTTGCAGACCTCGTACGCCTCCAGGTGCTTCTCGGCGTATGGGGTCCCTTTGAGCGCATCCCAGGCGTCCAGATAAAGCAGGTCAATCGTCCCCTGGAACTTGGCCAGAAACTCGATGCCATCCCCGCACGTGACGCGCACGTTGGGCATCGCCGCGCACCCCTTGGCCGCGATCTTGCACGCGTCTTCGTTGATGTCGACCGAGTGCACATCAAGGCCCGACTTGCCCCAGTAAATAGTCGAGTGACCATCACCGCAGCACAGGTGCCGATCCTCATCCAGCGGGTGCGTCAGCAGCTGCCGCATGCACCCGACCTCGACGATCGTCTTGCCCTTGAGCCGCTTGACCAGGTCAACGGCCGACATCAGGTACGGCTTGGGCTTGCCGCGGCCTCGAGAGATGAAGTCCAGCGGCGACACCTCATTGCCGAAGAACTGCGGGTGGATCACGCCTTTGAAGTGGTGCCCAAGCGTGCTGTGTGCAAACTCCCAACTCGACATCGTGCCTCCTGAGAAGCGCGAGTATACCAGTGGTTTTTGCGGCCGCAACTGCTATGGAATGAGCGAGTTGGGCTGGCGGAGCGGGGAGTTCTGCGGGCCCAGGAAGTAGTACCAGGTGGCCGTCGGGATCTTCATGATCGAGCCGGTTGGGCAATAGAGGGCGGGGTTGGAGCTCTGGGCGTTGTCGAAGGCTTCGACGTGACCGTCGAACATGCCGCCGTTCATTTTCTCGGCATGCCGGAGGGACATCTGCTTGAGGATGTCGGTGGGCTTGTAGCCGCGGGTGGAGTCGCGGAGGTAGTTCTCGCCCGAGGCGATGAACGCACTGCCGCGCGAGTTGAAGTTGCCCTGCGGAGTTCCGACCAGGCCGCTGGTGTTGGTGACCGTCGCGTAGTCAAAGCCGTTGGCGGAAGAGTTCCAGTAGCGGGCGCCTTCGAAGACCATGGCCTTCTTGGAGGGGAGCGTGCCGATGAGGTCGATGCGGGGGAAGAAGCCGCGGCCCAGAGAAATGGGCTCACCCGCGGGGAGTGATTCGATAAGGCGGCCGTTCTGGCTGGTGATGCCGGTGGGATAAAGCTGGAAGTACGCGGGGGTCATATAGCTGAGCGTGATCGGCATCTGGCCCTGGACTTCCATGGGGAGCGGGTTGCCGCCGAAACGGAGGCTGTAGCGGAGGGTGTTGGAGGGACACCGCGCCTTGTTCATACAGACCTCCTGAAACTTCTCGAGTTGGTCATCGGGAAGATTCAGGGATTCGCCAAGGAGGGGAGAGATGTAGTCCCAGTCCTGGCAGGGAGACTCTTTGCCGCGGACGTAGGGGCGGTTGTTGTTCAGGTCAGAACCGGACGTGTTCGGCCCGACGAGGTAGCCCTTGTTGGAGCCTTCGTAGGCCGCCATCGCCGTCACGATCCCGCGTTGATGGGCCTGGCAGACGACGGCGCGGCCGGCGTTGCGGGCTCCGGCCAGTGAGGGCAGGAGGATACCGATCAGCAGCGCGATGATGGCGATGACGACGAGGAGTTCGATGAGGGTGAAGGCGCTGCGGCGCATGGGGGCTCCCTGGGCAATCTGAGCGTCGGATTGGCCGCGGAGTTTAGGGGCCCGGGGAGGCGTTGGCGCGAGGGAATCGCGGTGAAGACTGAGTGAAGAAGGGCTGTCGGTTGTGGCGTTATCGGATGAAGAAGGGCGCTGGGGAAGGGAAAGGGCGTCCGTTCGCGGGAACGGACGCCCCTGGTTTTGAGCATTCTGCTGCAGGGAATCTTTAGCTGCAGCCGCCGGCGTAGGAGTTGAGGAAGCACTGGAAGTCGTTGGCGGTGAGGAGGGGGTTGGAGGTGCTCAGGTCGCAGTTGGCGTAGGAGTCGCCGGACGCGTACTTGTTCAGGAAGCACTGGAAGTCGTTGGCGGTGAGGAGGGGGTTGGAGGTGCTGCCATCGCAGTTGGCGTAGCAGCTGGAACCGCCGAGGAAGCAGGCGCCGGTGAGGGCGACCGTGTAGGAACCCAGGACATCGGGGTCGATGTTCCAGGCGATTGCGGAGTTGGTTGCGAGGATCTTGGAGGTGCTGGGGCCGTTGGGGGCCCACTCGGGCCAGCCGGGTCCGCCGGTGGTTCCGTTGGCGGGGCTGGGCTCGGTCCAGATGGCCGCGCCGGTGCTGTCTTGCGCGAGGATGGGCGCTGCCAGCGTGTTGTTGAAGGTGGACACGGCGAGGTAGTAGGCGCCGTTGGCCGGCACGAACGCGCCGGTGATGAGGGACTGGGCCGAGGCCTGAACGGTGCCGACGCCGGTGTCATCGTCGAAGGTCAGGCCCTTGCCGGTCGAATCAAAGAGGGCCAGCTCGGTGTCCAGGGAGTTGCCGTTGCCGACGGTGGTGGCGGCGAAGGTTGCGCGATCGCAGATGGTGAACTTGTAGATGTCGGCGCGATCGCCCAGGGCGACGTAACCGTGGATGTACTTGAGTTGCTGGCCGGTGCCGTTGATGAGGGCGGCGGTCGCGATGGTGTCGCCGACCTCGTTGCTTACGGTTGCATCATCACCGGTGTAGCCGAAGGCGGGTGGGCAGTTGGCGGTGGCGCAGGGGGCGTTGTCGCCACGGTAGATGCCGAAGTTGCCGGTGCAGGCGGTGGCGCTGAGCAGGGCGCAGGTGCCATCTTCGCGGCAGCAGGCGCCGGTGGGCGGGACAGCGATAGTGCCGTTGTAGGTGGCTTCATCGATGCCGATGTAGTTGGAGTTGGCGCCGGCGGGGCCGCCGCTCGTGACGAAGTAGCGGAAGGCCAGGCGGCCGACGGTGGGCGCGCCCAGGCCGGAGATCGTAATGTCGAACTGCGTCCATGTTTCGGGGAAGGCGCCGGCGTTGGGCGCGACAACCAGGGTCGGGTTGATGTCCAGGAGCAGGTTGGTGAAGTCGCCGACGTCGGTGGATGAGGCGCCAACGCTGGTCGAGAACCCGTTGGTGCTCATGCGGACCTGGAGGCGGTCGGGATAGATGTTGCCGGTGACGGTCCGGGTCCAGAACGTGAAGTGCTGGCCGTTGGCAAGGTTGAGGGCGGGGGTGCCGAACCAGGTGTTGAGGGTGGCGGTTCCGGCGCCGCTGTTGAAGTTCACACCGAGATAGCCGGGGGAGGCCTGGGGCGTGAACACGCCGGTGTTGCCCTGGAAGTAGCCGATGACGCCGATCGGCTCGCTGTGATTGACGGTGAACCAGTCTTGGGCGCCGAGGGTGGCGATATCGTCAAAGGCTTGGGGGAAGGTCTGGGCCAGGGCGGCTTGGGAAAGGGCGAGGGCCGTTCCGGCGACGATGGCCAAGTGCGTTCGGGTCTTCATCTGTGAGTCCTCCGCTAGGAAAAAGGGGGTTTACGAATCCCTGGGTAACGGTCCGCAGTTTACCGTCTGTGGGAAGGTGTGTCCTTGATGTTCGGCGGAGGCTTAGGGGTGGTTCCCAGAACCAAGGGCGGGGGCGATTCCTGGGGCGTGAGTGGCTTTGTGGTACCATTGTTGCGATGCCCCCCGCGTCTTCTCGCATTCGGGCGTTTACGCTCATTGAGCTGTTGGTGGTGATTGCCATCATTGCGTTGTTGATTGGGCTGCTTTTGCCGGCGCTGGGGAAGGCTCGGGAGGCGGGGCGGGCGGCGGTTTGCCTGTCTAACCAGAGGCAGATCGGGATGGGTGCGCAGATGTATGCGCAGGCGCAGAAGGAGTACATCCCGCGGGAGAGCGGGACATGCGAGGCTTGGCCGGGGCATGCGACTCAGCCGGCGAACCCGCCTTGGGCGTATGTGCTGCGGCCGTACATTGATGACCAGGCGATTGACAAGGATGCGATGGTGAACTTTGGCGGGGTTGCAGGGTGGCGCGAGCTGTATGCGGTGGCGCCGTATTACAAGGACCCGAGTCGGCCGAAGGATCGGCATGAGATTCACTATGTGTCCAACGGGCTTTCGTTTCGGGCGCGGGGGGTGCTGAACTCGATCGCCAAGAAGGCGACGAAGATGAGCCGGTATCCGCGGCCGTTTGACTGCATTCTGCTGGCGTGTTTTGCGAACGCTCCGGCCGCGGTTCACTCGAACAGTTGGTATTACGCGGGTCAGAGCAACTTTGGGCTGGCGGTGGTGTATGACCTGCACGATGAGCCGAATGTGACAGGGACGATGCCGGGGAATCCGGTGATGATTCAGCGGATTGCGCCCAAGCGGCATGGGAATGGTTCGAACGCGATGTTTCTGGATGGGCATGCGCGGCTGGTGGCGGCGAATGACTTGACGAGTATTTCTCGGTGGGATGATGGGGATTACCGGCCGAATGGGGTGCCGTGAGGGTTCAGGGGTGATCGCGCCGGTGTGGCGGGTCAAGAACATCCGGTCGCGTACTTGTTCAGGAAACACTGAAAGTCATTGACGTTGAGCACGGGCGCGGAAGTGGTTCCGTCACAGTTGGCGTAGGGGTCACCGGCCGCGAACTTGTTGGTGAAGCACTGGAAGTCGTTGACGTTGAGAACGGGTGCGGATGTGCTCGCGTCGCAGTTGGGGTAGCAGGCCGCGCAACCCCAAATCGCCCAGTTGGCGGTAGGGGTTCCGCCTGCGGCGGTGAATGTCCCGCCGGCGAGCAGGTTTGAGTTGGGGAGTACCCGGAGCGCAAGAACCGAGCCGACTACACCTGAACCGAGGGCCTGCCATGCAGTGCCGTTCCACTGGGCCGTGCCGTTTGAGGTGACACCACCAGCGGTGGAAAATCCTCCGCCCGCGACCAAGCGGCCGTCCGTTGAAATGGCAAGAGCACTAACGGAAGTGATTGCAGGGGCCATGCCCGAGCCCATGGTTAACCACGTCGAGCCGTCCCATCGGGCGATGTTGCCGGGGGGAAAGTGGCCTCCGGCCACGATGTCGCCATTGGGTAGAAGGGCCAATGACTGGATGTCGTAGCAGCAACCGATGCCGCCGCCCAATCCACTGCCCATGGGCGACCACACGGTTCCGTTCCATCGTGCGATACGGTACGTACTGAACCCACCAACCTGAGTGAAGGCTCCGCCCGCGATCAGGTCTCCGGAAGGCAGCGCGAGCAAAGAAGACACGGTGTCGTTCGTGCCTGCGCCAAGAGGAAACCACTGAGAGCCGTTCCACCGGGCGATGTGGCTCGCGGGCTGCGACCCTGCGTAATCGAACCCCCCTCCGACGATTAGGTCGCCCGATGGGAGGACGGCCAAAGACTTGGGGGGAGTCAACCCAAACTGAAGTCCGCTTCCAAGAGGAAGCCAGGTCGTTCCGTTCCACTGTGCGATCATGTTGGCAGTGTTGCCGCCCGCGGTGGAGAAGTTGCCGGCCGCGACGAGGTTGCCGTTGGGAAGTGAGGCGAGTGCGTTTACCGTTCCGCCAATACCTGAACCAAGTGCAAACCAAGCGGAACCGTTCCAGCGGGCGATGTTACTGACGGTAACGCCGCCCGCGGTGGCGAAGGTACCGCCGACAACGACGTTTCCATTCGAAAGGACCACGATGGCGTTCACCGTGGAGCTTGTTCCCGGGCCCGGCGATGTCCAACTCTGGACACACGTTTGCGCGCGGGTGCAAACGGCGAATCCGGCTAAGACGGTGATGGTCGCGGCTGTAGCCCGATGGTCATTACGCCAGTTGTTCAACTTTCATCCTCCTCGGGGCCTGGATACAACTAGATATTACCACTTTTGAGTGTGCGCCAATACTCAAATATGGATGGCCCACCGTGGATATTCCGCTGGCGATGGCTATTGCAACACGCTCGCTTCGCGCGAGTGAAGCATGCCCACGAGGACGGAGGCATGTCACACGGTGGCTCAGCTGCAGCCTGCGGCGTACTTGTTCAGGAAGCACTGGAAGTCGTTGGCTGTGAGCAAGGGTGAGCTGGTACTGCCGTCGCAGTTGGCGACGCTGTCTCCCGCGGCGTAGTGGTTGAGGAAGCATTGGAAGTCGTTGGCGGTGAGGACCGGGTTTGACGTTGAGTTGTCGCAGTTGGCGTAGCAGGCTGGGGCACCGCCGGCGACTTCGATGCGGAAGGCGGCCATTTCAATCTGGCCGGGCTGCCACGGAAGGCCGAAGGCCATCCAGGCTCGCAGGCCCATTTGCCCATTATCGTTCTGGTGCCATGTGCCCTGGGTGTCGCCGCTGCCGAAGCCGACGACCCAGTACTTGGTGCCGCTGGTGAGGGTGATGGAGCCGCTGGGCAGAATCTCAATCGGCGGGGGCAGGGGCGGGCTGTTGTTGATGAAGCCGGCGGTCTGGCCGATGACGCCGATGCTGGCGCCGGGGAGGTCGCCGGCGTCGGAGTAGATCTCGAAGGAATAGTTGTTGGTGCTGCCGTTGAGATACTGCACGGGGATGACGAGCTTGGTGATCGGGCCGCCGGCCTGGGCGGTGAACTGGAAGCCTTGGGTCCACTGGGTGGGAGAGGCTTGGGGTCCGTAGAGGATGTAGCCGTTGCCGCTGTAGCTATCGCCGGGGCCGAAGTTGTTGAAGGCGACATCGGCGGTGGCGATGGAACCGGTGAGTGCGATGAGGGCCGCGGCGGTGAGTTTCATGGGTGGACTCCTTGGGATGGAATCCACTTTACTGAGAAATGGTCGACTCACAAGAGAAGAAATCGCGGAACGGAGAGAAGAAGCCACAGATGGCCCAGATAGACCCTGAGGCAAAGACGAAGTAGAGAAAGAAGCCGCAGATGGACGCAGATGAGGAGAGGAGGAAGAAGCCACAGATTGCACAGATGGACACGGATGAGAAGGAAGAGGAGAACTGGAGTTTGAGGCGAATGTGTTGAGGGGTTCGCTGTTGGTTGATGGGGCGTGGGTAGAAGGGGGAGAGAGGAAGTTGGAATATGGGAGTCGTTGAGGATGTGTTTGATTCGGCGGGAATCGGGTGGGGTGGGGGCGGGAGTAGTGTTTGGGTGGTTGGGGTTGAGGTTGATTCGCAGGAGGGCGCGGGCGGCTTTGTTGGCGGTTTCGCGGTCGCGGGGGGTTTCGTGGTAGGCGAGGGCGTGTTCGGAGAGGACTGTGACTGCGCCTTGGCGGGCTTGGGCGGCTTTGTGGTTGGAGCGGCGGATGGCCGCGGCGTCGAGGTCTTGGAGGAGAGATTGGACCGCGGGTTGATTCATCCAGAGGAGGAGCTGGTAGTGGGTGAGCTTGTGCGTGAGAGCGATGGAGTTGAGCGAGCGGTCGGAGTCGAGGAGATCGGTGAGGAGTTCTTTGTTATTGACGGTGATGTCATCGATCTGGTTGTCGATTTGGGGTGGTGGATTGGTGGTGGTTGAGAGCATGTGTGGAACGTAGCGATTTGGAGGGTGGTTGCAAGGGGACCCTAACGGAAAATGGAGAGCAGAGTGACATGACGTTGTCACTGTTGAAACAGGTATGTGCAGATTTTTGGGGGGATGGGGAAGATGAGGGTAAATCGAGGCGCCGAGGGCGAGGCTTCACTCCAGTTGGGACTCGATGGCCTCGAGTTGCTTTCGCCACGCTGTGAGGCGCTTTGGCGTAACCACCAGATCCCCCATTTTGGGTGGGTCCGGTGCGACCTCAACACCGTGTGCGAACGCTGACGTATCCGATTCAACCGAGGCAGCGGGCCACATGCAGGACGTGAAGTCAGAGCTGTAAGGATCAAGCTTCAGAATGCTCTCTGGAACCACAATGTCGACCCACTCGTCGTCTCGATTGGGTGCGCTCACCTTGCCCGTGCCTCGGTTGTCCGTTGTTTGGTGCCACGGGTGCGGGATGATCCAATCCTTGGGATCGAAGTTGGGATGCTCGCCGAGGACCCGCCAGCGTCCATCACGCACAACGATGAGAGAAGTTCCGGCGAGCAGGCAGGCATGTTCGGGTCGCAGCTCTCGGAGCTGGTCGAGGGTCGGAAAGTAATCGAAGCAGCGAGGGAAGGTGTACACAATGGCATCACCGAAGATCACTGCGCCGGCTTTCCGTCGCGCAACCAGAGCGGCGCCGAAACCGCCTCCGACGAGAGGAAATCCCAGCCAGTCGCCGGGCTTCACGCGACGGTCTGTCGTCCGACCGGGAGGAATCGGCGGGTCTATGCGATCCGTGCATCGCTTTCGCGCATCTGTCGCCCATGTGTTCCATCGGGAAATGCGTGCCGCGGAAACCGGAGTCATCTTCAACTCCAAGTCCCAGAATCCTCCGTCTCTTTGTCGAGAGTGATTCGCCAAGGCGGTTTCAAAGCTGCTGGCCTTGGTCAGGGTTGTAATCTCGGGAAACTCCGCGGCAACTTCGGGGGACACTCCGGTGCAGTCCAAGGCCGTCATCGTGGGCTCATCGCGCGTCGTTTCGATGGAGCAAAGGTTGGTCGCGACGAACTTGGGGAACTCTTTAAGCGTCTCTTCAGAAAATCGAATTCGAGACCCGGGAGCCACGGGCCAATCGGCCTTTTCGAAGTTGGGGAGGGATCCGACTCGTTTCCAACGCCCGTTTTCAAAGGGCCGAAGGGGGACAAGGCCAATCCAGGCCTCCTTCCAGTCGGCGAGTTTCGGGATTGCATTTGGACTTGGAATTGACTTGGACGGATGCGCTTGCACGTAGGCGAACACGAACGGGGCCTTGCTCTGGGGATCGGTGACGCTTGCGACGACGAGCGGGAAGTAACCGACTTCGGACACCGGTATCGCCCAGAGGTCGCCGGTGGATACTGACTGGCTCTTTGCTTTTGTGGGCATGGAGTATGCAATCTCGCGTGTGCTGCGGGTCAGTCGCTGCGAGCAGGGTATTGAGCCCGGAGCTCTTGCATTCTGGCTCTATCGATGGGTTTGCGGGCCGCGGCTTCGGGGTGCGTGGCGGCGTACCAGGTGTTGATGCGGTTCACTTCTTGGGTGAACTGGTCGCGATTGAAGGTCACGGGGGCAACGGCGAGCGCCGGCTGGGAACCGTGACGGAACTCGCTGAATGCGATTGTTGTTTCGGTCGTGGTGACCGTAACGCTGGTGTGGCCACAGGCTGGTTCGCCGCAGCCGCAGATGAAGATCATTGGTCCGTGGTAGGTTCCGGACTGCATGACGGTTTGGTCAAAGGCGGTTCCCCAGGACCGATCGACTTCGATCCAGAAGATACCGTCATCTTCGTTGATGTAGGTTGCGCCGGAGGCTCGCTCTGCGGCCATGAGACGCTCGGCGAGTTTTTCGCCATCGACGAGGACTTCGACGTAGTCTTCATAGTCGGTGGGGCGGAGTTGGAGGATGGAGGGAGGCATAGGTCGCGTCAATGCGGTCGCTTGTCCTCGCCGACGCCATCGACGAAGAACTCGACCGAGCCGCACTTCGGGCAGGAGTAGACGTCAAAGGTCTCCTTATTGACGAAGAGTTCGCCGAGATCGCCCAGGAAGCCCCAACGTGTGCCCTCGTGGAAGCGCTTGGTGCCGAGGTATTGCTTCGGGATGCTGCAGCGGGGGCAAAGAACTTGCTTGGAGTCGGATGGGATTGCCATGGGGTCATCTTATGGGGTGGGCGAAGGGTGGATGCAAGGCGAAGACATCGGAAGGTAGTGGCGCGGGAAGGCCATGCTACCCGCCGCTTTGGTTTATAAGCAGCCCGCGGCGAATCTGTTTAGAAAGCACTGGAAGTCATTGGCATTGAGGGTCGGCGGCGATGTCGAATTGTCGCAGTTGGCAAGGCTATTGCCCACAGCGAACGCGTTCAGGAAGCACTGAAAATCGTTGGCGTTCAGAATGGGAGGAGACGTGGAGTGGTCGCAGTTGGCGTAGCACATCGCCACAAGGGGCGGAAGTTGCACCACCCAGCCCCGAGTTTCGTTGTTGTGCCAGCCCCAACCACAAATGCGATCGCCTTGCGCGCTGATCCCACTGGCTTGTTTCAAGATCCATCCGGCGAGATTGACGCCAACTGTGGGAAGGTATGTATTCAGGTCAACGAGCCCGGTGGCTTGTGACCAGAGCACCGCGTGATGGTCGTATCCTCCGAGGGTCAGGGTGCTGCGTCCCACGGCTAGAGAACCATCATAATTCAGACCGAGCATGGTTGTCGCAGCGTAGCCGTCAAGGGTGCCCAAAGACTGCATCCCATTCTGCTGAGTCCATCGCACACCCGCATAAGTCGCAGGGCTCGACTTTCCGGTTCCAACCACGACCATTCCATTTCCGCTGATTGCATAGCCATCAGAAGAAATGAACCCGGCGGGCACTCCCAGGTCCTGCATTCCGGTCGCCGCGGACCACCGATACGCGCGAACGCCGGAAGAGCTACTGCCGTCTCCGGCGATGTAGGTACCATCTGCGCTCACGGCATAAGCCCACGAGGTAGATCCTCCTGGCAAGTTCCCGAGCGGGAGCATTCCTCCGGACGCACTCCATCGGAAGGAATGGCCACCCCTACTGTTTCCACTCACACCAACTATCGTGAGAGAGTCGGCGCTAATGTCGAGTCCTTGGCAGAAGCCATAGCCTGGCAAGGATCCAATGGACTGAATGCCAGAGGATGTGTCCCATCGAAATGCGCTGGTGATTTGAGACGTGGTTGAGTAGCAATGGCCAGTTACCACGCTCCCGTCTCCACTGACACTTGACGCGGTGGTAAAAGTAGCGCCCGGTAATAGGCCAAGAAACTGAGGCCCGGTAGCGGCGCTCCATCTGAAACCGTCTCCAACTGCGAACTGCCCATCCGCGCTCATGGCAACCAACGTGGAGATCCCAACATCAACGATGCCAACCTGAGCCATAACCGGCGAGGCCAATCCAACAGCGGTCAGGAATACGGCCCAGTGCGTCTTTGTCACGATTGACTCCTTATGAGTGGACAGTATACAACGCTCTCGGGCAATCCGGCACTGCCGGGTGGGGCCACCGAGTTGTGCTATCACCTTGCCCTTCTTCGCGCTGCCGGTGCGCGGCGTGGTAAAGTAGGAAGCGCTTGAGAGAGAGGCCGATTGGGGTATTCAGCAGAAGCCGCCGGACAAACCGGAGACTCGGTGGCATGATGTCGGTACCACCTGCTGTCATCGACGGCGACGCGCGGCCATCAACACACCCAGCCCGAGTCCCCAAACAACGCCGGGCGCGGGCGCGATATTGAACGTGAAGTTGTCGATGAGATAAGTGGGCACCCCGGCCCCGACATTGCTGAACTTCACGCTGTAGATTCCCGGCCCGCTCACCCCGAGAAACGTTTGTGTGGTCGTGGTGTTGGAGGACAAGAGGTTTCCGGTTGCATTCAGGCCGCTGAACGCTTCGATCTTCACGCCAAGACCGAACTCGCCGAAGTCGATCCACGCGCCAGCCGCGGAGGCTCCACTAGGAAAGCTCGCAATAATGACCGACGTGGAGTATGGGATCTCGGCCAAGCCGATGGGCTCCGTCGGGAAGAGCGGTGCCGAGGCTGTCCGCAACTCCAGGTTTCCGTTCAATGGTGCGAATATCACGCCACGACCGGAGTACTGTGTCGTGATGATGGTTCCCGATGGCAGGCTGAGATCGTCGAATGTCAGCACATCTCCAGCGGCGGCATGTGTTAGGGCGCAAGTCGCGATAAGCACGGCAAACGGGGCTTGTTTGAACACGGAGCCTCCCACTGGATAGTGTGGACAAATCCCCGCCCCCGATAGTGTGCGCCGATTCCCTACCACGACCAGTGTTACATTACGTTTTTCTGCTTGAGCATCCCCCGCCAATGCCGAATTGTGATTCATCTTTGGAATCGACGTTCGCCCACCCCTCTGGGGTGGTGTGCTTTTGAGAGGGAGCTATCCAGGGGCATCGCTCGAGGACTCGCTCAGCCCCTGGCTACGTTCGCATGCCCCTACGGGGCGAAAGGCATGGGACGCGGGCGAAGGGCGGGGGTCGCCTGCGAAGAGGGCATGGGACTCGGGTGGCGGCGGACCGGGGCGAGGACGCCCCGGCTCACTTAGGAAGTTACCACTCCGGGCCGCCTGTGTAGCGGCCGTAGATGTCCGCCATCGCCTGGACCATTTCGCCCAGGGTGCAGTTGGAGAGGGCGCCGTCGACGAGGGCGGGCATGACGTTGGTGGCGTGGAGAAGTGCCGAGTGCTGAGTGCCAAGTGCCGAGTTTAGAACCGAATACGGTTTGCCTTGGGCGGCGGCGCGGATGTTGTCCAGGGCCTTTTGGACCTTGGTCATGTCGCGATTGGCTTTGAACTTTTTGAGGCGGTCGCACTGTTCGAGTTCGACGGTGTGGGGGATTTGGAGAATCTCGATGGTGCGTTGTTCGTCGGGGTCGTTGTAGGCGTTGACGCCGACGATGATGCGGTCGTTTGCTTCGCACTCTTCGGAGAAGCGGTAGGAGGCTTCGGCGATTTGGCGGCGGAAGTAGCCGCGGTTGATGCCGGAGACGACGCCGCGGGTGTAGCCGGGGCGGGGGGAGTAGACGCCGGCGGATTTGGGAGAAGAGGTAGAAGGAGTAGGAGA
>JBGAND010000014.1:0-126897 GCA_044222485.1 Phycisphaerales bacterium | reverse complement strand
CCCCCCTGGCCTCTCATCGCGATGGCCGGACGACCGCCGTGCCGACACGGCACGGCTCACGTTCGAGCGTCACCCGCTCCCCATCCGGGTTCATCCGGAACTTCTGTGGCTTCTTCGTTCACTGCTTGCGGCGTCTGATGGCCGCGGTGAGCATGAGGCCGCCGATGATCCCGATGCCCATAATCGCAGAGGGCGGAAGCGGCGCTGTGCGAACAGGTTCCTGCTCCCGCGGAGGAACGGATTCCACCTGTGAATCCGAGCGCTGAAAGAGCGGCCGATCCGTGATCTGGGGCGCAGACTCGGGCGGCGCTGCGACAGCGCACACGTTGATGAGCGCGGCCATCGCCGCGCCGAACAGTTCACAGGCCGCCATTGGCCCGCTCTCTTTCTTGCCGGTATCCCGGCACCCTCACCGACTCGACCGAGCCGTACAACGGAAACGTCGCGAGCCGCCTCTCACCGCGGGCACGCACCTCGATCGACACCATGTAAATACCTCAAGTTGCGCAGCGCGGCAAGGGTATCGCACACGATTCTGGTCGATTCCGCGCTCACGCGCGTTTTGAGCCTGAGTTGGGGCTTGGAACGAGCGCGGTACTTGCGCTGGCATGGTGAAGTTCATGCGCAGAATCCGCGCAGAATCATCCCGCTGATCTTGAGCCTTGAAACTTTAGTTCCGGCGAGCCTTGCGGCGGTAGAACGCCACGCCGCCCATGGTCGCCAGGCCCATCCAGACGCCCGCGGGAAGCGGGACGACATCAACGAAGATGTCCATATCGCCCGAGCCGCGGCCGTTCTCATCCGGCAGCCAGTTGAACTGCAGGAAGCTGCCGACCAGCGTCTGATTGAACCAGTTGGACACATTCACGTTTCCGAACTGGCTGTCCGTGAACGCGCCGTGATACATCAGGCCTTCGATCTTGAAGCCGCCGCCGATGTAGGCCTCGACGTGCCCGGCGTTTTGGATGTCGGTCGTGTAGGAGTCGGTGCCGCCGTTGACCGAAAGCGTCACGGAGCCGCCGGTGATCTGGCCGTTCACCATGTCGATGTGGCCGGTGAAGTTGGAGAGCGAGCCGTTGAACCCGAGGTTGGTCAGAGGCCCGCCGCCGGGGCCGTTGCCGAACATGCCGTTGAGCACGGTGACCTGGGGGATCACCGAGAAGTTGACCGAGCCGGTGTGCGTCAGGCCGCCGAACGCCGAGCCGAGCCCTGCGCTGTTGGTCGTGCCGACGTTGAAGCTGTTGACGTCAAACTGAAGCAGGGGGTCAGCATTGGCCACGGAGGCAGCGCTGAGGAGTCCGGCCACGCCCGCAAGAATCACGCTCTTCATATTCCCTCACTCCCTGCCCATCCTGGCAGTACTTTGGACGTCTAACACACCCTGAAGCCGGCCTCTTCTCCACCGGCTGCTGGGGGTGGCGAGGGATTGTCCCACGCCACACTAAAGAATAGACACGGATACGCTGTTTGCTGCAAGAGGATTCGTGTAAATTGTTGGAAAGACAGGGGTTTTGAAGGTATTCGGAACCGAATGAGAAACTGGGTTGTTTGGGGGCTGTGAGTCTTATAATCGCCTCACGGCCAAACCAGACTCGGCCGATGTACCGGGTGCGAATAGGAGGCGTTGCGATGAAGGGGATCATCCTTGCGGGCGGGTTGGGATCGCGGCTTAGGCCGCTGACCCTGGTGACCAATAAGCACCTGCTGCCCGTCTACGACCGGCCGATGATCTACTACCCGATCCAGTGCCTGCTGAACGCGGGTATTCGGGACATTCTTATCGTGACTGGCGGCGAGCACGCCGGAGACTTCCTGAAGCTCCTCAAGAACGGCAAGCACCTGGGCATCCGCCACCTTGAGTACGCCTACCAGGAGGGTGAGGGCGGCATCGCCGACGCCCTGAAGCTGGCCGAAGAGTTCGCCGACGGCGGGAAGATCTGCGTCGTGCTGGGTGACAACATCATCGAGAGCAACATCAAGCGGGCCTCGGGCGCGTTCTTCACGCAGGCCACGGGCGCCAAGCTGCTGCTGAAGGAAGTGCCCGATCCCGAGCGCTTCGGCGTCGCCCGCTTCGAAGGTGAGCCGGGGAACAGCAGGATCATCGAGATCATCGAGAAGCCCAAGAAGGCGCCCAGCAACCACGCGGTCACCGGGATCTACTTCTACGACCAGGATGTGTTCTCGATGTGCAAGGTGCTCAAGCCCTCCGGCCGCGGCGAGCTGGAGATCACCGATGTGAACAACGCCTACCTGGCCCGTGGCGATCTGACGTACGAGACGCTCGACGGCTGGTGGACGGATGCGGGACAGTTTGAGAGCCTGCACCGGGCGAGCAACTTTGTCGCCGACGGCGGGGCGAACCATGCGGAGTTTGTGGCGGCGAAGAGTTAGGAGTACGCAGAGGCGCGGAGATCACGCAGAGGCGCAGAGAAAGGCATTTGTGTCAGGAGCAGAGTTCGAGATGCCTTTCCCGCGCTTTCAGATCCTCCTCCTCTGCGCCTCCGCGTGATCTCTGCGCCTCTGCGTACTTGCCTTTGATCGGAGACCACAGTGAACCCAGTTTCGCCGCGAGTGATGAACGAGTCGATGCCCACGGCCCTTGAGGCCGCGATCGCCGGCAAAGAGCCGATCTTCGTCCCCCAGCCCGTGTTCACCGATGACCGCGGCTGGTCCCTGATGAACCAACTCCTGGGCGTGATGAAGCCCGAGGGACAGGTCAACTTCTCGGTGCAGTATCCCGGCGTCGTGAAGGCCTGGCACCGGCACTCGCTGCAGACCGACTTTTGGATCTGCCTGACCGGCCACATCAAAGTCGGTGTGTATCGCGAGGAGGACCAGAAGGCCTGGCTCGCGGTGATCGGCGAGAAGAAGCCCGGCGTGATGATCATCCCGCCGCCCCTGTGGCACGGGGCCGCGACGGTGGGGGATCAGCAGGCGGGGCTGCTCTACTACGTCACGCATGCGTACAACGCCAAGCAGCCCGATGAGCAACGCCGCGGCCACGACAGCGTGGCGGGCTTCCCGTGGGGCGTGAGGCACGGATGAGGGGGAGTAAGAGAGTGCTCAGTCCCGAGTCCCGAGTCCCGAGTGGGGACACGTTCTTGGCTCGGGACTTGGGACTCGGCACTCAGCACCTACCCTCTCAGTTCCTTCCACATATTGCAGAACAACAGCCCCTGCTCCAAGGCATCATCCAGCGCGATGTGCGTGTGCGGGACCTTGGGGAACCAGCGCCCGGGCATGTTGCGCTTGGTGCTGTCGCGGTAGGGCTTCTTGAGCATCGCCATCGCGAGGGTCTTGATGTCCAGCGCGGAGTGCGAGAAGGGCGAGCGGCCGGCGAAGCGGATCAGGTACCAGTAGATGAACATGAAGTCCCAGGCCGCGGGATAGCCGACGAAGACGGGCTTGCCGGGGAGGGTTTCGAGCCAGGAGGCGTAAGCGGGGAGAGCTTCTTCCGGCTTTCGAAGGTTGGTGCGCGTGGCTTGAAAGGCCGCGGGATGGTCGGCCCAGAACTTGGCAGTTTCGGGGTCCGCGGCCGCGCCGGGCAGCAACTCGAGATTCGCGGAGAACGAGCCAAGCTGCCGAGAATCCTCATCAAGGGCGACAGAGCCGAACGACAGCATCGAGTGCGGGCCGGGAATGCGGCCGTCGGTTTCGACATCGGTGGAGATGTAGAGTTCGGTGGTCATGGAAGATGGTAAGGTGCCGCAAGTTGGTCGGGGCATCCTTGCCCCGAATGAGAGGTTGAATGACGACTCCTGTGTTTCTAGTGCTGGGTGGCAAGGGCATGCTCGGCCGCGCATTTGGCGCGGAACTGGAGCACAACGCCCTGCCGTATCGCTCAGTTGACGTAGATGAGGTAGACATCACTCAGGCCGAATCTATCCGCGCGGCCATCTTCCCCGGCGTCCGCTTCGTCCTGAACTGCGCGGCGTGGACCAACGTCGATCTGGCAGAGAAGGAAGAAGCCAAGGCGACGGAGGTGAATGGGAAGGCCGTCGGCCTGCTGGCCGCGCGATGTGCCGAGGTCGGTGCGCAGCTCGTCACGTACAGCACCGACTACGTGTTCGACGGCCTGGCGACAAGCCCTTATCGCGTGAACCAGAAGCGAGCGCCCCTCAACGCGTACGGACGCAGCAAAGCAGTGGGGGAGGAGCTGCTGGAGCAGTCCGGCGGACAGTGGATGAACATCCGGACCAGTTGGCTCTACGCCCCGTGGGGACTGAACTTCGTCAAAACGATCGCCAAGCTGCTCAAGGACAAGCCGAGCATCAAGGTCGTGAACGACCAGCGGGGAAGGCCGACCAGCGCGGAGCATCTGGCCGCGGCCACGCTGAAGATGATCGACGCGGGCGCTACGGGAATGCAGCACATCACCGATGGCGGCGAGTGCACATGGTTCGAGTTCGCCCAGGAAATCGGGAAGCTGACCAAGGCCCCCGGCAAGGTTGAGCCCTGTACCAGCGCCGAGTTCCCGCGGCCCGCAAAACGGCCCGGATACAGCGTCCTGGATCTCACGGAGACAGAGAAGCTGATCGGGAAGATGCCGGATTGGCGAGTGAATCTCGCAGCGGTGACGCCCCGATTGGACGGCTAGGCTCGGGTTGTGAAAAACGCAGTTGGCACAAGGCATTAGGCAGAACGCATGAAGCACATTCTCTTGACAGGCGGATCGGGGTTCATCGGGTCGAACTTTGTGCGACTGGTGTTCGCGCAGCGGCCGGGGGTGAAGGTGACCAACCTGGATGCGCTGACCTATTCAGGCAACCCGGAGAATCTCTCTGATCTTGAAGGGGACTCTCGTTACAGGTTTGTCAAGGGTGACATCTGCGATGCACCCTTGATGGAGAAGTTAATCGGCGATTGCGATGCGGTCGTGCACATGGCGGCCGAGAGCCACGTGGACAGGTCGATTTTGGATGCCGGCCCGTTCATCCGCGCGAACACGGTTGGGACACAAATCCTGCTGGATGTGCTCCGTCGGATGCAGGTGGCCAAGAAGCCGGTGCCGCGGTTCCTGTACGTGAGCACCGACGAGGTGTATGGCACGCTGCCGCTCGAAGACAAGACGCAGCTCTTCCGCGAAGACACGCCCCTCCAGCCCAACAGCCCGTACTCAGCAAGCAAGGCGGGCGGCGACTGTCTGGTCCGGGCGTACTTCCACACCTTCGGCTTGGACCTGGTCACGACGCGTTGCTCCAACAACTTCGGTCCCTACCAGTTCCCGGAGAAGGTAATCCCGCTCTTCGTGACCAACCTGATCGAGGGCAAGCAGGTGCCGCTCTATGGCGTCGGCAAAAACGTCCGCGACTGGCTACACGTTGAAGACCACTGCGAGGCGATCCTGACCGTGCTGGAGAAGGGGCGTTCCGGCGAGGTCTACAACGTCGGTGGCAACAACGAGCGGACGAACCTTGAGCTCACGCACTCGATCCTGCAGATCATGGGCAAGGGCAAGGACATGATCCGCAACGTCGAAGACCGCCTCGGTCACGACCTGCGATACGCGATCGACGCGAGCAAGATCAAGAAGGAACTGGGCTGGCAACCGACGCGCTCCGCGTGGCCCAAGGCCCTGGAATCCACCGTCAAGTGGTACAAAGACAACGAGAAGTGGTGGCGGCGGGTCAAGAGCGGGGAATACCGGGCGTTTTATGAGAAGCAGTATGGGAAGCACTGAGGGGCTAGGATTGGGCGTCTGAATTCGGACGGAATAACGACCGAACGGAGTTCGCCATGGACATTCTTCCCGATGTGTACGCCCTGACCGAGTTCCGCGAGAACGCGGCCGAACACGTGCGGCGCCTCAAGAAAACCAAGCGGGCAACGCTCCTGACCCAGAAGGGCAGGGCCGCCGCGGTGATCATGAGCCCGGAGGCGTACGAGAAGATGGCGGAGGCCGTCGAACTGACCCGGTCGATCCAAAGCGTGCAGAAGTCGATGAAGGAGTTTGAACGCGGGAAGGGGATGTCGGTCGATCAGGCGTTCGGACCCTTGCTCGCGAAGTACTCCAAGCGTGCGGCCCGCCGCTGAAAATAGGCTCGCGAGGAACGCATGGTCGCTACACGATACACCGTTCGTGTCGGTCCAACGGCGGCCAAGCACCTCGACAAGATTGCCGGCTACATCAGTCAGGATTCGCCGAACAATGCGGTACGGTTCATCGAAGAACTCACCGAGGCGATCCTCTCGCTATCGCACTTTCCGCTCCGGTGCGGCATCGCTCCAGAGGGCGAGTTGCGTGGCTCGGTCGTTCGGCAACTGGTGTATGGCAGGTACCGAGTGCTATTCACGGTTCGTGAGTCTGAGGTGCGAGTGCACGGAATACGGCACGCAAGCCGCCGCCCCAAGCGGTGAGGTTACGATGTGATCGCGAGCGTGACCGGCGCCCCGCACTCCGGACAAACCGGATCCCGCAACCCCACCAGTGAATAGTCGCACTTGGGGCACCGGTTGAGCTTGGCCATCTCGGCCCGCGTGGCGATGAGAAACCGCAGCAAACTCGCGACCATCAGCATCAAACACAAACCCTGCGCCAGCCGCAGCAGGTTGAAGGCCACTCCCGGCCAGTGCGTGCGATACACAAATCGACTCTCCAAAAACACGATCGCCCACGGGGCCGCGGCCCGATTTGCAGCCAAATACGAGCAGGTCGCGGCGAACAGTTCGTTCTGGTCCGCGGCCGTCGCGGCGTTGCCGAATCGCTCCGCATTTGTTACCTGGCATTCAACGCTCCACCGCTCATAGAACGGCGCAACTCCGACATGTTCGTACAGCCAGCGGGAGAGCAAGTCGCGGCGAGCCCGGAGGTAGACCATGCCCGTGCCACGGTGAGTGGTTGAGTCCGGCCAGGTCGCTTCTCGCATCACGCGCCAGGCGCCGCCGGTCCGCTCAAGCTCGATCGCGATGTCCTGGGCCCCCGTGTTCCACCACGCGAACCAATCACGATCGAACCGACGATTCCCCTCTGACGCGATCACCCCCATCATCGTCGCCACGATCAGCACAATCCACACCGGCAGGCGCAGTAGTCTGCGGCGATGCGACGGTCGGATACGACGCAGATATCGGAAAATCGCTCGCTCCTGCTATCCCCTTGCTTCAAGGATGATGTTGAACGGCGTCTCCGTCGCCTTGCCGACCGTCTTGAAGCCACCTTTCTTGATCGTCTCGCTGAGCTTGGCAAACCCCGCGCAAGCGCCCAGGGCCGGCCCGTTAAACGCGATCGAGGCTGGGACGCAGATCATCGTGGACGCCGCGGAGAACACCCGCGCGACCGGGTTGAGGTTGTCCTCGATCTTTTCGGCCGCGGCCGGCTCGACGATCATCCACGCGCCATCCTTGGCCAGCGCCTTGTGGACGTGTGCGGCGCAGCCAACCGGATCTCCCATGTCGTGCAGGCAGTCAAAGCACGCGACCAAGTCCCAGCCGCCACTCTTGGATCCCTTGGGGGCAGGGAACGAGGTCGCATCGGCAACCTCAAACGAGAGATTCTTGATTCCCGCGGCCCGCTTCCGGGCACATTCGATCGACGGTGCATGGGCATCGAAGCCGACGAAAGTGGACTTGGGAAACGCCTGGGCCATCAGCACCGTTGATGCGCCGTGACCGCATCCGACATCCGCCACAAACCCGCCGTCTGTGAGCTTGGTCTTCACGCCGTCAAGCGCCGGAATCCACGACCCCACGAGATTCGCACGATACCCCGCCGCGAAGAACTTCTCGGTCCCACAGAAAAGACACGAGTCATGATCGCCCCACGGAATGCCCTTGCCGCTCTTGAACACCGCCTCGATCTTGGGCTCATCGCGATGCACCGATGCGATAATGTCAAACGCGCCCGCCAGATATGCCGGGCTGGTCTCGTCCGCAAGCGCGAACGCCTGCTCCTCAGTCATGTAGTACTTCGCGGCCTTGGGGTCATACTGGATGTACCCGCCCGCGGCCTGATTCAGCAACCATTCGCGGATGTATCGCTCATGCGTGTTGGTGGCCTTCGCCAGTTCGGCAGAAGTTTGTGGTCCCTTTGCCAGACCCTTGTACAGGCCAAGCTTGTCGCCGAGCTGAACCAGGGCCGCGGACATCGCGGCACCAATGTCGCCGACGGCCTTGCCCATGAACTCGTTGAGCTTGTCGGGATTGATCGCCATGCTTCAACTCCTTGTGAGTTCCCGCCCGTCGCTCACGCTGGTGCGGGCACTACAACCTGATGTCCGGCAGCCAAGGCGTATTGCAGAACGCCGGAGATTATTGGGCGGCCGCCAATCTCCAGACTACGAGCGCCGCCTGCGGGCGCGGGGTGCTTCGGGAGTCGAGCCTTCGTTTGCAGCCGGTTCCGGCGATGCCGACGACTGCACCCCCATTGTCCGCGTGATGAACTCATTCTGCGTCCGGTTCCAGTGCTTGCCGCCCACACCATGCCGGTTCTCCGGATAGAACATCATCTCAAACGACTTTCCCGCGGCCTGCAAGGCCTTGATCAGCCGCGTCGAGTTCTGCACGTGCACGTTGTCATCCATCATGCCGTGCACGATCATCATCCGGCCGTGCAGGTTCTTCGCGGCCGCGACCACGGAGGTCTTGTCATAACCCTCCTTGTTCTCTTGCGGCGTCAGCATGTACCGCTCGGTGTAGATGGAGTCGTAGTCGCGCCAGTCGGTGACTGAGCCGCCCGCGATGCCTGCGGAGAATAGCTTGCTGTGCGTCATGCAATACGCGGTCATGAATCCGCCGTAGCTGAAACCGGACATGCCGATGCGGGTGGAATCAACCCAGGGATTGGAGTTGAGTGAGGTGATGAGCGTGTCGATGTCCGTCATTTCCTGAACGCCGAGTTGCTTGTAGGCCGTCCACGCGGACACGGCCCCCTTACCGCTGGCGCTGCGGGGATCGGCGCGGAACACGATGATGCCCTGCTGGGCGAGCACCTGATCGCCCGCCCGCCCGCCGCCCCAGGAGTCGGAAACGGACGGCGCGTGCGGCCCCGCATAGGTGAAGAACCACACCGGGTACTTCTTCGTGGGGTCGAAGTTCGGCGGTTTCATCAGCGAGGCTTCAAGCGTAAAGCCATCAGGCGTGGTAATCGTCATCATCTCTACAGGAGAGAGGATGTAGCGTTCCAGATCACGGACCGGGTTGGTGTCCAGCCAGCGATTGATCGACCCGTCGGCCGTGTTGCGGAGCGCGACGAGCGTGGGCTGCGAAGCGCTCGACCAGGAATCGACGAAGTACTTGCCCTTGGGCGCGACATTGGCGTTGTGTGCACCCTGCTCGCGTGTGAGAATCTCAGGGTCCGCCGCTGTCGAGCCGTCGAGCTTGACGCGATACAGATTCTCAGCAACGGAGCTGTTCTTCGTTCCAGAGAAGTACAACCAGCCATTCTCCTCATCGAGGCGCGACATGCCGCGGGCTTCCCAATCTCCCGAGGTCAGCGGCCCGATGAGCTTTCCGTCTCGGGCAAAGTGCAGAAAGTGCTTCCAGCCGGTGCGTTCGCTCTGGAAGAGAAACGTGTTGTCCTTCAGGAATCGGAGCGGCTCCGGATTGTCCACCCAGCACTTGGTGGTTTCACGGAAGAGGACAGTGGGGGAGCCTCCATCGGGCGGTGCGGTGCAGATGTCCAGCCAGGTCTGGGTGCGGTTTCCGAGCATGAAATAGGCCGCGGAACTGTCGGACCACCAGCCGGCGAGTTGGATGATGCGATCTTCGGTGGAGTACGCGGAGAGGTCCACCTCGTTGGGCGATTCGCCGTTGATGTTGACCGTGAACAGCTTGATGCGCGGGTTAGGGTCGCCGGGCTTGGGGAAGGGCTGCTTCTCGAGCGCAGGGTCATTGGGGATCGTGTTCACGAGCGCGAACGGCCGGATGGGTGAGCTGTCGATCTCGTAGTACACGATGCGCGATGAGTCCGGGCTCCACCAATACGTTTGCCAGTTGCGGTTGAAGACCTCCTCGTAGTACACCCAGTCGGCCTTGCCGTGACGGAGTGTGTCCGTGCCGCCGGTGGTGAGCGCCCGTTCGGTCTGGGTCTTGACGTCAACAACCCACAGGTCGTTGTCGCGCACATAGGCGACGAAGTTGCCATCCGGGCTGAAGGTCGCGAGTTCCTCGCGCTGGGGCGACTTGGTGAGCCGCGCGGCCCCTTCGCCGTTCATCGTGACGTAGTACAGGTCGTTGGCGTGCTCGATCAGGGCCGCGGTACGAGTCTTGTTGAAGTTGAAGCCCGAACGGCGCGAGATGTCGCCCGCGAGCCGTGCGTCAATCGTCGGGAGCTTCTCCAGAGCCTTGGCGATCGGCTTGGGATCGATGAACACCTCCGACTTACCCGTCGCGGCCTCGATCTTGAGCAGCTTGCCCTCCTTGCTCTGGAGGTAGTGCTCTCCATCCTCCAGCCACGTGATCCCGCCGGTCGGGCTGCCACCCAGGTTGGGGGCGCGGTCGGATTCGTACACCGCGTCGAACGTGATGGGTTTGGGCGCTTCGCGATCTTCGGGGAGGCCACGGGCGGAGAGCGTGTGAAGGGGTGTGGCGGATTCGATGCGAAGCACCGGGAACTCCTTGTCCAGCCCGAGCGCGGGATCGAAGAAATTCCAGGTGGCGAGGCTGTCGGCGGATTCGGGCTCGAGCAAGTACACGGCAAGGGAGCCCAGGGGCTGGCCCGTGCGGATCAGCAGCGAGCCCGCGTTGATGCGGCGGGTTTCCTTCTTGGTTGACGCCCGGATCGTCGCCAACTCGTGATTCTGGAACGTCCGCGAAGCCCGCGTGAGCGAAGACACGGTGTAGGCCGTGACATCGACATCGATGTCCTCGCGCAACTCATCGACCTTGACGCCGTGGCGCTGGAGCGTCTCGACGGTCTTGGTTACCCATGTCGGATAGTTGCCGATCCGGTTGGGGGTCGAGGCCTTCGAGACCCATCCGTTCTCGGCCGCCTGATTGGGGGGAGCGGGAATCACATACGCATACGGCCGATTCACACTCGCTTCAGGGGTGAATCGAATGAAGAGCTCGACGTCGTAGTCCTTGGTCTCTTTGGTCGGGCGTGTGCGGCCATCCTTGTTCTCTTCGACGAATCCCTTTGCTACAACCTTGTCCGGCGCGGCCGCCATCGTCGCGCGAATCGGCACCGAATCGCCGGTCTTGTTTCCCGCTTCGGTCGTACGCCGATCCGCATCCGCCACCAGCTTCTTGATCTCATCCTTCTTGGCCGCGGCGTAGGTCAGCGAGGCGTGAATGAAGTGAATCTGAGCATCGATCCTCTCCTTGTACGTCGCGTACGAGTAGCTCTCGGTCAGGATCGAAATGCGGTTGCGAAGGCCGACATACTGAACCCCATAGCGAGGCTGATCCGGATACGTCTCCCACCGCGAATGGTCCTTCTCAAAGTTCCCGTACCAGAACGTGTCGAGCTTGTCCTTCTCGAGCGTCGCCTTCGCGATCGCGGGCATCATCGTGTCCCGCGCGTATTCAATGAGCTTCGCATCACCCGCGGGGTTCTTCGGGCAGTCATACGTCAACGGGTAGCGGTGAAACGAGCCGTTGGTCGTGTGCGCATCGATGAAGATCGCCGGGTCCCACTGGTTGATGGTCTTCAGCAGGCCGCGGGTCTCGGGGGCTTCGAGCTTGACGAAATCGCGGTTGAGGTCGAGGCCTTGGGCATTCTCGCGGATGCCCATCTGATCCGGCCCAATCTGCCCGGGTCGGTTCTTGTCATTGGGTCCGAACCGCTCGTTGCCATCGGGGTTGTAGATCGGCGCGACCAGCAGAACGACGCTCTTGAGAATCGGGTCCTTGTTCGTCGCCAGATCGCGGCTGAGTGCCAGCAGCGCTTCCTTGCTGTCGCACTCGCCGGAGTGGATGCCACCGATCATGAGGATCACGAGCTTCCCAGACCGACGAGCTTCTTCAGGCTTGGTCAGCGGCGGGTCGCTGATGATCGCCAGAGGAATATCGCGGTCTTCGTTCGACTTACCCAGCGAACCGAGCTTCACCAGCTCAGATCGGCCCGCCAAGTCCTTCAAAAAAGCGTTCACCTCATCGTACTTGGCCGTCTCTTTGAACCCCGACTTCTCGGCGACCGTCTGAATCGGGGGACCGGCTTGCCCCTTCTCCGGCTGGCCATCCTGGTGCGACAGGGAAACACACGAAGCAAGCAGAATCGCGGCGGCGGCCAGCATTGAGAAACCTCCGGCGGGAATGAGTCGGTTATGCGGGTTCATGAGGGGCACGATGCTAACGGATCGGGGCTGTCCATGACGTCTGACACGGGGTTATCAACCGAGATGGTCGGACGCCTATATTCCTTCACCCCACAGATGCCGATCACGATTCGGCAGGCGGGGGACCACCCTAGCCGATGGGTAGGAACCAAGGCCGCGGCGTCGTCACTATGCACTACCGGGACATCTTCGCCCAAAACCCGACGACGTTCTCGTTTGAGTTCTTCCCGCCCAAGTCGGCCGAGACCTCCGGGAGCCTGTTTTCCAATATCGCCGAGCTTCAGCGGCTCAAGCCCACGTTCGTCTCCGTGACCTACGGGGCCGGCGGCTCGACGCGGCAGGTCACCAATGACCTGGTCGTCCGCCTCCGCAAGGAAACCACGCTCGATCCCATTCCGCACTTGACCACGGTGTGCCACAGCGAGAAGGACATCCACGAGATCCTGACGCGGTACGCCCAGTCGGGGATCAGCAACATCATGGCCCTCCGCGGCGATGCGCCACGCGATTTCACGGGTGACCCGTACGAGTCGTTCAAGTACGCCGCGGATCTGGTGAAGTACATCACGAAGTTCAACCAGTCCGGCGTGCACCCGGACAAGCGGGGGTTTGGGATCAGCGTGGCAGGGTTCCCGGAGGGGCACCCCAACACGCCCAACCGCCTCTTGGAAATGGACCGCTTGAAGGCCAAAGTCGATGAGGGTGCGGATGCGATCGTCACCCAGCTCTTCTTCGACAACCGCGACTTCTTCGACTTCCGCGACCGCTGCGGCCTCGCCGGGATCAAAGTGCCCATCATCGCGGGCATCATGCCCGTGACGTCCGCTGCGGGAATGAAGCGGATGGCAGAGCTCGCGCTCGGGGCCAGATATCCCGCGCCGCTGATCCGAGCGATCAACCGGACCAACGGGAACGAAGAGGCCGTGAAGCGGGTGGGTGTGCACTGGGCAACGGAACAGTGCCGCGACTTGCTCGACCACCGCGTTTCGGGAATCCACTTCTACACCCTGAATCGCAGCACCGCCACGCGGGAAATCTACGCGACGCTGGGTGTGGAAGATTCGGGCGGGTTGATGCCTCCGCCGAAAACCTGAGATACTGCGGCCGATGCCGTTCAGGAACTCCAAACGCAGAGAGCTGTTGACCATTCTCATAGTGGCGGTGATGGTCGGTTTGCTCACCGCGGGAGTGGGCGGGTTTGAGCCGTGGGTCGCGGGTTGTGTCATGGCCGCGGTGTTGGTCGCATTCTTCGTCGCGAGAGTCGTCGGTCGGCGCAAGGCCGCGGCCGATGAAAAAGCGCGGCGAGACATCCGCCTGGATGAGAACAACCGGTGCAAGCGCTGCAACGGCGACTTGTGGGGGTTGGATGTGAAGCCAGGGAGCGGTGGGAAGTTCCAGGTGAAGTGTGCGGAGTGCGGGGCCGTGAATGAGATTGCCAGACCGAAGCGGAGGAAGGCGGCGGAGCCTCCGAAGAAGGATCAGTTGGAGGATCGGGGGCCGTTCAAGTTCCCCGGTTGAGCGCCGCGAACCATCAATCTGAAGACACGGACACAAGCTCGTTCAAGAGGCGCTGTCCCATGGCAGCGTCTGTGGTGCGTTCGGGGTGCCACTGAACTCCGAGCCACCAGCGGCGAGAGGGGCTGTTCACGGCTTCGATCACCTTGTCCTCGCTCCGCCCGATCACAGAAAGTGTGCCTGCATCCTCGATGGCTTGGCGATGGTTGCTCCAAACGATTCCTTCTTGGGAGAGGAATCGCGCCGATTGCGGTCCGCGAACCGGTGCAACTCGATGCTCCGCGTTCTTGTGAATAGCGTGCGTGGGCAGCGTGTCGGGGAGAAATTGATTGAGCTTGCCACCCGCGTGCAGACACATGAGTTGCATCCCAAGGCACACTCCCAGCACCGGCTTGTCCGGTGCTTGCGCCTCTAGTGCCGCGAGCAGGCCGAGTTCGTAGCCCTGCCTCTCCGGATGGATCACCTTCGCCTGCGGGTGCGTGGGGACTCCGAACTGCTCCATCCTGGGGTCATCGCCGCCGGTCAGGATGAAGCCGTTGCACATCGCTAGGTGGCGCGGGATGTGCGCGGCGATGGGGGGGAGGTGGATTGGGGTTCCGCCCGCTTTGACGATGCACGCGGCGTAGGCCGCGGAGACGTCGTACTTCAGGCGGCCATTGGTTTCACTGACATCCATCGTGATGCCGATGATGGGATTGGTCATTGTTCTACTACTCATCGGATACACTCACACCATGTCACGAACCGCGGTGATTGTTGCCCTCTTGGTGGTTCTAGTGCTGGGGGGGGTGGCGCTGGTCCTGACGAAGAAGGGCTCCACGCCGGCCGCGGCGACGGGGCCGCTGCTTTCATTTGATCCGGCGACGGTGACCGAACTCCTCATGGAATACCCGGATGGGACGTTCCAGGCGATGCAGCGGGATCCGGCGTTTGGGTGGAAGATCGTGCTGGGGCGGCCGGGCACGCCGGTGCGATCCTGGCCCGCGGCCGCTGCCCAGTCGCAGTCGGCGTTGCGGCTGTTGGGGAACTTGACGGAGGAGCGGCCCGGGGATGGTTCGATTTCCAAACCCGCGGGGACGTTGCGGATCAACGCGGGCGAAACGACGGTGTGCACCCTGGTGTTCGGCGAGCAGCGGCTGGGCGGCAAGGTACTGGTCGAAGCGAGCGGTTCGCCGAAGCGCATGGCCTGGATTGATGCGAAACTCGCGGACATGATGGTGACGACCGGACCGCAGGCGTGGCGGTCGGCGGCGGCGTTGCCGGGGATTGGGGCGGAGGCTTCGCGGATCACGATGAAGGCTCAGGGGGGGAATGCGATTTCGCTGGCGAGGGTGCAGGGGAAGTGGGGCCTGAGGGAGCCGGTGATGGCGCCCGCGGATGGTGAGGCGATGACGAAGCTCCTGGCTGCGTTAAGCAAGGTGCAGATTGAGGACTTCTGCGACAAGGGGGCGCCAGCGCAAACGGGTCTTGACAACCCGGCCGCCACACTGTGGGTTGAAACAGACAGTCGAGACGAAGCCGGCACGCTCACGACGGTCAGGCAGACGCTGACCGTGGGCCAAGCGGCGGATATGAACGGACAAACGCTGGTGGCGCGGCTCGATCGGACCGTGTCCGGCAAATCCGATGGTGGATACTCGATGGTGGTCATTGTGTCGGGTTCAGGTCTGGGTGCAATCAACACAAACCCTGCAACGTACGTCTCTCGTTGGGCGTTGCAGGTTCCACGCGAAGAGGTGGGTCAAGTGCGGGAGGTGTGGCCAATCTTCGGCGCTACCACGGAATGCCCGCCGAGGTATCGCCGCACAAACAGCGGGTGGGAGGTCTCCTGTTCTGAAGACTCGTGGAGGCCTGCGATCGAGCCCGAAAGATTCAAGGTTGAAGCGCTGCTGGAGTTGCTTGCCGACACTCCTGCCGAACTGGTGACGATCGAGCCCAAGCCCGAGCCCAAGGCGCCGCAACCGAAACTCTGGGGCTTCGAGCTTTTCACGCTCGGTGGTTCACCGCTGACCCAGGCGTACTTGACGTCAAAGGATTCCAAGATCATTGTGTATTCCGAAGGGATGAAGAGGGAGTACTCGGCGGGAGTCGCGAAGGACTTGGCAGGCTTTGTTCACGAGTGAATGGGTTGCAAATTACGACGCGTGGTGTCGTTACGCCTTGATCCCGATATCTCTTCGCATCAACTTGCCATCGAAGTGAATCAGGTCCGCGGCCTTGTACGCGAGCTGGCGGGCTTCTTCCATGGTCGGGCCGGCGGCGGTGACTCCGAGGACTCGGCCGCCGGCGGTGACTATCGAACCGTCGGCGGTTCGCTTGGTGCCGGCGTGGTGGATGGTGACGCCGGGGACTTTGGCGGCTGCTTCGAGGCCGGTGATTTTGAGGTCGGGCTTGGGGTTGTCGGGGTAGCCGGGGGCGGCGAGGACTATGCAGCAGGAGGCGCCGGGGGTCCACTCAATTTGGGTTTCGCTGAGGCGGCCGAGGGCCGTCGCGAGGGCGAGTTCTAAGAAGTCGGACTTGAGGCGGACCATAAGGGCTTGGCACTCGGGGTCGCCGAATCGGCAGTTGTATTCGAGGACTTTGGGGCCGCCGGGGGTGAGCATGAGGCCGGCGTACAGGATGCCGCGGAAGTCGATGTCTTCGCGGCGGAGGGCGTCGAGGGTGGGGATAAGGACCTGGCGCTCGATCTTCTGCATCATCGCGTCATCGACTTGGTTGGATGGGCAGAAGGCGCCCATGCCGCCGGTGTTGGGACCGGTGTCGCCATCGCGCAGGCGTTTGTGGTCCTGGCAGGTTTCCAGGACGTAGATGCTGCGGCCGTCAACGAGGGCCAGGACGGAGACTTCGGGGCCTTCGAGGCGCTCTTCGATGACGACTTGTTTGCCGGCATCGCCAAAGACCTTGGCGATCATGATGCGTTCGACGGCTTCGATCGCTTCCTTCATCGTGTCGGGGACGATGACACCTTTGCCCTTGGCGAGGCCCGCGGCCTTGATGACGGGGGGGTGCTGGCGGGAGTGGAGGTATTGCTTGGCCGCGGCGGCGTCGGTGAAGATGCGGGCTTCGGCGGTGGGGATGGAGGCGGCCCGCATGAACTGCTTGGACCAGGCCTTGTCGGCTTCGAGCTTGGCGCCGTCGGCGTTGGGGCCGAAGACCAGGCGCGTGTCGGAGCGGAGCTTGTCGGCGAAGCCTTCGGCGAGGGGCTCTTCGGGGCCGATGATGACGAAGTTGATGTTGTTCTTGTCGAGGAACTGGATGAGGCGGTAGGCCTCTTTGACGCTGACGGGGACATCGACGGGCTTGGCGATGGCGGCGAGGCCGGGGTTGCCGGGGTGGGTGGTGTAGAGGGTGCCCAGGCGGGGGGATTCGGTGAGTTTGAGGGCGATGGCGTGTTCGCGGCCGCCACCTCCCATGAGGAGGACGTTGATTTTGCCGGTTGAGAAAGAGGGGTCGGGCATTGGGGGTGAGGGGAGGGGGGGAGGGGGACGGGAAACGATGGAGAATTACGTGAGACGTGCCATCGAAGTCGGACTTCCGAGTTCGATGTTCAGCGACGCACAGGGCGCCGGACATCGAGGTCGGAGCAACCGACCTCGATGGCACGGTGGGGTTTTCTTCAACTTGTCTTCCGCTCGTGCGTGGGCCGGTTGGCTGCCTGCGCAGTTGGGCCTTGGGGGCTTGAGCTGCGCCGAGATCGGGCGGTCCACGTCGATGCGACCGAGGGTGGGGGCTCTTTCGAGACTCCACTTGCGGTAGAGGTTCGCTCAAGCTCTTCCGGAATATGAAGCGTCGGAGCCAACACGGGGTTTAGTCGCCCCGAATCCGCGGCCTCGTCAATCCGGGGTTGTTTGAGCAGCCCCTCTACCTATGGGCCAAAGACACGTTTTGCGCGCAAAACCGTGTCGAAAATCGTGGTGGTTGTTCAGAAAGAGCTTGAAATAGGGCGCGGATTTGATGTGCGGATTTCGCGGAAATCGTGTCGGGGGTGAGCAGACTCTGTGTGCAAAAAGTGTGTCAAAGCGTCAGGGGAGGTCGGATGACGCTACGTGGCGACACGCCACGGCTCGCCAAACCAATGACCAGAGCCTTGGGACTTAGCCGCCGCCGGGGTTGGGCTTGGGGGGGTCGGCGGGGGGTTTGATGGGGAGTTCGGGGTTTTGCTTGGGCTCGGGTTGAGGGTTGGAGGAGTGGTTGGAGGTGGGGTGGTTGGAGGTTGAGCGGTGGGCGGGGGCGTGGCCGGGGGTTGGGCCGCGGGGGAGCCGGGGAGGGGCGGGCTGAGGGGAGCGGCGGTGTTGCCCTCGTTCAAGGATGGCGGTGGGGCCGGGATCTTGTCCTTGAGCATGTTCTTGACTGTGGTCTTGAAGCCGCTGGCCTTGTAGGCGGGGAGCTGGTAGGCCCACTTAGCGATTTTGCTGTTGAGCTCGGCGACTTCCTTTTGGACTTCTTCGGGCTTTTTGTCGGTGGGCTTGGCGGGTTCGCCGGGCTTGGCCTCGGGGGTGACTTCGGCCTTGGGTGCGCTGGCTTCGTCGTAGACGGCGATGAAGTGGGCCCAGGTGCGTTCGGTGGGTGCAGGCGCGGCGCCGGGGGCGGGGGGCTCTTTGGCGGGTACTTCCTCGGTTGCTGTCTGGACGAGGATCTTGATGCCGTCGAACGTGAGGAACTCGCTGGAGGGGCCGGGCTTGCCGATGGCTTCGGTCTTGATGCCTTCGAAGTTGACCTGTGCGACGGGGCGAACATCTTCGAAAGTGATGTAGGCGAGGGCCGCGCCGATGGCGTCGCCGGCGTTGGAGCCCATGAGCTCTGAGCCGGCGGGAACATCGTGGACGGTGAAGTTTTGGTCTTCTTTTTTCTCGCGGGTGACAAGGGTCTTGGTGCCGTCGAGGTGGCGGGTCTCTGCGGACTTGATGCGGTCGCGGGGGATATTCAGGGCCTGGGGATCGACCCAGCCGGTGAACTCACCGGGGATGGTGAGCTGGCCGTCGGCGAGCCACGACTGGGCTTCGCCGGCCTTGCGGATGTAGACGCCGGGTTTGCCGTCCCACTTGGAGTTGCCGACGATGACGGACGTGACGGTCTGGCCCTTGTCATCTTTGAGGGTGACGAGTGTGGCACTGGAAGTGGGCGCGGCATCAGAGTGGCCGGCGTGTTCATCGGGCTTGCCGGGGATGGGGTCTTCGACGCCGATCTTGGCGTAGTTTTCGGGCTTGCTGGTTTTGGGTTCGACTTTGCGGAGTTGGGCGAGACCCAGAAGGACTTCTTTGACCTTCTCGATCTTGGCGGGGTAGCCGCCCTTGTCGGTGACTTCCCAGCCTTCGGGGGTTCGCTTGAAGGTCGCGACCTTGTCACCCTTTTTCACGGACACTTCGGCGACATCGTTGACTTTGTTGATGAGGTCGGGCAAGAAGGCCTCGCCGGCGACTTCGGACTTGACGACGGCGCGGTTCTTGTTGGAGAGAACGAACGCCCCGGCTCCGACAGCGCCGGTGACGACTACGAGTGCGACGAGTGTGACGATCTTCATGGCGTGATCTCTTAGACCTGATCTCTTAGCTGAGGCCCTTGGCGGCGACGCGGACGGAGCGGCGGCGGTTGACGCGGTACAGGCTCATGCCGACGGCCAGGACGCCGAGGGCCAGGGGAACCAGACCGATGTTGAACACCTTGAGCTTGGTCTTGAGGGCATCGACATCCTTGCGGAGCTGATACTGGACTTCGCGGAGCTCTTTTTGAGTGCTGACGATGGTGGCCTTGATCTTGTCGAGTTCGGCCTTCTGCTCGGGTGTCAGGAGAAGAGTTCCGCCCTGGGGGCCCTGGCTCATCAGGTCCTGCATGCGTTTGCGGCCATCGTTGATGCGCTTGGTGAGCTCCTGCTCTTTGGCGAGGAACTTTTGCTCGGCATCCTTCTTGATCTCTTCGACCTTGTCGAAGGGGCGTTGGAACTTGCCGCGGGCGCGGACGCTGATCATATCGCTGGAGCCGGAGAGGTTGTCCAGAGCGCCGATGATGAAGTCGCCGTTGTCGGCTACTTTCTGGTAACCCAGAACCATGTTGCCGATGCGGCTTTCCTGGACCCAGAAGCGGTCGGTGAGCATGTCGCAGTCGCCCACGACGACGACGTTGATGTCTTCCTTGGACTCGGCCAGGTGATTGGGGTCGGGCGGGTTGGCGGGCTGGCCTTCGGCGGGCGCGGGGCGGGTGGGGTCACCCGCGGGGAATGCGGACTTGACCTTGCCGCTGATGCGCGCGGCGAGTGCGAGTTGCTGGCCGCTGGGCTTGAAGTCGGCGAGCATTTTCTTGGGATCGGGCATCATCTCAAGTTGCTTGGTGTCCAGGAGCATGGACTCGGTGGTGGTCTGCAGGAGAGGCTGGAAGGTGATGGTGGCCCCGGGCTTCTTGACGAATACGCCGGGGGAGGCGACGTTCATCTGTTGGAGCATTCCGGTGACGGAGTCGCCGGCGTCGAAGCTGCCCTTGTCTTTGCTGAGGCCTTGCCAGGCGACGAAGGTGACGGCTTCGGAGTTGCGTTCTGAGCCCATCATGACCTTCAGGGCGGTCTTGCGGTCACCGGCGAACATGCCGGGCATGAGCTCGATGCCCCAGGTTTCGAAGAGCTTCTTCAGGTCGCTGGACTTGGGGATCTGCATGGCCTGCATCGGGTTGATGCCGGGTGGGATGTCGGACTCGCAGAAGGGGTCCACGGCGATGACCATGCGGCCACCCTTGAGGACGAACTGATCGAGAAGGTACTGCATCTTCTCGCTGATGCCCTTGGGGTGAACGAGGAAGATGACCTTGATGTCGGCGGGGATGTCGGCTGCATCCGGGGCGATGGTCTTGACCTCGAAGAACTCCTTGATCTGGCTGGTGATTTGCCAGGGCGGGGTGTTTTGGCCGCGCATCAGGGGGTTGTTTTGGACCCCCTCAATGGGCAGATACGAGAGGATGCCGATGATTTTCTTCTGCGTGTTGGAGAGCAGGTAGATGAGGCGAGTGATGTCGTACTCGAGGAACTCTTCCTTACCGGGGTCGAAGGCGGCGATGATTTCTTTCTTGTCGGTGGAGTTGGTGCCGACGAGGCCGAAGTAGAACTTTTCGCCGCGGCCGGTGGAGAGGCCGACCATGCCGTCCTGGACGGCTTTGTCTTCGGCATCGGAGAAGGTCTCGGGGTTGACGACTTCGAGCTTGATCTTGCCGCCGGACGAGACGGCGTATTCGTGGAGGAGTTCCCTGACGCGTTGACCGTAGCTTTTGAGCTGGGCGGGGACATCGCTGCGGGAGTCGGAGTAGTAGAGCGTGAGCTTGATGGGCTCATCGAGCTTGGACGCGATGGACTTGGAGCCCTTGCTGAGGGTGAAGAGCTTGTTATCGGTAAGGTCTGCGCGGGCGCCGCGGAGGGCGGCGGTGCCCAGGATGTTCACGAGGATGAACAGCGCCAGGGCGAAGACCAGTCCGAGGAGTGTGATGATTTTCTTGTTCATGGGATCAGGCCTTCTTGGCGTCAACCACGATGGCGGTGGCGAAGAGGAACGTGGCGATCATGGAGACGAAGTACAGGAGGTCGCGGAGATCGATGACGCCCTTGCTGATGGATTCGAAGCGGGTGAGATAGCTGAAGCTGGCGACGGTGTCTACGACGGCTTGCGGGGCCCAGCCTTTGAGCAAGTCCATGACGGGGGCGTAGCCGGCGATGAGGAAGCCGAAGCAGAGCACGACGGTGATGACGAAGGCGATGACCTGGTTTTTGGTCAGGGCGGAGACGAATGAGCCGACCGCGAGGAAGCCGCCGGCCATGAGGAAGCTACCGAAGTAGGCGGCGACGATGACGCCGTTGTCGGGTTTGCCCAGGTAGTTGACCGTGATCCACATGGGGAAGGTCATGGCCAGGGCGATGCCGGCGAAGGCCCAGGCGGCGAGAAACTTGCCCAGGACGGCCGCGGGTAGGGGAATGGGCAGGGTCATCAGAAGTTCGATGGTGCCTTGCTTGCGTTCTTCTGCCCAGAGCCGCATGGAGATGGCGGGGATGAGGAAGAGGTAGAGCCAGGGGTGGAAGAAGAAGAAGGAGCCAAGGTCGGCCTGGCCGCGGGAGAAGAAGCGGCCCAGGTCATCGGACCAGGTGAAGATGCCGGTGATGAAAAGGAAGATGACGATGAAGACGTACGCGACGGGGGTGACGAAGTAGCCGGCGAGCTCGCGTTTGAAGACGCACATGGTGCGGGCGAGGGGGGAGAGGCGTTTGACGTCGCGGTGGGTGGGCGCGGGCGTGACGGCCGCGGCGGTGATGGCGCTCATCGCGCACCTCCTTCAGTGAGCGTTCGGAATACTTCGTCGAGGCGGCCTGATTCGGCGCGGAGTTCGTCGAGTTCCCAGCCTTTGGAACGGGCGTGGTGGCCGATTTCGTCGATGATGGTGCGGCCACCCTTGGGGAAGACGGTGTAGGAGGCTTTGCCGTTGGAGGAGAAGCCCTCTTGGACGTCAGAGACGCCGTTGATGCGGCCGAGATCGGCTTTGACTGCGGCCGCGCCGCCGGAGGCGTTGCGGATGGTGACTGAGACGGCGTTGTGATACTTGGACTTGGATTGGAGCTGCTGAGGTGTGCCGTCGGCGACGATTTTGCCGCGGGCGATGACGACGGCGCGGGTGCAGACGGCTTCGACTTCTTCGAGGATGTGGGTGGAGAGGACGATGGCCTTGGTGGAGGCCATTTTCTGGATGAGCGTGCGGACCTCGTGCTTTTGGTTGGGGTCCAGGCCGTCGGTGGGCTCATCCATGATGAGGACTTCGGGATCGTGGAGGATGGCCTGGGCGAGACCGACGCGGCGTTTGAAACCCTTGGAGAGGGTGTCGATGGTTTGACGCATGACGCCTTCGATGTGGACCATGCTGACGACTTCGTCAATGCGATCGCGTTTTTGTTTGCCCTTGAGGCCGCGGACACCGGCGACGAAGTTCAGGAAGGTTTCGGGGGTCATGTCGGCGTAGGCGGGAGCGCCTTCGGGGAGGTAGCCGACGACCTGTTTGACCTTCAGGGGTTCTTTGGAGACGTCGTGCCCGGCCACGACGGCCGTGCCGCTGGTGGGGGCCAGGAAGCCCGTGACCATTTTCATGGTGGTGGACTTGCCGGCGCCGTTGGGCCCGAGGAAGCCGAGGACCTCGCCGCGCTGGACGGTGAAGGAGACGTCATCCACGGCGGTGAAGGGTCCGAACTTTTTGACCAGGCGTTTGATTTCGATCATGCGGATCCTCGCTCGCGGGACTGCTTTGAAGGACCTGCCGCCGGAAGGGTGGAGGCAGGGGGGTCATTCTTGCCAATGTCGCCTCGAGTTCAACGCCCCCGGGATCTGGGACCCCGGATTGGGGGAGCGCAGACTTTGCCCTGGGGGGGACGGGCGGGGAACTCTCGAAACCGTCTATTCGCGGGGGTGGGGTCGGCGCTCGGGGGATTCCGGTAGGATTCGGGTCGACGTTGGAAGAGGTTTGTTCGGATTGACCGGGGAACGTGGTTCGAATGGCTAAGTCGGATTCCAATATGTCAGTTGAAGATGAGGTATTGGCAAACCTCCGTCGCCAGCCGCTTGGGACGGCGGAGGCTGGGACGGTCGCGGACCTGAACCTGCCATTGGAGTTTTTGCGGCGGGTGGCGGATCGGGTGATTCAGTCGTCGTTTCGGGAGAGGCATCGGATTGTGGTGGGGAATGTGGCGAGGGAGCATGCGGCGCCGAGGGCCGCCGAGTCGGGTCCGTTGCCGGGTTGGGTGCGCGTGTTGCCGGCGCGGGCGATAGTGGATCGTGGGTGGACAGAATGTCGTCCCGGCGTACGGGGATTTCGGGCGCCGATTTTGGGTGGGGTGGAGTGGCCGCTCGAGGTGCCGGTGGAGTTGGCGGCCGCGGCTCGGGTGGTGAATGGGCGGTTGGCGCTGGATGGATTGACGAAGACGGTGTTGGCGGTTGGGGTGCAGGGGGCCAACGCGGATGAGGCGGCGGCGAAGTTCCGAGCTGTTGGTGTGCCGACGGATTTGAGCGGCGCGGCTGTGCAGGGGGGGTTTGAGGCCGCGGCGGAGAATGGGGTTGGTTCGATTGGTGTGATTCGGGTGCAGCTCACAGGGCCGGGGTATTACGCGGGGATCGGGGATGGCGGGAGCCTGGACATTCTGCGGCAGTTGATGGCAGTGAGTCCCGGGGTTGCGTTTGTGGCGAGCGTTGAGGGGCGGCATGTGGCGGGGGTGTTGGGGCAGGTGCGATCGTGGACACCTGCGGAGGGGACGACGCTGGTGGTGATACCGGAGGCGCTGCCGGTGGCGCAGTGGGCGCAGGACAACACCAAGGCGGGGTATCGCGGGGGAGCTGCGGCGCTGCTTGCGCCACGGTGGGCGGGGCGCGGCGAAGCGGGTGGTATCTTTGTTCCCGGTGAGAACGCGCTGATTGATGGATTGCCGGGGGCGGGGTTGAAGGTATCGCAGTCGGCGATGTTGTTTGAGGGTGGGAACTTGATGCTGGTGCGGGAGCCGGGGGGGCGGCGGGTGTTGCTTGTTGGGGAGGCGGAGGTTTGCCGCAACGTGGGGCTTGGCCTTGCGAGGCCGCGAGTGTTGGAGATGTTGTGCGCGGAGTTTGGGGCGGATATTTGCACGGTGCTGCCGGCGTCATCGTTTCACATTGATTTGGAAGTAACGACGCGGACGCATGAGGGGCGGGTGTTGGCGTTTGTACCGGACACGATGAAGGCGGTTCGGACAATTTGTCGTCTTGCGGCGGAGAAGTTGGCCGCGGCGGGGATGATGAGTTCCCATGAAGCAGCGGTGTGCGGCACCGACGCGTTGCCGAAAGTGTTTGCCGCGTTGGCGAGTGCGCTCTGGCGGCGTGCGAGCGGTCCTGGCCAGTATCCGCTCAGCATGGCCGAAGTCTTCCGCAGCGGGGATGTGGATTCGGGCGTTGGCAACTTGCAGCGGGTTTTGTTTGCGCACGATTGGCTCGGGGCGGAGCTGATCCCGCCTAGTGGGTATCCGGAAGACCGGCATGCCGCGGCGTATCTGCGGTCGCTTCGGCGAGCGGAGGCGGATCGGCGAGCGTTGCAGAGGCAGTTGCGTGGGCTGGGGTGGGAGGTGGTTCCGGTTCCGGCGATTTCGTCGGAAGAGGTCAGTATCAATTCGATCAACGGCGTGCAAGATGCGCGGCGGTACTTGATGCCGGCGTATGGCGGGTTCTTTGAGCCGCTGGATCGAGAGGCCGAGGCGGCGTTTGCGGCGGCGCTGGGGAGTTCGGTTGAGATCGTGCCAATCTTGACGGGTGAGACTCAGCGGCGTGGGGGTGGGCTGCACTGCGCGGTGAGCGCGATGCCCGGGCTCTGAGAGCAGCGGTGGGTGCACCACGAAATCCGGCGGGTTCAGAATCCAAGAGTCGAGCGCGGGCGTAGTCACCAGGCAACTCGCCCAGGGTCGGCGAATCCCACAAGGTGCAGATGTTCATCAGCGCGAGGGCGGCGTGTACGCCGTCTTAAGGGGGATCGCACGCTCGGGTTGCAGAAGGAGCGACCGATGAGCTTTGGAATCAATTGGAAGCGTGGGATGAGTATGGTGCCGGGGCTGCTGTTGGCCGCGGGCTCGGTGTACGCCGGGCCGACGCCGTCGAGCCACCGTGAGTCGCCGTTTGTGACGGAAACTCCGAAGGTGGATGCAACCGATTTTTACATGTTCAACAGCTACGAGGCGGGGCGCGACGGGTACGTGACGTTGATTGCCAACTACATCCCGTTTCAGACGCCGTACGGCGGCCCGAACTTCTTCTCGCTGGATCCTGAGGCCCTGTACCAGATCCACATCGACAACGATGGCGACGGTAAGGAAGACATCACGTTCACGTTCAACTTCAAGACCAACGAGCGGGACATCACGCTTAACATCGGCGGGGTGAACGTGCCGGTGCCGCTCTACAACGTCGGGCTGATCGGGCCGCTGGCGAACAACACGGCGAATCTGAACGTGCTGGAGACGTACTCGCTGTCGGTGACGTACGGTGACCATGACATCGGGCAGTGCTGTCCGATCCGCAACGCCGTCACGGGTGAGGCCACCTTCAAGAAGCCCGCGGATGCGGTGGGGAACAAAACGTTCAACAACGCCTATGAGGCGTACGCCAGGAATCACATTGCGACGATCAACCTCCCGGGCTGCGCTCAGAACGGGCGGGTGTTTGTGGGACAGCGGAAGGACTCGTTTGTCGCGAACCTGGGGGAGATCTTCGACCTGGTGAATCTGAACCCGGTCGGTCCGGTGAACGCCAAGCCCAACTCGCTGGATGACAGCAATGTGACGTCCCTGATCCTGGAGATTCCCAAGAGCTTTTTGACGCACGGGAATGAGAAGGTGATCGGCGGCTGGACGACCGCGAGCCTTCCGGCGACGCGGGTGTACCGCAAGAACCCGACCTTCAATGTGCCCGCATACGAGTACGGGCCGTACATCCAGGTATCGCGTTTGGGAATGCCGCTGGTGAATGAGGTGGTCATCGGCCTGCGGGACAAGGACAAGTTCAACGCCAGCCGGCCGCGGCACGATCAGCAGTTTGGGGTGTATGTGACCAACCCCACTTTCCCGGCGATTCTCAACATCCTATTTGGGGTGTCGGCGCCTTGCACGCCGCGGAATGACCTGGTCGCCGCATTTCTTACGGGTGTTGACGGGTTGAACAAGCCCGCCCATGTGGTGCCCGCGGAGATGTTGCGTCTGAACACCAATACCAACCCGGCCACGGGCGGTATCCCTGTGAAGCCCAAAGGGTCGCAGAACTACCTGGGTGTCCTTGGTGGCGACTTGGCAGGCTTTCCCAACGGTCGTCGGCCGGGAGATGACGTGGTTGATGCCACGATCCGCGTGGCGATGGGAGTGTTGATTCCCGGCGCGGGCAATCCGAACGGGTGCGCGCCCAGCGGCCTCTTGCCCTACACCGATGGGGCTCAATGCACCGATCAGCTCTTTGACGCGGTGTTTCCGTATCTCAAGACGCCGGTTGTGTCCTCACCGGTTCATTGATCTGAAGTCCTCGCTATCGAGGCGGGATGGCGAGAGCCGTCCCGCTTCATTCATCGCACAGGAGCATCGCCGTGAAGTGGACTTGCCGGTTTGCGTTTCTCATCGCCTTCCTGGGTATGGCCGGAGCGTCCGCGGCCCATGTTTTCTGGCTTCAAGCGTCCGAGTATCACGCCAAGTCGGGGGAGCTACTTAAGCTGCGGTTCCGGGTGGGGGATCAGTTTCCTGGGGACGTTGTGCCGCGGAATGATGCGCGGATTGTGAAGTTTGTGTGGGCGGGTCCGGAAGGAGAGAAGTCGGTCGTGGGGCGGGATGCCGATGAGGTGGCGGGGATTGCCAAGTTCAAGGCCGCGGGGGAGTATGTGTTCGGGTATGAGTGCACACCGGCGTCGGTCACGTTGGAGGCGGCCAAGTTTGACAGGTATCTGGAGGAGGAGGGATTGGACAAGATCAAGGCGATGCGGGCGGGAGCGGAACCCAAGCCGGTCGCGGAGATTTATTCGCGGTGCGCCAAGGCGATTGTCAACGTCGGCGGTGAAGGCGGGGAGGTCGGGTTTGACCGGGTGCTAGGGCTTCGCTTGGAACTGGTGCCCGAGACGTCGCCGGAGGCCGCGTTCGCGTCGGGCGTTATGACCGTGACGCTGCTCCGAGATGGCAAGCCGCTGGAGGGCACGCTGGTGAAGGCGCACAACAGCGTGGATTGGGCGGCTCCGCTGGCCGCGCGGACTGATGCCCAGGGGCGCGTGAAGCTCGCGATCAGCAAGCCAGGAATTTGGGTTCTCAATGCGGTTGACATGGCCGCAGCGCCCAAGGACTCCAAGGCGGACTGGGAGAGTGTGTGGGCTTCCCTGTCGTTCGAGGTTGTGTCCAAGTAAGCGAACGGGGGCACCGCGTGCGCCGCACAATGAAGTTCATTCTCGCGGCATTGTTTCTGCTGATGGCGGACCTGCCTGCCGCGGCCCACGACATCGGGGCGATGAGCGTGACGGTATCGCTTGGGTCTGCGGGAACGTGCCGGGTTGAGGTTGTGCTGGATCTTGAGCACTCAGCGAGCGGGAGCGGGTTTGCGAGTGCTGCGCTGGACGATCTGAAGCGCGGCGTGCTGACGAGCAGCGATCTGTGGCTGGACGATCAGGAGGTAGCCCTTACGCAAGGCGATGCGGTTATCGAGAGGACCGACGCCTCCGGAACGCCGGTGCGTGTGAGGGTTTCACTGACTGGTAAGGCGCCGCTGAATCCTCGCTCTTTGGTATGGCGCAGCCGGCTTACCGTGGGTCAGTACCTCCTCCGTGTCCGTACGGGCTCGGCAGAAGAGACGACGAACCAATGGGTGGAAGGGGGCGTGCGCAGCAAGGAGGTTTCCCTGGAGGCTTCGGTTCCGCGGTCCTCAACACTCGCTGTGATCGCGACCTACGTCAAACTAGGGTTCACGCACATTGTGCCCGAGGGTCTGGACCACATCCTCTTTGTGCTCGGACTGTTCCTGCTGAGCCTGAAGGTGAAGCCGCTCCTGGCACAGGTAACAGCGTTCACCGTCGCGCACTCGATCAGCCTCGGATTGTCGATCTACGGTGTTGTTCGGGTGCCACCATCGATCGTGGAGCCGGCGATTGCACTGTCGATTGCGTACGTGGCGCTTGAGAACATGTTCGTGAGGAAGTACAGGCCGTGGCGAACGGCGATTGTGTTTGGATTCGGGCTGCTGCATGGCATGGGGTTCGCGGGAGTTCTGCAAGAGCTGGGGCTGCCACGGAGCGAGTTTGTGCCCGCCCTGGTTTCGTTCAATATCGGGGTTGAACTGGGGCAACTGGCGGTGTTGAGCGCGGCGTTCGCCGCGGTGGGCTTCTGGTTTGGGGCCAAACAGTGGTATCGCTCGCGCGTCACAGTTCCTGCGTCCGCTGCGATCGCCCTGGTCGGGCTTTATTGGGCGGTTGAGCGGCTGGGTGGATAGCTACTTGCGTCGTTTCGCGGGTGCCGCGGGGCCATTCGTAGCCTCGGCCGAGGCGCCCGTGTAGAGCCCGGCGGTACGGATGGCCAGGTCTCGCACGCGGTCCGAGAGCTGCCTGGGTGCAACTACGGTGCAACTTGGCCCGAACGAGAGCACCCACCACACGATTTCATCAAGGCCGGACACAGTACAGCGGAACGTGATCGAGCCGTCCGGGTGCTCCTCGATTTCCTGCGTTCCATGCCAGCGTGTGTCGGCGAGGGTCTCGGCGATGCTTGGCTCAAACCTGAGCTCGACCTTGTGATCGGAGTCGCCGGGAATCATCGCCCAGGCGTTGCGAAGATACTTGCGGACAGAGAACCCCGGCGGGATGGTGTAAGTCTGGTCGGTCGGAGTCATGGGGCCGAAGCGTTTGAGCTTCAGGCAGCGGACCTGGTCGTGTTTGCCGTGCCGTCCGATGGCGTACCAGGCGCGGACGCCGTAGAAGAGCGCGTAAGGCTCAAAGGTGAACGTGTCGCCGTCGGCGTGGCGTGGCGATTCGTATCGGCACTCCAGGGCTTGCTGCGAAGCGATGGCGCTCTTGATGCGTTCGTAGACGTCGGCGTGTCCTTCGGCCGCGGCGGTGGGGGCGGTCTGGATCACCATGTGGTCGGTGATGCGGGCGAGCTCGAGCTCCATCTCGGGCGGGAACTGGGCGCGAATCTTCTCGATGGCGCGGGCCGCGGGACGGAGGAAGGGGATCTGCTCGGACTTGGCGACGTGCTCGCACATGGCGGTGAGCGCGAGAGCTTCTTCGGGCGTGAGTTGAAGAGGTTGAAGAAAGAACTCGCCCTGAATGCTGTAGCAGCCCTTCTTCTTGTTGAACTCGATGGGGACGCCGACGGCCCTGAGCTTGTCGATGTCTCGGTAGACGGTGCGCTTGGTGATGCGGAGCTCGCTGGCGAGGGAATCGGGGTCCCAGTCGGGGCGGTGCTGCACCAAAGTGATGATGCGCAGGAGGCGGTGGATGTCGGTGCTGTGCTTCATGAATACCCTGACAGGGTGCGAACTTTTGGCGAGAAGTCAAGTTTTAGGGTAAACCCGGTGACAACGTCATGTCACTCTGGCCGCGCGGATTTCGGTTCGCGGCGTGCAGAAGGGCGGTAGGGCCCTTAGGGTGAGTCGATTCGCGATTCAGGAGTTGGAATGGGCATCGAGCGGAAATTCCTGGGTTGGGATGGGCCGGTGTTGGAGCGGGCGTGTGAGGCCCTCTTCGAGCTGGCACAGGTGAAATCCGGAGGGGGGAGCGATCTTGCGAAGTTCGGAGCCCTGTTTGAGCACGTTCGTGTGCCCAGCGCCGGTATCGATGCGGACTTGTCTGACTTTGTGGTGGTGACGCCCGGTGCACGATCGGGGCGGTTGTTGCTGGGGCTGATGGTCGATCGTGCCGCGGCACTCGGGCTTGCGTTGTCGCCTCCGGTGTTTGTTACGCCAGGGGAGTTGCCGGGCGCGGCGCTGGGGCCGCTGGGAAAGGTGGCGGGGCCGGTGCAGTGTCGGCTGGCGTGGGTGCGGGCGATACAGGCTTGTGCGGAGGAAGAGGTGCGGGCGCTGCTGCCGCGGAAGCCGGGGGATATGCGTGGGTTGTCGGGGGTAGCCTCGCTGCTCGAGAAAGCGCACGATGCGTTGATTGGCGAGGGGATTCTGTTTGAGGAAGTTCAGCGACGGGCCGGTGGGCTTGACGAGCCGGAGGCATCGCGCTGGATGGCGGCCGCGGCCGTGCAGACGCGGTACGAGAAAGAGCTTGCAAGCGTCGGCCTGGTCGATGATGGCTTGGCGCAGCTGGCGGCGTTGAGCGCGAGGAAGCGGTTGCCGGCGCGGAGGATTGTGCTCGTTGGCGTGTCGGAGCTGGGTTTGGTCGCGCGTCGGGCGCTGGATGGGCTGGGTGTGACGTCGCTGATCGCCGCGCCAAAGTCGTTGGCGGAGACCTTCGATGAGTTTGGGTGTGTGATCAGCTCCAAATGGTGCCAAAGGCGGGTAGACCTGCCGGAAGACTCGATTGAGTTCGCGGCGGGTCCGGAGGATCAGGCGTACAAGGCGATGGAGGCGATCGCGAAGCTGAACGGCAGGCATGCGCCGCACCAGATCGCGATCGCGGTGCCTGACGATGAGGTGATTCCCAAGCTTGAGCGGGCGGCGGAGAGGTACGGGGGTGTGCAGGCGCGGCCGGCCGCGGGGGTTCCGCTTTCGGGATCATCGGTCGTGCAACTGCTGCGGGCCATCAAGCGGTTGCGCGAAGAGGGGTCGTTTGAGTCGCTGGCGTCGCTTGTGCGGCACCCGGATGTTGAAAGATACCTGCTGCGGGCGATGAGCCTGGGGCCCCGGGAGCGGTGGCTGGCGGCGATGGACAAGTACTCGCGTGAGGCGGTGCCGGCGGGAGCGAGTGATGGTGAACTGCGGATCAAGAACGATGAGGAACGGCGGTTGTTGGAGTCGGTGACGACAGCGGTGAGGCGGCTGCTGGCGCCGCTGGATGCGCCGGGGGCCAAGTCGGTTCTGAACGTGATGAGCCGGATCTACGCGGGTCAGCAGGTGGGGCGAGAGGATCGCTCGATGCAGGAGACGATCCGGGCGTGCGAGATGTTGAGGGATGCGCTCTTTGAGTGCATCGCCCTGCCCGTGGAATGGGCTCCTCCATCGACCGAGGCGTTGATCGGGCTGTTGCTGGATGTACTGGCATCCAAGCGGATTACGATTGATGCTTCGCCGGATGCGATTGAGTTGATGGGGTGGCTGGAGTTGCCCTTGGATCCGTCGCCGGCGGCAATCGTGACGGGCGTAAACGATGGAAAGCTGCCCGATTCGTTCGGGTCGGATCCGTTTCTGCCTGATGGGCTGCGGGAGAAGTTGGGGATCGCGTGCTCAACGTCGCGGATGGCGCGGGATGTGTTTTTGATGTCGGTGGTGGTGCATTCGCGGCCGGAGGTGACGCTGGTGTCTGCGAGGGCGGGGGCGGATGGGGACCCCCTGCTGCCAAGTCGATTGTTGTTCGCTGCGGAGGATCCCACAGTGGTGGGGCGGGTGTGGCGGTTTGTCGAGCCCAAGCGGGAACCGCGGCCATCTCTGAAGTTGATTTCCCGACTTGTTCCGGGTGCTCTCAACGGCTTTGAGTTGCTGCCGATGGGCGACGAAGAGCCGCGGGATTCGATGCGGGTCACGTCATTCAAAACGTTCCTGGCTTCGCCTTACTTGTTTTATCTTCGAGATGTGCTGTGCCTCCGGGAGTTTGAGCCGCGGCCGCCGGAGTTGGATCGGATGCAGTTCGGGGTGTTGATTCACGAGGTGCTGCAGTTGTGGGGTGAGAGCGATCGGCGGGATTCGACGGATCAGAAGGCGATCCGGTCCGTGCTTCGAGATAGCTTGGAAACGGTGGCGCGTGAGCGGTTCGGGCCCAATCCGGCGGTGGCGGTTGCCCTGCAGGTTGAAATCGCCGCGGCGCGGCTGGATGCGTTTGCAGTCTGGCAGGCTGGTCGGCGTGAGTCGGGCTGGCGGGTTGAACAGGTGGAGTGGAAGCCCAAGGGGCTGCGGGTTCCGCTGCCGGGCTTGCCCTTTGAGTTTCATATCCGCGGGAAGATCGATCGAATCGATCGGCACGATGACGGGAGTGTGGCGATTCTGGACTACAAGACGGGGGACAACGGGGAGAAACCGGAAAAGACGCACGGCGGCAGAGACAAATGGCGAGACTTGCAACTCCCGCTGTATCGGCACCTGGCGGCAGAGCTCGGTTTGCCGTCGGACCCGAACAAGTTGTCGCTGGGGTATGTGATCTTGCCGCGACAGGGTGCGGGCGAGTACTTCCTGAAAGCGAGTTGGGAGTTGGATGTGCTGGATAACGCGGACGCGAAGGCCCGAGAGGTTGCGACGCGGGTGCATGAGCGTGACTTTGCCCATCTGGGACCGGAGCCGCCGACCCAGGGTGCGTTCGCCGCGTTGTGCGGCACGGCGTTTCCGCATCTCACGAGCCTGGAAGAGGAGGATGAGGAATGAAGAGCCCTCATTGCGTCATCCTTGCCTCGGCGGGAACGGGGAAAACGTTTCAGTTGAGCAGCCGCTACTTGGCTCTCATCGCCGGAGAGCGAGAGCCGTCCACCATTCTGGCGACGACGTTCACGCGGAAGGCCGCGGGGGAGATCCTGGAGCGGATCTTCAAGCGGTTGGCGGAGGCGACGGAGGATCCAAAGGAACTCAAGGAGCTCCGAGACTCGGTAGATGCCCCGCTCACGACCGAGCGGTGTGCGGAGTTGATGGCGGCGCTGGCGCGGCGGATCAATCGGCTGCAAGTCAGCACGATCGACGCGTTCTTTGGGCAGGTGTTGAGGGCGTTTGCGCTGGATCTGGGCGTGCCGCCGGGGTGGAAGATCATCGATGAAGAGACGGACGCGAACCTCAAGGTCCTGGCGATTCAGAAAGCGCTTATGGCGCCGGACCTGGATCGTGTGCAGGCAGGAACGCTGCTGAGAATGTTGCGGAACGGGAGCGCCAGTGTCGGCGTGTATGACTCGATTTTGAGCTCGGTCGGTCGGGCGTATTCGGTGTTTCTGCAGGCGGGGGGGAGGAATGAGTGGGGGGCATTCAAGCCTGCGGGGGCGCCGCCTGATGATGCGGAGGTGGCGAGGTTGGTGGCGGAGGTGGCGGCGGTCAAGCTCCCTCTCACGCGAAAATTCAAGGCCAATCAGCACTGGGCAAACGCGATTCAAGACGCGCAGGTTGCCCTTTTGAATCGCAAGTGGCGCGATGTTTTGGAGTTGACTCTGGTTCAGCGGGTCCAAGAAAACGCCAGCGCTTATGACTCCGCAGATATTTCGCCACAAGTACGGGCAGTGTTCAAACGCGTCCTCGACGCCGCGCAGCGTGCTCTTCTGCACCAGCTCAATGACCGGAACGCCGCGACGCGTGAACTCATGGTTCGCTTCGATGCGGCGTATCAGGAGCTGAAGACCGGCCGTGGATGGATGCGGTTTGATGATGTGCCGCGGCTGCTCACCAGCGCCACCGAGCATCTGGATGATCTGTACTTCCGTCTGGATGGTCGCATCGATCACCTGCTGCTGGATGAGTTTCAGGATACTTCCCTGGAACAGTTCCACATCCTGCGGCCGATCATGGATGAGCTATTGAGCCAGGGAGATGAGCACGCCTCACGCAGTGTTCTGTGCGTCGGCGATGTGAAGCAATCGCTGTATTCGTGGCGCGGGGCGGTGCCGGAGTTGTTGTCGGGGCTGCGGACGGAGTGGGAGCAGCTTGAGTCGCGGGAACTATTCAAAAACTACCGGTCTTCGCCGGTCATTCTGAGTGCGGTGAATCAGGTGTTTGAAGGCATCGCCCGTAACGCGGCAGTTGCGGAAAAGGGTGCCGCGGCGGCGAAGCGGTTTGGTGACGGGTTTAAGCGTCACACGGCCGATCAGGAAACGCTGCCGGGCGAGGTTCGGCTCACTGTGGCGCCGGAGGCCCCGGGTCATGGGGGTGGTGCGGACTCTCCGGGGCTGGACAAGGACACCGCCAGGGCGAAGTTTGTGGCCGAACGGGTCAAGTCGATCCGGGCTCAGTCTCCCGTGGCCAGCATTGCCGTGCTGACGCGGACGAACAAGTTGATCACGCGGATCATCCTTGAGTTACGGGAGAAAGAGATCCCGGCGGTGGGGGAAAGGGGCAACCCACTGACCGATTCGCCCGCGGCGTCGGCCGCGATCTCGGCGTTGCAACTTGCGGAACACCCCGGGGATTCGGCGGCGAGGTTCCACGTCGCGACTTCACCGCTGGGTCCGTTGCTGGGACTGTCGAGAGAGGATGCGTCCGGCGCTGAGGTCGCGTCCCGGCTCCGAGCGCGTGTTGCCAAAGCGGGAGTCGCGGGTCTCCTGCGTTGGATGCAGATTCGGCTGGCGGCCAGCATGGATGAGTTTTCGTTCGCCAGATTCGATCAGCTGCTCAGCTTGGCGGAGGAGTTCGATGCGGAGGGGGGACCGATCGGGGACTTTGTGAACATCGCCCGCTCGCGGGAGGTGGAGCCGCCTCGGGGCTTTGAGTCGCTCAATCCCGTGCGGGTGCTGACGATTCACAAGGCCAAGGGGCTTGAGTTTGACGCGGTGTTGCTGCCGGAGTTAGACAGGGCTTGGAACCTCCAGCCGGATTCAATCCTCATCGATCGTCGCGATGAGAAGGGTGAGCCGCATCCGCTGGGCTCCGTGACCGCGGTGACGGCGAGTGAAAATGAGGAGCTGCGCAGCGTTTGCCCTGCACTCGATGACTTGTACAAGCGCACCCTCGATCGGTCCATCGGCGAGGAGCTTTGTGGGCTTTATGTCGCGATGACGCGGGCCCGGCGGTATCTTGAGATGATCCTGTCGCCGCGATCGAACGGAAAGAAAGCGGACCCCACCGCCGCGAGGGTGTTGAGCGAGGCACTTGTGCCCGGGGTCGCACTGGCTCCAAATCAGTTCCGAGTCATCCACAAGAGCGAGTTGCCCTGGTACGACGGATTGAAAGTAGAGAAGCCCGCAGCGCCGCCCGCCGAGGCTCAGGTGCGGTTCGCATCCGCGAAAGGGGTTTCCAGCGGCCGGCTGCGTCGCCGGAGCCCTTCCTCGCTTGAGGGTGGCGATCGCATCGACCTGGGCGAGTTGTGGGGCAAGGGTCGAGCGGAAACAGGACCCGGCGCGGCGGCCAGGGATAGGGGAACGGCCTTTCACGCGATGTTCGAGGCCGTGGGCTGGCTCGACGATGGGATGCCCACAGAGGCGGCCCTGCTGCAGTCGTTGCACGACATCGAGTCGCCGGACTTGAAGATGTGGATTGATCAGTTCCTGGTTGCGCTCAGGGGCAAGTCTGGAGAGGCTCTCAAGTTGGCAAGGTACTCATCCCGACCGGGCGATCCGCAGATTCGGCGTGAGTGGAGATTCGCCGTGCGGGAGGATCCGACGGGCAAGGACCCGCTGGTGCTTGAGGGCCAGTTTGATCGTGTGGTCTTCGGTTTGGAGAACGGGAGAGCGGTGTGGGCTGAGGTGGTGGACTTCAAGACGGACGATGTCGCGCCGGGGGACACCGATGAGCTCAAGAAGAGGGCTGAGTTCTATCGTCCGCAAATTGAGGCGTATAAGCGGGCCGCGGCCAAGTTGTTGCACCTGCCTGAGCGTGCGGTGACGGCGGCGCTGGTGTTCTGCGGGCCGGGAGAGATTGTGAAGGTGTGAGTCAGGAGATTGATACGGAACGAGCGACGTCGAGACTGCGTCGCTCGGCTTCCAGCAGTTGCGTGACCAACATCGCGTCGGGAATTCCGGCGCGGAGTTCGCGGCCCTCGTGGATGACTCGGACGAAGTGGGCGACCTCTTCGTCGTAGGCGGAGACCGCGGGGAGCGGGACGGGTTCGGCCTTGCCATCGCGGACGAGGATCAGTTGGTCGGGGCGCATCAGGTCCCAATCGGCGACAGCGTTTTGGAACTCAACGGTGTATCGCATTCGGAAGGGGAAGCCGGCGGAGGAGACCCATGCACCCTCGGCGGAAACGTGCCGCGGGCCGGAGGGTCCGAAGTCGTAGAGGGTGGTGATGTGGTCGATGGAGCCCATGCTGCGGACGGCGCGGGGCGGGCCGAAGAGCCAGAGGATGATGTCGGCATCGTGGACGTGGAGATCGAACATCGCCCCGCCGGTGCGCTCGGAGTCGTGGTAGAACTCGCGGGACCAGTCGGGGCGGCTGCCGACGCGCGTGAAGACGGCGCTGGTGACGCGGCCGAAGGAGCCGTCTTGGACTCTGGCTTTGAGCCAATCCCATCCCGGCCAGAAGCGCATGCACATGCCGGGCATGCAGAGCTTGCCGGAAGCACGCGCGGCATCGGCGACGGCGCGGACGGCATCGGTGGTGAGAGCCAACGGCTTTTCAACCAGCACGTGCTTGCCGGCCCTGAGCATCATGATGGCGAGATCTGCGTGCGTGTCGGTGGGGGTGCAGATGCTGACGATGTCGATGTCGGGGTTGGCGGCGATGTCGGCGGGGTTGGTGGTGGTGCGGACCTGCGCTGGGTCGAAGACTCGCTCGGAGCCGGCCATGGATTTCAGGTTGCCGGAGGCCGCGGCCTCGCCCGAAAGTTGCGATGGGTCGGCGGAGCACACGGCGATGAGGCGGCACGGGAGGCCGCGGGCGTTGGCGGCGTGGTAGGCCTTGATGTGCGTGCGTCCCATGACGCCCAGGCCGATGATGCCGACGCCGAGTGGGCTACTCATGAGTCCTTCCGCTCTCTCTCGATGACACTGCGTGCGGTGGCGACATCTTCAATCCGGCGATCGCCAGCCTCGCGTTCGATCAGCAGATTACCGGGGATGTCCTTGATCGCTTCGAAGAATGGTCCCCACTTCACGGCTCCGTGCCCGGCGACTACTTCTTCGCCCCATTGCCCGGGTGCGCGGCTGGGAACCGCATCCTTGATGTGGAACTGGGCGATGCGCTCGGCCAGTTTGGTTACAGCGGCAACCGGATCTCCCATGCCGTACAGGAGCATGTTCGCGGGATCAAAGTTCACGCCCACGTTGGGGCGCTCTAAGTCCTCCAGGACTTCAAGAAGCGTGTCGGCCGACTCCTGTCCGGTCTCGAAGGCGATGCGGACTTTGGCCGCGGCGAACACGTCGGCCACTTGCCGCAGGCGTTCGATCATCTTGGCTCGCTCGGGATCCGCGCGATCATGGGGAAGGAACCCGGCGTGAAACGTGACGAGCTTGATTTCGAGCCGCTTGGCGATTTCTGCGTTGGACCTGGCGGCCGCGAGGTTCTCTGCCCAGGTCGCATCCATCCGGACGCCGCCGGTCTTGCGAATGGTCTCAAGCGTGGAGTAGTCCTCTCCCTTGGTGCCCATCATGCCCGAGAGGATCTCGATGCGGCCCGCACGCAGGGCGTCGCGCGTCTCGGCTTCCTTCCAGGTCTTCTCGCGCATTGGGTCAAGGGCGAGTTGAACGGCGTTCAGTCCCGCGGCCTTCACTTTGTTCACAAGACCTCGTGGGCCCTCCGGGCGCAGCGACCACGAGCACACCCCTAGCTTGCGGATCAATGCGTAGTCTCCGACCGCGGTGCTTTGTCGCGGAATGCAGCGATAAAGACGACAAGCACGGCCAGGGCGAACGCGGCGGGCACAAACCAAATCGGCTTCCAGTCCGGCACGGGGCCGGTTGGCGTCGTGGTTGAATAGTGCGCGACCATGCGCGAGAAGGCCTGCGCTCCGAGGCCCAGGCCGAGCCCTTGAGTGATGAGCACCAGGAAGCCTTGGGCCTGGCCGCGGATTTCGCGGGGGGCGGTGCGATCGACGTAAAGCGACCCGGCGACGAAGAAGAAGTCGTAGCAGATGCCGTGGAGGAGGACGCCGGTGAGGGTCATTGTGTGATCTTTGTTCGCGGTCGCGAGTGCGAAGAGGGCGTACCTCACGGCCCAGGCGAGCATTCCCACAGCGAGCATCCACTTGACGCCCAGTCGAGCAAAGAAGAGCGGGATAAGGACCATGAAGCCGAGTTCGGAGAACTGGCCCATGGTCATGGTCATCGTGGCGTTCTTGAAGCCGGTGAAGTCGACGAATGACCGGGCGTACGCGTAGTACCCGGCCAAGGGGATGCAGATCAGGAATGAGCAGATGATGAAGACCAGGTAGCTGCTGCCTGCCAACAGTTTGAGCGAGTCGAGTCCGAGGGCTTGGCCGACGCGGAAGGGTTTGCCGGCCGCGGGAGGAGGGGTGTTGGGCAGAGTGAAGGAGAAGAGACCCAGCAGCAGTCCTGCGCCACCGGCGATGTAGAACTGGAGGACCGACTTGTCGCCGGCTTCGATCCACGTAAGATCGATGCCCAGGGATTTGAGGTTCCCGCTCACGATGATGCTGCCGACGATCCAGCCCGCGGTCCCGAACACTCGCACGAGCGGGAACTGCCTTTCGGGATTGGTCATGTGGTGGAAGCAGAGCGTGTTCGACAAGCCCAGCGTCGGCATGTAGCAGAGCATGTGGGCCAGGAGGAGCAGGACGTAGGGGTGGAAGAAGGTCTTGGGAAGGTCGGTGGACAGACCGGAGACGACGGTCGGGATCGCCACAAGGGCGACTCCGCCAAGGAGGTGCATTGCGCCAAGCACGCGCTGCGTCGGGAAGAAGCGGTCGGCGATCATGCCCAGGAAGAACGGGGAGATAACGGCCGCGATGGGGCCGACGGTGTAGGCCCAGCCGATCAGGTCGTTGAGTTTGTGCTCACCCATCCAGCCGGTCATCGAGACATACCACGCCCCCCAGACGAAAAACTGCAGGAACATCATGACCGACAATCGGGCGGATGCGGCCGGGCTGCTTGGGTTCATCTGAGGGGTTTCCTGACGGGGTGAGGTGGCGAGTCTACCGCGGGCGGGGTCGATTCGCGCGATCGGTACCGATCTGGCTTGCAATCCGCGGCCATCTCCGCGACTATGCGGCCTTCAAGGAGGTCCCCATGCCCGGTCCCATCTCACGTCGCGACTTTGTGAAGGGCGCTGCCGCCCTGTACGCCTCCGCCAAGCTGATGGGGTGTGCCTCGAACACCGCCGGGCTCGCCGGGATTGTGCCGCCTCGCCGCGTCATTGGGGCCAACGACCGGATCAACATCGGTGTCATCGGGACGGGTGGTCAGGGGACGTACCACGTTGACAACTTCATGGGCATGGCGGGCAAGGAGAACATCGTCGTGTCCAAGGTGTGCGATGTGTACCGCCGCCGCCTGAACAACGCGATTAGCAAGATCAAGGGTGGTGAGGGTTCGGGCACGATGGAGTATGAGCGGATTCTGGATGACAAGAGCATCGACGCGGTGCTGATTGCCACGCCGGACCACTGGCATACGAAGATCGCGATCGAGGCGATGGAGGCGGGGAAGGATGTGTACGTTGAGAAGCCACTGTCGCTGACGATCGAGCAGGCGATTGCGTGCCGCGAGGCGGTGAAGAGGACCAAGCGCGTTCTCCAGGTTGGGCCCCAGGGGACTTCGGAGGATCGCTGGTGGAAGGCGGGGGAGGCGATTCGCGCGGGGAGGATTGGCAAGCCCGTGTGGAGCCAAGCGGGGTACTGCCGCAACTCGCGTGAGGGCCAGTTCAACTGGCACATCGATCCGGATGCCAGCCCGAGCGCCAAGGGTGATGGGTATGTCGATTGGGATCGCTGGCTCGGGCACAAGCATGGGCTGGCGCAGAACATCGCGTGGAACCCGGATCACTTCTTCCGGTTCCGCAAGTACTGGGCGTACAACGGTGGCGTTGCGACAGACCTCATGTATCACCGCCTGGCGCCGCTGCTGATTGCGCTGAAGGGCGCTGATGGCGAGTATCCCACACGCGTGGTCGCGGCAGGTGGGCAGTACATCGAGAAGGATGGACGCGATATCCCCGATTCGTTCCTGCTGATGATCGACTATCCCAGCGAGCACACGATCGTTCTGGCGAGCGTCATGACCAACGATGTGGCTCTGGGCGACATGATCCGGGGGCAAAGGGGCACGATGGAGCCCAAGGGTTCGGGCTGGGTGGTCAAAGAGCAGGGAACCTGGGCGGCGGAGTTCCGCAAGAGCAACAAGGATCTGATCAAGACCCTGACTGAGAAAAACGACAAGGGTGAGGAAAGGCCGTTGGGCGATGGCCGCGCAAGCTTTGACTTGCCCGCGGGCGCCTCACGTGGCCACGTTGAGAACTGGCTGGACGGCATCCGTGGTAAGGACAAGCTGCACTGCAACATCGACTTGGGGTGCTCGGTGATGGTGGCGATCAAGATGGGAGTGGAGTCTTATCGCCAGCAGAAGATGATGAAGTGGGATGCGAAGGCGGAGCGGGCGGTGGGGGGCTGAGGCTTCCCTTTGGCTCACACATCGCCTGAACTTCCACTGGCCGTGGCCCGATTTTCGATGACCGAAGACGATGTGGTCGCCCTCAACACGCGCGTGATGTTGAAGAGCCCGCGGCGTGAGGCGACGTATCGGCGCAACGGGCGGAATGGCATCGTGATGGGGCTGTTCATTCTGGTCGGGCTTGGCGGAATCGCCTTCACGACAGCGCCCAGCACGCGGGTCGGTGTCATTCGTGCAGGGGTCTGGGCTGCGTGCTACGCCGTGTTCTGGCCTTTGTACGCGATGCGGCATCTGACGCGGTCCGCGTTTGAGGGCAAGATGATTCGGATCACTGAAAAGTTGGTTCGGACACGCAAGGTCCCGTTCTCGCTTGGGCCGGTTGAGGTCCAGCTTCACCCAGATTGGCTCCAGATCGTCGATGATGAGGGCGCAGCGGGCAAACCCTGGTCCGAGGCCACGGGGCTGGCAGAAGAGGCCGATGGGCTTTACTTCGAGTTTGCGGATGGTTCGATGTTTCGCGTGCCGAGCCGAGCGTTTGCAAGCGATGCCGACCGGACTGGATTTGTGGCCGCGGCCCGAGGTTTGATGCGCCAAGGGTGAGAGGGCGGGGGATTACCCGACCAAAACCCTCTTTTCCGAGGCCGATTGCAACCACTTGCCGCCGAGGTGCTAAGTAGGGTAATCTGAGGGTGGTTTCAGAGCAAAGAGGTTCCTGCATGGAGAAGCTCCGCTTCATAGCGAAGATGGAGAACCCCCTGACCGAGCGTCGGGGGCTTGCTGTTGCGCATGGCATTTTGGTGGCCGCGGAGCAGATCGCTTCGGCGTGCCGAGTGATGGATCTGCTGATGGAATACGACCGGAACCCTGCCGACAAGGCGGCGATCTGGTGTCAGTTCTTTGGGGCGGCGAGTGGGGTGGCGGAGCTGCGGGCGCGGTTGATTCGGTCCAAGGTGCAGGAGCAGGCAGCCCGGAAGTTTCTGAATGAGAGCAAGCCGCACCTGGTGCCGGTGTTTGACCGCCTGACGGCGCGGCAGATCGGGGATGACCTGCCCCTCAAGCTCTGCTGCTTTGCGCGAACGAACTATTCGGGGTTCTGGAACGAGGAGATCTCTGCGAAGTTTGTTGAGATCCTGTCGCTGGACGGGTTTGACCCGCCGGTGATGGAGACCTCTGAGGATCAGAAGTCGGCAGGTGTGCCGTGGGTGAAGGAAGCGTGGATGCAGGGGTGGCGTCAGGAGTTCAATCTGTCGGACGCGAAGCTGAAGGCGCAGATGCCGGATATCAAGATGCTGATGCGGGATGCGGCTAAGACGGGGCGGTATGCGGGGATTGCGATCTTGCAGTCTTGCGGCGTGCAGATTGAGAAGGTCGGTGGGGCGGTGGCGGCGGAAGTTTGAGCGCACCCCAAAGACACACTGGCCATGCAGAGCCATGACCAGCGCCACCAAAGCCAAGAACTGAATGCGATTACTCGAGTGCGGTGCGGCCGGGGACTGCGACTGCGGGCACAGGGAGTGCGCCGAGTTCGTAGGACGGCGGTGAGAGGTCGAGCTTGGACTTGAGGGCCTGCTCCCAGGTCACGGTCTTGCCGGTGTACGCCGCCATGCGGCCCATGATCGCCGTGAGCGTGGACTCTGCGACTTGCTTGGCTTCGTTGATGTGTTTGCCGCCGCGGATGGCTGCGAGCAGGTCGATGTGCTCCTGGACGTAGGGTGTCGGGTTCTGGCCGTCGAACTTCCAGGGTTTCTTGCCGGTGATTTCAGCGAAGCCGGGGCGGGTGTGCAGGCGGCCCTCAGTACCTTGGACATCTTCTTCGACCTTGCCGTCGGTGCCGTCGATCTGGCGGCACATGGAAAGGACGTGAACGTTGTCGGGATACTGGTACTCGATCGCGAAGTGATCGAAGATGTGTCCGTATTCGGCGCCGGTGCGGACCTGGCGGCCGCCCATGCCACTGGCCGAGAGCGGGTGCGAGCCGATGGCCCAGTTCATCACGTCGAGGTTGTGAACGTGCTGCTCGCAGATGTGATCACCGCTGAGCCAGGTGAAGTAGAGCCAGTTGCGGATCTGCCACTCGACGTCGGATTCGTTGGGCTTGCGGTTGTGGACCCAGAGGCCGCCCTGGTTCCAGTAGCAGCGGGCGGCGACGATCTTGCCGATGTCGCCATCTTTGATCCGCTTCATGGCGGCGAGGTATTCGGTGGAGTGGCGGCGCTGGGTACCCGCGACGACGCAGAGCTTCTTGGCGTCGGCAATTTCGGCCGCGGCCAGGACTTTGCGAATTCCGGTAGGGTCTACGGCGACGGGCTTCTCGAAGAAGACGTGCTTGCCGGCCTTGATGGCGGCCTCGAAGTGGATGGGGCGGAAGTGGGGGCAGGTGGCGAGGATGACCATGTCAACGCCGGAGGCGATGACCTTCTGATAGGCGTCAAAGCCGGTGAAGATGCGGTCGTCGGGCACATCGACGCGGCCCTTGAACTCATCCATCTTGCTCAGTTCGCCGCGCGAGCCTTTGACGCGATCCGCGAAGAGGTCGCCCATGGAGACGATCTTCACGCTGGGGTCGGCGGTGAGGCAGTCGGCCGCAGCGCCTGTGCCGCGGCCGCCGCAGCCGATGACGCCGACCTTAACGGTGTCGGCACCGCGCGCGGAGGCGATGGAACGCAGAGGAGTGAGGGCAACGCCGGCGGCGGCCAGGGACGTGGCTTTGACGAAGTCGCGGCGGGTGAAGTCGGAGGAGGTCATTGGATGCTCCGGGAGAGGGTGAAGGCGGATTCAGGGCTTAAGCAGTCTACATCGAAAAGAGCTTGTCCATCTGTTCAGAAACGGTTTTCAGGCGTTTTTCGTCGCCTCCGCTGACTTCGGCGGCTGCCCAGTTTCCCGCGGGGGCGGTGGAGTAACCGACTTCATCGAGGGCTTTCATCACGGATGCCCAGCCGGCATCGCCATCGCCAAGTTCAACATCGAAGCCCTTCCAGAGGCCCTCATCGTTCCGCTTCTTGCGGGAGAAGTCCTTGATGTGGAGCTTGGCGGTTCGCTTGCCGAGGATCCTGACCCACTGGTCGGGATAGCCGTAGTTGATCACGTTGCCGATGTCGAAGTGCCAAGCAACCATCGGGTCGTTGAAGTCGTCCACGTATCGAGCGGCCTCCATCGGGCTGAGGATGAAGTTGTTCCAGACGTTTTCGATGGCGATCTTGACGTTGCACTCTTTGGCGAGGGGGAGGGCTTTGCGGATGTTCTTCTGGGTAAGCTTCCAGCAGTCGTCGTAGGAGAGTTCGGCGTTGACCACTCCGGGGACCAGAAGGATGCTGGTGCAGCCGAGGCGTTTGCCGTCGCGCAGGGCGGTTTCGATGGCGCGGACGCCGGCTTCCTGAGCGGCCTCAACGGGTGCGTTGAGATAGCAGGCTCGATCCCAGTGTTTGGAATCGACCAGTCCGTGGACCTTGATGCCGGTCTTGGCTTGGGCTGCCAGAACTTCATCCAGGTTCATGTTCGAAGGCGAGTCCATTTCCACACCGGCGAATCCGGTGTCGCGGAGAATGGAAAATTTGTCCTCGATCGTTTTGCCGGCGCCGACCATGCCGTACATGACGGCTTTGCGGAGTGTGCGTTTGGGTTTGGCATCGGTTGGCTGACCGAATGCACGCGTTCCGAGCGCCGCAGCACCGGCCGCGGCCACCGAAACCCCCAGAAACGTCCGCCGCGATAGTGGCTGCATCAAGTTTGACTCCGCGTAATTTGCACCTCTGCGAGAATTCTCTTAGATCAGCTTGGTCTTGCCCGGGATCGAAACTTCTGGCGTCGGCATCGGCCCGAAATCAAGCTTGTCGGGGACCAGCGATTCCTTGGAGTTCATCGCCTGCTCCCAGCTCACGGTTTGGCCGGTGTACGCGGCCATGCGGGCCATGATCGCCATCATGCAGCTTCGTGCGCCGCGTTCGATGTCGTTGATGGGTGTGCCGGCGCGGATGGACTTGAAGAGCTCATCGTGCTCGTTCTGGTACATGGTGCCAGCATCTTCGGGCTTGCCGGTGCCCTTCCAGATCATTTGGCCTTTGGGGTCTTTGAGGTCGAACGTTGGCGTCCAGCCGTTGACTACCGCCCAGCCCTTGCTGCCGTAGATGTAGTCGGTGTTGTCGCTGGGGCAGCCGTCGATCTGGCGGCAGGAGTGATGGGCGCGGCGGCCGTCGTCATATTCGTAGATGGCCGCGAAGTGGTCGAAGACGTTGCCGTGCTCGGGTCCGGAGCGGGCGGCGCGTCCGCCCAGACAGTTGACGCGAGTGGGGATCTTGTCATTGAACGCCCAAGCGAGGCGGTCGATGGAGTGGATCGCCTGCTCGACGATGTGGTCACCGGAGATCCACGTGAAGTGCCACCAGTTGCGCATCTGGAACTCAAGGTCGGACCACTTGGGGTCGCGCGGGCGGCGAGAGAGTGTGCTGGTGTGGTAGGTGGTGTGGGCCGAGACGATGTCGCCGATAGTGCCGCCAAGGATCTTCTCAAACGCCGGCTTCATGCCGGTGTGGAAGCGCCAGCAGAAGCCGACCATGGAGGCGAGGTTCTTCTTCTTGGCCTCGGCCGCGGTCTCAAGGACGGAGCGGATGCCAGCGGAGTCCACCGCGAGAGGCTTCTCGGCAAAGACGTGCTTGCCCGCGGCGATCGCGGCCTTGTAGTGGGCTGGGCGGAACGCGGGATAGCCGGTGATCAGGACGACATCGACGCCGCTCTCGATGACCTTGTGGTGGGAATCGAAGCCGTGGAACTGACGTTCCGTGGGGACTTGGACCTTGGCCGCGGCTTCATCACCCATTTCCTCGGTGACGCTCTTGAGACAGGCAGCGACGCGCTCGGGGAATACATCTCCCATTGATACCAGAACGGCATCCTTGTCGGCGCGGATGGCCTGAACGGCGGCGCCTGTGCCGCGGCCGCCGCAGCCAATGATGCCGATCTTCAAGGGAGCCGCCCGGCGTGGGGCTGCGCTGGCGGTGGCGCCCGCGGCGAGCATCGTCCCGGCGATCGTTCCCGCAGACACTTTCACAAAGTCGCGGCGGGTGAGTCCTGAATCACTTGGGAGCCGGGTGGTCATCTAAGCGTTCCTTGGTTGGAGGAGGGGGAGCTTTGGGATCGGGGGCGGGGATCGCGGCGGGAGCGGGCGCTTTGTCCGGTTCACGCACGATGCGGAATCCGACGAAGGTGCAGTCTGCCAGCCACCACTTGCTCTTGGGAATCTGCGGGTCGCTGGCGTTCCAGGCGGAGGCTTGCTTGAGCCGAGCGCTGATTTTCAGTTCTTCGGGTCCATCTTTGAATGAGCCGCCCTTGGTCACGGGCTTGCCGTCCGTGCCGACGACCCATTCCGCGGCGTTGCCCGTCATGTCGAACAGGCCCCACGCGTTGGGCTTCTTGGTCGCGACCGGGTGGGTTTTGGCTTCGGAGCCGTCCTTGGTCCATGCGACGTCGTTGAGTGTGGCAACGCTTGTGGCGCCGGCGAAGTCGCCCGCGGCTCCGGCGCGTGCGGCATATTCCCACTCGGCCTCCGTCGCCAGACGATACTTGTGCCCGGTTTTCTTGGACAGCCAATCGCAGTACTCACTGGCCCCTTTGAACGACATTCCGATTGCGGCGTATCCCGCGTGCCCGAAGCCGCGGTCGGGCGGGATGTAGGGCTTAGACGGGTGCGACGTCGCATCGACGTTTTGCTGGTCCGCGGGTTCATCGAGGCGGTAGACGAAGATGTCGTACTGGTCCCAGGTTACTTCGGTCTTGCTCATATAGAACGGACCGACAGAAACCTCCTGAACCTTGCTTGCGTCCGCGGGATCCGTGATCTTCGCCTTTCCGGCGGGGACGGGAAGCAAGTCGATTTTGACGGTGGTGCCCGCGATCGACTCGGTGATGGGTGGCGGGTTGTCTGGCCGGGCCGATGCAGCGCCAGCAACCAAGGCCAGCGCCGCGAGAATCGTGCAACCGCGAACTCTGTGCTGGCAACTTCCCTCGTTTGCCTCTAGTCTGTGCTGAGCAATCAGCGAGGTACCGATCATGGGACGATTCCGTGTCATTGGCGTCATAGCTGGATCACTTCTCGCTGGAATGGCTCAGGCCGAGCCACAGGGGGCCCTGAAGCGATCCGAGTTTACACAGTTATGCATGGGCGTCCAAGCGCGGGTTGTGGTGTATACCCCGGACACCCCTTCGGCGGAGAAGGTCGCCCAGTCTGCCTTTGACCGGTTGGCCGCGCTTGAGCAGGTGATGAGCGACTATCGGCCGACGAGCGAGTTGTCGGTGTTGAATGCCCGATCCGGCCGCGGCCCGCAAGTGGTCAGCCAAGACCTGTGGGAAGCCCTCGGGCACGCCCGCGGCATTGCCGAAGCGACGTCGGGAGCCTTTGACCCGACCATCGGCCCGTTGGTTCGCCTTTGGAGGCAATCGCGGATCGACCACAGACTCCCCGATTCGGCATTGATTGCGGATGGCAAAGCGAGGTCCGGCTTTCAGTTCCTGACGCTCGATGGCGCCAGGAAGACGGCGGATTTGAGGCTGCCCGGCATGGCGATCGACCTAGGAGGCATTGGGAAGGGTTTTGCCGCCCAGCAGGCCGTGAAACTGCTGAAATCTCGCGGCGTCGGTTCCTGCATGGTCGCACTGTCCGGGGACATCGCCGTGGGTGATGCGCCCCCCGGGACATTCGGCTGGAAGGTCGCAGTTGAAACGGGATACGCAGACGGCCGTGCGAATCTCAACCTGGTCAATGCGAGCGTCTCAACCGCGGGCGACTTGGAGCAGTTTGTCGAGATCGATGGCGTTCGGTACAGCCACATCATCGACCCCGCAACCGGCCTGGGATCGACACGACGGGCCGCGGCGTGTGTGGTCGCCTCGGATGGTGCTCTCGCGGATGGATTGGACACGGCGCTGGCGGTTCTCGGAATTGAGAAAGGCAAGGCTGTGCTCGGAGCGTTTCCATTGGCCAAGGCGATGATCGTCGAACCAAGCGCGGCGGGAGTGGCCAAGTTTGTGAGTCCCGACTTCCCGGTGGATGGGGGGGCGACGTTCAACGCGGAAAATGAGCCACCGGCCGGATTCACCGCCCTGTTCAACGGAACCGACCTTGCCAACTGGCAGGGCTTGATTGACGGCGGGCCGGCGTACGTTGCCGCGATGCCGGCCGCTGAACGGGCCAAGCAACAGGCCGCGGCCGACAAACGCATGCGTGAACATTGGCGCGCGGAGAACGGTGTGCTGGTGTTCGACGGCAAGGGTGACAGCCTGCAGACTGCCAAGGACTACAAGAACTTCGAGCTGTATGTGGATTGGAACATTCTCAAGGAGGGTGACAGCGGGATTTATCTGCGAGGCGCTCCGCAGGTTCAGATCTGGGACAACCCGATTGGATCTGGCGGCCTGTACAACAACGAGAAGCATCTCTCGCGTCCGCTGGCGTTTGCGGATCGCAAACCCGGGGAATGGAATCGCTTCCACATCATCATGCGCGGCGAACGGGTGACGGTGTACCTGAACGATGTGCTGGTGGTTGATGATGTGCCGCTCGAAAACTACTGGGAGCGTGACAAGCCGATCCACCCGATGGGTCCGATCGAGTTGCAGAATCACGGCGCGATGTTGAAGTTCCGCAATATCTTCATCAAGGAGCTCGCCGATCCCGCGCCGCCGACGGACCAGGACAAACGCATGGCCTGGTGGCGGGATGCCCGGTTCGGCATGTTCATCCACTGGGGTTTGTATTCGATTCCCGCCGGTGAGTGGAATGGAAAGGTCTACGACTCGGCCAGCGAATGGCTGATGAACACGGCCAAGATATCGCCGCAGGACTACGAGAAGCTGGCTCCCAAGTTCAATCCGGTGAAGTTTGACCCTAACGCGTGGGCTGATATCGCACGCAACGCCGGGATGCGCTATGTCGTGATCACCACCAAGCACCACGACGGGTTCTGCAACTTTGATTCCACGGAAACCACCTACGACATCATGGATGCCACCCCCTTCAAGCGGGACATCATGAAGGAGTTGTCCGAGGCTGTCCGTGGCAAGGGACTGGCGATGTGCTGGTATCACTCGATCATGGACTGGCACCAGCCGGATGCGAACATGGCGAACTGGTCCAAGTACGCGCCGGTGCTCCGCAAGCAGGTGGAAGAAATACTCACCAAGTACGGCAAGATCGGGGTCTTGTGGTTCGATGGCGAGTGGGAAAAAGAGTGGACTACGGACCAGGGCAAGGCGATGTATGAGCTCTGCCGAAAGCTGCAGCCGGAGATCATCGTAAACAACCGCGTGGGAAAGGGCCGCGCGGGCATGGCGGGGCTTACAAAGGAGGGCGACCATCCGGGCGACTTCGGCACGCCCGAACAGGAAGTGCCCCGCCGCGGCGTGCCGGGCATGGATTGGGAAAGCTGCATGACGATGAACGAGTCATGGGGCTATCACCGGACGGACACGAAGTGGAAGTCGGCTCAGCAGTTGATTCGCACGCTGGCTGAAACGGCCAGCAAGGGTGGCAACTTCCTCCTGAACGTCGGACCGACCGAACTTGGAGAGATCCCACCTGCGAGCGTCGAGAGGCTGCGGGCGATGGGCGCGTGGATGAATCTCAACAGCCCGAGCATCTACGGCACCGTCGCGGGTCCGTTTGACCGCCTGCCGTGGGGCCGTTGCACTATGAAAGAAGAGCCCAACGGTTCGACCCTCTATCTCCACGTGTTTGAGTGGCCCAAGGACGGGACGCTCGAGGTTCCGGGACTCATGAACGAGGTCCGGCGGGCGTACCTCCTGGCTGATCCCAAGCAGGCGGTATCCGCGACGAGATCGGCTTCGGGCATCGCTCTGGCCGTTCCGAAGAAGGCTCCTGACGCCAACGACTCGGTGGTCGTTGTGGAACTCGCCGGACGTGCGGCGGTCGTGAGCCCGACACTGCACGCGGCCCCGGACGGTTCGCTGGTTCTGAACGCCATCGATGCCGAGACCCACGGTTCCGCGGCCGCGTACGAGGCCGACGATGAGCATCGCTGCATCGGGATGTGGACCAACGCCAAGGACTGGGTGTCCTGGGACTATCGCATCGACAAGCCGGGCCGCTACAAGGTCGAGGTCGAGTGGGCCTGCGAAGAGCCCAACGCGGGCAGCCACATCAAGATCGAAGCGGGGGCCTCTTCAGTTGAAATGGACATCGCAAGCACCGGCAAGTGGACGACGTTTGAGAAGAAGTCACTGGGAACGCTGACGCTTGTCGAAGGCCGCGGGCAGCTCAAAGTGACGCCAACGAAGATGGCCAAGGATGCCGTTATGAACCTGCGGACGATCAGGCTTATTCCCGAGTAGTACTCAGTCCCAAATGGACTTGAACTCCTTCTTCGATGTACCGGCCTCGATGAAGATGCCCAGGAACGTGTTGGTCTCGGTCATGTCGTCCAGTTCGTCGTAGAAAGGGATGTCAAACTTCGTCTTGCCATCCACCGTGATGGTCGGAAAGTCGTGCGTCGCCTTGTCCAGCACCGGCATCGGTTCGCCGTGAGTCAGACCCGGCTTGAGAATGCGGACGCTGTTGTCGTTGTACGCGAAGTTGCCGGTATACGTCTTGCCTTGGCCGTAATACACGCATGTGCGTGTGCCCTTGCCGTCATCCGTGGGTGGGCTTGCGAACCGGGGTGCGATCGCTCCCGGAGTCGGTCGGTCGATTCCCTCTATCTCGGGCCCCCGCGTACCCACAGCGATCTCGCTGCTTGAGAACGTGTTGCTCCAGCGAAACAGGCGTTTGTCGTTGGGCTCCTGGTGGGCGTAGCTCACTCCACCCTTCTTATCACCCGTGAAGTCCGCGGCGAAGGCCGGGTCCCACAGGGCTCTGTCGGGCACCGCGGCCTTCTTGGGCGCTTTGAACTCGTAGCCGTCGGGGGCCACGATGTTCGGATTCACTTCAAGCGGCGACACGAGCTTTTCGGGAGTGAGGCTCCCGGCAAAGATGAGCATCGAAAAGATGTTGGCGGTCGTGTTCTTGGTCGTACCGCCACCACCAATCGTCGCGTCCGACTTGTCAATCAGACTTGGCAAGGGGTAGTTGTCTTCGTGGTTCTGGGCCCAGATCACCATCGCCTGGCCGACTCCTCGGATCTGGGCAACATCCTTGGCCTGGGCAGCCTTGCGCTTGACCGCGGCGTCGGTATCGGGCTGAATCGCGGCGAACGAAAGCAGGCCAAGCACGGAGCAAGCCCCGCATATGGCCGCCAGTTCGATGAGGGTAAATGCGCGACTGTGGGTATGGTTCATGGCTTGTGATACCGAACGGTCCAACGGCAGGTTGCAGGCGTGTGCGGGCGACTCACAAGCCGCTTAGACTCTCTCCCTTCCGATGCCGCACAAGCTCTCACGCTTCATCGCCTTCCCGTATCCCCACTTCATGGCCTTCGCTCCTTTGGATGTCTGGGCTAGGCTCCTGTTTGCACCGGCGGTCTGGATTTCGCCGCGCTACTGGCTTCGCCTTGCGTTCGTGCTTTTCACATCCTTTCTGGGCACGATCGCCTCGCTGCCTGAACGGATCATCCTCGGAGTCGTGCTGCGGATCGCAGCGTCCCGAAGCGGGACGAAACTGAACCACAAGCCCGGCGTTGTGGTCATCCTGGGCTACTTCCGATCCGGAACGACTCACCTGCACTATCTGCTCAGTTGCGATCCGAACTTCCGCACGCCGGCTTGGTGTGAGACGCTGGTGCCACAGGGGTTCCGCTTCAGTTGGGTGTTTCTGCGGCTGTTCATGATTCCTTGGATCTCGTCTCGGCGTCCTCAGGATGACATGGCCTTCGGTCCCTCCTGGCCCGGGGAGGATGACTTTGCCCTCAACAACTGGGCGGCGGCCAGCAGCCTTCCGTGGCGGTTTATCCTGCCAAAGGAGCACGCGCACTACAGCCGCTTTCACTCGCTTGAAGGTCTGACCGCCCGCGAGCGAGCCCGCTGGAAGTTCTGCCAGTTCGCATTCTGCTGGAAGATCGCCCGGCTCGCGCGGCGTCGTGCCTTGCTTCTGAAGTCTCCAAGCCACATCGCGAGAGTGCGTGCGCTGCTGGAGGTCTTCGGACCAGAGAACGTGAAGTTCATCCACATAAGCCGTGACCCCGGCGCGGTCATCCGGTCGAATGTCGCGATGTTTGAGCGGATGTCCGTGTATGGCCTTCAAGATCTGCTCCCGCCGGAGGCCGTCCGCCCGCTGATCGCACAGGAGTACATCGATAGCGAGCAGCGCTACCTTCACGACCTGGCCCTGATCCCCGCCGGACATATCGCTGAAGTGCGCTACGAAGACCTGGTCGCCGACCCTCTCGGCCAGGCAAAGCGCATCTACGACACGCTTGGGCTGACGCCCTCGCCTGAGTTTGAACGCCACGCTCTGGCCTATCTCAACTCCGCTCGTGAGTACCGCGCCGTCAGCCCGCCCACGACGCCGCCGCCACAGGTTGATTCTCAGGAGATTCAGGACGAGTTCAAGACCATCGCATCGCGCTTTGGTCACGATCGTCCGACGATCAATTCCGTCCCGGTGCCACCGGGCGGATTGGAACCGCGTGAGCGCGGCGAAGCAATGGGGATCGTCCTGGCGTGCACAACCGCGTTCGTGCTAGCCGTGCTGTGGATGATTCAGGCTTATCTGTTCCGGGCGCGGAACGACTGGTTCGTGTGGCCCGTTGGAATGACGATCGGCTTTGTATCCATCGCAGCCGCGAGAGTCGGCACGCGCCGATTGGGTTTCATCGCCGGGCTCCTCACCTTCCTCGCGTTTGCAAGCGTCATCGTCCCCAACTCATTCCTGGAGGAATACGCCCACCGGCCCAACTACTACCTGGCCAACGGTGCCCTCATCCCGTGGCGTCATTGGGAGTGGTACCACATCTTCAAGCACACCAAAGAGCACAGCTTGGCAACGCACAACGTGTTCTGGGTGTTCATGGGGTGCATGTCGGCGTACAGGTTTGCCTCACGCCGTTACGTGAACCCGCCGGGCTCGGTGTAGTCAGGCCAGCCAGCGACCGCCATCCACGCGGACGATCTCGCCCGTCGTGTACTTGGCGTCAAACGCCAGCCACCGGACGACTTCCGCCGCATCTTCCGGCGTGCCGGATCGCTGCAGAGGTACCCGTGACAAGTACGCCTTCTGCATCTCCGCGTCTGACTCATATCCGTGTTCAGGAAACGCAACGACTCCAGGTGCGACCCCGTTCACTCGCACCCGAGGCGCCAGCTCGCGTGCCAGAGTTCGAACCATCTCAACCAGCGCTGCCTTGCTCATCGCGTACGCGCTGAACCCTTTCCTCGGTCGACCCAGCACGTGCATATCGCACATCGCCACGATCGCCCCGCCGCCCGGTAGCGCTGATTCTGCGAGCCTCGCCCCAAGGTGCTTAGCCAGCAGCAGCGGGGCCGCGGCGTTCACGCGGTAGTTGCTCAGCAGGGTTTCAGGTGTCAACTCGCTCAACGGTGTCGGGGCGTAGACGGAAGCATTCAGCACCAGCACATCAATCCGCGGCAATTCCACCGCCAGCTTTGCCGCAACTCGCTCCACAGCACCCAGATCATCCAACTCGAGCCGAACCGCCTTCGCTGTCGCGCCAAGTCCCGCAAGCGTCTGCACCGCGGCGTTCGCCTCACGATCTTCGCCGCGAAACGTGAGCACCACATCGCATCCCTGCTTCGCCAGTGCACGGCACGATGCCAACCCCACGCGCTTCACGCCGCCAGTCACCAGGGCCACCGGTCTGTCGTTCGATTGCGTCATGGTTCGGGTGCAGTGGGGGGTTCGGGCTCATCCATTCGGATCGGTTCAACGCGTCGTCCCGCCTCCGCCCACGCATCCGGAATCGCCCGCCTCCGCCGGCGCGGCTGACCACCCCCGGCCCGCCGCCGCGCTCGCCGCGCCGCCAGCAGCAGGAACATCCCGATGAGCAGCACAACTCCGACGGCCGTGGTGAACTGCCACAGCCCGAAAGCCCTCTTGAGGAGGTTCTTCTTCGGCTCCGACTCGATGATGGCGACCAGCAGGTTGATCACGCCAGACTATACGAGCAATCACGCTCGCGGCCCCGCTACCCTACCCGCATGTCTCGACACGCCTTGGTCATCGGCGGCACCGGAATGCTGCGCGACGCCTGCCTCGACCTTGTGTCGCAGGGGTGGACCGTTTCGGCGGTCGCGCGCCAGCACGACAGGCTCGCATCCCTTCGCCAGGATGCCGCCGCCCGCTCCGGGCGTCCCGACGCCTTAAACCCCATCCCCGTGGACTATTCCGATATCGCCTCGCTGGCCATGGGTATCCGTTCGGCCGCGATCGCCAAGGGCCCCTTCTCCCTGGTCGTGTGCTGGATTCACGCCACCGCCCCGATGGCTCCGTATGTCATCGCCGATGTCGTCGCCTCGGCTGCCGCCCCATGCCTCTATGTCCCCCTGGTCGGCTGCGAAGTGGCTGATCCCACCCGCACGGATTCAGACAGGGACGAGCTTTCCAGCTACCCCGGCATCACGTACAGGCGTGCGATTCTCGGGTTTGTGGTGGAAGCGGGAGTCTCTCGGTGGCTCACGCATCGTGAGATCTGCAACGGGGTGGCCGCGGCCGCCAGGAACTCCGATCGCGAGCAGGTGATTGGGGTGGTTACGCCTTGGGCGGCTCATCCGCCGTTCTGAACCTCCATCCGAGTTCCGTGCAACGCGAGTTCACCTGATAGTCTTGCTGCATGGCACCGCGTCCGCAAGACTTCCGGCAGCATGTACAGACCGTGATCAAGGCGGTGCTATTTGCGGCAGATCCCGTTCGGCTGATGGTTGAAGCGATCAGCAAGAACCCACCGCGGGCGATGCGCCCGGCCATGATCGCCGTTGGAAAGGCGGCATCCGCGATGTACTCGGGCTGGTGTTCAGCAAGGCCGGAGCCTCAACATGCGATCATGGTTGTACCCGACGGGGTCAAAGCGCCCGATTGGGCGCTAAGGGGTGAGCACCCGATTCCGGGTGCCCGAAGTGTGCAGGCCGCGGCCGCCATTGAGGCATTCATCGACGAGCGCAAACGGTCGCCCGATGTGGATGGCTTCGTACTGCTGCTGTCAGGAGGAGCATCTGCGCTCCTTACGTCACCGTCGATGGGTGTGGATTTGGTCGATATCGTCGAGGTGACGCGTTCGCTGCTCTTGGCGGGCGCGCCCATCGGTGAACTCAACCGCGTGCGAAAGCACCTGGAGCGACTCAAAGGCGGGCGCATGGCCGCGCTCATGACCCCACTGCCCGTGGAGGCGTATCTTCTGTCAGATGTCCCCGACGATGACGTGAACTCGCTGGGCTCCGGGCCCGTCCTGCCGGACGGATCGACGTTTGCAGGGGCGCTGCAGGTGCTGATGTCTCACGGAGTCGTGCAACCGGCGATCGTGCGGCACCTTGAGGCGGGAGCATCGGGACTGCACCCCGAGACGCCGAAGCACGGAGATCCCGCATTTCGGTCCGTGCGGTGCATTCTGATTGGCAGCAACGCCGATGCGATCGGCGCGGCCGAGGAGTGCTTGGAGGGCATTGGCTTTGAAAAAATCGAAAGCTACTTCCGCCTCACCGGTGAAGCAGCTCAGCGCGGTCGGGATTTTTGCGCGATTGTGCGTCCACTATCCGGGTCACGGTCTTCCGCCTTTGTCGGTGGCGGAGAAACGACGGTTCGCGTAGGAGCCGCTGACGGCAAGGGTGGCCGCAATCAAGAGTTCGCCCTCGCCGCGGCGATCAGCCTTGACGGCGCCCCAAACGCCCTTGTCGCGTCGTTTGCCACCGATGGCGTCGACGGCCCCACTGACGCGGCGGGCGCGATCGTGACCGGTGACACCTGCCGCCAAGCCCGCCAAATCGGCTTAGATCCGGCCGCGGCCCTCGTTCGGCACGACAGCTACACCTTCTTTACCACTCTTGAGAAAGCCGGTTTCCCGCACCTGATACGAACAGGCCCCACGGGGACCAATGTGAACGATGTGGCGATTGCCCTCGTACATTGAGCAACGCGAATGCGGGAATGCGGTATATTGAGTGTCGCCCCTGCGTTCTGTTCGGGGCAGGTTTTGCAGGCGGGCCTGTTTGACTCGCAGTTGGGGGACAAATCTCGGAGGTGCACCGTGCCTGAAGTCGGCGGAGCGTTCACCATCCATCGCCTCCTTGAGGCCATGGGCCGTCTTGGAGCCTCGGACCTTCACATTAAGGTCGGCGTCCCCCCCGTGTACCGCATTAACGGCACGTTACGCCCCATCCAGGGTGAGGCCCTGAGTGAGGAAGAAGCGGACCACATCGTGGACCCCATCTTTCCCGAGAAGATGAAGACCCGCCTTGAGAACGATGGCGGCGTGGACTTCGCCACGTTCGTCAAGGAAGACCGCTTCCGCTGCAACGTCTACCGCTCGGGCGGGCATATCAACGTCGCCATCCGGCGCGTGAAGTCGGAGATCCCGACCTACGAAGCCCTGCACCTGCCGCCGATTTACAACGACATCGTTGAAAAAACCAACGAGGGCCTGGTGCTGGTCTGTGGCATCACCGGCTCGGGCAAGAGCACGACACTCGCCGCGATGCTCGAACACATCAACAAGGTCGAAGCCTGCAACATCATCACGATCGAGGACCCGGTCGAATATCGCTTCAGCCGTTCCAAGAGCATCGTGAGCCAGCGCGAGATCGGCATCGACGTTCCGAACTATCCGACGGCGCTGCGATCCATCGTTCGCCAGGATCCCGACGTCATCTTCATCGGCGAAATGCGCGACCACGACACCGTCCTCGCGGCCATTCAGGCCTCTGAAACCGGCCACCTGGTCTTCGGCTCCCTCCACACCGCCGACACCATGCAGAGCATCAACCGAATCCTGGAGTTCTTCCCGCGCGAAGAGCATGCGTTCATCCGCAGCGCACTGGCGACGAGCCTGAAGGCAGTATGCGCCCAGCGCCTTCTTCCGGCTCAGCCGGAGGTAGGCGTCGGCATGGTCCCCGCGACCGAAGTACTGCTGAACACGCCCACCGTCCGCGAAAAAATCCGCGACGGGTTCGATGAAGACCTTCCCTCGCTCATCAACGCCGGAACCAGCGAGGGAATGCGCAGCTTCACCTATTCACTGACCGAACTGGTCAAAAAGGAAATGGTCAGCGTACAGACGGCGATGGCCTTCGCCCCCAACCAGAGCGCGCTGGACAGTTCGCTCAAAGGTGTTGAGGTCAAGGCTCAGACGCTTGTGCACCGGGTGCGGTCGGCGGGCAAGAGCTGAATCGACGCGCCCGCGGATATGCGGTAAGCTGCAGCGATGCGCTACTCTCGGGTCGTTGTCATCTTCGTTGCCTTGTTTCTCCAAGCCTGCGCGCATCCGCAGGCCCCGTCTGTCGGCGCAGCGGGCGGGGTTGTTGAGCCCAACTCAATGATCATGACCACGCTCTTCTGTGGCGTGTCATCTCCAGACGGCAAGGGTGTGAGCGAGCAGCAGTGGGAGGCCTTCCTCCGCGACTACGTCACGCCGCGGTTTCCCGATGGACTGACCGTGCTGAACGCCATGGGCCAGTGGTACGACCCCGAAGCCAGGTCGATCACCTCCGAGCACACCAAGATGCTCATGATTATCCATTCAGGACAACAGTCCGCCTCCTCAAAGATCGAGGAAGTCAAGGCGGAGTACATTCGCCGCTTCAACCAGCAATCCGTTTTACGCACGGATGCCCCGATCATCGGCAGGTTCAAGTAGCGCGGCAGCTACTTGGGCGGGCCCCCGACGAGCCCGATTCCATGGCGGCCAAGAATCGCCAGCAGCTTGGGCATCTCCGGGGGTTTGGCGCCAATCTCGCGGTCGATGTCCTCAAAGAACTTCTCGAGCCCCGCCGGCGTCGCCAGCAGGAGCATCCGGGCCGATCCAGTGCCCACGTTTCGAAAGCTGTGCGCAATATTCCGTGGGGCAAAGAGCGTTTCTCCGGGGCCGCGGCGGATGGTCTTTCCTTGCGTCTGGAACTCGATCTCTCCGCTCAAAATGTAGAATGTCTCATCCTCGCGCTGGTGCACGTGAGGAGGCGGACCGTTGCCGGCCGGAACCACGACATCAAAGAGGGAGTGCGAGCCGCCCGTATCCAGGCCACTCACCTTGCAGGTTATGAGGTCTCCCAAGACATTCCACGTCGGTGCGGCGTGATCGCCCATGAGCAGTTTCCTAGGTGTTTACGCGGATTCAGAAAGCGACATGTCCAGTGCCTTGCACAGGAACCCGCAATCATCCCGCGTGATGCACATCGGCGGCTTGATCCTAAGTACATTCCCGTTGAGCCCACCCTTGCCCACCAACACGCCGAGTTCCTTGCACCGCTCGAATACCGCCGCACATTTGGGCCCCGATGGCGCCTTGCTCGCACGGTCCTCCACAATCTCCATCCCCAACATCAACCCCCGCCCCCGCACATCCCCGACTATCTTGTGCCGCTTCTGAAGATCACGCAGCCCATCGAGCAGATAGCCGCCCACATCCTTCGCCCGCGCCTGGATCTTCTCCTCCAGGATCACGTTCAACGTCGCCAACCCCTGCGCCATCGACACCGGGTTCCCGCCGTACGTATTGAAGTGCAGCCGCTTAGTCATGGCCGCGGCCACTTCGGGCTTGGCCACGCAGCATCCCAGCGGCGTCCCGTTTCCGATCCCTTTGGCCATCGTCACCATATCCGGAATCACGCCCGGGCCGCCGATGCTCTCGAATCCCCAGAACGCATCACCCGTGCGGCCGAATCCCGTCTGCACCTCGTCACTGATACACAGCCCGCCCGCGGCTCGCACATGCTTGTAAACCTCCGCGAGATACTCCGGCGGCAACTCAATCGCGCCGCCGACACCCTGGATCGGTTCGGCAATGAACGCCGCGATCGCGCCCGGCGTGCCCGTGCGGATCAAGTCCAGCACATCATCGGCGTACTTCTTGCCCGCATCCGGATCGTCGTATCCAAAGTGGCCGCGATACCGATCCGGCAGCTTGGCGTGATGCACGCCGAACCCATGCGGAATCGGCTGCTTCCAGTTCGAGAGCGACGAAAGCCCCATCGTGAACGAAGACATCCCGTGATACGCGTTCCGCAATGCAATGACGTCAAACGCGCCGGTCTTCACCCGGGCCATCATGATCGCCAGGTCGTTGGCCTCTCCGCCGGAGTTGGTGAAATAGCACACTCCCTTGTCGAGCCCCGATCCCTTCGGAAACGTCGAGATCAACTTCTTCCCAAACTGCGCGATATTGGGATGCAGGTAGATCGTCGTCGTGTGTTGCAACAACTCATTCTGCTGCCGCACCGCTTCGAGCACCTTCGGATGGCAGTGCCCCACGCTCACCGTCACGATTCCGGCGAACGCATCCAGATACCGCCGACCCTTCTCATCAAAGAGCCACTGCATGTGCCCTTGCACAATCATCAGCGGGTCTTTGTAGTACGTGACCAGGGCCGGGGTCAGAAACTCCCGGCGCATCGCCAGCACTTCTTCCTTGCTCGGTCCTGAGTATGGTGAAGGCTTGAAGTCGCAGTGCGGCATCGCAAGGGCGGACGGTTTCGCAGCGATGGTGGTCATAGGGCCTCCGTGCCGGCCTCGCCGGCATGACAACACTACGCGGGATCGGACGGGCTCTCAGGGCGCGATATCCGAGTTGTAGATGTCGCGCGTGATGAGCCAAGATCCATCCGCCTGGCGCCGCCAGATCTCGATGAACTTGCCCTTTTCGACGACCGGCTTCTTGGCTCCGGGCGGCATGACCTCAAATGAGAAACTGCCCATCGAATACGCCAGGTCCCCGTTGCCGACGACCTCCGCACGCTTCCACTGCAGCTTCTCGAGCTTGGGGAAGTGCCCGAAGAACTCGCCGATCGCCTTGCGGCCCTTGATCTCCGACGTGCCCGGGGGCATCAGCACCGCATCTTCCGAATAGTGGGCCGCGACCGCCGCCATCTTGCCGTCGGCCGTTTGCTTGAACCAGTCGTCGGAAGCAGCGCCGATCGCGGCCTGGTCCTTATCACAGAACTGCCCGGTCTGGCATCCGGCCAGCGCGGCGACAACAACTCCCAGCGACGCGATCGTTCTAATCGACGGCATGCAAAGGTCTCCACTTTGATCCACGCCGCGGCCCACGGTCCGCGGCACTCAGGATCAAGCATGCTAGCGATTGGACGGCTTTTTCGCAATCGACCCGTGTACCCTGATTGACATGTCCAGACACGTTCTCATCACGGGTTCGAGCACGGGCATCGGGCGCGCCACCGCCCTGCACCTGTCGATGAACGGCTGGACCGTGCACGCCGGAGTTCGAAGGGCTGCCGACGGGCAAGCCCTCGAACGCGAAGCCGGCAGCTCGCTGCGATCGATCGTGCTCGACATCACCGATGCCTCATCCGTCGCGTCCGCGGCCGCGGAACTCCAACAACGCGTCGGTACAGCCGGACTGGGCGGCCTTGTGAACAACGCCGGCGTGTGTTTCTTTGGTCCGGTCGAGACCGTCCCCATTGATGAATGGCGGAAACAGTTCGAGATCAACGTTTTCGGCCACATCGCGGTGACGCAGGCGATGCTGCCCTTGCTGCGCACCGGCGTAGTGGCGTCTGGAACCGCAGCGATCGTCATGATGAGCTCAATCGCCGGTCGCGTGGGTCAGCCGATTCTTGGGCCGTATTGCGCCTCAAAGTTTGCGCTGGAGGCGGTTTCCGATGCCCTCCGATGCGAACTCGCGGCCGACAGGATCAACGTCAGCATCCTCGAGCCGGGCGCCATCAAGTCGGAGATCTGGCGGAAGGCACAGGAAGGTGCCCAGTCGATGGATCGCAACAATCCCGCGTACCAGCGCTACCACCTGATCATGGACGGGACCGCCAAGATCGCGATGGAGGCGGAGCAAAGAGCGGTTCCCGCGAGCCGCGTTGCTCGCGAGGTTGAACGATGTTTGACGCTTCGCCGACCGCCGATTCGTCGCTTGATTGGCTTTGACGCGAAGATGTCAGCCCAAATGGCGAAGGTGATGCCGCGCCGGATGTTTGATCGGCTGCTGATCGCCGTGATGAGCAAGAAGGGCCGATCGGGCTGATCAGGTTACTTGGCGGGCTTGGCCTCGGGAGCTGGTTTGGCTTGCTCTTTGAAGAACTTCACAATCAACGCGGGTGCTTCGGCGGGGTACTTGTGCGATCCGTCGTAGATGAGCGTGATCAGGGGTGTGCCGGACTTGGAATCGTACTTCAGGCAGTCCTTGGCCCATTCTGTTCCCTTGTCGGTGCAGCCGTTGACTTTCTTCACCGCGTCGATGGTCCTCTGCTGATTTGCGATCTTGACCAGTTCATCCTTCTTGCCCGCGATGTGCATCGCCGGCTTGGGCGTCAGCTCGCGTGCCTTACCGGTGAATGCGCCGGAAGGCGCGAACGCGGCAAACACGGGCGCGCGTGAACCCCAGAGCAGGTAGGTAAACCACCCGCCGTTGGAGTGCCCCATCGCGTAGATGCGTCCCTGATCAACCTTGAAGTCCTTCTTCAGACTCGCCAGTACCGCGTCAAAGAACTTCAGGTCGCGATCGCCCAGCTCACCCGCGCGATTCTGCCATCCGTTCTTCTTACCTTCGGGGTCAACCAACGGGGCCGCGGTCGGCAGGCCTTCCATGTAGACGATGATCGCCTCGGGCCATTCGGTGTGCATGTGAAAGGAAAGAGACGCCTGCCGCGCGTTTCCGCCGTGGCCGTGGAAGGCGAACACGACGGGCGTGTCGGACTTGGCGGCATCCGCAGGGATGTGGAGTAGCGCCAGACGCTCGACGCCTTCAATAGTCCAGGTGCGTTTCTGAAGGTCGCTTGCGGCTTGGCGCAGTTTCGCAGCGGGCCGGGTAGCGTCCACCGGTTTGGTCTGGCCACTGGCAATCTGGGCAGCCAGCAAGATGGCGATGGCGATGCGAGCGAGCATGTGCATCCAAAGGTCTCCGGTGAAGGGGCGGCAGCAGCCAAACGCATTCAATGGCGGAACATTGCAGGGGCTTTCAATGCGACAGCGTCAGGTCGCGACAGTCTTCGTGTAGCTTTCCGGACGCCGATCCCGATAAAACTGCCAGACGTTCCGCACCTCTTGGATCATGTCCAAGTCGAGGTCGGCAACAACAACCTCATCCTTATCGCGCGATGCCTGAACCATGATCTGGCCGCGGGGGTTACAGAAATAGGACTGACCGTAGAACTCGCCGATGCACCAGGGCTTCTCGGTGCCGACGCGGTTGATGGCGCCAACGTAGTACTGATTCGCGACCGCGTGGGCGGGCTGCTCCAGCTTCCAGAGATACTCGGAGAGCCCGGCGACCGTGGCGCTCGGGTTGAACACGATCTCGGCGCCGTTCAGGCCCAGCTCTCTCGCGCCCTCCGGGAAGTGCCGGTCATAGCAGATGTACACGCCGACCTTGCCGAACGCCGTCTCGAACACCGGATACCCGCCGTTGCCCGGCGTGAAGTAGAACTTCTCCCAGAACCCCGGATGGCAGTGGGGGATGTGGTGCTTGCGATATCGCCCTAGGTACTGACCCTTGTGATCAATCACCGCGGCCGTGTTGTAGTACACGCCGGTCATCTCCTGCTCGTAGATAGGGACGATCATGACCATCCCATACTTCTTGGCCAGGTCCTGCATCAGGCGAACAGTGGGCCCATTGGGAACCGGCTCAGCCGTCTGATACCACTTGGTCTGCTGCTCAGCGCAGAAGTAGGGGCCGTAGAAGATCTCTTGCAGGCAGCACACATTCGCCCCCTTATCGGCGGCCTGCTTGATCAGCGGCAGGTGCTTTTCGATCATCGCGGCCTTGATGGCCGCGAGGTCGGTGGAGTCGGGGAGTGCGTTGGCGCACTGGATGAGAGCGGCGCGGGTGATGCGTGGCATGGTGGAAGTGTACAACAGAAAGGCCGCGACTTGGAGGCGTAAACTGCGGCATGCCTGAGCCGGTTCAAACCGCCGCGGCCTTCTTCGGTCAGATGGCCGATTCGTACGACTCCCTGATCCGGCGGGCCGTGCCGCGATATGACGAGATGATCGATCGATTGCTGGAGCACCTGCCGCCCGGGTCGATGCGAATCCTGGAGCTTGGCTGTGGGACCGGGAATCTGACGTTGCGGTTGGCGGAGCAGTTCCCGCGGGCGGTGGTCACGACGGTGGATGCCGCGCCCGAGATGACAGCACTCACTGCTGCTCGAGCCGCCAAGAAGGGGATTGGTCCGGATCGACTGCGGACCGTGACGGGGCGGTTCGAAGAGGTCTCTTTTGAGGCCGGGTCCTTCGACTTGGTCACTTCCTGCATGAGCCTGCACCACGTGAAAGACAAGTTGCCGGTGTACCGATCGATCCGCGGATGGTTGGCTCCGGGCGGGTGGTTCTGTTTCGGAGATCAGTTGCTCGGCGCGACGGAGGAGATCCAGAAGGTCTACTGGGATGGCTGGCTGGCGTTCTGCCGCCAGCCGGGGAACTGCACGGAGGAGGAGATCAAGAGCTTGCTTGAGCACGCGGCGGCCCACGATCACTATGTGCCGCTTGTGGAGCACTTTCGGATGTTGAACGAGGCAGGATTGGCGGGGCTCGATTGTGTGTGGAGGAGTTTGATGTACAGCGTGGTGGTGGGGAAGGTCTGATCCTCGCTTGCGCTTCGGGCTCGTTACATCCACCTGCTGACGACGACCTTGCTTTCCGTGAAGAACTTCACGGCATCCTCGCCGTTGGCGTGGAGATCGCCGAAGAACGACTGTTTCCATCCGGCGAAGGGGAAGACCGCCATCGGTGCCGGGACGCCGACATTGATCCCGACCATGCCGACCTGTGCGTGCGTCTTGAATCGGCGGGCGTTGTAGCCGCTGCTGGTAAAGATGACGCCCATGTTTCCGTAGCGGGAACGATTGAGCGTGGCGAGCGCGGCGTCGAGCGTGGCTTCGCGAACGACGGACAGGACCGGGCCGAAGATCTCTTCATCGACGATCCGCATTCCGGGCCGGACGTTGTCGAAGATGGTTGGGCCCACGAAGCAGCCGCAGCTTGGCTTCTGGCACTTGCGGCCGTCGAGGGTGAGCGTGGCGCCATCCTTCTCGCCGGAGGCGATGAAGCTCTCGATGCGTTCCTTGCTGGCGATGTCGATGACCGGGCCCATGCCGACGCCCGCCTCGCCGCCGGCGCCGACTTTGATCTTCCGGGCGGCTTCGGTGATTTTGGGGATAAACCAGGCCGCGGCATCGCCGACGGCGATCACGACGCTGCCGGCGAGGCACCGCTGGCCACTGTTGCCGAAGGCCGAGCCGACGACGCCCTCGATGACGGCATCCTGGTTCGCATCGGGCATGACGACGATGTAGTTCTTGGCGCCGCCCATGCACTGGGCCCGCTTGCCTGCGTTGGTCGCGGTTTTGTAGATGTGCTGGGCGACTTTGGTCGAGCCGACGAACGAGACCGCGCGGACGTCGTCGTGGGTGATGAGGAAGTCAACGACCTTCGGCCCGCCTGTGACGAGGTTGAGCACGCCCGGCGGAAGTCCGGCCTTGTGGGCGAGCTCGACTTCACGCACGGCCGAGAGCGGAACCTTCTCGCTGGGCTTCAGGACGAACGTGTTTCCGCAGGCAACTGCCATGGGCCACATCCAGAGAGGGACCATGACGGGGAAGTTGAACGGCGTGATCCCGACGCACACCCCGAGCGGTGTGCGGTCCACCGTGGAGTCGATGCCGACGCCGGACTTGTCTTCGGTGCGGCAGAAGGAGGAAGAGATCGCGATCTGTGGCAGCGACTTGCCCATCATGAGCGTCGGGGCGGCGCACGCGTATTCGACGCAGTCGATGCCGCGGCGGACATCGCCTTTGGCCTCGGCCATGGTCTTGCCGTGTTCCTGAACGATCGACAACGCGAGTTCCTCGAAGTGATCTTCGAGAACCTGCTTGTAACGGAAGAGGAACTGGCAGCGATCGCCGACGGGGGTCGTGGCCCAGGCGGGGAACGCTTCCTGCGCGGCCTGCACCGCGGCCTCTGCGCTACGGAGCGAATCCAGGTCGGCGTGGGCGATGGTTTCGCCCGTGGCGGGGTTCATAACGGCGTGGATCGCGCCAGGCTTGCCACCCTGAGCGGTTTCGTTGGTTCGCTGGCCGGCGATGAACTGGTCGACTTTGTTCGGCATGGGAGGCTCCGGGGGTCGGATGATCTTAGTGAGCCGGGGCGTTCTCGCGCCGGTTGGGGCCCAAGGAGTGTCCGAATCGGGGCGAAGACGCCCCGGCTCACTTGAATGACACATCAATGAAAGTCCCTCGACGCAAACGTCAACTCCCTCAAACTCTCATCCAGGCTCTCCAAGTGCTTGGCGTGAATGTGGATGACATCATCCTTTCGTTCGACCTTCCCCCGTGCCAGGAGGACTGTGCTCAGCCGGACGACACGCCGGTATTGCTCATAGGTCGTGCTCCAGATGACCAGATTGGCGATGCCGGTTTCATCCTCCAGCGTCGCAAAGACCACGCCGGATGCGGTTCCGGGTCGCTGTCGATTCAGGACGATTCCGGCCACAGAAACTTCGCGGCCGTTGGGGCAGGCGGTTGAATCTCTCAGTCCCCCGGCTGAAACCACGCCGCGGCGGTTCAACTCGTCGCGGATGAAGGCCATCGGGTGGGACTTCAGCGAAAGCCCGGTGCTCTCGTAGTCGTGCATCACCTGGCGCATCGGCGTGACGGAAGGCAGTGGGGCTTCTGGCTCCTGGACTTCGGGGGCGCCTTCGAACAGTGGGAGCGGGTCATCGCGGAGGGCTCGGACCTCCCACAAGGCCGCGCGGCGGTCAATGCCCATGGAGCGGAAGGCGTCGGCGTTGGCCAGGCACTTCAGGGCGCGGCAGGAGCATTCACTGGCACGCCAAAGGGATTGGATGGAGCGGAAGGGGCCGCGGGTGGCGACTGCCGCGGCGATCCTTGTGGCATCTTCTTCAGGGAGGCCGTCGGTGAGACGCATGCCCAGGCGAAGGGCAAGATCGTGGCACCGGGCTTCTGCCCGGTGATTGCCATCAGTCGCGCTCAGGGTTGAAGAACACCGGGCAGAAGCCCGGTGCCACTCCAGCGTGCAATCCCATTGGCTCAGATTCACATCGACCTCGCGAATCGGCACATCGTGCTCCTTCGCATCGCGAACGATCTGCGCGGGTTGGTAAAAGCCCATCGGCTGGCTATTGATCAGGGCCGCGGCGAAGGCGGCGGGCTCGTGGTGCTTCAGCCAGCACGAGACGTAGACGAGGATCGCGAAGCTCGCGGCGTGAGACTCGGGGAAGCCGTACTCGCTGAACCCCTTGATCTGCTCGAAGCAGCGCTCGGCAAAGTCCTGGGAATAGCCGCGGGCGAGCATGCCGTCGATGAGACGCTTGCCGAAGCGGTAGATGAGATCACCCTTGCGTTTCCACGCGGCCATGGCACGCCGGAGCTTGTCGGCCTCATCCGGGGTGAATCCCGCGGCCACGATCGCGAGTTGCATCGCCTGTTCCTGAAAGAGGGGCACCCCCAGCGTGCGTTCGAGCACGTCCTGGATTTCCGGGCTCGGGTACGTGAAGTGCTCTTCGCCGTTGCGGCGTTTGAGGTAGGGGTGGACCATCTTGCCCTGGATCGGCCCGGGGCGGACGATCGCGACCTCGATGACCAGGTCGTAAAACTCCTTGGGTTTGAGCCGCGGCAGCATGGACATCTGGGCGCGGGACTCGATTTGAAAGACGCCGACCGTGTCCGCTCGCTGGATCATCGCGTAGACGTCGGGATCTTCGGAGGGCACTGTGGCGAGTGTGAGGTCTAGCCCGCGATGCTCCTTCACAAGCTCGAAGGCCTTGCGAATGCACGTGAGCATGCCCAGACCCAGGACATCGATCTTGAGCATCCCCATCGCGTCGATGTCATCTTTGTCCCACTCGATGATGGTGCGGTCATCCATCGCGGCGTTCTCGATGGGGACCAGTTCAGAGAGTGGTGAGCGCGTGATGACAAAGCCGCCGACGTGCTGGGAAAGGTGCCGCGGGAAGCCCACGAGCTGCCCGGTGAGCTCGATGACCTGCCGGATGGTGGGATCGCGCGGGTTCAAGCCGATCTCTCGGACTCGCTCCTCGTTGGGCTGCTCGCTCCAGCCGCCGAGGTTCTTGGCCATGGCGTCCACGGTGTCCAGCGACAGGCCCATCGCCTTGCCGACATCGCGCACGGCGGAGCGCCCGCGATACGAAATAACCTCCGCCGTCAGCGCGGCCCGCTCACGCCCGTACTTGTTGTAGATGTACTGGATCACTTCCTCGCGGCGTTCATGCTCGAAGTCGATATCGATATCCGGCGGCTCTTTGCGTTCGCGGCTGATGAAGCGGGCGAACAACAGCTTGAACTTGGCGGGGTCGACGGAGGTGATGCCCAGGCAGAAACAGACGGCGGAGTTGGCCGCGCCGCCACGGCCCTGGCAGAGAATCTTCTGGCTGCGAGCGAAGCGGACGATGTCGTAGCAGGTGAGGAAGTACGGCTCGTAGTGGAGCTCATCGATGATGGCTAGTTCGCCGTTGATTTGTGTGCGGATGGCATCGGTGATGCCCTCGGGGTACCGATTGGCCGCGCCCTCCCAGGTCAGATCGCGGAGATATTGGATGGGGGTCTTGCCCGGCGGGCAGGGCTCGACGGGGTATTCATACTTGATCTGATCGAGATTGAACACAGAGGCGCGGTCGGCGATCTCGATCGTGCGGCGAATGGCCTCGGGACAGGCGGCGAAGAGTCGGGCCATTTCGTCGGAAGGCTTGAGGTGACGCTCTGCGTTGGCGTGCAGGCGAAACCCAGCTTGCTCAATGGTGCAACCGTGCCGGATGCAGGTGAGGACATCCTGGAGGGGGCGGCGGTCGGGGATGTGGTAGTGGACATCGTTGGTGGCGACGGGAGGTATGCCGGTTTCTTTGGCGAGTTCAAGAAGGCGTGCGAACTCGAGGTCATCATCGGCTCCGAAGCGGCGGGAGACGGCCAGGGAGAGGCGATCCGAGAAGATGTCTCGCAGAGTTCGCAGTGCTTGGTGGCACCGGTCATGGCTCTGCATGGCCGGTGTCCAGGGCGTGGGAATAGCGACGGCGAGCAAGTCCGGGTGCGGGCTGGCGAGATCGTCAAGCGTCAAATGGCACTCACCCTTGGGAGCTCGGCGTTTACCCAACGTGAGAAGCTGGCACAGCGACGCGTACGCCGCGCGGCTGGATGGGTAGACCAGAACCTGCAATCCTGCGGGTTCAGCCAGCACGAGCCGGCAGCCGATCAGCAGCGGGAACTTCAGATCCCGGGCCTCGCTGTGGGCACGGACGATGCCCGCGAGAGAGTTGGTGTCGGTGATCGCCAGGGCGCGATACCCCAGTTCGTGCGCACGCGTGACAAACTCCTCTGGATGGCTCGCTCCGTTGAGATACGTGAAGTTGGTCGTCGTGCAAAGCTCGGCGTATTGGCTCTGGGTGGCCTGCCGCTCCGCGGCGGGCGCATCTCTTGCTTCCCCGACAAACGGAATGGGCGGCGGCGCCTCAGAATCAGATGAACCACAGAGACACAGAGGCACAGAGGAAGAGCCAGAAGCAGTGTTCGGACTCTTCTCTTCTCCTTTCCTCCCCTCTTCTTTACTTCTCTGCGTCTCTGTGCCTCTGTGGTGAATCTCCTTCATCCCCGGCGCCATGCCATACCCACACTCCCCATCCAGCGACGGGCTGGGCTTGGTTTTGAACGGATGCGGCCGCATCTTGGGTGCTGGATTGTCAGGCATGGCTCACGCCCAGACTCCGTGCACAAACCATTCCCCCCCGTCCCCCTCATGCTCACGGAACAACCACAGCCACCTCCCCTGCGTGTCCTGAACTCGAAAGTAATCGCGCGACGGCGCCCGCCCTCGCCACCACTCCGGCTCGATGCGTTCGGGCCCGATGGAAAGTGCGATCGCGTGATCGATGCCGCGCCAGCGGATGTTCATGACCGGGCCATCGGGGCAGAGGGAAGTGACGAGGGCGGATTCAGGGTGGAGGAGGAGGGAGGGGCGGGAGGAAATGGCCAAATTGCCAAAGCGCCAAATGGCCAAATGGTCAGGAGGGCGTTCTTCCTCCTGCTTTAATTTGGCCCTTTGGCCCTTTGCAAATGTGGCCATCTCCCCCACCCGCCGAACCGCCCTCTCCGGCACATGCGACTCCGCCGGCCTCACCCGCACCACCCGTTCCGATCCAAACCGGTTCACCATCGTGTCCATCCACACGCTGGGTGATGCATCGCTCTGGTCATCACGCCACTGCTCAGCCTGGCGGTGGTTGATCCGCACCGTCCGCGTCGATGTGATCGAGATGAGTTCGACGCCAAAGCCCAGGTTGGCCTTCTCAAGCCGCGGCCGAATAAGCGACCACAAGTGCTTCAAGTCGCGTGTCGCCGCACTGAGGGCAAAGCGCAGTTCCAGCGGCGTCGTATCCGAACGCTCCATCCGCAGCAGCAGGCGTGTAGTCCCAGCCTCGCGGGTTTGTAGATGGGCCCGAAGCTCCTCCAGCAACCCCCGCACCGTGAGCTGAATTACCTCGAACTGATCATTCGGCCCTTCGAATATCCGCTCGACATGCACGGGATCGACCGCGTGCACGGGGTCGATGGTCTCGATCGCATGCCCCAAAGCCTGATCGAGTCGGAACAGAATCTCATCCCCAAACCGCGCCGGAAGCACAGACCGCGGCAGAGCGAGAATGTGCCCGACCGTGTCCAGCCCGACTTCACGCAGTGCCTGCTCGGTCTTGGCATCGCACCCCAAGGCACGGGTCGGAAGCGTGGCCATGGTCCCCCGCTGGGCTCCGTCGGGGATGATCAGGTCCGGTGCCGGCCCGAACCTCGCCACCGCCCGGGCGCATCCATACGTGGATGCGATCGCCGCCCGCACCTCAAATCCCAGGTCTCGAAAGCGACTCAGCGCAGCCCGGACCAACCCCTCCTCACCCTCAAAAACCCGGTGGCACCCGCTCACATCCGCGAGCAGCCCATCAGGCTCATCCGCAGAGGTGATGGGAGACAGACTCTGGCCCACCACCGCCAGCGCGGCCAACGCTTTCCGATCCGCCTCAGGATCATGCGTCTCCACCAGCACCCGCTGCGTCGTCAACACAGCCTTCGCCTGCGCAACCGGAATCCCCGGCTGCACACCATCGCGTGCAGCGCGCGAACAACGATGCGACACAATCTGACCACGCGAAGAAGGAGCCATCAGCAGCACGCACTCAGGCCGTGCGCACTGCTGCCGCTTCAGCCTCCGCCGCACCAGATCGATCGAGAGCATGGGGAACCAGATCGAGAGCGCCCGTTTCATGGTTGAGCTGGATGGTCCAGGTGCTTTCTTGCGAGGGCCGCATTCCTTTGCAGCGCAGTAGACGGACGGTCCATCGAGAATCGCGAGTCGCGGACGGAGCCGGGCTCACCGTCCACCGCGTGTGCGCGGCCGACAACTGCCGCAACTCATGCGGCGGCCGGAGCAAAAACGCCAGCGACCCACCCTCCCCCGCACCCAGTTGCAGCCGGCGCGTCGCCGCCAAGTTCAGTCCGCTGCCATCCGCGATGGCCGCGGCGATCGCAGGGCATCGAAGCGTCACATCAATCGCCCAGGCCCGCGATGCCAGATCCGGGGTATCGATGAAGATCGAGCGTTCCAGAACCGCGGCCGGCAAAGCAACCGGATAAGGCCAGCACCGTCGCCCGATCCAGACGATCGGCCAGGAGTGGGGGATGCCAGGGTTCGAGATCGCCTGCCCGGCCAGATGGCTCATCACGCTCAAGGGTGGTACCCAGTGTCGCGAGGGCGGCTCATCAGGGTCGCCAAACCACTCGTGGAGGACGCCCCGAGGGATCCCATCCGCGGCCAGCACCTGATCCACCAATCCCCACCCCGTGGGCTGCCCGGGCACCTGACGCCTCGGGGCGCAGGCTTCCTCGATGGTCTTGGCGAGCTGCTGGATGGTGGGGGAACCGATCATGAAAGCCTTCTTTTGGAGAGGTTTTTGTTAGGGTACCAAGTTGTAAGGTATCTGTCAAGGTTTATTTCAGGTAGAAAAAGAAGGTCCAAACCAGGATCAAGCCCGGCAAAAACCCAGGCGGCCCCAGATGCGAATCAAAGAAAGGCACCCCCGGCTGGATTCGAACCAGCGACCAACGGATTAGAAATCCGTTGCTCTGTCCAACTGAGCTACGGGGGCTCGTGGAGAAGTCTACGGCGGCAAGAGCAGCAGTTGCGCATCTGGCGAGCGACACACCCTATCTTTCCAGGGGTGGGACTTGCGAAGTAGACAGCCATGGGGCATGAATTGATTCGGCCATGCGGCCGCGGACTTTGGCAAAGGGAGCTAGGACATGGCTGACAACGGGATCAACGGTAACCCTCACGGCAACACGATCGGATTCGACGATCTGCCGTACTTCCAGGACTACTTGCAGAACGTCCTTCGCCCGCGCGTGGAGAGGGCGATCGAGACGGTTACCAAGCAGTTGACCGAAACCGCTTGGAAACAAGTGATCGCCGATGTCGCCGCGGCCGACGAGTTGGGAAAGTCCGAGATCGCCACGGCCCTGCTGCGGCCGCTGATCGAGAACAAGTTGGGTCTGCGGATGGAAACCAAGCTGGCCTCGCAGTTCGGGGCGGCCAAGCCCGTGATCAAAGCACCGGGACCCGCGCCTGTGGACCTGGAGAGCGACACCGGCGTCACCCGTGTGCCTGGCGGACCGGATGTCGTTACGGTGCGCCGTCAGCCTGTCATCAATCCCTTGGCGAACGCGGTGGTAAACTCGCGAACCGTCGGGCGGTAATCCGCTCAGACGGAGCTAGCGATTAGCCGAACCGCTCGCGGTCTGCGCTGCTGATCCCTTCAGGGCCGCCGTCATCCGTTGGTGGGCGGAACGGAATCGGACCATCTGGGTCGTCCTGCGCCTCACCTTCATCTTCGCGTCCTCGCGTCGCTAGATTCGAGATTGCGATCACCACAAAGCACGTCAGAGGCACCCACCAAAGGATGCCAAAGCCCCAGCGTGGCAACACTCGCCAGCAAATCAGCGCGATCAGGCCGCAGACCAAAAAGGAGATGAAGAGGCGACGGTACAGGCAGGCACCGTAGGCCGGGGTAAACGCAATAGGGCTTGACAGGCACAACGCGATATGTTAGTATTCACTGACATGCGACAGCGGTGTGTCATTTCAGCCCTGATCCTGCTCATCGGGCTCTCACAAGCAGCGGGATGCTGGGGCGGTGGCTTCACCCGCGAACAAAAGACCATGTTCGATGATGGGTGCCGGCGGCATCAGGACGCCAAGGCACTCCTGATAGCCCATGACTACGAGCTGGCGACGGAGCAGTTCATCGCTTTATGGACGGAATCTACGCGTGCGGATATCACGCTTGGGACGTACTACTGGGGGAACTTGACCGAAGACATATCGATCCTGGTTCGGGCTCATCCACCAGCGCGAATCAAGTTCGAAGAGCTGCGCGAGCCCACAGAATCGCGAGTTCTCTCAGGCACCGTCAGTATCTGGGAAGAAGCAGTGTGGTTTGCATTCACGCAGATGATCGGAGCGGACGATGCACTCGTGAAGTATGCCGAGCGGTTCCAAAAAGACCCAATCCGAATGGACCGTCTTTCGCGCGAAAGCTATAACGCATTTGAACGGCTTGTCGCTTTAGGACGATGGGATCTGGCTGGATGGGTGTACAGCGACCCAGTCGGCGAGGCAGGGGTGTTCAAAGGTTCCTACTCGAGCGGAAGAAGCGTCGCGGCAAGAACTCTCAACACGATCCTCTCGATACCCATCTTGCCGCTCGTCATTTACGCCAATGGCGTTGCGAGTTCGGCCGGACCACCTTCCGAAGAGTTCGTTGAAGCCGAGCGAAAGGGCTTCAAGGAACACATGGTGCGCAGGCTTGTTCGCGGAGGCCGAATCGCGGCTGCGTGCAAAGCCGCGGGCCGCGAGAAGGAGGCCAAGCTCATTCTGCAACAGGCAGTGTCCGATGTCGGCGAAGAACGAGCTCGCGACGTGTTCGCCGCGGCCTTGAACGATGCTCGCGAAGCCGCGAGAAAGTAGCAGTATCTGTTACACCAGCAACGTCGCAGGCTTCTCCAGCATCTGCTTCACGGTCGCGAGGTACTGGGCCGCCATCGCCCCATCAACGATCCGGTGATCGCTGGACATCGTCATCGACATCAGCGTGCCGACGGCGAGCTGACCGTTGCGAACAATGGGCTTCTGAATGGCCGCGCCGACCGCAAGGATCGCCGCGTTGGGGGGGTTGATGATGGCCGTGAAGTGATCGACGCCGAACATGCCGAGGTTCGAGATCGTGAATGTCGAGTCCGACATTTCCTCGACCGTGAGACCCTTGGTCCGGGCCTTCTCGGCGAGCGTCTTGGTGTTGGCGGAGATGAGGCGTAGGCCCAGGCGATCGGCGTTTCGAAGCGTCGCGACAACCAGGCCGCCGCCGCGTTCCTCGGGGAGCGCGATCGCGACACCAATGTTGACATCGCCGACGATGTCGATGGCCGCTTCGCCACCGCCATCCACCCAGCGGCTGTTCACAAAGGGAAGCTGGTGCATCGCCAGCGCGCATGCCCGCACCAGGAAGTCGTTGACGCTGAGTTTGACACCCTGCGACTCAAGCTGGTCGTTGAGTTGCTTGCGGAGGGCCAGCAACGCATCCATCTCCGCCTCAACCGTGACCTGATAGTGGGGGATAGTCGTCTTGGACTCGACCAGCCGCTTAGCGATCACGCGACGCATGTTGGAGAGCGTGACGCGCCGGGAAGACAGCATGACACCGGGCGGCGGGACCATAACCGCGGGAGTCGCGGGAACATGGGCCGCGGTCATGCCGGCGACCTTGGATGCGGGTTTCGCGGCCGTGGTCGGCATCATGCCGGCCGGGGCACCCGCGTTCATGACAGCTTCAACATCCTTGCGGATGATGCGCCCGGAGGGACCGGTGCCTTCAACCCGTGCCAGGTCGATGCCCGATTCTTCAGCGATCTTCTTGGCCAGCGGCGAAGCGAAAATGCGGCCGCGGGGCTCAGCGAACGAGGAGGCGCCGTTGGTGGGGGCCGCGCGAGGGGGCTCGGCAATCGCGGTGGAACCCGTCGAACGAGCTGCTGCGGTCGGAGCAGAACCACTGCCCGACTCGGCCTTCTTAGCGACAGGAGCCGACGAGGCCCCGCCGGCAGACGCCGCGGCATCAACGCTCTCACCCGCCCCAGCAAGCACCAAAATCACCTGGCCAACCTTGACGCTCTGCCCCTCAGGAATGGCGAGCTTGGCGACAGTGCCGTCATCGAACGATTGAAGCTCCATGGTGGCCTTGTCGGTCTCAATGTCCGCCAGGACATCGCCCGTCTTGACCTTCTGGCCAGGCTTCACGTTCCACTTCACAACCGTACCGACTTCCATCGTGTCTGAAAGCCGCGGCATTGTCACTTCGATCGGCATAAGAGCCCCGGAAAAGACTCACCGCAGAGGCGCAGAGAACCCAGAATCAGCAACGAATTCTCTTCTTGCTCTGCGAACTCTGCGTCTCTGCGGTGAAAATTGTTGACCTACAGCAAACCCATCGTCTTCTTCACAGCCGACATGATCTTCGCCTTGTTCGGCAGGTAAGCCGCTTCAAGCGCCTTGGCATACGGCACCGGCACGTCATCACTGTTCACCCGCACCGGCGGATGATCCAGATAGTCAAACGCCCGCTCGCACGTCTGGGTGACAACTTCGCTCGCCACGCTCGCAAACGGCCAGCACTGATCCACGACCACGATCCGTCCCGTCTGCTTTACGCTCCGAACGATCGAGTCCATATCCAGCGGCCGAATCGTCCGCATATCCAGCACGTGGCAGGTGATGCCTTCCTTCAGCAACTCATCCGCCGCATCCATACAAAAGTTCACCGGGCGGCCAAAGCTCACCACCGTGCAGTCCGCGGGCTGCTCCCAGGATCCGCGCCGCAGTTCCGCCTGGCCGAACGGAATCACGTACTCCTGCTCCGGCACATGCCCCTTGTCACCGAGCATGCGCTCAGACTCAAGGAAGAACACCGGGTCATCATCGCGAATCGCCGTCTTCAACAGCCCCTTCGCGTCATACGGGCAGCTCGGGATCGCGATCTTCACGCCCGGCACGTTCGAATACAGCCCTTCAACGCACCAGGAGTGCGTCGATCCCAACTGCCCACCCGCCCCGTCATTGCCGCGGAACACGATCGGGCAACCCCACTGGCCGCCAGACATATAGAGCATCTTGGGCGCGTTGTTCAGGATCTGATCCGCGGCGACCAGCGAGAATGACCAGGACATGAACTCAACGATCGGCCGCAGCCCGTACATCGCGGCCGCGATTCCCAGTCCCGCAAACCCGTTCTCCGAGATCGGCGAGTCGATGATCCGCTTGGGCCCGAACTCATCGAGCATCCCTTGGGAGATCTTGTACGCCCCGTTGTACTGGGCGACCTCCTCACCAATCAGGAAGATGCGGTCATCGCTACGCATCTCCTCGGACATGGCCTCTCGGAGAGCTTCGCGGAACTGAATTTCGCGGGTTGCAGTGGTCATCAGGTGCCTCAAGGATACCGAACAAGCAGGTACAGAATGAGCGGCAATGGTAGGCTGATCGAGCCACGATTCTGGTCTCAGGAGATTGCCCTATGGCGGTTAAGAAGATGGGTAAGAAAGTCGTCAAGAAAGCGCGGCCCGCAACTCGCGCCAACAAGACCCGGCCGGCCCAGACCAAGTGGAACGGGATCAGCTCAGATGCGGTTCAGAAAGCTACCGGCAAGCCGTGGACGGACTGGATCAAACTCCTTTATAAGGATGGCGCCGCGAAACTCCCGCACAAAGAGATAGCCACGCACATCCGCGCCAAATATGGCGTCGGCGACTGGTGGTGCCAGATGGTCACCGTCGGCTACGAGCAAGCCCGCGGCCTGCGCGTGAAGCACCAGACCGCGACCGGGTATGTCGCGAATCTCAGCAAGACGCTCCCCGTGACGATGGTCGCGGCGTTCCGAGCCATCACCGACGATAAGCAGCGGGCCAAGTGGCTGAAGGAGCCGCTCACAATCACCAAGGCCACACCGCACAAGTCGGTGCGAATCGCCTGGGAGGACGGTTCACGGGTCGCGGTCGGACTCTGGGACAAAACCGGTAAGTCCGGAGAAGCCAAAACGCAAGTTGTGTTTCAGCACGAGAAACTGAAAACCGTCGCAGCGGTGAAATCATCGAAAGCGTTCTGGGCGAAAGCCGCTGATCGACTGGCAAAGACACTGAGCTGACACCGCTTTTGGGTGGTCTGCCGCTCCGCGGCGGACAGTTGCGCCCGCCGCGGAGCGGCAGGCCACCAAGTCAAGAAACCTACTTCCCTTCGACCTCGGCCGTGTTCGCGCCCTTGGCGGCCATCGCATCCACCAACTCCGCCTGCCAAGGGTGCTCACCCAGCCACTCGATCTTGCCGGTCGAAACATCGCAGACTGCCCCGACCACCCGCACCTGCCCGGCCTCCAGCTTCTCGCGGATGACCTCGCTGTTCTTGATCAGGTCGAAAATGCTCTGCCACACGTTCTCTTTCACGGCAATCCGCGCCACATCTTCCGGCGTTGCCCGCGGGTTGTTCCGCTGGGCCCGCTCCACCGCCGGTTTGATCGCCGACACCAGGTCCGTGATCTTGCCGTGGGTCGTCGCCTTCGAAGCCGCGGCCGCCACAGCCCCGCACTTGGTATGCCCCATGACAACCAGCAGCGGCGTCTTCAGATGCTCCACGCCGTACTCAATCGTCCCCGTCTCCATGTTCCCGACTACATTGCCCGCAACGCGGACAACGAAGATATCGCCCACGCCACGATCAAAGATCCGCTCCACCGGCAACCGCGAATCCGCGCACGTGAACACCGTCGCGAACGGGTGCTGCCCACCCTCGGCGACTTCCTGCCGGCGCTGCGAAGTGGCATTCGGATGGCTCGCGTTCCCCGAGACCCAGTGCTCGTTCCCTTCTTTGAGCTGAGTCAACGCTTCATCCGCCTTCTGGGATGCAATCGGGTCCTTGGCGATGGTCGCCTTGGGCTCGCGCGGCGGCAGCACAATGGACAGCGGTTCAGGCTTGGTGCCACCCTGCTTGGCCGCGGGCTCGGCCGGCTTGCCCTTCGATGAATCGACTACCTGCGGCTTGGTCTCAGGTTTGGTCTCGTGCTTTGACTCTTGCTTAGGCTCGTGCCCATGCTCCGGCGGCTGAACAGAGCGTGCCGCGCCCGTCGCAAGCAAAACCGAAGCAACGGCGGGATAGACAAAGAAGCGGTTCGTCAGTTTCATGAAAAAGCCCCAAACGCGGCCATGTTGTGGTCGCAGCGGTTCTTATCGGGCAGAAACCGACACGAGTTAAGGGTTGCCGCTCGATCAACTGAACGGTGCATTCCAAGACGCAAGCTCAACCACTTCCGTTTCAAAGAACATGCACTTGTTTTGCTCCGCCCTTAAACCCTCACATACGCCCTCAACCCCTGCACCCCACCCTCCCTCCCAAACCCACTCTCCTTAAACCCACCAAACGGCGAAGCCGGATCAAACCGGTTGTACGTATTCAGCCACACAACCCCCGCCTTCAACTGCCGCGCAATCTCGAAAATCTTGCTCCCTTTATCCGTCCAAACGCCCGCGGCCAACCCATACGGCGTGTTGTTCGCCCGCGTGATCGCCTCCTCCGGCGTCCTGAAACTCAGCACCGCCAGCACCGGCCCAAAAATCTCCTCACGCGCCACCACATGGCTCGGCTGCACACCCGTGAAGAAACTCGGCCGACACCAATACCCCTTCTCCGGAAGCGCTGACCCATTCACCTCATGCAACTTCGCGCCTTCCTTCACGCCAACCTTTAGGTAGTGCTCGATCTTCTCGAGCTGCGGCTTGCTGTTAATCGCCCCAACATCCGTGTTCTTATCCAGCGGATCACCAACCCGCAGCGAAGCCAGTCGAATCTTCAGCTTCGTCGTCACCTCATCCAGGATGCTCTCCTGCACAAACAGCCGCGACCCCGCGCAGCACACGTGCCCCTGATTGAAGTAAATCGCGCTGACAATCCCCTCAACCGCCTGATCAATGCTCGCATCCTCGAAAATGATGTTCGGGCTTTTCCCACCAAGCTCAAGCGTCAACCGTTTCGACGTCCCCGCCACCGCCTTGGCTATCCGCTTCCCAACCTCGGTCGAACCCGTAAACGCGATCTTGTCCACACCCGCGTGATTCACAAGCGCCGAACCCGTCCGCCCATCCCCCGTCACGATGTTCACCACACCCGCCGGCAACTCGATCTCTTCCAGAATCTCCGCCAGCCGCAGCGCCGTCAGCGGCGTGGTCTCCGCCGGCTTTAGTACGCACGTATTCCCGCACGCCAGCGCCGGCGCCAGCTTCCACGCCGCCATCAACAGCGGAAAGTTCCAAGGAATTATCTGCCCGCACACACCCACCGGCTTGGGATCCCGCCCCGGAAACGCGTACGGCAACTTATCCGCCCACCCCGCGTGATAAAAGAAGTGAGCCGCGGCCAGCGGCACATCCACATCCCGCGACTCTTTGATCGGCTTCCCGCCATCCATCGTCTCCAGCACCGCCAGCTCGCGAGCCCGCTCCTGGATCCGCCGCGCAATCCGAAAGATGTACTTCGCTCTCTCCGCCGGCTTCAGCGCTGCCCACTTCGGCTGGGCCGCCTTCGCCGCCTTCACCGCCGCATCCACATCGCCATCCGAGCCCTGCGCGATATCCGCCAGCTTCTTCTCCGTCGCCGGGCTGAACGTCCCAAACGTCTGACGTGACGTCGTGAACTTCCCATTGATGAAGTGCCCATACCGATCCGCGATCTCAACCTTCACCGTCTCCGGCGCGGGCGCATAATCCCATCGAGGTGCGTGCGTGCTCTTGATATCGCTGTGTGCCGTAGTCATCGCGCCCTTTCCGTCTCCTTCATGATAAGGAGATGAGAACCAGCGCGTTTGTCGTCCCCAAATGAGGAAAGGCCGGCATGCCGCCGGCCCCTCTGGTGCTAAGGGAATGTCGATTCAGCGGCGACGGCGGCCACAAAGAAGCCCGCCAAGGCCAAGCAGGGCCGCCGAACCCGGGGACGGAACGGATGTGTAGTTGATCTCATCCAGCCCGATGCGGTCCGAGTTGTCACCCAACGGGCCGCCGTTGCTGGGGTTGTACCAGAACGCAAACCGTGCGGTCGTCGAGTTCTGCTCCGGCAGACCCGACACCGTCACCGTGTACTGCGTCCACTCCGTCGGATAGTCGCTGGTCGTCAAGTTGGGGTTGATCGTGAGCAGGTTGTTCGTAAAGGTTGAAGGATCGCCGGTCAGATCAGTGCTGATCACGACCGACATGCGGTCCGGGAAGCTCGGGCTGTCCCAGGTACGCGTCCAGAAGCTGATCGTGTCCCCGTTGCTCATCGGCATCTGAGGAGACATCAGGTAAACGCTCAGATCGCCCATGCCCACCGTCGCGTTGTATCCAACGGCGACATACCCCGTGCCATCCTTGGGCATCCAGTTCAACACGCTGCCCGCCGTCTGCTCCCAGTCCGGGCTGGTGCCAGGACCGTTCGGGCTGTTATTCACCGATGACCAGCCCGAGGGCAGCAGGCTCGATCCATCAAAGTGTTCGGTAAAGCTCTGTGCCTGAACAGCGCCCGCGGCCAAAGCAACGGCGATGCAGGATGTCATCAGATTACGGATCATGTTCGTCTCCCTCTCTTTGTCTGTTGTCTGCCCGCCCGTTGGCGGCCTGCTAGAAACTACCCCAAGCGCACGCAGTTGCCACCGTTGGAGCAGCTCGGCCATCATCCCGCTCGATCACCGCCCCGCATCTCTGGCACCCTCGGAATAGACCCATCCCAACCACGGCCCAGGTCGTAGTTATCGCCCGCGCGAACGAAGCAGGCTGACGCGGCGTACGAGTTCCGCCCGATATTCACCCGCGGAGTTGTGATTGCACCAGGACCAGCCTCAAACAAGCCGGATTCGTCGTTTCGCCCCTTGGTGCGCCTCATGGCTCGTCATGGTCTTGGCCGGCGTCATCCTCCACGGCCTGGCCTGGGTCCCGCCCGATCAACTCAACGCTGGCCTCTCTCCAACCGCCGAACACAGCATCATCAAGCCCGCGGCCAGCATCCTCGACGCCTTCACCGGCCCCATCTGGATGGCCATGAACATCACCACCGGCGACTGGGGAGTGTTCAGCCTCTTCCAGAGCATCATCGCCCACGGCATCGCCGCGACCGGAGTGCTCTGGGTCGTCCGATTATCGCTGGCTCTGCGCCGCCGATTGAACAAGCGGCACCAAGAACACCCCCCGGCTGAATCAGAGGTCGTCGCCCACCCCGCGCGCCGCCGCTTCCTGTTTGACGCCCCCTTCGCCGCCGCGGCCGTTCTCGGCACCGGCGCGCTCGTGGATGGCGCGTTCCTCGAACCCTTCGAACTCAAGATCCGCCGGCACACCATCCCAATCGCGGACTTGCCCGACCAATTCATCGGGTTCAAAGCCATCCTCATTTCCGACACGCACCTGGGCCCGAGCATCCCCGCCGAGTTCATCCGCAAAGCCGTCTCGCTTTCTCTCGATCTCAAGCCCGACCTCTTCCTCCTGGGCGGCGACTATGTTCATGCTGGCAATCGCTACATCAAGCCCGCCGCGGAGCTCTTCCGCCCGCTCGTCGATTCGGGAACGCCGACCGTGGGTGTGCTCGGCAACCACGACTGGTACAACGGCCGCGGCCTCATCACGCGATATCTCACCGAAGTCGGCGTCCGCATGGTGGACAACGCCCACGTTCTTCTGGATGGCCGAACCCGCAAGTTCGCTTCAGGCCCCATCGCCCCGCGCGACTCCCTCTGCATCGCCGGCGTCGGAGACTTCCTCACCGACGAGGTCAACATCCACCGCGCTCTCCAGGCCGTCCCGGAAAAAGCCCCGCGCATCGTGCTCTGCCACAACCCCGACGGTGCCGATCTTCCATCCATGCAGCGCGAACGCATCGACCTCATGCTCTGTGGCCACACGCACGGTGGACAAATCCGGTTTCCCTTCGTCGGGCCGCTTTACGTTCCCTGTCGAACCGGAACAAAATATGCCGGCGGCCTGCTCAAGGGCCCCGGTTTCCCGGTCCTGGTCTCCCGCGGCGTAGGGATGTCCATCTGCCCCGTCCGCATCGGCGTCCCACCCGAACTGGTCGAGATCACCCTCGCGCGATCATCAGAGCCCCCGACGGCAGCCGGGGGTTGACTCAGTTCGCAGGTGTTCGAAGTCTCCGCGCCGCCACATCCCACTCTTCGCTGAGCACGCCCCACCCCAGCGTCCCATCCCAACCAATTCCATCCACCCAGCGCTCAGCGACCTTGTTCACCTCTTGCCTCAGACCGAGCCTCTGCGGCACTTTCTGCGATGCGATGTTCGCCGCCGCGCACAAAATCTCAATGCGCCGCAGCCCCCACCCCCCCGCGTTCTGGTGCATAAACGCCCACGTGATCAGCCCCGCGACCGCTTCCGTGCAAAGCCCCTGTCCACGCCGATGCGAGTGGATGTAGTAACCGACTTCGGCCTGGTGCGAAGCCAGATGAAGCCGGTGCAGGCTCGTGCCCCCGATCACCTTCCCGCTTTCTCGGTCAACGATTCCAATCCCAAAGTTGTCCGCCGTCGATTCGCGCTCGCGTCGAAACCGTTCGATATTGAAGATGCACTCGGCGAGATTCCGGTTATCCGTCCTGGCCCACGGCAGCCACGGCCAGTAGGAGCCCCTGTCCTTCTCCAGCCCCGCCAGCATCGCCTCCGCATCCTCCGGCACCAAAAATCGAAGCACCAACCGCCGCGTCTCAAATCGCGTCGGAAGTGGTGACGGAGCTTTCCACGGCAAGTGCGCGTTCATCGTGGCCCAAGCCTACCAGCAAATGCGCCCCCCGAAAACGCAACACCCCAATGGTGCCACGGGTGCTACTCAACCCCGCGAAGGTCCACCGCACGCAGACATTGGTTATGCTGGTTGTCAGGTCGGCTTGCGTTGGTTTCCAGGCCGCTTCAGCGGCCTTGCTCGCTCGTAGGCCACGGCTTCAGCCGTGGTAACGCGACCAGCTTCATCCTCCTCTCTTTTCTTCCGATTGCAGCCCGTTTCAACGGGCTTGCTTGGATACTGGCTTCAGCCACTCGACAAACGAGTTAGGTGCCACTGCTCGCCGCACCAATACCCCAAGCGCACGGCCTTCCCAACCCGCGGCGCAGCAGTGCCCCCACACCCATCGCGCCCAACGCCACTACCCTTCCCCAATGTCCACCGCCCGCTACCACCGCCAAATGCTCCTCCCCGACTGGGGCGAAAGAGGCCAATCCCTCCTCACCGCGTCCCGCATCCTCCTGGTCGGCTGCGGCGCCCTCGGCTGCTCCATCGCCGACCTGCTCGTCCGAGCAGGAGTGGGGCACCTCACTATCGTGGACCGCGACATCGTCGAACTCACCAACCTCCAGCGTCAAACGCTCTACGACGAACAGGATGTCGCCGAAGGCCTGCCCAAGGCTGAGGCCGCGCGCCGCCGACTCGCCAAAGTGAACTCGCAAGCCCAGGTCCGCGCCGTCATCGCCGACTACACCTCCCGCAACGCCGAGTCGCTCGCGACAAATGCAAACCTCCTCCTCGACGGCACCGACAACTTCGAAACCCGCTACCTCCTCAACGACCTCGCCGTGAAGCGAAACATCCCCTACGTCTACGGCGGCGCAGTCGGCACCCGCGGCATGGCCATGACCATCCGCCCCGGCCAAACACCCTGCCTCCGCTGCGTTTTCGAAGAGCCCCCACCCGCCGGCGTCGCCCAAACCTGCGACACCGCCGGCGTGCTCGGCCCCATGATCTCCCAAGTCGCGGCCCACCAAGCCACCGAAGCCCTCAAACTCCTCCTCGGCCGCGAAGACCTCACTCTCCCCGCTCTCCTCGACCTCGACGCCTGGACCAACACCTCCCGTCGCATCGACCTCTCCAAATCCAAACGCGCCGACTGCCCCTGCTGCGCCCAGCGCAACTTTGAGTTCCTCGAAGGCAACCGCGCCGGCCAAGCCGCGGCCCTCTGCGGCCAAAACGCCGTCCAAGTCGCACCCTCCAGCACCACCGGTATCGACCTCGCCGCGCTCTCCTCCCGACTCTCCCCACACGGCAAGTTCACCCACATGCCCTCCCTCCTCATCCGCGGCACGCTCACCACCGAACGCGGCGAGGATGGCGCACCCATCAACCTCACCATCTTCGCCGACGGCCGGGCCATCATCCAAGGCACCTCCAAACCCGACCTCGCCCGAACCCTCTACGCCCGCTACATCGGCGCCTGAATCACTGACCCTCGCACGCGCATTCGTTTTCCCTGCATCCTCCGCGCCCTCAGGGCCTCTGCGCGAAACACTCCTTCCGACGCTTGTTCAGGCCGTTTCAACGGCCTTGCTCGCTAGTAGGCCACGGCTTCAGCCGTGGTTTGCGACGGCCGCGCCAATCACCAGCCTGCAACATTTCCTCAGCCCGTTTCAACGGGCTTCCCCAAATCTCGGCTTTAGCCGCACGATGCCGCAAACGCCTTCAATACAATCCCGACACGCGCGACATACAGTCGCGGCTCACCCCAAGGAGCCCTCCATGTCCCACTTCGCCAAAGACATCACCGCCGCCGTTCGCATGGGCCTGGGCCTCTCCGAACTCCTCCTCAAAGATGTCAAAGCCGACATTTTCGCTCGCAAACCCACCATCGGCGGCAAAACCATCGAGGCCAACCACGCCTCCTTCAACTTCGGCCACCTCGCGCTCTACCCCTCACGCTGGCTCACGCTCGTCGGCCTCGACGGTTCCAAGATCGCCGCGCCCGCAAACTTCACCGACCTCTACGCCGCGGGCAAAGAATGCAAAGATGACCCCACCGGCAAGATCTACCCGTCAATGGAAGTCGTGAAAGAAGCCTTCTTCTCCTCCCACCGCGCCGCCCTCGAACTGCTCCCCACGGTCGCCGACTCCGTCTTCCTCGCCCCCAACCCCAACGAAAAAATGCGCGAGCGTCTCCCCACCGTCGGCGCCACCATGATCTTCTATGGCGCATCCCACTTCATGATGCACCTGGGCCAAGTTAGCACTTGGCGCCGCTGCTTCGGGCTCGGATCCGTGATGTAGTCCTCACGCCCTTACAAACGGGTTCGACCTCTTCTCAACCCCAATTTTGCTCGTCGCCCCATGCCCCGGATAAATCGTCGTCTCATCCGGCAACGTGTACAACTTCCTCCGGATCGAATCCGCCAGCACGCGTATATCGCTCCCCGGAAAATCGTGCCGCCCGATCGAACCCGCAAACAGCGTGTCCCCAACCATCGCCACCCCCGCGGCCTCGTTATACAGCGAAACTCCCCCCGGCGAATGCCCCGGCGTGTGAAACACCTTCCACTTTTGCGGCCCGAGCTCCAGCACATCCCCCTCCGCCATCAACCGATCCGGCCCATGAGCCGTCACTTCCATCCCAATCGGACGCCCCAGATTCAACACCGGATTGCTCAACCACTCTTTCTCCGCGACATGCCCCAACACCGGCAACCCCGGAAACGCCCGCAACACCTCATCCACGCCCGCAATGTGGTCCACATGAGCGTGCGTCAGCACCAGCGCCTGCGGAACCAGCCCAAGCTGCCGCACCCGCGCGATCAATTCCTCGGGTTCAAAGCTCGCATCCACGATCCAGCACGGCCCTGGCTGCGTACCGTAAATCAGGTAGCAGTTGGTCAGGAACGGGCCCAGTTCAAAGGTCTCGATGGTCGGACGGGTGTCCTTCCGCCGCGCATCTGTTGAAATATCGGGTTGCATTGAACCAACTATAGAATGAAGCAGCGGGCCCAAGGTCAGGAAACCAAGAGCCAAGCGGAGTCAGATTCATGGCGAGCAGAGACGGGCTGAAACACGGCCTCATCCGAAACCTCTCCGAAGCGACCCCCAAGCCGGTCGAAATGTCCGGCGTCAAGGGTGTGCGCATGGCCGTCATGGTCGGCCGCGAAGACAAAGCCCCCAACTTTGCCCTCCGCCAGTTCATCGTCGAGCCGGGTGGCAACTCCCCCCGTCACAGCCACGACTACGAACACGAAGTGTTCATCGTCGATGGTGGCGGCACGGTCTTCCTCGACGGAGCCGAACGCCCCATCCGCGCCGGAGATGTCATCTACGTCCCGGCCGATCACGAACATCAGTTCAAGGCCTCCGGCGAGGGAATGAAGTTCCTCTGCCTGGTTCCCGTCACCCGCAACTGCGGCGACCCGACTCCCGGAAGTTGAGCACGGAGAGTTCTCATGCAAGACCAATCCGCCAATCGCCGCCGCGACACGGTGCTGAATCGTGCCGTAATCGCATGGGCCGTGGTCACCGCCGGAGCCTCGGGTGGCTTCCTCTATTACGGCACCACGCTCGGTGAACCCGGACGCATCTTCATCGCGGCCGGATTTCTCGGCCTCGTCGGCACGGTCGCCATGGCCTCACTCGGCCTTCTGATGATCGCAACCCGCCATCGCACCACGCCGGGCGCCTCGATGGATCAACTTGCCAAGTCCGTCGATCGCCTCGTCGAACACGGCTCGCTCTCCGATGAAGCCCGCCGCGTTCTCTACCGCCGGCACGACCGCGACCTCCTCCGCCAGGCCATCCAGGAAGACATCGCCGCCGAAGACTGGGATGCCGCCATGGTCCTGGTCAAAGAGCTCGCCGAACGCTTCGGCTACCGCTCCGATGCCGAAGAGTTCCGAGCCCGAATCGAACAGGCCCGATTCGACACCGTCCAGCGCAAGGTCAACGAAGCGATCTCCCAGCTCGACGCTCTGATCACCGGCCGCCGCTGGGATCAGGCCGCGGTGGAAGCCGCCCGCATCGGCCGCCTGTATCCAGACTCCCCGCGCGTTGAAGGGCTCCGCCACCGCGTCGAGCAGGCCCGAATGCTCTACAAAACCGACCTCGAACGCCGCTTCCTCCGCTCCGCGGAAGAAGACCGGATCGAGGATGCCATGGAGATGCTCAAGGAACTCGACGCCTATCTCACCGAAGATGAAGCCGGTCCCTACCGCGAAGTCGCCCGCGGCGTGATCGGCAAGGCCCGCGACAACCTGGGTGTCCAGTTCAAGCTTGCTGTCCAGGATCGCAAGTGGGACCGCGCCGCCAGCCTTGGTGAGCAGATCATCGATCAGTTCCCCAACTCGCGCATGGCCGAAGAAGTCCGCGGCATGCTCGACAGCATCCGAGGCCGCCTCCGCCAAATGCCCGCGGCCCGCTGATCACTTTGCCGTTTGCTTGCGCTTCGCGCCCTGCCGCCACAGGTACACCATCAGCATCCCGATGCCGATGAGCAGCCACAGGTCCGCGATATTGGAAACATACGGCCAGATCTCGCGCCCGCCGCTGACCGGCATCGACCAGCCAAAGGGCAGCCGCACACCCGGCAGCGGATGGATGAAGTCCCGCACGCAGCCGTAGATGAGCCGGTCGTACAGATTCCCAAGCCCACCGGCGACCAGCAGCCCAATTCCCACGTGTGCCCAGCGATCTTTCGGACGCGTCCAGGCGCCAAACATCCACACGGCCAAAGCCATGGCCGCGCCGGTGAATGCCACGAAAAACCATCGCTTTCCTGCGCCAATTCCAAAGACAGCGCCGGGGTTGAGCACCAGCGAGAAGTCCAGCACATTCTTGATCACGGTGCGCGGCACCATGTCATCGGGGATCAGTCTGCTGAGGTTCTGCTTGTTGGCTTGAGCTTCCAGCACGCGTGCCCGTTCGATGATCACCGGGCGTGGGGCGATATTGGCGAAGGCGTACCACTTGGAGCCCAGGTCCAGCGCCAAACCAATCACGGTTACCACAATGAGAACCGCCCACGCCCGCCCGCTGCTGAGGGAACTGGGGCTTTTCGGCTCGCTGCTGTTCATGGGACCGGCGAGGTCGAACGACGCTCCAACTCACGCGCGGCTTCGATCGAGTAGCGGGCCCAGGGAAGCTCTTCCAAGCGCTCGGCCCGGATCGGCTTACCCGTCAACTCGCATACGCCGTAGGTTCCAACATCGATGCGCTTGAGCGCATCGTCGATTTCCTTGATCAGCCGACGATCGGCCGCAGCCAGATCGAGCGACAGGGACTGGCCATACGTGTCCGATCCCTGCTCGGCCAAGTGCTGAGGGACGTTCGACAACGAGCCGGACTGACCCATAAGGGCCTCGGTCTCCATGGTCGAAACATCACCCACAAGCTCGGCCCGCTTGCGGAGGAGAATCGCCTTGAACTTGGCCAGCTCGCGCTTGTCGAAGGGGCTCTTCTTGGGTTTGCCTTCGCCCGCGAAGAGGTTCTTGGGGCGGGGGGCATTGGGGCCCGAAGAGATCAGCGGCTTGCGAACCGAGCCGGGCTTGATCAGGGGGCTGCCCAGGTGAGGCATCTTGATGGCCGCGGCTTTGACCGATGCCTTCTTGGTCGGCTTGGGGGCGACGATCGTGATGCCCTTGCGGACGACCTTCTTGGGGTCTGCCGCCGGGGATGGCTTGCTGTCCGCCGCTTTGGGGGAAGGAGCCTTGGCGGGTTGCTTCCCCTTGGGGGGCGGAGGCGGGGCCTTCGCCGGTGCCTTAGACTTGGGCTCGGGCTTGGAGGAGGGCTTTTTGGCCGGCGGCTTGCCCTTGGGCGCAGCCTTGCTGGGGCTCGCTTTCTTGGCTGAGGCCGATGCCTTCCGGGCTGGGGCACTCTGCTTGGGCATCCTGAAGCCTCACTCCGAAGGCTGACTCGGTTAGGTATCTACTCGTACGAGCAGACCCTTGCCCGAAAAGGTCCGAACGGTATGGCGGCTGAGGGCGCAGGTCAAAATCCCCAATCGGTCGGGGTTCATTACCCGGGTACCCCCTTGGGCTGGTCTGGAATTCAGCCGGCTGCGCTCTCGACGGGAGCCGCCGCGGCCTCTTGATACGACCCGAGCTTTCGGAATCGGTCGTACCGCTGCTGGAGCAGCGTGTCCATTTCGATGCCCTTGAGCTGCCCGAGTTGGTTGAGGACCCACTTCTTGATCGACTCGGCTGCGCCTGCGGGGTTGCGGTGGGCTCCACCCTCGGGCTCGGGAACGACATCGTCGATAATTCCCAGGGAGAGATTGTCGCGGGCGGTGAGCTTGAGGGCCTTGGCGGCGGCGTTGTTGGTTTGCTCGTTGGCGGTTTTCCAGAGGATGGCCGCGCAGCCTTCGGGGCTGATGACGGAGTACCAAGCGTTCTGCATCATGCCGACGCGGTCGGAGACGGCGATGCCCAGCGCGCCGCCGGAGCCGCCTTCGCCGATGACGATGGAGACGATGGGGGTGCGCATGCGGCTCATCTCGCGCATGTTGACGGCGATGGCCTCGGCCTGGCCGCGCTGTTCGGCGCCGAGGCCGGGGTAGGCGCCTGGGGTGTCGACGAGAGTCACGATCGGGACGCCGAATTTCTCGGCCATTTGCATCTTTGCCAGGGCTTTGCGATAGCCCTCTGGGTGAGCGCAGCCGAAGTGGCAGGCGATTTTTTCCTGCGTGTTGCGGCCCTTGTGGTGGCCCACGATCAAGACCTTGGTTGAATCCAGGCGTGCAAAGCCGGTGACGATCGCGGGGTCATCGCCGAAGCGGCGGTCACCTTGCAGCTCGCAGAAGTCCTTGCACATCATCTGGATGTAGTCGCGGGTCTGGGGGCGCAGCGGATGGCGGGCGACTCGGACCGTGTCCCAGGGGGAAAGGTGGGAGTAGAGCTTGCGGGTTATCTCGCCGAGCTTGCCCCTGAGCGCCTCGATGTGCTCGGGGAGCTTGGCGGCGGGGACGGTTTCGAGTTCATCCACCTCGGCATCCACGCCAGGGGGGATGCCGATGGGTTCGGCGGCGGTGGCGGTACCGCCGGCGATCGACTTGAGCCGCGCTTCGGCGGCCTCGATCTGTTGCTCGATTTCGCGGATGGGCCGTTCAAAGTCGAGTTGATAGAAGCTGGACATGGGTGAAAGCATATGCGGTGGGGGGCGGAAAGATGGGTAATTTGAGGGGAGGGGAGCGTTGGGCGCTTGGGAAGTCCGGCACGGCTGTGCCGCGGGTCTGGGTGTTTGAGCGCGAGGGACATTCGAGCGGCAAAGCCGTGGCACGGGTTCCTTTCTTCTGACTTCCGCTCGTGCGTGGAACCGGTTGGCTGCCTGCGCAGTTGGGCCTTGGGGGCTTGAGCTGCGCCGAGATCGGGCGGTTCCACGTCGATGCGACCGAGGGCGGGGTGTCTTTCGACATCTCGCTTGCGGTAGAGGTTCGCTCAAACTCGCCCGGAATATGAAGCGTCGGAGCCAACACGGGGTTTCCGCCCCGAATCCGCGGCCTCATCAATCCGGGGTTGTTTGAGCAGCCCCTCTACCTATGGGCCAAAGACACGTTTTGCGCGCAAAAACCGTGTCGAAAATCGTGGTGGTTGTTCAGAAAGTGCTTGAAATAGGGCGCGGATTTGATGTGGAGATTTCGCAGAATTCGTGTCGTGCACGAGCACTTTCGTGCGCAAAAAGCGTGTCGTTTTCGTGGGTCGCACCACTGGCCACTCAAAGCAGTGACCAGTGCCACAAGACGGGAAAGTCGAAGCAAGTGCGCGGGGTGGGGAGGTTGGTAGTCTCTGGGGATGCAAGACAAACGCGTCGCCATTCTGGGTGGTGGGAATATGGGGGGGGCGATCGCTCGCGGCATCGTTCGGAATGAGCGAGCCCTGGGGATTGCGTCTCATCAGATGGTCATTGCAGAGCCGGACTTATCCAAGCACGCTCAGTTGCGGGCGGACTGTGGGTGCGCCGTCGTTCCAGGCGCGGCTCAAGCGGTGCAAATGCTTGTTTCGGATGGGATCTTGATCGTCGCGGTGAAGCCGCAGTTGTTTGCGGGCGTCGCGGCGGAGGTGGGGCCGATCGGGAATCGGCTTGTGATTTCTGTGATGGCGGGGAGCACGACGGCCGGCATCCACCGGGCGCTTGGTGGTCGGGTCGTGCGCAGCATGCCGAACCTGCCGCTGATCGTGGGGGAGGGGATGACTGCCGTGTGCGCGGGTCCGGGTTCGACGGCGGCGGACATGGAGTTTGCGCGGGCTCTCTTTGGCGGTCTGGGTCGATGTGTTGAACTGGATGAGTCTCTGATGGATGGGATGACGGCGGTTGCGTCGAGCGGGGCCGCGTATGTGTTTTATCTTGCGGAGGCGATGATCAAGGGGGCTGTGGCTGTCGGGTTTGAGCAGGCGGCCGCGGATGAGATTGTTCGTCAGGCCGTTCTGGGCGCGGCGTTGATGCTGTCGAAGGATGCGCGCGGGCCGGCGGAGATGCGGGCGGCGGTGACGAGCAGGGGGGGCACGACGGCCGCGGCGGTGGGGGTGCTGGATGAAGCGCAGGTGATGGAGGCGTTCTCGCGAGCGATTGTGGCGGCGCGGGATCGGGGGCGGGAACTCTCGGGGCAGGGTTAGAAGTCTCGGCGGCAAAAAATCCAACCCGCGAAGCAGAGGATCACCAGTTCAAAGACCAACGAAGTACCCACGATCCAGCCCAGGCTGCGTGCCCTGAGAATCCGTTCCATTTCTTTCTGAATTTCGCGTTCGGAAACGCGGATATCCCTCTCGGGCTCCGAGAACGGCGAACGCTGTGAATCCGGCGGCGGATCGGGCAAGAGTTTGTCGGCCTCTTCCTTGGAGATCAGCCACCGGGAAAGCAGCTCAATAGTCTCCGAGGTCTTGGGCATGACCGTTTTCGTGCCGAACAGGATGGAGTGAGCGATCGTCAGCGATCGCTGTGTGCCTTTGGTCGACTCCAGTTTCTTTTCCCGCGCGGCATACGTTTCGCTCGCGGATGCGATCTTGGCGTCCAGGTTGAGCTTGGCCTTTTCCAACTCCAGTTCGGTGGGGGGGTTCTCGCCTGGTGGGCTTTCATCCAGCTTGGCGCGCTGTGATCGCAGGTCTTCAAGTGCGGTTGCTCTCTCCGTCAGCCTTCCGGACTGCAATGCCGCAGCCATGTCGTATCGCACCTTGAACTGCAGCAGGATTCCGGTCTCCGTGAAGTGAACCAGGAAGATCATGAGCCAGAACAGGACGGTGAGCAGGAGTGCCGCGATCGTTGATCGCGTCAGGAGACCGATGAGGGCGCACACGCAGTACAAGTAGCTGAAGAAGAGCAGCACGATCGGGATGCCCAGGAACAGCCGCCAAGACCATTCTCCGCCCCGGATTCCCAGCACCAGGAATGTTCCGGCGCAGAACACGGTTACCTGCATGCCGACGAAAAGCAGGCCGGTCATGTACTTGGTCAAGAAGAGGCGCAAGCGGCCGATGGGTTTGGAAAGGGCGAGCTCGATGGACCCGCTCCCGATGAAGTCCGGGATGATCCCGGCGGTGGAAATGAGCGCCAGGCCTGAGGCGGCCCATGTGAGCCAGACTTTGATTCCTCCGAAGAGGAACAGAATTTTGTAGAACATCGGCTTGGAGATCACGTTGGTTCCGGCGAACGGAAAGTCGATGTGCCACACCAGGATGGTGATCCCCTTGGCATCGTTGCCCAGGCAGGCCATGGCAAGCACGAAGATGCCCGACAGAATGAGGACAATCCAAAACAGCTTCTTGGCGTTGAGCTCTCGATAGGCGTCGATGAGCAGGGCGATCGTTTGGGACATCATGGCGTGGCCCCCTTCTTTGCCTTGCCCTTGGCCCCGGGTTTGAGAACTTCGCCCGAGTTGGGGTCCGTCACCGCCCGCATGAAGAGGTCCTCAAGGCTCGGGCGAATCGGTCGCAATGATCGGATCACCGCGCCACGCACCCGCAGAGCATCCAGCAGCGGTTGCACGAGCTCCGGGTCTGTGGACCCGATTCGGATCGTGTGGTGGTCGACCTCGATCGATTGTCCTCCCTGCAGCGTGCCACGCATCCCGACTCTCACGGCCATCGATCCCTCTGCGGTCGGCGGGGCGGTGAGAGCCCCCTTGGCCTGGAGCATGCCGGTAGACCATGACGCGGGCAGAGCCCTGACGAGAGACTCATCGACCCCGAGCTCGGGCGGCAGGGCAAGCTCGATTTCGTATCTCTGCTGATCGCGCGTCAACTCATCGATGGTCCCTTGCGAGGCGACAGTGCCCTGCACCAGAATCGCAACCCGATCGCAGACCAGCTCGAGTTCGCTGAGAAGGTGGCTGTTGATGAAGACCGTCTTGCCCTCATCCTTGAGCCGTCCCAGCACCTGGCGAATGTCCTTCCGTCCGACGGGATCGACGCCGTCGGTCGGTTCATCTAACAACACCAACTCGGGGTTGTTGATAAGCGACTGAGCTATCCCGATCCGCTGGCGCATGCCCTTGGAGTAGCTCTTGACCTTTTTGTTGGCCCAGTCGGACATGCCGACCAAATCGAGCAGCGCGCCGGTTCGTTTGCGACGCTCGACGCGGGGAATGCAGGTCATCCGACCGTAGAAGTCGACGACTTGGGCCCCGGTCAGGTATTCGGCGAATCGGTGATGTTCGGGCAGATAGCCGACGCGCGTCAGCGTCTCCTTGTGCCCGACGGGCTTGCCCAGCATGGTGCCTTTGCACGAGGTGGGCTTGATCACGGTCATGAGGATCTTCACGAGCGTGCTCTTGCCCGCGCCGTTGGGGCCCAGGAGGCCGAAGATCTCGCCGCGCTGCACCTGCATGGTGATGTTGCGGAGGGCCTGGACGCGGCCGCGGTAGGTCTTGGCGACGTGCGACAAGTCGATCGCAAACCCGGTGGCCCCTGCCTTGCTCGCAAATACGCTCACGATCCCGCCTTCCTTGCGACGCTGCGGCTTCGGCCTATATCACTTCTTCCGCGCGACGACATGAAACACCTGCCAATGCTTGGGATTTCTCACATCCGGTTTGTCATCTTTCTCTTCCAGATTCATCATCTCGACCTGGAAACCCTTGAGCAGTTCCAGCACATCCGCCTTTGTGTGGTGCGTGCGGTCCGGCATCGACGCCCAGGAGTCCCGATCGCCAAAAAACTGTCCCGCAAACCGACCGCCGGGCCGGATGGCCTCGACGATCTGCTTCCAGAGGCCGGGGAAGTCGTTGGGAGGGCAGAAGGGGAGTGCGAAGCTGGCATTGACCAGATCGCAGTGGGGGATCATCATGTCGCCGAAATCAGCTTCTTCGGTGGTCAGGTGGTCGGTCACTTCGGGCGGCACTCGTGGCCACAGGTGGTCGAAGGCTTCGGGATGCCCGTCGGTGGCGACGACCCGCCAGCCGCGCTTCAGCAGTTCAAGGGTGTCGCGGCCTTCGCCGGCGCCTAAATCGACCGCGAGTCCGGGAGCGAATCCTTCCCGTTGGAAGGAGTCCAGGGCCGCGATCAGCGTTTCTCGCGGCGGCTTTCCCGCGACGGCGAGGAAGTACCCCGGCCAGTCACGTTTGGCGGCATAATCCTGGGCCCGCATGGGCGGTTCGGCAGGTGTTTTCGGTTCGGGTTCTCGCATAGGCTCCCACAATGTACGAAACTCTTCGCGACTTCGTTTCCGCACTCGACAAGGCCGGGGAGCTTCACCGGGTTTCGGGCTCGGTATCGCCCATTCTTGAGGTCGCGGCGATCGCGGACCGGGTTTCCAAGTCGCCGGCTCCGAATCTGCCTGCGCCGGCGACCCAGCGGGTGGATCCGCGGTTTCACCACCTCGGGGGTAAGGCGCTGCTGTTTGAGAATGTGCAGGGGTCGGATATTCCTGTGTTGATCAACGGGTGGGGATCGTATCGGCGGGTGGAGATGGCGCTGGGGTGCAACGATGCCGGCCGCGGATTGGCGGCGGGGCACACGCCGGGTGGGATGGAGGCGCTGGCGGAGCGGCTGGGGAAGCTGATCAAGCCCGAGCCGCCGCCGACGCTGCTGGCGAAGCTTCAGAAGATTCCGGAGCTGATGGAGCTGGTGAAGATCCCGCCCAAGCGGGTGAAGCACGGGATTTGCCAGGAGGTGGTGCTGACGGGTGAACAGGTGGATTTGACGCGGTTGCCGATCTTGAAGTGCTGGCCGCTGGATGGGGATTTGGCGTCGGTGGGGTATCCGGCGGATGTGAACCGGGGGATTCCGGGCGTGTCGGAGGATCCGGCGTGGTTGGCGGCGAATCGCGGGCGGTACATCACGCTGGGGACGATTCACACGATCCACGCGGATGACATTGGGAACCCTGCGCCGCCTTCGCGGAACGTGGGGATGTACCGGGTGCAGATGTTCGGCAAGCGGACGATGGCGATGCACTGGCACATGCACCATGACGGGGCGCGGCATTGGCGGTCGTGGAAGGCCAAGGGTGAGCGGATGCCGGTGGCGATCGCGCTGGGTGGAGAGAGCGTGATGCCGTACGCGGCGACAGCCCCGATGCCGCCGGGGATTAGTGAGCTGTTGCTCGCGGGGTTTTTGAATCGCGGGGCGATTCCGCTAGTGCCGTGTAAGACGGTGCCGCTGGATGTGCCGGCGAACTCGGAGATTGTGATTGAGGGGTATGTGAGCAATCTGGCGGGTCATCCGGGATTTGATCCGCGGGTGGAAGGGGCGGAACTTGGCGAAGGGGCGGTGTTTGAGGGTCCGTTTGGCGATCACACGGGGTTTTACTCGCTGCCGGATCGATATCCGATTCTGGAGGTGACGGCGATCACGCATCGGAAGGATCCGATCTATCCGACGACGATTGTGGGGTTGCCGCCGCAGGAGGATTACTTTCTTGGGAAGGCCACGGAGCGGCTATTTCTGCCGCTGCTCAAGACGATCATCCCGGACATCATTGATTACGACCTGCCGATCTTTGGGGCGTTCCACAACTGCGCGGTGCTGAAGATCAAGAAGGAGTATCCGTTTCACGGGCGGCGCGTGATGCATTCGGTGTGGGGCGCGGGGCAGATGGCGTGGACCAAGACGGTCGTGGTGGTGGATGAGGATGTTAACGTACACGACTCCGCGGCCGTGCTTCGGGCGGTTGGCGATCACTGCATTCCGGCGCGTGATACGGAGATGGTGCGCGGGCCGCTGGACATTCTTGATCATGCCGCGCCGTTTCTGGGTGTGGGCGGGAAGATGGGACTGGATGCGACGCGGAAGGTTGGCGAGGCGGAGCTGCATCGGGTTCTGGACCCGGTTGCGGCCCAGTTCTGTGCCGCGGGGCCGATTGTGGCGGCGGTGGGTGAGGCCGCCCGAGCGGTTGAGGCGCGGGTCCGGCAGATTCCCGGCGTGCTGGATGCGAGGGCGCCCGATGAACTGGGTGGCTGGTGGCTGCTCATCCGCGAAGACAAGAAGAGCGCCGGAGACGGCTTGCGGCTGGTTAAGGCGATCGGCGGCCTGGCCAGCGATGTCGCGCTGCCGCGTTGGACGGTCATTGTCGGGCCGGATGCCGACCTGGCGAACCTCGACGATGCGTTCTTTCACTGGCTGGCAAACACCGCCCCGGATCGAGATCGTTACCTGAGCGTGTGTGGCCGGCGGGTGGCGTTTGATGCCACGCCGAAGGTACCGGGCGATGAAAACAACGGGCAGCCTGTTCGTGATTGGCCGCCGATCATTTCGATGTCTAAGGATGTGCGGACACGCATCGCGACACGCTGGAATGAGTTTGGCTTGACCTGAAGTATCGTGAGAGCGGGACTTGCCCCGGCACTTCGCGCGGCCATGATTCAGCGATGAACGTGACGGTGCTGACCTACCTGGAGAAAGAGGACGCCAAGTCCCACGACCTTGTCGTTGACCAGGTGGCCGCGGCAGTCACGCAGTTGGGGCATCAGGCGAAGGTGCTCGGCGTTCACGCGGACATTCGCAAACTGGTCGATGGCCTGACGCAGCCTCGCCCGGACCTGGTGTTCAATCTGATGGAGATGTTCAGCCAGGATCCCTTCGGCGATGTGGATGTCGCGGGTCTTTTGGATCTGCTGGATCTTCCCCATACCGGCGGTGGCGCCGGAGAGATCTTTTTGCGTCAGGACAAGAGCCTGGCCAAGAAACTGCTGGCCTTTGACAACATCCTGTTCCCGCGATTTGCGGTGTTCCCGCGCAACGCGGGCTTTGAGACCGGTGGCAACCTGAAGATGCCGATGTTCATCAAGCCTCTGCGGCTGGATGCCTCCATCGGCATCGACTCCAAGTCGCTGGTTCACGACGCGAACTCGATGATGAAGAAGGTGCTGGCGATTCATCAAGACCTGAACGATTCGGCCCTGGCCGAAGAGTTTATTGAGGGTCGCGAGTTTTACGTCGGGGTGCTCGGGAATGCCGAGCCGCAGGCCTTTCCGCCGATTGAACTGGACTTTTCCGGGCTCCCCGAGGGTGCCCCGCACGTTGCGGATTCACGATCCAAGTGGGTCAAGAGCAGCGCTGAATACAAGGGGACCAAGTCCGTGGTTGCCAAGGTGCCCGATGAGCTCAGGGCCAAGCTGCAACGGGTGGCCCTGGACGCCTACCGCGCTCTTCGCGTGCGGGACTACGGACGCGTGGATCTTCGCGTCACCGATACCGGCGAGATCTACGTCATCGAAGTCAACGCCAGTTGCTATCTCGAAAAGGAAAGCGAGTTTGCGGTCTCTGCCGGGGCATCTGGAATGGCGTATCCCGACCTTATCCAGAAGATCATGGATCTGGCCATCCATCGGCACAAAGAGTCGCTGCAAACGCCCAAGCGTCGCAAGCCACGCGCGACGTGACGCGGGCGGATCGTCAGGCCAGATAGGTGCCTGTGTGCACGTGGTTCATCGCGAGGGCGGTAACCAGCGTCGTGAGGCCCACCATCGCCTCGCGTTCCTGGTCGTCGGAGTACTTCAGGCCGATCTGGTCTGCGATCTGCGCCAGGTGCCGCACCAAAACCCGGGTGCGCTCCGGAAAGTGACCGGTCCAGCGAAAGACGTTGGCCGCCAGTTCCCGTTCCATGTTCTTGAGCAGGCTTGACGCCGCGTGGCGTTTCATGTCGTTCGCGGATTCCGGTGTCGCAAGGTCTTCAAAGATGGCATTGAGTGCTCCGGCCAGGCCGCTGGGCATCGGCTCCTGTCCTTCGGCCTGCTTCTGATAGAACTGGTCAAGCGTGTAGGGGAGCTCGCGCACATCCTCATCCAGGTCCGCCGCCGTCGTCGCGGGCGGTAGCAAGCGGATCGCGGTGATCGTCCGGTCGCAATACTCCAGCTTGGCCAGCGCGCTGGGCCAAGACCCGTATTCAGTCTTCCAGTCCAGGCCCGGCGTCATCCACACCGCGAAGGTCTCCGACCAATCCTCATCGGGATGCTTCTGGGCATACCAGCCCGGCAGGTGCCGGACGTAGCGCCTCGAAAACGGCGCCGGGCGATAGTCTTCCAGGTACGGCTGTGAAATCGCCCCAAACAGACGAACCCATTCTTCGTTGTCGTAGAGCTTGTACGCGTAGTTGATGACGTGGCCCATCTCGTGCCGCAGGTAACGCAGGATGTCCGTCTTGTTGAACCCTTCAACGTGGCCCACGCGATCCGCATGGAGCTCCGTCAGGTCGGGGCGCGCCAGATAGAACGGGATCCCGATCGCGATCGTCCCGAACGGCACGCCCCACTCGGTCGAGAGATACAGCCGCGGCTTGATGACCACACCCGCCCGAACCAGCTCGGCCATGAACTCCTGCGTGATCGGTTCGAGTCGCGTCCCCTCGATCTGGAGTCCCAGATCGCGGATGGGCGTCTTGAGCGATTCCGCGAATGGAAGGCGTGGGCTGGCCAATGCGTCCCCCGGCTGCGTGAAGTCACGCGCGGACGATCTTAGCCGACCAATATCCAGACGGTCCCTGTTTCGGGCGTGCCGGAGAACGTGGGAACCATCCTACCGATCCCCCGCCGCGGCGTTCTTGGCGCCCTTCTTCTCGCCGGAGGTCATCCAGCGATCAATCGCTACGACGACGTTCTCGTGGAACTGCAGGGCATCCTGGATCTCATTCTCGTGGACATCGTTCACCATGACGCTGAACGAGATGCGGTGGCCGTTTTGCGGGTTGGTGAGGTATCCCGAGAGGCACCGGACACCGTCGATCGTGCCCGTTTTGGCCGCGAGCTCGCAGTTGAGTTTGGCATCCTGGAAGCGCCGCCGGATGCCGCCCTTCTTTTCGGGTGTGGCGAGGGAATCGATGAACTCGGCCCCGATCCGCTTGTCCTTCTGCATCTCATCCAGCCAGTGGGTGAACGTCGCGGGCGAGACGCGGTTTTCGTGCGAAAGGCCCGACCCATCCACAATCACCGTTCCCGCGGCGAACTTAGGGCCCAGCTTGTTCGACTGCGCGATGGCCATCCGCACCACGGAAGGCCCGTTGGTCCAGGACCCGGGCTCGCCCGTGACCGCGTTTCCAACGCGCTTGATCAGCGCCTCGGCGTAAAGGTTGTGCGAGTCGCCGTTGCACCGCGACAGGATGTCGGTGATCGCCCCTTCACGTCCACCCTTACCGACCGTCACACCTTGGCGCGACAACTCGGCGGCGAACACCTGCCCCGTAAACGTTTCAGCATCCGCCAGCGAGATCTCGATCGGCTGGCGCGACGGCTGCCGCACCTCACCGAACAGCGTGTACCGATTCCCCTCCGGCCCGCGGCTCAGCCACGCCGAGTTCTTTCCGTTGTCGATCGTCTTGGCTCTGTTGTCGATATCCAGCCAGGATGCGGCCGGCTCAAGCACGATGACGGGAGGGCGACCGACCCCTTCAGGTGAGGGCGCCGGAAATGCCGAGATCACGTTGGTGTGAAAGTTCAGCCCCGACACCGGAGCGCAATACCACTTCTCGAGTTGGTCCTTGGGCCAGGTCGGATGAACCCACTGACGATCAAAGACGCGGTCATCCACAACGACTTCACTTAGTTTCGATATGCCCGCCTGCTTCACCGCGCCCACTAGCGCTTCGAGCATCGATTCGACGGTGAGCTTCTTCTCCATCCGCTCCAGGATCACTGGGTCGGCCAGGGCCGGGTCACCGCTTCCTTTGATGAACAGCCGCTCAGAGCCGGGTTCGCCGGCGATGATGAACTCAGTTCTGAACGCAAAGTCCGGCCCCAGGATCGACAGCGCCGTCCCGCTGGTCAGCAGCTTCATGTTGGATGCCGGCATCAGTGGCAGGTCCGCATTGATGTCCGCTATATCAACGCCCGCATCCAGGTCACGGACACTCACCCCCACCTTGGCCCCGTTGAGCTTGGCGTTCGTCAGAAGCGTCTGGATTCTTGGCGTAAGTTCTTTTTGCGCGAGCGCCGCACTGGACGACCCCAACAGTCCCGCGGTTGCCGCCAAAGCAACCACCCCGGCCCGGCGACACCTACCACGCTCGCGGATCAACGCTGGACGCATTCAAGTTCTCCGGGCTCCACGTGCGGGGCAGGCCTCTACTCGCCCATCGGCAATCCCTGCCGCGGCACTGCAATTGACCGGAGTTTCCACGTGAAAGCAAGCCGCGATAAACGGCGCATTCGTCCGACGTTGCCCAAAGGGTGATCTCAGACGGAAGGGGAGAGCAGAATCTCGTGTTTCCGCTTGGCCAGCGACGCGAGTTCTTCGACCTGGGCCCGGCTGGTCAGTTCCCACTGCATCCAATGCACGCCGGCCACCTTGGGTGACAGGATCACCACATCGCGGACAAACTTGGGCAGTTTCCGCATCGGTAGGGCCGCGACCGCTTCACTGTTCATCGGCAACGCCAGAACCGCTTTGCCGGGCTGGGGAACGATGTACGCCCAAGGCTTGTCATTGACGCCCTCGATGCCGTACGCCAGCGTCCAACGCCAAGGGATGCCCAGCCACGAGATGGACTCGGTCACGCCCTCAAGCGCCAATATCGCTTCACGAGCCTGTTCGACGAGTTGATTCTGATGCTTGGCCAACTCCGCGATCAGCTCATCAAGCTTGGGAGTTTGGAAGCGGTCTTCCCATGCGATCCGGGGCTTTGCCATTTTGAGCTTCATGGAACCTGGCTCCAGATCTGCAAAGGCTTGCATAGCAAGTCTTTACGCAGAACAACCCGGCCCTCCCGGTGGCCGCGCCCGTTCTCTCTATTCACCGCGTCCTCATCCGTGATTCCGGCCGCAGAAAACAACGGCCGATCTACCTCAACACTACCCCTTATTATTGACCGGGGCGGAGGGGTATTTCCACACGCCTCTTTTTCCTATACGCTATTGGGTCCCCCTCGTGTTACAGTCCCCGGCGGTTTCCCAGCGGAAATGGCCTTTCAGGGAGTCCAAACAGTGCCAGATCCGGCCCCGCCTAATCCCGCCCTTACGCCCCAAAAGCCCGATTTTGACATCTCCACCATGTCAATCTTGCTTGTGGATGACAACGAGCAGAACCTGGAGCTGCTGGAGGCCTACCTCGAGGAGCTGGGCTGCCGGATCCGGACCGCCAAAGACGGAATCCAGACTCTTGAATCGGTCGAGGCCGAGCAGCCCGACATGATCCTGCTGGATGTCATGATGCCCCGCATGAGCGGCTTTCAGGCGTGCTCCAAAATCAAGTCCAGCTCCAAGACCCGCGACATCCCGATCCTGATGATCACCGCGCTCAACGAAGTGGGGGATGTCGAGAAGGCCGTTGAGTCCGGCGCTGACGACTTCCTCACCAAGCCCGTCAACAAGCTCGAACTCCTCACGCGAGTTCGAAGTCTCATGCGCGTCCGTGCGTTGAAGAAGCAACTCGACAAAACACTCGACCAGGTCCGGCGCACCTGTCGGCACGGCGGAAGGCTCCTTTGCCGATGTGCGACGCCGCTGAGCTCAATCCGAACTTGTGTGCTTTCATCGCGATGACGGGACGACCGCCGTGCCGACACGGCACGGCTCACTCTCGAAGGTAAGACGATTCAAATCAACCCATCCTCGCACACACCCGCGCCGCCAACCCCGCGTTCGCCCTGACCAACGCCAGATTCGCCGCCAGCGTCGCCCCACCCGAAACCTCATGCAGTGCCGCCAACACCCGGGGCGTCACATCGCGTCCCCCCGCATCCCCCGCCCGCTTCACCGCCTCCCCCAACCACCGCTCCCAATCCGCCCGCTTGATCTCATCCTTCTCCGGAATCGGATTGGTAATCACAACTCCGCGCCCCGTCCTCTTCATCTCTGCAGACGCATACCGGGCCAACTCCCCCTCATCTTCAAACACCGCATCCACCTTCGCCTCACTCTCCCGTAAGTAGAAGGCCGGAAAACTCTTCGTCCGAAATCCCACCACCGGCACCCCCAACGTCTCCAGCGCCTCCCGAGTCGCCACAACATCCAGCAGCGACTTCACCCCGCTGGTTACCACCGCCACCGGAAACCGCGTGAACGCCGCCAGGTCCGCCGACACATCCCACTTCGCCCCATACCCCCGGTGTACTCCCCCCAGCCCACCCGTGGCAAACACTCGCACACCCGCGGCCGCGCACAGCTCCATCGTCACACTCACCGTCGTCGCCGCGTGCTGCCCGCGGTGAATGAACACGCCAAGGTTTGCCGTATTCGCCTTCGCCACCTCATCGGCCAGCAGCAACTCGTTCAACTCATTGAAGTCCATCCCCACGATCGGTCGCCCCGCCAACACCCCCACAAACGCCGGCGCGGCACCGCCCGCCCGCACAATCTCCGCCAGCTCCCGAGCCAGACGCTCCCCCTGCCCCTTGGGAACGCCATGCACCAGCAGCGTTGTTTCCAATCCCACAGCCCCGGGCCCCGCTCGGTTGATGGTGTCCATGCGGACCAACCGTAGGTTCGTGCCCATCAACACTCGATAGACTTCCGTCGACAGTTTCCTCAGCCGCGGAGCGGCGACCGTACATTGCCAGGGGCGGAAGCCCCTGGTTTCCGAGCACCGAGCACCAAGCCCTGAAAGGGCGACACTCCCATGCGACTGGCAACACTTTCCATCCTCTTCCTCTCGCTCCCCGCCTTCGCCCAACCCTCCAACCTCCCCTACTGGGCCGAATCGGCGCACGCCGCTTACATCCCGTACGAAGCCACCCTCAATGCCACACCCACTCGAGACAGCCTCCTCGCGTGGCACCAGCTCCTCGCCTCCGAGCCTCATGTCGCCGGCACACCCGGTGACCTCCGCAACGTAGACCGGATGGCGAAGGCCTTTTCCGACATGGGCCTTGAGGTAAAGAAGCACGAATTCTGGGCCTTGCTCGCGCGGCCAGTCTCGGCCCTCGTGGAAGTCACAGCGCCCGAGCACATCACCGTTGCCGTCAAAGAGGAGAATCTGAAAGAAGACTCATTCAGCACTCTCCCCGACCAGATGATCGGCTGGAACGCGTACTCCGGATCGGGTGATGTCACGGCCGGAGTCATCTATGCCAACTACGGCACGAAAGCCGACTTCGCCAAGCTCGCCGAGCTCGGCATCGACTGCACGGGCAAGATCGTCATCTGCCGCTACGGCGGCAACTTTCGTGGTTACAAAGCCAAGTTCTCACAGGCCGCGGGTGCGGCGGGTGTGATCATCTACACCGACCCCGCCGACTCGGGCTACACCAAAGGTATCACCTACCCCGAGGGTGGCTACTCGAATTCTTCGTGCATCGAACGCGGCTCGATTAACACGCTGGGCTACCCCGGCGATCCGCTTACGCCCGGCATCGAAGCCACCGAGGATGCCAAACGCCTCGACCCCGCGTCGCTCGATCTGCCCAAGATTCCCGTGCAGCCCGTTGGATGGGCCGCGGCCTTGGAAATCATGAAACGTATGAACGGGGTATCCGTCCCCGCCGGATGGCAGGGGGGGCTCCCGCTTGCATACCGCCTCAGCGGCGGCGATGAACTCAAAGTTCACCTCAAGGTCCAGCAGGATCGCAAGATCATCCCCACGTTCAATGTCACCGCGACGCTCAAAGGTGCTACGCACCCCGACGAGTGGATGATCATCGGCTGCCACCACGACGCCTGGAACTGCGGCGCGGCCGACCCGCTCGCCGGCACGATCGCTCTGATGGAATCCGCCAAGTCGTTCGCGGCCCTGGCCACCAAAGGCAACCGCCCCGCGCGGTCCATCCTGTTCTGTGCCTGGGGTGCGGAGGAGTTCGGCATCATCGGTTCCACCGAGTGGGTCGAAGCCAATCGCGACGCCTTGATCCAGAAGGCCGTCGCCTACATCAATCTCGATATGGCCAGCATGGGGCCCGAGTTCGGGGCCAGCACTTCTCCCTCTCTGCGTCGCCTGGTTACAGAGTGCGCCAAGTCCGTCCCGCAAGCTCGTGACGCCACGAAAACGGTCTTCGAAGCATGGCTCGCCCGAGGCGAAGACCCGCTCTTTCCCGGTCAACCCAAGTTCGGAGAAATGGGTGGCGGCTCAGACCACATCGGCTTTCTCTGTCACGTCGTCATGCCGTGCACATCCCTCGGCGGCGGCGGCTCAAAAGGAAACTCGTATCACTCCACCTACGACACGCTTCCGTGGTACTGGAAAGTAGTGGGGGAGGACTACGCGCCCGCGCTCATGACCACCCACATGACCAACGCGGTCGCTTCTCGGGTCGCCAACGCACCTCTGATCCCTCTTGAGCTTTCGCGATACGGAGTAGAAACCAGACGCCACCTCATCGACCTGACCAAGCGTGGAATCGAGTCGGGGTACTTCTCGAAGACCGAGCCCGAGATCGCATCGATGTTTGAGAATATCGGAGTGAGGGCAAAGGTGTTTGGAGAGCGAGCCACTGAAGTCGAAGCCCGTCTGCGAAGTCAGATCTCCAAAGTGACGCCTGCCAACTTGGACAAGATCAACGGCATCCTGATCGGCGCGGAGCGAGCGTGGCGGAACGAGGAAGGGCTGATGGCCCGCACATGGTTCAAGAGCCTGTTCGCCGCGAGTGATGAGGATTCCGGATACGCGTCATGGCCCCTGCCCGCGCTGCGGGAGTGCGTCGAGCACAAGGATGATGAGCACATCGCAGCGCAGGCTGCGCGGTACGAGCGCGTTTTTGAAAAGCTCCAGGCCGCGTTCGATCAAATTGAGCAAGTCTTTCCACCATCCGACAGCCCGCGTTAACCACTTGCCGCCCACGATCGCCGGTCCAAAAAACAACAGACCCCCGCTCCAGCGGGGGTCTGTATCAATCTCTCATTATCCTAGTGACCTGAACGCGCTGACCGCTTACACCATGGCCTTGAGGGCCTTGAGCGGGCGGATCTTCAGCTGCGTGGAGGCGGGCTTGGCCTTGAACATCTTCTCCGTCTTGGTGAACGGATCGATGCCCTTGCGAGCCGGCTGGGCGGGCTTGAAGCGGGCCGTGACCTTCATCAGGCCGGGGACCTGGAACACTTTGGGCTTGTCCTGAGCCGGCTTGGCCAGATCGACGGACATGATCTTGCCCAGGGCCTCGAACATCGCCGCGACCTGCTTGCGGTGATTGCCCGAGTGCTCGCCAATCAGCTTGTAAACCTCGCCCTTGGACCGGGGCTTGGATGCCGCGACCAGCTTGGCTGGCTTGGGCATGGCGGGGGTGGCTGCCTTGGCGGCCGGTTTCTTACTCGACTTCTTCGTCTTAACCATTGGACCCTCCAAAAAGTCCCAGTTCCACTGGGATAACGGGGCATGTTGTAATCGCTCCGCATCGGGCAAGCAAGTCCCGAGGCACCGAATTCTTCGGATTTCCAGCTATTTTTCCGCCACTTTCTGGTTTTCGATCTTCGAATCACTCCAGGCAGAGCATCATCAGCGAGTGGTCGGAAAGGTTGATTTTCCGCTCATTATGCGAGTACCAGCAAGCATTTACGCGATTTGCCAGTGATGCCGAAACCAGTGCGTGATCGATGCGGAATCCCTCTCCTTCATGGCTGTACCAAGAAAACTCCCTTTTTTCGCCGTGAATCACGCGCCAAGCGTCCGCGTACCCCATCGTGGCCAGTTCTCCCATCAGCCGCGTGCACGTAAATGTGGCACCCGTTTCATCCAGATAGTGCCGTCCGGCGTTCAGGTCTCCGATCAAAACACACCCCTGATTCCGCCTCCGTTTGGCCGCGGCCACGGTGGCCTGAAACACCGCCTCGCGCCCCGTCCCCGGCCCATCCGGCGGCACGTGCACACCAATAACCGTCACCCCCAGTTCGGGTATCTCCGCCTCTACCAGGCGCCGCTTCCGGGCCTTCCGGTGAGTTGCCAAGCCTGCCCGTGTCCCCGTCTGAAACAGCCCCGTCCCCTCATCCTCTTCCTCCGTCACCACCACCGGATGCCGCGACGCCACCAGCACGCCATTGCATCCCTTGGGAGGGTCCGTTGAGAACTGGTGCCGCAGCCCGTGATCCGCCAGCACGCCGCTGATCTGCCCCCCCGTGCCCTTCCGCCACTCGGTCAGAACGACCACATCCGCGGCCTGCTCCAGCAGCACCAGCGTAATTTCCGGCATCCGCTTAGAGCCGCCGCCATGCCTCAGGTTCCAAGTCAGAATCTTCGTCAAGGGATCCATCCCAATCCGGAGGTGCCACTGCTCGCCGCCCGAGGTCCGATGACTCCCGGCTACCCCAATCGGCAGCGCAGCAGTGCGGATACGCCCAAGCTACCGTATCCGCGATGACCCAACCAGCCCTCCCCATCGTCGCCATCGCCCGGAAACTCCCCGGCCAGGTCAACCTTCCCGGAGCCCAGATTCGCTACGGCGGCGACCATGCCCTCGCCCGCCCCGAACTCGTAGCCCTCGCCAAGGGCGCGACCGTTCTCATCACGTGGGTTTCGGAGAAGGTAGACGCCGACCTTCTCGACGCCGCGGGCCCCCAGCTCAAGGCTGTCTGCAACTTCGCCGTGGGCACTGACAACATCGACCTCAAGGCCTGCAAAGCCCGGGGCATCCTGGTCACCAACACGCCCGACGCGGTCACCGAGGGCACCGCGGACCTGGCCTGGACGCTCCTCTTGGCCGTCCTCCGCCGTCTCATCCCCGCGGATCGCTTCGCCCGTTCCCCCGCCTACGCCGGCCGCGGCCCCCTGGGACCCACCGAGTTCATCGGCCTGGACCTGACCGGCCGCACTCTGCTCATCGTCGGAGCGGGTCGCATCGGCCGCGCGGTCGCGATGCGCTCCATCGGCTGGGGCATGAAAGTCCTCTACGTCGCCCGCAGTCGCCACTGGGATTTCGAGCTCGCCCCCCTTGCCGCCGAACGCGTCTCGCTCGAAGATGGCCTTCGCCAAGCCGACGCGATCAGCATCCACACACCCCTCACCCCCGAAACCCGCCACCTCATCGGCGCCAAACAACTCGCCCTGCTCAAGCCCACTGCCATTCTTGTCAACACCGCCCGCGGCCCCATCGTCGACGAATCCGCCCTTGTCGAAGCCCTCAAAGCCAACCGTCTCCACGGCGCCGGCCTGGATGTCTTCGAAAACGAACCCCGCCTGCATCCCGAGCTTGCGGCCCTGGAAAACGTCGTCGTCACCCCGCACATCGGCTCCGCCGCGGCACGCTTCCGCGAGGCGATGACCGAAATGGTCCTCGCCAACGCCGCGGCCATTTTGCACGGAAAACCGCCGCCCAACGCGGTCGCAACCTAGCCCGACCGCCTCACGGAAAAAGTGACAGAACGGCGCTGATGACCACCGCAGCCGCCACGAAGAAAACCGAAGATGCCACCGTCCACTGCAACGCGGCAACCACCGCGGTGCCAAGGGCGGGTCCAAACTTGGTTTTCCTGCCGGCCGCGGCATCATCTCGCCACTCTGCACCCGACGCGAAGTAGGTCGCCAGCAGAACGGTCGTGAACGGAAACACCATGGCCATGGGTATCCGACCCGCCGAGAAAAAGTCCATCACTCCCGCGATCAGCAGCGTCGCCAGCGGCGTAAACCGAAACGCCCACCAGAATCTCCTTGCTTCCGGCGACCAAAGCCGGCAGTATTCGTGCGGCTTGATCGCGGTGCCACACTCCGGACACTGCGTCGCGGTCTTCAGGTCAAGGCCGTCAAACGAGTAGTGACACTCCGGGCACACTCGCCCTGCACGAACCGGCTCGGTTGAGGTCCCACACTCTGGGCAGACCGCCTTCTCACCCACCGCCAAGCCCGCGAAGTCGTAGCCGCAGTAGTAGCAGGCCGTGGTGGCGACGGGCACACGCCGATCCGAATCGTTCCATTCCCCCTCGATCCATCCCATAGATCGGCCCGCCTCTAGAAGAGTCCCCAAACCATCAGCTGCATTACCCTACGAAACAAACACCAGCATCGCCACCGCCGCGAACAGCGCGATCATTCCCGTCGAGAACGCCGTCCATGCCAACGCAAACACGAAGGCCTGGAGAATGCGCCCGACTTTCGAGCTCGGCCGCCGGAACAGCTCATCGTCGACTTCAAACGCCCGGAACGCAAACCACGCAGCCAGCACAAAGCACAACACCGGTTGCCCCACAATGAACACGAGTAACCCCGGCAACGCGAACACCGGCGACAGCACCGCCAGGCGCCACCGCCTCGCACTCTCCCGAGCCAGCAGCGAGTGTGTGCAATCCGAATCGATGGCCGTCCCGCATTCCGGGCACACGGCGACGATGCGCGGATCGAGCCCCGCCAGGTCATATCCGCAATGAAAGCACGCCGGCGCAGGCGCCATCCGCAGCGGCCCCAGAATGCCCTTGCGGTCCGATGTCACAACCATTCATACGCCGCGGCGTCCAACGCGTTCCAACAGAAGCCCAAGCGCCAGCGCCGGGCCGAACACCCGCCGCGCCCCATCAGGGATTCAGCGCCTTGGCCAGAATCAACGCCACCTTCGGATGCTCTACCAGTTCCGCCACCTTCAGGTGCGTCAGATCCACCGCCTGCTCGGCCACCATCGGCTTCAGCCGCGCCGACCAGCTCGCCCGCAGCGGCCCCATAAAGTGATCCGGCGCGAACACCGAGAAATGGGTGATCTTGCGAGACTGCGCGTGCTTCTCCAGCCAAGCCGCGACTTCCTTGGAAAACCGCTTGGTCTCTTCTTCCTTCTTGTGGGCCCAACCCGGGTTGTGTTCAGCCTTCGCGCCCTTCGCAGGCCCATCCTGCCGATTCTGGTGCTCTTCCCACCCGCTCTGGATGGTCTCAACCTCTTCAGCGTGCCAGCGCCCGCCCTTGGTCCGTGTGCAGTGCACCAGCTTGGCCCACCTGTTGTCCGTTACTGCAAGCCATTGATCCGTCGGGGGAATCGTCATCTTGTAGCTCCTGATGCACAGTAGCATCGGACATGGGCAGCGCACCAGCAATCACCTGTCGGCACGATCCGATCAGGCAAAGTTCCCTTACCGCTCGTCACGCGTTGTCCAGCAGCCCCACGCTCTCAAACGGCTTGCCCTCAAGCATCTCCAGCGATGCCCCGCCGCCCGTCGAAACATGGCTCATCTTGGAAGCCAGCCCAAACTTCTCCACCGCCGCGGCCGAATCCCCGCCGCCCACGATGCTGATCGCACCCTTGCTGGTCGCCTCGGCGATCGCCTTGCCGACCTGCTGGGTCCCGACCATGAACGGCTTCCACTCAAACACACCCATCGGCCCGTTCCACACGATCGTCTTGGCCTTGCTCAAGATCACCGCGTACTTGGCCATCGTCTTGGGCCCGATGTCCAGACCCATGTAGCCGTCCTGAATCTGGTCATCGAACACGTGGATGTCGCCCGAGTTCTCCGCAAACTGCGTCGAGCAGATGTGGTCCACCGGCAGGTGCAGCTCAGCCTTGAGCTTGGCCGCCAGATCCAGAATCCGCTTGGCCTCGGCCAGCTTGTCCTCTTCCACGCGGCTGGACCCAACCTTCTTCCCCAGCGCCTTCAAGAACGTGTACGCCATCGCCCCGCCCACGATCAGCGCATCGGCCTTGGGCAGCAGGTTTTCGATCGCCCCCATCTTGTCCGAAACCTTCGACCCACCCAGCACCACCACAAAGGGTTTCTTCGGGCTGCTGATGGCCTCAGACAGGAACTTGATTTCCTTCTCCACCAGGAACCCAACCACCCGCGGCTTGCCGCTCAGCGCCTTGGGCACTGCCACCATCGACGCATCGGGTCGGTGGCACGTGCCGAAGGCATCGTTCACGTACACATCCGCATACGCCGCGAGCTTCCCCGCGAATGCCGCATCGCCCTTCTTCTCCCCCTTGTGGAATCGAAGGTTCTCAAGCAGCGCGACCGCGCCATCCTTCAACTCTGCGACGGCCTTGGCGGCCGCGGCATCGGTGCAGTCATTGGAAGGGAACGCTACCGGCTTACCCAGCAGTTCCGAGAGCTTGGCCGCACAAGGCTTGAGCGAGAACTCCGCCTCAAAGCCCTTGCCCTCAGGCCGGCCCATGTGCGACACGAGCACGGCCCGTCCGCCGCGGTCGATGACGCTCTTGATGGTCGGCAGCGCCTCGCGGATGCGGCGGTCATCGGTGATGACCCCATCCTCAATCGGGACGTTAAAGTCCACGCGGACCAGAACCCGCTTGCCCTTGACATCCACCGCCGCGATGTTCTTCTTAGCCATGGTCACTCCGAGATCAAACTATCTCGCAGGAGGTAGAACTCGCAAAGCAGCTCTTCTCTTTCTCTGCGTTCTCTGCGCCTCTGCGGTGAAAACTCAGTTTCCCGAACCCGCACCATCGATCATCCGCTCCGCCCGCGTCCGGATCTCCGCCGCACCATCCGTCGCCAACTGATCCCGCAGCTTCCGCAACTGCGTGGACAGCGATCCGTCAATCAGCTTGTCACCGATCTGCAGCCGGATCCCGCCGATCATCGACTCATCCGTGTACGGATGCACGATCGGCTCTTTCCCCATCGCCTTCTGCAAGCGCTCGCGGATCAGCTTGAGCTCATCGGTAGAGATTGGGGACGCCGTGTACACATCGACCTCAATCCGCCCGAATTTCTCTTGGACGATCTGGTCATACGCCGCGGCGATCGCCGGCAGGTGAGACAGCCGCCCCTTCTGGTTCAGAATCTGCAGGAACCGCACCGTCAGGTCGCTGGCCTTGCCCGCGAACATCTTGGTCAGCGACTCCGCGCGGTCTTTCACCGGCAGCACGCGCGATGCGAGGAACTCGCCGAACTGCGGATTCCCACGGGCCAGCTCAAGAATGTCCTCAAGCTCCGCAAGGGAACCCTCAATCATCGCCCGACCACCCTTCGCCTCCGCCAGCTCATACAGGCTGCGGGCGTAGATCTCGGACAACGCATCAATCTGTGATTCAATCAGCGGCATCGATTCTTCACTCCGTGCCTACGTGCCTCAGTGCCTTCGTGCCTGCTCTTAGTTCTTCAGCGCCTGCAACTCACCCATCGACTCTTCAATCAGCCGCTGCTGATCCTTCGCGTTCACCTCGCGACGCAGAATCTTGCCCGCGATGTTCGTCGCGGCCGTCGCCGTCGCCTGGTAGATCTCCTGCAGAGCCTGCTTCTTGGCCGCCTCGATATCCCGGCGAGCCCGCTCCTTCATCGCGTTGAGCTCCACATCGGCCTTGGCCTTGAGCTCATCCGCGAGCGCGACCTGCTGGGCCCGGGTCTTCTCCAGCATCTTCTGAGCCTCAGCCCGCGCCTCGGCCAGCGACTTCTCGTACTGCTCCAGGGCATCCTTCGCCTGCTTGCGGGCCGCCTCAGCCATCGCGATCTCATCGCGGATCTTGCCCGCCCGCTCATCCAGGCCCTTGGAGATCGCCGGCCAGACCTTCACGGCAAGCACCGCGAACACCAACCCGAACACGACCAGAGCGGTAATCCCGGTCACGGCCCCCTGGTTCACTGATGGCAACGCCGTCAGCGTCTCATGGCCACCCGCGGCGTGAGTTGCCTCCGGCTGGTGCTCCTGGGCCAGTGCAATCGAAGCCGTGCCCAACATCGCCAATACCGAAGTCGTGAGGTTTGAGAATCGACGAGCCATGATCTTGCTCCATTCGGCCTAGTAGAGGCCGCAATCTACGAATCAATCCGACAAGTCCATCGCCGCACTCTCGCGCGGCGATGGGAACAGACTTAGCTGGCCAGGAAGCCAACGACGACCGCGAACAGCGTCGCACCTTCGATGAGGGCCGCGGCCAGAATCATGTTGGTCTGAATCTTGCCGGTCGCCTCAGGCTGACGCGCGATCGACTCGACGGCGCCCTTGCCGACAAGGCCGATGCCGATGCCGCCGCCGATCACAGCCAGGCCGGCGCCGATCGCCGCGATGCCCTTGACGATGTTCGGGGCAGCCACAACGGGGTCGGCAGCCGACGCCGCGGCGGGAAGGACGGTCAGAGCGGCCAGGGACAACAGAGCGTTCTTCACAGTGATTGCCATAAAACTCCAAACCTTTCGTGCACTGGTCTATTGCGATCCGCCCCTGTCACCAGGGGGAGGAGTGTGACCCGTTATTCACGCGTGAGCGTGCTCGTGGCCGTCTGCATGATCATGCCCGTGCTCATGATCGTGCTCGTCGTGATGATCCATGAGGGAGATAAAGACCGTCGTGAGGAACATGAACACGAAGGCCTGAAGGACTGCGACAAAGAGTTCCAGGAACGTAATCCCGATCGCGCCCGCGATCGACACCAGCGACACCCCGCCCGCGCCCAGGTAGCCGATCTTGGAAACGTTCCCAAGGGCCCCGGCTACGAAGCTGAACAACACCGCCAGCAGGATGTGCCCGGCCGTCATGTTCGCGAAGAGACGAATCGCCAGCGCGACCGGCTTGATGAAGATTTGACCGATGAACTCGATGATGAAGAGCAGGATCGAGATCGGGAACGGAGCCCCGCCGGTCATGTGCTTGAGATATCCGCCAAACCCGATGCGAGCGATCGCGGCGACGTTGAACACGAAGCCCGCAATCAACGCCAGCACGCCGGTGACCCAGATGTTTTGAGTCGCCGTGGTGCCGATAAACGCGGTCCCGTGCTTCTCCATTTCCGGGAAAATCAGGTGCTGAATGTCCAGCAGTGGAATCAGCCCGATGATGTTGTTGATCAGGATGAAGAAGAACATCGTCCACAGGAACGGCATCATCTTGCGGGTGCGGTCACCCAGCATCGGCTGAACCACTTCATCCCGCAGATACACGCACAGCACCTCAACCAGGTGCGGCCAGCGGCCCTTGGTGATCCAACGGTCGTGTCCCTGCGACTCTGGTCCCGTCTTCACGCGCGATGCGACCCACAGCCCGCCGAGGATCATGATGATCCCGGTCAGGATCAGGTTGCCCATGTTCGCCGACCAGATCCACAACCCCGACTCCGTCTTCAAAAACGGATGGTTGTACACGTGCTGATCGGGCCCGCCCGGAAACGAGGGCAACACGGCGGCCACATTGATCAAGAGATTCGTCATGCTCGCTCCGACGAAGAAACGCGATTCAGCACCATGAGCGCCAGCGGAACTTCCGCCATCAGCGCCACCAGCAATCCCGCCCCGGTCCCAATCCCAATCGGCATCCGAGGCAGCTCCATCGCAAAGGCCGCGATGACCACGATCCCCAGCGCCACAAACATCCGACCGATGGAAGCCGCCAGTACCGCCATCCCAAACGTCTCATTCACCTTCGACAACCCAAGCGCGGCCGGAATGAACGAAGCAATCGACCCGACGAGCACGGCCAGCGCCGCGATCCCGATCGACTTGCCCTCTCCACCCATCGCCGTCGTCAACCCCGCCGCGATCCCGATCGCCGCGACCGAAGCCACCACCGTGCCGACCAGATAGACCCGTTGCGGGGCCGCTGATGAAGCAGGGGTGGATGTCGCGCTCAACAATCCGATCCTTCCAAGGCGGGGGAGGGGGCGATCAATAGCCAAACAGCCCAGCGCCAAAAAGGCGAAATCCGGGGGGCACAAATATAGCTGCTTCCCGCCTCTCAGGCGACCGTCCACGGCCGTGTTCGGTTGTCTTCAGCCGCGGAGCGGCGATCGACCCTAGCCAGGGGCGGAAGCCCCTGGAAACCGGCCCGGAACAACTAAGCCCTGAAAGGGCGACACCTGCCTCGCCGCACACGCCAAAACCGTCACTTCTTCCCCGACCTCCGCTCCTCATCCCGGGTCTGCTTCAAAATGCGGTAAATCGCATACGCAAACCCAATCCCCAGCCCGATCAACGACCCCCACGGCGTGGTCTTCTGCCACCAATCAATCCCAAACCCGATCAACCACGCCGCGATGATGGATCCGATGAAGTCCAGGGCCATGGCCCATCCCTTCCCGATCCCGGTCAGCCCCGAGGGTGTGTCCTTCACCCCACCCCGCGCGGCTTCCTTGAGCGACTCCGGAATGTCGTCAAACTTCGGCATCGGCGGCGGCGGCTTCGAAGGCTGCCAAGCCTCTCCGCCTTCATCGGGGCGTTCATTCGCCATTACGCATCCCCATCGATGGTTCCCGCCAGCGCCTTCTGCACCACCATCACATCGGTGAGCATGATCAGCACCGAGGCGATCACGATCGCCCACCAGAAAAACGGTCCGGACGTCTTGAAGTGCGGCGAGGTTCGAAAGTGAAAGACCCTGCTGAATCCCAGCGCCAACCCCACCGTCGTCGTCACCCGAATGCCGCGGCTCATATTCACAAGCCCACGCCACGCCTCGGCCGGCCGCGGCCGATACTGCCACAAAAACACGATCCCCACCACAACTCCCGTATACAAACTCACCGCCGCCCAGAACTCCGACGCAACAACCGATCGCCAGTGTTCCGGATACATCAACACCGCCAACCCCGCGGCCGCGAACAGCACCAGCTTGGGCGCCCCCAGCAGCAGCGTTGACATCTTCCAAAGCGGCAATCGAATCAGCGGCCGCGATTCCGCCCCAACTGAATAGCCCGAATCCGAATCAGGCAACATCATGGTGCGCACACTCTTCCTTGTCTTCCTGACCGCTCAATCTTAGGGCCGTGCCATCGAAGTCGGTCCTCCGACTTCGATGTTCCCTGACCTCCGCTCCTCACAAAACCTTCTTCACCGCCGTCGCCCGCGCCGCCGCGATCGCCTCCTTGATCTTCTTCACATCCGTCCCACCCCCCTGCGCGGCCTCCGGCTTCCCGCCACCCTTGCCCCCCAGAATCGTCGCCGCCTCACGCAGCCACTCGCCGGCGTTCAATCCCTTCTTCAACGCATCCGGCGCCACCGCCGCCATGATCCCCACCTTGGGTGCCGCCGCATCGCTTTCATCCGGGCTGAACAGCATCACCGACGCCCGCGGGCACATATCCCGAATTGTCTTGATCGCCTGTTCGAGAGCTCCGCGATCCGACCCCAGATCAATGCTCGCAATCACAATCGTCTCGCCCGACGTATTCGCCGACTCCGCCAGCTTCCGAGCCATGGCCGCGGCCTCCTGCCGCTTCCCCGCCGCCGCCTGCTTCTGAGCAGCCTTCACCTTCTCCTGCAACACGCCGATCGCCTTGCGAAGCTCATCCCGCTTGGCCGCAGGGATCGTCATCGAATCCACCTCGCGCGCGATCTCATTCAACTCCGCCGGCAACGCCGCGACATCAAGCGAACCCGCCGCTTTCACCCGCTGAGCCAGGTTCCCTGCCGCCGCAATCGCCGCCTGCGCCGCCACTCCCGTCAACGCGGTGACGCGTCGAACACCCTTCGCGACCGCTTCCTCGGACACGAGCGCAAACTCCCCCGCATCCTTCGTCGTCGCCAAGTGCGTCCCGCCGCAGAACTCAACCGAAACCTCATTCCACATCGCATTCGTCGGGTTCGCCAAGAGCTCCGCAATCGGCTGCCCGATCGACACCACCCGCACCGGGTCCGGATACGCCTCGCCAAACACCGCCCGCAGCCCGGCAATCTGCCGCGCCACAAACTGCGGCGCCAGATCCGCATACACCGTCAAGTCTGCGGCCACCTGCTCGCGCACGATCTTCTCAACCTGCCCCAACTGCTCCGGCGTCACCGGCCCGTTGTTGGCAAAGTCAAACCGCAAGCGGTCCGGGGCCACCAGCGAACCCTTCTGGTCCACATGCGAGCCCACGATCTTCCGCAATGCAAAGTTCAGCATGTGCGTCGCCGTGTGGTTCGCCGAAATCGGCCGCCGCCGCGCCGTCTCAACATGCAGCCGCACGCGATCACCCACGCGCAACTCCCCACGCCCCGACCGGCCGACATGCAGCACATACCCGCCAAACGCCTTCACAGAATCCACATTGAACGTTGCCGCCTCGCTGCCGGCTCCCGCCCGATGCTCGAGGGCCATCTCCCCCTGATCCCCCATCTGCCCGCCCATTTCGGCGTAGAAGTTGGTCTTGTCCAGCACGACACCGACAGGCCGCATCGCCTCGCCGCGAGTCGTCTCGTCAAGATTCTCACCGTTCCAGATCGCCACCACCGTCGCGACCATGTCGCGTCCGTGGAACTTGTCGGAATCATCCGTCGCCGGAACACTCAGGTGCTTGAGTCGCGCCACAGCATCCCCATCCAGCCCCATCTCCTTCGCGCCCGCTTCTTTCCCCGCGCCGCGAGAGCGCGTCTTCGCCTCCTCCATCAACTCCTCGTAATCCGCAATCTGAACCATCATCCCGCGCTCATCCGCCATCTGCTGCGTCAGGTCGATCGGAAACCCATACGTGTCATACAGCTTGAACGCATCCTCACCCGAGATCGCCTTCCCACCCCGCTCCGCGGCCTCCTCAAACAGCTTGATCCCACGATCCAGCGTCTTGCCGAAGCTCTCTTCTTCTTCCTTCAAAATGTCCATCACCCGCTGCGGATTCTTCTTCAGCTCCGGAAACGCCCCTCCCATCCGCTCAACCACAACCGGCACAAGCTGGCAGAAGAAGCCCGTCTTCGCCCCCAGCACCTGCCGCCCATACCGCACCGCTCGCCGCAGAATCCGGCGCAGCACATATCCGCGGCCCTCATTGCTGGGCGTCGCCCCATCCGTAATCGCAAACGTCAGCGTCCGAATGTGATCCGCAATCACCCGATACGCCGTATCCACATTCCCCGTATCCGCCGCCCCCAGCTTCCCTGTATATGGATGCGGCGCCGCCGTCAGCTTCTGAATCGCCGAGAAGTACGGTGCAAACACATCCGTGTCATAGTTGCTCCGCTTGTTCTGCAGCACCGAAACCAGCCGCTCAAAGCCCATCCCCGTATCCACGTGCTTGCTCGGCAGCAACCGCAGCTTCCCGCCGGGTTCCCGGTTGAACTGAATGAACACATTGTTCCAGATCTCCAGCACATCCGGATCGCCCGTATTCACCAACTCATGAGCATCTCGCCCGCCAATACGGTCGTAGTGAATCTCCGTGCACGGTCCGCACGGCCCCGTCTCCCCCATCTCCCAGAAGTTGTCCTTCATATTGCCCGGCAGCACATGCGACGCAGGCAAGTACTTGAGCCACAGGTTCCGAGTCTCCTCATCCGGCTCCAGCCCGCCATCAATATTCCCTCCAAAGTACGTCGCATACAGCCGGTCCGGAGCAATCCCATACACCTTGGTCAAAAGCTCCCAAGACCACGCCACCGCTTCCTTCTTGAAGTAGTCGCCAAACGACCAGTTCCCCAGCATCTCGAACAACGTGTGGTGGTACGTGTCCTTACCCACATCATCCAGGTCGTTGTGCTTGCCACCCGCCCGAATGCACTTCTGCGTATTCACCGCCCTCTTCCACTTCCCCATGGGTGTAGACGGGTCCGCCTGCCCCAGGAAAATCGGCTTGAACTGGTTCATCCCCGCGTTGGTAAACAGCAGCGTCGGGTCATCCACCGGCACGCACGGAGAGCTGGCCACAAACGTGTGCGCATGCTGCTTCGCAAAGAACTCAACAAACGTCTGCCGGACCTGATCTGCGGTGGGGGGGGTGCTTGCCATAGGGGGGAAGTCTAAGGCGGCCGCGCGAGACTGTCGTGTTTGAGAGACTCACCGCGAATCCCTCCCAATTCTGATAAACCCCCGTCCAACACCCAATGTTCTCCCACGCAACCCCTCCCCATCTGCCGATATAAACACCACTATGCGCAAGTTCGACCTCTGCATCATCGGTAGCGGCCCCGGCGGCCAAAAAGCCGCCATCCAGGCCGCCAAGCTCGGCAAGTCCGTCTGCGTCATTGAACGCAAAGAGGTCGTCGGCGGCGTCTCGGTCAACACCGGCACCATCCCCAGCAAGGCCCTGCGCGAAGCCATCCTGCGCCTCATCGGCCGCCAGTCCGCCATGCCCCAGGAGGCCGACGTCCGCGCCGCCCGCAACGCCACCTTCTCCAACCTCATGGCCTCCTGCAACGGCGTCATCAAGGCCGAAATCGACATCATCCGCGGCCACTTCGCCTCCAACGGCGTCTCCCTCTTCGGCGGCACGGGCAGCTTCAAAGATGCCAAGACCGTCGAGGTCAAAGGTGTCCACAGCACCGAACTCATCTCCGCCGACTTCTTTCTCATCGCCGTGGGCACCCGCCCCGCCAAGCCGCCCAACGTCCCCCTCGACGGCCAGCACGTCATCACCTCCGACGAACTGCTCCACCTCCCCGCCCTGCCCCGCACCATGCTCGTCGTTGGCGGCGGCGTCATCGGCACCGAATACGCCTCAATGCTCTCCGCCATGGGTGTGCGCGTCACCCTGCTTGAAGGCCGCAGCCGCATCCTCGACTTCGTCGATGCCGAGTTGACCGAGGCCCTCCAATACCACATGCGGCAAGGCGGCACGACACTGCGCCTCGGCGAGAAGGTCATCAAGATCTCCATGATCGAGCCCCCCAAGGGCGCCCGCGCCAGCAACGGCGAACTCGTCGAAGCCATGCTCGAAAGCGGCAAGACCCTTCGCTCCGACTGCCTCCTTTATGCCGTTGGCCGCCAAGGCTGCACCGATGAACTCAACCTCGCCGCGGCCGGCCTCTCCGCCGATGACCGCGGCCGCATCAAGGTCAACGAGCACTACCAGACCGTCGTCCCGCACATCTACGCCTGCGGCGACGTAATCGGCTTCCCCTCGCTGGCCTCCACCTCCATGGAACAAGGCCGCGCCGCCGCGTGCCACATGAGTGGCGAGCAGGCCACAATGAACGTGGACCTCCTCCCCTACGGCATCTACTCCGTCCCCGAAATCTCCATGGTCGGCTGGACCGAAGAACGCCTCACCAAAGAAGGCATCCCCTACGAATCCGGCATCGCCCAGTACAAAGAAATCGCCCGCGGCCAACTCATCGGCGACGAAATCGGCATGCTCAAGCTCCTGATCCACCAGGACACCCACGCGATCCTCGGCGTCCACATCATCGGCACCGGCGCCACCGAGCTGGTCCACATCGGCCAGGCCGTCATGGCCCACAAAGGCACGGTGGAATACTTCGTCAACACGGTCTTCAATTACCCGACCCTGGCAGAGTGCTACAAGGTCGCCGCGCTCAACGCACTCAACAAGCTCCGGAACTCCTGATGTTCTGTTCCATTTTGATCGCCGCAGGCTCAGTGCCGAATCAACCGGGGATTGAGACCCTGATTGGGCTCGGGGTAACTCTGGCCATAGTCGCGAGCGTGGTAATAGTCTTCTGGCGTCGCGACCGGGCCCGTGTCGAACAGATCCGCGAACGCGAACTCGCCGCCTACCAAGACCGCAACCGCGTCGAACAAGTCCAAAAAGACCGCGACGGCAAGGCCTACGCCCAGCACGTCGCCCTCAACGACCTCCAAACCGCCAAGCTCACCCTCGAAACCAAGCTCCTCCAGGCCCAGTTCGACAACGTCGAACGCGACCGCCACATGCGCGACAACCACGAGGACTACCACAAGCTCATGATGCAAAAAACCGAGCTCGAGATCCAAAGCCTCAAGCTCCACATCCGCGAAATGCGCAAACGCAACGAAGACTTCGGCACCTACGACGATGAGTAATCTGAGGCGTGCCACGGGCTTTCAAGCCGTCGAATACCCGTAACCACGGACTCCAATCACCCAGGCTTGAACGCCCGTGCGTCCCCACCAACGGCGCGGGCGAAGCGTCCAAGTCCTAGCCCCTTGAACGTTCTCCCCACCTCACGCACTGATTGTCTCGGTTTTCAGGCCGTTTCAACGGCCTTGCCCGCTAGTAGGCCACGGCTTCAGCCGTGGTAACGCGACCGGCACCTTCCTCCACCCCGTGTATCTGATTTCAGCCCGTTTCAACGGGCTTACTCGGATACCGGCTTCAGCCATGCGGACAAGATGCCTTTCGTCTCACTCGCTATCCTCTCCCCGTGGCCAAGAAGCCTTCCAAACCCGCCTCCGACACCAAACCCAAGCGCAAGCCCAAGGCCCCGCGCGAGGTCGAGCTCAAACCCGACCGCAAAGCAATCTCAATCCCCGTCCGCGCCCCCATCAGCCTGAACGCCGTCATCGGCCAGGACCGCGCCATCGCCTCGCTCCGCACTTCCATCAACGCCGGCCGCATCCACCACGCCTGGGTCTTCCACGGCCCGCCCGGCATCGGAAAATTCACCACCGCCCTCGCCTTCGCCGCGATCATCCTCGACGCCTCATCAACCAAAACCCTCGGCGGCGAAATCGAGCCCGATCCCGACTCCGCGGCCGCCAAACTCCTCGCCGCCGGCACACACCCCGACCTCCACATTGTCACCAAAGAGCTCGCCGCCATCAGCCGCGAACCCCAGATCCGCGATTCCAAGCAGCGCAACATCGCCAAGGAAGTCCTCGAAGAATTCCTAATCGAGCCCGCCTCCCGCACACGCTCTGCCGGCGCTGCCGCCATGGCCTCCAAGGTCTTCATCATCGACGAAGCCGAACTGATCGACACCCGCGGCCAAAACACGCTCCTCAAAACACTCGAAGAGCCCCCCGTCGGCTCCGTCATCATCCTCGTCACCGCAAACCCCGAGAAGCTCCTGCCCACCATCCGCAGCCGCTCCCAGCCCGTCGCCTTCGCCCCGCTGGGCGAAAAGGAAATGAAGAAGTGCCTCTCCGCGGCCGGCGTTGACCTCGTCGGCATGAACGCCAGCGTGAACGCATGGCTGATGTCCTACGCCGACGGCTCCCCAGGAATCGCGCGACTCGCGCTCGAAACCGGCCTGCCCGCCTGGCACACCACCCTCGGCCCCATGCTCGCCGAACTCGACCACGGCAAGTTCCCCATCGATCTCGGCCCCGCGATCGCCAAGCTGATCGACGAGTGGGCCCAGGCCTGGGTCGATCGCCCCGGCAATGACAACGCCAGCAAAGATGCCGCAAACAAGGCCGCGGCCAGACTCATGTTCCGCCTCCTCGCCGACCACTTCCGAGGCCGCCTCCGAGCGGGCGCCGGCAAGGCCGAAGAGCGTGTAACGGTGCGAGACCTGGCAGCCATCGACCAGGTCCGCGAAGCCGAACGTCAGTTCGACTCCAACGTCTCCGGCCTGTTCGTCTTCGACAACCTAGCCGCCCAACTCGTTGGATGAACTTCACTCGCCGCCGCGGCGTAGGTTCGACGTGAAACCCAAACATGCACTTGCGATTGCCGGCGCGCTGATAATCGGCGCGGCCGCGAATGTGCTCGTTTCATGGTGGTGCGCGCTGCATCCGCAATCAGAGGTATGGACCAGGATCGCGAGTGAAAAGCTGGCCACGACTTGGTTAGTAACGTCCGTTGCCGAATACCCGGGAAGCAGCCGTTGCGTGGGTGCTCTGGCCGGAAACCAGACGGATGCAAGGCTTCTGACCGCGGTGGCGATTGCGCAGAATGCGAGTCCGCACGACCATTCACAACGGACGGATGCACCGACGTGGGCTCTTTCACCAACGGTTCTCTCCAAGGCGAATCTTGCCACGCCAGTTCACTTCGAATCCGTCGCTTCCGGCTGGCCGATGCTCGCGATGGTGTATCACGACCTTCCGCCCGCGACCGGTTCAACCTCACCCGGTCTGAGCACCATGCAGCGCGGCCTTCCATACCAAAACCCCAAGCTCTTTCGCCAGCGACGACTAGCACTCCTCCCCATCTGGCCCGGCTTCGCGGTAAACACCACGCTCTACGCACTCCCCTGGCTCGCCGCATGGTGGGGGATCAACCGCACCCGAAAATGGCTCCGCCACCGCCGCGGCGGCTGCCCCAACTGCGCATACGACCGGAGCGGACTCTCAACCGATACACCCTGCCCCGAGTGCGGCTTGGTCCCGGTGACCACTATCCCGGCCGCCAGTTCTTGAGCCCGCAGGACTCGCAGTCGAAAGGCAGGGGCAACGCCCCTGCGAGCGGTCCTTCTTATCTCCGGACCCCGCAGGGGCCCAAAGTAACCCACACCCGACCGCCGCCCCATCGATCACCCCACCAGCGAGCCGTGCCGTGTCGGCACGGCGGACGCACCTACTCGCCTCCTGCGCTTCCCGAATTCGCTCGCCTACTTGCCGGCCCCCAAAACCTCCACCCCAACTTTCCCCGCCGCCACCCGAATCTCCTCATCCAGCGTCGCAATCGCCAGCCGCCGCCTTACCGCCAAATCCACATACACCGCGTCATACACCGTCAACCCATGCTCGCGACACAACAGCATTAACGATCCAAACGCTCTCCCCGGCCCCTCCGAATCCACCTCAATCTCAAACGCCCCCAGCAGCTTTACAAACTCCGCCGATTGCTCCGCCTTGATCCGCTTCTTCTTCTCCGCCATCGCCAGCACGTTCGCCACTTCAAGAAACCAAAGCGAAGGCACCAGCACCGATTCCGACGCAAGCCGATCCTGAACGCGCAGAGTCGCCTCCGTCGCCTCATCAGCAAAGCACCACGACATCGCCATCGAGCAATCGATGATGAACGCGGCGCTCATCGCCGCCCCTCCGCTTTCAAGTCCTTCACGCGCTCCCCGTTCAACCTCAACCCGCGCGACAACGCCCGCATCGCCTCAATCGCGCTGCGCCTCTCCTGCTGCGTCGAAGTCCCCTTCACCGGAACCATCCGCGCCACAGGCGATCCGTGCCGCGTAATCGTCACTTCCTCCCCCGCGGCCACACGCTCCAGCAACTCCGAAAAATGAGTCTTGGCCTCGTACGCCCCCATCAAGTTGTCACGTGATTCAGCCATGCCGAAACTCCAATACGACTAGTCTAAGACTAGTGTATCAATCGGCCAAGGCTCCCCTTGCAAGTTGCCAAAAATCCTAACACAACCCTTCTTTTTCCCTTGACACCCCCAAGAATACCAAGTATATTCCAAACATCGTGATTTCCGCCCCAGATCAACCCCCCGCCTGCCCCGACCCCACCCCGCGCGAATCCCACCTCCTCGCGGCCTACCTCGCCACCGGCTTCGACCTCACCAAGCTCGCCCAGCAAGAGTCCCTCTCCCCCGCCGAACTCCTCGCCTTCACCCAATCCGATTCCCTCCAAACCCAAGTAACCGCCCTCCGCGCCTTGATCGAGCAATCCCTCTCCCTCCGCGCCCTCCAATCCCGCTTCGCCGCTATCAACGCCCTCGAACACGTCGCCAACACCACCACCAACCTCAAAGAAAAACGCCTCGCCGCCACCCAACTCCTCCGCGGCCCAACTTCCGAGACGCGTTCTCAGGTGGGGCGAAACTCCGCGACGCCTTCTTCAAATCACACTTCATCTCCACGGACAAACTCGGCAAACACCGCGGCATCTACTCCAGACCTTCCGCGCGAATCCAAACGAACCACAACGCCTCCCAACGCCGCGCCAGCTGTCGCCAACTCACCATCTCCCCCGATCACAACTTCACCTGTTCCCCCCATCACGCCCTCCTCTCCTCCCGACACCATCGCCGAATCCATCCGCGACGCCCTCCGCGATCTCAAATCGCGTGACAACGCCGCCACCCTCCTGGGCTTCTCCACACGCAACACCAAGTTCCTCGACCAACCCCTCCCCAAAAACCCCGCCGACATCATCGACTTCATCAGAGCGGCCGCGCTCGATCCCGCCCTCGAAGCCGCCTTCCAAGACCCCAGCGGCCCCACCAGCCCAACCACCGCCTCCTACACCATCTCTCTCAAACACCAAAACCGCCCCAACTCCAAGTACCACCTGAAACTAGCCAAAAACGACAACGCCCTCTGGCACATAGAACGCCTCAACGCAATCCCAGATTCAAGTTAATAGGCGGCGTTAACGAAAAGCGAGCCGTGCCGTGTCGGCACGGCGGACGCACTTTCTCGCAGTTGCAACCAACGCAGCAATGACTAACGCGCGCCGTATGGCGCTCACGCCTGCAAGCTAAGCGTCGGCTTCTTCGGCGGCTCCGTCGCCGCCGGCTTAAGCCCGCGCTCTTCCGCCAGCTTGTCCATGAGCATCACCCAAGTCTCCCGCTCGTACTGCAGGAGCTTGATGACGTTGTCGAGCTTGGTGAGATTCTTCTCCATGCTCGACTCAACAAGCTGCGTGTACAAGAAGGTGTAGAGAGACTTGACGCGATCGCAAAGTTCCGGATCAAACTCCGGCTTGATCGTCGTAAGCAACTCCAGCACGATGTTGCGGCACTGCGAAATGCCGTTGAACGACGCCTCGTAGTTCCGGTTGGCCATGCCCTCGCGCCCCTGGTTGGCGAACTTGATCGCCCCATCCAGGAGCATGAGACGGAGTTCCTCGGGGCTGGCGGTCAGCACCTTGGTTCGGAGATAGGCATTGGCAGGAGATGCATCGACGGTCATGGAAATCTGGATCGGACGACGGGGGGGGCGACTTTATGGGAAGGAGGGGGGGGAGTCGGCAATGGCCAGGAATGGGGGATTAGCCGAGGTTGCCCAGGGCGCTGCTCTGGGTCTTGAGGCGGCCGATGGCCTCTTCCATGGCCAGGAACTGCTGCTGGAGGATGCCGCGTTTGGCCTCGAGTTGGGCGTTGAAGTCGGTGATCCGCTTATTTTGCGCGGTGATCTGGTCTTTGACGGTCTGGGTGCGTTTGGTGAGCGTTCCATCCACAGAGTTGAGGTACCGGTTGGCGAGTTCCTCAATTTTGGCGATGACGCCCAAAGAGGTGAACTCTTGCGTGGCGTTGGGATTGGAGACCGTGATGTTGGGATCACCGTTAACGGTCGAACTGGTTGAGGTTTTCAGGACGCGTGCAGTAAAGAGGTCCGCAACACCCTGTGGGTCCGCCTCGAGCGCCGAACGGAGGCGGTCGTGATCGAGCGTGAGCTGGCCGCCCTGGCCGACCTTGAGGCCGACATCGAGAAGGCTCTGGAACTGGCTGGTGACACCCTGGCCCTGGCTCTGGATCGCGTTGAACAGGTTTTGCCGCAGCGATTCAGTCGTCGAATCGCCCAGCAGCGTGCCCTTGGTGTTCGAGTCAGCGTCGTAACCGGTCTGCGTCTTGATCCGCGAGACCATGTCATTAAAGGTCTTGATGAACGTCTCGACGCCATCCTCGATCGCCTTGGTATCCCGCGTGATCGACAGCGTAACCGCGTCGGCGCTCACGGTTTTGAGATCGATAGACACACCCTGGATCACGTTGTCCAGCGTGTTCTTGCTGCTGGAGAGGAGTACCGCGCGGGCCGGGTCGCTAGATCCGAAGAACACCTTGGCATCGTTGCCGGCATCCAGCTGGGTGACGCCCAGGTCAAAGTCACCCGTGTCGATCGTGAAGCGGCCGTCGGAGCCGGTGGTCTTGGCGCTCAGGCTCAGGCGGAACGGTGTGCTGCCCGAGCCATCCGTGATGACCGAAGCCTGCACGCCCACACCCGCGGTGTTGATCTTGGTGGCGACCTGCGAGAGCGTGTCGGTCGCGGCGAAGGTGACCTTGCGTTCGAAAGAGCCGTCGATGTAGTTGTCGGTGCCCGTGCCGGTGGCTTCGCCGGCGATGTTCAGGTTGGTGGCAGCGGTGCCGGTTGTGTTCTCGACCTTGATCTTCAGAGTGCCGGCGCCGGAGGGGTCCTCGTAAAGAACCATGCCGTCGCCGTGGTCGTTGATTTTGGCCTTGATTCGGGTGCCGCGGCTGTTGATGTTGCGGATCACATCGTCGAGGGTCTTGTCGGCTTCCTTGATGGAGATCAGGGCTGTGGCGCCGGTGGAGTCGGTGATGCGGAACTCGCCGGTGCCGATGCCCGCGCCGTTGCGGAGGGAGGCGAGCGTCGTGCCCTCGGTGATGTACTGATGCTGGAGGTTGGTGCCGGTGACGGTGGTGGCCGCGACGCCGGCGACGTCGGTGGCGATGCCCAGGGAGGTCGCGGTGTCGCCAGTGATGATGAGGTTGCTGACGCCTCCGGTGGTATCCGTGATGGTGATGCCGGTGCCCTTGGAGTTGAGCGCGGCCTTGAAGTGGGTGGTGCCCGCGGAGTTGAGGGCCGCGAGAATGTCGCCGACGGAGCCGGTGGTATCGATCGTGACGCTGCGGGCGACACCGTCGCGGCCAGTGATGGTGATCTGGCCATCGCCGGAGATGCCCGAGCCGCCGTTGAGCGACGATGCGAGAGTCGAGTTCATGCCGGCGAGGATCTTCTTGCCGGTCACCGTGCCGACCGCCGGCGCGGAAGTGAGGATTCCGAGTTCTTTGGCGGTGTTGGTGCCGGCGACGGCGTTCTCGGCGACCTCGATCGTGCGGTTTTCGGAGTCGGTGATGGCGAGGCTGACACCATCAGAGCCGATGGCGGCCGCGGCGTGGGTGTTGCCCAGGGAGGCCGCGAGTTGGTCGTTGATTCTTTTGAGGACGCCGCCGACGGTGGTGGGGGCGGATTCGGAGACCGAGCCATCGACCGCGTAGAGGTCACCGATGTTGATGTTGACGGCGGTGCCGCCAACGTTGATTGTGAAGTCATATCGCGCCGATCCGGTCTGGCTGTTGATGAAGATGCCGTTGCCATCGTTGAGCGCGCCCAGGGCCGAGTCGGCGCTGAGGGAGTAGACGGTGGAGCCGGTGACCGTCGAGCTCGTGCCCGTCGCGGCGATGCCGAGGCTCTCAGCGGTCTGATAGCCGTAGGCGTCGGCGATGGTGAGGTTGGAGTTGTTGCCGCTGGTGATGACGAACTTGCCATCCTGAACTTTGGCGGAAAGGTTCAGGCCGCCGCCAGCGGCGTTGAGCGCATCCAGGACATCGTTGACGGTCGCGGCCTTGGACAGGTCCACGGTTGCGGTGTGGCTGGCGGCATCGCTGATGACGATCTTGCCGCGGGAGACGCCGGCGCCGCCGTTGAGGGAGGCGAGGTTGGTATCGCGGTCGAGACGGCCGTCGGCGGATTCGAAGGTGAAGCTGGTGGCGTTGAGGCCGCCGGAGGTGGAACTGGCAAAGCCTCGGGAGAGGAACTGCTGGGTCGAGACCAAGCGGTCCACGATGAAGGAATAGCTGCCGGGGGTGGCTGTGGTGGAGGCGGTGGCGCTGAGGACATCCTCGTCGGTGCTGGCGGCTTTGTTGGATTGGAAGACGTTGCCGGTGCGCAGGGTTTGCGCAGCGCCCTTGACCGCGCCGAGCTTGGCGTTGAGATCCAGGTACGCGGCCTGGAGGCCTTGGAGCTGGAGGATGCGCTTTTGGGCCAGGGTTTTGGGCCCGGACTCGGCCGCGATCAACTGATTAATAAGACTGGCGGTATCGATACCGCTGAAAATGCCGGTACCGCTCGTGATGGTGCCCATTCCGTGCTCCTAGGCCCGGGCAGAGGACACCGCGGGCTTCCATTCGATCATCGACCGGTTCTCTGTCGGGCGCTCAAGCACTGTGGAACCGGGGTTGCCGGTGGCGAGGCTGAGGCCGGAGCAGGTGCGCCGGGTGGGTGTGTCCAGGCCGCGGCGGCGCAGAGAGAGGCAATCCTGAGCCCATGCGGCGAGGAATCGCCGGAAAGGCAGGACCGTTTCTCTGCTGATTTGCTGCGTCTGGGGCACAATGGGTTCCTGGATACGCAAGCCGGATGCCGGGCCGCGCAAGAACGGGCACCCTCTTTGATCGGTCGGAAGGGGGGTGGGCTTCACTGATATAAGTGGAAAGGGGCGGATCTGCCGTGGGGGGTCTATTCTGCCGATGAACTGGGCCTGTTTGGGGGGCGTAGAGGGCACAAGGAGTCTGGTCCTGGCTGAATCCAAGTCACTGCCTGCTGTTCCGGGGTTTGTCCGAGTGCTGACGCTTGTGGTGAGCGGGCTGGTGCTGGTGAGCGCGCTGGGGTTGATCGCCGCGGGGGCCGGGGTGGGGTACATCGCGCCGGGGCAGAAGCCTTCTTGGTTGATGGTGGGATTTGAGGCGGTGGTGGCGGTGGCAGGGGTGTTGGGAGTGTTGTTTGGGCGGGGCCGATTTTCGGAGGGGCCGGGGTTGGCGCTGGCTTGCGTGGCGGGGACGGTTTTGATGGCTTCGGCGATGGGGTGGTTGAGCGCGAACCGGACGGTGGGGGGGTACTCGATTACTCCGGTGTTGGGGCTGCGGGTTTTGGCCGCGGCGGTGATTGGGCTGGCGGGGGCGTATTGCGTGTTGTCGCGGGACCCGCGCGCGTGGAAGCCGGCGATGTGGGGATTTGCGTGCGGGGTGCCGGTGGTGCTGGCGGTGGGAGCGGGGA